>NZ_JACHNO010000002.1:423631-949267 GCF_014199025.1 Xanthomonas sp. CFBP 8152
GTGCAAAACGGCTGTCCTGCCGTTTTGTCATGGGCGTACCTGTGTGTGCGCCACCCTGCGGGCGGCTTCGCCGTGCAAAACGGCTGTCCTGCCGTTTTGTCATGGGCGTACCTGTGTGTGCGCCACCCTGCGGGCGGCTTCGCCGTGCAAAACGGCTGTCCTGCCGTTCGGTCATGGGCGCACCACCACGATGTCGTTGGTCTCCGGGAACTTCATCCCGATGCGCGCACGCGCGACCTGATCCACGCGATTGCTTTCCGCCCAGGTGGCCTGCTCCAGCTGCAGCCGGCCGAATTCGATGTTCAATTCATCGCGCGTGTGCTCGAGCTTGGACAACTGCACGAACAGCTTGCGATGCATGTGACGCATGTACACGACCCCGATCGCCGAGGCGATGCTGCAGGCGAGCAGCACGATGAGCAGCAGGCGGCTCATGCGGCGTCTCCGTTCGGAGACGCCGGGAATCGGGAATCGGGAGTCGGGAATCGGAAAGCAGCGGCACTGTTGCCTTTGTCCATTCCCGATTCCCCATTCCCCATTCCCAGCTTTTCGGCCACCCGCAATACCGCGCTGCGGGCGCGAGGGTTGACGCTCAGTTCGGCGTCGTCGGCCTTGATGGCGCCGCTGATCAGCTGCAGCGTCGGCACGAACGGCTGTGCTTCGGGCAGGCGGCGGTTGCTTGGCGGGGCCTTGGCGTAGCGGGCCATGAACTGCTTGACGATGCGGTCTTCCAGCGAGTGGAAGCTGATCACCGCCAGGCGGCCGCCGGGCTTGAGCGCGCCCAGGGCGGCATCCAGGCCGGCTTCCAGATCGTCCAGTTCGCGGTTGATGTAGATGCGGATCGCCTGGAAGCTGCGCGTGGCCGGATGGGTCTTGCTGTCGCCGCGCGGCATCACCGAGGCGATCAATTCGGCCAGTTGCGCGGTGCGCAGCAGCGGCTGTTCGGCGCGGCGCGCCACGATGGCGCGCGCGATGCGGCGGCTCTGGCGCTCTTCGCCATAGGTCCACAGCACGTCGGCGATGTCGCGGTCGCTGGCATGCGCCAGCCACTCGGCCGCGCTCTGGCCGGCGTCCGGGTCCATGCGCATGTCCAGCGGGCCGTCCTTGCCAAAACTGAAACCGCGCCCGGCCACGTCCAGCTGCGGCGAGGACACGCCCAGATCCAGCAGGATGCCGTCGACGGTTGCCGCAGCGACCACCTGGCCGAGGCCGGCAAAGCTGCCGCGATGGATGGACACGCGCGCATCGTCACCGAACGACTGTTCGGCCACGGCGATCGCGTCGGGGTCCTTGTCCATCACCAGCAGTCGACCTCCCGGGCCAAGGTGTTGCAGCACACCACGGGCGTGTCCGCCACGCCCGAACGTGCCATCGAGATAGGTTCCGTTGTCGATCACCTGCAGGCCGTCCAGAACCTGCGTGTACAGCACCGGCACGTGGGCCGCCGGTGGCTGCGACACCGGGTGACCGGGCTGCGCTTCACCGCGCATCCGGGCACCCCGGCTCACAACCTGAGATCGAGCAATTCATCGCCCAGATCCCCGTCAGACAAGGTCTGCTGGATCAATGCGCGATGTGCCTGCTCGCTCCAGAGTTCGAATTTGTCGCCCATGCCCAGCAGCACGGCCTTCTTCTCGATGCCGACCGCATTGCGGTGGCTGGCCGGGATGCTCAGACGGCCATTGGCGTCCAGCTCGAGCATTGCGGAAGAACCCACCAGTTTCTGCTGCAGCGTGCGGACCACGCGCTGGGTATTGGGCTTGGACATCACATCGTCACGCACCCGCTCCCACTCCTTTTCCGCATACAGCCACAGGCATCCGGCTTCGAACGGGTTGTACGTCAGCACCAGGCGATTGCCGCTCGCGCGCGTGACCAGGTCGCGGTACGCGGTCGGCACCGCCATACGCCCCTTGTCGTCCACCGTGATGGCAGTCTCGCCCTGAAACACCGAATACAACCTCGAATACCCGCTGGGGGATCATTGAACCACGAAAAACCACAAAACACCTGGTTTTCCCTCCGTTGCCCACCTTAGCAGCGCGTCAAAGGTTGTCAACAACTTTGAAGGCCATAAATCGCCAGTTGCATCAATGAGTTGCAGCACTCTTTAGAGACTTGTTCAAAGGTTATCCACAAGTTGCTGTTTCATCTCAGATTTTGAGATTGAACAAAAATTCAGGGGCGTGAAGGCGATGTAAACCCGACCGCAGTCTCACTTCACACTGCGCCAGCTGCACATGGGCATTGCGCAAACAGGCGACAATCGGCGCCATGTGCCTGGTCGCTCTTGCCTGGAAAACCCACCCGCGTTGGCGTCTGCTGCTGGCGGGCAACCGCGATGAGTTCCACGACCGGCCGACCGCTGCGCTGGCGCGCTGGCCGGCGCCCGCCAATGGCGTACTGGCGGGCCGCGACCTGCGCTCGGGCGGCAGTTGGGTGGGGTTGGGCAGCGACGGGCGCGCCGCAGTGGTGACCAACGTGCGCGACCCGCTCGCCAGCACGTCCGGGCGCTCGCGCGGACATCTCATTGCCGATTACCTGGCCGGCAGCCTGGACGCGGCCGTTTACGCTGGCGACCTGGCAGCGGCCGCGCACGAATTCCCGCCATTCAATCTATTGCTGTGCGACACCGAGCGCTGCGAACACCTCAGCAATCACCCGCCGTTGGCGCGCACGCTGGCGCCCGGCATCCACGGCATGTCCAACGGCCCGCTGGACGCGCGCTGGCCCAAGACCGCTGCACTGACTGCAGCCCTGCAGGACTGGTGCGCCGCAGGTACCGACGACCTGCAACCGCTGTGGACCGCCCTGGGCAACCCCGCCATCGCGCCTGACGCCGCCCTGCCCCACACTGGCGTAGACCTGCCCACCGAACGCCTGCTCTCGGCCGCCTTCATCAACGGACCCAGCTACGGCACCCGCGCCAGCACCATCGTCGCGGTGGACCATCAAGGCTGCGGCTTCATCCACGAACGCCGCTTCGGTCCCGCCGGGATCTTCCAGGGCGACACACGGCTGGACATCGTCGGGACGCGTCGACAATGACCGCAGCAACCGGCTCACATTGATCGCAGCCAAGGCAAGGCGCCCGGCAAAGCACCCAAGTGCAAGCCCCCTTGAGTCAAGGGGGCGCGGCAACAGCCGCGGGGTTCTGGCATGCCCGGAGCGGGGCCCGCGTTTTGTACTGCCGAAGGCGGTACCAAGCGTGGGCATCTTCGAGAAGGGCGAACGCCCAAACGAAGGTGGCGGAGCCGGCCGGTAAGCCGGGTTCTGTCGTGGACAGTCATTCGTCTAGGCGCTACGTCACCGCAGCGCTCAAGCAACCTACCCGGATCCAGCGCGGGCCACGCCAATGGATCCCTATTTGGTCTTGCTCCAGGTGGGGTTTGCCGTGCCGGTCCGTTACCGGACTCGCGGTGCGCTCTTACCGCACCATTTCACCCTTACCGGCCCCTCGCCACCCCTCTGCGGCCTCCGAACGCACTTGGCGATGCTGATGCATCGCCGACACGTTTCAGTGGCGGCAGAGGGGTGACGAGGGACGTAGGCGGTATCTTTCTGTTGCACTTTCCGTCGGCTTGCGCCGCCCAGGCGTTACCTGGCACCTTGCCCTATGGAGCCCGGACTTTCCTCGGCACTCTTGCGAGTGACGCGACTGTCTGGCCGACTCCGCCGGGGCGCACTATACGCTATCGCCACCGTGCAGAACGGCGTAACGCTGCTAGCCCCGCAATTGCCGGTAGGCCCGCAATTGCCCGTAGGAGCGCACCTGGGCGCGAGAGGCCTTACCGAGAAAAATCCCAGTGCACGTCAACCTGCTCCTGCAACAGCACCTAGCCGCCATACAACGCCTTGCGTGGTGCACCGGTCAGCTCGGCGGCCAGCTTGGCGGCGGTGGACGGCGGCAGGTGTTCGGCCAGCTTGGCGTAGACGCGGCGGCCTTCGGCCAGCTGGCCTTCGGCGGCGTCGGCGGCGCCCTGCACCATCACCACGAACTCGCCCTTGCGCTGGTTGTCGTCGGCTTCGACCCTGGCCTGCAGCTCGGCCAGGGTGCCGTCGAGCACGGTTTCGAACAGCTTGGTCAGCTCGCGGGCGATCACCGCCGGACGCTCGTCGCCGAAGGCGCCGCGCAGGTCGGCCAGCGACTCGACGATGCGGTGCGAGGACTCGTAGAACACCAGGGTGCGGGTTTCGCCGGCCAGGTGCGCCAGGCGCTCGCGGCGGGCGGCGCTCTTGGCCGGCAGAAAGCCCTCGAAGCCGAAGCGGTCGCTGGGCAGGCCGGCCACGCTGAGCGCGGCGATGGCGGCGCAGGCGCCCGGCACCGGGCTGACCCGGATCCCGGCGGCGCGGGCGGCGCGCACCAGCTTGAAGCCGGGGTCGCTGACCAGCGGGGTGCCGGCGTCGCTGACGATGGCTAGCGACTCGCCCTCGCGCAGGCGCGCGACGATGCGCTCAGACATGGCTTCTTCGTTGTGGTCGTGCAGGGCCAGCAGCGGGCGGTCGATGCCGAAATGGCCGAGCAGCTGGCGGGTATGGCGGGTGTCTTCGGCGCAGATCGCGGCCACGCCACGCAGCACCTCCTGCGCACGCGGCGACAGGTCGGCCAGGTTGCCGATCGGCGTGGCGACCACATGCAGGGTTCCAGGGGAGGTCATCGACGGTATTCCGTAGGGCAAAGGGTAGAATCGTAGCGTTTTTAACGGTCCGCCCCGGCGGACCCCGTCCAATGGATCTGAAATGAACAAGCGTGTTGCAAGGATCTCCGCCCTGTCGCTGATGGCGATGCTGGCCGCCGGTTGCGCCACCAGCAGCGTGACCCAGACCGCCTCGCCGACCCAGAGCGCGGCGCTGGCGTTGCTGGACCAAGGCAAGCCGCGCGAGGCGGCCCAGCAACTGGAAGCCGAGGCCGCCGGCGCCAGCGGTGCGCAGCGCAGCCGCCTGCTGGCGGCGTCCGCATTCGGCTGGCACGACGCCGGCGATGACGCACGTGCGCGCACGCTGCTGGCGCAGGTCACCCCGCGTCATCTCAGCGGCGAAGACCGCGCCCGCTTCGAGCTACTGACCGGCGAGCTGGCAGTGATCGACAAGCAGGCCGCGCAAGCGTTGCAGGCGCTGGGCGACAGCCCGCAAGGCCTGCCGCAGCCACTGCAGACCCGCTGGCTGCTGGCACGCGCCGCCGCACTGGAAGGCACCGGCGACCTGTTCGGGGCCGCCGCCGACCGCGCACGCGCCGACGCCAGCCTGACCGGCACCCCGCGCAGCGAGAACCAGCGCGCGATCGTGCGCCTGCTCGCCGCGCTCGACGACGCCACGCTGAAGGGCCGCACCGCGGCGCTGCCGGCCGGCGACCCGCTGTACAACTTCGCCGGCCGCGCCTTGATCAGCCGCGGACTGGCGCTGCCGCGCGCGTTCGACCGCGACGCGCAATGGGGCTTTGATACCAGCAAGCGCCCGCCGGCCGAACGCGATGGCTACCGCCCGCCGGTCAAGCTGGGCGTGCTGCTGCCGCTCAGCGGCAGCCTGGCCACCGCCTCGGCACCGGTGCGCGACGGCCTGTTGGCCGGCTACTACGCCGAAACCCGCCGCCGCCCGGAACTGCACTTCTTCGACACCGCCGGCACCGCCGCCGGCGCCAATGCCGCCTACGACAAAGCGGTGAGCGCCGGGGTCGATTACGTGGTCGGCCCGTTGGGTCGCGACGAGGTCAGCGCCGTGTTCGCACGTGGCCAGCTGGCGGTGCCGGTGCTGGCGCTCAACCGCCCCACCGACAACAAGGCCCCGCCCAGCGGCAGCGCCGGCTTCTCGCTGGCGCCGGAAGACGACGGCATCATGGCTGCCGAATACCTGCTCGCGCGCGAGCGCCGCAACGTGCTGATCGTCGGCACCAGCGATGACAACGGCAAGCGCACCATCAAGGCGTTCCGCGACCGCTTCAGCGAACGCGGCGGCAGCGTGGCCGGCAGCATCAGCGTGGCCGAGGTGCCGGGCGACATCGGTGCACAGCTGCGTAACTATGGTGCTGCCGATGCAGTGTTCCTGGCGGTGCGTGGCAACACCGCGCGCGCGCTGGCACCGCAACTGGCCCTGAGTGGATTCGCCGGCAAGTCACGCGTGGGCACCTCGCAGCTGGTGGCCGGCACCGGCAAGGTCGAGGACGACCTGGCCCTGGATGGCATCATCTACCCGAGCGAAACCTGGACCGCGCTGGGCGTGTCCGGTCTGCCGGCCTCCACCCAGGTCGCCAGCACGCTACCCAGCGCACGCGGACCGGGCGCGCGCCTGTTCGCGTTCGGCTACGACGCCTGGAAGATCAGCGCGTACCTGGAAAAGCTCGCCACCGGTACCGATGGCGGCCTGCGCGGCGCCACCGGCACGCTGCATCTGGATGGCTTCGGCAACGTGCTGCGCACCCCGGCCTGGTCCACGTTCAACGGTGGCCGTCCGGTGCCGATCGCCGACGGCCGTTGACGCCATGCCGGCAACGCGCCAGCAGCGTGGTGCGGCGGTGGAAGCGGCCGCACGCGCGCTGCTGGAGCAGGCCGGGCTGCGGCTGGTGGTGGGCAATGCCAACTACCGCGGCGGCGAACTGGATCTGGTGATGCGCGACGGGCAGGCGCTGGTGTTCGTGGAAGTGCGTTATCGCCGCGACAACCGCTTCGGCGGCGGGGCGGCATCTGTGGATGCGCGCAAGCGCCGCAAACTGGTGCTGGCCGCGCAACTGTTTCTTGCCTATCACCCGGCGCTGGCAACCTTGCCGTGCCGCTTCGATGTGGTGGAAGCCAGCGGCGAGCCGCCGGTGCTGAACTGGATCCGCGACGCCTTCCGCGCCGACGATTGCTGATAACGACCCACGCGCGATGCCCACCATCATCACCCATGCCGCGGTGCCGCTGGCGCTCTGGTGCGCCAGTGAACGCGGCCGCGTATCGCCGCGCCTGCTCGGTGCCGGCATCGTCGCGGCGATGCTGCCGGATGCCGACGTGCTGGCGTTCGCGTTGCATGTTCCGTATGCGGATGCGTTCGGCCATCGCGGTGCCAGCCACTCGTTGCTGTTCGCCGGGCTGAGCGCGCTGCTGGGTGGGGTTGCGCATCGCCTGTTGCGTGCGGACGCGCTGCAGGCAGCCGCATTCCTGTTCGTCTGCACCGCATCGCATCCGCTGCTGGATGCGATGACCTCCGGCGGACTGGGCGTTGCGCTGACCTGGCCCTGGAGCGAGGCGCGCTGGTTCGCGCCGTGGCGGCCGATCCGCGTGTCGCCCTTGGCCAACGGTTTCTTCAATGCGCGCGGCCTTGCCACGCTGCTCTCCGAGCTGCGCTGGGTCTGGCTACCGCTCACCGTCGCGGTGCTGGGATGGACATGCATCCAGCGCGCGGCACCACAGGATCACCCGTCATGACCGATGTGCTTCCCACTGCCCTGGCCGCGTTGCTGGCCGCGCGGCTTGGCCCCGATGGCTGGTTGACCGGCGGCGACGCGCGGCGCCGCTATGGCGAGGACGATTCGCGCCGCTGGGCATTGCCCGCCGCCGTCGCCTTGCCGGGCGATACCGAGGATGTGGTGGCGATCGTGCAGGCCTGCCGCGCACATGGCGTGCCGATCGTGGCGCGCGGCGCCGGCACCGGCACCACGGGTGCGGCGGTACCGTTTTCCGGCGGCGTGGTGGTGTCGATGGCACGCATGCATCGCATCCTTGCGCTGCGTCCGGCCGATCGCTGCGCCATCGTGCAACCGGGCCTGCTCAACGGCCACTTGCAGCAGGCCTTGCAGCCGCATGGCCTGTTCTGGCCGCCGGATCCGTCCAGCGCGGACATCTGCAGTGTAGGCGGCAACCTGGCCACCAATGCCGGCGGCCCGCGCGCGGTGAAGTACGGTGCCACCCGCGACAACGTGCTCGGCCTGGTCGCAGTGACCGGCACCGGCGAGGTGATCCGCTGCGGCGGTGCGTACACGAAAAATTCCACCGGCTACGACCTGACACATCTGCTGGTCGGCAGCGAAGGTACCCTGGCGATCATCGTCGAAGCGACCCTGAAGCTGACGCCGCGCGCGGTCGCACAAGCCGGTTTGCGCGCGCTGTATCGCGATGCGGCCAGCGCCGCAGCGGCGGTGTCGCGCATCATGGCGCAACCGACCACGCCGACAATGCTGGAATTCATGGATGCCAGTGCGATCGCATTACTGCGCCGCAACGGCAGCGATGTGCCCGAGGCCGGCGCGATGCTGCTGATCGAAGCCGATGGCGATCACGACACCCTGCCCTACGCATTGCAGGCCTTGCACGATGCCGCCGATGGCGAGGGCGTGGTGAGCCTGGACGTGGCCGCCGATGGCAGCGCGCGCGACAGGTTGTGGGCTGCGCGGCGTGCGCTGTCGCCGGCATTACGCACGATCAAGCCGGGCAAGATCAACGAAGACGTGGTGGTGCCGGTCTCGCGCATCCCCGAACTGGTGGCCGGCGTGGAAGCGCTTGCCGCCGAGTTCGCGTTGCCGATTGTGGCCTTCGGCCATGCCGGCAACGGCAACCTGCACGTCAACATCATGTACGACCCGGCCGATGCCGACGAAGACGCGCGCGCACATGCCGCATTGCCGCGCCTGTTTGCACTGGTGCTGGCGCTGGAAGGCACGCTCTCCGGCGAGCACGGCATCGGCGTGGCCAAGCGCGATTTCATGGCCCAGGCCTTCAGCGCACCGACCCTGGCGGCGATGCGCGCGATCAAGGCCGCGCTGGATCCAGACGGGATCCTGAATCCGGGCAAGGTGCTGCCACCGTTCTAGTGGCGTTGTCGCCTCAACGCGTCACCCCGATAAAGCGCAAACCCACGCCCGGTTCGGTGACGATGTAATGCGGGTCGGCGGCATCGTCGTGCAGTTTCTGGCGCAGCTTGCCGACCAGGATGCGCAGGTAATGGGTGTCTTCCTCGTGGGTGGGGCCCCACACCTCGCGCAGCAATTGCGGCTGGGTGACCACGCGGCCGGCGTGCTTGAGCAACAGCGCGAGCAAGGCATATTCCTTGCGGCTCAAGGGCACCGCCTCGCCATCGAGCGTGACCTCGCGCAGGCCCAGGTGGATATGCAGGCGGCCGTCGTTAAACACGCTCTCTTCCACCGTGCTGCCGGCGCCGGCCTGGCGCAGCAGCGCGCGGATGCGCGCCATCAGTTCCTGCACGCCGAACGGCTTGGTGACGTAGTCGTTGGCGCCGGCATCGAGCGCGGCGACCTTTTCGGTTTCGCCGGCGCGCACGGTAAGCATGATCACCGGCACGTTGGACCACTGGCGGATCTCGCCCAGCACCTCGTGGCCGTCGCGATCGGGCAGGCCGATGTCCAGCACCACCAGGTCGGCGCCCTGCCCGGCCAGCGTGGCCAGGCCTTCCTCGGCAGTGCCGGCCTGCAGCACGCGATAGCCCTGCGCACGCAGGCTGATGTCGAGAAAGCGGCGGATCTGCGGCTCGTCGTCGACGATCAACACGCGGGCAGGCGGGATGGCAGTGGGGTCAGTCGGCATCGGGGCGAGGTGGCGCGGCGGGAACCAGCAGCGGCAGCGTAATGCGGATCGTGGTGCCGTGACCATCGGCGCCGGCCAGTGCCTCCACGCTGCCGCCATGGGCGCCGATCATGCCCTGGCAGATGGTCAGGCCCAGCCCGGTGCCGTGACGGCCGCGGTCGCCACGCTCCACGCTGTAGAACATGTCGAAAATGCGCGCGCGCTCGTCCTCGGGAATGCCGGGGCCCTGGTCGCCGATATCGATCTGCAGGGCGCCGGCCTGCAGCCGCGCCTGCACGGTCACCGCAACTCCTGGTGGCGAAAATTTCGCCGCATTCTCCAGCACGTTGAAGATGGCCTGTTCCACCAGTGCCGGGTGCACCCAGATCGCTGGCAGGTCGGCGGCCAGATCCAGTTGCAGGCGCACCGCCGGCTGGTAGCGCTGCAGCCGCCGCGTGGCCGAGCCAATGAGCTCGTCCACGCCGATCCAGTCGCGCTTCAAGGTCAGCCCGGTGTGGCCGAGCCGGGTCATGTCGAGCAGGTTCTGGATGTAGCGATCCAGCCGCTCGCCTTCGAGCTGGATGGTGTCGAGCAGGCTGTGGCGGTCCTGTGCGTCCATCGCATCGCCGTAGCTGGCCAGGCTGCTGGCCGAGCCGATCATCGAGGCCAGCGGCGAGCGCAGATCGTGCGAGACCGACGACAGCAAGGCCGAGCGCAGGCGCTCGGTTTCGCCACTGACGCGCGCGCCTTCCAGATCGGCGACCAGGCGCGTGCGCAGCGCTGCCTGGCCGATGTCTTCCACCATCGCTTCGGCCAGCCGACGCTCTTCCAGACCGGGCCGCTGCACGCTCTGACGAAAGCGCAGCGCGGCCACTCCCAGGCTGCCGCGTTCGTGCCGCACCGGCAGGCACCACCACTGCGCGCCGGCCAGCGTATCGGTGAAGCGGCCGGCCGGCTGCGCGTGGCGCTGGGTCCAGTCCGCCGCGCTGCGATCGAGTGCGCCGAAGCTGGCCGGTGCATCGCTCTCGCGTTGCTCCAGACGCAACCAGGCCTCGGCATCCAGTGCCGTGGCCAGGGCGCGACGGCCGGCTTCCAGCACCTGCCCCAGATCGGCGGCAGTGCTGAGCTCGCGGGCCAGCGTCTGCAGCGCGTTGGCATGCGCATTGGCGGCGCGCAAGGCCAGCACCTGGCTGCGCAGGCGCGAGGCCAGACGGCCGGCGACCAGCGCGGCGATCAGGAACAGGCACACCGTCACCACGCCCTGACGCGCGCTGATGTGCAGGGTGAAGCGAGGTTCGATGAAGAAGAAGTTGTAGGCGACAAAGCTCAGCAGCGCGGCGATCACCGCGGCGGCCATGCGCGTGCGCGAGGCCACCAGCACCACCGCGACAATGAACACCATCGACAGATCGTCGATGTCGGTCCAGCGCTGGATCACCCACGCCACCGCGACCGCGGCCGCGGCGGCGATCGCCGCGAAGGCCAGGTCGTCGCGCTGCAACCACTGGCGCGGATTGCGCCAACGCTGGCGTGCGCGTGCGCGTGCACGCGCATCGGCGGAGCTGACGATGACCAGTTCGTAATGCGCGCCGCGCTGCAGCAGTTGCTGGGTCAGCGTGCGGTTGAACATGCGCGCCAGCGGGCGTTCGCGCGTGCGCCCCAGCACCAGCGTGGACACGCCGTTTTGCGCAGCGAAATCCAGCAATGCCTCGGCGACGTTGGCGCCGTGCAGCAGCGCGGTATCGCCCCCCAGGCGGCGTGCCAGTGCGAACGCGCGGTCGATCTCCAGCTGCCAGGCGGCGTCGGCCACGGTGCGCGTCTGCACGGTGACCACCGTCCATGGGGCATCGCGTCGTTCGGACAACCGCCGCGCCACCCGCACCAGATAATCCGAGCTGCCACGGCCATCGATGGCCACCACCACGCGGCGACGCAAGGCGGCGGTGCCGGGCAAACCGCGTGCGGCCTGGGTGTCGCGCAGGTCGCTGTCGACGCGGTCGGCCGCGGTCTGCATCGCCAGCTCGCGCAGCGCGGTGAGGTTGGAAGGCGAAAAGAACGCCTGCAAGGCCTGTGTCGCCTGCTCGGGCAGATACACCTTGCCCTGCTGCAGGCGCTCGATCAGTTCGCGCGGTGGCAGGTCCACCAGCACGATGTCGCGCAGACGGTCAAATACCGCATCGGGCACGGTTTCGGACACGCGCACGCCGGTGATGCGCAGCACGATGTCGTTGAGGCTTTCCAGGTGCTGGATGTTGACCGTGGTGTAGACATCGATGCCGGCATCGAGCAGCTCGACGATGTCCTGCCAGCGCCGCTCGTGCCGGCTGCCCGGCACGTTGCGATGGGCCAGCTCGTCGATCAGGGCCAGCTTCGGCTTGCGCGCCAGCAACGCATCCAGGTCGAGTTCTTCCAGCTCCCGGCCCTGGTAGCCGATGCGGGTGCGCGGCAGCAGCGGCAGGCCGTCCAGCAGTGCGGCGGTTTCGCTACGGCCATGGGTTTCCACCACCCCGGCCACCACGTCCATGCCCTGGCGCAGGCGCTCGCGCGCCCGCGACAGCATGGCGTAGGTCTTGCCCACCCCGGGCGCTGCGCCCAGAAACACGGTCAGGCGCCCGCCATGTTCGCGCTGCAGTTCGCCGATCAGCGCGTCGGCTTGTTGGGTGCGGGCGTCAATCATCGGGAATGGGGAATGGGGAATGGGGAATCGCAAAGCCTACAGCTGCCCGATGATCCTAGTGCTTTTGCTTCACCCCATTCCCGATTCCCGACTCCCCATTCCCGGCGCGCTCCAGCGCCAGGTTCAGCGCCAGCACATTCACCCGCGGCTGCCCGAGCAGGCCGAACTGTGGTTGTTCGGTGGCGGCCTGTACCAACGCGGCCACGCGCTGTTCCGGCCAGCCGCGCGCGGCGGCGACGCGGCGCACCTGGACCTGTGCGCCGGCCGGGCTCAGGTGCGGGTCCAGGCCACTGCCGGACTGGGTGATCAGCTCAGCGGGAACCGCCTCCGGTGCGATGCCGTCGCGTGCCGCCACCTCGGCGCGCGTGGCGGCGATGCGGGTTTGCAGGTCGGGATTGGAACGCGCCTGGTTGCTGCCGGCGGCCGCGGCCGGGTCGTACTTGGCCGCCGAGGGACGTGGCTGGAAATAGCGCACATCGGCAAACGGCTGCGCCACCAGGGCCGAGCCGACCACGCGCGCATCATCGCGCAGCAGCGAACCGTGCGCCTGCACCGGGAACAGCGCACCGGTGATGCCGGTGGCGACCAGCGAGTAGCTCAGGCCCAGACCCAGCAGGATGAACAACGCCAGCATCACGGCCCCGCGCAGGGCGCCGTCGTCACGCAACGGCTGCGACATGGATGTACCGGTTCTCGAAGAAATCGTCATGACTCAGTTCCCTAAAGTGGCGACAAGCGCCAGGTCGATCACCTTGATGGCGGCAAACGGCAGCAACACGCCACCCACGCCGTACATCACCATGTTCCGGCGCAGCAAGGCCGTGGCGCTGGAGGGGCGAAAGCGCACGCCGCGCAACGCCAGCGGAATCAATGCCGGAATGATCAACGCATTGAAGATCAACGCCGCCAGCACCGCATGTCGCGGGTTGGACAACTGCATCACGTTGAGTGCGGCCATCGACGGAATCGCCGCGGCAAACAGCGCCGGCAGGATCGCGAAATACTTGGACACGTCGTTGGCCAACGAGAACGTGGTCAACGCACCGCGCGTGATCAGCTGCTGCTTGCCCACTTCGACCACCGCCAGCAGTTTGGCCGGATCCGAATCCAGATCGACCATGTTGCCGGCCTCCTTGGCCGCCTGCGTGCCGGAGTTCATCGCCAGGCCCACATCGGCCTGGGCAAGCGCCGGTGCATCGTTGGTGCCGTCGCCGACCATCGCCACCAGCCGCCCGCCGGCCTGCTCGGCGCGGATGCGGGCCAGCTTGTCTTCCGGGCGCGCCTGGGCGATGTAGTCGTCCACGCCGGCTTCGGCGGCAATCGCGGCGGCCGTGAGCGGGTTGTCGCCGGTGATCATCACCGTCTTGATGCCCATCGCACGCAGCTGCGCGAACTTTTCCTTGATGCCTTGCTTGACCACATCGCTCAGCTCGACCACGCCCAGCACATGCCGGCCTTCGGCCACCACCAGCGGGGTGGCGCCACCGCGCGCGACTTCTTCGATGCGGCCGTTCAACTCCGGCGACACCGTGGCGCCCTGCGCCTGCACATAGGCCACGATCGCATCGCCGGCACCCTTGCGGATGCTGCGCCCGGCCAGATCCACGCCGGACATGCGGGTTTGCGCGGTAAAGGCGATGAAATGCACGCCCTCCGGCTCGATGGCCACCGCGCCCTGCTGGCGTGCCAGCTTGACGATGGACTTGCCTTCCGGCGTCGGGTCGGCCAGCGAGGCCAGCATTGCCGCATCGCGCAGCTGCGCACGGTCGATGCCGGCCAGCGGATGGAACGCGGTGGCCTGCCGGTCGCCGTAGGTGATGGTGCCGGTCTTGTCGAGCAACAGCACGTCCACGTCGCCGGCCACTTCCACCGCCTTGCCGGATTTGGCCAGCACATTGGCCGACAGCGCGCGGTTCATGCCGGCAATGCCGATCGCCGGCAACAACCCGCCGATGGTGGTCGGGATCAGGCACACCAGCAGCGCGATCAGCAACAGCGGATCCAGCGTAACGCCGACAAAACCCGCAATTGCCGGCAGCGAGGCCACCACGATCAGGAAGGTCAGCGTCATCGCCGCCAGCAACAAAGTGAGCGCGATCTCGTTCGGCGTCTTCTGCCGGTTGGCGCCTTCCACCAAGGCGATCATGCGGTCCAGAAAGCTGTGCCCCGGCTCGGCGGTGACCTTGAACACGATCTCGTCGGAGAGCACGCGCGTTCCGCCGATCACGCCACTGCGATCGGTACCGGCCTCGCGTAGCACCGGTGCCGATTCGCCGGTGACCGCCGCTTCGTTGATCGTTGCAACGCCGCGCACGATCTCGCCATCGGCCGGGACGAATTCGCCTTCGGACACCATCACGTAGTCGCCCGGGCGCAGTTCCGCCGCCGGCACGCGGGTCTGGCGGCCGCCGAGTGCGGTTTCCACCCGGCGGGCGACCAGATCCTTGCGCGCACGGCGCAGCGATGCGGCCTGCCCACGCCCGCGCGCTTCGGCGATGGCCTCGGCGAAATTGCCGAACAGCACGGTGACGAACAGGATCGCCGTCACCGCCCAGCCGAACCCGGCATTGCCATACCCGCTGGCGGTGATCACCGCCGCCAGCAGCGTGCCGCCCATCACCACCGCCATCACCGGGCTGCGCAGCAGATGCCGCGGCGCCAACTTGAGGAAGGCCGCGCGCATTGCCGCCACCAGCACGGCGGCGTCGAACAACGCCGCGTCACCGCGCGCGCGTTTTTCAGTCGTATCGATCGTAGACATTGCTCAAACTCTCAGGACGCCGCCAGGGCGAGGTGTTCAGCGATAGGACCCAGCACCAGTGCCGGCATGAACTGCAGCACGGTGAGCACCAGCACGATCGCCATCAGGGTCAGCGCGAAGGTTGGCGTTTCGACCTGCAGGCTGCCGGCCGATTCCGGCGCGCGCCGCTTCACTGCCATGCGCGCGGCCACCATCAGCGGCAGGATCAGCGCGGGATAGCGGCCCAATGCCAGCACCGCCGAGCAACTCAGGTTCCACCAGTACGTCGCATCGCCCAGGCCTTCGAAACCCGACCCATTGTTGGCAAAGGCCGAGGTGTACTCGTAGAACACCTGGCTGATGCCGTGGAAGCCGGGATTGGAATTGGCGGTAAATGCCGGCACCGCCAGCGCCACTGCGGTGAAGCCCAACACCACCAATGGCTGCAGCAGGATCAGCAGCGCAAGCAACTGCACCTCGCGCGCTTCGATCTTGCGGCCGAACAACTCTGGCGTGCGCCCGGTCATCAAACCGGCCAGGAACACGCTCAGCAGCAGATACACCACGAACTGCTGCAGGCCGCAGCCGATGCCGCCCCAGATCGCGTTGATCAGCATGTCCACCAGGGTGACCAGGCCGCTCAACGGCGCCAGCGAATCGTGCATCGCATTGACCGAACCGTTGGAGGTCTGCGTGGTCAGGGCCGCCCACAACGCCGAGGCATCCGCACCGACACGCACCTCCTTGCCTTCCATCGAGGCAGGCGAGCCGGCGCTGGCCGAATGCGCTTCGGACCACAGCAACAGCGCGGTGGACGCGGCCGACATCGTCAGCATGGTGCCGAAGACCAGTGCGGTGAGACGCCTGCGCCCGGTCAGGTAGCCGACCATGAACACCACGCTCACCGGCAACAGCACCAGCGCCAGCGTCTCCAGCAGATTGCTCAGCGGCGTGGGATTTTCCAGCGCCACCGAACTGTTGGGGCCGTACCAGCCACCGCCATTGGTGCCGAGCTGCTTGACCGCGACCATCGCTGCCACCGGTCCGACCGGAATGGTCTGCTCGGGCATGCCGGCGCTGCTGTCCAACGGTGTGGCGGTGGCCGCACCCTGCAGCGTGGAGGGCACGCCCTGCCAGCCGAGCAGCACCGTCCACAGCAGGCACAGCGGCAGCAACACACGCACGCTGGCGCGGATCACATCCGCCCAGTAATTGCCGACGTCTGCCTCGGGCAGTGCCTCCAACCCGGAAGCCGACTGCTGCCGTCCCGGGCGCGGCATGACGATCTCCGGCTCGTCCGGCCCGGCCACCGGTTGTTTAGCGCTCGCGGTCGCATTGGATGCCGGCAAGGCGTCGGACACAGTGGCGACGGCTCGCCCACCGAACAATGCGCGCAAGGTCGCCACCGCCAATGCCAGGCCCATCATCGGCGTCACCACCTGCAGGCCGACGATGCCGGTCATCTGCGCCAGATACGACAGCTGCGCCTGGCCCGAGTAGTGCTGCTGATTGGTGTTGGTGACGAACGACACCATGGTGTGCAGCGCCGTGTCCCAGCGCATGTTCGGAATGGCGTCCGGGTTGAACGGCAGCCACGCCTGGGTCATGAACACCGCCCAAGTCAGCAGGCCGACAACCAGGTTGCTGAGCAAGAACGCCACCGCATACCCACGCCACGACATGCCCTGCTGCGGGCGGGTGCCGAGCAACGCATACAACGGCCGTTCGATCCAGACGAACAGGACATCGCCACGCATCGGGGCGCCGCGCATCACCGCTGCCAGGTAGCGGCCCAGGGGCCAAGCCAGCACGATGGCCAGCGCGTAGACAAGGAGAGTTTCAATCATTGGAGCGCACTCGCATCAGAAGTCTTCGGGGCGCAGGACCACGTACAGCAGGTACGCGGCGGCAACGAGTACGGCCACGCCGCACAACAGGGACAACCAGGCAGGCATGTCGGCTACTCCCCGAGACGCGCGCGACGCGGCGCGATGGATGCGAGATGCGACGGCGCATGCAGCGTCTGCAGGCCGACAAGGCAAAGCGCTGCCGCACCGCGCGCGCAGCGGCGATGGAGCAGACAGGTCAAGGGATGCATCGGGATCGTCCACGGCGGAACCGCTCCGCCAACCTGCGCAGTGTCTGCCCGGGCTGCGTAAAGTCGCTATGGACCTGCGACAGCCGCCGCGTAAATTCCGCATAAATGCTGGGTGGCGACGGTCTTCAGTCACGTCTCCACGCTATGCAGTCGTTTCCGAGCAACCGCGACCTCACCCACGCCGTCCGGTCCCAACTCAGGACAACCACGTTTTGAGTGAAGGCGTATGAGGTCGTAGCAAAGCCTCATTGGTCGAGGGCGCGGTGCCCTCACCACTTCCGGGACACGCCGTGAATCCGTCCATGGAGGCTCCTTGGCGGCATCCATGCCGCCAAGGGTCCCGGAACCGGCAAGGGCACCGCACCAGGATTTGCTGAGGTTGCTTTATCGAAAGCCTGCTGATTGCTTGGCTCGTCTTGGCAAATGATTGGCCATGCTGCAAACGATGCATGCCGCGCCTTGCTTACCCGTGCGCACCGACCATCTGGACTGGTCCTTGCCCGCCCACCGTCGCGGGACCTTACGCGGCATGGATGCCGCGTAAGAGCCTACACGGACGTACTTGCGGCGTGTCCTGCGAGGGTGGGCGGGCAAGGGCCCTGCAGCCAAGCCGCAGAGTAGCCGCTCTACAACTGATCTAGCCGCGCGACCTCATCCCTAATACACAAGGAGACAAAGACAACCGGGATTCCGAGTTGCAGCCTCGCTCACCAGATGCCGTCAAAACCTGGGCAGGCGAGCGCACAGCGCCCTCCCCGCTCGCGAAACAAGCCGTGACTCCGCAGCTGGAGGCTCCCACGTGTCCCCACCTGTCGACGGAGCGATCACCGCCGCTGCACTAACGTACCGGCGTCATCCATCAGAGTCCTTGCACATGCCTGTCAGCTACTCGATCAGCCTGCCCGACCCCAAGCTCGCCCGCGGCGGCGATGCGAGCGTGAGCTTCAGTGCCCATGGCGCCGAGGCCTTTGCCGAACAGTTGCAGGCCGCCCTACGTGATCCGGCCTGGTTCGATCGCTGGCGCCAGCTGCAGGCCGACCCGGACGCGGTGGACCCCAGCCTGGGCGTGACCGATCCATCGGCCACGGTTACCGGCAAGCAGGGCGACCTGCGTGTGGACCTGGTCGCCACCACCAGCATCCCCGGCGACCTGCTCAAGCAGCGCATGCAGGCCCTGGCCGGGCACCACTGGGAACTGCGCGACGTGCGTTGAGTTCTACGGCCGCCGCGTGCACTGCGCGGCGGCAACTTCGCTCAGGTCGGTGCGCTGTCTGTTATGCGCCGCGGCCAGCGCCATTTCAGGTTCACCGCCAGCGTGCCCACCACGATCAGCGTCAGGCCCAGCCACTGCACCGGCACCAATGCGTGACCGTAGAGCAGATAGTCCAGCAGTAGCGTCACCAGCGGATACACGAACGCCAGCACCGCAATCGTGGCCACATGCAGATGGCGATAGGACGAATAGAACAGCACATAGACGATACCGCTGTGGATCACGCCCAGGCCCGCCAGCCACAGCCAGTGCAGGCCCGGATGCAACGCCGCACTGCTGGAAAACCCGGCCAGCAGGAACGTGCCGACCCAGCACTGCACCGTCACCACCGCCAGCGGCCGCTCGCGGCTGATACGGCGCGACATCAGCAGCGACGCACCGCATAGCAGCGCCGCCAACAGCGTGAGCGCGATGCCGATCAGATAGCCACGGTCGGCCGCCTGCCACAACCGCGCCGGGTTTGCCGAGCAGGCCACGCCGACGAATGCCAGCAACGTCCAGCCCAGATCGGCACGCCGCGTGCGCTCGCCCTGCAACAGCGCGGCCAGCAGCAACATCACGAACGGAAACACGTGGTAGACCATGGTCGCCACGCCGATCGACGAGCGCGCCATGCCGGCGAACAACGCCACCCAATTCAACACCAGCAGCACGCCGCTGATGATGGCATCGCGCAACAGCGCACGCTCGCGCCATAGCCCTCGCAGCTGTCCACCGACCAAGCCGCATACGGTAAGAAACAGCGCCCCGAACAGGCAGCGATAGAACACCGCCGTCACCGGATCCTGGCCGCTTTCGTGGACGAACACGCCGACCGAACCGATCAGCACTTCGGCAACCAGCAGTTGCCAGATCGCGCGGCGCCCGGCGCCGGCCGATGTCGCTTGCACGGGCAATGGAATACTCATAGCGCAATGGTTCCCTGCAGATACTGGACGGCGCTGCCACGCACGTAGACATGCTGCGGCTCGACCCGACACTGCAGTTCGCCGCCACGCGCGGAGGCCTGCCACGCGGTGAGCTGCGTCTTGCCCAGCCGCTGCGCCCATAGCGGTGCAATCGCGGCATGAATCGATCCGGTGACCGGGTCTTCGCTACCGCCGTTGGACGGCCAGAAATAGCGGGAAACAAAATCATGCTCTTGGCCTGCCGCGGTGACCGCCACATCGCGCGGCGCCAGTGCCAGCATCCGGCCCAGATCCGGCGTTACCGCACGCACCTGTGCCTGGTCGGCGTAGACGGCGATGTACGCCTGCGCGTTCGCGTAGACAGCCTGCGGCGCGATCGACAACGACTCAGACAACGCTTGCGGCACCATCTGCACCAGGGACGGCAACTGGTTGGGGAAGCGCAGCTCGAAGCTGCGCTCGTCCACCCTGGCAACGGCGATCTCACCGACAGCCGGCGCACGCAAGCGCAGCGGAAATGCCGCGTGCTGGTACGTCGCGATCACGAATGCGCTGGCCAAGGTCGCATGCCCGCAGAAGCCGACCTCCTTCATTGGAGAAAACCAGCGGATGTCGAACACGCCGCTGTCGTCGCGAACGAAGAAGGCGGTCTCCGAAAGATTGTGTTCGCTGGCGATGGCCTGCATCACCGGCTCCGGCAGCCAGGCCTGCAACGGCACCACGGCTGCCGGATTGCCCTTGAAACGCACCGTGGTGAACGCATCGACGATAAACACGGGAAGCAGCACGGCCAACCTCACAGAAGGAATGCATACCTGGCGTACTCGCCGGGCACGCCCAGTCTGCAACGTGCTACACGACCATGACAGATTCAGATACGCTGCAAATAGACCAATACAGATGGAAGGCACCCGCCAATGCTCCTGTACGAATCGCTGGCCACGCAGCTGCGGCAGCAGATCGAAGGCGGCACCTTGCGTGCCGGCGAGCGCCTGCCCTCGATCCGGCAACTGGCCGCCAACCATGGCATCAGCACTGCCACCGCAGTGCAGGCCTGCCTGCAACTCGAACGCGAAGGGCGCGTGCAAGCGCGCCCGCGCTCCGGCTACTTCGTGCGCAGTACGATCTCTGCGTTGCCGGCCGCAGCCCCCGCCACACGTCGGCGCAAACCCGGCGTGGTCGACAACCCGGCCTTGCAGCGCGTGCTCGACACCTTGGCGCGTACTGACCTGGTGCCGCTGCACACTGCCACGCCCGCGCCTGCGCTATTGCCCACCGCGCAACTGGCCGCAGCCCTGTCGCGGCAGTTGCGTCGCCAGCGCACGGCTGCGTTGGATTACGCGCCGCCGCAAGGCCACGCCGCACTGCGCCGCCAGATCGCACAGCGTTATGCCCACTGCGCAACCAGCGTCGACGCGGAAGAAGTGGTGATCACTGCCGGCGCGATGGAAGCGATCAGCCTGGCGCTGCGCACGCTTACCGCACCAGGCGATGTGGTGCTGGTGGAAACGCCCACGTATCACGGCATCTTGCAGGCGGTGGCTGCGTTGCGGCTCAAAGTGCTGGAAGTACCCAACCGTCCCGGTCACGGTATCGATATCGCGCGTCTGGATGTGCTACTGCAGCGCACGCCGGTGCGTGCGGCAGTGCTGGTCCCCAACTTCAACAATCCAAACGGCAGTCTCACTTCCGACAGCGCCAAACGCGCGTTGCTCGACAGCTGCGCACGCCATGGCGCCGTGGTGATCGAAGACGATATCTACGGCGAACTGGATTGGTCGGGCCAACGTCCCCGTCCGCTGCGCCATTTCGATATCCACGCCAACGTGATTACCTGCGGCTCGTTCTCCAAGGTGCTCTCGCCCGGCCTGCGGGTGGGATGGTTGCTCGGTGGCGACTGGACCGACGCCCTGGTGCGCGCCAAGTACTTTTCCACCGTCGGCAGCGCCAGCCTGCCGCAACTGGCAATGGCCGATTATCTGGCGCAACACGATCTGGAACGGCATCTGCGCAAGCTGCGCCGCACCCTGGCCGACAATGGGCAGCGGCTGCGCGATGCGCTCGTGCGGTATTGGCCGGAGGGCACGCGCGTGGGCGACCCGGCAGGTGGGTTATCGCTGTGGCTGCAGTTACCCGACGGCGGTAGCGGCCAAGCCTTGTTCGAGGCCGCACTGGCAGAACGCATCGGCACCTCGCCCGGTCATCTGTACTCCAGCCGTGGCGACTACGCAGATCACCTGCGACTGACCTGCGGCCAGCCGTGGAGCGACACGCTGGAACGTGCGATGCGGCGATTGGGCAAGCTTGCGGCGCAGGTGGTGCGTTAGTTTCGTTGCAGGCATCAACTTCGTGTTGCCAATTGCGCCTGCTGGACAAGGGGAACGGCGCCTACATCGCAGCGGCCCTGGCATCCCACTGCCGCCGATCGACACCGCGGATCAGCAGCCACAGACAGAACGTCGTTTCGCCCACCAGAACCGGCAGCAGAACCCCGGGATTGATCAGCCGTGCGAATGCAGGCGCCAGCAGCTCGGCGAGCGAAGCCACCAAATAACTGATCCCGGCCAGCAACATCAATCCACCCACGAACCTGGGGAAATAGCGCGATCGCCAGATCAGCGTGCCGCTGACCAGGCAGGCGGCGCCGAAGAAGAGCAAAGCGATGTTGAAACCGAGGTCATGGCCCAGCAATGCCAGCGCGACCAGCGAAAGGGCCTGATCAGGGTTGGCCGCCGAAGAGCCGCCGGACGCCAGGGGCAGTACCATCAGCTGGAACAGTTTGCTGACCGCCTCTACCGAAAGCGACGCAAGGTTCAATAACACAAACAACAGCGCCAGGCCTCTTCCAGCAGGCCGCAGCAGCATGTATTCGATCCACAGCTGCACCACCGCAAGCAGCGGCACCACCAGATTTGCGGCCAGCCCCAGCGTCCACAGCTGCGCATCCTGCACGATGGCGTGGATCGTGGCCTGGGCATCGCCCGGCACGATCAGGGAGTTCGCCACGTAGCCTTCGGCCAGACCGCCGAGAACGATGACGGCGAGATAGAGCGCGCCTGCAACTCGCGCATAGAACTGCGGGCGAGCCTGAATGTCGTACGCCATGGAATGTCCCGTCCTTTTGCGTTGTGGGCGAGGCAGGACGGCAGTCACCGCCAGCGGTCGCCGGGCATACGGATGAACATCGACGCGACGTAGCGCCATGGGATCACGATCGGAAAGACCACGACCAACAGGCAGGCCGACAACGTGGACCACGTGCCGGCATCCATCCGATCAAGCAGCAACCGAGGCGTGGCGACCATACCCAGCCAGATCAGCTTCCATGCAATCTCGAACAGCAGCAGCGGCAGCAGCTTCAGCGGATAGCGAAGCCCGAGCAATGCCAGCAACCCCATCGCTCCCAGCATGCACTGCACCACACCCTCCATCAGTTCCCAGCTGCCGTGTCGCAGCACGATGTCTGGCCAGACCTGTACGCCCAGACCAACCACGAGCAACAGATAGCCGGCGCGCAGGCCGTACAACCGCCAAAGCGGCACGGTGTCAGGCACGCACCCGGGCGTATTGGAGACGGAGGCGCCGCTGGCGACGGTCCCGGTCGCCGTCATTCGAGACGTCCTTGAGAATTCTTTCGATACCCTCCAGGCGGATGCGCATGTCGTTCAACGCAGTCTGCGTTTTCTCGGCCAGCTCGCGGTAGGCCTGATTGTGATCGAGTTGCGCCTTGGCCTGTCGGATCGCGACGAAGTAGCGCATCCCGAAAACCAGCAGGATCGTGCTCAGCGGCAGGCAGATCGTCAAAAGATACAAATGCTCCGACAAGGCCGTCTCCTATTTTTCTGTCTTGTCGGTCAGCGACATCGCCGCTTCCGCAATGACCGAAGGTGAAAGTTCCAAGCGAAAGGCGCTGACCTCGAAGTAGTTGAGCGCTTTTCCGTCCTGTGACAACTCAAGTTGACTGGTCACCAGACCCGCAGCTTCGAGCTTGTTCAAATGCAGATGCAACAACGGACGACTGATCCCGATCTCACGCGCCAGACTGCTGATGTAGTTGCGGCCACCGGTTTCCAGCGCCGCGACGATCCTGAGTCGATGCGGATTATCCAGCGCCGAAAGAATTTCCAGCAATCGATCCCCTGTCGTTTGCCCCCCCCTTTTCATGCGTAATAAATATCTGACAGGTGGCGGCGTGTCAAGCGCTGCGGACAAACGTTGCACAAGCGCATTGCAGGAGTGTGGGTCGGCAACCGGCGTTATCAGGCCATTGCGGCAAGCAGGCACAGTCTGCGCACCATCGGCGCGCGTCTTGTAGCGCCCGCGCCGCAGACGCACCCGACCGGACCATCAACCACGCAACGCCGCAGCATGGTGCGCGATGTGTTCGCCGATAAAACTGGCAATGAAGTAATAGCTATGGTCGTAACCGGGCTGCATCCGCACCGTGACCGGATAACCGGCAGCCTTGGCAGCCTCTTCGAAGAGCGCGGTTTTCAGCTGGTTTTCGAGAAATTCGTCGCCATCGCCCTGATCGACCAACAGCGGCAGGCGCTCCTGTGCCTGGGCGATCAACGCAGTGGCGTCGTACGCTTGCCACGCTGCGCGATCGGGCCCCAGATACTGGCCGAACGCCTTCTCGCCCCACGGCACCTGGCTTGGCGCGACGATCGGCGAGAATGCCGACACGCTGCGATAGCGGCCCGGATTCTTCAAGGCGATGGTCAAGGCGCCATGGCCGCCCATCGAATGGCCGCTGATCGCACGCGCGCCGGTGGTGGCGAAGTGCGCTTCGATCAATGCCGGCAATTCGTTCACCACATAGTCGTACATGCGGTAGTGCGCCGCCCATGGCTGCTCGGTGGCATCGACATAGAAGCCGGCGCCTTTACCGATGTCATAGCCGTCCGCGTCGGCCACATCGTCGCCACGCGGGCTGGTGTCGGGCGCGACGAGGATCACGCCATGCTCGGCCGCGTAGCGCTGCGCGCCGGCCTTGCCAATGAAATTCTGTTCGGTGCAGGTCAGCCCGCTCAGCCAGTACAGCACCGGCAACGGACCATCGGCGGCCTGCGGAGGCAGATAGACGCCGACCTGCATGCTGCAGTTCAAGCTCTGCGACTGATGCCGGTAGACGTCTTGCCAGCCGCCGAAGCAGGCGTGGTGTTCGATACGTTCCATGGGATTCCTTCGGTAGAAACCTGCGGCCGGCAGGCATGCCGGCCGCAGGATGGGGCGATCAGTGCAGCAAGCCCTTCTTGCGTGCCACATTGGCCGCCAGCGCATCCATCAATCCCGGCGACAGGCAGTCGTACGGGGTCAGGCCGAGCTCATTGAGGCGCGCGCGTATGCCATCCATGTCATCCGGCGACGTGCCGGTTTCGATGATGGAGGACACGAACGCCGCAAAGCCCGGCGGCGACCAGCCTGGCTGCTGCGACAACTCGGTATGGATGAAGTCCAGACCGTAAAACGCGTGATCCTTGTTTTCGATGCGACCGAACATATGCACGCCGCAGCCAGTGCACGCGTGCCGCTGGATCGCCGCGCTTTCGTCGACGATCTTGAGCTTCTCCGCATGCGCGGTCACCGTGACCTTGTCGCGTGGCACCACTGCAATCACCGAAAACGTTGCGCCTTCCGGCTTCCAGCATTTACTGCAGCCGCAGGCGTGGTTGTGCGCGGTCTGCGCACCCACCTCCACGGTGACCTTGTCGCTGGCGCAGTGGCATTCAAGGGTTCCGCCTTGAAAAATTTCTGCACCGCCACGCGCTATACCGCTGTCTACCGAAGGATGAATCGAGACGCTGGTCATCATGCCCCTCCCGGAGTATCGGGTACCACGTGCGCGGAAGCGGCCGCGCGCCGATCCTGGCCGTACGGTCAGAAATGAATCACGGTGCGGATCGACTTGCCTTCATGCATCAGGTGGAAGGCCTCGTTGATCTCTTCCAGCGGCATGGTATGGGTGATGAACGGATCGAGATCGATCTCGCCCTTCATCGATTGCTCCACCATGCCCGGCAACTGGGTCCGTCCCTTAACTCCGCCGAAGGCCGAGCCGCGCCACACGCGGCCGGTGACCAGCTGGAACGGACGGGTGCTGATTTCCTGGCCGGCGCCGGCCACGCCGATGATGACGCTCTCGCCCCAGCCCTTGTGGCAACACTCCAGCGCCGAACGCATCACGTTGACATTGCCGATGCACTCGAAGCTGAAGTCCACGCCGCCATCGGTCAGCTCGACGATGACTTCCTGGATGGGCTTGTCGTAGTCCTTGGGGTTGATGCAGTCGGTGGCGCCCATGCTGCGCGCCAGATCGAACTTGCCAGGGTTGGTGTCGACGGCCAGGATGCGCCCGGCCCCGGCCTGCACCGCGCCCTGGATCACCGCCAGACCGATGCCGCCCAGGCCGAACACCGCCACGCTTTCGCCCGGCTTGACCTTGGCGGTGTTGTGCACCGCGCCGATGCCGGTGGTGACGCCGCAACCAAGCAGGCAGACCTTTTCCAGCGGCGCTTCCGGGTTCACCACGGCCAGCGAGATCTCCGGCACCACGGTGTATTCGCTGAAGGTGCTGCAGCCCATGTAGTGGTAGATCGGCTCGCCGTTATAGGAAAAGCGCGTGGTGCCGTCCGGCATCAAGCCCTTGCCCTGGGTGGCGCGCACGGCCTGACAGAGATTGGTCTTGCCGGACAGGCAGAATTTGCACTTGCGGCATTCGGCGGTGTACAGCGGGATCACGTGGTCGCCGACCTTGACGCTGGTCACGCCCTCGCCGACCTGCTCGACAATGCCGCCGCCCTCATGGCCCAGCACGGACGGGAAGATGCCTTCCGGATCGTCGCCAGACAAGGTGAACGCGTCGGTATGGCACACACCGGTATGGGTGATGCGGACCAGCACCTCGCCCGCCTTCGGCGGTGCGACGTCGATCTCGACGATTTCCAGCGGTTTGCCGGGACCGAATGCAACTGCTGCACGGGATTTCATGTGATGGCGCTCCTGACGATGAGGTTCAAGGACGGGCACGGCATGCGCCGACCCGGTGGGAGTTCATTTGAGATAGGACCGGACCAGCCCGAGCAGCTCCTGCACCCGCTCGGCGCGCTGCGCATCGGAGGCGGCGGCATGACCGAAGTCTTCGCGGATATGCGCTTCGAGCACCTGCGACATCAGCCCATTGACGGCACCCCGGATCGCGGCGATCTGCTGCAGCACAGGCGCACAGTCTGCGCCCGCCTCCAGCGCGCGCTCGAGCGCGTCGCATTGCCCGCGCAGGCGTCGCACGCGCGCTAGCGCCCGCTTTTTTTCCTGCGGCGAGTGGGGCATGACGGCTCCGACGGAATACTGGGGGGCAGTATATGGACTTGCCGGGAAAAAGCCATGCCCAGGAAAGCAGCCCGCTCGCGAACTTCTGCGAAGGGCGCGGTCCGGATTGGAGCCCGGCGGCGGCGACACCGCGTCGGCCATGGCGCTGAACGTCCGTCCAGGCGGCGGCTCGCCGACTCGTGGTCCTGCGCTGCTGCGGATTCGGCGCGCCGGCCACCGCCGTCGTCGCAGTGCAGCACGACGGTGGCGGGCGTGTGCAGGCGCTGCCTGCATCTTCAGCTGTCGTCGCCTTCCAGCCGCATGCTCTCCGACACCGGCAGCTCGTTGGTGCAACGCACTGCGTCCGTCCACAGCACGTAGGCCGTTTCGGCCTGCAAGCGGTACGTCAGCACGCGTTCGATCAACTCGCGGCCGTAGCCGGACCCTTGCGCCGTCTTGCCCGGCGCCGGCATGCGCACGCCGGTCTCGCTCCATCCGATGCGCGGGCGGGCGCCTTTGGCCGTCCCCAGCAGGCGCCAACCCACCTGCAACTGGCCGCTGGCCTGTGCAAGCGCGCCGTGCTTGCTGGCGTTGGTCGCCCGCTCATGCAGGGCCAGCGCAAAGGTTGGCACGGTGCTGGGGTGCAGATGCACGCCGCCGGCGCCGGCCAGCGCCATGCGGTCGCCATGACCTTGCGCGTCGATCGCGCCCATGACCGGACCAACGCACTGCGCTCCTCATGTCCGCGATAGACAGGCAACCCCATCTCGCGGGTGTGCGCACTGACCAGCCGGGCGAGACCACACGGTGCGCAATCGATGGCGAAGAGCGTGTCGGTAGCGCGGCCGACACAGCGGAATCGCCACGATCAGCATGATCAGCCATGCCGGGGCGGCGGCTTGAAGCCTTCGGCCTCCAGGCATTGCGCCAGTGCCGGCGGTGGCGGGCCCGGGGGCCGCCGGTCAGGCGCCGGCAATGCGATGCCTTGCGCTGTGGCACAGGCCTGCAACGCGGCGTCGAAGTCAGGATCGTAGGGTGGCGGACCAGATGGTTCGCCGGGTTCGTGCCAGCCAGCAGGCCCCGGACCGTCACGCCACGGCTCGCCCGGCATCGGCGGTAGCCGCGTCACGCCCTTGTCGGCCAGACAGCGGTCAAACGCACTGCGATTCACGCCCTCCGCAGGCGCATCGTGATGCGGCGTGGCCGCAGCTGGCGGAGGCAACGCCTTCCCCTGCTCCTGAGCACACGCCTGCATCGCGGCCAGATCGCTCGCGCTCGGTGGCGGTGGCGGTGGCGGACCGCGCTGCGCCTGCGGTGGCGCGGGTGGCGGCGGTGGCCCGCCGGAAGGCGCGCCGCAGAAGCTGGCGCAGCCGCCCAAGCCGAGCACTGCAAGCAGCGCACTGATGGCAACGGCGGTGGAGCGTGTCTGGACCATCGTGAATCTCCCTGGCTGGATGGCGCACATATGCGTACTGCACGCATATGGCAATGGCGGGATGCACCCGCTTGGTCAGGGAGAGCGTTGCATTGCGATATGTCGTGCATTTGCCGCTGCGCGCCGATCGCTGGCGTGCGCGGTCACGCGGCGTGCAAGGCGTGGAGCCGCGCAAGCACCGCGCGCTGCATGCAATACGCTTGACCGCGGGAAAGCCTTGAGCCGGGCTAACGCATCAGTTCTCGACGACCGCCGGGGCCACGCTTGCGATGGCATCCACCGCATGTGCGGGCAACGACGCCAGCACCGCATTGCGAAAGCGTGTAGCGAATGCGGCATCGTTGGCCTGGTAGAACGCCCGCGCGTTGGCCGACAACTGGTCCAGCTGCGCCTGCGGCAATGCCAGCGCGGTTTCCACTGCCTGCGCAATGCCCGCCGCGTCCACGTAGTAGTACGACGCCAGACGCCGCTGGCGCACCTCGGCCGCCCCAATCAGCACGCCGTGCTCGGGCCTGACCAGTTCGTTCATCGGCTCACCGTCGGTGGCCAAGGTCACAGCGCCCACGCTCAGCGCTTCCATCAGGTAATGCCCAAAGCCCTCGGCCTCGGACGGGCACAGATGGAACAGATGCGCGTTCTGCAGCCGGCGCAGTTCGGCGTCGTCGAGATAACGGACGCGGTGGTCGATGTTCGGCGCCACCACCGGCTTGCCGGCCGTCCGCGGGTTCTGCACCACCGTCAGCAGCGGCCACTCCGGATACCGTTGCCAGGTCTCCAGCAGCACGCGGGTACCCTTGGCGGTACTGCGCCCGGCCAGATGGAAGAACGCACGTTGACGCGCGACCTGCGCGTCGTAGCGATCCGGGCTGGTGAAGCCGATGAACCGCGTGGTGCAGCCCAGGCTGCGGAAAATCCGCTCCGCGTGATGGGTCTTGCACAGCACTGCGTCGAACTGCGGCAGCCGCGGCAGCCATTTGGGCAGCAACCACTCCGGATTGGGCACCAGCAGGTTGGTCTGGCCCAGCGGCAGGCAGCGCGCATACACGCGCTCGGAGAAGATCTGCACCGGCACCCGCCCGAACAGCGCGCGACCCGCCCACAGACGGGCTTCGCGCGCGGTATCGTGCAGCCGCTGACTGG
The DNA here is from genome assembly GCF_014199025.1 of Xanthomonas sp. CFBP 8152. Lineage (NCBI taxonomy): Bacteria > Pseudomonadati > Pseudomonadota > Gammaproteobacteria > Lysobacterales > Lysobacteraceae > Xanthomonas > Xanthomonas sp. CFBP 8152. The sequence goes on from NZ_JACHNO010000002.1 coordinate 452,702, forward strand.
TGAAGCCCACCTCCTGCACCGGTATGCCGCCGGCACGCAGCGTCTGCGCCATCAGTTCCATGTCCCGGGTCAGGCCCACGCCGTTGTCGCGGCTGATCACCCGCATCATCGGAAACGCCTTGTCATGCGCACACTCGCCATTGCAGCGGCACAGTGTCGATGGCCCGGTTTCCTGCGCGATGTCCCGTTCTGTCATGTTGCGTCACACGTGTGCCAAAGGTTGACAAATTCAAGCATTATGATGCGTGCTCCAGCCCTGCAACTGCGAGCACCATGTATCCGGTAGCCACCACCCTGCGCGGGCCAAGCTCCGCGCCACCGACGATGATCTCCATGGACATGCAACAACCCTGCGTTCTTGTGGTCGACGACGACCCGGACCTGCGCAAGCTCATCGGCGAGTTCCTCAGCGCCCACGGCTACCAGGTGGAGGTTGCCGAAAACGTGGCGGAGATGCGCAAGAGCATCGCGCAGCGTCGCCCGGACCTCATCGTACTCGACGTGATGATGCCTGGAGAAGACGGCCTGAGCGCAGCGCGGGCGCTGGCCAGCGAGCGCGGTTCACCTGCGGTCATCATGCTCAGCGCGCTGGGCAACGACACCGACCGCATCATCGGCCTGGAAGTGGGCGCCGACGATTACCTGGCCAAACCCTGCAATCCGCGCGAACTGCTGGCGCGGGTACGCGCCCTGCTACGCCGCAGCCAGGCCAGCAGCGAGCAGGCCGATCACCGCGGCAATGTCTACGAGTTTGCCGGCTGGCGGCTGGACGTAGTGCGTCGCGACCTGCGCGACCCCACCGGCATCTTCATCAACCTGTCCGACGGCGAGTTCGCGCTGCTGCGCACCTTCGTGGAGCATCCGCAGCGGGTACTGAGCCGCGACCAGTTGCTGGACTACGCCCGTGGCCGCGACACCGACGTCTACGACCGCGCCATCGACAGCCAGATCAGCCGCCTGCGCCGCAAGATCAACGAGCGCGTGCATACCGAATTGATTCGCACCGTGCGCAACGAGGGCTACATGCTGCTGCCGGGCGTTTCGCGTCTGTGAGCAAACCGGCACGTCGCGGGCTGTCGATCTTTGCCCGTACCTTCGTGTTGCTGGCGGTGGCGCTGCTCACCGCCCAGGTCATCGGCATCGCCCTGCTGGTGATGCGCACCCCGGTCTACGAGCCACCGGTGCATCCGCCGGAAGTGGTGGCGCTGCTGTCCACGCGCATGCCGGCCGGCACCCAGACCTTGACGGTGCACGAGTCGGCCCAGGCCCCACTGCCGCCGGCAGGCCAAGTGCGCGACGGGTTTGCCGAAATGCTGCTGGCCCATTGGCTGGATGTCCCCGAGCAGCGCGTGCGCTTCTACCGCAGCGCCGACGATCGTCAGGGCATGCGCGGCATGTCCCCACCGCCGCGCATGCCCGGTCAACCGCAGGCATCCGGGGCCGATGACGACGATGCCAGTCCCGTCGGCAATCGCCACGCTGCCTTGCAGCGCTCGCCGCCGGCACCAGACGACTGGCCGCGCGATCACCCCCCCGGTGCCCCGCCGTTCGGCAATGGACTGCGTCCGGACGATACTCCCGGCGCCTGGGAGAGCGAGCGCCTGACCCCGGGCGTACCGTTGCTGGACGGCTTCACCGCCGCGTTGCAGCAGCCCGATGGCCGCTGGCGCACGGTCGAATCGCCACCGCGACGACTGTCGGCCGAGTTCAAGACCCACGTGGTGCTGCTGTTCCTGGCCGGCCTGCTGGCCAACGTGCCGCTGGCGTGGTGGTTCTCGCGTGCGCTATCTGCGCCGATCAAGCGCTTTGCCGAAGCCGCCGACCGGCTGGGCCGCAACCCGGACGCCGCAGCGTTGCAACGCAGCGGCCCGCCGGAGATCGTGCGCGCGGCCGAGTCGTTCAATGCGATGCAGGCACGTCTGAACCGTCTGATCAACGAACGCACCCACATGGTGGCGGCGATCGCGCACGACCTGCGCACGCCGCTGGCGCGCCTGTCGTTCCGCCTGGACGGCCTGCAGCCGCCATTGCGCGACAAGGCGCTGGCCGACATCGACGAGATGAAGGCGATGATTTCCGCCGCGCTGGATTTCATCCAGAACGATCGCCACCGCGGCAAACGCGCGCCGCTGGATCTGCGCCTGCTGGTGGAAAGCGTAGTCGACAACGCCACCGACATCGGCGCCGATGCCGAACTGCTGCCCGGCCAGGAGCTCACCCTGGATGGCGACCCGCTGGCCTTGCGGCGCGCGGTGATGAACCTGCTGGAGAACGCGCTGAAATACGGCAAGCGCGCGCGCCTGCAGCTGCAGCGCGACGGCGAAGACGGCGTGCTGTGGATCGACGACGACGGCCCCGGGATCGACCCGACCCAACGCGAACAGTTGCTGCTTCCCTTCGTGCGTGGCGAGTCCTCGCGCAATCGCGACACCGGCGGCATCGGGCTGGGCTTGTCGGTGGCGCACAGCATCGTGCTGGCGCATGGCGGCGACCTGCGCCTGGACAACCGTGCAGCAGGTGGCGGCCTGCGGGTGACCGTGCGCCTGCCGTGCATGCCGGAGCGACGCTAGGGCCAGGTTGGAGCGCATTCCTCTGCAGGCGAGGTCGGCGAGGTCGGCGATGCCGTCGCGCACCCGAGTCTGGCTGCAACGACCAACCGCGCCCCAGCCCGGCGACGTGCTACGACCGCTGCAGGCAGCAAGCGCTCAGTACGCAAACTCGCGGAACACGCGATCGATGTCGCCATTCCATGCACCGTGATAGAGCGCCAGCTTGCGCTCGGCGGCAGTCACGCCGCTCTCGGCGATCTCGGCGATCACGTCCACAAAGCCGGTTTCGTCCTGGCCATCGGCATTCAGGCGCGCACGCCGACGCAGGCCCTCGCGGGCGATCTTGACCGCTTCCACCGCCAAATCGCGCACCGTGCCGTTGCGGAACGGCAGGCCGAGTGCATGCTTGGGCACCCCGTCGCGCAGCGCGTGGCGCTCGCTGGTGCTGAAATCCTTGACCAGATCCCAGGCCGCATCCAGCGCGGTGTCGTCGTACAGCAAACCGACCCAGAATGCCGACAGCGCGCACAGGCGATCCCACGGGCCGGCATCGGCGCCGCGCATTTCCAGATACTTCTTCAAGCGCACTTCCGGGAACGCGGTGGTCATGTGGTCCGACCAATCGCGCAGCGTCGGCAACGCGCCCGGCAGTGCCGGCAACCTGCCCTGCATGAAGTCGCGGAAGCTCTGCCCGCTGGCATCGACGTAGACGCCGTCGCGGTAGGAGAAATACATCGGCACGTCGAGCAGGTAATCGACATAGCGCTCGTAGCCGAAGCCGTCTTCGAACACGAAGTCCAACATGCCGGTGCGATCGGCGTCGGTGTCGGTCCAGATGTGCGAGCGGTAGCTCAGGTAGCCGTTCGGCTTGCCTTCGGTGAACGGCGAATCGGCGAACAACGCGGTGGCGATCGGCTGCAACGCCAGCGACACGCGGAACTTCTTCACCATGTCCGCTTCGGTGGCGTAGTCCAGATTGACCTGCACGGTGCAGGTGCGCGTCATCATGTCCAGGCCGAGCGAGCCGACCTTGGGCATGTAGTTCTTCATGATCTGGTAGCGGCCCTTGGGCATCCACGGCATTTGATCGCGGCGCCACTTCGGCTGGAAGCCCATGCCCAGGAACCCCAACTGCAACTCGCCGGCCACCTGCGCCACTTCGTCCAGATGGGTGCCGGTTTCCACACAGGTGTGATGCAGGGTTTCCACCGCCGCGCCGGACAGTTCCAGCTGGCCGGCCGGCTCCAGCGTCACCGAGGCGCCGTCGCGCAGCAGCGCGATGGTGTGGCCGCTTTCCTGCACCGGCTCCCAGCCGAAGCGGGTCAACCCGGTCAGCAGCGCCTGGATGCCGCGCTCGCCTTCGAACGTGGGCGCGCGCAGGTCGTCGAGCTGGAAGCCGAACTTTTCGTGCTCGGTGCCAATCCGCCAGTCAGCGCCGGGCTTCTCGCCGGAGGCCAGTACCTGGACCAGTTCCGCGCGTTCGGTGATCGGCGTTTCGGCAACATGGCTGGGACTCGACAAGGGCAGGCTCGCAGGAAAATGAGGGGGACGATGTGGGGATCCTCCCCTGCCACCGCAAGGCCCGCACTATAACCGCAGGGCATGGAAAGAATTGCTGCCATCGGCCGGGTCTGAGATTTCCATCCATGCGCACGGCGTGGCCGACGCAGGCGCTGGCGTGACCGCAGCACCGAGGTCGGGAGTGACGGAGGCGCCGCGGGCTGCAACCGTCCAGGCTGAAACTGGACACCCGCGACTTCTCGCAGGCGCGGATGCATGGCGTTCGATCACCCCAGCCGCGCACCCGCGATCCTGTAGCATCGCCCGGCCATGACCGTTGCACCCACACCCACACCCACCGATGCGCTGCTCGCGCAGATGGCCAGTCTGATGCACTGCGAGCGCGCCGAAGCGTTCGTCTGCGTGAGTGCGCGGCGCGAACACGGGGCACGCTCGGTGGATCTGACCCAGGCGCAGTTCGCGATTCTGCTGCAGGGCCGCAAACAGGTGCGCAGCACGACCCAATCGCTGGAGTTCGTGCCGGGCGATCTGTTCCTGGTGACGCGCCGTTGCCGGATCGATGTGATCAACACGCCCGACCCACAGACCGGTCTCTACCTGAGCGTGGTGGTCCCGCTCTGCGTAGAGGCGCTGGTCGCTGCGCGCGCGTTGTGGAACGAGCCGCTGCCCGAGGCCGGCGCCGACATCGCGCGGCTGGCGGCGATCGATTTCGAACTGACGCTGCAGCAATGGCGCGATGCGCTGCACCACGGTCTGTATGCCGAAGCACGTCTTGCGCTGGCCGCACTGGTCGTCAATCTCTGCCGCCGCGGCCACGGCGGCCTGCTGCTGCCGCCGGCGCCAAGCATCGCCGAGCAGGTGCGTACGTTGATCACCGCGCAGCCGCAGCGGGCATGGCGCTCGCGCGATGTCGAAGACAGCCTGGGCATCAGTGGCGCCACCTTGCGTCGGCATCTGGCCGCCGAACAGCGCTCGCTGCGCGAGGTGATCACCGACGCGCGGCTGGCGCACGCCATGGCCTTGCTCTACAGCACGCGCTGGCCGCTCAAGACCGTGGCCGCGCGTGCCGGGTATCGGTCTACCCGCAGCTTCAGTCAGCGCTTCCAGCAGCGCTACGGGCTGGACCCGGCCAGCATCGGCAATAGCCGCTAGATCGCCGGCGCGAGCGCTTCGCGCAGCGCAATGAGCGAATCGCGCAGGTCGCTGCGGCCAGCATGGCGACACCGCGGCGGCTGCCGCCTGTCCTGGAGTTGCTCATGTCTGTTTCCGCCCTGCGTTCGCTGGCACCGCTGTTGCTCGCCGCAAGCGCCACGCTGGCGCACGCCGCTGCGCCCGCATCCTCCCACGCACAGGTTCCCGGCTTCTACCTGCAGCGCATCGGTACGCTGCGCGTCACTGCGTTGTTCGACGGTAGCGTGGCGTTGACGCGGCAACAGCTGTCCAATGTGGACACGACAGAGCGCGACCGCCTGCTCGCGCAGGGCTACGTGCCCGAGGACAACAAGGGACTGCAGACTGCAGTCAATGCCTATCTGATCCAGGACGGCAGCCACCTCAGCCTGGTCGATACCGGCACCGCGCAATGCCTGGGGCCCGGTCTGGGCCAGGTGCTGAGCAACCTGCGCGCCGCCGGTTACGACCCCGCCCAGGTCGACGATGTGCTGCTCACCCACGCGCATCCGGACCACCTGTGCGGCTTGCTGGATGGGCAGGGCACACCGGCCTTTCCCAACGCCACGGTGTGGCTGTCCGACGCCGATGCCGCGTACTGGCTGGACCCCGCTTCGGAAGCCGGTGCCGCGCCGATGCTGCAGTTCGCCTTCCCGCTGGCACGCGCAGCCGTGGCACCGTATCAAGCCCAGGGTCGGCTGCGCCGTTTCCAGCCCGGCAAGACCGCATTGCCGGCCGGCATCACCGCGCTGGACAGCCAGGGCCACACGCCCGGCCATGTTTCGTATCGCTTCGACGGCGGCACCGGCAACACCGTGCTGGTGTGGGGCGATGTCTTGCACTACCACGCCGTGCAGTTCGCCCAGCCGGACGCATCGTTCGAGGCCGACAGCGACCGCGCCAAGGCAATCGCCTCACGGCGTCGCCTGCTGACGCAGGCCGCCGACGGCCGCTGGTGGGTGGCGGGCGCGCATCTGCCGTTTCCGGGGCTGGGTCATGTGCGCCGCGAGGGCAAGGCGTTCGCCTGGGTGCCGACCGAATTCGGCGCGGTGCCGCAATGAAAACGGCGAGCCCTGGCTTGCCGTCCTGACGGTCTGAAGGACCAGGCGTCATGGCGCCAGGCCCGCCCCGGCTCACTCGGCGGCAGGCGCCGCACCGTCCAGGCCCAGCCAGCCGCCGACGATGCCGCGCAGTTCGTCCACGCCCTGGCGCGATTCGCCGGAGTAGGTCTGCACGGTCACGCTGTCGCCGAAGCGCGAGGTCACTTCCTTCTTGACCTTCTGCAGGGTCTGCATCTGCTGGCCACGGCCGAGCTTGTCGGCCTTGGTCAGCAATCCGTGTGCGGGCAGGCCGCGCTCGGCCGCATAGCCGAGCATCTGCAGGTCGTAATCCTTGAGCGGATGACGGATGTCCATCACCACCACCAGCCCGCGCAGGGCCTCGCGGGTGCGGAAATAGCGGTCGATGAAAGCCTGCCAGTGCGCCTGCAGGTCCTGCGGCACCTTGGCGTAGCCGTAACCGGGCAGGTCCACCAGATAGCGCTCGGGCTGGATCTGGAAGAACACCAGCTGCTGGGTGCGGCCAGGGGTCTTGGACACGCGGGCCAGCGCGTTCTGGCGGGTCAGCGCGTTGAGCGCGCTGGACTTTCCGGCATTGGAGCGGCCGGCGAAGGCGACCTCGTACCCGCCATCGTCGGGCAATTGCCGGGCGTTGTGGGCGGACAGGTGGTAGCGGGCTTGTTCGATAAGGAGCGACATCTCCCTAGGATCGCACGTTCGGGGCCCAACGGTTTTGCTGCACTGTTCGTTGACCCTGGCGCAAAGGCGTGTCGATAATCGAAGCACGCCTGCCACAGCCAGCACCCAACGCGCGCGGGCCGGGTCCATACGGAGCTTTAGCTGATGCGCCATGCTCGTGTGCTTGTCCTCGCCGCCCTCGCCGTGCCGGTCATCGCCGCCGTGGCGTTTGCGCAATCGGCAGTCACGCCGATCCCCGATCCACCGCCGGTGCGGGTGGCCCCGCTGGAGGTGGACCTGTCCAAGACCACCTGGGGCGATGCCAAGGCCGGCCAGACCAAGGCCGCCGCCTGCGCGGCCTGCCATGGCCCGGACGGCAATCCAGCGGTGGCCATGTACCCGCGCATCGCCGGCCAGACCGAACGCTACGTGGCGCATCAGGTCGCATTGATCGCCAGCGGCGAGCGCAATACCGGCATGTCGGCGGTGATGGTGCCGTTCGTCAAGGACCTCACCGCGCAGGACATGCGCGACCTGGGTGCCTACTTCGCCACGCAGAAATCCGCTGCCGGGGTGGCCGACGATACGGTGGTCAACGAGGGGCCGTCCCAGGGCCTGAAGTTCTACGAGGTCGGCGAGAAGCTCTACCGCAGCGGCGATGTCGCGCGCGGCGTGCCGGCCTGCATGGCCTGCCATGGCCCGTCCGGCAGCGGCAATCCGGGCCCGGCGTATCCGCGCCTGGGCGGCCAGCATGCCGAGTACGTGGCGCGGCGCCTGAAGGAGTACCAGGCCGGTACCACCCAAGAGCGCAACCCGGCGCTGTTCAATATCATGGCGCAGGTGGCGCACCCGCTGACCGAGCAGGAGATCCAGGCGCTGGCCAGCTATCTGCAGGGTCTGCACGACCGCGCCGACGATGCGGCCGCCGCGCAAACGCCCGCAACAACGCCCGCACGCTCATGAGCTGACCGCCGCAACCGCCACACCGTGTCACGACGCCGGTCCCGCGACCGGCGTCGTCGTTTCCCGCCCTCCCCCTTTCCATCCCCACGGAGCCTGCATGAATCTGCTTTCCCGCCTGTCCCTGCTGTTGTTGCTGCTGATGCCGCTGGCGGCCTGTGCCGCCGACAAGAACGCCCCGCCGGTCGAAGGCGACGACTACATCGTCATCGACGGCGGCCAGCCGTATGCGCCGCTGGCCGGCAAGGTGGAAGTGGTCGAGGTGTTCGGCTACACCTGCCCGCACTGCGCGCACTTCGAGCCAACCCTGGAGACCTGGGTGGCCAGGCAGCCGTCGTATGTGCGCTTCACCCCGGTGCCGGCGGCATTCGGCGGGTTCTGGGATGCGTTCGCGCGTGCCTACTTCGCCGCCGACCTCCTGGGCGTGGCCAAGCGCAGCCACCGCGCCATGTTCGAGGCGATCCACGAGAAGCAGACCGTGCCGACCCAGAATGTCGCCCCGGAAGAACTGGCCGCGTTCTATGCCGGCTATGGCGTGCCGCAGCAGCGCTTCATCGAGACCTACAACAGCCAGGCGGTGGATGCCAGGCTCGATGCCGCGCGCGAGTTCGCCAAGCGCAGCAAGCTCCCCGGCACCCCGGCCATCATCGTCAACGGGCGCTATCTGATCGGCGCGCGCAACTACCCGGACATGCTGCGCGTGGCGGACTACCTGATCGCCCGCGAACACGCCGGTCCTGCCAAGCGCTGAACCGCGTAACCGCCACCAACGGCCGCCCATGGCATCATGCGCCCCGCGGCCGTCCGGCCCTTTCCTCGCCCCACGCTGGAGATCCAATCCGATGAAGACCCGCTTCGCCCTGACGCTGATGGCGCTGCTGCCGATCCTGGTCGCCTGCAAGGCCCAGGACGGCTCGTCCGACACCGCACCTGCCGCCGCCACGCCGGCTGCCGAGACGGCGCCTGCTGCGGCCGCTGCCACGCCGGCCGCCGACCCCGCCGCGCCGCCTGCGGTTGGCGAGAGCGCCAGCGCCCCGCCGGCCGCCGCACCCAGCGCCGCACCGCGCGCGCCGAACGGCCCCGAGCCGGTCGCCGGCACAGATTATCTGGATATCGAAGGCGGCCAGCCGTACCAGCAGGCCGCCGGCAAGATCGAAGTGGCCGAGGTCTTCGGCTATGTCTGCCCCGCCTGCAACGCGTTCCAGCCGCTGATCGGGCCGTGGAAGGCCGGTCTGCCGTCGGACGTGCACTTCGTCTACGTGCCGGCGATGTTCGGCGGCCCATGGGACGATTACGGCCGTGCGTTCTATGCCGCCGAAACCCTGGGCGTGCAGGAAAAGACCCACGAAGCGCTGTACAGGGCCATCCATACCGAGCAGACCCTCAAGGGCGAGCGCGGCAAGGATTCGGTGCAGGACATCGCCGCGTTCTACGCCAAGTACGGCGTGGACCAGAAGACCTTCATCGACACCATGAGCAGCTTCGGCGTGTCGGCCAAGACCAACCGCGCCAAGCAGTTCGCCACCCGCAGCAAGCTCACCGGCACCCCGTCGCTGATCGTCAACGGCAAGTACCTGGTCAAGGGCCAGAGCTTCCCGGACATGCTGCGCATCGCCGATCACCTGATTGCGCGCGAACGCGCCACGCTGGCCAAGTGATCCTGTCGATCGCCGCCCTGTGAACGCTTCGGATTCGCGCACCCTGCGGGTGCTGACCGCCAACATCCAGGCCGGCTCCAGCACCCGTCGTTACAGCGATTACGTCACGCGCAGCTGGTCGCATGCGTTGCCGCTGGGCAGCAAGCGCACCAGCCTGGACAGCATCGCCAAACTGGCCGGCGAGCGCGATATCGTCGGCCTGCAGGAAGCCGATCCGGGCAGCCTGCGCTCGGGTTTCACCAACCAGACCCACTACCTGGCCGAGCGCGCCGGCTTCCATTACTGGAGCCACCAACCCAACCGCCGCATGGGCGGTGTCGCCTCCAGCGCCAACGGCTTGCTCAGCAAGCTGGAACCGCTGGAAGTGCAGGACCACGCCCTGCCCGGCCGGATCGGCGGGCGCGGCATCCTGCTGGCCAAGTTCGGGCAGGGTCGCGAAGGCCTGGCGGTCGCAGTGGCGCATCTGTCGTTGGGCGCCAACTCGCGCATGGCGCAACTGGCCTTCATCGCCGAGTTGTTGTCCGAGCATCCCAACGCGATGTTGATGGGCGATTTCAACTGCATGGCCGACCGGCCGGAAATGCAGGCGCTGTACCGGCATACGCGATTGCAACCGCCGAGCTGCGAAGTGCATACGTTTCCCAGCTGGCGTCCGGATCGGGCGATCGACCATATCCTGGTCAGCGACAGCTTGAAGATCGAACATATCGAAGCGATTCCCGCAGCGTTCTCCGACCATCTTGCGGTCGGCATGGATATCCGCGTACCGCTGCCCCTGCTGCGCTAGCAAGCACGCAACGTGGCCATGGGTTCGCACTGGCGGACTCGACCGATGACACCCCCTCGACACTGCCTGTGCGATAACGCAGGCGGTTTTTCGTTGGGAGCACGGCACGTGATACGCGTCATATGAGTGTGTCGGCATGAGTGCGGTAGAGCCGCAGCGGTTGCCGGTGCGCACCCTGCGGCCGGTGTTCGTGCTGGCGGCGACCGTGGTCTGTACGTTTGCGTTGTTGGTGGCGTTGTTTCCGCTCGAGGCGGGCCGCGTGCTGCTGGACGCGCAGACCTGGGCCTCGCGCAATGTCGGCTGGTACTACCTGTTGGCGATGACGGTGTATCTGGTGTTCGTGCTCGGCGTGGCCTTGTCCAGCTACGGCAACATCAAGCTCGGCGCCGATCACGACGAGCCGGAATTCAGCTATCTCTCCTGGGCCGGCATGTTGTTCGCCGCGGGTATCAGCATCACGCTGTTCTTCTTCTGCGTCTCCGAACCGCTCACCCATTATCTGCAACCGCCGCAAGGCGGAAACGGCAGCGGCGAGGCCTCTGCGCGTCAGGCGATGCAGTTGCTGTTCCTGCATTGGGGACTGCATGGCTGGGGCGTGTTCGCGCTGGCAGCGATGGCGCTGGCGTATTTCGCATTCCGCCACAACCTGCCGCTGGCCTTGCGCTCGGCGCTGTATCCGCTGATCGGCAAGCGCATCAACGGGCCGATCGGCTACACCGTGGATGCGCTGGGCATCGTGGCCACCGTGTTCGGCCTGGGCGCGGACATGGGCTTTGGCGTACTGCACCTCAATGCCGGCCTGAGCACCTTGATGGATGTGCCGCACACCCATTGGGTGCAGGTCGCGCTGATCGTGGCGATGATGGGCGCGGCGATCGTGGTGGCGGTGTCCGGCGTTGAGAAAGGCGTGCGCTGGATGTCGGACATCAACATGCTGCTGGCGATCGCGCTGCTGCTGTTCATGCTGTTGGCCGGTCCCACGCAGTATCTGCTCAACGCGTTGATCCAGAATCTGGGCGACTACCTGGGCAGTGTGGTCAACAAGAGTTTCGATGTGTACGCCTACGGCGGCCGCGGCGACTGGCTCGGCAATTGGACGGTGTTCTACTGGGCGTGGTGGATCGGCTGGGCGCCGTTCGTAGGCCTGTTCATCGCCCGCATTTCGCGCGGCCGCACCATCCGCGAGTTCGTGCTCGGCGTGTTGCTGATCCCGCTCGGCTTCACCCTGGCGTGGCTGTCGATCTTCGGCAACAGCGCGCTGGACCAGTTGCTGCATCACGGCCAGGGCGCGCTGGCGCAGCAGGCCATCGATGCGCCGCAGACGGTGCTGTATTCGCTCCTGCAGAGCTACCCGTGGAGCCGCACGGTGATCACGGTGACGGTGGCGATCAGCTTCGTGTTCTTCGTGACCTCTGCCGATTCCGGTACGGTGGTGCTGTCCACGCTGTCCTCGCACGGCGGCGAACCGCACGACGACGGCCCGCGCTGGTTGCGCGTGTTCTGGGGTGTGCTCACTGCGGTGGTGACCGGCGGCCTGTTGCTGGCCGGCAGCATGGATGCGCTGAAATCGGCCGTGGTGCTGGCCTCACTGCCGTTCTCGGCGGTGCTGCTGCTGATGGCCTGGGGCCTGTCGCGCGCGCTCAGCGAAGAGTCGCAACGCAAGCGCGCACAGCTCTACAGCCCCAGCCCGCTGATCGGACAATCGCGGCATCACCGCGGCTGGCGTCAGCGCCTGGGCCAGGCGATGCATTTCCCGGCGCGCGATGAGGTGTATCGCTTCATGCACGACCAGGTGCGCCCGGCGATCGAAGCGGTCACCGCGCAACTGCAGGAAGAGGGCTGGCAGGTCAGCAGCCGGCTCGACGACGGCGACATGGACATCAGCGTCGATCACGGCGAGCAGCAGGGCTTCCGCTACCAGGTGGTGATGCGCGGTTACCTGACGCCTTCCTTCGCCGCGCAACGCCTGCGTAACCAACGCTATTACCGCGCCGAAGTGTATCTGTACGAAGGCAGCCAGGATTACGACCTGGTCGGTTACAGCCGCGAGCAGATCATCAACGACATCATCGATCAATACGAGCGTCACCTGCAGTTCCTGCATCTCACGCGCTGAGGTGCCGCCGCTGCCGCGTGCGCCCCACAGGAGGTTTGTCATGCCACGTTTTCCCGACCAGTTGCTGTACATCGGCGGCCGTTATGTTCCCGCCCGCGGCGGCCACACCTTCGAGGTGGTCAATCCCGCCACCGGCGAGGTGCTGGCCAATGTGCACAACGCCGGTGCCGACGATCTGGATGCCGCGGTCGACAGCGCCAAGGCCGGCCAGCAGCAATGGGCGGCACTGACCACGGTGGAGCGCTCGCGCATCCTGTTGCGTGCAGTGGCGCTGCTGCGCGACCGCAACGACGCGCTGGCCGAGCTGGAAACGCTCAACACCGGCAAGCCGCTGAGCGAAACCCGCAGCGTGGACATCGTCACCGGCGCGGACGTGCTGGAGTATTACGCCGGCGTGGCGCAGGCGCTGCAGGGCGCACAGCTGCCGTTGCGCGAAGGCAGCTTCTTCTACACCCGGCACGAGCCGCTTGGCGTGGTCGGCGCGATCGGCGCGTGGAATTACCCGATCCAGATCGCGCTGTGGAAGGCCGCGCCCGCGCTGGCGGCCGGCAATGCAATGATCTTCAAGCCCAGCGAGGTGACACCGCTGACCGCACTCAAGCTGGCCGAACTCTTCACCGAGGCCGGCCTGCCCGATGGCGTGTTCAACGTGCTGCCCGGCGATGGCGCCAGCGTGGGCACCGCGCTCACCGAACACCCGCAGATCGAGAAGATCAGCTTCACCGGCGGCACCGCGACCGGGCGCAAGGTGATGGCGAGTGCCTCGAGTTCGTCGCTGAAAGACGTCACCATGGAACTGGGCGGCAAGTCGCCCTTGATCGTCTGCGCGGACGCCGACCTGGATCTGGCCGCCGACATCGCCATGATGGCCAACTTCTACAGCTCCGGGCAGGTATGCACCAACGGCACGCGCGTGTTCGTGCCGCGCGCGCTGCGCAACGCCTTCGAAGCGCGGCTGCTGGCACGCGTGCAACGCATCCAGATCGGCGACCCGCTGGACGAGCGCACCACCTTCGGCCCGATGGTCAGCGCCGCGCACATGCAGCGCGTGTTGGACTACATCGAACAGGGCAAGGCCGAGGGTGCACGTCTGCTGTGCGGCGGCCAACGTCTGCGCGACGGCGCGCTGGCACAAGGCTGCTATGTCGCACCGACCATCTTCAGCGACTGCACCGATGTGATGACCATCGTGCGCGAGGAGATCTTCGGACCGGTGCTGAGCCTGCTCGCCTACGACGACGAAGACGAAGCGATCGCACGCGCCAATGCCACCACCTACGGCCTGGCCGCGGGCGTGGTGACGCCGGACCTGGCACGCGCGCATCGCCTGATCCATCGCCTGCAGGCGGGCATCTGCTGGATCAACACCTGGGGCGAGTCGCCGGCACCGATGCCGGTGGGCGGCTACAAGCAATCCGGCGTGGGCCGCGAGAACGGCCTGGCCACACTGCAGGCCTACACCCGCACCAAATCCATCCAGGTCGAACTGGAGCGCTACGCGTCGGTGTTTTGAACGCTGACGCCACACGGCAGGCTGTCCCCGGCAGCACCGGCGAGATGCGCGCTCCGCAGCCTGCGGATCGTGCCGTTTCGCACAGAGACGCCCGCCCACTGCGCAATCGCTTTTGAAAGCCGCTTCACACCGGCACCGCAACAAGGAGAACCTCATGCAACGCGAGTACGACTACATCATCATCGGCGCCGGCTCGGCAGGTAACGTGCTGGCCGCGCGCCTGACCGAAGATCCGGGCGTCAGCGTGTTGCTGCTGGAAGCGGGCGGGCCGGACTATCGGCTGGACTTCCGCACCCAGATGCCGGCTGCATTGGCGTTTCCGTTGCAGGGCCGTCGCTACAACTGGGCCTACGAGACCGAGCCGGAGCCGCATATGGACAACCGGCGCATGGAGTGCGGGCGCGGCAAGGGATTGGGCGGCTCGTCCCTGATCAATGGCATGTGCTACATCCGCGGCAATGCCCTGGATTTCGACCATTGGGCCAAGCGGCCCGGCCTGGAAGACTGGAGCTACCGCGATGTGTTGCCGTACTTCCGCAAGGCCGAGACGCGCGACATCGGCGCCAACGCTTATCACGGCGGCGAAGGCCCGGTCAGCGTCGCCACGCCGAAGAACGACAACAACGTGCTGTTCCATGCCATGGTCGATGCCGGTGTGCAGGCCGGTTACCCGCGCACCGACGATCTCAATGGCCATCAGCAGGAAGGTTTCGGGCCGATGGATCGCACGGTGACGCCGCAAGGACGTCGCGCAAGCACCGCGCGCGGCTACCTGGATATGGCGCGTCCGCGCGATGGCCTGCACATCGTCACCCATGCCACCACCGACCGCATCCTGTTTGCCGGCAAGCGCGCGATCGGCGTGCATTACCTGGTCGGCAACAGCAGCGAGGGCATCGACGCACATGCACGCCGCGAAGTGCTGGTGTGCGCTGGCGCAATCGCCTCGCCGCAACTGCTGCAACGCTCGGGTGTCGGCGCGCCCGATCTATTACGCGCGCTCGACGTGCAACTGGTGCACGACCTGCCCGGCGTCGGCCAGAACCTGCAGGACCACCTGGAGGTCTACATCCAGTACGCCTGCACCAAACCGGTATCGTTGTATCCGGCATTGCAATGGTGGAACCAGCCGGCCATCGGTGCGGAGTGGCTGTTTGCCGGCACCGGCACCGGTGCCAGCAACCAGTTCGAGGCCGGCGGTTTCATCCGCACGCGCGAAGAGTTCGACTGGCCCAATATCCAGTATCACTTCCTGCCGGTGGCGATCAATTACAACGGCAGCAATGCGGTGAAGGAACACGGCTTCCAGGCGCATGTGGGCTCGATGCGCACCCCCAGCCGCGGGCGCGTGCATGCCAAGTCGCGCGACCCGCGCCAGCATCCGTCGATCCTGTTCAACTACCAATCCACCGATCAGGACTGGCAGGAATTTCGCGATGCGATCCGCATCACCCGCGAGATCATCGCCCAGCCCGCACTGGACGCCTACCGCGGCCGTGAAATTAGCCCGAGCGCGGACTGCAAGACCGATGCCGAGCTGGACGCCTTCGTGCGCGCCCGCGCAGAGACGGCGTATCACCCGTCCTGCTCCTGCGCGATGGGCACAGATGACATGGCGGTGGTCGACGGACAGGGCCGCGTACACGGCATGGAGGGCCTGCGGGTGATCGACGCATCGATCATGCCGCGCATCATCACCGGCAACCTCAACGCCACCACCATCATGATCGCCGAGAAGATCGCCGACCGCATGCGTGGCCGCACGCCACTGCCGCGCAGCACGGCGGACTACTACGTGGCCGGCGATGCGCCTGTGCGCGGGTGATGCTAGAAAACGCGGTGCGCCGCCTTGGGTCGAGTGCGCGGTGCCCTCACCGCACCAGAGAGTTTGCAGGTTGTTGTTGAAAGCCTGTCTTCTGATCTCGTTGCGTTGCGAAGCTGATCGGATGCGCCATTACCGAACAACGCACGTCCTGCATTGCTTGCAACCATGCACACCGACCATCTCGACGGGTCCTTGCCCGCTCACCGTCGCGGGACCTTACGCGGCATGGATGCCGCGTAAGAGCCTACACGGACGTACTTGCGGCGTGTCCTGCGAGGGTGGGCGGGCAAGGGCCCCGCAGCGAAGTTACAGATCAACCGCTCTGCAATTGATCTATCCGCACTCTCCAAGCACTGCAAGTCAACCGAGATTTCGAGTCGTAGCGCCGTTTAGATGCGATCAAAAGCTTGGTTAGTCGAGTGCGCGGTGCCCTCACCGCTCGCGGGACACGCCGCAGGTACGTCCTTGTAGGCTCGGTGGCGGCATCCATGCCGCCACACGGTCCCGCAATCGGCGAGGACACCGCACTAGAGAGTTTGCAGGTTGTTTATTGAAAGCCTGTCTTCTGATCTCATTGCGCTGCGGAGCTGATCGGATGCGCCATTACCGAACAACGCACGTCCTGCATTGCTTGCAACCATGCACACCGAACAACTCGACTGGTCCTTGCCCGCTCACCGTCGCGGGACCTTACGCGGCATGGATGCCGCGTAAGAGCCTACACGGACGTACTTGCGGCGTGTCCTGTGATGGTGGGCGGGCAAGGGCCCTGCAGCGAAGCTACAGATCAACCGCTCTGCAATTGATCTATCCGCACTCTCCAAGCACTTCAAGACAACCGAGATTTAGAGCCGTAGCGCCGTTTAGATGCGATCAAAAGCTTGGTTAGTCGAGTGCGCGGCGCCCTCACCGCTCGCGGGACACGCCGCAAGTACGTCCTTGTAGGCTCGGTGGCAGCATCCATGCCGCCACACGGTCCCGCAATCGGCGAGGACACCGCACCAGAGAGTTTGCAGGTTGTTGTTGAAAGCCTGTCTTCTGATCTCGTTGCGCTGCGGAGCTGATCGGATGCGCCATTACCGAACAACGCACGTCCTGCATTGCTTGCAACCATGCGCACCGACTAACTCGACTGGTCCTTGCCCGCCCACCGTCGCGGGACCTTACGCGGCATGGATGCCGCGTAAGAGCCTACAAGGACGTACTTGCGGCGTGTCCCGCGAGGGTGGGCGGGCAAGGGCCCTGCAGCAAATCCGCAGATCAGCCGCTCTCCGCTCCACGACTGACACGACGGACTAAAACTTCAAATCCACCCGCGCATACCAGAAGCGCCCACCGGGGATGTCGTAAGTGGAGGCGTCGTAGCCATTGAGGGAGCACGACAGGCAGAGCGGCGGGTCCTTGTCGAAGACGTTGTTCAAGCCGGCCGTGAGCTGCAGCCCCTTGAGCCAATCGGCGCGATAGCCCAGCTGTGCATCGTGGTAGGTGATCGCCTCCAGGCGATTGGTCCCCACTGCAGGATCGGAACACACCGCAAATTCCACTGCATCGCCGCATTGTTCGGTGAGTTTGGAAATGTGGCGCGCGGTCCACGATGCGGTCCAGTTACCCAGCGACCAGTCCAGTACTGCGTTGCTGGTCCATTCGGGGATCGCGCTGTCCACCACTTCGATGCCCGGCCCCTGCGGCTGGCGCTGTCCTGCTGCACCGAGTGCCTCGTAGCGGCCCACGAAGGTGTTCTGCCAGGACACCTTGAAACGGCCAAACGCCGTTTCCGGCAAGGTCCAGAACAGGTCCACATCCCAACCGTCGGTCTTGATCGAACCCAGATTGGTCAGCCGATTGTTGAACGCATTGATGCCGCCGGTGGATGCGCGGCCGATGCCGTTGCAATACAGCGCGTCCAGGGTGTCCACACATAGATCCAGCTGGGTTTGCGCATTGATCGCCTGGATCGCGCCATCCACATGATGACGGTAGAACGTCATTTCCAGATCGAGGCGGTCGGACCAGCTGGCATTGCTGGCAAAGCCAGGGCTGAACACGAAGCCGGCACTGAAGCTGCGCGAACGTTCCGGATCCAGTTGCTCGTTGCCGCCAGTGGTGACCGAGATCTGCTGATTGGCCTGTTGATAGCTGGCCGGCACACCGAGCGCCGCGCAGTTCGCGGCGCTGCCGCGCGGCGCGGTACCGCCTAGCCCGATCGAGCATGGATCGGACAACTGCAGATCGGCGCGCGCCGCCGAACCGAACAGCTCGCCGATGGTTGGCGCACGGAAGCCTTCTGCATAACTGGTGCGCAGCACCAGCTCATCGGTGACCTGCCAACGCAGGCCGTACTTTGGCGTGAACTCGCCGCCGAAGGTGGAGTAATCCGAATAGCGGCCGGCGATATTCAAGTCGAGTTTGTCGCCCAACGACGCGTTGGCGAAGATCGGGATATTGAGTTCGAGATAGGCCTCGTTGACGTCGTAGCTGCCTGACGTCGGCAACGACGGCACACCGTTGTAGCGCCCCGCCACGGTGAGCGGATCGGGTTGGTAGGCACCTTCGTATTTGCGGTATTCGTAGCCGGTGGCGAACGACACCGCACCACCGGGCAGCTGGAACAGCTCGCTGCTCAGATTGGCGGTCAACAGGCTCAACTCGTTCTGGCTGCGGTCGCGCACCACCGGCTGGATCCAGCGCAACATCTCCGGCGTGATGCTGCCGGCGCCGCTGAAGATATCCAGTGGCACGCAGCCGGCCACCGCCGCGCACGCGGCCGGATCGCCCAGGCCGAGGTTGATGTTGTAGAGGTTGTAGCTGCCGTAGTTGGTCTGTTCGGCCTCGTTCTTGCTGTACATGCCGTTGATGTCCCAGAACCAGGTGCGCGCCGCACCTTCGAAGGTGCCCACCAGACCGGTGCCGAAGTACTGCGTGTCGACCTGTTGCTCGAAACGGCGCGCCCCGCCTTCCACCGGTCGGCGGCCGATCTGGATCAGGTTGGTGGCCGAGTTCAACTCGAAGCCGAACGGATTGAACGGATTGAGCGCGGAAATCACGATGTTGTCGGCCAGCGGATTGCCGGTGCCGGCATCGGGGCCGAGAAAGATCGGCTCGGGCGCCGCCTGGTTGGTCGACTCGCGCCGGTTGCCCAGCGCCTTGACGTACCACTGCACGTCGTCGTTGAAGTAATAGCGAAACTGCGCGAATACGCCCTTGCGCTCGGATGGCGTCAGCAACAGGTTCTGTTCTGCAAAGTTGTAGCGGTCCGCGGTGCCGAAACAGTGGTAGTCGTCGCTGCGCGTACAGCCGGCGCTGCCATCGTATTGCGGCGTGCCGACGCCGGCGTTGGGCGTGAGGTTCTGGCGCACGCCGGTATTGGGGTCGACGAACTGGAAACGGCCATCCGGCGTTGCCGAGCTGGCGAAGGTCAGCCCGGTGCCCGGGATCGGAAAGCGGGCCTGCGCGCGGTCGCGTGCGTAGATTGGATCCTGCTTGACGTAGCTGGCGCCCAGAAACAGGCTGAAATCCTCGCCACTGGTGCCCCAGGCCAGGTCCATGCCCTGGTTGGCGCCGTCGCCCTTGCCGTACTGCCCGTAGTTGAGCGTGACCTGCGCACCGTCGAAGCTGCGCCGGGTGATGATGTTGACCACGCCGGCGATCGCATCCGAGCCGTACAACGACGAGGCACCATCTTCGAGCACCTCGATGCGCTCCACGATGGCCAACGGAATGGTGTTGAGATCGGTCGAGGAGCCTACCCCGGAGGCCGAGGATTCGTTGACCCAGCGGATGCCATCGACCAGGACCAGCACGCGCTTGGAGCCGAGATGGCGCAGATCCACCTGCGCCGAGCCGGCGCCCACGCCGCCGCCATCGGGCGGAAAGCCGAAGTTGCCAGACGAGTTGAACTTGGCGTTGAGCGCCGAACCCGACGCGGTGAGTTCCTGCAGCACCTCGCCGATCGAGGTCAGGCCGGTGCGTTCGATGTCGGCGCGGTTGAGCGTCTGGATCGGCACCTGGCCCTGCAATTCTGCGGTCTTGATGCGGGTGCCGGTGACCTGCACGCTGTCGAGCGTGCGCGTACTCGGGGCCGCCGCGGGCTGTTGCGCCCAGGCGAATGCGGGAATCAGACACAACGACAACTGCACGGCCAGGCATGACCGAGGGGAGCCAATCAGACGCTTCATCCTTTCTCTCTCCAGAAGGATTTCCAAGTGTCCGCACGCCCCCGTGCCCTGCGGTCCGCCGCAACTTTTAAACGAAACCTTAACGCGCCGCAAGCCGACCGTTCCGCAGCGAGAAGCAGGTCGCACTACCTGCGCGTCTGCTGCTTTGGCGCGCGCCGGCGATGTGCATATGCACATGCACATCGCTGGCGCACGTCGCTGCCGACAGCGCCGGCAGGCATCGATCCTGCGGGTATTCACTCCGGCACGCAGGCGCGCTTGGGTATCATCGCGCAATGACTTATGCCCCCCGTCTTGCCATTGTTTTCGTCGGCCTGCTGTGCCTTGGCAGCACCACGCTGCATGCCCAAAACCCCGACCCGCAACTGGCCGCCATGCGCGATGCCATCGCTGCCGCAGAGCGCGGCCAGTCCGATGCCGGTCAGCTCGGTGCCCTGAGCCGTCACCCGCTCTATGGCTGGCTGGAATTTGCCACGCTCAAGCGCAACATCGACAACGTCTCCAACTCGCAGGCGCAGGGATTTCTGCAGCGCTATGCAGGCCAACCGGTGGCCGAAAGCTTTCGCAGCACCTGGTTGCCGGCGGTGGCGCGTCGCCAGGACTGGACCACCTTGCTGGCCAACTGGAAGCCCACCGACAATGTCGGCCTGCGCTGCGCGCAGCTGACCGCGCGGCAGGCAACCGGCAAGCTGGATGCCCAGTGGAGCCGCGATGCGTTGACGTTGTGGCGCACCGGCAAGGGCCTGCCCGACGCCTGCGATCCGGTGGTCGCCGGGCTGGAGTCGCGCGGCGAGCTCACTCCGGCACTGCGCTGGGAGCGCGTGGAGGCGGCCGCCGATGCACAACTGCCTGCGGTGATGCGTACCGCCGCACGCGGTCTGCCGGCAGCCGATCTGGCCCTGGCCACCGACTACGCCGCGTTTCTGGACAAGGCGCATCC
Source organism: Xanthomonas sp. CFBP 8152 (assembly GCF_014199025.1). Lineage (NCBI taxonomy): Bacteria > Pseudomonadati > Pseudomonadota > Gammaproteobacteria > Lysobacterales > Lysobacteraceae > Xanthomonas > Xanthomonas sp. CFBP 8152. The sequence continues at coordinate 473,652 of NZ_JACHNO010000002.1, forward strand.
ACGTGCATCGAGCTGGCCCCAGACCGAGCGCAGCCGTCGCATCGCGGTCGATGGCCTGGCCAAGCTGGCCAAGAACGATCCGGACGCAGCCGAGCAGCAATTGCCGCAGCTGGCCACCGCGCTCGGCTTCAGCGAGGCGCAGCGCGGCCAGGTGCTGTACCAGGTCGCGCTGTGGACGGTGGCGTCGTACCTGCCTGATTCGGCGCGTCGCCTCAATGCAGTGCCCGATGCCTCATACGACGAGCGCCTGCACGAATGGCGTGCGCGCGAAGCGATGTCGCGGGGTGACTGGCCGGCGGCATTGGCGGCGATCCGCAAGATGACCGCCACCCAGCGCAGCGATTCGCGCTGGCAATATTTCGAAGCGCGCCTGGCCGAGAAGACCGGCGCTGCCGCTGCCGCACAGCCGCTGTATCGCGCCGCCGCGCAATCGCCGACCTTCCACGGCTTCCTGGCCGCCGATCGCCTGCAGCAGGCTTATCGGCTGTGCCCGTGGGAGCCCAGGGACAACCCGCAGGCCAAGGCCGCCGTCGCGCGTGATCCTGCGCTGGTCCGCGCAATCGCCTTGTTCCAGATCGACCGCACCGGTTGGGCGGTGGCCGAGTGGAACGATGCCGCGAGCCGCTTCGACGACACCCAGCGCCGCCTGGCGGTGCAGGTGGCCGGCGAAAACGGCTGGTTCGATCGCGCAGTGTTCGCGCTCGGCAAGCAGCCGGACGAACAACGCCTGTATGCGTTGCGCTTTCCGCTGCATCACGACGACAGCATTCGCCGCGAAGCAGCCAAGAACGCGATCGACCCGGCCTGGGTGGCCGCAGAGATCCGTGCCGAAAGCATCTTCAATCCACGCGCCCGCTCGCCGGCCAACGCAATGGGCCTGATGCAGGTATTGCCGGGTACCGGCGCGGCCGTGGCCAAGGGTATCGCCCTGCCCGGTTACGCGGGCGCCAACAGCCTGTACGAGCCGGACACCAACATTGCCATCGGCACCGCCTACCTGCGCCAGTTGCTCAATACCTACGGCCTGCCCTACCTCACCATCGCCGCCTACAATGCCGGCCCGGGGCCGACCGGGCGCTGGCAATCGCAACGGCCCAACTTCGAGCCGGACTTCTGGATCGAGACCATCAGCTACAAGGAAACCCGCGAGTACGTCGCGCGCGTGCTGGCATTCAGCGTGATCTACGACTGGCGGCTCAACGGCGACATGCTGCCGCTCAGCGATCGGCTGATGGGCAAGCTGGTGGACAAGCGCTTCAAGCCGGTGTGCACGCCAGGCCAGGCGACCGATAACGCGGCGCAGGACTGAACTCCCAGTCAGCCGCCGAGCATGGCGGCTGGATGAGGTGGTCGTGCTTGCGCGGTTGCGAGTCGTTGTCTCGGCCTGGGGCGCAAGCTAGGCCATGCCGCTCGGATACTTGCCTTTCGTTACGCTCCTAAGCTTCGGGCTTTGAGGCTTCAGACTCACAGGCTCCGAGGCTCTGGGGCCAACCAAGCTTTCCCGTCATTGCGTTGTTCCGGTGCATCGAAGGCTCGGGTCGGCGAGGGCGCGGTGCCCTCACCGCTTGCGGGACACGCCGTGAATCCGTCCGTGGAGACTCGGTGGCGGCATCCATGCCGCCACACGGTCCCGCAACCGGCAAGGACACCGCACCAGAAAGTTGGTCGGCTGCTTTTTTGAAAGCGTGTTGCCCGACCTGCTCTGGGCAGATGAGAGATTTGTGGCTTGCTTGCTGAAAGCCTGCCTGCTGCTTAGGTTGCGACGAGAGGCTGGCCGGACGCACCGTGATCCGAACAATGCACGTCCTGCCCTGCTTGCACGTGCACACCGACCATCTCGACCGGTCCTTGCCCGCCCACCGTCGCTGGACCTTACGCGGCATGGATGCCGCGTAAGAGCCTACAAGGACGTACTTGCGGCGTGTCCTGCGATGGTGGGCGGGCAAGGGCCCTGCAGCAAAGCCACCGTACCCGCTCTACAGTTGATCTATCCGCAAAGCCGTTGATCGTCCACTGTGCCTTGCGGCAAGTCCCGCGATGGTTGGCGGGCAAGGGCTCTATCGCCAAGCCGCAGATCAGTCGCTCTACGACGCACGCACCGCATCGGGCATCATGTCGCGATGAAGATCTATCTCGTTGGCGGCGCAGTCCGCGATGCCCTGCTTGGCCAGCCCGCTGGCGACCGCGACTGGGTGGTGGTCGGTGCCGATCAGGCGCAGATGGAACACCTGGGCTTCAAACCAGTGGGAAAGGATTTCCCGGTGTTCCTGCACCCGCGCAGCGGCGAGGAATATGCGTTGGCGCGTACCGAGCGCAAGTCCGGGCGCGGCTATCGCGGCTTCGTGGTGGATGCCGATCCTTCGGTGACGCTGGAAGAGGATCTGCTGCGTCGCGACTTCACCATCAATGCGATCGCACGCGACGAGGACACCGGCGAGTTGTTCGATCCGTATGGCGGCGCGCGCGATCTGCAGGCACGCGTGCTGCGGCACGTGGGGCCGGCCTTTGTCGAAGATCCCGTGCGCGTGTTGCGCGCTGCCCGCTTCATGGCGCGGCTGGCACCGCTGGGTTTCACTGTCGCGCCAGAGACCGCTGCACTGATGCGCGAGATGGCCGCCAGCGGCGAACTGGACAGCCTGGTGCCCGAACGCGTGTGGCAGGAGCTACGCCGCGTTTTGGAGAGTGCGCGGCCGTCGGCATTTTTGCGCACGCTGCACGACACCGATGCGCTGCGCGTCATCCTGCCCGAGATCGATACGCTGTATGGCGTGCCGCAACGTGCCGAGTTTCATCCGGAAGTGGATACCGGCATCCACCAGGAAATGGTCAGCGACATGGCCGCGCGACTGGCGCCCGGCGATGCGCTGGTGGGCTTTGCCGCACTGACCCACGACCTGGGCAAGGCGCTCACGCCGCCGGAGCAATGGCCACGCCACATCATGCACGAACAACGCGGTGTCGCCCCGCTGCAGGCATTGTGCGAGCGCCTCAAAGTGCCGCAGGATTACCGCCAGCTCGCCATCGCCGCCTGCCGCGAACATCTGAACGTGCACCGCCTGGCCGAACTGCGCGACCGCACCGTGCACGAGCTGCTGGTGCGCTGCGATGCGTTCCGTCGCCCCGAGCGCATCGCGCAACTCGCGCTGGTCTGCGAAGCCGACAAGCGTGGCCGGCTGGGCAGCGAAGACGCCGCGTATCCACAGGGCGAACACCTTAAACGCCTGCATGTCGCTGCGCTAGCCATCAATGCGCGCGACCTGGCTGCAGAAGCCTTGCAAGGCCCGCAGATCGGCGAGGCATTGGCGAAGGCGCGGATTGCGGCGATTGCGGCCGCAAGAAAGGCCGGCACGTAGCCGATGCATCGCGCATACCCTGTCGCTACGCGACAGGGATGTAGCCGTGCCAAGCAAAGCGTTGCTGCAGCGATACTGGCTGGCGAAAGATCCGCCGGCGACCGTCAGCGACTCATTGCAAACGCGAGTCGCCGCCATTGCAACAAGGCGGCTGCCCGAAAGCAGCCGCCCGGCCGACGTCACAGCTTGAAATTCAGGCTCAGCATGAAGGAGCGGCCGTTCTTGTAGATGTAGTACGGCTGGTTCTTGTTGCCGATATAGCTGAAGTAGGTTTCATCCAGCAGATTGGTGGCTTCCAGCGCCACGCGCAGGCGCTCGGTGGCCTGGTAGCCGAACGAGGCATCGACCTGGGTGAATGCATCGGTCATCTGCTGGCCGTTGAGGCGGCCGATCTGGGTGAAGTATTCCGAGCGCCAGCCCAGATTCACCCGCGCGCTCCATTTGCCCTGCTCGTAGTACGGGCTGATGTTGTAGGCGTTGCGCGAGTTGTACGGCAGGCTGTAATCGCCGTCGGTCTTGGAATCGGAATAGGTGTAGTTGGCCACCACGCCGAAGCCGTTGCCGAAGTTGTGCTGCAGGTTGAGCGCAACGCCGCGCACCTTGGCATCGCCAGCGTTGGTCGGCACGGAGGTCTGATAGGTGCTCGAGCCGCCGGTGGCGTTGTTGAAGAACACCCGGTCTTCCACCGTGGTCAGGATGTAGTTGGAGATATCGCGCGAGAAGAACTCGCCGCTGAGCAGGCTGCTGTCGGAGAAGTACCACTCCAGCGATGCGCCCAGGTTGGTGGACTCGTACGGACTCAATCCAGGATTGCCCGTGGACGCGGTGAGGGTGGTGTCGTCGGTGGCCACGTACGGGGTCATGTTGGTGTAGCGCGGCCGTGCGATTACCTTGGAGGCAGCAAAGCGCAGCATCAGATCGTCGCGCAGGTCGTAGGCAATGTTGAAGGACGGCAACCACTTGCCGTAGCTGTTGAGGAAGTTGACTGGCGTATAGCCGCCACCGGGCGCGTAGCTGAAACCATCGGTGGAATCGCGGGTGTGCACGTAACGCACGCCAACGTTGCCGCGATAGCGCTCGCCGGAAAAATTGCCCTGCAGGAACCAGGCGCGGTTCTGTTCTTCGATGCTGTAGTTGCCGGCGTAGCTGATCGGCAAGCCGTCATCGCCTTCCAGGCCACCGATGTACTGGCTGATGGCGCCGCTGTTGATGGTCGACCAGCGCTGCATGTCGGCGCTGGTCGACAAGCCGTCCAGATAGCCCGATGGCGTGGTGCCCGGCGAGAACGTGGCCAGCGTGCTGCCGTCGTTCGGGGTCCAAGTGCGGCTGTAGGAGGACTGCCCGGTGGCGTGATTGGTCAGCTTGATGCCGGTCAGGATCTGCGTGAACGGCCCCCACTCCACCGCATGGTCGACATCCAGCTGCAGGTAGCGCTCCTTGTCGTACTGCGGGCTGTGGCTGGCGGAGGCATTGTTGAGTTGCATCGCCGCCGCGTTGGTAGGGTCGGTGCTGTAGTCCATCGCGGTGCGGCGCCCGTCGATGTCGTAGCTGTAACCGGCGAGATTACGGAACTGGATGCCGTAGATGCGCTCGGCGCCGCCTTGCGAACTGGTATACCCCACCTGGCTGGACGCATTCCAGCCGTCGCCATGCCAGTCGGCGCGCAGATGGATGCTGCCGGTGCTGACATCGCTGTTGCGCAGGTAGCCATCCAGGAATGTGGTGGACTGATCGCCGAAGGTGCCCGAGGTCGCCACGCCGTTCTCGAAGCCCAGCGCCTGCGCATCGCCAGGGTTGGAGCCCCAGTACCCGTAGCGGCTCTGGTTGTAGTTGTCGAAACTTTCCTTGACGTATAGGCCGGTCAGGTTGAGCTCGAAATCGGCATCCGGCTTCCACTGCAATGCAGCGCTGACACCATCGCGTTTGCGCGTCTGCTGAAACAAGGCGGTGTTGATCGAGGTCGGAAACACGCCGGTGTTATTGCCGACCACGGCCGGCGCAAACGCAGCGCCGGCGACATCGTCGTAGCCGAAGATCTCCACGCCATCGCGACGCAGCACGCGCTGCGAATGCATCACCGAGGTGAGGACACCGAACGTTTCATCCTGGTTCTTCCAGCTGTACAGGGCCGACGCATTCGGCTTGCCTTCCCCGGAGCGGTCGTTGTAACCGTAGCTCACCGTGCCGGTCAGGGTATTGCGCTCGAGTTCCAGGGGTTTGCGCGTGTGCACGATCACGGTGCCGCCGATCGAACCTTCGTCGATGCGCGCCTCCGGTGTCTTGTAGACCTCCATCAGGCCGACCACTTCCGGCGCCAGCGTGCTGTAGTTGAACGAGCGGCTGTCCGGGTCGTTGGGATCGCCGCCCCAACTGGTGGAGGCAATGGTCTGGCCATTGAGCAGCACGCGGTTGAGCGCCGGATCGGTGCCGAGGATGCTGACCTTCTCGCCTTCGCCGAACTGCCGGTCCACGGTGATGCCGGACAGGCGCGAGAGCGACTCGGCGACGTTGGTATCGGGGAATTTGCCGATGTCTTCTGCACTGATCGCATCGACGATGGCATCGGCATTGCGCTTGACGTTGAGCGCCTTGCCGAGGCTGGCCTGATAGCCGACGACCTTGACCTCGTCCAGCGTGGACACCGGGGGATTGGTCTGCGCGGGCGGCGGCTGGGCGGGTTCCACGTGCTCCTGCGCAAACGCGGGAAGCACGGTGGCACCCGCGAGGGCGACGCCACCCAGCAGCAGGTGACGGACAGCAACACTCAGTCGCGAGCGAGATGGCGCACGCTCGGCAGCGTTGGCGGAATCACAGGACAACTCACACACACGGACTTGCAGCATTGCGTGGACCTCTTGGCTGATGCGTCGGGTCGCAACCCTCCGGTTGCTTGAGAACGCGCATGGAGCGCGCGCCACACCCGCGATCCGTCCCCCTGTACACCGGACGGCGAGCAGCGTCTTCCCGCGAACCGATGGCGGCATGCGGGGCAAGGCGCCAGGCCGATACATGACCGGCCGGCAACGTCTTTCATGAAGTCGGAGCACGCTCCTGATCGCTGACAACGTTATCAGCGAAGGTGCCTTCCGCACACGGCGCTGTCAACTCAGCCACACAAATAGGCAGTTTCATCCCTGAAACCGCGTCTTGAGTGAAGATGTTGGAATGACAACGCAATCGTGATCGCATTCTGTTGCTGCGATGAGGAGACCACTGCGCGTGGAGGCCTGACGCCACAAGGCTGCGCAGTCGGATGTTGCAATGCAGGGTGTTCTGCAGCCGTCGATGTGGTGCATGCAGGCGCTACTGTTCCGCAGGCAGCATTCGCGCAATGCAGATCGCCTTGCGATGGCGGCAATCGGCGGCTAAGCAAGCCATGGCACCCAAGTCGGTTCCATATTGCTGAAAGCGCACCGGCACCGGTCGATCGTCACAATGTTCAGTGGATGCGCCAGCCCCCTCGAACGGGGTGATCACCTCGAACGGATGCAGGCCTGCGTCCGCAGCCACTGTGCAGCCGCGTCGATCATATCCACCTGCGAGTCAAGCAAGACATCCGGCGGCAGCCGGCCATCGGTACGATGCCCGCTGCGATCCTGCGTGTGGCTACTGGCAATTGCAAGAACAGCGCCGCCAGACAGTTTCACAGAGCGATTGCCGGTGGTCTGGCCAGCGCTTGGCTGACCGAAGCTCAGCGTGTTCGCACGGCCGCGGAAGGAGATCGCGACCATCTCGCCGGCACTCGCCGTCTTCGGGCCGATCAAGACCGCGACCGGGCGATCTGTTTGCAGCGAGGCAATCGCGCGTGCTGAAGATCGTGCCCGCCAGGGCGATTGCTTGCCTGCCGCATCGACAAAGCTGCCGAGCACTGCATCACCCAGTAGCGGATGCAGGCCGTTGATCATTGGCCACATCGTGCCGCCGGTGTTGTTGCGTACATCGACGATCCAGCCACAGCTGGCCTGTGCGGCGGCTTGATCCAGCGCCGTTGCAAGCGATGTCTCGTAAGCACTGCTGACTTCCCTGGAAGACGTCATCAGCCCGGGGACGTCGAGATAGGCGATGCCGGATGACAGCAGACGCGCCTGCATGGTGGGCCGCTGGCGCTGTGCAACGGCTTCCACGGCATGTCGCCTGGAAGGACGCATCAGGAAACTATGGCCGTCATCGAGCTGGGCGATCAATGCATCGATGGCGACATAGGCGTCCACCTCGCGCATGTTTGCGGCCTGCGCACGCAGCTGCGGCTCACGCATGGTCCAGTCGATGCGGGCGCTGTGCAGCGCATGCTTCCGGATCGCGGGGATGGCGACATCCAGGATCGCGCTGGCCGATGCCGCATCGGCCAGCGGCTGCGCAGTCAGACGCAGCTGGCTTGCGTCCAGCGCTCCATCGCCTCGCAGCACGACACCGATGAACACCTTCTGCGCATCCATCGGTACCTGCAGCGCAATGGAGCGGCTTGCACGCGTCGTACCGCCGACCGGATCGGCTTGTGAGCTTTCGAACGCCAGGCGTTTGCCATGCGCATCGTCGGCGCGCATCCATAGCGTAGCGCCCTGCGATGCGTTGGAGGTCGCCAATACACCGGACAACAGCAACGACTGGCCGCGCAAGGAAACCGCGTCCAACGCTGCGGAGGCAGCCCCGAACGGCGCAGTGCGCGCGGCAACTGCGGTCAGACGCAACTGCGCACCTTCACCAGACTGCACGTCGCCTTGCACGGCAGTCAGTTGGTAATCAGTGCCACCGGCAGCCGCGTACCAGTTCGGAATCGCCGCCATCGCATGCACGCTGCACAACAGATTCAGCAGCAGCCACCATCGCATCCATGCGTATTGCATCCGTCACCCGTCGCACGCTGAGGTCGGACGCAACTCTAGCAGCCATTGCATGCGCGGCAAGGCCGTACGCGAGCTGCGACATCCAAGCCGCCGGACGTGGCGACGTGTGGCAACGTGGCCGCAGATCGCGCGCAGCAACCGCAGCGGTTTGACGGCACATGCCGCGTCGCGCAGTCATCGATCCCGCTTGGCGCGGGCGTATGCGCGCCGACCGCTACGCTTACGCGCCCTGCCCGGCCATGCCGTCGTGCGCATGCCGGTCGAGCGGTCGTCACTGGTGCGCGGGCTGCGCGTGGACGGGCTGGGCATGCTGCTGGGCGGCGTGTTCAACGCCTTTCCCGACACTTCGTATTCGCAGAACATCGGCCTGGTCGGTCTGACCGGCGTGGTCAGCCGCTGGGTCTGCGTACTGGCCGGCGCGCTGCTGGTCGTGCTCGGCCTGATTCCCAAACTGGCGATGCTGACCGCCGCGATCCCGCCCAGCGGGCTCGGCGGCGCCGGGCTGGTGATGTTCAGCATGGTCACCGCCAACGGCATCCATACGTTCGGCCAGGTGGACTTCGCCGGCCGGCGCCACAACCTGCTGATCGTCGCGGTCGGCCTGGGTCTGGCGATAGTGCCGGTGACCGCCGAACACTTCTTCGACCATCTGCCGCGCGCCCTGGGCCCGCTGCTGCACAGCGGCATCCTGCTGGGGACGGTGTCGCCGGACACGCAGGCGCTGATGCGCTAGATGGCCGCCGACGGCGAACTCGACACGCTGGTCCCCGAGCGCGTGTGGCAGGAACTGCGGCGGGCGCTGACCTCGACCCAGCCCTCCGCCTTCCTGCGCACGCTGCACGATGCCGGCGCCCTGGGCGCCCTGCTGCCGGAACTGGAGGCGCTGTACGGCGTGCCGCAGCGCGCCGAGTTCCATCCCGAGGTCGACACCGGCCTGCACCAGGAACTGGTCAGCGACATCGCTGCGCGGATCGCGCCCGGCGATGCCTGATCGGCTTCGCCGCGCTCACCCACGACCTCGGCAAGGCGGTGACCCCGCGCGAGCAGTGGCCGCGCCATGTCGTGCACGAGCAGCGCGGCGTGGCGCCGCTGCAATCGCTGTGCGAGCGCCAGAAGGTGCCGCAGGACTACCGCCAGCTCGCCGTCCTGGCGTGTCGCGAGCATCTGAACGTGCGCCGCATCGCCGAACTGCGCGACGCCACCGTGCACGCCCTGCTACTACGCTGCGACGTATTCCGGCGACCGGAGCGCGTCGCGCGGCGGGCGCGCGTCTGCGAGGCGGACAAGCGCGGACGCCTGGGCAGCGAGGACGCCGACTACCCGCAGGCCGCCGAACTCGTGCGGCTGCATGCGGCGGCACTGGCGATCAATGCGCGCGACGCCGGCATCAAACCTCGATTTTCCAGTCCACCCCAGCCTGTTGCTTCCATGTCTCGATCGGCAGCTGTCGAGTAAGCTGATTACCCAGCCCATGCCAGGGCTTCTGGCCAACATAGCCATTGATTCAAGCAAGTGCATTGTCGATTCCCGGCAGTTGAATTCATGAACGCACAAGACCTGGACGAGCCGGGCCTTGTGAGCGGCAATGTCGGTTGTGCCGATCAGTGAGCGAAAGAATCACCGCAGTTCCTGCCGGTAGCCGCCAGCTCGCTGTCAAGATGCGCAAACTGCTCATCGCTGCGCCTGATCCCGAAGAATGTCAGTATTCGGCGATCTATCGTTTTGAAACATGCCGAAAGAACAGTGCCACGGCTGAAGGATTTCCCTATATCCTGATTGATCCTGAAAAAAATCTGCCGACTCCGCCAGTCGATAAAAGTCACTGACACTGCCTCGAATCCAAAGCGTTTTCGCACGTAAGGATAAGCTGCCTTGAAGAAGCTCTCCTTTACCGAGAAAATCAAAGTGAATACCGCGTCTTGAGTCTCTCCCTTCGCCTCGCCCTGTCCTAACAATGGAGTCTCATCCCCATTGACGACCAGTTCCTCAATGTTTCTCCTGATCTCCGGCGCGACAATGTCTTCAACGTCAATGCCAATCGCACGGAAATTCCGCGCATTCGCCGTCATTGCTATGGAATACCCCTGGCAATGACTGATTGAACCGGTAACTTCGCTCGGCCAAAGAGGCATACGCCCTTCTCCAATACCGATCAGATCACGATCACGGGCGGGACTCCATGCCGCAATCGAGCGATGTGCGCAATAACGACCGGCCACGAATTCCGACTTGCGCTTGACAACGGCTTTATCGATAAAAGCGCCATAAGCAGCTCCGATCTCTGCGATCAGGTGCGGCGCATAGTGTGCGCTGTCGAATCCTGTCTTGAAAATGGATAGTCCCGGGTCAAACCAGGAGACATAACCAGGATCGATCAGGAATTCATCCATTCAGAAGCTCCTGAAGACGCGCCATCGCGCGCTGTTCGCCAGGCGCATCACGACAGGATCTACGCGCAAAACCGGCAGTTCATCGACTGCGCCACTCAGCCGCAGCCTGCTGCGCCTTCCACATCGCATCGTATCGGCCAGCGCTGGCCAACAGGTCCCGATGCTGGCCCTGCTCCACCAGCCGGCCGCCCTCTACCACCAGGATGCGGTCGGCGCCGGCGATGGTGGACAGGCGGTGGGCGATCACGATCACCGTCCTGTCGCGCACCAGTGCGTCGATGGCCCGCTGCACCGCCAGCTCGCTCTCGGTGTCCAGCGCGGCGGTGGGCTCGTCCAGAACCACGATCGGCGCGTCCTTGAGCAGCGCCCGGGCGATCGAGATGCGCTGGCGCTCGCCGCCGGAAAGCCGATCGCCGATCTCGCCCAGCCGCGTGTTCCAACCCTGCGACAGGCGCTCAATGAAATCCAGACACTGTGCGGCCCGGGCGGCGGCGCGCACCTGTGCATCATCCGCATCCGGGCGCCCGATGCGGATGTTGGCCAGCACCGTGTCATCGAACAGATGGACGTCCTGAAACACCACCGACACCAGCCCGTTCAACATCTCCGGCTGCATGCGGCGGATATCGACGCCGCCGATCGTGATGCTCCCCGCCTGGGGATCGGCATGGCGCAGCAGCAGACGGGCCACGGTGGTCTTGCCGGAGCCGGATGGACCCACCAGCGCCGTCATGGCCTGCGCGGGCAGCGTCGCTGTGAAATCCGCCAGCGCGGCGCTGCCGGCGGCATCGGCGTACTGGAAGCAGACCCCCTCGAAGCGAACGGCGAAGTGATCCGGGACCGTGTGCGGCGACTGCACGGGTAGCGCGGGGATGGCCATCAGCGCCTCGATCCGCTCCAGCGCAGCCTCCATCATCTCCAGCACCATGGTGTAGCTGACCAGCGTCGCCATCGGTTCGGACAGGCGCACCACGATCACCATGACCGCCGCCACCGCTGCGGGATGCAGCGTCCCCGACACCACCCAGCCGGTCGCCGCAACGACGATCGCCAGCAGCCCCAGCTCGACCAGACTGGCGGTGACCACCGATGGCCGCACGCCCTGGCGGTGAGCGGCGGTCTGGATCTGCCGCAGGCGCTCGAAGCCTGCGTGCAGCAGCGTCACCCGCCCGCGCTGCTGGCAGGCTGCGCGCAGCGCGGACAGGCCCTGGGTGTACTCGACGAGATCGGCATTGCAGCGCCAGTGCGCAGCGTTCAGCTGGCGCATGTCACGGGCGAACGCCGGACGGCGCCAGCGGTGCAGCAGCCACAGCACCGGCAACACCGCCAGCAGTAGCGCCCCCAGGCGCAGGTCGAACGCCAGCACCGCCAGCGCAAGCGCCAACGGGGCGACGGTGGCCATCAGAATCAGGTTGGCGATGGCCACGAGATAGTTGAGCTGTTCGTCCACATTGCCCAGCAGCAGCGCGTTCATCTCCCCGGAGCGCTTTTCGCGCAGCCGCTCCAGCGGCATGCGGCGCAGCTGCTCGCCCAGTTGCAGGCGCAGCGCATGGGTGGCCCGGGCCAGCCGACCGCCGTACTCGAAGTCCTGCGCACGCCAGCGCAGCGCCGTGGCCCCTCCGGCCAGCACCGTCATGGCGGCGAGCCATCGCAGCCCCCGGGCCGGATCCGGCGCCGGAAACACGGCCGCCAACAGCGGGAACACGCAGGCCAGCGCCAGTCCCTGCAGCATCGCAGCTGCGGCGAGCCCCGCCAGGCAACGCCGCAGCGCCGGCGCGTGCGCCCCCATCACCGCCAGCAGCCGGCCCCAGGCCGTGCGGGTGGAGGCCAGCCAGCCGGAGGGCGGCCGCGGCAATCGCCGCCCCGCGCTCACGCGCCTGCCTCGGTCGAGTGATCGGCCGACTGCGCACCGGACGGATGTGACCCGCGCAGGGCCCAGCGCTGCGCCTGCGCGTGGTGGGCCCAAAGCCGCGCATAGACGCCACCGGCGGAAGCCAGCGCCGTGTGCTGTCCGGATTCGACCAGCCGTCCGCGCTCGAACACCAGGATCTGGTCCGCGTCGCGTACCGTGGCCAGGCGGTGCGCCACGATCAGCACCGTCTTGCCGCGCATCAGCGCAGACAGGGCGGTCAGCAATGCGAGTTCGTTTTCCGGATCCGCGAACGCGGTCGGCTCGTCCAGCACCAGAATCGGCCGGTTCTGCAGGATCGCGCGGGCGACCGCGATGCGCTGCCGCTGCCCGCCCGAGAGCGCCGCGCCGCGTTCCCCCACTGGGGTGTCGTACCCCTGCGGCAGCGCCTGGATGAACGCATGCGCCTGGGCGGCGGTGGCGGCCGCGACCACCGCGACCAGGTCCGCATCCGGCGCGCCCAGACGGATGTTGTCGGCCACCGTGCCGGCAAACAGGAAGGTGTCCTGGAACACGAACCCGACCTGAGCCATCAGCACCTCCATCGGCAACGCGCGCACATCCACGCCGCCGATGCTCACCCGCCCTTCCAGCACGTCCCAGAAGCGCGGGATCAGACGGGCCGCGGTGGTCTTGCCGGCGCCCGAGGGGCCAACCAGCGCGGTGACGGTGCCGGGTTCGGCGCGGAAGCTCACCCCGCTCAATGCCAGTCGCTCGGGCGTGTCCCCCACATGGCAGGCACGTTGTGGCCCTTGCGCATAGCCGAAGCTGACGTTCTCGAACACCACTCCAGCATCCGTCGGCGGGGTGACGCACACGGCCGGCACCGGCTGGATGGGCAATGCCAGCACGTCCTGGATGCGCGCCGCGCTCAGCTGGGCCTTCGCCACCATCTGGCGCAGCATCATCATCGGCATCATCGCCTCGGCCATACCGGCGCCCAGCAACAAGGCGCCCACCCAGATACCGAAATCGAGCTCGCCGCGCACCAGCAGCCACGCGCCCATCCACAGCAGCAAGAGCAGTGTTGGCAGCGGGTTCAACACGGCGAAGGAAAAGCGCGCCGAGAATCCCGCCTGGCGGTACCAGAGCGTGAGCACGTCGAAATACCCGTCCAGTGCCTGCCGGTAGCGGCCGAAGGTCGATTGGCCGGTGTCGAAGCTGCGCACCACCGGCATCGCCTGCACGAACTCGATCACCGCCGCACTCACCCGTTCGCGGGCCTGGTTGTAACGCCGGCCAATATCGGCCCCGCCCCGCAGCGCCAGCGCCAACACGCCGAACCCCAGTGCCAACGGCGTCGCTGCGGCCAGCGCCAGCCGCCAGTCGAGCCACAGCAGCGCGATGCCGGCGCAGGCAGGCATCACGAAGGCCCGCGCATACAGCGGCGTACTATCGGCGACGAACACGTGCAAGGCCTTGACGTCATCGTGCAGCACCTTCGACAGCGCCGCCGCCCCCCAGCGCTGGATCTCGCCCAACGGCACGCGCGTCAGGTGCTCGGCCATTTGCTGCCGTAACAATGCCTCCAGGCGGAAGGCGGCGGCATGGGACTGGTTGAACCCGGACAGGCGCATCGCATAGCCGCCTACCACGCACACCAGCGCAACCAGCAGCGGGGCCACCGGCCAGCGGCCCTCCTCGGCAAGTTGGCGTGCCGCCTGCACCAGCGCCAGCAGCGACCCCAGATTCAGCAGCGCGGCGACGGCGGCCTGGCACATCGCCAGCCGGATCCGGCCGCGCACCGGCTGCATGATGCGCCAGGCAAACGGCTCGCCGCCTGCCGGCAGATGCGGGGACGGCGCGGCCGCGGACGACGAACCGGCGCTGTCGTCTGCGCTGCCTGCCGTCCTAGAAGTCATGCCGGACGCCGACGCCCAGCGTGCGCCCGCGCGCGGGCGCTCCCACGTAGGTGGGCACGGCCGGCGCGAACCCGTACAGGTCGTACTGCTCGTCGAGCAGGTTGCTGCCGAACACGTAGATCTCGGTGCCGCCGGAGGCGACGCCGACCCGCATGTCCAGCTTCTGGTACTTGTCCAGATCGAAGTGGTTCTGCGCATCGGCCGCACGCGCGCCGACGTACCCGTAGTCGAGCCGGGCATTCAGGACCGGCGCGGAGAGCCAGCCGACCGCAGACAGCGGCCGGGTATAGGCCGCACCCACGGTACCGCCCCACCTTGGCACGTCGGGCGAACGGCTGCCCTTGCGGATATCGCCGCCGGGCACGCCCTTCACGTTGCTGGTGATCTCGGCGTCGATGAAACTCAGCCCGCCCGACAACGAAAATCCCTCGCCCAGCCGCCAGGTCCCCTGCAGTTCGGCACCCTGGCTGCGCGTGTCCGCATTCACCGTGGAGGTGGAGAGCGTCGCCGGATCGAAGCCCATCAGATGATCGTCCCTGACGCGCGTGGAGAACAGCGCCGCATCCAGCATGAAGCGACTGTCGGCCGACTCGGTCTTGATGCCGACCTCGATCGCGTTGGAAGACGCCGGCTTGAACGGCACGCTGTCGGCCACCTGGGTCGGGAAGTCGCCGATGCCACCCGATTCGTAGCCCCGCGACACTGCGCTGTACAGGTTGGTGGTCGGCGTCAGCGCGTAGGACAGCGCCACTCGTCCGGTGGAATAGTCGTCGCGCAGTCTGCGGTAGTCGGCCACCATTCCGGCGTAGAGCGCATCGTACGACTTGTGGTCCCAGGTATGGCGCAGGCCGCCGGTCAGCTTGAGCACGTCGGTGAGCGGCCAGGTGACTTCGCCGTACACGGCGTGGCTATCGGTCTGGTAGTCCCGGTCCATGGTTTGATTGCTGCCGATGTACAGCTGATCGAAACTGCGCTGCGCGCGCGACAGGTTCACCCCGGTCACCCAGAACACCGACGCGCCCGGCAGCGAGGTCCAGCGCAGGTCCTGGCTGAGCGTGTTGCCGTCCATCCGGCTGTGCTGCATGTTCTCTGCCGGCACGCCGAACATGGCCTGCATCGCGCGGGCGTCGTAACCGCCCACGAAGTCGGTATCGAACCTGGTGTAACCGGTCACCGAGGTCAGCCGCCCCACCGGCAGATCGTGATTGACGGTGGCCGCATAGCGCTCCACCGTCTTGCTGTTGTCGTCGTACAGGCCCGGGGTGACGTCCATGGCCGGCTGTCTGTCATACGGCCGCAGTACCGCCAGGCCGGGGCTGCGCCTGGCGTCCTCGCGATCGGCAGTGAACAGCAGGTTGGTGCCGGCGCGGTTTTCCCATAGCACGCTGCCGCGGAACATCAGGCTGCGCGGCCTGGACAGCGGCTCGCCGGTGCGTGCGTTGTCCACCCAGTGGTCCGAGCCGCTGTTGCGGATTGCAAAACGCCCGCTGAGTGCCTCCGACAGCGGACCGCTGACGACGGCTTCCTGCAGATGCTGGCCTTCCTGACCAATCTCGCCGCGCACGTAAGCCTGCAGATCGCGGGTAGGCTTGTAGGTGATGACATTGATCGCGCCGGCCCGGCTGTTGCTGCCGAACAACGTGCCCTGCGGGCCCTTGAGTATCTCCACGCGCGCGACGTCCAGCGTGCCCAGCGACATGTTGCGCATGGACAGGGGCACGCCGTCGATCGACAGCGCCACCGCGCCATCGTCGGTGCTGACCGGATTGATCGAGCCGGTGCCACGGATAAGCACGTTCGCACTGTGCGGCGAGCCATCGCTCCAGAGGTTCACTCCGGGCGTGGCGCGCAGTGCATCCTCCAGCGTGAGCTGACGGCGGATTTCGAGCTCATCGCCGCCGATCACGCCGATGCCGAAAGGAATATCCTTGGCGTGCTCTGCTGCAAGGCGCGCCGTTACGGTCATCCCTTCCAGCTCCGTCACCTGTCCGTCCACCGGGAGGCTGGCATCTGCCGAGGCAGCGTCGGAGGATCGATCCGACACCATGTCTCGCGCAGCCGACACGCCGGGCGCAACGGCCAGCGCAGCCAGCAGCGCCAGGGTCAAGGGATTCAGCGGTTGGAGACGGACTGGCGGCTTCTGCGCGACGGACGGGTGCTGCACGGACGGGGCTCCTGGGCGGATGAAAGCAAACGGATGCGTGTTCGGTCCCGCACGCTGCCCCGGCAACACCTGCCGACAGCAGTACGAAGAACGTTGAAACAGATATGTCATGTGATGCTGCGCCCGCTGATTCCTTAACCAAGCCGAAGCGACCGTTGTCACACCTCTTCAACAGTTAACGATAATGATTCTTATTTTTCGCACCACCCGGATCGGTTCACACTTCATCCGGATCCGCACCGTCCCATAAAGCAGGTCGCATGAACTCCTCCACCCCCACACCGCACACCGCCTCCGAGGTAACTGTTTCCTCCCTGCTCGCCGGCGCGGCGGTGCCGGATCTGCAACCCGACGCCTCCTGCGGGCTGATCCATGTGACGCCGCAGGTTGGCGTCGACGTACTCCTATGGCGCGCGCACTTCCCGCGACCGCTGACCATGAGCGTGCGCGACGACTGGGACCGGGTGCATTTCTCCTGCGCGCTGCAGGGACGCTGCCGCTTCGCGATGCGCGAACGCGGCGGCGAGATCGAGCGCGTGCTGGAGGAAAACACCAGCTGCATCAACTACACCCCGGGCTGCAGCAGCAAGTCGTCCTATGCGGGGAGTTTCGAGCAGGTCACCGTCTCGGTACGCCCGGATCTGCTGGCCGACTGGATGCCGGAACTGGGCGGATCGCTGCGGCGGGACCTGGCTGCCATGCACTGCTGCAACATGCAGCGCTGTGGCGCCGAAATGCAGACCACGGCGCACGCCCTGAGCCAGGCCCTGCAGGCGGCGTCTGCCCAACCGGACCTGCGGCCCACCGCGTCCCCGCTGTGGTTGCTGGGCCAGGCACTGGTGCTGGTAAGCCTGTCCGTCGAGGCCCACTGCGAACAGACGCCTTCGCAGCAGCAAACGCTGCGTCCGGCCCTCCACAAGAAGCTGTTGCGCGCGCGCGACCTGTTGCTGGCGGATCTGAGCAAGGCGCCCACGATCACCGCACTGGCGCGCGAAACCGGCCTCAGCGTGGCGGCGCTCAAGCGCGGTTTCCGGCAGCTGTTCGACCACAGCATCTACGGGCTCTTCCAGCAGGAGCGGATGCACATGGCGCGCCAGCGTCTATGCAGCGGGCATACCCCGGTCACCGTGGTGGCGGCCGACCTGGGCTACACCAATGCGAGCCATTTCACGGCCGCCTTCCGCAAGCAGTTTGGCGTCAATCCTTGCGCCTTCAAGCACCAGCGCTGAGACATCGCCAGCTCCGGTCGGCTGATCGACGGCTGCGCTGCCGCCCCCCGCAAGCCGAACCTGCCCCAACGCCCCGTCCTGACCGGATACGGGCCGAGAAAAACCCGATCCGGGCGGCAGTGCAACTACGAATACTTATCATTTACCGCTCACCAGGGCGTCGCAACGCCCTGCCTCGGCGGCCGCGCAACGATCGCCGGGCTCGTGCGCACCGTCGCGCTCCTGACACAAGCGGTCCGGCGTGGCGTGCCGCTTCCTGCCGATTGCCCGCTACTCCCTCCAAAGGCGTTGCATGACTCAGTTTGTCGACACCCGGGACTGGCCTCTGGTCGCGCTACATATGCCGGAACATGTCCCCGACGCGCAGGCCGATGCGCTCCTGGCACAGCTCCAGGCCGTCTATGCGCGTGCCGAACCGTACGTACTGCTGATGCAGGGCGCGCAACTGCCGCGCCAGTCGGCGCAGTTCATGGCCGCCTACACCCGCTGGAGCCGGGACAGCTTTGCGCTGCAGCAGCGCTATTGCCTGGGCGCGGTGCGTGTGGTGGAAGACCCCGCCATGCGTGACGAGTACTCGCGCCAGGCCGATGGCTGGAACGCATCCGGGCAGGCCGCGTATCCCTACCGGATCGTCGCCACACACACCGAAGCCCTTGCGCAGGCCGGCGTCTGGCTTGCGGCCGCGCAAGCCACCGGCACGGTCCCAGCGGAACCGGCACAGCAAGCATGAGCACTCGGCAGCCGCCATGTCCCCACCGCAGGCGGCCGCTTCTCCCGGGTACCGGCGTGCGTCATGTCGGCATGCAACGATCCACAGGAGCTCGCCCGTGACATCTGACACCGAACTGGATCTCCCGAGCGAGGACCGCGCGGGCACCGCCGCGTCAGAGGCCAATCCGCCGCAGGCCGAGCAGACCTTGCGTGCCGAGCTCGCGGCGGACCTGGGCATCGCGGCCGCACACCTGGACGAGCACGCCAGCCTGATCCAGCTGGGCATGGACTCCATGCACCTGATGGTCTGGTTGAACCGGCTGCGCCAACGCGGCCACAGGGTGACGCTCAGGGAGCTGTATGCCGAGCCCAGCCTGGCCGGCTGGAGCCGCCTGTTGCGGCGCCGGACCACTGACGTTTCCGCGCTGCCCGCCACGCCACCGGCCTGGCCGTGCATGCACGACGGCGAGGCCTTCGAACTGACGCCGGTGCAGCATGCCTATCTGGTCGGCCGTTCCCCTGGACAGACGCTAGGCGGGGTCGGCTGCCACCTCTACCAGGAGTTCGATGGCGCCGGTCTTTCCAGCCGGGCGCTGGAATCGGCGGTGCAGGCGCTGATCCAGCGCCATCCGATGCTGCGCGTGCGTTTTCGCAGCGATGGGCTCCAGCAATTCGATGCGCAATCCCGATGGCCCGGTCTGACCATCCACGACCTGCGTGCGACGGACGCTGCGACGCGCGACGCCGCCTTGCTGGATCTACGCGAACGCCTCGGGCACCGCGTGCTGGCCGTCGAGCGTGGCGAAACCATCGACTTCCAGCTGTCGCTGTTGCCCGACGGCTGCCACCGGCTGCACGTCAGTATCGATCTGCTGGTGCTCGACGCCGCCAGCTTCACCCTGGTGTTCGAGGAACTGGCTGCGCTGTTGCGCGGCGACACGCTGCCGGCGGCCGACCCGGGCTACGACTTCCGCAGCTATCTGGCCCAACTCGGCCAGGAAACGGGCGCTGCGCGCGAACGTGCGCGGCGCCACTGGCTGGACCGGCTGGATACCCTGCCGCGCGCGCCGGCACTGCCGCTGGCCTGCGAACCGGAGCGGATCGTCCAGGTGCGTATCCAGCGGCGCCGCGCCGACCTGACTGCTGCCGACTGGAAGCGCTTCAAGACACATGCCGGCGCCAGCGGCGTGACCCCCACCATGGCGCTGGCCACCTGCTTCGGTGCCGTGCTGGCGCGCTGGAGCAGCCAGCCGCGCCTGCTGCTCAACCTCACCCTGTTCGACCGCCAGCCGCTGCACCCGTGTGTCGAACGCATGCTCGCCGATTTCACCAATGTGTTGCTGCTGGACCTGTGCTGCGAAGGCGCTGCCTTCGACACGCTCGCGCAACGCAATCAGGACAGTTTCGTCGATGCCTACGAACACCGCCACTGGTCCGGCGTGGAAGTGTTGCGCGAGTTGCGCAAGCAGCAGCGCCATCCCCACGGGGCACCGGTGGTCTTCACCAGCAACCTGGGCCGGCCGCTCTATGGCCACGATACGGGCCCGGTGCTGGGCCAACCCGGCTGGGGCATCTCGCAGACGCCGCAGGTCTGGATCGACCATCTGGCGTTCGAGCACGACTCGGCGCTGTGCCTGCAATGGGACAGCAACCCGGCGCTGTTTCCCGAGGGCCTGATCGACACCTTGTTCGACGCCTACATCGCCCAGGTCCGCCGCCTGGTCGACGATGCGGACGCCTGGCGCACGCAGCTGCCGGACCCGATGCCGGCCAGGCAGCGCCAGCTGCGTGCGCGCATCAACGACACCGCGCGACCGGTCCCGCGGGGGCTGCTGCACCAGGGCTTTCTCGCCGCCGCCGAGCGCAGCCCGCAGGCGGTCGCGCTCATCCACGGCACCCGCTCGCTGAGCTATGCCGCACTGGCCGAGCAGGCACGGGGTTGCGCCGGGGCGCTCGTCGCCCGCGGCGTGCGCCCCGGCGACACGGTCGCCATCGTCATGTCCAAGGGCATCGGGCAGGTGGTCGCGGCGCTGGGTGTGCTGTTTGCCGGTGCGGTCTACGTGCCCGTGGCGCTCGACCAGCCGGCAGAACGTCGCCGCAAGATCCTGCGCGACGCGGGTGTGGCCGCGGTGCTGACTTGCCGCGACGACGCACCGCCCGGCGCCACACAGGACGCCGGCGCCGATGCCACCGATCCGCCGATGGTGTGCTGGCAGGACACGACCGGGCATGCGCCCATGCCCGCTGCCATCGCCGTGGACCCGCGAGCGCCCGCCTACGTCATCTACACCTCCGGCTCGACCGGCACGCCGAAGGGCGTGACCATCGCGCATCGCGCCGCGCTCAATACCTGCGCCGACCTCAACCAGCGCTACCGGCTCGGGGCCGGTGACCGCGTGCTGGCGCTGTCGGCGCTGCACTTCGATCTCTCGGTGTTCGACATCTTCGGCCTGCTGGCGGCCGGCGGCGCGCTGGTGCTGATCGACGAAGCCCAGCGACGGGATCCGGCAGCGTGGTGCGAGATCATCGACACCCACGGCGTCACCGTCTGGAACAGCGTGCCGGCGCTGTTCGACATGCTGCTGACCTACAGTGAGGGCCTGACGTTGCGCGCGCCCGCCCGATTACGCCTGGCGCTGCTCTCCGGCGACTGGATCGGGCTCGATCTGCCGCAGCGGTATCGGGCGTTTCGCCCCGACGGACAGTTCGTCGCGATGGGCGGCGCCACCGAAGCGGCGATCTGGTCGAACGTTTGCGAGGTGCGGGACGTGCCGCCGCAGTGGCGCTCGATTCCCTACGGAGCCCCGCTGGCCAACCAGCGCTACCGGGTCGTCGACGATCAGGGCCGCGACTGCCCCGACTGGGTACCCGGCGAACTGTGGATCGGCGGCGAAGGCGTCGCGCTGGGCTATTTCAACGATCCCGAACGTACCGCCCGGCAATTCGTCGCCGCGGCCGATGGCCGCTGGTACCGCACGGGCGACATGGGCTGCTATTGGCCAGACGGCACCCTGGAATTCCTCGGCCGCCGCGACACCCAGGTCAAGATCGGTGGCCACCGCATCGAACTGGGCGAAATCGAGACCGCCTTGCAGCGCATCGACGGGGTGCGCCACGCCGTGGCGCTGGCGGTGGGCGAGCGCGACAAATCGCTGGTCGCCTTCATCGTGACTCAGGGCGATGCGCTGCATGGCCTGCACCATGCCGACCCTGCACTGCCCGCCGACTATGCCGCCCTGTTCACGCCGGTCGCCGCCGAGGACACGCGCGAGCCCGATGTCGAGTGCCTGGTCGCCGACTTTCTGCTCGAGCATCTGCGCCGGCAGGGGCTGGACTTTGCCGCACCGATCGAGGTCGACACGCTCATCCGCCGGCAGGCCATTGCGCCGCGCTGGCGTAGCCTGCTGCAGCGCTGGCTGGACCTGCTGGTCCGCCAGCAGCGCCTCGACCACGCTCCGCAAGGGCGGGGCTACGTTCGCGGGCTGCGCCACCATCAGGCGCCATGGCAACCTGCGAGCGGCGACCCGCTCGGCGCAACCGCCGACGCGCTGCTCGCCCACCATGACGCCCTGGCGCTGATCCTGCGCGACCAGCGGCCGGCGCTCACCCTGCTCGACCATCCGTTCTGGGCACCCGAACGGTTACTGCTGCAGAGCCGTGGCACGGCCGCCGCGATCGACGCGCTGGCCGCTGCGCTAACCGAACTGTCGCAGGCGCTGCGCCGCCCGGTGCGCGTGGTCGAGATCGGGGCACGCAGCGGCCTGGCCGCCGAGCGGCTGCTGCGCCGCCTGGGCGCGGACCAGTTCAGCTATACCGCGCTGGATGCCTCGCAGGACATGGTACTGCGCGCGGTGGGCCGGCTCGGCGCCTTCCCCCATGCGCGCGTACGGCGCTGGGACCGCAACGCGCAGGCGGAACTGGCCCACCGCGCCGATCTGGTGCTGTCCTGCAATGCCCTGCATCGGCTTGGCGACGACGCACTGGACGCCCTTGTCGCACTGGCGGCGCCGTCCGCGCTGATCCATGTGCTGGAATTGCGCAGCGCCTCCTGCCTGGCCCTGGTCAGCACCGAGCTGTTGGCGCAGGACGGGGAGCCGCTCGGCAGCCGGTTGCGCGACGCCGCAGGCTGGCAAGCGGTACTGCAGACACGCGGCCTGGGCTGCGAACGGACCGATCTGGCAGGCGATCAGCAACGCCTGCTGCTGCGTGCACCCGCACAGGTCCGCCAACCCGATCCGCGCAAGCTCTCCACGGCAATGGCAGCGCAATTACCCGCCTACATGGTGCCGCAACGACTGGTGTTCCTGGATGCGATGCCGCTGACCGCCAACGGCAAGGTCGACCACCAGGCCTTGCGTCTCCTATGTCAGCCGACCAGGGACCCCGACGCCGTACCAGAATCTCCCTGCGGCGATGCCGAGATCGCCGTCGCCGCGGCCTGGCACACGCTGCTGCAGCCGCCGGCGCTGCACCGGCATAGCCACTTCTTCCAACTCGGCGGCGACAGCCTGCTGGCAACCCGTCTGATCGGCGCGCTGGACCATGCCGGCTTCGACGCCCGCCTAGGCGATCTGTTCGATTACCCCACGCTGGCGGCCTTCGCCGCCACGCTGCGGCCGCATGGCGATCGCAGTGCCGAGGTGCTGCGGGCCGACCCGGCCGCGCGGCATGCACCGTTCGCGCTCACCGAGGTGCAGCAGGCCTATCTGGTAGGGCGCCAGCCCGGTTTCCCGCTCGGCGGCGTCGGCGCGCACTTCTTCGTCGAATTCGAGGTCGCGGCGCTGGACGTGGCGCGCTTCGAGGCCGCCTGGAACCGCCTGATCGCCCGCCACGACATGCTGCGCGCGGTGGTGCGCGAGGGCCGGCAGCAGGTGCTGGTCGAGGTGCCGGTGTTTGCGCTGCGGCGCCATCGTCTGCCCCGTTTCGACCACGCCGAGGCCAGCGCGCTGCGCGAGCGGTTGTCCCGACAGGTGCTCGATCCGGCGCACTGGCCCGTGTTCGACGTGCAGGCGGCCGAGGACGGCTGCGGCGCCAGCCGGGTGTTCGTCTGCCTCGATAATCTGATGCTGGACGGGCTGAGCATGCAGATCCTGCTGGCCGAGCTGGAGCAGCTCTACGCCGACCCCGAGCGCCCCTTGCCGGCGCTGGAGATCGGTTTCCGCGACTACCTGGCCCACGTCGCCGGCCAGGCGCCCAGCGCGGCCTCGCTGGCCTACTGGCAGCGGCGGCTGGACGACTTGCCGGCCGCGCCGCAGTTGCCGCTGCGCCGCGCTCCGGCCGACATCGGTGTGCCGCGCTTCGTGCGCCGGTCCGACCGCCTCACGGCAGGCGAATGGACTGCGCTCAAGGCCTGCGCCAACCAGGCCGGGCTGACGCCGTCGGCGCTGTTGCTGTCCGCCTACGCCGCGGTGCTGTCGGCGTGGAGCGCGCACCGCGAGCTGTGCGTGAACCTCACGCTGTTCGACCGGCGTGCGCTGCACCCGCAGATCGAGAGCGTGCTGGGCGACTTCACCTCGCTGCTGCTGTTGGCCTGGCAGCCCGCCGCGGACTGGGGCGCCAGCGCGCAACGGCTGCAGCAGCGGCTACGGCAGGACTTGGTGCATCGCGATGTCTCGGCCATCCGCGTCATGCGCGAACTGGCGCAACGGCGCGGCCAGTCGGCGGCGGCCATGCCGGTGGTGTTCACCAGCGCGATTGGTTTTGCCGGCGACCGTTTCCTGGCGCAGGCCGCGGCGCTGAAACCGCGCTGGGGCATCTCGCAGACGCCGCAAGTCTGGCTGGACCATCAGGTCTACGAATCCGAAGGCGAACTGCGCTTCAACTGGGACGCGGTGGAAGCGTTGTTCGACCCGGCGCAGTTGTCTGCCATGTTCCGGCAGTACGCGGCGCTGCTGCGCCGCCTTGCCGGCGATCCGGCCGCCTGGGATCTGCCGCTCGACACGCTGGTGCCTCCGGCGCAGGGCCACGCGCGGCCACGCGTGGCCGCTGCGCCGGTCGCTTCGGCGGCGACCGCACTCGTCCCGCCCGAACCGCAGCAGGTCGATACGGCGCTGGTGGACGCGCTACGCGCGCAGTTCCGACGCGCCACCGAGCTGCCGATCACGGCCCGACAGAGCTTCTTCGAGGCTGGCGCCTCTTCGTTGCAGCTGGTGCAGTTGCACATCCAGCTGCGCCAGGCGGGGTACCACGACCTGGCGGTCACCGACCTGTTCGCGCATGCCACACCGTGCGCGCTGGCGCTGCATCTGGGCGGGTTGACCACGGCCTCCACCGCGACAAAGCCGTTGCCGGAGCCGGGTCGGCGAACCCTGCTGGATCAGCGCAAGGCACGCGCGCAGCATCGTCGGGGGGAGGCGTGATCGTCCGCTACGTTACGCCTTGGTGTTACTACCTGCATCAGGGCATGCTCACCGCCCTGGTCATGCAGGGCGTGGTCGGCTATTACCGCCACGCCGGCCTGGATCTTGCGCAGCTGAGCTGGCTGTCGCTGGCCATGCTGCCTTGGGTCGGCAAGTTCCTGTGGGCGCCCTGGTGCGAGCGGCACGCGCGGCCCCTGCTGGGCAACCGCTTTCTCGGCAGTCTGGTGCTGCTGCAGCTCGGCATGGCCGCGCTGCTGGCCGGCATCGCGCTGATCGACCCCACCCTGGCCGATCCCACCCGCTCCACCGGCGTAGTGGTGTGCGCGCTGATGCTGCTGACCTTGCTGTCGGCCAGCCACGGCATCTACGCCAACGGCATCGTCATCTGCACCACAGACGCACGCAGCCGCCCGTTCGCCAATGCTGCGCAGGTCGGCGGTAGCTACCTGGGCATTCCGCTGGGGGTGTTCGGCTTCCTGGCGGTGGCGCAGCACGCCGGCTGGACAGCCGGCTTCCTGTGCATGGCGGCATTGTCGCTGCTGCTGCTGATTCCGGTGTTGCTGGTGCGCCAGCCGGTTCCGCACAACGCATTGCCTGCACAGCCCCGGTTCGATCCTTCCAGCCTGCGTCGACTGTGGCCGGCGCTGGCGCTGACTGCGATCTACTACCTGGCCATGCGCGGTCTGATGGCGCTGCAGACCGTGCTGCTGGTGGACCAGGGGCTGAGTCTGGTCGCGCTGGGCCAGGCGATCGCGCTGTTCAGCACCGCCGCCAGCGGCCTGGGCGTGGTGCTGGGCGGCTGGTTCGCGCGGCACGTGGGCGCGACGCGCGGCCTGCTGCCGGTGATGCTGCTGCATGCCGTGCTGGCCTGCGCGATCGCGCTGGGTTATTCGCGTTTCGGGCTGAGCGCCTGGCTGGCGGTGTTCGCGCTGGTCAACACCGCCGCCGCGATCGGCTTTGTGATGCTCTACAACGTACTGATGGGCCTGGTGCGTCCGCACCAGCCAGCCTCCGATTACGCGCTGTTCCAGTCGGTGGACATGGCCGTCGCCCTGGCCGCCTCCATGACCACCCTGCGCATCGCGCACCACGTCGGCTACCAGACCGCACTGAGCCTTCTCGCCGCAGTCGCCGTGCTGTGCCTATGGCCCGCCAGCCAGCTGCGCCACCGTCTCTCCCGCAGCGTCCCTGCGGAGTCGGCATCCCCCCTCGACACCCGCTTGAGTCCCCGCAATGGATGACGCCTCGCCCCGCACCGCGCCCCCCGACTTCCAGGCCCTGGTGACCCAGCATTACCCCGGCTGCGATCCGGTCGCGCTGATCGGCCACGCCGGCCGCTTCGCCGAGACCCCCGACAACGAGGCGCTCTGGCACAAGCTGGTGAACGGACAAGCCTGCAGCAGCCACTTCTCTCGGCAGCAACTGCTCGACGCCGGACTGCCGGCGTCCACCATCGATGCGCCCAACTTCGTCGGCGTCGGCAGTGTGGTCCCCGATGCCGACGCCTTCGATGCCGACCTGTTCGGCTACTCGCGCCAGGAAGCCGAATCGATCGACCCGCAGCAGCGGCTGTTCCTGCAGATCGTCTGGCACGCCCTGGAACACGCCGGCTACGCCCCCCGCGAGGTCCCCCACAAGACCGGGGTGTTCGGCTCCGCCCGGGTCAGTACCTACCCCGGCAGGGAGCCGCTGCACATTGCCGAGGTGGCCCAGGTCAAGGGCCTGCAATCGCTGATGGGCAACGACAAGGATTACGTGGCCACGCGCGCGGCCTACAAGTTGAACCTGCACGGCCCGGCAATCTCCGTGCAGACCGCCTGTTCCAGCTCCCTGGTTGCGGTGCACATGGCTTGTGAGAGCCTGCGCGCCGGCGAATGCGACATGGCGGTGGCCGGCGGGGTGGCGGTGTCCTTCCCCCAGCAGGCCGGCTATCTGCATCAGCCGGGCATGATCTTCTCTCCGGATGGGCTGTGCCGGCCGTTCGATGCGCAGGCCCAAGGCACGTTCGGCGGCAACGGGGCCGGCGCGGTGGTGTTGCGCCGCCTGGCCGACGCGCTGCGCGACGGCGACCCGATCGTCGCGGTCGTGCTCGGTAGCGCCATCAACAACGACGGCGGGCGCAAGGTCGGCTACACCGCGCCCTCGGTCGCCGGCCAGAGCGAGGTGATCCGCGAGGCGATGACGCTGGCAGGCGTGGATAGCTGGCGGGTCGGCCTGATCGAGGCGCACGGCACCGCCACCCCGCTGGGCGATCCGATCGAAGTGGAGGCGCTGCGGTCGGTGTTCCACCGGCGCGACGACGGCCCGGCATGCGCGCTCGGCTCGATCAAGAGCAACCTGGGCCATCTGGACACCGCGGCCGGCATCGCCAGCCTGCTCAAGGCGGTGCTGGCGGTGGAGCGCGCGATCATTCCGCCGTGCCTGCATTTTTCCAGCCCCAATCCGGCGCTACGGCTGCAGGACAGCCCCTTCCACGTCCCAACGCAGGCCGAGCCTTGGGACGCGCCGATCCGCTGCGCCGGGGTCTCCTCGTTCGGCATCGGTGGCACCAATTGCCACCTGATCGTCGCCTCCTTGCCCGAGCAATTGCGCGCAGCCGCGACCGCAGCCGGCCCGGATAGCTGCGCCGATGCCATCCACCCCGGCACCCTGCTGCTCAGCGCCGCCAGCGAAGCCGCATTGCGGCGCCTGGCCGGCGCCTATGCGCAGGCGCTGGACCACTCGCAGCCGGCCGATCTGGCCCACACCGCTCTGCACGGGCGGCCGTTGCAGCTCGGCTTCCGGCTGGCCACGCCGCTCTCCGAGGAAACCGCCGCCGCGCTGGCGGCCTGCGCGGCAGGCGAAGACGACGTACTGCTGCACCGTGGCGACGGCGAGCCCGGCAAGCAGGCCTGGCTGTTCACCGGTCAGGGTTCGCACTGGCCCGGAATGGGTCAGGCGCTGTACCGGCACTCGCCCGCCTTCGCGGCCTGCCTGGACCGCTGTCTGGCGGCCTCGGAGACCGCCGCTCAGCCGCTCACGCCCTCGTTGCGCGAGGCCTTGTTGGGCGAGCACCACGAGTTGCTGGAGCGCACCGACTACGCGCAGCCGGCAATCGTGGCCTTCGAACTGGCGATGGCCGCGCATTGGGAGTCCCTGGGGCTGCAGCCGGACCTGGTGCTGGGCCATTCGGTGGGCGAGTTCGCCGCCGCGGTGGTCGCCGGCCACTACCCGGCCGATGCGGTGATGCGCCTGGTCTGCCTGCGCGGCGCGCTGATGCAGCGCTGCAGCGGCGGCGGCATGCTGTCGGCCTTTGCCGACCACGCCACCCTGCTGCCGCTCGCCGCGCCGCTCGGCCTGGAACTGGCAGCCTGCAACGGCGATCGCCATCTGGTGTTCTCCGGCGAGCGCGAGATCATCGATGCGTTCGCCGCGGTGCTGGATGCACGCGAGATCCGCTGCAACCGGCTGTCGGTCGCCGGCGCGGCGCACTCCCGGCAGCTCGATCCCATCCTGGACGACTTCCAGCGCGCGGCGGCCAGCCTGCGCGCCGCACCCGGCCGCCTGCCGCTGATCTCCACGCTGACCGGCGAGGTCATCGACGCGCACGGACTTGACGCACCCGACTACTGGCGCCGCCACCTGCGCGAGCCGGTGCGTTTCATCCAGGCCCTGCGCACCGCGCTCGCGCAGGGTGCGGATGTTTTCCTGGAACTGGGCCCGGACGCCCCCCTGACCGGCATCGGTACCCGCGAACTGGCGGACGCGGCGACCTGGATCGCCAGCGCCCGCCGCCATCACTGCGCGCCGACCCAGTTGCACCACGCCTTGCTGCAGCTGTACGCAGCCGGGGTCGAGCTGCCCTGGCAATCGCTGCTGCCGACACCGGGGCGCAGGATCCACGCACCACTGTACCCGTTCGACACCGAACGCTACTGGCGCGAGGCCGAGCCTGCATCCACGCCTCAGGCGCAGCCCGGTGCCGGCGCACTGGAGGCCGGCCGGCGCGTCGCCGTGCAGGCCGCCGCGGAACTCGACCTGCCGCGTCTGCGTGCGCTGTACGCCTGCGTGACCAAGCTGCACGCCATCGACGTCGATGCGATGGTGCGGCGCTGCGTCGGCGCGCGCATCGCGCAGGGCGTCAGCGTGCTGGAGGTGCTGCGCGGCGGGCGACTGCTGCCTCGCCATCGCCAGCTGCTCAGGCGTCTGCTCGATGCCTGCGTCGAGGACGGCTACTACCGCCGCGAAGACGACCGCTACCTCGCCGCGGCCGCGCTTCCGCAGGAGCCGCGCGCGGCGCTGATCGAGGCGCTGCGCGCCTGCTGCGAAGGCCTGGATGTGATCGCCGACACCGTCGCCCGTGCCGGCGAGCAGTTGTACGCGATGATGTGCGGGCGGGTGGAGCCGGTCTCGATCATCTTCCCCGAAGGCGCCTCCAGCGGCGTCGAAGTGCTCTACCAGGACTTCAGCTTCGGGCGCTACTTCAACCAGATCGCGGCCGGCACCGTGGCCGGCCTGATGCAGGAGCGCCAGGCACGGCATCGCCAGCACCTGCCCTACCGCATTCTGGAGGTCGGCGGCGGCACCGGCGGCACCACCGCCTGGCTGCTGCCCGAGCTGGCCGACCAGCCCGCCCTGCACTACGACTTCACCGACGTCTCGGCGCTGTTCACCCGGCGCGCCGAGCGCAAGTTTGCCCAGTACGGCTTTGTGGCGTACCGCGAACTGGATCTGCAGCAGGATGCGCAGGCGCAGGGCTTCGACGCCGCCGGCTACGACCTGATCGTGGCCGCCAACGTGATTCATGCCACCCAGCACGTCGGGCGCACGCTCGCCAACCTGTACCCGCTGCTGAAGCCGGGAGGCCGGCTGCTGCTGCGCGAGATCACCCGGCCGATGCGGCTGTTCGATTTCGTCTTCGGCCCGCTGGTCGCACCGTTGCACGACGCCGCAGCCCGCGGCGGCGAACTGTTTCTCAGTACCGCGCGCTGGAAGCAGCACTGCCTGGCGGCCGGCTTCGAGAGCGTCGACTGGCTGCCCGACGATGGCACTCCGGCCGCGGACATCAGCGAGCACATCCTGCTCGCAACCGCGCCGGGACAGGCGCCTGCAATCGCACTGCCCTGGCAGTCGGACGCAGGCGACGGCATCCTCGGCCACGCGCTCACCGACGACGGCTGCTATCTGGCCGACTGGTCGGACTGCGCCGGTCAGGAGGCGCGCTGGCAGGAGCGCGTCCACGCTGCGTGCGCTGAACTGGCGCGTCGCCACGGCAGCGGCCAGGCGCTGGTTCCGGCCGCCACGCCGACAGTGCCCGAGCGGCTGGGGCTGGTGCGGCTGCGCTGGCAGGCGGCCCCGTTCGCTGCGCCGCAAGTTGGCATCGAAGCCGGCGACATCCGGGACCGATGGCGTTTCGCGCTGTCCTCCACATTCCCCGCACCGGGCCTGCCGGCGCCGCTGCCGGCTCCGGCCACCCATTACGCATGGCAGTGGTCCGCCGCTGCGGCATCTACCGCCACGTTGCAGGAATTCGCCCTGTGCGACGCCCCCCCGGAAACTGTCGCGGCGCTGCAGGCGGCGGGCATCCGGTTTGCGCCGCAGGCGCCCTGGAACCTGTTGGTACTGGACAGCGGCGACCAGGATGTGCTGTCGGTCGTCAACCCGCTGCTAGCCGCGCTGGCAAGCGACCAACCGCTGGTGGTGGTCACCCGCTCCGCCTGGAAGATCGGTGCCGACGAACGTGTCGACCCGGTGCAGCATGCGGCCTGGGGGTTGTTGCGGGTGGCCGCCACCGAACAGCCCGGACGTGCGCTTGCGGTGGTGGATCTGGGTGCCCGGACCGGCTGGGCTGAGCTGCTGCCGGCACTCGCCGTCGCGGCGGCGGGCCGGCACTGGATCGCGGTGCGCGACAAGCGCGTGCTGCTGCCGCAGTTGCTCGCCCAGCCCCACGCCGCACCCGCGCTGCCGTCGGCAGGCCTGGCGGACGAAGGCTGGCACGTGGTGACCGGTGCCTTCGGCGGCCTGGGACGGCTCAGCGTGCAATGGCTCGCCCAGCATGGCGCACGCCATATCGCGTTGCTGGCGCCCCGCGCGCATGCGGACTGGGCGGACTTCCAGCACCTGCTGAGCGAACGGCATGGCTGCCGGCTGCATTGGCTGCCCTGCGACGTCGGCGACCCGGCGCAGCTCGGCCAGGCACTGGAAGAACTGCAGGCGGACGGCGGTATCGCCGGGGTCATCCATGCGGCCGGCATGCTCCACGACGCCCCGCTGGCCTCGCTGGACCGGACGGGGATGGCACCGGTGCTGGCGGTGAAGGCGCAGGCGGCCCGCCTGTTGCACACCTGGCTGCAGGCAAACCGCGGACGCTACTTGCTGCTGTATTCATCCGCCGCCGCCGCGCTGGGTGCCGCCGGCCAGGCCGCGCATGCACTCGCCAGCGCCTACCTGGACGGTCTGGCCCTTGCGCAGGACCAGAGCGGCCTACCCCAGGTCGTCTCCATCGCCTGGGGCGCCTGGGGCGAAACAGGCCGCGCCACCGATCCTGCCCTGCAGGAGCAACTCGCGGCCGGCGGCATGGGACTGCTGACAAGCGCCGAAGGCCTGTGGCATCTGGATCAGGCGGTGATGCGCGCGGCGCCGTACCGGCTGGCCATGCGTGTGCTGACCGAGCGGCTGGATCCCCAGCGTCGCGCCCTGCTGATGCCGGCCACCGGCGCCACTCCATCTGACCCCGCCGCCGCCCCGGCCACCCGCCACGCCACATTCGAACAGGCCACGCCGGCCCCGACCGACCTCCACGACGCCGAGGCGGTGAGCGCCTGGCTGAGCCAGCGCATCGCCACGCAACTGCGGCTGGATGACCCCGGCCGGCTCTCGCCTGGGCGCGACCTGCTGCAGCTGGGGCTCGATTCGCTGCTGTTCCTGGAGCTCAGCAGCGACATCCAGCGCCAGCTCGGTGTGCACCTGGACGCCGAACGCGCCTATCGCGACCTCAGCGTGGCTGGGCTGACCCGATTGATCGCCGCGCTGGCCGGCGAACCTGCCGCCGGCACGCCGGCCGCGCAGGCCCAGACCAACCTGGAGCATGACGCGCCGGGCCGCCACCAGCCATTCCCCCTGACCGCGATCCAGCACGCCTACTGGCTTGGCCGCACCGATCTGATCGACTACGGCGGCGTGGCCTGCCACGTGCTGTTCGAATGGGACCTGCGCCACGACGCCTTCGACCTGGCGCGCCTGGAGCAGGCATGGAACGCGCTGGTGCAGCGCCACGACATGCTGCGCATGGTGGTGGATGCCGACGGCCAGCAACGCATCCTCGCTCAGGTGCCGGTCTACCGGATCGAGCGCCACGATCTGCGTGCGCTCTCCGCCCAGCAGCGACAGCAGGCGCTCGAAGACACCCGCCAGGAGATGTCCTACCGCGTACCGCCCACCGATCGTTGGCCCATGTTCGAACTGGCCGCCAGCGAACTGGATGGTCGCCACTACCGGCTGCACATGAATCTGGACCTGCTGATGTTCGACGTGCAGAGCTTCAAGGTCATGCTGGACGACCTCGCCCGTGCCTACCGTGGCGAAGCGCTGGCGCCACTACCGGTCACCTTCCGCGACTACGTGCTGGCCGAGCAGGCCCACCGTCGGCAGGACAGCTGGCAAGCTTCCTGGCAGTACTGGCAAGGCGTGCTCGCCGACCTCCCGCCCGCCCCGCGCCTGCCGCTGGCGGCCGCCCCCCCGCCGACCCAGCCGCGCTTCACCACCCATCAGGCCCGGCTGGACGCGACCACCTGGGCCGCGCTCAAGCGGGAATGGCAGAGCTGGGGGGTGACGCCGTCGGCGGCGCTGCTGACGCTGTTCGCCCACACCCTGGAGCGCTGGTCGCGGCAACCGGACTTCACGCTCAACCTCACCTTCTTTGATCGCCGGCCGATCCACCCGCAGATCCGCGAGCTGATCGGCGACTTCACCTCGGTGCTTCTGGTGGACTTCGACCTCGCTCGCCCGGTATCGCTGCGCACGTCGATCGAACGCACACAGCAGCGGCTGTGGAAACGCCTCGCGCATAGCCAGGTCAATGGCGTGGACCTGCTGCGCGAACTCGGCAAGGGCCGCGGCCGCCAACGCCAGCCGCTGATGCCGGTGGTATTTACCAGCATGCTCGGCATGTCGCTGGACGGGCTGGCGATCGACCAGGCCCTGACCGGGCTGCTGGGCGATCCGGTGCATGTGTTCACGCAGACTCCGCAGGTCTGGCTGGATCACCAGGTCATGGAGATCGACGGCGACCTGGTGTGCAGTTGGTACTGCATGGACGAGGTGCTCGAAGCCGGTGCGGCCCAGGCCATGTTCGAGGACTACCGTGCCGTGCTGGGGGCGGTAGCGGCCCGGCCGGAGTTGATGCAGCAGGCCGGATTGATGCAGCTGCTGGAAGACGGCAGCCTGGCCGCGTTCGCGCGCGCGCCCTGGCCTGCACTGGTGCACGATGCCGAGCTGGACCTGCGCGATCTCGAAGATGCACTGCGCGAACGCGGCGATGTCGCGCAGGCCGAGGCCGTGCCAGCGTCGGAGGGCGACGGGCTGGACGTGCGACTGGTCGCCGCCGACCGCGACTGCCTGCCGCCCGGGCAGGCGCCCTGCGATCCAGGCCTGCTGGCGCCGCTCGACGCCGCACAGCAGGGCGAACTCGATGCCGCCTGGAGCTGGCTGGAAGCGCGCGCGCAGCGCGGCATCGCCGCCACGCTGCGGGGCCATGGGCTGTTCGAACGGCCCGGGCAACGGCACCGTCTGGACGACGTCCACACCCGGCTGCACGCGCTGCCCCAATACCGTGGCCTGCTACGGCAATGGCTGAAGCTGCTGTGCGCACGCGGCTGGCTGCGCCAGGACGGCGACGCCTTCGTCTGCGACCGCGCCCTGGCCGATCCTCCCGATCAGACGCAGGCGCTGCCGGACGCGCCGTGGTGCCGCAGCATCGCCTACTATCTGGACAGCTGCATCGACCAGCATGCCGCGCTGCTCACCGGCACCCGCTCGCCGCTGGAACTGCTGTTCTCCGATGGCGATGCGGTCACCCACGCGCTGTACATCGACAATCCCGCCTCGCGTTGCCTCAACGGGCATGCCGCGCAGGTGGCAGGAGCGCTGAGCGCGGGACGTTCGGACCTGCACGTATTGGAAGTCGGCGCGGGCATCGGCTCGACCACCCGGCAACTGCTGCCGGCGCTGAAAGGCCGGCTCGCGCTCTACCGCTTCACCGACGTCTCCACGCTGTTCCTCGACGATGCACGCCGGTTGTTCGCCGAGACGGCCCAGGTCGATTACGCCCTGCTCGACATCAACCGCCCGTTCGACTTCGACGCGCACCCCGCGCAGGGCTACGACCTGATCTTCGCCGGGCAGGTACTGCACGATGCCGGCCATGTGGTGCGCACGCTGCGCCGCCTCGGCATGCTGCTCAGACCGGGCGGCAGGTTGATGCTGACCGAGGCCACCGAACGCGACAGCGCCTTGCAGATGGCCAGCGTCGGCTTCATTGAGGGCCTGGTCGGCTATCAGGACGCGCGCGTGCTCGACGACAAGCCGATGCTCGACCTGCCGATGTGGCGCGACGCCCTGGAGCAGGCCGGCTTCGGGGTGGAGGTGGCGTGGCCGGACCAGGCCTGTTCACCGCTGCGCCAGCACCTAATCGTCGCCCGCGCCGAGCGCGTCGGCCGGCTCGACCTCGACGCTGTCGCCAGCGGCCTGCAGACCCGCTTCGGTGCGCGACTTCCCGCCCTGCGGCTGCGCCAGTGCGAACGCCTCGGCAACGACGCCGAACCGGCGCCGGTCCCCGTGCCATCCGGCACCGGCGCTGCGCAACCCGCCGGCATGGAGGGCGGCGACGCAGCGGACCGGGCCGCGCTGGAACGGCAGGTCGCCCTGCTCTGGCAAGAGCTGCTGGCCCGGCCGATCCAGCGCGACAGCGATTTCTTCCAGTGCGGCGGCGACAGCCTGATCGCCACCCGCATGATCGCCAGGCTGCATCGGCAAGGCCTGCGCGGCGCCAGCCTGCAAAGCGTGTTCGCCCACCCGGTGCTGGCCGCGTTCTGTGCGCTGCTCGAACCGCCGCGCGAGGCCGCCAGCCACACCGCCCCCATCGCGCTGGCGCGGGGCCGCCGCCCCGGTTGCATCTTCGCGTTGCACGCCTCCGATGGCGAGCTCGGCGCCTATCTGCCGCTGGCCCGGCATCTGGACACCGAGGTGCTCGGCCTGCAGGCCCCGGAGGTCGTCACCGCCGCAAGCCTGAACGCGCTGGCCGCAGACTACGTCGCCGCAATCCAGCGCAAACAGCCGCAGGGGCCTTACAGCTTGATCGGCTGGTCCTACGGCGCCTTCGTCGCCGCCGAAACCGCGCGTCAGCTCCATCAGGCCGGTGCCACGGTGGAGCTGGCGCTGATCGATCCGGTCTGCCGCGCCGACTTCGCCTTCTCCGATCGCACCGCGCTACTGCGCTTGATCGCCAACGGCCGGGTGCAGGTGCCGCTGCCGGACGACCTGGAACAATTGAACCCCGACCAGCAGCTCGCCTGCTTTGCGCGCAATGCCGCCGCGGCCGGCCTGCTGCCCGCCGAGCCCGATCCGGCCCAGGCACGCGTCTGGATCGATCGGCTTGCCCGCTTGCTGGAGATGCTGGCCCGGCATCCGGCGCCCGACCCGTTGCCCATCCCCTGCCTGTGGCTGAGCGCCAGCCGGCGACCGACGCACTGGACACCCGCCGAGCACGACTGGGCGCGTGTGGCGCCGCACGCGCAGCGCCACACGCTGCAGGCCGATCACTGGCAACTGCTGCTGGACGACGCCGCCGCCCGGCACGTCGCCGGCCTGATCCGCCAGTGGCAGCAGCACCACCCTCACCTGCTCGAGCAGACCGCATGAACGCCTCTTCCCCCAAGACCCGGCGGGTGCTGATCGTCGGCGCCAAGTTCGGCGAGATGTACCTCAATGCCTTCCTGCAGGACCCGCCCGGCCTGGAGCTGGCGGGCCTGCTGGCGACCGGCAGTGGGCGCGCCCAGCAGTTGGCGCATGCGTTCGGGATTCCGCTGTACACCGCTATCGAACAACTCCCGGACAACATCGACATCGCCTGCGTGGTGGTGCGTTCGACCGTGGTCGGCGGCACCGGAACGGCCCTGGCCGAAGCTTTCCTGCGGCGCGGGATGCAGGTGGTTCAGGAACACCCCATGCATCCGGACGAAGCCGAGCGTCTGCAGGCGCTGGCGCAGGCACAGGGCTGTGCCTACTGGATCAACGGCTACTACGCACACACGCCTGCCGGCGCGTGCTGGATCGATCGGGCGCGCCGTGTGCGCCAGCTGCTGGACGGCGAGACCGCGCAGTTCGCCCAGCTGACCACCAGCCGGCAACTGCTCTATTCCGCGCTGGATCTGCTGCTGCAGGCCTGCGATATCCCCGACACCGCTGAAACCGTCACGGTGGACGCCACCGCCGAGGAGGATGCGGCCTTCCGCCTGTTGCGGCTGACCCTGGGCGGCTGCCGGGCGGCACTGCGCCTGCAGACCTATCTGGACCCCCGGGATCCCGATCTGCACAGCCTGACCATGCACCAGCTCACGCTGGGCTGGCCGTCCGGCTACCTGTCGCTGGAAGCCAGCCATGGGCCGGTTCTGTGGACATCGGCGCTGTACGACCCGCATCACCACGACACCGACCGGAGCCTGTACCGAGGCGCGCGGGACCCTGCCAACGACCCGTTCGCTCGCCCCAGCACGCAGTTGCTGCATCCAGCACCGCCGGACTGGCGGCACGCCTTCGAGGTCGACGGTCCCTCCGGCGTGGGTCGGGTGCTGCAGCTGTTGGGCCAACATCTGGATGGCGCCCCGGTGCCGTCCGCGTTCAGGCCCGAGTACCAATTGACCCTGGCCCGCCTGTGGCAACAGACGCTGCGCTGCGCCGGCCCGGCGCACGAACGCAGCCTGCCTGCGCCGCGCCTGCTCGACCCGCGCGAACTGGCCACCCTGCTCCATTTCGCGCAGACCACGACGCCATGACGCAGGGCGACATGCTGCGCACCCTGGTGACCGCGTCGGACCCGGCGCTGCACGTAGTGCTATGCCCGTTTGCCGGTGGCAGCGGTGCCGCCTTCCGCAGCTGGCACGGCATCGACAACGGCAGATTGAGCGTGTCCCTGGCGATCTATCCCGGCCGCGACCACCGTCGCCACGAGCCCTGCAGGACGGACATCGAAACACTGGCCACCGAACTGGTCGCAGCGCTCGCGGAGGCCGGCATCGCTGCGGATCGGGCCGTACTCGCCGGCCACAGCATGGGCGCGCAGGTGGCATTCGAGGCCTGCGCGCTGCTGGAGCGCCGCGGCGACTTCCCGGCCGGCCTGGCACTGTCCGCTTGCCACGCGCCCCACCTGCGTGGACGCCGGCTGCTCAGCCACCTGGACGACCACGCCTTCCTGACGCAGTTGGTCGCCATCGGCGGCTGCAGCGCCGAACTGCTGGCCGAGTCCGCGCTGCTGGCGCTGTTCCTGCCGATGCTGCGCGCCGACTTCCGCGCCACCGAACGCTACCAGCGTCCCGCGCCATCGGGCCGGCAACGCCTGCGCACGCCCGCCCTGCTGATCCACGGCAGCAACGACGCCGAAGCCCACCACAGCGAGGTGGCGGCATGGACGCGGTGGCTGTGCGACGCCGAAGGCCCGGTCGGCATCGCCGGCGACCATTTCTACGCAACCCGGCGGCCACGCGCCTTCCTCAGCCATCTGGCGCGCCGTTTCGCTTTCCACTCCATCGGCATTCCACGTCAGGTGAGCTCATGAACGCACTCAGCAGCACCACGCTTGCAGACGCCGCGCCGGCCTGCGGCCACCCCGACCAGCCGCCCACGCTGGGCGACTGCCTGCGCCAGTGGGCCCGCCTACATGCCTCGCGCACCGCATTGGTGGACGAGGACATGCGGATCTCGTTCGCCGACCTCGACCGCCGCGTGGATCGGCTGGCGGCGGGCCTGCAGGCGCTGGGACTGCGCAGCGGCGACCGCGCGATGCTGCAGCTGCCCAACGGCACCGGATTTGTCACGGTCTGTTTCGCGCTGTTGCGTCTGGGCGTCATTCCAGTGCTGGCGATGCCGACCCAGCGCGCGCACGACATCGACGCGCTGTGCCGCCTGGCCGAGCCGGCGGCGTATTTCATCCCCGACCAGCTCGGCGGTTTTGATTACCGGCCGCTGGCCGCGCAGATGATGCATGCGCATCCCTGCCTGCGCGCGCTGGTTGTCGATGGCGCGCCCGATCCGCAGGTCTCCAGCAGCTACGCGCTCGCCTCCCTGGATGGCGAGCCAGGGCAATGGCCGGCTCCTGCGCCCGGCGATATCGCCTTGCTCCTGCTATCCGGCGGCACCACCGGCGTGCCGAAGCTGATTCCGCGCACCCATCGCGACTACGCCTACAACTTCACCGCCTCGGCCGAACTGTGCGGGCTGGACGAAACCACGGTGTATCTGGCGGTGCTGCCGATCGCCCACAACTTCACCCTGGCCTGTCCAGGCATCCTCGGCACACTTGCACACGGCGGGACCGTGGTGCTGTCGCGTACCGCCAGCTGCGACGAGGTCATGCCGCTGATCGCACACGAGCGCATCACCCATGTGGCGCTGGTGCCGCAGCTGGCGCAGCTGTGGGTGCAGGCACGCGACTGGGAGGACAGCGACCTGTCCAGCCTGCGCCTGGTCCAGATCGGCGGCTCGCGGCTGGAACCGGCGCTGGCACGTCGCGTGCCGGACGCGTTGGGCCCGCTGCAGCAGGTGTTCGGCATGGCCGAAGGGCTGCTCTGCTACACCCGGCTCGACGATCCGGCAGCCACCATCCTGCATACCCAGGGGCGGCCGTTGTCGCCGCAAGACCAGATCCGCATCGTCGACGAACACGAGCGGCAGGTGCCGCCCGGCGAGGTCGGGCAACTGCTCACCCGCGGCCCCTATACCATCGGCAGCTACTACCGCTCCGCCGAACAGCACGCGGCCAGCTTCACCCACGATGGCTATTACCGCACCGGCGATCTGGTGCGCCAGGACCCGGCCGGCAACCTGGTCGTCGAAGGTCGCATCAAGGAGCAGATCCAGCGCGGCGGCGAGAAGATCTCCACCGCCGAAGTGGAGCTGGCGCTCGGCCAGCTTCCCGGCGTGGGCGAGGCGGTGGTGGTCGGCGTGCCCGACGCCCTGCTGGGCGAGCGGATCTGCGCCTTCGTGCAGCCGAGCGACGGCGGCATCGACACGACCGGCCTGCGCCAGGCCCTGCGCGCGCGGGGCCTGAGCGCCTTCAAGCTGCCCGACCAGGCAGAAACCATCGCGCATTGGCCGCTGACCCCGGTGGGCAAGATCGACAAGCAGCGGCTGATCGCGATCGCCCAGGAGCGGCGTGCCGGTGCATCCGAAACCTCCCCGCCGCCTGCCGCACACTATGCGGAACGCCGCATCGACGTGGTCACCCCGCCGCTGGAGTTGGCGGTCGGACTGGCCGCCAGCCTGCAGTCGCGGCGCTACACACTGTATGAGCGTGGCGAGGAATGGAGCCTGGGCATGGATTCGGCCCTGGATGTCGTGATCGACCCGGACGGTACGGTGCGCCGCAGCGACACCGGGGTCTGCACGGCGTCCTCGCCGTGTGAGGGCGTGGCCAAGGCCCTCTCGGACATTCCGTTCGAAGGCTGGCGCGCCTATGGCCGCGCCGATTTCGAACTGGCCCATCTGATCCATGGCCCCGGCGGCATCCAGGGCAGCGGCCCGTTGCTCACCCTGTCCATTCCACGCTGCGAAATCCGCCTGCGCCCGGGGCATGCCGTGCTGCGTGCGCTGGATCGCGCCGATCTGACCGCGCTCAAGGCGCTTGTGGCCGCCTGCGATGCCGGGTGCGCGGCGCAGATCGGGCCCCCCATCCGAATCGCCTGCGACCCGGCCCACGCGCCCGTGGGCGACGGGCACGCTTACAAACAGCGGGTCGCCGCCGCCGTCGCCGAGATCCACGCGCATGCCTATCAGAAGGTCATCCTGTCGCGAACCGTCGAAGCGCCGGCCGGCCTCGACATGCTGGCCAGCTATCTTGCGGGACGCCGCGCCAACACCCCGGCGCGCTCCTTCCTGCTGCACGACGACGACTTCCAGGCGTATGGCTTCAGCCCCGAAACGGTGGTGGAGATCGACGCGCTGGGTCGAATCTCCACCCAGCCGCTGGCTGGCACGCGCGCGCTGTGCGGCGATCCCGCCGCCGATGAACGGCTGCGCGGCGAACTGCTTGCCGACCCCAAGGAAATCGCCGAACACGCAGTCTCGGTGAAGCTCGCATTGCAGGAAATGGCCGATATCTGTCGCCCCGATTCGCTGGGCGTCAGCGAGTTCATGGAGGTGTCCCGCCGAGGCAGCGTGCAACACCTCGCCTCGCGCGTAACCGGCCAGCTGGCGCCGGACCGCGATGCCTGGAGCGCCTTCGCCGCGCTGTTCCCGGCGGTAACCGCTTCCGGCATCCCCAAGCGCGAGGCGCTGGACAGCATCCGACGCCACGAACCGGCACCACGCGGGCTCTATAGCGGCTGCGTCCTGCTGGTCGACAGCGACGGCACGATGGACGCCGCGCTGGTCCTGCGTGCGGTCTTCCGACGCGGGGAGCGCTGCTGGCTGCAGGCTGGCGCCGGCCTGGTGCCCTCCTCCACATCAGAGCGGGAATGGACCGAAACCTGCGAAAAACTGGCGTCGGTATCCAGCCATCTGCGGCGCGGCAGCTTCCCGACCGAGGGCGTGGACGAGTCACCCAATGCCGCGCCCAGCATCGATCACCAGGAGCAGCCATGACGGACAACCTCGCAACATCCCAGCACGACTACACCCGGTCGGCCGAGTGGTAAGACATCCTGTCCGAACGGCATCGGAAGGCGCGCCATGCGTCGGTGGTCGATGCCTTGCGCCGCCCGTCTCGACGCGGACGTCGTACTGGACACCGGCACCGGCACCGGCATGGCACTCAAGCTCATCGCAGATGCCCTGCTGCCAGCCGATCTGCGGGCCGTGGAATCTTCCGCATCGATGCGCATGGGGGCTGATGGCGCGCGTGCTCCGTTCGTGCCTGCGGCTCCTCGACCGCAGGGCGCATGCAGGGACATCATCGGGATCTCCTGGCTGGATGGATCGGAGCCGACGCGGCGGCTGTGGCGGCGATCCTCTCAACACGCAACGGACACGCCGCAGCGGATGCACTGCCAGACCCGCGATACGCTGCTGATAACATCATCAGCGAAGGCGCCTGCAGCGGCCGCACGCTGTCCAGCCGCACGCGCCACCCTCCGGCAAGCGCGGCTCTCCCCGCCACATCCGGACGCGTGCAGAGCGGCCCGGGGGAACCGGCGAGGCGTCCACGCTTCCCGGCGTTCTGAAGGGATCGCAACTCGGATGGCAAGTCAGCCGGGCGGAAGTGATCATCAGCCGTGCCTGAAGCGATCACCGGAAAGGGTGACGGGGTCGGCCAGGAGGCGCCAGCACGTCCGGGCAGGGGCTGCTGGGCTCGGCCAGCCCTCCTGTCGGATTCGCCGTCGCGGCACGTCCAGCCCACGACCCATCGGTCTGCTGCCTCTCCCGATTTTCCTGGCGCCGCGCCTGGACCTGTGCGGAGCGGCCCGGGGGAACCGGGGGCGGGACGTAGAACGCCGGCTTCGATGCTTCAGGTCCCGCGACAGGCGGCGAGGCGTGTCCCGTCCCGGTTTCACCGGGCTGCTCCCCCGCGAACGCGCGAGGCGCCCGCGCGCCTCGGCTTGTCGCCAGTGACGCGGCAGCTTATCGATGGGGATCGCAGCCGGTCGTGCAACCGGCCCACCCGTCAGTCGCGGCTGCCCGCGATCCAGGTGGCAGTCACCTGCAACTGCGCGTCCAGCAACACCAGGTCGGCCTGATGACCGGCGGCGATCCGGCCGAGCCGATCGTCCAGGCCCAGGCACTGCGCCGGATACAGCGAGGCCATCCGCGCGGCCTCCTCCAGCGGTACCCCGAG
Organism: Xanthomonas sp. CFBP 8152; assembly: GCF_014199025.1. Lineage (NCBI taxonomy): Bacteria > Pseudomonadati > Pseudomonadota > Gammaproteobacteria > Lysobacterales > Lysobacteraceae > Xanthomonas > Xanthomonas sp. CFBP 8152. The sequence goes on from NZ_JACHNO010000002.1 coordinate 515,493, forward strand.
CCACTGCACGCTGTTGCGCACGGCTGTGGCCATGTCCAGCGCCGAGCCGGCCAGTGCGCCGTCGGCATTGCGTACCACGCCGTCCACGGCGGTGATGGTTTCGCCGTACAGGTCGAAACTGGGGCTGTCGGCACCGACCATCGGCATGGCGTCGGTGACCAGCAATAGCTTGCCGCGCGGTTTGGCGGCCAGCGCCACGCGCAGGCTGGCCGGGTGCACGTGCACGCCATCAACGATGATGCCGCACCACACATCGGGGTCTTCCAACGCGGCGCCGACTGCGCTGGGCTCGCGCCCGGCCAGTTGCGACATCGCGTTGTACAGATGGGTGAAACCGCTGACGCCGGCGGCAATGCCGTCGCGCGCCTGCTCGTAGCTGGCCGCGGTGTGGCCGGCAAACACGATCGCGCCGCCGGCGACGAAGGCGCGGATGTCGTCCAGCGGTACGCGCTCGGGTGCGAGCGTGATCAGGGTGACGCCGTTGTCCAGCGAGGTATCGACGGCAATCTCGTGCGCGTCGGGCAGGCGGAACTTGTGCGCGTCGTGCGTGCCCTTGCGGGCCGGGCTCAGGTACGGGCCTTCCAGATGGATACCGAGCACGCCGGGCACGCCTTGCGCGATGGCCTGGCGCGTGGCGTCGATCGCCTCGGCCATGACCTCGGCGGTGTCGCTGATCAGCGTCGGCAGCATGCCGGTGGTGCCGTAGCGGCGATGCGCCGCCGCGATCGTGGCCAGGGCCTGCGGGTCGCGCGCATTGTTGAACAACACGCCACCACCGCCATTGACCTGGATGTCGATGAAGCCGGGCAGCAAGGTGGCGCCGCCCAGATCCACGCGCGTATGCGCCTGCGCAACGCGCGCATCGTCGGCCGCCACCACCGCCTGGATCTGCGTGCCGGCCAGCAGGACCACCAGCCCATCCTGCAAGCCATCGTCGGTGAGCACGCGTGCATTGCACAACGCTTGAATCGGGGAAGCATCCATGTTCAAACGGTTTCCGTGACCTTGTTCAAGTGCGGCGGCAGATCGGGATTGTTGCCACGTTGCAGGGCCAGCGCGTTGATCGCGCGGTAGAAGCTCTGCACGGTCAGCAGCGGCGCGCTGGCCGGATGCGCCGCATCCACGAGCGGCAGGTCGCCGTCGGGCGCCGCCAGCCATACCTGCGCACCACGCGCGCGGAATTCGGCGGCGAGCGCACGCGTGCCGGCACCGGTTTCGTCGGGCTGGGCGAACACCAGCACCGGGAAGCCCGGCCCCACCAGCGCCATCGGGCCGTGCTTGACCTCGGCCGAGCTATACGCCTCGGCATGCAGGCCGCAGGTTTCCTTGAACTTCAGCGCCGCTTCCTGCGCCGCGCCCAGGCCCAGGCCGCGACCGAGCACGAACAGGTTGTGTGCGGGCACCAGGCCGGCAGTGAGCGCGGACCAGTCGGCCTGCCAGGCGTCGCGCAATTGCTGCGGCAATGCCTCCACCGCCGCGAGCAGGGCCGGATCGTTCTTCCACACCGCGCCCAGGTGCAGCAGCGCAGCCAGCGAGGCGAGATAACTCTTGGTGGCAGCGATGCTTTTTTCCGGGCCTGCGCCCAGCGCAATCACCACCTCGGCCAGCTGGGCCAGCGGCGAATCCTCGACGTTGACCAGGGCGACCACGCGCGCGCCGGCCGCCTTGGCGGCCTCGGCATTGCGCAACAGGTCCGGGCTCTTGCCCGATTGCGAGATCACGATGTACAGCGCGCCGCGCAACTGCAGCGGCGATGCATAGACCGAACCCACCGATGGCGATGCCGAGGCAGTGACGATGCCGAGCTGGGTTTCGAACAGATACTTGGCGTAGGTCGCTGCGTGATCGGAACTGCCGCGTGCGCAGGTCACCACGAACGGCGGCGGCGTGTCGCGCAGCGACTGCGCGAGTGCGGCGACAGTGCCGGCGTTACGGGCGAACTGCGCGGCGACCACGTCGGCGGTCTGCGCCGCCTCGCGGAACATCAAGGTCTCGGTTTCGGTGGGAAGGCTCATCGGGCTCAGGCGGATTCGGGGGGGAAGGATTTGGCGGACGGCGTCTGCGCCGGTGCAGTGGAACCGCGCACCACCAACTGCGGCACGAAGCCGCGGTTCTGCAATTGCGCGGGCTGGTCGTCGTAGGCATCGCTGCGCAACTGGCTGATCAACAGGCGTGCGGCATGCCGCGCGATGTCGTCGGTGGCCTGCTTGGCGGTGGTCAGGGCCGGCCAGGACTGGCGCGAGAACGGGCTGTCCTCGAAGCCGGCGATCGACAATTGATACGGCACGTTCATGCCGGTGGACTTGGCCGCGGCCAGCACACCCGCGGCGATTTCATCGTTGCTGCCGAAGATCGCGGTGGGCGGCTCGCGCAACGACAGCAGCCGGCGCGCGCCACGGAAGCCGTCGTCGAAGGTGTAATCGCCGGGAATCACCAGGTGCTTGTCCAGGGTGATGCCGTAGTCCTTCAACGCGGCCTCGTAACCGGCATAGCGCTCGCCGCTGGAGCGGTGCTGCGGGCCACCCCACAGGAACCCGATGCGCTGATGGCCCAACTGGACCAGATGCTCGGTGATCTCGTAGGCGGCAGCGCGGTCGTCGATATGGACGCAGGGGCCATCGCCCGGATCGTCGGTGGCGGCGATGATGCGCACGCTCTTGATGCCGCGTGCGGCCAGGCCGGCCATCAGCTCGGGGCGCTCGGACATCGGTGCGGTCAGCACCACGCCGGCCAGCCGCGAGCGCTGCACCCATTCGGCCAGTTCTTCGGCCAGCAATGGCGAGGTGGAATCGCAGGGATGGATCTGCAGCCCGAAGCCGGTTTCGCGGCAGGCGGCCAGCACGCCGTTCTGGATGCCGATGATGTGATAAGGATTGGGATTGTCGTAGACCAGGCCGATCACGAACGGCGTGCCGCTGCGCAGATTGCGCGCGGACGGATCGGGCTCGTAGTCGAGATCGGCGATGGCGCGCAACACGCGCGCGCGCGTGGCCTGCATCACCGACGGTTCGTTGTTGATCACGCGCGACACGGTCTTCAACGAGACCTTGGCGCGCTCGGCGACATCTTTGATGGTGGGCCTGCGCATGGGTGTGCCTTGTTCGTCGGAACGCATCATGCTGCCTGGTTCACTTGGCCTGGGCCGGCAGGCCCACGCGGTGACCACGCAGCGAATAGAACAGGATGTACAGATAGCACGGCACCATCAACGCGGCGAACACGGCCTGGAAGTCGTGGTGCTGTTTGAGAATGGCGAACAGCTGCGGAATGATCGCGCCGCCGGCAATGCCCATGACCAGCAATGCCGAACCGATCTCGGTGAAGCGGCCGAGCCCGCGAATGGCCAGCGGAAAGATCGCCGGCCACATCATCGCGTTGGCAAAACCGAGCGCGGCCACGAAGCCCACCGACACATAGCCGTGGGTCAGCAGCGCGCCCAGCGAGAACAGCACGCCCAGCAGCGCCGACACGCTCAGGTACCGCGCTTGCGAGATCACGCCCGGAATCAACGCCAGGCCGACGATGTAGCCAACCAGCATCGCGCCCAGCGTGTAGGAGGTGAAGATCTTGGTGCTGTCCAACGGCAGATTGAAGCCGCGGCCGTAGGTGCCGATCGCATCGCCGGCCATCACTTCCACGCCCACGTAGACGAACAGGCACAACACGCCCAGCCACAGGTGCGGGAACTGGAAGATGCTGGACTTCTGCACGCCGGCCGCGCTGCCGGGCGTGGCATTGGCCTCGGAGGCCTGCAGCTCCGGCAGCGGCGAGAACAGCACGCCGATCGCCAGCAACAGCAGCACCCCGGACATCACCAGATACGGTGCATGGATCTTGGCGGCGAACGCAGTGAGCAACTGCTGCTTGGTCGCCGCATCGGCGCTGGCCACCTGCGCGGACAGATCGCCGATGCCGTGCAGCACCAGCGAGCCGATCAGGATCGGCGCCAGGATGCCGGCGATCTTGTTGCAGATGCCCATCAGCGCGATCCGCCGCGCCGCGCTCTCGATCGGCCCGAGGATGCTGATGTACGGGTTGATCGCCGTCTGCAGCAGCGCCAGGCCGCTGCCGATCACGAACAGGCCGCCCAAGGCGCCCGGATACCAGCGCTGGGTGGCGAACTGGCCGAAGCCGGCCGCGCCCACCGCCATCACCACCAGACTCAGCGCCAGCCCCTTCTTCATGCCGGTGCGCTTGAGAATCCACGACGCCGGCAGCGCCAGGAAAAAGTACGACAGGTAGAACACCATCAGCACCAGGAAGGCATTGACCTCGTTGAGGTCGAACGCCAGCCGCACGAAGGTGATCAGCGGCCCGTTGATCCAGGTGAAGAAGCCGATGATGAAGAACAGCACGCCGACGATGGCGATCGAGACAACGGGATTTGCGGGCCTGGCGGTAGTCATGGATCGGCTGGCTCTTGAGTTGTCGGTGGGGGACGCCGCGCTGGATCAGCGACGCAGTTCGGCGACGAAATCGTAGAAATCGTTGTGGCAATAGGTGTCGGTCAATTCGATCGCGCTGCCGTCGCGCGCATAGCCCACGCGCACCACATGCAGGATCGCCTCGCCGGTCTTCATGCGCAGGTGCTCGGCCAGCCGCGCAGGCAGATTGATCGCGCGGAAGTACTGCAGCGCACGCACTACCGGGGTGCCCTGCGCATCCAGATAGCTGTAGAGCGAGTCGCCGATCTGCTGCGGGTCGGCGACGATGCGCTGCGGCAACACCGCGTGTTCGTAGGCCATGACACGGTCGTCGGCGCTGCGCAGGCGGGTCAGCGAGGCCACCGCCGCATCCGGCGACAGGCCCAGCCGCAGGATCTCTTCGCCATGCGCCGGGCGCAGCCGCCGCTCCAGCCAGCGCGTGCCGGGCTCGTAGCCCTTGATGCGCAACGTCTCGCTGAAACTGGTCAGGCCACTGAGCTGGTGCTGGATCTGGGTGGTGACGAAGGTGCCGGCGCCCTGCCGACGCGAGACCAAGCCCTGTTCGACCAGCACGTCCACGGCCTGGCGCAGGGTCACCCGCGAGATCTGCAGCCGCTCGCACAGCTGGCGCTCGGCCGGCAGCGCTTCGCCGGCCTTCCACTGCGCGCTGCGGATCTGCTCGTCCAGCTTGCTCGCCAGCTGCAGATACAGTGGCGTCGGCGCGGAGGCATCCAGCGTCAGCGCGTCCATCCGGGGGTCGGTGTCCGTCCTGGCTTCGGTTTTCGGTTTGGCCATTGCCCGTCCTCCGGACCGACTTGGATTCGTTAGGTCCAATATAGTACCAATTTGCCCGGAGCGCATTAGCGGCCGCCGCTCCCGGCAGACGGCGCAAGGTGCCGGCTGCAGGCGCCATTGAACTCGCGGACGGGCCGCGGCCCGGCAGGCAGCAGGGAGAGGACACCATTGCACCTGCGCGCGACCTGGATCGGTGTCACCACATGTCCGGCTGAGAAGACGTCCGCAGCAGGGACTGCCCCTGCCGACCCATCTGTCGCTCACCGTCGTCGAACGCCACGCACTCGCCGAACTGCACCCCTGCGGCGCCGCCAGGCGTCTGCGCTGGCTTGGAGGAACAAACACCAGCGGCGAGGAACTCCCGACAACGCGGGGGCGACACCCAGCCCGCACCTGTACAAGGACCCGGGCATTCCCCTGCGCGCTTGATGCACATGGCCAGTCAGCCGGCCCGTTCGCCAGCCATCCGCCGTCAACGTAATTGCCCTTGGTCGATGCGCAGCAAGCCCCGCTCCGGGGTGGCAGCGAAGCCCAGCAACTGCAGACCCACGCCCAACACTGCGTCCTGCCCTGGATCGACGCGTGACTGCAGCCGCCAGCGTCCATCGCGCCACAGGTGCAGCTGTGCATCGGCCTGCACGCCGGCAGGCAACGCGGCGTCGGGCAGCAGGGTCAGCACGGCGCTGTCGTCCACGCAGCGCGGCTGCCCGGACAAGCGCAACGGCGGCAGACCGGGCAACTCGCCCGCGCCACTTGCCAGCAGTTGCAGGCCGACCCGCCCACGCGCCTGCACGCAGCCGGTGGCATCGAACAGCAGATCCACCTGCTGCAGCTCCACCGCCAGATCGATCAAGGCCATGCCCGCCGGCTGGCGCAACAGCAGCTGGCCCTGCGCATCGCCGATACCGTATTGCGCGCCATCCACCAGCAGCAGTTGCAGCTGCGTGGCCTGCAAGTATACCTGGCGCTGTCCACGCAACAACGGCCAGACACGCGGCCGTACCGTGACATCGCCGAAGGCGATGCCTTGCCATTGCACCTGCCGCAAGGTGCCGGCCCATACCGGCCCATCCACGTCCAGCGCCGAGAACGGCAGGCCCTCGCGTGGCAACACCAGGCGCAGCGGCAGCCACGCCAGCAGCGCGACAGCCACCATCACCAGGAAGACCAGGATCCAACGCAGGCGCGTCACGGTGCAGGCTCCGCAAACCCGCAGCGTACCCGCAGTTGGCCCTGGTCGCGCACGATGCTCAGCTGCGTTGGCGCCAGGCCATGCGCCTGGCGCAGCCGCTCCAGCCAGCCGAACAAGCTGGCGGCGCTGACCGCATCGATCTGCACGTCCACCCCGCCCGCTGCGTTGCGCTGCTGGGCGGTGATGCCGACACCGGCATCGCGTGCGCTGCTGGCGATGAGCTCGTTCAGTGCCGCCGTACCAGGTGCAGCGGTACGCCTGCTCGCCGATGCCTGCGCAGATGCGTCGAGCACCAGCTGCGCCGCAGCGGCATAGCGCGCCTGCGCCTGGGCATGCCAGTGCCGCAACGGGGTGTAGAGCGCATACCAGGCGACGAACGCGGCCACGGCAGCGCACATCACGCCCAGCATCAGCCGCTCGCGCGGCGCACGCGCCTGCCACCACTGCGTGCAGCGTTGCACAGGTGCAGTCATCGCAATGGCTCCAGCACGAATGACGTCCGCAGGCGATCGTCCTCGCCCTGGCTGCTGCCGGGCTGCAGTTGCCACCCCTGCCCGGCCAGCCGCGTGGACAACTTTTGCAGGCTGGCGCCATCGGCGTGCAGCAGGGTGCCGCGCAGCGGCTGTGTGGCGTGATAGTCGATCTGATCCAGTTCCGCCGCCGGCATGGCATCGACCGCCGCGAACAAGGGACCGAGCTGCACGGCCAGGCGATCGGCCGCTGCACCGGTATGCCGGCGTGCCTGCAGCGCGGCCGGCACCGCCGCTGCATCGCGCACGCCCAACTGCGCGGCAGCGCGCGATTGCAGCATGCGCGCACCGATTTCGTAGCGCAGTGTCTGCGCCAGCAACAGCACCAGCGGCGACAGCAGCACCAGCGCGGCCAGCACCGCAAGACGGCGCGCAGTGATTGTCTGCGCAGCGGCCGGCCTTGCAGCGAACGCGTGCTGCAGCAGGTTGATCGGCACGCGCATGGCGCCTTGTGCCAGGCAGGCAATGTGCGCGGTGGCGTGCGCTGGCGGCTGTGCCGGCACGCGCTCGCCCAGCAGCATGCGCGCGGCCTCCGGCTCCAGGCTGCAGGCCAGGCCTGCGCCGCGGATCAGCCAACGGCCATCCCAGTCCATCACCGCTGCCGCAGCATCCGTGGCCGGCTCAAGCAACAGGCAATCGGGCACCACCGCATCGGGGACGACGCCCAGCTGCGTTGCGCGCGCCAACCACTGCTGCAGTACTGCGCTGTCCACCGCAGCGACCAGGCGCGTGCCATCGGCCTCGCTGCGCTCGGCGATCACCACATGCAAGGCCGGCGTCTCCACAGCCAGATGCTCGGCCAACTGCAGGCGTGCAGCCGCGACCGACTGCGCGATGCTGCGGCCGGGCAGGCTCAGCCAGCGCAGATGCACGTCCACGCCCGGCACCACCAGCACGGTGCGCGTGGACGGTTCATACGGCGCGCTGGCTGCACGCTGCGACAGTACCTGGCCATGCGCGTCTACACGCACGGCAATCGCGTGTGCCGTGGCATCGGCGGGCAGCAACAGCAAGGTGGTACTCATTCGTCGGAACTCCATTGACGCGCCACCAGCCGCACGCGGCCGGCAGGATCCTGCTGCAGCAAGGCGTCCAGTACGACTTGCGCGCCGGCGTGGTCGACCTGGCTGTAGTGGGAAAAATAGCGGGTGCGTAGTTCGATCTGCTCCAACACTGCATTGGAAGGTTCGGCCTGGATCAGCGCAGGCTGGCTCAAAAAGGTGTTGGCATCGCGCCATCCCCCAGCCGGCCGCGCGGCAATGACGCGGCGCGCGGCTGCCAGCTCCAGAGCGCCTTCGGTCAGCGCCACCAGGACCGGCGCATCTTCCGGGCGCAGCGTATTGATATTGATCGGCGACAGGCGCGCCTCCGGCAATGCGCACACATGCGGCCGCAACTGCGCGATCACCTGTGGCGTATAGCCGGCGATGGCGCGCAGCTCGCTGACGCCCGCCAGCAGGGTCGCCCCGCTGCGCAACGGCACTGCCGATTGCAGATAACGATCGTCTTCGGCGCCCTGCGCACCGGGCTGGCTGTCGCTGTCGATCCAGTCCACCAGCGCATCGGTCAGCGCCTGTGCCTGTTGCGGTGCGATGCCTAGCACCTCCAGCAAGGCGCGGTACTGTTCTGCGCCGTCGTCGCTGCGCTGCCATTGCTCGGGCGCACCGGCGACCACGCTGTTGAGATTGAAGCAGCCGCCGCGGTCGCGCAGCCGCACACTCACTGCGCCGTCGTCCAGCGGGAAGGTCACCGGTTGATCGTTCCAGCCGCCCTCCAGCGTGGTGCGCATCGGGTCGCGCCTGGCCAGTGCCTGCAGGCGTTGCCGGGCGATGGCTTCGGTGCCCAGCGCATACCACTGCGCCTGCGTCATCGCCTCGCCATTGCCGCTGCGGCGCAGGCCGAAGCGCAGATCGTCCAGCACTGCGACCATCAATAGCGTCATCACCGCCACCAGCAACAACACCGTCAGCAGTGCGACGCCACGTTGCTCGGCATGTGCGTTCAAGGTCTTCATCCGCGCCCCTCCGGCAGCAGGAACAACTGGCGCACGCGGCCCCATTGCTCCAGCTCCAGCTCCAGCGAGATCGCATCCGGCAGCGCGTCGAGCCCGCCGCTCCAGCCATCGCTCCACTGCGCGCGATAATGGAACCCGACCGCTGCCGAGCGCACGCCACGCAACACCACCTGTGGCGTGCCGGCGACTGCACCGTCGAGTGCGGGACGCGCACTGCGCTCCAGGCGTCCGTCGACCACGCGGTATTCCACGTACTGCAGCGACGCGCGCGGCGCCTGATCCGGATTGCTCCAGCCGCGTCGCACAAAACCGAACAGCGGCCCCGGCACACCGGGCGGGCTCGCGACGAACGCGGTGCGTGCTGCGCCGCCCTCGCTGTTGCGCGTGCGTCGCACTGCGGCCTGCTGCAGGTCGCTGCGCAGCAGGCCATGTGCAAGCTGGAACTCGCGAACCTGCTGCAAACGTGCACGCACCGCATCGCGCTGGTCGATGCTCTGGCGCATCACCACCACCGCGGCGACCGCCACCAGCGCGAACACCGCCAGGGCGACCAGCAGCTCGATCAAGGTGAAGCCCGCGCTGCCACGGGTGCCCGCTGCGCTGCGACGTGCGCGGATCATTCGGCGCTCCGCAGGACACTCACGCTGGCGATCTCCTGCGCCTGCGCTGCGGCGCGCACCTGCACCTGGATGCGCACGATGCCGGTACTGCCGGCCGGCATCGACGTGCGCCGCCAGTCCCAGCTGCGTCCGCCCAGCATTTCCTGCCCGCTCGCCGGCGCCACTGCTGCGGCGGTGGGCGCCAGCATTGCGTCGATCGCCTGGTTCTCCGCAACCACCGCAGCCAAGGCGCGCTCTTCCAGCACCACCGCAGTGCGCGTGCTTTCGCCGGACAGGTTCAGCAGGCCAACCACGGCCATGCCGAAGATCGCCAGCGCGACCAGCAGCTCGAGCAGCGAAAACCCGGCGCAGGCATGGGGCTTACCGCAGGGGCGCATCGACCCGCACCACGCCGGCGGCATCCACCACCACCTGCAGCTGTTGCTGGCCGTCGGCCAGCGCGATGCGTTGCGGCGTGGCCGCACCGGTGGGATCGAAGCGCACGCTCAACTGGGTCCCGCCCACCGGCAACTGCGTCTGCACGCCGGCAGGCCAGCGCATCGCGGCGAAAGGCTTTTCATCCAGCGGCATCCAGCGTTGCTGCGCCTGGCGGCGGAACCTGTAACCCCCCGCATCCACGGTCACCTCGACCATGCGCAGGCTCAGGATGGCTTCGTCGCGCGCGTGCAACAAGGCACTGGCCAATGCATCGGCCTGGTCGTGCAGGTCACGCCGCGTATCCGGCAAGGTCAGCACCACCAGCGTGCTGGCGAGTGCGGTGATCACCAGGACGGCGAGCAGTTCGAGCAGGGTGAAGCCGTGCACCTGCGTCCGCGATGCGCGTGCCCGTGAGTGCCTTGCCATGGCCGTTTGCGCGAGCACTGCTGCGACTCAGCGCCAGTTGCCGATATCGGCATTGTCGGCGTCGCCGCCTTCGGCGCCGTCGGCACCGAACGAGTAGACGTCGAAACCACCACTGCGACCCGGTCGACGGTATTGGTATGCGTGGCCCCACGGATCTTCCGGCAGGCGGCGGACATAGCCGCCCTGGCGATAGCGCTCGGGCCGGGTCAACCCGGTCGGCGCATTGAGCAAGGCCTGCAGGCCCTGTTCGGTACTCGGGTAGCTGAGGTTGTCCAGCCGATAAGTTTCCAGCGCCTGCTCCAGCACCGCCACGTCGGCACGCGCCTTCTCGACCATGGCGCGATCCTGGCTGGGCATCACGTTGATCATCACCACGGTGGCCAGCAGGCCGATGATGACGATGACCACCATCAACTCGACCAGGGTGAAGCCGCGCGTTCGCGCTTGCGAGGACAGCGAGCAAGGACGGTGGCGATGATGGATGGACTGCATGAGGATCTCCAGGGATAAGCGTCCGCGCTCAACCAAGCGCGAGGGTGTTGAATTGCAGGATGGGCAGCAGGATCGACAGCACGATCACCGCCACCACGCCGCCGAGCAGCACGATGATGGCCGGCTCCAGCAGGCTCATCGCCGCGGTGGTGAAGGACTCGAACTCGCGCTCCAGATAATCGGCGGCGCGCTCCAGCATCGGCGCCAAGCGCCCGCTGTTTTCGCCGCTGGAGGCCATGTACAGCAGCGTCGGTGGAAACACGCCCGCGCGCTTCATCGCCGCGGCCAGGCTGCCGCCCTCGCGGATTGCCGTGACCATGTTGTCGGTGGCCAGGCGCAAGGCGCGGTTGTCGACGGTGCGCGCGGCGATCATCAGGCCTTCCATCAGCGGCAGCCCGCTGTTGACCATGATCGCCAGCGTGCGCGCCATGCGTGCGGCGTGCAGGTCGCGGATCAACCGGCCGAGCAAGGGCGCGCGCAGCACCGCACGGTCGGCCGCCAGGCGTAACTCCGGGCGCTTGAGCAGGCGCAGCGCTGCGATCACTGCAATGACCAGTGCAATCAGCAGCGGAATGCCAGCCTGCAGCAGGAAGTTCGACACGCCGATCACCGCGCGCGTCAGCCATGGCAATGCGCGCCCCATCGAATCGAACTGGTCCACCACCTTGGGCACCACAAAGGTCATCAGCACGATGACCACCGCACCGGCGGTCAGGGCCAACGCCGCCGGATACACCAACGCAGACTGCAGCTTGCTGCGCACCTGCGCCTGCCGCTCCAGCAGGTCGGCCAGGCGCTCCAGCACCTGTGGCAGCGCCCCGGCACTTTCGCCCGCGGCCACCATCGCGCGGTACAGCGGCGGAAACGCAGTGCCCTGGCGCGCCATCGCATCGGACAGGCGGAAGCCCTCGACCACCAGCCCGTGCGTCTGGCCGGTGACCCGGCGCACGCCGCGCCGCTCGGACTGCGTGCCGATGGTGCGCAGCGCTTCTTCCAGCGGCGCGGTTTCCACCAGCGTGGCAAGTTGACGGGTGAACAGCACCAGATCCTTGCCGCTGAAACGCGCCGGACGCACGCCGCTGGCCGCCACCGCCGCCTCCACGCGTACCGGCACCCACTGCCGCTGCTCCAGTTGCGCACGCGCAGCCTGCGCCGTGTCCGCGCTGATCACGCCCTGGCGGCTGTGCCCGTGCAGGTCGAGCACGGTGTAGTCAAACCGCGGCATGCGCATCGTCCTGCTGGCGGGTGACCCGCAGCGCTTCTTCCAGCGTGGTGAGGCCTTGCAGCACCGCCGCACGCGCGGCATCGCCCAGGCGCGCTGCGCGTGCGAAGGCCGCTGCAGCCAAGGCATCCTCGTCGGCGTTGTCGCCGATCAACCGGCGCATCGCATCATCCACCGCGATGGCTTCGTAGATGCCCACCCGCCCGGCATAACCGCTGTGGTGGCAAGCCGCACAGCCCACGGCGGCGTAGATGGTTGCATCGTCGGGCGCCTGCAACATCTGCCGCGGGCTGGCATCCAGCGGGCGCGGTGCACGGCACTGCGTGCACAGGCGACGGACCAGGCGCTGCGCCAGAATCAGCCGCAGGCTCGACGCGAGCAGGAACGGTTCGATGCCCATGTCGCGCAGCCGCGTGACTGCGCCCACCGCATCGTTGGTGTGCACGGTGGACAGCACCAGGTGGCCAGTGAGGCTGGCCTGCACGGCGATCTGCGCGGTCTCGGCGTCGCGGATCTCGCCGATCATCACCACGTCCGGATCCTGGCGCAGGATCGCGCGCAAGCCGGCTGCGAAGGTCATGCCGACACGTGCATTGACCTGGGTCTGGCCGACGCCGTCGATGGCGTATTCCACCGGGTCCTCCACCGTGAGGATGTTGCGCGAGCCGTCGTTGAGCAGGCTCAGCGCCGCATACAGCGTGGTGGTTTTGCCCGAGCCGGTCGGCCCGGTCACCAGCACGATGCCGTTGGGCACCTGCAGGGCGCGCTGCACGGTGTGCATCACCGCCGGTGGCATGCCGAGCTGGGCCAACGACAAGGTGCCCTGCTCCTTGTCCAGGATGCGCAGCACCACGCGCTCGCTGCTGCGCGTCGGCAGCGTGGACACGCGCACGTCCAGCGCCTTGGCACCCATCACCAGCGACACCCGGCCGTCCTGCGGGATGCGTTTTTCGGCGATGTCCAGCCGCGCCATCACCTTGACGCGCGACACCAGCAACGGCGCGATGCGTCCGGGCAAGGTGGCCGCCTCGCGCATCACCCCATCCACGCGCAGGCGCACGCGCAGCCGCGCTTCGTAGGATTCCAGATGCACGTCCGAGGCGCCCAGGCGCGCGGCCTCGGCGATGATGCCGTTGATCAGGCGGATGATCGGCGCATCGTCCTGGCTGTCGAGCAGATCGGCGGTGGGGATGTCGTCGATCAACGAATCCAGGCTGTCGTGCAGGTCCAGCGCCTCCACCTGTACGCCCTGCTCCATGCCGGCATCGGCGTAGATCTCCGACACATGCCGGTCGAACACCGACGGCGCCAGCGTGCGCACCTGCAACGGCATGCCCAGGGCACGCCGCAGCTCGATCAGGGCCTGCACATCGCCGCCTTCGCGCAGACCGATCTGCGCGGCACTGTCGCTGCCGAGCAGCACCACGCCGTGGCGCTTGGCGAACGCGTAGGAAATGCTGGCGCGCGCGGTGTTCATGGCATCAGCGCTGCGCGGGACGCACGCCGGGCGCGGGCATTGTTGCCGGCGCAGGCACGGCCGACGCTGGCGCGGCCGGCAGCTGCGGCGGCGGCGCGCGCAGGTAGTCGCGTACCAACGCATCGAGCGCGGCTTCCGGGTCGCCGTCGGCCAACTGGCGGTCGCGTAGATAGGTGTAGCGCGGTGCGGTCATGCGCTGCGCATCGGCCGCATCGCGGATGATGGTGGGGCGGATGAACACCATCAGATTGGTCTTGTCGCGATTGCGCGACCTGTGCCGGAACAGCGCGCCCAGGCCGGGCACATCGCCCAGCAGCGGCACCTTCTCCACGGTCTGCCGGTCGTTCTGGTCGAGCAGGCCGCCGAGCGCGACGATGGCGCCGTTTTCCACCACCACGCGGGTTTCGATCTGGCGCTTGTTGAACACCAGCTCCGACGACTGCGCGCTGACCGGCCCGGCAATGGCCGAGACTTCCTGCTTGATCGCCAGGGTGATGCCGCCGGCGGTATTGATCTGCGGGCGTACTTCCAGCTCCACGCCCACGTCCTGGCGCTGGATGGTGCGGAACGGGTTGTCGTTGGCCGCGCCCAGCACTTCGCCGGTGGTGATCGGCACTTCCTGGCCGACCAGGATGCGCGCCTGCTCGTTGTCCAAGGTCATGATCGACGGGGTCGACAACAGGTTGGAGCCGGTGTCGCTCTTGACCGCATCGATGATCATGCCGAACACCGCATCGTTGCTTTGCCCGGCCAGCCCGATCAGGCCGCCGCTCAGGCCCAGCAAGGATTGCGCGGCCACATTGCGCGCCTGTTCCAGCACCGAATCGTCTTGGCCGTTATTGCTGCGCGTGCCGGCCGCCGCTGCGGCCAATGGCACGATGCCCGGCGAGGCGCCGCTGTACTGCGTGGCGATCAACGGCACCGTGCCATTGCGCCCGGCCAACAGCAGCTGCACGCCCAGGCGCTTGGCGGCGGTGTCGGAGATCTCCACCACGATCGCTTCGACCAGCACCTGCTCGCGATGCACGTCCAGCTGACGGATCACCTCCATCAAGGCACGCTGGGTTTCCGGGTCGGCATTGATGATCAAGGCGTTGGAGCCGGGGTAGCGCACGATCACCGGGCGCTTGCCGGCGGCCGGTGTGATCACCTGCGTCTGTGCAGCGCCCGCAGCAGCGGCGGCCACATCCACCGCGTTGGAGCGCGTGTCCTGCCCGGGCTGTGCCTCGTTGCCCGGGCTCTGCCCGACCAGCTGCTGCAACACCGGCAGCAATTGCTCGGCGCTGGCGTGCTGCAGCCGCACCACGCTGACATCGCCGCGACGTTCGGCGCGCCCGTCCAGATCCACCGCGGTGCGCACCACGCGCTGCACCAGTGCCGGGTCGCCGCGCACGATCAGCGAATTGCTGCTTTCCACCGGCAGCACCGACAGCACGTTGCTGCGCTCGCCCGCCTGCCCGAACAGCGAGGTCAGCGTGCGCGCCAGTTCCTGTGCGGAGCTATTGCGCAAGCTCACCGTGTCGATCGCCGCGCGGTCGGTGTCGATCTGCGCGACCAGGCCGCGCACGCGGCGCAGGTTGTCGGCGTAGTCGGCAATCAACAGGCTGTTGCCCTGCGGCATCGCCATGATCACGCCGCCGCGCCCGATCAGGGGCTTGAGGATCTCCGCGGCGCTGCGTGCATCCACGCGTTGCAGGGTGAACACCTGCGTGGCGAATCCCAGATTGCCGTTGGCAGCGCTGGCCGGTTGCTGTGCAGCGGTATCGTCGGGAATGATGCGGTAGGTCGACGGCCCGCTGGACACCGCGATCAAGCCATTGGCGCGCAAGACCGCCAGCAGCATGCCGAGCAGATCCTGTTCCGACATCGCCTGCGCACGCGCCACGTTGACCGTGCCCTGCACGCGCGTGTCCACGATGAAAGTGATGCCGGTGGCACGCGACACGTCCTGGATGAACGCGCGCAGGTCCACGTCCTGCAGGCGCACGGCCGGTGCGTCGGCGGCATGCAGCGACACCATCGGCACCGCCGGCAGGGCGAGCAACAACGCGGCCGAAAGCAGCCATACGGGGCGGGCAGCGGTCATTGCGGGCGCTTCAGGGTCATGGTGTGGGTCTGGCCGTCACGGCGGTAGGTCAGCGTGGCTGCCTGGCCATCGCGTAGTTCGTCCTGCAGCTCGCGCAGATGTTCGGCATCGAGCGTGCGGCCATTGAGTTGGGTGAGCACATCGCCCGGCGCCAGGCCGGCCTGGCGCAGCAGTGCGCCATCACCGCGCGGCATCACGGTGAAGCCGCTGCCGTCTTCGCTTGCACGCAGGCCGGCGGTGGTCAGCAGTTGGTGCGGGTCGACGGCCGTCGCTGCGACCGTGCCAGCGGCTGTGCCGACATTCGACGTCACTGCAGGCGCGGCGGCGCCTGTCGCTGCGGTCGCGGCCGTTGCTGGCGATGTGGCCGACGACGACGCCGTGGTCTCCACCAAGCTCAGACGTCGCACTCCACGGCCGGCGCGCAGCAGCACGTGATCGCTCGCGATCGCCTGTACCTCCACGCCAGGTACCACGCCATCGCCAACGCGATACGCCCCCTGCCTGCCGTCGCCGCTGCTCAGAAACGCAGCCGCTTGCCCGCCGCCCGCGCGCACCCCATGCAACACGATGCCGTCGCTGCTGGCCTCGGGAACGCTGCGATGGAACACATCGCGGCGCAGTGCCGGCAGCTCCGCATGTGCAGGCGTGGCGACCTGGACAGTGCCCCACGGCCCGATCGGGGTGATCACCACCCACACCACGCGCGCGCACTGCAGGGCGAGCAAGGCCAGCAGCACGCAGCCCAATGCAGTGCGGCCACGCGCCGACATCAGGGGTTTCAAGGAGGGCAAAGCGCGCTGCAAAGCGGACATCCGTCTCAGGATTGCGGTCGAATGACAGAATGCGGCAGCAATGTGTCAGTTCGAAGAAAGTGATGACACAGCCCGACACACGGCGACACGAATCCATCTGCACACGCCCGCCATGCGAGGCAGGGCGGGCATGTGCGATACCGGCAGCGGGCGTCGGATCAGAAGCGCGCTGTCACACTCAGGTCATACGTCACGCCGGGCTGGTACTCGTACAGGTCCACCCGGTTGCTGCCCAGGCTCTGATACTCCTGGTAGCGGGTCTTGAGCAGGTTGCGTGCGGCAAAGTTCAACGACAGCGTATTGCCCGACCACACCAGGCCCTTCTTGATCACCAGATCCAGCGAGGTGCCGGGCTTGTCGATGTAATCCGGTTGCCCCGGGCGACCACGCGCGGACACCCGCTCGCCGACATAGTTGGCGATCAAGGTGGCCTGGCTGTGGGTGCTTTCGCTTTCCACACCGATCTGCAGGTTGGCGATGTCATCGGACTGCCCCTGCAAGGCCGAGCCATCGCGGATGAACAAGGTTGCCTGCACCGGTGCGGTGAAGCCGAACGGCTGCACGGTATCGCCATCGCCGGCGCTCACCTCCGACTTGGTGCGCGTGTAATTGCCGGACACGAACACCCGGTTGTCGCCCCACCAGTCGGCCGCGATCGGCAGGTCCAGATACTTCTTGGCTTCCAGCTCGATGCCATACAAAGTGGCCTCTGGCGCATTGATGAAGCTCTGCACGATGCCGCCGCCGGGCGCATCGTTGACGATGGCTTCGATCGGCTTGTCGATGCTTTTGTAGAACGCGCCGACGGTGAAATACTCGCCCGGCTCGAAGAACCACTCGTACCGCGCATCCAGGTTGACCAGCTCGCTGTCGACCAGGAACGGGTTGCCGAAGAACTGGCGGTCGATATCCGGGTCCAGGTACTGCTGCGGCGCCATCTCGCGGAACTGCGGGCGCGCGATGGTCTTGGACGCACCAACGCGCAGCTGCTGGTTCTCGGCAAAATTCCAGGTCACCGTGGCCGACGGCAACGCGTAGCTGTTCTCCAGCGGGGCCACGCTGTCCTGGCGCACGCCGGTGAAGATGTCGTACGGATGCACCGCCTGCGTGGCGTCCTCGTAACGCATACCGACGGTGGCGCGCAGGGTCGGCACGATCTCGCCCTCGGCCTGCAGATAGGCCGCCTTGACCTTCAGGGTCGCGTCGTACGCGGCCGCACCGAAGCTGCCGGTGGTCTCGCGCAGGCGCAGCAGATCGTTGCTGAGGTTGTAATCGGAGATCAGATAATCCACACGCTGGAACTGGTTGTAGAACGGCAGCGGGCCATCCAGCGCCAGGAAGCGGAACTCCCGGCTCCACGCGCTGCGGTCGTTGTCCAGATAGGCCAGACCGCCCTTGACGGTGAAGTCGTGCTCGATCGGCAAACGCCAGGTCACATCCACCCCGCCGCTGGCGACGGTGTCGTCGACCTTGCTGAAGCGGGTGTAGTTCTGCACGCGCGAGGCATCGTGCGCCCAGTAGCCATCCAGCAACTCGTAGCGAATGCCGGTTTCGTACGGCACATCGCGGCTGGCATTGGCCACCGCTGCGCGCCATTCGATCTTGAGATCATCGTATTCGCCGAATGCATGCGTGCCGCGCAGTTGGTTGTTGATCAGCTGGCGCTCGTACCACTCGGTGTTGTCGTCGCGTACGTCGAAACCGGCCAGCTCATCGCGGCCGGCGCGGCTGCGCGCCACCTTCAAGGCGTCGTGTACATACAAGGTGGTCCAGCCGATAGTGTGGCTGCCGTATTCCCAGCCCAGGCCCAGCATGCCGTTGGTGCGCACATTGTTGCGCGTGGTGGCGAAGTCGTAGTTGGAATTGAACTCGACCGCATCGCCGACAAAGATGCCGTCCTGCTGCCTGCCGGTGCGCGTGCGCCACTCGTTGTCGTAGCTGGCCACCGCGATGATGCCCAGCTTGGCCTCACCCACATCCATGCTGTAACCGGCACTGCCACCGACATTGACGTCCGGGGCGATGCTGTCTTTTTCCTGCAGCACATACAGGTTGGCGTCGTTCAAGCTGCGCCCGATACGGCGGATGTCCTCACGCGAGAAACTGCCCAGATCCACGCGCCGGCCACTCTGGATCGCATCGCGCAACGCGGCAGGCTGCTTGCGCGTGCCGTCGTCGTAGCCCCACTCGTCATCGCCGGAGCCGTAATAGGTCAGGCCTTTTTCGCCGGTGCTGACGCTGTTGACGCCGCCACCCACGGTCAGCGACAGGAACGGTTTGTCCGGCACCGCCATCGATTGCAGATCGATCACGCCTCCGCCGAATTCGCCCGGATAATCGGCCGAATAGGTTTTCTGCACGGTCACGCTGGCCAGTACATCGCTGGGAAACAGATCCAGCGGCACCACGCGCTGCATCGGCTCGGGGCTGGGCAGCGGCGAGCCGTTAAACAACGCCGACGAGTAGCGCTCGCCCAGGCCGCGCACATACACGTACTTGCCGCGCGACAGGCTCAGCCCGGTGACACGCGTCAGCGCAACGGCGGCGCTGCTGTCGCCGGTACGCTCCATGTCCTCACGGGTGACAAACGATGCCACCTCCGAGGTCTGCAGCATCGGTTGGGGAATGTACTCGCCACGCACCACGACCTGGTCGAGTTGCTTGGGCGCACTGGTGGCGGTGCCGCCGCTGCTGGTGTCGGCATCGGTGGTGGTCGACTGCGCCAGCGCAGCGCCGGAAAACAGCAAGGTGGAAATGGAAAGAGACAGGCCCGTCCGCGAGAGACGGGCGACAGCGGAGGTTCGCATCGTGGGAGCCCTGGCAACTGAAAGATGACGCTGGACGCATCGCAAGACAGCGCGTGGGCTGCCTTGCGATGCTGTACCTCAGCAGGGACGATCGGCGGTCAGGCCGCAGGTCCAGCCCTGCCACCAGGTATCGTTGGCATCGCGCACGCCACCGATGTAGTTCACCTGCTGGAAGAAGCTGCTCACCCCGTTCAAGCCCTGGAAGGCCGGCACGGCGCTTTCGTTGGCGCCATTGACGAAGGTGTTCTGCAACGTGGACACGCCGTTGGCAACGTTGTTGGTGCCAGCCGCAAACTGGGTGGCCGCACGTGCATCGCTGCCGAAGGCCGTCGGGCAGGCGAAGAACACCGAGTTGAAGGTACCGAGCGTGTCGGCATCGGCCAGGTTGAAGCACACCAGGCCATCACCGCTGCCACCGGCCGGACGCGTGACGACCGAGTTGTAGAACGCGGCCTGCGTGCCCTGGTTGAGCATGATCGCCGCGCCGGCGCGCGCGTTGCCGACGTAGGTGAAGTTGGCCACCTTCGGACGCGAATACGGCTGACGGCGCAGGCTGCTCCACTCGTTCATGCGGTCGCCGCCACCGGCGCGCTGCACCACGATGCCGAACTGCAGGGCGCCGTTCCAGCCGGCATCGGTGTCCAGCGAATCGTCGTCGGCGCCGGTGATCACGATGTGGCTGCCGTTGACGGTGCCACCGAACCATTCGATGCCGTCGTCGGAGCTGTTGTGGATCTGCACATGATCCAGACGCGTGCCGCTGCCCGCGCCGGCCAGGGTGATGCCCTGCAACTCGTTGTTGGGCGAAATTTCGAAGCCCGAATACATCACCCGCAGGTAGCGCATGGAGCCGCTGTTGTCGGTGGCGCTGTTGCCGCCGTAGAACGCGTTGGTACCTTCCACCTGCGCCTGGCATTCCGGCGTGCCGGAGACCGTGCTGCCCGGGCAGTTGTTGATGGCCGCACGGCCCAGCACCACGATGCCGCCCCACAAACCGATGGTATTGGCGCTGACCTGACCCTCAAGCGCCTGGCGCGCGGTGAACACGATCGGGGCGGTGGCGCTGCCTTCGGCAAAGATCTGCGAACCGCGGTTGACCACGATGTAATCGCTACCCGCCGAACCGAACAGGGTCACGCCCGGCTCGATGGTCAGGATGCCCTGCGTGCTGCCGGCGGCCGGTGCAATGGCGTTGCCGCCGCGGTCGGTGCCCACGTTGACGCGTCCGCTGATCGAATACGCCGTGCCCGCACGTGCCGGCACCACCAGGTTGCCGTTGATGGTGTCCGGCAGCTGGCAGGCGCGCAGCGTGTTGTTGGCGATGGTGCCGACGTTGGAGAAACCGGTCGGGCAATCGGCGGCCGGGCCGGTCGGTGTCGGAGCGGGCGTGGGTGCAGGCGTGGGCGCCGGGGTCGGTGCGGGGGCCGGCGTCGGTGCCGGCGGAAATGCGCCCTCGCCGGGCGAAGCGACACGATCGGCACCACCACCGCAGGCCGACAACGCCAGCGCGGTACCAAACGTCATGAGAAGTGTCTTGCTGCTATTGCGAACGGACATGCGGCTGATCTCCAGGTCAAGGAAGGTCCGGTATGAAGAGGAGTCGTCAAGAATTGGTTGCGTTCCGCTCACTGCAGTGGCGAGCACGTTCAAGATCCCCGTCACTTTTATAGGGGCTGTCTGTGTCATTTGTCTTACCACGACACAATTGACACATGCCTGCCACACACTGACATGCACTGTAGAAGGATGACCTCGACCCCCATCCCCACTGCCCTGGGCAACTGGATCATTGCGCAGGCAGTGGCCGGCCAGCCGCCGGAGCAAGCGCTACAGCCGCTCTTGGATCAAGGCTGGAACGAACAGGACGCCATCGACGCAGTCGAGGCATTGGTGCGCGACCACATCCAGCAGCACGCGCAGGCACATGGCCTGCCGATGCCGGTGCGCGTGCCGGCAGTGGTGCAGGACAACGATGCCTCGTTGCTGGACCTGGGCGATCGCCAGGTGCACGTGCTGGTCAGCCTGTTGCTGCCGCGCGTGGTGGTGCTGGGCGATTTCCTGTCCGATGCAGAATGCGAGGCATTGATCGCACTGGCGCAGCCACGCCTGGCGCGTTCGCGCACGGTGGACAACGACAACGGCGCGCAGATCGTGCATGCCGCGCGCACCAGCCACAGCATGTGCCTGCAGCTGGGGCAGGATGCGCTATGCCAACGCATCGAGGCGCGCATCGCCCGCCTGCTCGATTGGCCCGTGGACCACGGCGAAGGACTGCAGGTCTTGCGCTATGCCACCGGCGCCGAGTATCAACCGCACTACGACTACTTCGACCCCGCTGCCGCCGGGACGCCGGTGCTGCTGCAGGCCGGCGGTCAGCGCGTCGCATCGCTGGTGATGTATCTCAACACCCCGGAACGCGGCGGCGCCACGCACTTTCCCGATGCGCACCTGGACGTCGCTGCCGTGAAAGGCAATGCGGTGTTCTTCAGCTACGACCGCCCGCATCCGATGACACGCAGCCTGCATGCCGGCGCCCCGGTCCTGGCCGGCGAAAAGTGGGTCGCAACCAAGTGGCTACGCGAACGCGCGGTCCGCATGCCCGGCTGAGAGCGAAGATTGGAAGCTACGCAATCGCCAGGTGGACGACCATCGCGCACTGCTCTCGACATTGCACGCCGACCATCCCGACCGGTCCTTGCCTGCCCATCGTCGCGCGACCTTACGCGGCATGGATGCCGCGTAAGCGCCTACACGGACGTACTTGCGGCGTGTCCTGCGAGGGTGGGCGGGCAATGGCCTTGCAGCAAAGTCACAGACCAGCTGTTCTACAACAGATCTACCCGCGCGGCCCAAACATGCGCTGATCGATCCGCAACATCACCAACCGCAGCGGCGTCCATGCCAGGCACAAGCCAGCGAGGATACCCAACGTATCGGCAAGCGCATCGTACGGATCCGCGCTGCGATTGGTGGTCAGTGCCCCTTGCGCGATCTCGATCCCGATCCCCAACAGCACCAATCCGAACGCCGCAAGCAACAGCGCGCGACGGGTGGCGAACAGCTGCACCGCCCCCCAGCACAACAACGCGAACGTCAAGAAATGCTCGGCCTTGTCGCTGTTGGAAGGAAGTTCCGGAAACTCTGGTGGCGGCCCCATGCATACCGCAATCACCATCAGGATTGCGGCGATCCACAGGCCTACCCACAACCGTGGCCGCCGGAATGGACGCAGCGCCGCGCTCACAGCCGCCATGTGAGATCGCCCGCCAGAAATGCCGGCGCAAAATCGACATCGCGCGCAAAGCCCATCACCTGGAAGCGCTCGCCCATTTCGCTGGGCAAGGTCAGCCGCTTGATCTGCTCACGCAGCCGCATGCGCCCCACTTCGTCGGTGCGCGTGTCGGCCTGCGCCAGCAGGGCATCCAGGCCGTTGCCGAGCAGAAAGCTCGCTTGCGTGCAGTATCCGGCCAGTTCGAAACCGGCCCCGGTGCCGGCCTCGGCCAACGCCGTGAAGTCCACCGACGCAGTCAGATCCTGCAGGCCCGGCCAGCGATACAGGTCCTCATGCATGCGATGGCGATAGAACGCGCGCAAGGTGCCGTCTTCGCGCTGCGCGCGATAGAACTCGCCACGCGGGTAACCGTAGTCGACGAACAGCATCGCGCCGCGCTTCAGACCGCCAGCCACCGCCTGGACCCAGTAAGGCAACTGCGGCAGCAACTCGGAGCGATAACCATCGGCGAAGGGCTGCTCCAGATAGCGCTCCAGATGCCGCACCGCCGCGCCCAGCAAGGCATCGGCCGGCTGCTCGCCGCGCGCGAATTGCTGCTGCGCGTCCAGCACCACGGTTTCCTCATACACCTCGCCATCGCGCAGCGTGAAGCGCGGCGTAGGCAATGCATCGATCACTTCATTGGCGAACAGCACCCCATCCCAATCGTCCGGGAATGGACCGTCCAGCCACTCCACCAGATCGAAGACCGGCGGGATCAGGCTGCGTCCCAGGCGCTCGCGCTGACGCTCGCGCAGGTCGGCGCTGGGTTCCAGGATCGCGTAACGCTCCGGTAGCGCATCCAGCTCGAGCAGGCGCTTGAGCGTGACTTCGGCGAATGCACCGCTGCCGCCGCCCACTTCCAGCACGCGCGCCTGTGGCCCGAGCTGCTGCAGCACCGGCGCCAGCGCACCGGACACGGTGGCCGCGAACAACGGCCCCAGCTCCGGTGCGGTGACGAAATCGCCAGCCTCGCCGAACTTGCTGGAGCCGGCGCTGTAATAGCCCAGGCCCGGCGCATACAACGCCAGTTCCATGAAACGCGAAAACGGAATCGCACCACCGGCGGCGGCGATCTCGGCGCGCAGATGCGCAGCCAACCGATCGCTATGCGCCAGGGCGTCCGGATCGGGAGTAGGAAGGTCGGCGTGCATGCGGGCACCGGTTGCGGGGACAATGCACAGGATAGCCGAGCCCTCTGCAACGCCGAGCGAGTACGCCATGACAGACAGTTCCAAGGTGGTGTTGATCACCGGTGCAGGCCGCCGTATCGGCGCCCAGATCGCCACCACGTTGCATGCGGCCGGCCACCGCGTTGCCTTGCACGGGCACCGCTCCGGCGAGGCGCTCGGCGCGCGCGTAGCGCAGCTGTGCGCCCAGCGCGCCGGCAGTGCGCAGGCCTTGCACGCCGATCTGCGCTTGCCGGAGGCGCCGGCGCAGCTGGTCGCCGACTGCATCGCCGCGTTCGGCCGCCTGGATGGCGTGGTCAACAATGCTTCCGCGTTCTATCCCACCCCGCTCGGCGCAGCGACGGTGGCGCAATGGGACGAATTGTTCGCAGTCAATGCACGTGCGCCGTTCTTCATCGCCCAGGCTGCCGCCGCGCAGCTGCGCCAGCACCACGGCGCCATCGTCAACCTCACCGACCTGCACGCGCAGCAGCCGATGCGCAACCACCCGCTGTACGGCGCGTCCAAGAGCGCGCTGGAAATGCTCACCCGCTCGCTCGCGCTGGAGCTGGCACCGGAGGTTCGCGTCAACGCGGTCGCGCCCGGTGCGATTCTGTGGCCGGACGAAGGCAAATCCGCAGATGCCAAACAGGCGCTGCTCGCACGCACGCCGTTGGCACGCATCGGTACGCCCGAGGAAATCGCCGAGGCGGTGCGCTGGCTGCTGGACGACGCCAGCTTCGTCACCGGCCACACCCTGCATGTGGACGGCGGCCGCCAGCTCAGTTGAGCTACAACGACGCTACCGCGCCACATCCAGCGCCGGAGCCGCGTCCAACGCAACCGTCGCAAACGCAATGCCGTACTGGGAATGCGCCTGCCACAGCGCGGCCAGGGTCTGCCCGCTCAGCGGGTCGACAAAGTCGGGCGCGATATCGGCCAGCGGCTTCAACACGAAGGCATGTTTGAGCTCGGGCCGCGGAATGCGTAGATGCCCGGGGCCTTCGATGATGCAATCGCCGAAGAACACCACATCCACGTCCAGGGTGCGGTCGCTGAAACGCGGGCCGCTGCGATCGCGGCCGTGCGTATCTTCCAGCGCATGCAGCCAGTGGTCGAGCGCAGGCAGGTCCATGTCCGTGTCCAGCGCCACGGCGTTGTTGACGAAGTCCGGCCCGTCGAAGCCCACCGCCGGCGTGCGATACGCCGGCGAGATGGCAAGTTGGCCGAAGCGCGCGCGCAAGGCGTCGACGGCCAGGCGCAGGTAGTGGGTCGGCTGGAGGTTGCTGCCGAGGCTGAGAAGCACGGTGGTCATGCGTTATTCGCGCATGCGGCCAGCGTGGGCGTCAACTGTTGCAATCGTCGCGCACCTTGGCCTGCCCGCCCGTAGTACGCCAGACCCTGGCCTCAGGCCACTTCCAGCGCATGCGCCACGGCGCGGAACACCCGGCGCATTTCCAGCGGTTTGCGCAACACATGCACCGGCAGTTCCGGCGGGAAATGCGAACGTTGCAGCGGCGCGCCGACGTCTTCGAGCACGATCGCCGGGCCGTGATAGCCCAGTTCCTGCATGCTCAACAGCACGCTCACCGCCGAGAGCTGGATGATGTCGCTGTCGATGATCACCAGGTCCGGCATCGCGTGCTGCTGCACCAGCTGCAGCGCCGCCGCACCGTCGGTTGCCAGCTGCGGTTGATAGCCCTGGCTGGACAAGGCGTTGCCCAGCAGCGACAGGCGCGTGGCCTCGCCATCCACCAACAGGATGCGCTGCCCATGCCCCAACGCCAGCGGCGGCTCGGGATCGGCAACCGTCCCCGCGGCCGCACGCATCGGCACGATCATGTCGAAACGCGTGCCCTCGCCCAGGCGGCTGTCGACCACGATGCTGCCGCCGTAGCTTTCGACGATGCGCTTGCAGGAAATCAGTCCCAGGCCGGTACCGTCGGCCTTGGTGGTGAAGAAGGGGCTGAACAGGCGTGCGCGGGTGTCCTCGCTCATGCCCACGCCGGTGTCGGCCACGCTCATGCGCACGCGCGCGCCATCATGGCGGTCGGCAGACAGGGTCAACGTCCCGCCGCCCGGCATCGCCTGGATCGCGTTCAGGCCCAGGTTGAGCAGGCACTGCTGCAACTCGGTGTAGTTGGCCTCGATGGTCAGATCCAGCGGGATCGTGTCCATCTGCAGGCGCACGCCGTCGGGCAGGCTGCTCTTGAGCAGCATCTGCACGGCCTGGAACAGGCTGGCGATCGACACCTGCTCGCGCGGCTTGTTGGAGCCACGCACGAACGACAGCATCGACTCGGCCATCTCATGCCCGCGCCGGCCGCACTCGGCCACCACGTTGGCCAGCTGACGCAGCTGCGGATCGTCGGTGCGTCCGGCCAGCAGGTCGGGCACGATCAGCAATGGCTGCAGGATGTTGCGCAGGTCGTGGCTCAACCCGGCCGCCAGCATCGCCAGGCTTTCCAGCCGCTGCGCACGCATCAGCTCGCTCTCCACGCGCTGACGTTCCAGATCCGCACGCGCCTCGCGGATCGCGCGGATCACTGCGCTGGGCAGCCGTGTCGGGTTGTGCTTGATGATGTAGTCGTTGGCGCCATCCTGCAGCGCCTTGACCGCGGTTTCCTCGCCCATCGTGCCGGAGACGAAAATGAAGGGCGTGGCGCCGTTCTGGCGCACCAGGCGCAGCGCCTGATGGCCGGAAAACCCGGGCATGCTCAGATCCGACAGCACGATGTCCGGCTGGAATGCATCCAGTGCGGCACGCAGCGATGGTTCGCTGTCCACACGCTCGAACGCCGCATCCAGCCCGGCATCGAGCAGCTGGTCGGACAACAGCTCAGCGTCTTCCGGTGAATCTTCCACCAGAAGGATCTTCAGCTGCTCCAGTTTGCCCCCCTCATGCAGCATGGGTCAGTCCAGCTCCGGTGCCTGATTGATGACCGCCCAGAAGGTGCCGAGCGTCTTGACTGCGTTGAAGAACTGATCCACGTCCACCGGCTTGACCACATAGGCATTCACGCCCAGGTCCCAGCTGCGGGCCAGGTCGCTCTCTTCGCGCGAGGACGACAGGATCACCACCGGCAGGCGCTTGAGCGACTCCTCGCTGCGGATCTGCTTGAGCACTTCCAGCCCGTCCAGGCGCGGCATCTTGATGTCCAGCAGCAACACCGCCGGCAGGCCTTCCTCGCGATCGGCGAAGATGCCCCGACGCAACAGATAGTCCATGGTTTCGACGCCGTCCTCGACATGCACGATCGGATTGGCCAGGCGGGCTTCGCGCAGGGCATCGACGGCCATTTCCGCATCGGCCGGGCTGTCTTCTGCCAGAAGAATGGTACGGATGGCGGTCATACAGTGAACTCTTGGTTGGGCGCTTCGAGCGCAGGTGGAAGCACAAAATAGAACGTGGCGCCTTCGTCGACCGCGCCTTCGGCCCAGACCCGGCCGCCGTGGCGCGTCAGCACGCGCCGCACGCTGGCCAGGCCGATACCGGTACCGGGATATTCGCTGGCCTTGTGCAGACGCTGGAACACGCCGAACAACTTGTCGCTGTATTCCATGTCGAAGCCGGCGCCGTTGTCGCGCACGCTGAACTGGTGGCCGCCGTCGGCCATCGGCGTGTAGGTGACCTCGATCCTGGCCACCTCGCGCTTGGTGCTGTATTTCACGGCATTGCCGAGCAGGTTCATCCACAGCTGGCGCATCATGTTCTCGTCGGCCACCAGCACCGGCAACGGCGCGATATGCCAGTCCACCCGGTGGCCGGTGTTCTCGCTCTGCACGTTGGAGTCCAGGATCGCGCGGGTTTCCGATACCAGCGACTGCATGTCCACCGCCTGCAGCCGCAGCGCGCTGCGCCCCAGGCGCGAGTACACCAGCAGATCGTCGATCAGCGACGCCATGCGACGCGCCGAGCTGCTGATCACTTCCATGTAGTGACGCGATTTTTCGTCCGCCGCATCGCCCAGATGGCGCGCCAGCTTGTCGGAGAATCCGGCCACATGGCGCAGCGGCGCGCGCAGATCGTGCGAGACTGAGTAGCTGAAGGCCTCCAGCTCGCGATTGACCTCCGACACCTGCTCCACCTTGCCTTCCATCTGCCGGTTGAGCTCCTGGATGCGCAGCTGCGAGGCCTTCTGCAGGCTGATGTCGCTGACCGTCATCAGCACCACGTCTTCGTCGCTGGTGTCCGGCAGCGGCATGCGCCGCGCGTTGATCAGCATGGTGCGCTGCACGCCATCGGCGGCGCGCTGCTCGTGTTCGTAGTCCCACAACTCGCGGCCGCGCAGCAGCACATCGGCCAGCCGCTGATGGATCTGCGCATCGCGCCAGACGCCCTCGCCCACGTCTTCCAGCGGCATCGATTCGTTGCCGCGCTCGTCCAGCCCGTACAACTCGGCAAACGCCGGGTTGTGCAGCAGGATGCGCTGGCTGGAATCCAGCAGCACGATCGGCTCGCGCACGGTCTGCAATACCGACGACGCACGGCCGTTGGCGCGCAGGTACTCCTGCTCGGCCGCCAGGCGGCGACGGATCTGCCGCTGCAGCAACCAGGTCACGGTGCCCAGCAGCAGCAACTGCACCACCAACGTGCCCCAGCTCAGCACGGCGTAATGGGCGCGCTCGGTGTCGGCGCGCGTGTTGCGCAGCTCCAGCAGCTTGCCCTCGGCCTCCTGCAACTCGTCGATCAGCACACGGATCGGGTTGTTCAAGGTCATGTCGTCAATCAGCACGCGGATCTGCTCGGGGGCAGTGGTCACCGCAATCCGCTCGGCCAACAACAGACGCCGCTCGATCGTGCTCTGGATGCGCCCCATCCGCACCTGCTGTGCGGGGTTGTCCTTGGTCAGCACGATCAGCCGCTGCACCGCAGCCAGCGACTCGCGCCGCCCGCGCCGCATCCGCTCCAGCAAGGCCGGACGCTGCACGCCGTGCGAGCGCATCAGGGCTGCCGATTCGGTGTCGCGCATTGCCGCTTCCAGGCGCTGGGCAGTCTCCTGCACTTCCTGGCTATGCAACACCCACGCCGCAGCCTGGTTGGCGTTGTGCGCCATCTGCTGCAACAGCAACGACGGCACCACCACAATCAGAAACACGGCAACTGCCAGTGACGGCAGGCGCCAGCGATCCCATCTGTCTTCTTGGACCGTCGTCTGCATTGCTAGGTCTGTATCCGCTCGCTGCCAAGGCCCCGAAGGCAAGTCGGCATTGTCTCCGATCAGGCCCAGGATGAGATTAACGATTCAGCCTGATCACTCCCGCGGCGACATAGCTGAATGGGCATATCATAAGTGCAGCAAACGTGAAAATGGTGCGAGCGCTTACCGCCCGTCGGCTTGCCTGGGTCGCGAACAGGCAACAAAAAAAGCGCACCCCGTGGAGTGCGCCTGGTGCTCGGATCAGCCGCCTCGCCTCGGCTGCCCCGGCATTTGCTACGGCTGCAATTACATCTTTGCAGCAACGACCTTCAGGCCTGTGGACTTGACGCTCTTGACGCCTTCGATGCCCTTGGCAACTGCCACGGCCTTGTCGTGCTCGGCCTTGGTGGCAACCGTGCCGGTCAGGGTGACGATGCCGTTCTTGGTCTCGACCTTGACGTCGGTGCCCGACACGTTGTCGGTGGCCAGCAGGTCGGCCTTCACCTTGGTGGTGATCCAGGTATCGGTCACCGGCTTCTTGGATTCGTTGATGTTGTCGGCAGCGTGATCCTTGTGCGCGGCGTGCTCCTGCGGCGCGGCGAATGCCTGCGAGGCACCCAGCGTCAGACCGAGCGACAGTGCCAGGGAAAGCAGCTTGCGTGCATGTGTCATGTTCTTCATTGGATGTACCCTCCTGTGAATGTGGCGGCAGTCTGCAATGGCGCTCGTCGTGCACACGTGACTGCCGGATGCAGGGGCTGTGAACCCGGCGCACACGGGTGCGTGCAATACCATGCAGACCTCTCCGTCGTTGCGATGAACCGTTTTCAATGCCTAAACCGTTCAATCTGGCCGTCGTCGGGTATGGCTATGTCGGCCGCACCTTCCATGCCCCGCTGATCGCCGGCACCCCGGGCCTGGCCCTGCATAGCGTGGTGTCGTCAAAACCGCAGCAGGTACAGGCGGACTTCCCCGATGTGGCCGTGCTGGCCGATCTGGAAACGGCACTGGCCGATCCGGCGCTGGACGCGGTGGTGCTGGCCACGCCCAATCAGACCCACGCGCCGTTCGCGTTGCAGGCGCTGGCCGCCGGCAAGCATGTGCTGGTCGACAAACCCTTTGCGCTGGACGCGGCGCAGGCGCGCGAGCTGGTGGCTGCAGCCGCCGCGGCCGGGCGCGTCGTCAGCGTGTTCCAGAACCGGCGCTGGGATGCGGACTTCCTCACCGTGCGCCGGCTGATCGACGAAGGCCAGTTGGGCGAGGTGGTGGAATTCCATTCGCACTTCGATCGCTTCCGGCCGCAGGTGCGCGACCGCTGGCGCGAAAGCGAGGTTCCCGGCGCCGGTCTCTGGTACGACCTGGGGCCGCATCTGCTCGATCAGGCGCTGCAGCTGTTCGGGATGCCGCAGGCGATCGGCGCGGACCTGCAGCGCCAGCGCAACCAGGCGCGCAGCGATGACTATTTCCACGTCACCCTGCGTTACCCGCGGCTGCGCGTGATCCTGCATGCCGGCTCGCTGGTGGCCGACAGCGGCCTGCGCTTTGCCGTGCACGGCACCCGTGGCAGTTATCTCAAGCACGGGCTGGACACCCAGGAGGACCAGCTACGCGCCGGACGCCGCCCCGGTACCGCCGGTTGGGGCGTGGACCCGCTTCCGGGCACGCTGACCCGCGTCGACGACGAAGGCCGCGTGCATACCCATCAACCCGACACCACGCCGGGCGACTACCGGCAGTGCTACGCCGCGTTTCGCGATGCCCTGGCAGGCACCGGACCGGCACCGGTCAGCGGTGCCGACGCGGTGCAGGTGATGGAGCTGCTGGAGCTGGCGCAACGCAGCGCCGCCTCGGGCCAGGTGCAATGGCTGGAGGGAGCGAGCGCGGTTTTACGCGGCTGATGCACGACTGTGCGCCGTGTCGGGCGCCTGACCGGTGTGCGGCATCGGCATGGCATGCTCGCGTCCTGCGGTATCGCGTGCGGGCACTGGATCAACACGCACTGCGATCAGCCAGCGGGTACGCCGGCAGTGGATGGAAAGACGTTTCACTACGCGCCCGCCATGCAGGCGCGCAGGAGTCGGCGCAACCGCTCAGACGTCCTTGCTGCCGATCGTGGGCGCGGCTTCAGTCGTGGTCTTGACTGCGTGACCACCGAACTGGTTGCGCATTGCGGCTAGCAGCTTGTCGGTGAACGAATCCTTGTCGCGCGAGCGCAGCCGCTCCATCAGCGACAAGGTGATGATCGGCGCCGACACCTCCAGATCGATCGCCTCGGCAACCGTCCAGCGCCCTTCGCCCGAATCGGCCACAAACGGTGCGATACCAGCCATGGTCGGGTTATGCGCCAACGCATCGGCAGTGAGATCCAGCAGCCACGAACGCACCACGCTGCCATCGCGCCAGATCTCGGCGACCTGGTGCAGATCCAGCGCAAAGTCGGTCTTGTGCTGCATCAAAGCGAAGCCTTCGGCATAGGCCTGCATCATTCCGTACTCGATGCCGTTATGGACCATCTTGGTGAAGTGGCCGGCGCCGCTCGGACCGACGCGCCCCCAGCCCTTGTCCGCTGCCGGCGCTAATGTGGCCAGTACCGGATGCAGCGTGGTCACCGCCGCTTCGTCGCCACCCACCATCAGGCTGTAGCCCTCCTGCAGACCCCAGACGCCGCCGCTGGTGCCGCAATCGACAAAGGCAATACCACTGGCATGCAGCAATGCGGCGCGCCGTTGCGAATCCTTGTAATACGAATTGCCGCCATCGATGACGATATCGCCGGCCTGCAACAGCGGCAGCAGCTGCGCCAGGGTGTCGTCGACGATCTTGCCCGCCGGCACCATCAACCACACCACACGCGGGCTCGGCAGCGCGGATACCAGCGAGGCCAGCGCATCGGCAGTGACCACGCCCTTGGCCTGCGCACTGCGACGCGCGCTTTCGCCCGGATCGTAGCCATGCACGCGATGTCCGCCGTGTACCAGGCGCTCGGCCATGTTGGCGCCCATGCGGCCCAAACCCACCATACCCAGTTCCATAATCGCTCCTCGTGATCTGATCAGTGCAGGGTGCCACGCCCGGCGTACGCTGGCGTGGCGGAATTCTCAATGGATCGTTCCGCCGCGGTACCGGCGCCGCACTGTTGCAACTGCCAGTCGATCCAGCGCCAGTACAAGGTGCTGCGCAGATTGTGCAAGGTCAGGTCGATCGCATACGGCGTGCGCGGGTTGCGATCGAGCAGGCGCGCTATGTGATAGGCGATCGGCTTGATCCCCTTGGGATGCACGTAGACCAGAAAGCCCTGGTAGAACGGGTCATCCAACAGGCCCTGCAGCGTTTGCAGGCGCACCTGCTGCTGCGGGTCGAGCGTGGCGCGCAGTTGTGCATCGCGCTCGTACAGCAACCGCTCGAAGCGACGCTTGCCCGGCCCGCGTAGCTCCTTGGCCAGCTCCCAGATCTGCCGGTTGAGCGCGTCGTAGTGCGCAAAGCCGCCGTGCTGCGCCAGCGCCTGCGCCGCCGCATCGCTGACGTCCACCACCACGAAGTTTTCGGCCTGATTGTGGATGTCGTCCAGAGACGACTTGTCGAACACATGCGCGATAAACCCCGGCGCACCGACAAATGCCTGGCGCCCCAGCTGCGCGGTCCTGACCGCCTTGCCGTCGGCGAAGAAATCGCCGGCATGCGCACCCAGCAGGATGCTGTCGGTGTCGTGCAGGGTCAAGAACGTGCCGATCGACAACTCGCCCGAAGTGAACACCTGATCGAAGCCCGTATCGCCATACAGTTCGCGCTGCGTGGCCAGCTGGGCCACCTGCCGCCCCACGCCGCATTCGGAGCGCACCTGGCCGCGATAAAACACCTCCAGCGCCTGCGCATTGCTGCCGCGCGGTTGATAGCCACGCCCGAAACTGCGGAAGCCGCTCCAGCCCTGCGCTGCCGCGCCGCGCCAGCCGAATCCGATCCAGCCCAGTTGCAACGCCGAAAACCGATAGCCCGGGTTGTTCTGCAGCTGCGTGGTTGCACGCCGCGTGGCCGCCCCGAGTTCGAACGCGTAAGCGCATTGGGTGGCGGTATCGTCCAGCAAGGCCTGGAGCGCGGCGCCGCGTTGCTGCGCGTTCCAGCTGGCCGGCAGCGTCAGCTGCAGATCGCCGGCTGCACGCGCCTGCGCAAGCGACCCGCGCGTACAGGGCTCGCCGCGCCGCACCACCGGCGCACGCACCGAAGCGCTGCGAATATCCCAGCCCAGCCGCCGCAGCAGGGCATCGACACAGTCCACAGACGCCTTGCGCGCAGTCTCACTCGGCGTGGCCGCGGCGGCCTGCAACATCTGCACACCGAGCAATGCGGTCGCGCATAGACGCAATGCGGTACGGGAACGCGGTTTGGGCCGCGCAGATGCGGATGCAGACGCACGCCGCATCAATCCCGTCCACAGCCGCAGGCGGGGTTTCTGAAACGCACTCATCGATACAAGGTGATGTAGATCGGCAGCAAGGCGCTGCATCCTCAGACGTAGAAAGCCCCGGCAGGACCGGGGCTCACAAGATTCAGTGCATCGATTTCAGCGGCGTTCGCAGACGCGCGCCACCTGACGATTGCCATTAGCTTGCTGGCGGTTGCCTTGAATGGTGCGACCCGCTGCACCACCAGCAACCGCACCGGCCACGGTTGCCAGCTTCTTGCCATTGCCGCCACCAACCTGGTTGCCCAGGAGGCCGCCGATCGCAGCGCCAGCGACTGTACCGCCGATGCGATTGGGATCGGTCGAGTTCTTCTGCACTTCCACATTCCGACAACGCACGCGCGTTCCGTCATTGAATCTGCGGCCTTCGTCTGCTTCGGTGTAGCGCTGCTGATGCGAATAGCTTTGCGCCTGCACGAAGGTGCTGGTCGCCATCAGGCCGATCAGGGACATACCCAACAGGGAATTGCGCATCTTCATCATCGGTCTCCTTCGTTCTCGCCCACTCGGCGAATCATGATTGCACTTTCGCCACTGTATCGAGAACGCGACGTGAAGCGTGCGGCCCGCTATTCAGGCTTTGGAGCGGAGCCTGAACCAACTTCTCACTGCTGTGCGGCAGGTTCGGTCTGCGGCACCTTGGCCGGGATCGGCGGCGGGTCCTGGGATTCGACCGGCAAGGGCGCCACCGGTGGCTGGGCGACCGGCGTTGCAGCGGGTTGCGGCGCGCTTGCCGGTGTGGCGGGCGAAACCGCCGTCTCACCCCACCGGGCGTCGGCCGCCGGTGCCGGGGGCGTGGTATGCACTTGCGGCGCCTGGGCAGCGTTTGCAGCCGCAGGCACCGCTTCGGTGACCTTGGGCAGATACGAATTCAGTCGCTCGAAGAAGCGCTTGTAGAAGGCCGCATCCTGCACCGTGGTGCTGGACACGCGCACCAGCGAATCGCCGCTACTGCCGACCGGCAACGACAACGAGCCGAGCACGCCGACTCCGACGCTGGCCGAGGTTGAACTCTTCTTCAGCGCGTAACGGTCCTGCAATGCGCTGACGAACACCTGCGCCTGGCCGCCGTCCTGCGTGGCGCAGGAAATGCGCAGATTGAGTTGCTCGCTCTGCTCGGCTTCCTTGAGCTGGAAGTTCTTGCTGCCTTCCACCGCAGCGGCATCGGCACGCGTCACCGCATAGCCCTGGCTCAACAACACCCGGCGCGCGGCCTCGCAGGCCTGCGGCGAGGTGGAGGCCACACTGCGCGAATAGGTGTCGTCGGAATTGAACGACTCGCGCATCAGCATCGTGTCGCCCTTGCTGCCACCGCAGCCAGCCAGGGTTGCCAGCGCGCCAAGCAGGGCACCGCGCGCAATCAGGGAAGAACAAGACATGGGAAAATTCCGGCATCCAGAACCGGCACAGAGCATAGCGGCAACCGCTGTGCGCGCGGCGTCGCGTTGCCGATCAGGGCAACGGCGGTTCATCCGCTGGCAATTGCAGGTCCAGCTGCAGGCGGCTGCCGTCTGCACCGATGCGCTCGGCGCGCAGATAGTGGTGCGCACGCACCGCCGCCAGCGTGACCGGCGACCGGCACGGCTCGCCCCACAGGCTCAAGGCGAATCCCTGCGCCTGCAGCCAGACGGTGAGGCGGTCCCAGAGCGGCTGCTCGGCCTGCACGATCAGGTCCAGATCCGCCGGCCCCTCCGGCACCGACGCCGGCGCCTGCAGCCAGCGCGCGTAACTGCCGTGCACCTCCACCGGCAGGCCGTTTGCCCGTAGCGCCTGCAGCAGCTGCGCTGCCTGCTGCAGGTCCAGCCGCGCACGGCGGTGCTGGAAGATCAGTGCGTACTCGTGGCTGCGATTGCTGTGCGTGCCAGCAGGCGCCAGCGCTGCACCCGGCCGCTGGTAGCACAGCACCCGCTCCTCACGCAGGGTGAACAGGCTGGCAAGGATCCGCCCCAGATCCCATGCCTGCGGGATCACCCGCCCGCCGACGACGACGTTTTCCACCATCGCCACCCCGAAGCCACCCGGCCGCAGCCGCTTGCGCAACGCATGCAAGACCGCCCGCATGCCGGACAGGTAGCCGGCGTAATCGGCACTGGCATACAGCTGCCCGGGCAATGCCGCACCGCGCCAGTGGCAACCGAAATACGGCACGTTGGTCAGGCACAGATCGATCGCCGCAGCGGGCGCGGTGTCGACCAGCGTACCGACCACGACCGGCGCCTGCACGCCGTGCCGTTGCAGACGCGTGCGTGCCAGTTGCGCACGTGCGGCATCGATCTCCATGCCATGGGCGCCGCGCCCTTCCAGCGTTGCCGCCAGCAGCGTGCTGCCGAATCCACAGAACGGGTCGAACACCTGTGCGCCCGGCACGCTGAAGTGCCGCACGAACGGGCGCATCTGATTGACCCAGCCACAATCGCGCCCGCCCAGCGGATCTATAGCGCGTAGATCCTCGGGCAGTGCCCAGGACGGGTCGTCCGGTGTCGGCGTCCACCAGCTGCGCTGATCGAGTTCATCCATCGGCCGGTTCCCACAGCACATCGGCATCCGGGTCCCAACCCGCGCACAGACGGCCGTTGGCGAAGAACACCAGCTTGTAGAGGTCGCCGGTGGCGTGGCGTGCGTGCATGGCCGCGTAGTCGGCACTTTCGAACACCACTTCCAGGCCGTCTTCGCTGCGCATGCGCAGATTCCAGAAGTAATAGCCCTCGGTCATGCCGTCTGCTTGCCAACGCGACCACCACGGCTGCTGCATGCAGCTCGCCAACAGGCTTTCCATGCCGATGCGGTGCTGCGCGATGTAACGCCAGGTGCCATTGCTGCGGTACGCATCGTCCAGACGCGACAACTCGCGGAAGATCACCTGCGTGGCGCCACAGCGGCGCGCCCACGCGATGTAGTGCGCCACGCCATCGGCAGTGTCCACGCCGCCTCGTTGCACGATGCAGACCAGCCGCACCGGCAGCCGCGCTGCGATGCGTTGCGCCGCCCGCGCGAAAATGGCCGCATCGGCAATGGGCTCGCCGGGACGAAAGCGCATGATCGCGTCGTTGCCGGCCTGCAGCGGATGGTGGCGCGACAGCTCGATCCACGACAAGCCGAAGTCGACCAGGGCATCGAGCAACTGCGCTGCCTGCGCGCGCGCAAAGCCGGCGCCATTGCTGTACAGCACGCGCTGCTCCACGCGTGGGCCGTTGGGCGTCGTCGCCAGGGTCTGCAGCAAGGTCTGCAACCAGTGCGGATCGTCGGTCATTTCCAGGCCGGACAACGAATACGACAACGGCACCTCGTGCAGCAGCTGCAACGCAGCGCGCAACTGCGCAAAGTAGTCCGGTCCCGGCCGCAGCATCGCTGCCGCCAGGCCACCTTGGTGTTGGCGCAGGTTTTCCGAACAGAAGCCGCAGCGTGCCGAACATGGCCGCACCGAGGCATACGGGGTCAGGGTGATCGGCAACGCTGCCCGATACACGCGCTCGCAGATGCGCAGCGCATGCCACCTGCCGCTCTCGCTCTGCTGCGGCACGCGCCGCCGCAAGCTGGGCGCGGCGGCGCGCAACCCGGCCAACAGCGGCGATGCAGACAGCAGTGAATCGTCATCGGAAGCGTGCATGCCCTTGCCCGCGCGGTGAACGTCAGCCACGCGCGGCGTCGGCACGGGCGCGCACCTGCTGCAACGTCCACTCCTGCTGCATGACGCCGTTCTCCCACACCGTCACCAATGCATCTTCGCTGTCGGCATGCGTGGCGACTTCGTCCAGCAACGCGCTGCGATAAGTGCCATCGCCACGGTCGCGCAGCAGCGTCAATCGACCGCGCTTGCTCTGCTTGCCCTTGTCGGTGATCGGGTCCTTGTAGACATCGATCCATTGCCCGTCCACGCGCACCGCCGAGCACTTCAGCGCGAACTTCTGGGTGTCGCGGTCCACTTTCTGCAGCAGCGCGCCGCCCATGCCGTAGGCGACGTTGTCGGCGGCGTACCCGGCTGCGGTGATACGCTCGAGAATCGCGCGCAGCGACTGCGGATTGATGCCATCGCCCTGGATCACCCGCACATGGTTGAGCACCTTGTAGCCCTTGCCGTTGCGCTGATGGCCGAACGCCTCGTCCAGCAACAGCAGGCATTGCTCGACCACGTCCACCGGGTCGCCCGAATCCGGGCGGATCACCACCGTCGCACCGGAGGCAATCACCTCCTCGCGCAAGGTGGTGCCCCAATGCTCGCGGATCGCGCGGTAGATGTCGTAGCTGTCCGATACCACCGCCACCAGCGAGCCGGGACGCGCGAACTGCGCCAGCATGTTGCGGTACGCATCGGCCTCGCGCTCGCGGCCCCAGCTGGTAATGGTGCTGTGCTCGGCGGCGGGAATCGAATATCCCGCCACCGGCGTGTGGTAGTGCGCACGCGCCAGCAACAACGCCGACAAGGTATCGGTGCCGAGGAAGTTCACCAGATGCGCGGCACCGCCAAGCGCGGCCGAGCCAAGGCTGGACACCCCACGCGCGCCGAAGTCATGCAGCTTGAACGGCAGCTGCCCTTCCGGATCGTCGCTGGTGCGCTGCAGGTAATCGCGTACGACCTGCTTGACCTGCCAGCTCACCGTTGCCACCGTCACCGGGTACCACACGCGCAACAGCAGCGTTTCCAGATATGACGGCACCCAGAACGCCTTGGGATCGGTGGATTCGATCGTCATCAACACATTGTGCGTGGGCACGACCGTGCCTTCGGGCACGGCACGGATGCGGATCGGCAGCTGCCCGCCGAGACGATCGACGATGTCGCGCCAGCCGGCTTCGTTGAACGGCTCACCATGCGCGGCCAGCAAGGCCTTCGCATCGTCGATGTCGGCGTGCGTCACCGGCCGGTTGATGGCCTCTTTCAGGATCGACTGCAGGCCGAAGAACACGGTCTGCTCGTAGACGCCACCGCGCGATTCGACATAGAAAAATGCCGCATCGGTGCCGGGTGGATACTGCAGCCAGTGGCTGGCCTTGTAGCTGTCGGTGTTGAGCAGCAGGTTATCGAGGTAATGCATGACGGAAGCTCCTTCGCGTCGAGTGAACCGGCGGTCTGTCCGCCGGCGGGGGGCTACGGTTCGAGCCGATCCAGGATTGCGAGTGGCCGTCTTCGGTGGGTGGCGGCACGCAATCCTTGTCGCCCTCAGCCGCGACCCAGGAAGAATTCGAGAATATGCAGATGATCTTCGTACAGGCGCGGCCCCATCGCCATCGCTTCGGCAAGCGGAATCCAGCGCGCCTTGTCGGCATCGTCGCCACCGCGTACCGCAGGCAGTTCACCGGCAGGGAACTCAAAATGAAAGGCATGCGTGATGGTGCGCCCACGCTGACTGCGCTCGGGGTGGTCGAACACCTGGCGCCCGCGCAATGAGCCCTTGAGCACCGGCACCGGCACTTTCAGCCGGGTTTCCTCGCGCAGCTCGCGCAGGCAGCCGTCCAGCAGACCTTCGTCCTGACCGACAAAACCACCTGGCAACGCCCACAAACCCTTGCCCGGCTCGGCACGACGACGCACCAGCAGCACGTGGCCCGAGTGCACCACCACCGCATCGGTGGTGACGAAGGTAGGCGGATACGGCGCGTCCTTCCAGGCGGCGCGATATTGCTCGATGAAACGGTACTCGGCCACCAGCTGCGCGTAGCTCGGCGAATTGCGCCGGAACGCTTCCAGCATGTCGTACACCGGCGCCGGCACATTGCCGCGCAGCATCAGCAACCCACCGTGAAAGCCGATCTCGCCGGCCTCGAACAGATAGCGGCGTAATTCGGTGGCCGACAGCGTGGCGGTCTGTTGCACATCTTCCAGCGACCACTGCGGAAACTCGCGCAGGTAATAGCTGCTGGCGTCCTTGTCCATGCCGATCAGCCCGATGCGTGCATCGAGCGTACCGCCATCGGCCTGCACGGCCTCGGCGACCTGGCGCTGTACCTCGGCAATCCACAGGCTTTCGTTGTACAGATGGTCGCGCAACGGGCCCAGGATCAGCCGCTGGCTCTCGCCCGGCAACGCGGACTCGATCATCACCGCGCGTTCGGCGACGGTCCACGGATTGCGAATGGTACGGGGCGTGTCGGCAGAGCCGATCAATACAATGAGCTTGTCCGCCATGCCCAGCGCGTGGCGGGCGACGGCGGCGTGGCCGTTATGAAAGGGCTCGAAACGCCCGATAAACACCAGATAGTCGTACTGCGGTGCCATGAGAATCCCTCACGGTTGAGTAGGCAGCCATCGGTCTATCCGGTGGCGTGGTGCAAATGCTACGCCGATGCGCGACGACGTCAAGCGTGGGCAGTGTGGCGATGACATATCGGTCATGCATGCCGATTAGACTCGCCGATTGGTCCTCGAGGAATCCGCCTGCATGCCACGCCTGTCCGTTCGCGCTATCTCACGTTCCCTGGTCGCGGCACTCGCGCTGCTGTGCATCGCCTTGCCTGCGTTGGCTGCACCTGCGCCCGCACCCTTGCGGGTGATGTCGTTCAATGTGCGCGTGCCGGTGGATACCGATGGCGACAAGCGCTGGAGCGTGCGCCGCACGGCGATGGTGGCATTGATCGAACAAGCGCACCCGGACGTCTTCGGGACGCAGGAGTTGGTGCAGGAACAGGCGCAGTATCTGGCTGCGCAACTGCCTGATTACCGCTGGTTCGGCAAGGGCCGCCGCGGCGGCGACAGCGGCAACGACGAGCACATGGGCGTGTTCTACGACGGCCGCGCGTTGTCGGTGGTGGAATCGGGCGATTTCTGGCTGTCGGAAACGCCACAGGTCCCCGGCAGCAGCAGCTGGAATACCGACCTGCCGCGCATGGTGACCTGGGCCCTGTTCGAGCGCCGCAGCGACAAACGCCGCTTCTATCTGTTCAACGCGCACTTCGCCCACCGCGACCAGGACGAGGCGGCCCGCGAGCACAGCGCGCGCCTGATCCTGTCGCGCATCGCGACGCTGCCAGCCGACATTCCGGTGGTGCTGACCGGCGACTTCAACAGCGATCCTGACCAAGGCACCTACCGCGTCCTCACCGCCACGCTTGGCGATGCACGCGCCCGCGCACCCGAGCCGCAAGGCCCGGAAAAAACTTTCCAGGACTTCACCACGCAACCGACCCGACGCATCGACTGGATCCTGTCCCGCGGCCTGACACCGACACGCTTTTCCACGCTGGATAATCGCCCCGGCGGCGTATTGCCGTCCGATCACTATCCGGTGCTGGCCGAATTCGCCTGGCCGCGTTGAGCGCGCCGACGACGCGGCACTCTCACCAAGCCGGCCTATCTGACGCTACGCAGGCGGTCAGTCGCGTTGCAGCCAATCCACCAGTGCTTGCAGCATGGTCGACGCAGGCTCGTGACGCAGCACGATCGAAAGTTGCCGAGGTGCCCAGGCTTCGTCCAATGGCACCATGACCAGCTGATCGCGCACGCATGAGCGCTGCACTGCAGCGTGCGGAAGAATCGCCACGCCCATGC
Organism: Xanthomonas sp. CFBP 8152; assembly: GCF_014199025.1. Taxonomy (NCBI): domain Bacteria; kingdom Pseudomonadati; phylum Pseudomonadota; class Gammaproteobacteria; order Lysobacterales; family Lysobacteraceae; genus Xanthomonas; species Xanthomonas sp. CFBP 8152. The sequence continues at coordinate 556,330 of NZ_JACHNO010000002.1, forward strand.
CTTGCGCAAGCATGCGGCACAACACGTCGATGCCTTGTACCTTTGCACGCGTGCGCAACTGCACGCCGGCACGGTTCATTCGCACGCGCAGATGCCGTTGCAAGGCGCTGTCGCCGGCCAGCCCCAGCGTGTCCATTCCCGCAAGCTCGCTCAACCGCAGCGTCGCGGCGCCGGCCAGCGGATGCGTTGCAGCCATCACCAGCACCAGCCGATCCTCACGGAACGGCAGCACCTGCAGCCCACCGACATCGGCATGGCCTGCGACCACGGCGATGTCGACGCGCTCCTCGCGCACCGCATCGGCAGCGTCGTCGCTGCCCTGCTCGGTCAACGCCAGATCCAGCTGCGGATGTGCGATGAGAAAATCCGCCAACCGTTCGGGCAACCATGCCGACAGTGCCGCGGTATTGGCCGCCAGCCGCAGCGTCACCTGCCCACCGCCACCGTAGCCACTGAGCTCCAGCTGCAATGCCTCGGTCTGCCGCTGCAATTGCCGTGCGTGCCGCAGCAACACGCCACCGGCCGGGGTCAGGCTGACCCCGCGTCGCCCGCGTTCCAGAAGTGCGGCGCCCACCTGCGACTCCAGCGCACGAATCCGCGCGCTGGCAGCCGCCAACGACAACGCCGCGCGTTGCGCACCGGCAGTGATGCTGCCCGCCTCGACCACCGCGATGAACAATCGTAAATCGACAAACTCCAGATGCATGGCCGCTCCACAAGCACGCGTACGTCAATCATGGTGCATTGGCCGTCCACCAGACGGGCCGGCCGGGCAATGGATCTCTCCACATCCTCATGTCCCAGCCTTCGGCTCAACCGAAGCCTGCATCAAACAATCACGCATTGTCTGGCGCGGGGCCAGCCCGGATTCTTGGCGGCATGCAGACATTGCACACCCACTGGTATCTGATCGCGGGCATTTTTTTGCTGGCTGGCTGGGTCAAGGGCGTGGCCGGGATGGGCTTGCCGACCGTTGCCATGGGGCTGCTCGGTCTGTGGCTGACGCCCGCCGAGGCAGCGACGTTACTGGCGCTGCCCTCGCTGGTAACGAACGTGCAGCAAGCCTGGGGGCCGGATACGCGAACCCTGTTGCGACGTCTGTGGCCATTGCTGGCAACCGTGACGCTCGGCACCTGGCTCAGCGCAGGGGTGATGGCAGGCGCCGATCCCACCCTGGTCCGCGCCGGATTGGGCGCACTGCTGGGACTGTATGCCTTGCTTGGGCTGGCTCGCCGACACTGGACTGTGCAGGCGCGCCATGAACCCTGGGCAGGGCCACTGGCCGGACTGGCCACCGGTCTGTTGAGTGGCGCCACCGGCGTGTTCGTGTTGCCATCACTGCCCTACCTCACCGCACTGCAACTCCCGCGCGATCTGCTGATCCGGTCTTTGGGCTGGTGTTTCGGCGTTGCGACGCTGGCGCTGGCCAGTGCCCTGGCGTGGCACGGTGCGCTACCCGGCGCGGCGATCGCCCCGTCGTTGTGGGCGCTGTTGCCCACCGCCATCGGCATGTGGCTGGGTGCCTGGGTGCGCAATCGCATTTCCGCCGAGACGTTTCGGCGCTTTTTTTTCATCACCTTGCTGGTGCTCGGCCTGCAAGGCGTCTGGCAGGCACTGGCGTAAAGCCACGTTGGGCGCAATGAAACCTTGCACGGCACGCAGGCACGGCGGCCGGCAATCGATCATCCGTCAAACCGCTCGTGCAGTCGCCCATATGAAGGGGGCGGCCAACAAAAACGCCACCGCGATGCGGTGGCGTTTCTTGTACTTCAAGGTGATGTCGTCGCCAGCTGTTCGGCGAACGATCAATCGGCCCAACGTCCCGGTGCGGTCGACTGTGGCAACACCTGCGCCGACAACGGCTGGTCCTGCGACAGCAGGCCCAGCGCATCGGCCAGGATGGCAGCCGATTCGTGCAGCAACGGGTCCGGACGCTTTTCTGCGGCCTTTTCGCGTGCGGTGTCTTTGACGATATCGCGCTCGTTGCCGGTCAGGCCGTCGTCGCTGTCGTCGCCAAGCGGATCCAGCGGCAGGCCCAGCTGCTTGCGCACCTGCTGGCGATCCTTGCGCTGCTGATCCTGCTTCTGACGCTCGGCAACACGCTCGGATTCGTTCAACGAGATGTACTTCTTGGCCTTTTCATCGCGGAACTGCTTGACGTCCTCTTCCCACCACTGGAATTCCTTGTCGGTGGCGATACGCGCGGTGTGCAGGCCCTGCAACTTGGGCAGCAGCGGCGCGAAGTTGCCGTATTGGGTATGCGGCGCGGCAGCGATGCGCGTCCACGGCAGCGCATTGTCGTAGGTGCTCTCGCCGAACTCGGTGGCATCCACGCTTGCCGGGAATGCGATGTCCGGCACCACGCCCTTGTGCTGGGTGCTGGAGCCGCTGACGCGGAAGAACTGCGCGATCGTCAGCTTGACCTGCCCATAGCGCTGCCCCTCTGCGGCCGGCCAGCGGTCCAGGTCGACGATGTTCTGCACGGTGCCCTTGCCGAAGCTGGTCTCGCCGATCACCAGGCCGCGACCGTAATCCTGGATGGCACCGGCAAAGATCTCCGACGCCGAGGCCGAGCCGCGATTGATCAACACGCCCAGCGGACCATCCCAGGCAACCTTGGGATTGCTGTCGCCGTTGACAGTGACCCGGCCGCCGGATTCGCGCACCTGCACCACCGGGCCCTGCTCGATGAACAGACCGGTGAGCTCGATCGCTTCGTCCAGCGAACCGCCGCCGTTGTTGCGCAGGTCCAGCACCACGCCGTCGACCTTGTCGGTCTTGAAGCCGGCCAGCAGCTTAGCGACGTCGCGCGTTGCCGAGGCATAGTCGGTCGCGTTGCGGCGACGGCCTTCAAAATCCTGATAGAAGCCCGGCAGCTTGATGATGCCGATGCGGCGCTCCGGCTCGCTGCCCTTGGCCGGCAGGGTGATGGTCTCGCCCTTGGCGGCCTGCTCGGCCAGACGCACCTTCTGCCGGGTCAGCGTTACGGTGCGGTGCTTGCCGTCGATGCCCGACTCGGCCGGGATGTACTCCAGGCGTACCTGGGTGTCCTTGCTGCCGCGAATCTTGGCGACCACATCGTCGATGCGCCAGCCGATCACATCCTCGATTGCGCCGTTCTTGGCCTGACCCACACCGACGATGCGATCGCCTGGCTTGAGCGTGCCGTCCACCGCCGCCGGACCGCCCGGGATCACCTCACGGATCACTACCATGTCGTCTTGCTTCTGCAACTGCGCGCCGATGCCCTCCAGCGACAGCGACATTTGCTGATTGAAATTTTCGGCCGTGCGCGGCGTGAAGTAATCGGTGTGCGGATCGACCGCATTGGTGTACGCGTTGACGAAGAACTGGAACACGTCCTCGGCCTTCAATTCGTTGACCGAATCGGCCAGCGCCGCATAGCGCTTGTCCAGCGTCTTGCGGATGTCTTCGGGCTTCTTTCCGGCCAGCTTCAGGCGCAGCCAGTCGTTCATCACCGACTGGCGCCACAGCACGTCCAGCTGCTTGTCGTCGGCAGCCCACGGCACGTCCTTGCGGTCGTACTCGAACTTGTCGCTGCCGGCGAAATCGAAGTCCTGCTTGAGCAGGTCGCGCGCGTACTTGACGCGCTGGTCGACGCGCTTCTTGTAGACCGAGAACACCTGGAACGCCGGATCCAGTTTGCCACCGCGCAGCGCATCTCCCACGCCTGCTTCCAGCGGAGCGAAGCCGGCGATGTCGGTCTGGGTAAAGAACTGTTTGCTGCCGTCCAGGGTTTCCAGATAGCGCTTGAACACGTCCTTGGTCATGGCCTCGTCCAGCGTGCGCGGACGGTAGGCATAGCGGCTATCGGAGAGCAGGCCATAGACCAGCTTGGTCGCTGTGGCTTGGTCGGGTGTGGCTGCCGCCGGCAGTGCGGTGTCGGCGCGTGCGAGCAGTGCCATCGGAGTGGTCAACACCAGCGCCAGCAGGCCGGCCTTCATGGACGCAGAAACGTTGTAGGTCATCGAATGGCTCTCGGCACTGGGCCGATGAAAGAAAGGCGGTGAATGGATCAGACAGCATGACAGTGCCGAAAGTTGCTGGCGTTGTCACGGCTGGCTGAATCAGCCTAGCGCCGGGCCTGTAGCGGATTGTGAACGCGACCGTACCCTGCAAGCCCAGAGCGACGGCCGGATACGACACGACCCCGCGATATGCGGAGTGGCATGGGTCGCGCTACATCGAACTTAGTGGACCAGCGCGCGTGTGGCCGCGCGCAGCTTCGCGATGGACTGCGCTCGGCACGCAGGCAACTGCAGCGCCAGGCGATGCATCCGACCGAACTGGCGGCCGCGCCCGCCTGGGCGTGGCCGCAGGGGCCATCGGCTGCCTTAAGCAGCGACGCCGGCGCCGGCGGCCTGGCGATCGGCGTGATACGACGAGCGCACCATCGGTCCGGAGGCGACATGGCTGAACCCCAGCGCATTGCCGTAGTCCTCCAGCGCCTTGTATTCCTCCGGCGTCCAGTAGCGCATCACCGGGTGGTGGTGCGGCGTCGGCTGCAGGTACTGGCCGATGGTGATCATGTCGACATCGTGCGCACGCAGATCGCGCAAGGTGGCCTGCACCTGCTCCATCGTCTCGCCCAGGCCGAGCATGATGCCGGACTTGGTGGCGATGGACGGATGCTGCGCCTTGAAACGCTGCAGCAAGGTCAGCGACCACTGGTAGTCGGCACCCGGACGCACGTTCGGGTACAGGTCCGGCACGGTTTCGATGTTGTGGTTGAACACGTCCGGCGGGCTGAGCGCCAGGATCTCCAGCGCGCGGTCCATGCGGCCCTTGCCGCGGAAGTCCGGGGTCAGGATCTCGATGCGGGTCTTGGGTGAACTGACCCGGATGGCCGAAATGCAGTCGACGAAATGCTGGGCACCGCCATCGCGCAGGTCGTCACGATCCACGCTGGTCACCACTACGTACTTCAGGCCCATGTCGGCTACGGTGGTGGCCAGGCTGGCCGGCTCGTTTGCATCCGGCGGCTTGGGCCGGCCGTGCGCCACATCGCAGAACGAGCAGCGCCGCGTGCAGACCTCGCCCAGGATCATGAAGGTCGCGGTGCCGTGACTGAAGCACTCGTGGATGTTCGGGCAGCTGGCTTCCTCGCAGACCGTGACCAGGCGGTTTTCGCGCAGCTTGGCCTTGAGGTTCTGCACCGCATTGCCGGACGGAATCCGCACGCGGATCCACGACGGCTTGCGCAGGACCGGCGCATCGACGAACTGCACCGGCGAACGATTGATCTTGTCGCCACCGATCTGCTTGACGCCAGTCTGCAGCGGCGCAGACGCGGCGGCGTCGCCGGAGACGACCTGCAAGGGGATGGAACGGGCGATAGGCTGGGTCATGGCAATAACGGGCGCTCAGGCCGGAAGCGAAAGGTCGGGCAACGCGGAGACAGGCTGCAACACGAGACCGAACTGGCGCGCCAGCTGATCGAGCAGCACCGCCTTGACGGCGTCCATCCCGGAGGGGCCGCCCAAGTCTAGCACCGAGGTCACCTGCAGGCCCTGGTAGCCACAGGGGTTGATGCGGTGGAACGGCTCCAGGTCCATCGCCACGTTGAACGACAGGCCGTGGAAGGTGCAGCCGCGCCGCACCCGGATTCCCAGCGCGGCGATCTTGGCCTCGCCCACGTACACGCCGGGCGCGCCCTCGCGGCGCTCGGCGACGATGTTCCACTCGTCCAGGGTATCGATCAGCGCCTGCTCGATCCTGCACACGTAATCGCGCACACCGATCCCGAGCCGGCGCAGGTCCAGCAGCGGATAGACCACCAGCTGGCCGGGGCCGTGATAGGTGACCTGGCCGCCGCGATCGACCTGCAGCACCGGAATCTCGCCCGGCGCGAGTACATGCTCGGGCTTGCCGGCCTGGCCCAGCGTAAACACCGGCGCATGTTCGACCGCCCACACTTCGTCGGCCGTGGCCTCATCACGCGCATCGGTGAAACGCTGCATTGCGCGCCACACCGGCGCGTACTGCTGTCGACCGAGGTCGCGCAACGGCGTCGGCAGGACGGGAACAGGACTCGCCACCGTCTGGACCGCTACAGCGTCCACTTCACTTCCGGATGGTCGCGCAGCGCCTGGTGCGCAGCGTCGAACTGCGCGCGGCTCTCGGCGCGGAAGCCGATCTTGACCGAAACATATTTGCCGCTGGACGAATGCTTCCAGCTGATGCTTTCCTCCACCAGCTCTACACCGGTGGCGGCGAGCAGGCGCGGAAGTTCGCTTTCCAGCCCGCGCTCGGCCGCGCCCATGGCGCTGAGCTCGAAGGTGCCGGGAAACTGGAAGCCGTGATCGGGGTTGTCGGTGCTGATTTCCATCCGCCCATTATCGGGACGATGGCGGACAAACCCAAGCCCGCACCGGTCGAACGGATGAGCGCGTCGCGGCCGGGGAGCCGGGCGGTTAGCCCGCACCGGTCAGCAAGAATCGGCCATGACAGTCCCGGACCAAACACAGCTACGTGCCGGTGATGGTTCTGCACGCGAACACGCCAGCAGAAAATACGTTCCGCTGCTGCATACGTTCACGCGGCGCAGCAGCGGCCGCAGGCACCTTTGCTGAACATCGTCCTCTCTTACCCTCCCAGGCCATCCATGCTACGACCGCGCGCGTTGTCCGCTGCCCTGCTGTTCTCTCTTTCCGGGTTGTCGATGCCGGCCCTGGCTGCCGACCAGTGCGACTCCAGCACAATGCGGCGGACGCCGCCGGCGGTGAACTTCCGGGTGGATAACGACCTGTTCGGCGGGGAGGATCAGGATCAGGGCTATTCAAACGGCGCGGTGCTGACGCTGGTGTCGCCAAATCTGGTCGACTACACCGACGACCCCTGTCTGCCGCGCACCGCGCGCTGGGTCAACGGCTATCTGGAGCGTCTGCATCCGGGCGAGTTCGACCAGCAGAACATGGTGTTTTCGATTGGCCAGGCGATTTTCACTCCCACCGATCCCACCCGCCGCGATGTGATCCCGGACGATCGTCCGTATGCGGGCATCCTGCTGGCGAGCTTCGGTTACAACGCACGCAACGATGCGCATCTGCGCACCACGCAGCTGCAGGTCGGTGTGGTCGGCCCGTGGGCATTTGCGCAGGAAACACAGGACGCGATCCACGATGCGTTGGGCGATGAGAAATTCCAGGGCTGGGACAACCAGCTGCACAACGAGCCGCTGATCAACCTGGTGCACGAGCGCATGCGCCGCTGGCCGGGCGATGCGGCGGTCAATGCGGACGGCTTGGGCTGGGATTTCATTTCGCATTGGGGAGGCGCGGTCGGCAACATGGCCACGCATCTGAACGCCGGCGGCGAGGTGCGCTTCGGCTGGAAGCTGCCGGACGACTTCGGCAGCACCCCGACCCGCCCGGCCGGCGAGAACACCGCCCCCAGCCGGCTCGGACGTGCCAGCGGCTGGTCGGGCCATCTGTTCGTGACCACCGATGCACGCTGGGTGCTGCGCGACATCACCCTGGACGGCAACACCTTTCGCAACAGCCACAGCGTGGACAAGCGCCCGTTCGTGGGCGACGTCGGCTACGGCCTGGCGGTGATGTACGGACGCTGGAAGTTTGCCATCGCCCGCTACCACCGTACCCGCGAATTCGACACCCAGCGCGAAACCCCGGTGTATGGCAGTTTCACGATCAGTCGGATGCTTTGAGGGCTGGGATTGGGGAGTCGGGATTGGGGATTCGCAAGAGCGGGCTGCTGGTGCTTCGCTCCTGCTCTCGCCTTTGCCAATCCCGAATCTCCAATCCCCAATCCCCAATCCCGCAAAGAAAAAGCCGGCTTTCGCCGGCTTTTTCTTTGTATCACTCCGATTCCCACCACATCCAGAACGCATCCCAGAGGCGCTTGAAGAAGCCGCCTTCTTCGACGGCGTTGATGGCCACCAGCGGGGCCTGGGCGATGATCTTGCCGTCCAGGCTGACCTTGACGGTGCCGATCTGCTGGCCCTGCTTGATCGGGGCCTGCAGGTTCTTGGCCACTTCCATACTGGGCTTGAGGTCGTTGTAGCGGCCGCGCTGCAGGCTGACCAGCAATGGCTGGGCCACGCCGAGCTGCACTTCGTCCTGCTGGCCCTTCCAGACCTTCTGCTTGGTCACGACCTTGCCGGGCGCGTACAGGCTGTGGGTTTCGAAGAAGCGGAAGCCCCAGTTGAGCAGGGCCAGGCTGTCGTCGGCACGCTGGCGCTCGGACGAATCGCCCATCACCACCGCCACCAGGCGCTGGTCGCCGCGCTTGGCCGAGCTCAACAGGCAGTAGCCGGCCTCGGAGGTGTGGCCGGTCTTGATGCCGTCCACCGCCGGGTCGCGCCACAACAGCAGGTTGCGGTTGTTCTGCTTGATGCTGCCGACCTGGAACTCCTTGATCTTGTTGTAGGCGTAGGTCTCCGGGTAATCGCGCACCATCGCGCGGCCCAGCATGGCCAGGTCGTAGGCGGTGGAGTGGTGACCTTCGGCGCTGAGGCCGTGCGCGTTGACGAAGTAGGAGTCCTTCATGCCGATCTTGGCGGCGTAGCTGTTCATCAGCGAAGCGAAGGCTTCTTCGCTGCCGGCGACATGCTCGGCCAGCGCGATCGCGGCATCGTTGCCGGACTGGATCGCCATGCCCTTTTCCATGTCTTCCAGACGCGCGGTCTGGTTGACCGGAAAACCGCTGTAGCTGCCATCGGTGCCGGCACCACCCTCGCGCCAGGCGCGCTCGCTCATCATGACCTGGTCGTCGCGCTTGACCTTGCCATTCTTGATTTCGGCAGCGACCACATAGGACGTCATCACCTTGGTGATGCTGGCCGGGGCCAGCTGCTGGTGGATGTTTTCACCGGCCAGCACCTGCCCGGTGGCGTAATCCATCAGGATCCAGGACTTGGACACGGCCGGCGCGGGTGCGGGCGGAACCGGGACGGCGGCCGGCGCAGCGGCAACGGCAGGCGTCGGCTGCGGCGCAGGGGTCTGCGCGCAGACCAGGCCAAAGGCAAACGTGGCCACCGCGGCGGCGGCGAAGCGGAATTTCATTGAAGAACGACTCCTGACGGGCCCGAAGGCTGGGTGATGCGAAATTGTAAGGCGCCACGGCGATCAGGGCGACGCGCGCGATGCTGTGCGCGCCTGCGCAGTTCAGCGATGGCGGCAGGCGGCGTGCCGAACGTGGCTGACGGAATGGGCAACCGAGCAACCTGCACAGGGCGCGTCGTGATTACGTCTGCCCGGACGATACCTTTCGATAGCAGGCGCCGGCCTACCCGCCGACGCCTTGGCTGCCAGATCGATCGTGCCTAGTTGGCCACGATCTGCGGCCGCCCGAAGCCCAGACCGGCGATACGCTGCGCGATTTCCGAGGCATTGGCGTGATCGCGCGCGTTGACGCGCAGCCGCCACAGGGTGCGACCGCCGCTGACGATGTCGCTGACGCTGGCACCGGCAATACCGGCCGAGGCAAGCTGCGACAGCGCGCGGTTGGCGTTTTCGCGGCTGGCGAAACTGGCCACCTGCAACAGGATGTCGCCCAGTGCCGCTTCGGCCACGCTCGGTGCCTTGACCGGTGCCGGCTCGCTCCTGAGCGGACGTGCCGACGCGCTGTCGGCAGGCTTGATCGCCGCCACCGCGACCGGGGCGGCTGGCGCGACCGCTACCGGGACAGCCGAGGCAGGCCGCGGCGCGGCGGCAGCCGGCTTGCCGGTGGCCACGCGCACGCCTTGCGACTTCATCCAGGCATCGAAGTTGTCGGCATTGCCGGGCTGGCGCGAATCGGCCACGCGGTAGCGCCAACGCTCACCCGCGGGAACCGCCGCGGCTCCCGCACTGCCTGCCACCGCGGCGGCCACTGGCGCGGCGGCGCTGGCAGCCACTGTGCGCGGGGCGGCGGCCGGCACGGTGCGGGTGGGCAGACGCTGCACCAACCCATCGATCTGGCTGGCGCTGGCGGCCGGCCGCACGGCGGCCACCGCGGTGCTGGCCGGTGCGCTGCCGCTGCGGCGCTTGGCCAGCAGATTGCCGTTGTCGGCTTCGGTCAGGCCACGTACTTCGACGTTGCCGGTGCCCTTGCCGGTGATGCCCAGCTTGACCGCAGCGGCGTAGCTCAGATCGATCACGCGACCATCGTGGAACGGACCGCGGTCGTTGACGCGCACCACCACCGAGTCGCCGGTGTCGGTGTTGGTCACCAGGGCGAAGCTGGGCAACGGCAAGGTCTTGTGGGCGGCGGTAAAGGCGTACATGTCGTAGACCTCCTTGTTGGAGGTCAGCCGGCCGTGGAATTTGCTGCCGTAATACGAGGCGGTGCCGCGTTCGACATAGTCGCCGGGGCTGTCCATCACCACGTAACGCTTGCCCAGCACCTCATACGGCGAACGGTTGCCCACCGCCGAGCGCGGCTCGTTGGTGACCAGCGGTTCGGGGATGCAGGCCACATTGGGCACGTGGTCCGGCGTGGTGTCCTTGACGCCCGGCTTGTACAGGCCGCCGGCGGTGTAGTCGCCGCGCGTGGACGGGTCTTCCTTGGCCGCCGCGTACGGCGAGGTCGAGGGGCAACCGGTGGCGACATACGCCGGCCCCTTGCCGTCGACTTTGACGCCCTTGATCGCGCCGCTGCCACCGGTGCCGGCGGTTTTCTTCGGTGCACTGCTACAGGCCGCCAGGCCGAGCATCAGCGCCATCGGGATCAGCCACTTGGGGCCTGTCGTGCTGTTCATGCCGGGGGTAACTCCTTGCCGGCGATGGCCTCGGACAGCTGGAACACGGCCATCGCGTACATCTTGGAAATGTTGTAACGGGTGATCGCGTAGAAATTCTGGAAGCCCAGCCAGTACTGCTTGCCGTTGGCATCGTCCAGGGTGATCGGCGTGGCGGTGCTGCCGGCCACCACCGGCGCATTGGGGTGATAGCCGCGCGCGGACAGGTCGGCCAGCGTGTACATCGGCGACCAGTCGGTAGGATTGAATTCCTCGTGGCCGGCGGCCAGCGTGGCCGGCACTGCGACCTGGCCACCGCGCACCCAACCGCCCTTCTTGACGAAGTAGTTGGCGACCGAGGCGAACACGTCGTTGTGGTCGGTGAACAAGTTGCGCTTGCCGTCGGCATCGCCGTCGACGGCGAACTGGCGGTAGCTGGACGGCATGAACTGGCCCATGCCCATCGCGCCGGCATAGCTGCCGATCAGCGTGGTGACATCCAGCTGCTCCTCCTTGCCGAGCGCGAACAGCTGGCCGAGCTCATCGCGGAAGAACAGCTCGCGACGCACTTCGCGTTCGAGCTTGGCCGGGTCGCCGCTGCGCGGATAGCGGAACGCCAGCGTGTACAGCGCGTCCAGCACGCGGTACTTGCCGGCATTGCTGCCATAACTGGTCTCCACCCCGATGATGGCCACGATCACCTGCGCCGGCACGCCGGTGGCCGCTTCGACCCTGCTCAGTTCGGCACGATGTTCGGCCAGGAACTTGCGGCCGCCATCGATCCGCGCCTGGGTGATGAACATCGGGCGGTATTCGTTCCACGGTTTGACCCGCTCGGCCGGGCGCGACATCGCGGTGACGATGGCGTCCTTGAATTGCGCCTGTGCCAGCACCGCTTCGATCTGTGCGGCGTCGATGCCGTACTTGGCGGCGGTGTCGCGCACGAAGTTGGCGCGGGCGATCTCGAACGGCACCGGGGTCAGGTCCACCTGCGGCAGCGCGGGCGCTTCGGCGGCGGCACTGACGGGCGCGACCGGGGCGCTCGGCGGCTTGGCCGGGGGCGCGCTGGCGGCCGGCGGCGGGGTCGGAGGGCTGGGCTGGGTCGCGCAGGCGACAAGGCCGAGGGTGAGCAGGCAGGTCAGAATGCGTCGAATCATCGGCCGAGGGTAACAGAGAACAGATGAACTTCTAGCAATAAGATCATGAAACGAAAGAGCTTTAGCTTGCCGTTTTGCGCCACAAGGGATTTGGGAGTGGGATGGGGGATTGATTTGGTGCTGCGCGGGAATGGGGAATGGGGAATGGGGAATGGGGAATGGGGAATGGGGAATGGGAGTTCGGGGTGCGGGGTGGTGCGCGTGTGCCGATCGCGGGCTGTCTGGTGCACCGGGCCATGAACGTACGCCGCATTGATCAGATTGACGTTGTAGAGGGTGAACGTGCTGGCGTTCTGCGTCTTGATCAGATCCTGGCTGTTGTGCACCTGGCCGTGCAGGTCACGTCCCGATCGACGACCCGGGTGACGCCGGTGGGAACCGTCGGCGGGCCGCTGAGCAACGCGTTGCCGGTGCCGGCCCTGAGCAGCGCGCTGCCGTCCTTGCCGGTGCATGTCGCGGTTGGCTGCCGAACGCGCCGGCTCAGTACCCGTGCACCGGACGGTGCGCCTTGACCGCCATCACCAGGCCCAGCCCGGCCAGCAGCGATACCGCCGAGGTCCCGCCGTAACTCATCAGCGGCATCGGCACGCCCACCACCGGCAGCAGGCCGGAAATCATGCCGCCGTTGACCAGCACGTAGACGAAGAAGGCCAACCCGGTGGCACCGGCAACCAGGCGCGAATAGGTGTCGCGCGCCTGCGAGGCGATCCACAGGCAGCGCGCGATCACGATCAGGTACAGGCTGAGCACCGTCGCCACGCCGATCCAGCCGAACTCTTCGCTGAGCACGGAGAACGCAAAGTCGGTGGTCTGTTCGGGAATGAAGTTCAGATGCGACTGCGAGCCCAGACCCCAGCCCTTGCCGTCGAAGCCGCCGGAACCGATCGCGATCTTGGACTGGATGATGTTCCAGCCGGCGCCCAGCGCATCGTTTTCCGGGTTGAGGAACATCATGATGCGGTCCTTCTGGTATGGCCGCAGCAGCCAGAACCAGGCCACCGGCGCGGCCGCCGAGACACCGCCCACACCCACCGCCACCCACCACCACGGCAGGCCGGCCAGCAGCAGCACGAACACGCCGCTGGCGGCGATCAGCACGCCGGTGCCGAAATCCGGCTGCAGCATGATCAGGGCGGTAGGCACGCCGATGATCACGCCGGTCACCAGCACGGTGGAAATGCGCGGCGGCAGCGGCATGCGGTGCAGATACCAGGCCGCCATCATCGGCAGGCTGATCTTGAGCAGCTCGGCCGGCTGCAGGTAGAACAGTTTCAGGTCCAGCCACTGGCGGCCGTATTTGCCGGTGCCCAGGGCGAACACCGCCAGCAGCGGCAGCATCGACAAGCCGTACACCCACGGCGTCCAGGCGCGCAGGCGCAGCACCGACATGCGCGAAATGCCCCACATCGCGGCCAGGCCGATGATGAAGCGCACGGCTTGCGCCATCACCAGATGATCGCCGTTGGCGGCGCCGCCCGCGCTCTTGAGCACCGACAGCCCGATCACCATCAGCGCACCCAGCGCCAGGCACAGCATCCAGTCCAGGCTACGCGTGAAGCGCGCGACCATGTCCAGCAGCCAGCGCAGGATGTCACTCAATGGTCGGTCTCCTGGACCGCATCGGGCACATCCGGCACCACCGGCTGCGCGGGCGTGTTGGGGTCCAGCGCCACCGCGGCCTGGCCGATCACCACCGGCAGCTCGTCCAGCGTGGCTGCGGCCGCATCGCCGGCCTGGCGTGCATCGGTGGCGCCGGCTTCGAACTGGTTGACGCCCACGGCGGTCATGCCGAGTTCGCTGTCCAGCGGCTCCAGCCCGGCGGGCAGCTTGCCGAGCAACCAGGCATCGAAGATCTTGCGCGCGATCGGCGCTGCAGAACTGGTACCGAAACCACCGCCCTCCACCGCCACCGCCACTGCGATGACCGGGTTGTCGGCCGGTGCGAAGCCGACGAACAGGCCACGGTGACGCAGATGCATCGGCAGGCTGCGCGGGTCCACCGCGGCCACGCCCTTGCGGCTGACTACCTGCGCGGTGCCGGTCTTGCCGGCCATCTGATAGGGCGCGCCCGGCGTGATCGCATAGCCGGTGCCGCCGGGGCGCATGGTGTCCATCATGCCCTCGCGCACCACCTGCAGATGCGCCGCGCTGGGACTGATCGGCTTGCCCGGCGGCTGGATCATCGGCTGCCAGGGATGATCGAAGCCGGTGCGCTGCTCCAGCACCAGATGCGGGCGCAGCAGCAGCCCGCTGGCGATCGCCGACACCCCACGCACCAGTTGCAGCGGGGTCACCTTCCAGTCGCCCTGGCCGATGGCGATGTTGACGGTGTCGCCGGGATACCAGCGTTCCTTGCGGGTCTTGTACTTATAGGCCGGCGACGGCAGGATGCCGCCGATTTCGCCAAGCAGGTCCACCCCGGTCGGCTGGCCGAAGCCGTAATCGCCCAGGTAACGGTCGAAGCGCTCGATGCCCATGTCCACCGCCAGCCGGTAGTAATAGGTATTGACCGACTGGGCGATCGACTTGCGCAGATCGGTCCAGCCATGGCCGCCGCGGTGCGAGTCGCCCCAGCCGCGGCTGACCCCGGGCAGGTAGAACATGCCGGTGGACAGCACCCGGTCTTCCGGCCGGCGCAGGCCGCTGTCCAGGCCGGCCAGCGCGATCAGCGGCTTGAGCGTGGAGCCCGGCGCCACGCCGCCCAGCACCAGCCGGTTGAACTGCGGCCGCGACGGGTTGTCGTTGAGCATGCGGAAATCGGTATGCGAGATGCCGTTGACGAACAGGTTGGGGTCGTAGCTGGGCAGGCTGACCATGCCCAGGATCTCGCCGGTGCGTGGGTCCATCGCGATCGCAGCGCCTTCGTGCTCGCCGAACGCGGCCACCATCGCGCGCTGCAGGTCGGCATCCACCGACAGCCGCAGGTCCGCACCCGACTGCGGCGCAACCCGGCCGACGGTGCGGATCGCCCGCCCCTGCACATTGGTTTCGACCTGCTCGTAACCGACCTGGCCGCGCAGGTCCTGTTCGTAGTAGCGCTCCAGCCCGGACTTGCCCATGTGGGTGAGCGCGGCATTGCCCTCGCCCAGCACCGCCAGGTCTTTCTCGTCGATGCGGCCGACGTAGCCGATGATGTGCGCGAACAGCGGCCCGTACGGGTAGCGCCGGGTCAGATACGGCTCCAGCTCCACCCCGGGAAAGCGCCAGCGCTCCACCGCGAAACGCGCCATTTCCTCATCGCTCATGCGCAGCTTGAGCGTGACCGGCAGAAAGCTGCGACGCGCGCGCCGCTCGCGATTGAAGCGCTCCAGATCCTCTGGCGCGATCGGGATCACCTTGCCCAGCGCGGCCAGCATGGCGCCCATGTCGGCAACCTTGTCCGGGGTCACGTCCAGGCGGAAGGCCGGCACGTTCTCGGCCAGCAGCCGGCCGGTGCGGTCGTAGATCATGCCGCGCCCGGGCACCACCGGCTTGGGCTTGATGCGGTTGGCTTCCGAGCGCGTGGCGTAGACCTCGTGGTCGAGCACCTGCAGCTTGAAATACCAGCCGCCCAGGCCGACCAGGCAGATCACCACCATCACAAAACCCAGCACCGCACGCCGGCGGAACTGCTCGGCCTCCGCATGCGGGTTCTTGGGGTGACGACGCCCGTGCATGGCTTACTTCTTGCTCCGTTTGCCCAGCCGCACCGCATCCAGCAACACGAACAGCGGCGGCCACAGTGCCATGCCCAGCAGCGGCGCCCACCAGTAACTCCACGGCAGGGTCGGCTCGCCCACGGCCAGATGCACGGCCGAGGAGACGATGCGGTCGTTGAGCAGCAGCCCGCCGATCGCCAGCGCCTGCTGCGAAACCGGGAAGAAGCGCATCCGCGCGCGGAAGCGCTGCAGGATGAAGGTCATGATCACCAGCCGTAGCGCCTGTTCGCCGAGCAGCCCGCCATACAGCAGGTCGGCCAGTACCCCGGCCACGAAGGCGATGCCCAGCCCGACCCGGTCCGGCTCCTCGATCACCCAGTACGCCAGCACCAGCGCCAGCCAGTACGGACGCAGCGGCTGCACCAGTTCCGGCAGCGGCAGCAGGCCCAGCACCAGCGCGATGACGATGCTCGCCGGCAGGATCCAGGTGTTGCGCATGCGGGTCATCGGTCCGTCTCCTGCGGAGCCGGACGGGAATTGGGAATCGGGAATGGGGAATCGGTAGGCGCGGTGCTCTGCGGCGGTGCGGTGGCTGCGCGCTGGTTGTTTCGGGGACGGGAATTGGGAATCGGGAACTGGGAATTGGTAGGAGCGGTGTTCTGCGGCGGTGCAGTTGCTGCGCCCTGGCTGCTGCGGAGACGGGAATTGGGAATCGGGAATTGGGAATCGGTGGGAGCGCTGCCCTGCGTTGGTGCGGTGGCTGCGGGTTGCCTCGTCGATTGCGGGGATGGCGTCGACGCGGCGCCGTTGCCATTCCCGATTCCCGATTCCCGACTCCCGGCCCCCGGCATCACCCGCAGCGGCTTGCCCGCGCGCAGCAGCAGCACATCGCGGCCGCGATCGAGCTTGGCGGCCGGGGTCAGTTCGCCGACCAGGAAGGCGTGGGTGTCGTCCGGATGCAGTTCGGACACCTTGCCGACCGGGAAGCCGGCCGGGAAGCGGCCACCGAGGCCGGAGGTGACGATTTCGTCGCCCACCTGCACGCCGGCGCTGAGCGGGATGTCGCGCAGCTCCAGCCGGTCGCCGCGGCCGTAAACGATCAAGCGCACGCCGTTGCGCGCCACGCTGACCGGCACCGCGTGGTCGGGGTCGGTCAGCAGCAGCACGGTCGAATGCAGCGGGGTCACTTCGATCACCTGGCCCATCAGGCCGCCGGCATCGATCACCGCCTGCCCCATCAGCACGCCATCGCGGCTGCCGGCGTCCAGCAGCAGGCGCTGCCGGGTCGGGTCCAGGTCGATATCCAGGATCGGCGCCAGCTGCACGTCCAGGCCGCGGCGCTCGGCGACATTGAGCAGCTCGCGCAGCTGCGCATTGTCCAGCGCAGCGGTCTGTAGCCGGGTCAGGCGCGCGTTGGCCACCAGCAGCTGATTGCGCAGCGAGCGGGTTTCTTCCACCAGTTGCGCATGGGTGGCGGCGTTGTCGCGCACCTGCGAGCCGATCCGCCCCGGCAACCCGGCCACCGCCCAGATCGGCTGGATCAGCAGATTGGCCTGCAGGCGCATCTGGCTGAGCCACCCGCCCCGGCTATCGAGCGCGATCAGCACGACCGCCAGCACCAGATAGACCAGCAACCGCAGCGTGGAGGTGACTTCGCCCGGACGGGAGGCGACGGGAGGACCGGCGTAGGAGGGCACTGTCAGGGCCGGGATTGGGGAATCGGGAATGGGGAATCGGAGCGCGCTGTGCTGCCCTTGGTGCGGCTGAGGCTAGAAGCGGCTAACAAAACGTAGCGAGCAATGGTCAGGTGGGTGCGGGCGGCGCGCAGGAACCGGAGTGTACGGAGGGTGCATGAGGATTCCGAGCACAGGCCACGCCCGCCTGGCGGCTGTGCAGTAGTTTTGATGGCTGCTCTGGAACTCAAATCGGCGGGACCGCGTAGTAACCGCAACGGGCCGCAGGCAGGGCATGTTTTTACGATTCCCCAATCCCGATTCCCGATTCCCGTCCCCATCACTCCGGCGCGAAGAACTCGTTGCCGTGCATGTCCACCAGCTCCAGCGCACGACCGCCGCCGCGGGCCACGCAGGTCAGCGGGTCGTCGGCCACCTGCACGTGCAGGCCGGTTTCTTCGGAGATCAGGCGGTCCAGGTCGCGCAGCAGTGCGCCGCCGCCGGTGAGCACGATGCCGCGCTCGGCCACGTCGGCACACAGTTCCGGCGGGGTCTGCTCCAGCGCCAGCTTGACCGCGGAGATGATGCCCGACAGCGGCTCGTGCAATGCCTCGAGCACTTCGTTGGAGTTGATCTTGATCATCTTGGGCACGCCTTCGGCAAGATTGCGGCCGGAGATTTCCATCTCCTGCACCTCGTCCTGCGGGTAGGCACAGCCGATCTGCAGCTTGATGCGCTCGGCAGTGGCTTCGCCGATCAGCATGCCGTGGTTGCGACGCACGTAATTGGTGATCGACTCGTCGAAGCGGTCGCCGCCCACACGCACCGACTGCGAGTAGACGATGCCGTTGAGCGAGATGACCGCCACCTCGGTGGTGCCGCCGCCGATGTCGATGACCATCGAACCGCGCGCCTCGGTCACCGGCATGCCGGCACCGATCGCGGCGGCCATGGGTTCTTCGATCAGATACACATCGCGCGCACCGGCTTCTTCCGCCGATTCCTTGATGGCGCGGCGCTCGACCTGGGTAGAACCGGCCGGCACGCACACCAGCACGCGCGGGCTCGGGCGCAGGAAGCGCGACTTGTGCACCTTCTTGATGAAGTGCTTCAGCATTGCCTCGGTGTAGGTGAAATCGGCGATGACGCCATCCTTCATCGGGCGGATCGTGGTGATGTGGCCCGGGGTGCGGCCGAGCATCTGCTTGGCCTCTGCGCCCACTGCCGCGACCGAACGGGTACCGCCGATTGCGCGGTCCTGACGCACCGCCACCACCGACGGTTCGTTCAGTACGATGCCCTGCCCGCGTACGTAGATCAGCGTATTGGCCGTGCCCAGGTCGATGGACAGGTCGTTGGAGAACATGCCGCGGAGTTTCTTGAACATCGAGGGAGCCGTTCCTGAAAGAGTCGCTTGCCCCGTCGCCAATGCAGAAACAACTGGTCGATACGCGGGCAGAAAACGAAGTCCACTAGCCTAGCAATCCCCCCCGATGCGGGCAAGGAAAAATCGGCCGTTGCGGCGTCGTTTTCATGTGCTGGTCACGCCGGGCATGGCATGCGGTTGTGGCCCTGATCGGTCGCAGCCGTTACCCTTTGCGCCGCGGCGCTCGCGCCGTCCCGCTGCCATGCCCGGCAACTGGCGGGTATTTCCCAACGCAAAGGCCTGACTCGATGTCCGCACTGATCTGTGGTTCCCTCGCCTACGACACCATCATGGTGTTTCCGGACCAGTTCAAGAACCACATCCTGCCGGACAAGGTGCACATCCTGAATGTGTCGTTCCTGGTCCCGCGCATGCGCCGCGAGTTCGGCGGCTGCGCCGGCAACATCGCCTACAACCTGCATCTGCTCGGCGGCGCGCCGATCCCGATGGGCACCGTGGGCCAGGATTTCGGCCCGTACCGCGAACACTTCGAAACGCTGGGGATCGACCTGTCGCGGGTGAAGATCATCGACGACCTGTTCACCCCGCAGGCCTTCATCACCACCGACCACGACAACAACCAGATCACCGCGTTCCATCCGGGCGCGATGATGCGCAGCTACGAAAACCACGTGAAGGATGTGCCGGGCGTGACCCTGGGCCTGGTCGGCCCGGACGGGCGCGAGGGCATGATCCAGAATGCGGAAGAGTTCGCTGCCGCCGGCATCCCCTTCATCTTCGATCCCGGCCAGGCGATGCCGTTGTTCAACGGCCCGGAACTGCGCCAGTTCATCGAGCAGGCGGACTATGTGGTGGTCAACGATTACGAGTCCAACCTGCTGCAGGAACGCACCGGCTGGAACGAGAAGGACATCGTCTCGCGCGTGCAGGCCTACATCACCACGCAGGGCCCGAAGGGCGCGCTGGTGCATACCCCGGAAAAGACCTACGACATCCCGCCGGCGCACGAGCGCCGCGTGGTCGACCCCACCGGCTGCGGCGACGCCTTCCGTGCCGGCCTGATCTACGGCATCCAGGGCGGTTACGATTGGCTGACGATCGGCCGCATGGGCAACCTGATGGGCGCGCTGAAGGTGGAGCACCCGGGCACGCAGAACCAGCGGTTCGACTTTGCCGAGTTCAACGACCAGTTCAAGCAGCAGTTCGGTTATGCGCTCTGACGCGTACCGCCGCTGATCAACGCTTTGCCCTTCTCCCCTCGGGAGAAGGTGCCCCGCAGGGGCGGATGAGGGGACGGGCGAAACCTCATGCAGTGTGAACAGCACGACGCTCCGCACCGTACCCTCACCCCCCTCCCGCTGGAGAGGGGCGCGTCTGCACCGCACTTTGCTGCAATGCAGTTTGAGCATCAGTCCGATCTGTGCCTCTACTGACGCTTCGCGCCCACTGAGGAACGCTGGCCCATGTCCGAGCCAAGCGTTGTCGCCGCCACGTCCATCGCCCTGCCGGAGATCGAACCGGATGCGCTCCGGCAGATCCGTCGGCTGCGCGACATCGCGCCGCTTGCCGCCCCACTGTCGCGCTCGTGGCGGCGCTGCCTGGACGACTATGCGTTGTTGCCAGAGGCAGCTCCCGCGCCGCTGGTGCACGATGCGCTGCACGTGCGCGAGCGCCAGCAACGTTTGAGCGATGTGCTGCGCATTGCCAAGGTGGAGATGGAAAACCTCTACGAGCAGATCGCCGGCAGCGGCTACGCCGTGATCTTTGCCGATGCCGAAGCGACCGTGCTGCACAGCGTGCATGACCCGACCCTGCTGCGCGAGTTCCGCCAGGCCGGCCTGTTTTGCGGCGCCAGCTGGGCCGAGTGTCATCAGGGCACCAACGGCCTGGGCACCTGCGCGGCCGAGCGCACCGCAGTGAGCGTGCACCGCGGCGAACATTATCTGACCCGCCATCTGCCGCTATCGTGCAGCGGCGCGCCCATCCTGGACCCGCATGGCGGCCTGCTGGCGGTGCTGGATGCGTCCACCCCCAATGCGCAGGACGGCAAGCAGATCCAGCGTCATACCGTGGCCCTGGTGAGCATGTCGGCGGCGCAGATCTCGCGCTCGCATTTCCTCAACCAGTTCGGCCATGCCTTCATCCTGCGCTTCCATAGCCGGCCCGAGTTTGCCGGCCTGCTGCACGAGGCACTGATTGCGATCGACACCGACGGCCGCGTGCTGGCAGTCAACGAGGCGGTGCTGGAGCAACTGGGCAAGATCGATCGCAGCCAGCTGGTGGGCCGCAATATCGCCCAGGTGATGCAACTGGACTTCGACACCCTCGAGCACCGCGCAGGCAGCGATGCCGGCACCTTGTGGTCGATCCGCTGCGCCTGCCATGGGCGGCGTTTCTATGCACTGGTACGCCCGCCGCGCGCGCGCGCTGCACTGCCGGCGGTGGGCGGGCCGGCGCAGCTGGCGCCGGATACCGACCTGCACCCCGGTGAGCATGTCGGCTCGGATTCGCGCATGCGCCACAACCTGGCCAATGCATTGAAACTGGCCGCGCATCGCGTGTCGATTCTGCTGCGCGGCGATACCGGCACCGGCAAGGAGGAATTTGCCAAGGCGGTGCACCGTGGCTCGCCGTGGTCCGGCAGCGCCTTCGTGGCGATCAACTGCGCGGCAATTCCCGAGGCATTGATCGAGAGCGAATTGTTCGGGTATGCACGCGGTGCCTTCACCGATGCCGCGCGCGAGGGGCGCCACGGCAAATTGCTGCAGGCCAGCGGCGGCACGCTGTTTCTGGATGAAATCGGCGACATGCCGCTACCCTTGCAGAGCCGCCTGCTGCGCGTGCTGGAAGAACAATGCGTCACTCCGCTGGGCAGCGAACGCGCGGTACCTCTGGAGCTGCACGTGATCAGCGCCAGCCATCGCGATCTGGCGCAGCGGGTGGCGGCCGGCGAGTTTCGCGAGGATTTGTATTACCGGCTCAATGGCGTGGTGCTGCACCTGCCACCGCTGCGCGAGCGCAGCGACAAGGCCGAGCTGATCGGCACCCTGCTGCGCGAGGAAAACAGCGAGCACAGCGTGCGCATCAGCGAAGAAGCGATGCACAAACTGCTGAGCTACGCATGGCCGGGCAACCTGCGCCAGTTGCGCAACGTGCTGCGCACGGCGGCAGTCTTGTGCAGCGACGGGGTGATCCGCCTGCCCAACCTGCCGCAGGAAATCGTCGATGCCGGCAGCGCACCGTGCCTGGTCGATGGCCGCGCGGTGGCCGCCGACGACATGCCCGGCCGCGTCGCACTCGACCAGGCCGAACGTCTGGTGTTGCAGCAGCAGCTCGAGCGCCACCGCTGGAATGTCAGCCGCACCGCCGATGCCCTGGGCATCAGCCGCAATACGCTGTATCGCAAGCTACGCAAGCATGGCCTGGATACCGGGTGAGTGAGGGGCGGGGATTTGGGATTCGGAATTGGGGATTCGTTAGAGCCAATGCTGGTTCTTGGCGCTGGTATTTGGAGCGATTTATCAATAGCACTTCTTGACCACCAGGCGGGTGCCGCTGTTGCTTGAGGTGGCATGCACCCCGTGTTGATGCCGCGATTGTGGAGGGGATGATTTGGGGCTTGGCTGCAGGGCCCTTGCCCGCCCACCATCGCAGGACACGCCGCAAGTACGTCCATGTAGGCTCTTACGCGGCATCCATGCCGCGTAAGGTCCCGCGACGGTGGGCGGGCAAGGGCCAGTCGAGATGGTCGGTGTGCATGGTTTTAAACAAGGCAACCAATCAACTGTCTGGTGCGGTGTCCTCACCGCTTGCGGGACCGTGTGGCGGCATGGATGCCGCCACCGAGCCCCCAGGGACGGGTTTACGGCGTGTCCCGCGAGCGGTGAGGGCGCCGCGCGCTCGACCGACTCGGCTCTTGATCTAAGCTTCCGAGTAACCATTAACTGTCTGCTGCAGTGTCTTCGTTCTTCAATGACGTCACCAGCCAACTCTCTGGTGCGGTGGCCTCACCGATTGCGGGACCGTGTGGCGGCATGGATGCCGCCACCGAGCCCCCAGGGATGGGTCCACGGCGTGTCCCGCGAGCGGTGAGGGCACCGCGCCCTCGACTAGCACAGCTCGGCACCATCCAGATAACGCTGCGGGCGACTGGCGATTGCACCTTGCGCCTTGCGAATCCCTAATCTCCAATCCCGAATCCCCAGCCTCATAACGCCCAGCGTATGCCGATCAGATACTGCCGCGGCACGCCCGGCGCGAGGAACCTTGCCGGGCCGGTTTCCACCGGCGCATCCTGCGGGCGCGCGAGTTCGCCATCGGGGAACACATCTTCGGCCACGGCCGCGTAGGTTGCGTAGCGGCGGTTGAAGACGTTGTCGACGCGGGCGAACAGCGACAGCCGCGCGCCCAGTTGCCAACGCGCCTGCAGATCCACCAGCGCGTAGCCGGCGGTGCCGATGTCGATGCGCTCGGGTGCGGGCTCGCCGTCTTCGGCGTTGTCGACCTGGCCATCCTCGTTGCCGCTGGCCACGCGCCCGGCCACCGCACGCACCCCGGCGCCCAGGGTCAGCGCATCGCGCTGCCATTCCACGCCGAGCTTGAGGTTGTGGCGCGGCAACGCGGCGATGCGCAGGCCTGGCCGCAACGCGATCACGCGTTCGCCGGACAGCAGCTCGCCATCGCTGCGGTAGGTCGCATCCAGAAAGCTGTAGCCGGCCGACCATTGCCAGTCGCCGCTGCGCAGGCGCAGCGCCAGATCCGCGCCCTGGTAGCGGGTGCGGCCGACATTGTCGAAGTAACCCAGCTGCGTGTCCGGTGCGCGCAGGAACAAAATGTCGTCGCGATTGTCGGCGCGGTACACCGACAGGCTGGCGTTGCTGTCGGCCGATGATGCCCAGCGCGCGCCGAGCTCGTACGTGCGCGAGACGATCTGCTCCAGGCGCGGGTCGGCCTGCAGGCCGGTCGGCAACCGACACGGCTGGGTGGAATCGGCGCAGCCCAGTTCGATCGCGGTCGGTGCACGGCTGTTCTGCGCGACCGAGCCGTACAGCGTCAGCCCCGCATCGAGCCGATGGGTCAGGCCCAGGGACGGATTGGCCTTGGCGTAGACGAAGCGCTCGCGGGGGCGGTCGCCGTCGTCGGCAGTGGAAAGGATGTTATCCACCACCACGCGATTCCAGCGCACTGCGGCGCTGAGATGGGTGGCATCGTCCAGCGCCCAGGTGTCGGCGACGAACACGCCCAGCGTCTTGGTGCTGCCGCGCACGCCGGAAAAGAACGCGCGCCCGGCATCCGGATCGGCGGCGACCGAGCGGTCTTCCTGCACCCAGCCATCGCGCGCGAATTGCCGATACCGCACATGGCCACGATCGAAGGTGACGCCGGTGCTGAGCGCATGCGCACCCCACTGGCTGCTCAGGTTGACTGCCAGGCCTTGCGCCTGCTGGCGCATCTGGGTGGTGTTGAGCGCGCCGGTGGGCAAGGCATCGGCATCGGCGCGTGCGACATCGCAATCGGCATCCAGCGCGCTGCCGCCGGCGGCGTAACCGGAGGCGCATTCTTCGACGAATTCTTCGTAGTCCTCGCCGATATCGCCGTTGACGGTGTCGCGGCGGCCCACGCGCGCGTAGGCCAGTGCATGCAATGCGGTGTCCGCAGTGAAACGATGGTCCAGTTGCGCGGTGAACAGCGTATTGCGATTGCGGGTGAGATCGGGCGAGGTGTACACCGCGCGGCGGTCGGCGCGATACAGGCCGGGCTCGGGGCCATCGTCGGTGTAGCGCGTATCCGGCAGCAGGCCATTGCCGATCAGGCGGCTGCGCCCGTGCAGCAGCGACAGGCTCCAGTCGGTCTGCTCGCCCTGCTTGCCGACCTTGCCGAACACGGTTCCCAGGCGGCCCTCGGAGGCATCGCGCCAGCCGTTCTCGTCGAAACCGGTGACCGCGACGAAGCCATGCCAGCCGTCCTGGCTGGCGAGCCCGTAACTGGCATCCAGTCGCTTGCGCGCACCGCTGCCGATGCTCAGCTCGCCCTGCAACCCCGGTGAGGTGAGGCCCGATGCGGTGGACAGCACCACCGCGCCACCGAGCGTGTTCGGCCCGAACAACGGATTGGAGCCGGGCATCAGGGTGACTGCGTTGATTGCCGACTCGGGCAGCATGTCCCAGCTGACAATGTCGGCGAACGGTTCGTTGAACCGCACGCCATCCAGATACACCGACACGCCTTGCGAGGCGCCGGGCAAGGCGGAGGCGCGAAACCCGTGGAAGGTGAGATCGTTCTGGAACGCGCTACCCTGCACATCGTTGCCATCCACGCCGACGAAGCGCCGCTGCAGCAGATCGCCGAGGTTGTTGCTGCGCGCGCGCGACAACGCGCTGTTGGTGGCCGATTGCACCATGTACGGCAGTTGCGCCGCATCGATGGTGGTGCCGGGAATCGGCGTGGCGGTGACCTCGATGCGGTCCAGCCAGGTCACTTGCGGCGCCTCGGCCGCCATTGCCAGCGCGCTGCTCGCAAGCAAGGCGCTGGCGCAGGCGCCTGCCAGTGCGTGATGGTGCAACCTTGCCGTGCTGCGTGTGCCTGCTGCCATCTGCGTCTCCTCAATAGAGCACGATCGATTTGATGCCGCGCGCCGCACGCAAGTCCGCCAGCGCCTGATTGATGTCGTCCAGCGCCAGGGTGCGGGTGATCAACGGGGCCAGCTGGATGTCGCCGTGCAGATAGCGCGCGACATAGCCGGGCAACTCGCTGCGCCCTTTCACTCCGCCGAACGCGCTGCCGCGCCACACCCGTCCGGTCACCAGTTGAAACGGGCGCGTACTGATTTCCTGGGCGTCGTCGGCCACGCCGAGGATGACGCTCTCGCCCCAGCCCTTGTGGCAGCACTCCAGCGCCGCGCGCATTGCGCCGACATCGCCCACGCATGCGAAGCTGTGGTCGGCGCCGCCGTCGGTGAGGTCCACGATCACCTGCTGGATCGGCGCACCGTAGTCGCGCGGATCCAGGCAATCGGTGGCGCCCAAGGCACGCGCAAGCGCGAACTTGGCCGGGTCGATATCCACCGCGATGATGCGCCCGGCCTGTGCCAGCACCGCGCCCTGCACCACCGACAAGCCGATGCCGCCCAGCCCGAACACCGCCACGCAGTCGCCGGGCCGCACATGCGTGCTGTTGAGTACCGCACCGATGCCGGTGGTGACCGTGCAACCGAGCAGACAGACCCGGTCCAGCGGTGCCTCCGGATGGATCCGCGCAACCGCGATCTCCGGCACCACGGTGTATTCGGAGAACGTGCTGGTGCCCATGTGGTGCAGGATCGGCCGCCCGTGCAACGAGAACCGGCTGCTGCCGTCGGGCATCAGCCCGCGCTCCTGGCTGCTGCGGATCGCCTGGCACAGGTTGGTGCGACCGGAGCGGCAGAACTTGCACACCCCGCATTCGGGCATGTACAGCGGAATGACGTGATCGCCGGGCTGCACGCTGGTGACGCCGATGCCGACCGCTTCGACGATGCCGGCGCCCTCCTGCCCCAGGATCACCGGAAAGCTGGCCGCCTGCCCGTGTGTCAACGCATGCGCATCGCCATGGCAGATCCCGGTGGCGACCAGGCGCACCAGCACCTCGCCGGGCCGCGGCGGCTGCAGATCCACCTCTTCGATAGTCAGCGGCTGGTGCGGACCCCATGCCACCGCAGCGCGTGTCTTCATCCGGCCTCCCTGGCGCGCTGCGGCATGGCCGCCGCTCAGCGCGCGATGACCACGCCCCACGGCAATTCGCCGACGGGGATCTGTTTGATCTCGCGCAACGCGACGGTATCGATCACGCTCACCGTGTTCGAGCGCCCGTTGGCGACATACAGCTTGTCGCCGGCCGGGGTCAGCGCCGGATTCCACGGCCGCAGCCCCACCGCGATCTCGGCAAGACTGCGTGCGCTCTGGGTATCGATCACGCTGAGCGTGCCGGCACCGCCGTTGGACGCATACAGCCGCGTGCCGTCGGCCGACAACGCCACGCCCGCCGTACGCACGCCGGCCGGCAGGCTGGCGCGGCGTTGGCGCGTCTGCAGGTCGATCACGTCCACCACGTTGGCGGTCTCCTGCGCGATGTAGACGCTGTGCCCGTCCGGCGCGAACGCCATGCCGCGCGGATGGCCGCTGGTGGCGACCACGCCACGCGAGCGACCGGTGGCCAGCTCGATCATGTCCATGTCGTTGGAGCCCTCGTTGCTGGTGAGCAGCCAGCGCCCGTCCGGCGTGTAGGCACAGTGCTCCGGCGCCTGCCCGCGCGTGGCGATCACCTGCTGCACGCTGAACTGCGCCGCATCGATCAACATCACCTGGTTCTGCCCTTCCACGCACACCGCAAACTGCTTGCCGTCCGGCGACTGCGCAATGCCTTCGGCGTTCTCGCCGATCTCCACGCTGCGCAGCACCGCGTCCTTTTCGGTATCCAGTTCGATCAGACGGTGATGCTCGGCATCGATCAGGTACAGATGCCCGTGTGGGCCGGGCAATACCTGCTGCAAGCGCTTGCCCAACTGTCCCTGCGCACTGAGCGTACGCACCACCGTATCGGTGTGCGTGTCGATCACCGACACCGTGCCGCTGCGTTGATTGGGCACATAGGCAAACACCGGCGGTGTCGAGGGCACCGGTGCTGCGGCGGGCGTTGCAGGCGTCGCTGTCGCCGGCGCAGCGTTGGACGCCGGCGGTTCCGCATCGCGCCGGCAACCGGCCAAGGCCAGCAGCGCGCCCAGCGTGGTGGCCGCAAGCAGGCACTGCCAACCGATTGGCGCTGGCCTCATTGCACCTTGCCCGCGGTCTTGTTGATCGAATGGATGAAGGCGAGCAGTTTTTCGGTATCGCCCGGCTTGAGCACCGGTGCGAACGGCGGCATCTGCCCGACCACCTTTTCATGCCCGATCCGGGTCTTGCCGTGCGTGATCATCGCGGCGGTGCCCTCGCTGATCAGCGTACGCAAGGTGTCGTCGTCGCTGCCATACACCCAGATGTCGTTGATCAACGGCGGGCACATGCCGCCACCACCGGTGCCGCCATGGCAGGCATTGCAGCCGGCCGAGAAATAGATCTTCTTGCCCTCGGCGATCAGTTCGGGAGTGACCTTGACCTCCGGCCCCTTCGGGATCGGCACCACGGTGGCAGGCGCTGCGGGCGGCGTGGCCGGATCCGGCGCAGGCCCGGCGGCCGGGCCGGGCGCCCCGACGGCCGCCGCTGCTGGCGCAGGCGCGGTGGTGCCGGTGGCCGGCGCAGGCGGACTGGCAGCCGGCGGAGCGGCCGCCTCGGGCGCGGGCGGCGGTGCGTCCTTGCCGCAGGCGGCCAGCACGACACTGAGCAGCACCGCGCACAGCGGTGCGCGCATGCAACGATCGAAACAACCCACTGTGGACTTGCGCATGAATGAACCTTTCTGATCGGAGGGAGCACCGCGCACTCCGCGCACGCGGCGGGTGACACAGTCATTGCCGGGCCGGCTGCTTCGCCTCGGTGAGCAGCGCGGCCAGCGCGGTATCGCCGCGCGCCTGTGCCAACGCGGCGGCCGTCTTGCCGTCGCGATTGCGTGCGGCAGGATCCGCGCCGGCCGCCAGCAAGCGCTTGGCCACCGCATCGCGCCCGGACTCTGCGGCCAGCATCAATGCGGTGACGCCAGCCTGGTTGGCGTGGCCAACCTCGGCGCCGCCTGCCAGCACCGCATCGAGAATTGCCGGGTCATCGCGCGCCACCGCGAACATCGCCGGCGTGAAGCCGCTGGGATTGGCACGCCGCACATTCGCACCGGCCTTGAGCAATGCCTGCACCACGCCGACATCGGCGTAGGACACCGCCAGGTCCAGCGCGCTCCAGCCATCGCTGGAAACGGTGTCCACCGGCGCACGCCTGCCGAGCAACCTGGCCACGCTGTCGGCATCGTTGGCCCAGGCCGCCTTCATCAACGCGGTCCAGCCGCCGGCATCGCGCGCATCCAGGCGTGCGCCGGCATCGAGAAGCAAACCGACCAGATCCGGCTCCTGGTTGCGGATCGCCTGATGCAACGGCGGCTCGCCGAGCAGGTTGGGACGATTGGCATCGGCGCCATGCCGCAACAACCACGCCACGCGCACGCCATCGCCGGCGTCCAGCGCATGCGCCAGTTCCTGGTTCGTGTCGGCACCGTCGGCGATGCGCAGTTGCAACTGCGCCAGCTCCTGCGAGGACGCAGCCGGGCTTGGCGCCGTGGACACCGGCGTCGGCGTCGCATACGGCCCGTGCGCGGCCAGATCGCCGGCCACCACGCAATCGCCACAGCGCACCAGCGGCACGTGATAGCTGCGCAGGATCTCGGCGATCCTTGCCGCGCTCTGTTGCATCGCGGTGTTCAAGGCATCGCGCAGCTGTGCGTTCTTGCGCGACACCGCCCACGCCATCGAATACTCCAGCACCGCATCGTCGATGGTATTGAGCGGCACCACGCCCAGGCCGCTGCGTTGCGCGTAGTAACCGGCCACCGGGCCCCAGGATTCGGCCGCATCCAGTTCATTGGCGGCGACCCGTTCGACCAGCTTGCCGGGATGTTCCCCCGGCGCCGTGGCCGAGTCGTAGAACAGGTACTGCACCTCGCCGCTGATGCCGTGCTCGTACAGGGCCTGGCGTGCGGGCGAGCTCTGGAACACGCCCAGCCGCAGTTTTTTCAGCGCCGGGTCGTCCAGCGACGTCGGCACCAGATCCACCCCTTTGCGCGTCACCAGCACGTAAGCCGAGCGATACAGCGGGCGCGTGGTCAGGCCCTGCTCGAAATCGCTGTTGAGGTCCATCAGCACATCGCAGCGGCCGGCAGTGATGGTGCTGCGTGCCAACCCGCGCTGGTAATAGGTGCGCCACTCGTATTCCAGGCTCCGGCCCATGGCGTCGGCCACGACCTGCGCGATCTTGTTCTGAAAACCGTCGCCGGCCTTGTTGGACAACGGCATGTTGCCCGGGTCGGCGCATACCCGCAGTACGTGCGGATCGGGCGCCGGCGGGGGGGCACTTGCCGCGGCCGGCACCGCAGTGGATGCGGCCGCCGCCCTCGGTGCCGCATCGGAATGAGAAGCGCGAGCCGTCGGTGAGGACGGCTCACGGGTGCAGCCTGCGGCGACGAGTCCGAGGCTGCAAAGCGCCAGCAGCCGACACAGCTGCCGGTACATGCCACGCGCACCGGCAGCGAACTGCCGGTGTGCGCGTCCAACGCCTTGCGTGGAACTCATCGTGCAGTCTTCGCTGCGGCATTGGCGGTGCCGCCTGCGGCTGCCGTGGCGGCTGCCGTGGCGGTGGCAGTGGCAGTGGCAGTGGCGGTCACGGTCTTGCCGGCACCATCGATACGGAAGCTATGCACCATGCCGCCGAGCGGAATCTTGTCGAAGCCGGCGCCGAACGCCAGCCCTGCGGCCCCCAGGGCGCCATACGGATCGGACGGATCCAGACCTGCGGCCACCGGCAGACCGATCCAGCCACCGATGCCCGAGAACACCGCCACGTACTGGTGCCCATTGGCCTTGTAGGCGATCGGGTTGCCGATGATGCCGGAGGGCAGTTTCATCTCCCACAGCTTCTTGCCGGTGTCCTTGTCCACCGCACGGAACCAGCCATCCAGCGTGCCGTAGAACACCAGCCCGCCGTCGGTGACCAGGGTGCCGCTCCACACCGGAAACTTCTCCTTGATCTCCCACTTGGACTTGCCTTCCACCACGTCGAAGGCCTTGACGATGCCCAACGCACCCGGCTCGTTCGGCTTCATCATCACGTTGGCGAACACGTACGGCAGGCCCATCATGGTGTTGCCGCGTTCCTGCGGTTCCAGCTCCATATGCCAGTTGTTGGTGCCGCAGAAGAACACCGCCGCATTGGCCGGATCCACCGAGCACGGCTGCTGGTCCTTGCCGCCCATCGCCGAGGGGAAGGCCTGCACCTTCTTGCCGCGTTCAAGCGGCGAATGCGCGGCCACCTTGACCGGGCGGCCGGTCTTCATATCGATGCGTTCGGCCCAGTTGGCCGGCACGAACTTGTGCGCGCGCAGCAAGGTGCCGTCGCGACGATCGAGCACGTAGGCAAAGCCGTTGCGATCGAACTGCACCACCGATGGAACCTGCTTGCCGTCGATGCTCAGATCGACCAGGATCGGCTCGTTGATGCCGTCGTAATCCCATTGGTCGAATGGGGTTTTCTGATAACCCCACACCGCCTCGCCGGTATCGATCTTGCGCGCGAACAAGGTCATCGACCACTTGTTGTCATGCTCGCCGTTGTTGCATTCCTCATGCGAGGTCTTGCCGCACCGATACGACGGGCTCCACAGGCCGGGATTGCCGGTGCCGTAATACAGCAGCTTCAACGTCGGGTCGTAGCTGTACCAGCCCCATGCCGCACCGCCGCCACGCTTCCATTCGTCGTTGGGAAAGGTCTTGACGCCCAGATCGCCGAGCTGCCCATGCTGCGGATTGGCCTTGTTGAAATCCGCACCCAGGCAGATCGCCTTGTCGGTGCCGGCCGCATCGCAGGACCAGGACTGCTTGCCATCGGCAAGGTTGTAGGCAGCGACACGACCAAGCACGCCGAACTCGTTGCCGCTGATGCCGGCTACCACCTTGCCGTCGGCGATGATCGGCGCCATGGTGATGGTTTCGCCCTTGTCCGGGTGCGCGAGTTTCTGCTTCCACACTTCCTTGCCGGTCTTGGCATTGAGTGCGATCACATCGCCGCTCAGGCTGCCGAACACCAGCTTGCCGTCGGCATAGGAGGCGCCGCGGTTGACCGTATCGCAGCACGCCACCGCCACCGAGCGTTCGTCCTGCTGCGGGGTGTACTTCCACAACACCTTGCCGCCGTCGTCCTGCGCCGCCAGGTCGATGGCGAACACATTGTTCGGATACGCGCTGACCATGTACATGACGCTGCCGATCACCAGCGGCTGGCCCTCGTGGCCGCGCGTGGCATCGGTCTTCATTTCCCACGACATCTTCAGATTCTTGACGTTGTCGCGATTGATCTCGGCCAGCGGGCTGTGCCGGGTGAGTGCGAAGTCGCGCCCGATGCCGCCCCAGTTGTCGGGGTTGGTGGCATTGGTGGTGAACTCGCTATCGGTGTCGACCACGGCGGCGGCAGCCGGCGCAGCGGCGGGAGCGGCGGCCGGTGCCGGCGCAGCGGTCTCGGTGGCGGCGTCTCTTTTACACCCGGCCAGCGCGGCGCTCAGCGCAAGCATGAGCAGCACACTGCTGCGCAGGCTGCGACAGGAAGATTGGTGCATATGCGTCTACCCCTCTGGATTGAACAACCAGTCGTTTGAAGCATCCCGCGGCGCAGGCGTTGCACCCGCCAGTTGCACCGCGGACGTCGGAAACGTCGAGAGGGAAAGAGCAAACGCCATGCCAGCGTGCTGGTGCGATGCACCATGTCCGGGCAGCGGGGGTTTGCCGTGGTGGCAGTCGCTTGCGCCAGGTGCACTGTCCCGGTTCTGACACAGTTTGCGCCGGGCGTGCTGTGACATGGATGGTGCAGCGGGTGTGGGACTGCCTGCCGGTTAGTGCTGTGAACTCAGCTCGCGCGAGGCGACATGGTTGTCTCTGGCCCGCGCAAATCAATGCCGCACATCCAAAGACCGCACGACATAATCGAACGAGGTGCCGCCGCGGCCTTGGCGTCTCCCATCGGGAGAAGGTGCCCGAAGGGCGGATGAAGTTACGGCATAGGCCAGGTGCGTTATGTCTGGCTTGCTGATGACGCGTTGCAAGATTCAGCAGCGTCCACGCCCCTTCGAGCGCATGTCACTTCCAAGGCGATAACGGTGTCCTGATCGTCGACGTCATCCAACGACATGCGGCCAGCCATGCATCGCAGGCCATCCTTCCGCACGCCTGGCCTACCCGCCGAACCTCACCCTAGCGGTTCCACTGCGCCAGCAACTGCGTGCAATCCTGCAACCGCCAGTCGGCAAGGCCCGGCCACGGATCGCCGGGTGTGTTGACCAGCACGGTGCAGGCCCCGGCTGCACGACCGCAGGCAAGGTCGTTGTGGTGATCGCCGACCATGACCAGTGCTGCGACGTCCACCGCCCAACGTCGTGCGAAATACTGCAGGCCGTCGGGTGCGGGTTTGGGGGCGGCTTCATCGCGGCCGACGATGTCGTCCCAGGCGAATGCATCGCCCAGGCCGATCGCCTGCAGTGTCACCTGCGCCAATGCGCGCGCATTGCGGGTCAGCACGCCGAGCCGGCATCCGGCCGCCTGCAATGCATGCACCAAGGCCACTGCACCGGGTGCGGCCTGTGCGGCCTGTGCGAGTTCACGCTCGTGATCGAGCAACCAGGCGTGTTTGGCGGTGGCCTGCTCGGCCGGCAGCGATGCCAGGTGATGCAGGATGTCCGCCTCGGGCGGGATGTCCAACGCGCGTCGGATCAACGCAAAATCGTGCACGGCTTCGGTCAGCGTACCGTCCATGTCGAACACCCAATGGCGGTAGCCGGACAACGCGGGAGAGATCGGAGTGATGGTCGTGGCGTCCATACGTGGGGAGACTCCAGAGATGGTTGACGCAACATCGCAAGCCGTGAGGGGAACGCACATCGCGCGTGCGCACCCGAATGAACCAGCACTCCATGCCGATGCCGTGCACCGGCTGCGCAGCTGGTGACCTGCAGTGGCGGTGCGCCTACTTCCAGCCCGGCATCTGGGTGGTATCCAGGCCGCCCACTTCGAACGCTGCCGTGCGCGTGCCGCCGGCTTTCACCGGGAATGCGATGCTGATGCGCTTGGCGTTGCGTACCAGCTTCCACAGCGCCTTGTCGTCGTCGATGAACATCGCGATCGCTTCATCGGTGTCGGGGCGGTGAGCGGCCATCGGGCGTGGTGCCCCGCCATCGGCCGAGACCTGCACCTTGCAGCCGCCATAGCAGTTGAAGTCGCCGGCCTTGAGCACGAGATAGCTGTGGCGCTTCCACTGCGGGTGATCGCGGAACACCAGGCTCACCGGTTTGGGGCCGCTGCCGTCGACATCCACGCGGCTGGTGGCATCGATCATCGCCGAGCGCTGCGTGCCGCCCTTGGCCGGCACTTGCGAGTACTGCCACAACGCCTGCATGCGGCGCAGTTCGCGCGCCTGGTCGCCCTTGGCCTTGATGTCCGCATAGCCGGGTTCGATGCGTGTGGCCGCCGCGGTACCGGCGTAGCCTTCCAGCAGTGCGGCGCCATGCGCGCGTGCCATGTCCCAGTTACCGGCCTTCACCGCCGCGTCGTATTGCTTGGCGAGTGCGTCGGCCTGTTGTTGCTTGGCTTGCGCCTGCGCGCTTGCCTGCGCCTGGCGCTGCGCCTCGCGGTCGGTACAGCCACTCACTGCAGCCACGCACAGGGCCGCGCTCAGCAGATACTTCATTGTCGACTCCGGAAGGCATAAAAGGCAGCGGCAACGATACCAGCCTGCCCGCGACAGCCACGATCAGACGACCGCACAGCGTAGGAGCGCACCCGGGCGCGATGGAGCATTCCCGGTAACGCCACGTCGCGCCCGGGTGCGCTCCTACAACGGCGATTGCAGGGCGCGGTGCCATAGAAACGGCGCGATTGCAGGCACGGTGCCACCTGCACGATGCAGCAATGAAAGCGGCGGGAGGGCGTCTGCAACGCCCTCCCCTGCCATTACGGCTGCGGCTGCGTCGGCGGTGCCGCCTTGGCCTTGGCGATCATCTCGGCCACCGAGGCGGTGGTGATCGGGTGGTAGCTGGGCTTGGCTTTTTCGAAGGCCTGTTCGGCGAAGGCGATGCCGTCCGGGGTCTTCAACAACTCGGCGTAGATCGGCAGCACCAGCTTGCGGCGGCCGACGCGTTCGATGAACTCGCCTGCAGCGGGGCGCGCATCGGTGTAGCCGCTGCGGATCGCCAGCGGGTACCAGCGCATGGCGATTTCGCCGTTCGGGGTGCCGGTGAAGTGGTAGGCCTCATCCAGCTGCTTGAGCTGCTCGGGCTTGAGCGTGGCGCCCATGCCGCTGAGGAAATGCACCCATTCCTGCGTGCCCCATTCGCCGGTGACCTGCTTGCTCGGCAGCGTGCCGCTGCCGCTCCAGGCGATGCGCGCGGTGTCCACGATCGAGAAGCTGCGCGAGCGTGCCTTGGCAGCGAAGGCCGGGATGCCCGGCTGCTTCAACCACGCATCCACCTCGGCCGCGCTGACCGTATTGGGATGCTTGTCCAGCAGGTTCTTGTTGAGGTAATCGACGAACTGGTCGGTGGTGGCGCTCTGGAACGCATGATCGTCGAACCAGCCGCGCAGGAACGGGTCGAACACCTCTCGGCCGAAGCGCTGCTCCAGGAACTGCAGGAACCATGCGCCCTTGACGTAGGCCACCTGGCTCAGCGCTTCGTCTGGGTCGCGCTCCGCCAACGGCGGCAGCGCCAGCGCCTGGTCGGCCGGCGCCATGCCCTTCACTTCGGCCAGCAGGTCGCCCTGGTCGATCTCGCGCTCCATCTCGGCCATCTCCGCGCCATACAGCGCCTCGGTGATGCGGGCCTGCACGTAGGTGGTGAAGCCCTCGTTGAGCCAGATGTCCTTCCAGCTGGCATTGGTCACCAGGTTGCCCGACCAGCTATGCGCCAGTTCGTGCGCGACCAGCGAGACCAGCGACTTGTCGCCGACGATCACGGTGGGCGTGGCGAAGGTCAGGCGCGGATTCTCCATGCCGCCGAACGGGAACGACGGCGGCAGCACCAGCATGTCGTAACGGCCCCAGCGATACGGGCCATACAGTTTTTCGGCGGCACCGATCATCTTTTCGGTGTCTTCGAATTCCTTGGCGGCCTTGTCGGCCATGGCCGGCTCGGCCCACACGCCCGAGCGCGCGGAAATCGGCTTGAACACCATATCGCCGGCGGCGATCGCCAGCAGATAGGAGGGAATCGGCTCGGGCATCTTGAAGCTGTAATCGCCGTCGCGCGCGGCCTTGGGGTCGTTGTCGGCGCTCATCAGCACCATCACGTCCGGGCGCGAGGTCACGTGCGCGCTATAGGTGAAGCGTACGCTCGGGGTGTCCTGCAACGGCACCCAGCTGCGCGCATGGATCGCCTGCGACTGGCTGAACATGAAAGGCAACTGCTTGCCCTCGGTCATCGACGGCTCCAGCCACTGCAGGCCGGAGGCGGTCGGCGCGGTGTGATAGGTGATCACGACCTTGGCCGGCTGATTCGGCGCCTCGATGGTGAGCTTGCTGCCGAAGGTCTTGTCGGCCGGCGCCAGCGCAAACTGCAGCGGCGCCAGCGCGCCCTTGCCGTCGTCGGCCTGCACCTGCGCAATGCTCAGCTCGCGCGTGTCCAGCACCAGCTGCTTGGCGGCCTTGTCCTTCCACTGCAGCGTGTAGGTGGCGGTGCCGCCGATCTGCTTGGCGTCGAAATCCAGCTTCAGGTCCAGCGCCAGATCCTTGATGACCACCAGCTGCGGCTGGGCGTAGGAGCTTTCGTCGTGGTTGCGGGCATCTGCTTTCACGGGGGCCTTGGCAGTGGTGGCCGGCGCAGCGGTGCTGGCGGCCGGCGGCGTGGACTCGTTGGAACAGCCGGCCAGCGCAATGGACACGGCCAGGGACAGCGACAGGAACGGGAAGCGCATCGACGGCACCGCAGCGAGGGAATCGGGCATTTTAACGCCCCGCGCCGTTGCCTGCCCGTGCGATGGCAGACCAGCGCTTGCCAGCCGCTTGGCGAGCGGCGCTGCCGATCGTCGGCGTGCCGATGGGCAGGCGCGCACCGCGCGGAAGATGCAGTGGCCGCGGGTGGGGCACGCGCATCCGCGCAGATGGCGCAGCCTCCCTGGCTGCCGGGGACTTACCGGATCGCCTAGACCACCGGATGGCTGCGCGGGCTGTCATGCCCGTCGCGCACCAGACGCCGGCCGCCGGAGAACTTGGCGCGGTACATCGCCGCGTCGGCACGGCGATACAGCTCGGTGGCATCCAGGCCACGCTCGCACACCGCGCTCCCGGCGCTCACATGCAGCGGCGCTTCGTCGGCATCCTCGCGTTCGAGCATCGACAGCCATTGGTTGAGCTTGAGCGTGGCGTCGTCCTCGCTGGCATGCACGCCGATCAGGAATTCATCCCCGCCCCAGCGCCCGATCCAGTCCTGCGCACCCAGCCAGCCGTACGCTGATTCCACCAGCCGCACCAGCACGCGATCGCCGGCCAGATGGCCGAAGCGGTCGTTGATCGGCTTGAGGTTGTCCATGTCCAGCACGAACAGCACGAACGGCCAGCCTTCGCGCTGCGCGGAGGTAACCGAGTCGTACATTGCCTGTTCGCAGCCACGCCGGTTCAAGGCCTCGGTCAGCGGGTCGAACAAGGCGTGTTTCTTCAGATCGCGCATGCCGGCATCGATGCCGCGCAGGCTGCGATTGATTCCGCGCAGCAACCGCCCCAGTTCGTCGTCGCCATGTTCGGGCAGGCTGGGCAGACGTTGATCGGCGTAATACGCATCCAGCGCGTCAGCGGCGATGCGCAGCGGTGCGAGTAGGCGATACAGGGCCGACAGGGTCGCCGCGGTGCCAGCCAGCGTGGCCAGCAACGCCACGATCACCACCGACCACAGCGGGCGCCCGCTCAACTCGCTTTGCGCTGCCAGCCAGGCGATCAACAACAGCAGCGGCAGGTGGATGCCGACAAAGGTCACCGCCAGCAGCTTGGCGCTGAAGGAGCGGGGAAACACGCGCGACAACCCTGCGTACAAGCGCATCCACGTCTCCGGCAAAAGGGCGCCTAGTGTCGCCGACCGTTGGTGGAGCCGACGCGACGGGAGTCTCAAAAGTTTGTCGGCAAACGCACCTGCGCACAGTGCAATCGTGCGGCAAGCGAACACGAGCATGGCGTGGTCGCGCGATGCCCGGCCGTGGTGTTTGCCGGGCTGGACGCTCAGACGATGACGCGTCGGATCCGGTTCAGATCTTGTAGCCGGAGTGGATCGCCACGATGCCGCCGGTCAGATTCTTGTAGTGGCAACGCGCGAATCCGGCCTCGCCCATCATGCCCTTGAGCGATTCCTGCGGCGGATGCTTGCGGATGCTTTCTGCCAGGTACTGATAGCTGTCGGCATCGCGTGCGAACAGCTGACCCAGCCTGGGCAGGATCTTGAACGAGTGGAAGTCGTAGATCGGCTTGAACCAGTCGGCGGTGACTTCGGAAAATTCCAGCACGCGCGCCTGCCCGCCCACCTTCAACACGCGATACATCTCGCGCAGCGCGGCATCCTTGTCGGTGACATTGCGCAGGCCGAAGGAAATGGTCACCAGATCGAAACTCTGATCCGGGAACGGCAGCGCCTCGGCATTGCATTGCACGTAATCGAAGCCGGCCACCAGGCCGCGGTTGGTCAGCCGGTCGCGCCCCACCGACAGCATGCCGGCGTTGATGTCGCCCAGCACCACCGCGCCTTCGTTGCCGACGCGCTCCTTGAGCAGCACGGCGATGTCGCCGGTGCCGCCGGCCAGGTCCAGCACGCGGTCGCCCGGCTTCACCTGCGCGGTCGCCACGAAGTAGCGTTTCCATGCGCGGTGCACGCCCAGACTCATCAGATCGTTCATCAGGTCGTAGTTGCGCGCGACCGAGGTGAACACTTCGCCGACCAGTTTCTGCTTGTCCTTGGCAGCGACATCGCGGAAGCCGAAATGGGTGGTACCGGAGGTATAGGGAGATTCGCTCATGGGCGGATTATCGCACTGCTGACGCCGCCATGACCGCAACCGGACCACAATCGCCGCCTTCCCTGCGACCGGCCCTGCGAGCCTTGCGTGCACGACAAGTACGTCCAGCGCGACTGGCAGCCCCACGAGAAGCCCACCCTGCCCGGGTCGGCCTCCACCCCCCTGCACTCCACCCGGCGCCGCATCCAGTACGGGCTGGTGGGCGTGGTGGTGGCGCTGACCGGCGGGCTGAGCAATGCGCTGGTCACCGCCAACCTGACCTATCTGCAGGGCACGCTGGGCGCCTACGCAACCGAAATGGCCTGGCTGCCGGCCGCCTATGTGATGACCAACATGTCGGCCAACCTGCTGCTGGTGAAGTTCCGCCAGCAGTTCGGGCTGCGGCGCTTCACCGAGATCTTCCTGGCGCTGTATGCGGTCATCGCCTTCGCGCATCTGTTCGTGCACAGCCTGAGCTCGGCGATCACCGTGCGTGCCGCGCATGGATTGGTGGGCGCCGCGCTCAGCTCGCTGGGGCTGTATTACGTGATCCAGGCGTTTCCGGCCAGGTACCGGCTCAAGGCGGTGGTAACCGGGCTGGGGGTGACCCAGCTGGCACTGCCATTGGCGCGGGTGTTCTCCACCGACCTGCTGGAATTTGCGCAGTGGCAGGGTCTGTACCTGTTCGAACTGGGCCTGGCGGTGTTCGCGCTGGCCTGTGTGCTGGCGCTCAAGCTGCCGCCCAGCGACCGCTATCGCGTGTTCGAGCCGCTGGATTTCCTCACCTTCAGCCTGTTTGCGGCCGGTTCGGCCGGGCTGGCGGCGGTGCTGTCGTTGGGGCGGCTGCTGTGGTGGACCAGCACGCCGTGGCTGGGCGTGGTGCTAGCGGCCTCCATCGTGCTGCTGTGCACGGCGGCATGGATCGAGCACAACCGCCGCAACCCGATGATCAACACGCGCTGGCTGGCCAGCGGCGACATGCTGCGGCTGGGCCTGGCGATCCTGCTGATCCGGCTGGTGCTGTCCGAGCAGAGCACCGGCGCGATCGGCTTCTTCCAGACCCTGGGGCTGGCCAACACGCAGCTACAGACCCTGTTCGCGCTGATGTTGCTGGGCGCAGTGGTCGGCGTGGCCGCCAGCGCGTGGCTGATCAATCCGGCGCGGGTGGCCGAGCATCTGATCATTGCGGTGGCGGCGATCTGCATCGGCTGTTTCATGGATGCCGACGCCACCAGCCTCACCCGCCCGGAGCAGATGTATGTCAGCCAGTTCCTGCTCGCGTTTGGCAGCACCTTCTTCATCGGCCCGGCGATGGTGGCCGGGCTGGGCCGGGTGATCGCGCAGCCGGGCAATCTGATCAGCTTCATCGTGCTGTTCGGCATGGCACAGAACATGGGCGGCCTGCTCGGCAGCGCGTTGCTCGGCACCGTGCAGGTCGTGCGCGAGAAATACCATTCCAACCAGCTGGTCGAACATCTGGCATTGACCGACCCGCAAGTGGCCGCGCGCGTGCAGACCTATGCCGCGCTGTACGGCCGCAGCATCGGCGACCCGGCCCTGCGCCAGGCCCAGGGCGTGCGCGCCCTGGGCAGCGTGGCCACGCGCGAAGCCAATGTGCTCGCCTACAACGACGTGTTCCTGTTGATCGGCTGCATCGCCATCGCCACCGGGCTGTGGATCCTGTCCGTGCTGGTGTGGCGGCGTTATCTGCGCCCACCCGCTTCGTCCCCCTCTCCTGCTTCCACCGCGCGCCCATGAATACACCTGCAGCTTCAACCTCTCCTGCCGATCTGCAACGTCGCAGGCGGCGCCGCATCGGTGGCGTGATCGGCTTCGGCGGGCTGGCCCTGCTCGGCGTCGCACTGGTGCTGTATGCATGGCGGTTGCCGCCGTTCGTCAGCGCCGTCGAGCGCACCGAGAACGCGATGGTGCATGGCCAGATCACCGTGATCGCGCCGCAGGTCAGCGGCTATGTCACCGAGGTGCCGGTACAGGACTTCGCCCACGTCAAGCAGGGCCAGCTGCTGGCCAGGATCGACGAACGCATCTATGCCCAGCAGCTCGAACAGGCCAGGGCGCAGCTGCAGACCGCGCAGGCCAACCTGTCCAACTGGGACCAGCAGCGGCATAGCGCCGATGCCACCATCGCCGAACAACGCGCCGCACTGAACAGCAATCAGGCTCAGCGCGACCGCAGCCGCTCGGCGTATGCGCGCACGCAGCAGCTGGCCGACCAGAAACTGGTATCCGAACAGGATCGCGACACCGCCTTCGCCGCACGTGCGCAGGCCGATGCCGGCGTGGCACAGGCGCGCGCCGCCGTGCAGGCCGCCGAAGAGAATGCACGCAGCGTCACCGTCAACCGCGCCGCCCTGGAAGCGGCGGTGGCCAACGCGCAGGCGGCCGTACAACTGGCGCAGATCAATCTGGACAACACGCGCATCTTGGCCCCGCGCGATGGCCAGCTCGGCCAGCTGGGCGTGCGCCAGGGCGCCTACGTCACCAATGGCACGCAGCTGATGTCGCTGGTGCCGGACACGCTGTGGATTGTGGCCAATTTCAAGGAAACCCAGCTGGCCAAGATCCGCATCGGGCAGCGCGCCAGCTTCACCGTGGATGCGCTGGACAACGCGCGCCTGCACGGACGTGTGCAGGAAATTTCCCCGGCCGCCGGCTCGGAATTCAGCGTATTGCCGGCCGACAACGCCACCGGCAACTTCGTCAAGATCGCCCAGCGCATTCCGCTGCGCATCAGCGTCGATCCCGGCCAGGCGCTGGCTCCGCGACTGCGCCCGGGCATGTCGGTGGTGGTGGCGATCGACACCGACAGCGCGGTCGACTGACGCGACGCAGCCGCTATCATGCGGTGATGTCGTCCCCACCCCCACCTTCGCTGCATTGGCAGTGCCTGCGCTTCGACCAACTGAGCACCACGCAGCTGTACGCGCTGCTGCGGCTGCGCTCGGATGTATTCGTGGTGGAGCAGCAATGCGCGTATTCGGAGCTCGATGGCAAGGACAGCCTGCCGGGTGTGCTGCATCTGCT
Organism: Xanthomonas sp. CFBP 8152; assembly: GCF_014199025.1. Taxonomy (NCBI): domain Bacteria; kingdom Pseudomonadati; phylum Pseudomonadota; class Gammaproteobacteria; order Lysobacterales; family Lysobacteraceae; genus Xanthomonas; species Xanthomonas sp. CFBP 8152. The sequence goes on from NZ_JACHNO010000002.1 coordinate 597,607, forward strand.
CGGCAGCACCGACGATGCGCTGGTCGCCTATCTGCGCGTACTGCCGCCCGGTGTGAGTTACCCCGAGCCAAGCATCGGCCGGGTGGTGATTGCCGCCGCGCAGCGCGGCCAAGGTTTTGCACACGTATTGCTGCAGGAAGGCCTGCGGCTGGTGCACCGGCTTTGGCCCGCCAGCGCCGTGCAACTTGGCGCGCAAGCGCACCTGCAGGCGTTCTACGCCGCACACGGTTTCACGCCCTCGTCCGCACCGTATCTGGAAGACGGCATTCCCCACATCGACATGCTGCGTCGCGCCGACGCCGCCACCCAGGAGCCTGCATGATCACCACCCCCGACTACCGCGCGCTGCTCGACACCGCCATTGCCGAAGCCCGCCAGGGCCTGGCCGAAGGCGGCATCCCGATCGGCGCGGCGCTGTACCACAACGACGGACGTCTGCTCGGTTGCGGCCACAACCGCCGCGTGCAGGAGAACGATCCCTCCGTGCATGGCGAAACCGATGCCTTCCGCAAGGCCGGCCGGCAACGCCGCTACAAGGACACCATCATGGTCACCACGCTGGCGCCGTGCTGGTACTGCAGCGGCTTGGTACGCCAGTTCAATATTGGCACCGTGGTGGTCGGCGAGTCGGTCACCTTCCAGGGCGGCGTGTCCTGGCTGCGCGAGCACGGCGTCACTGTCGTCGACCTGCAGAGCCAGGAATGCATCGACCTGCTGGGCGGCTATATCTCGGCCAACCCCGACGTGTGGAACGAGGATATCGGCGAGGACTGAGCGGTTTGTTGCAGGGTGGGCGGGTTGGATGTGCGGTGCAGATGACTGCCGAGGTGCTGCCTCCACCCACTCTTCGGGCGGCTTCCCCGGCACGTGAGGGAAGGAAAGACTGCAACGAGAAGGCCAGCCGCGTGGCGTGATGCTGTTCGCTAGGAGCTGCTGACAGACGACTTCAGGCAGTTGTATTGCAGAGCCGATGATTTGAGGTTATCGCTATAGGCGGCTGATCTGCGGCTCGGCTGCAGCGGTTTGGTCGCAGGGCGGCTGATCTGTCGCTTGGTCGCAGGGCCCCTGCCCGCCCACCATCGCGGGACACGCCGCAAGTACGTCCTTGTAGGCTCTTACGCAGCATCCATGCTGCGTAAGGTCCCGCGACGGTGGGCGGGCACGGACCAAGTCGAGATGGTCGGTGTGCTTACTTAAGAGCAGTGCGCGATGCGCACTGTTCGATACTGATGCGCCGGCAACGTCCGGCGTTAGTCGAGCGATAAGCAGCTTTTTGCGTGACAACAGACCAACTCCCTGGTGCGGTGTCCTCGCCGATTGCGGGACCCTTGGCGGCATGGATGCCGCCAAGGAGCCTCCACGGACGGATTCACGGCGTGTCCCGCGAGCGGTGAGGGCACCGCGCACTCGACCGACTCAGCGTTTGACTGCATCCGGGAGGATGCGGCCAACGACACCGCCGTGCTCACCGCCAGGCGAGCGCGGTCGGAGTCGGAAGCGGCATGTCCCACTCGTACACGCCGGCTCCGGTTACCTCCACATCGACCTGATAACTGTTGGCACCGGCATGCAGGTGTGCTGCGATCAGAGGATGTAGCGACTCAGGTCCGGGTCCTGCACCAGCTCGCCGAGCTGTGCATCGACATAGGCAGCATCGACAGTGACACTCTGCCCGTCGCGATCCGGCGCCTCATAGCTCAGCACATCGAGCAGACGCTCCAGCACCGTGTGCAGGCGGCGCGCGCCGATGTTTTCCTGCCGCTCGTTGACCTGCGCGGCGATCTCGGCCAGGCGCTCCACCGCATCCGCGCCGAAGGTCAGACTCACGCCTTCGGTCTGCAGCAAGGCTTCGTACTGCTTGATCAACGCCGCCTTGGGCTCGGTGAGGATGCGCACGAAATCGGCCTTGGTCAGCGCGGTCAACTCGACACGGATCGGAAAACGGCCCTGCAATTCGGGAATCAGATCGCTGGGCTTGGCCAGATGGAACGCGCCGGAGGCGATGAACAGGATATGGTCGGTCTTGACCGTGCCGTACTTGGTCGACACGTTGGAGCCTTCCACCAGTGGCAGCAGATCGCGTTGCACGCCTTCGCGACTGACATCGCCGCCATTGGAGCCGGCTTCGCCGCGCTTGGCGACCTTGTCGATCTCGTCGATAAACACGATGCCGTGCTGCTCGCAGGCTTCGATCGCCGCCGCGCGTACGTCGTCTTCGTTGACCAGCTTGCCGGCTTCTTCTTCGATCAGCAGCGGGCGCGCGGCCTTGATGGTGAGCTTGCGCTTCTGCGACTTGCCGCTGCCCAGGTTGGAAAACATCTGCCGCAGCTGCTGGCCCATTTCTTCCATGCCCGGCGGGGTCATGATGTCCATGCTGGCGTTGACCGCCACTTCCAGCTCGATCTCGCGCTCGTCCAGCTCGCCGCTGCGCAGCATGCGGCGGAACTTGATGCGGGTGTCGTTGTCCTGCGACGAGGGCTCGTTGCGCGCCGCCTCCGGGTCAAACCCGATGCCGGCCGCACGGCGCGGCAGCAACGCATCCAGGAGGCGGTCTTCGGCGCGTTCTTCGGCCTGGTTGCGCACGCGCACCTTGGCCTGTTCGCGATACAGCTTGACCGAGGTGTCGGCCAGGTCGCGAATGATCTGTTCCACATCCTTGCCGACATAGCCGACCTCGGTAAAGCGCGTGGCTTCGACCTTGACGAACGGTGCGTTGGCCAAGGTGGCCAGACGCCGCGCGATCTCGGTCTTGCCGACGCCGGTCGGGCCGATCATCAGGATGTTCTTGGGCATCACCTCGTTGCGCAGCTCTTCGGGCAGCTGCATGCGGCGCCAGCGATTACGCAGCGCGATGGCAACCGCACGCTTGGCATCGTGCTGGCCAACGATATGACGGTCGAGCTCCTGCACGATTTCGCGCGGAGTCATGGTTGAAGTATCGGAATTTGGCATTGGGGAATCGAGAATGGGGAAAGGGGAATCGCAAGCGCGAAATCAAGAGCCTATGTCGTCGGGGTGGAACCAAAACCGCTGTTGCGATTCCCGATTCCCCACTCCCGATTCACAGCTCTTCGACCACCACGTTGCGATTGGTATAGATGCAGATATCGCCGGCGATGTTGATCGCTTCGGTGGCGATGGTCTTGGCATCGAGTTCGGTGTGCGCCAGCAGCGCGCGGGCGGCCGACAAGGCGTACGAGCCGCCCGAACCGATGGCGATGATGCCGTCTTCCGGTTCGATCACATCGCCGGTCCCGCTGATGATCAACGAGGTTTCCTTATCGGCAACCGCGAGCAGCGCTTCGAGCTTGCCCAGGCGGCGCTCGGTGCGCCAATCCTTGGCCAGCTCCACGGCGGCACGGGTCAGTTGCCCATGCTTGTCCAGCTTGGCCTCGAACAACTCGAACAGGGTGAACGCATCGGCGGCGGCGCCGGCAAAACCGGCAAGCACCTGCCCCTCGCGGCCGAGCCGGCGCACCTTGCGCGCATTGCCCTTCATGACGGTGTGGCCGAGGGTGACCTGGCCATCGCCGGCAACGGCGACATGCCCACCACGCCGAACCGAAATGATGGTGGTGGCGTGAACGATGTTGGGGTTCTGGCTGGGGTCCATGGGTCCTCCGGGGGTTTCCAATGAGGTGGGGACGCCCCTGCCGGGTTCAAGCGCGCTGCGACGATGCGCCGCATCGAGTGGTGGAAACGCGTTCAAGCAGATGGATGAAGCGAGCTCACATGCGAGATAGCCTGCGCTGGTGAGCCAGCTTGACAACGCTTGCTCGAGATCGGCATTTGGCTGCGGAAGCGCTTGCAGGCGTTCCTCGTGCAGGCGTGCTTCTCGTTTCTATATGGTGTGTTGGGTCTGACGTTGCCTGATCCGTTGCCCAGGTCCAACGTCAAACCACACGCCGTCGCCTTACTCGACAATTCCATCAAGATCACCGCCTGCGATGCGATCCGCGCGACACGCATAACAGCCCTGACGTGCGTGATGCAAATGTACGTAGGCGATCTGCGCGTCGTCCAGACGCGCGTGCAGCCACGCTGCGACGTGTTCGCCTGCACACACCTCGGCGGTCACCAGATGATGGCGATGATCGTAAGCCCGTAGCGAGATCAGCCGCGATCGGATCGCAGCCGGCACTGCATCTGGTTCCAGCTGCGCAAGCACCGCTGCGGCACGCACAAAGATCGGCCCGCTCGCACGGTAGGGCGAATCGGCAGCTTGGTGCAGATACGGCAGCAGCAGCAACTGCTCACCTGCGCGCGCATCCTGCAGGCTGACACGACACGGAAATCCGTGATCGGCATCGGCGATCACGCGCACTGCTTGGTGATTGGTCAACGCAACGTCATCGAGTCCGTGCAGATGGGCGAACAAGGCCGGATCGAGTCCTGTCAAACGAAACGAGGTCATGGCGATCTTCCAGAGGTGGAAGCACAGCGTGACGCGCGCATGCCGGCCCTGCTCGCCGTCTTCGGACATGGCAGCGCCCGAGTGCGCTCAAGCCCCTCTCCGGGGGAAGGGCCTTGAGCGTGCGGTGGTCGGTCAGCGAGGTGCATCAACTGCCTGTGGCTGCACATCACGCAATCGGCAAATCCTTACGCTACGCACCAGTCAATCGCAGCATCGGGCACTGCGTGCCACTCACTCGGCAGCCTTCTTGCGCTTGGCCCGCGGATGCGCGGCGTCGTAGACCTTGGCCAGATGCTGGAAGTCCAGGTGCGTGTAGATCTGCGTGGTGGCGATATCCGAATGGCCAAGCAACTCCTGCACGCCGCGCAGGTCACCGGAGGATTCGAGGATGTGGCTGGCAAAGCTGTGGCGCAGCATATGCGGATGCACGTCCTTGAACATGCCCTGGCGCACCGCCAGTTGCTTGATGCGGATCTGCACTGCGCGCTGTGAAATCGCACCGCCGGCGCGGCCAGGGAATACATGCGTGTCGGCACGTCCGCCGCTGTCGCGCAGCCAGTCGCGCAGCGCGCCGATCGCATGCGACCCTACCGGCACCAGGCGCTGCTTGCCGCCCTTGCCGAGCACCATCACCAAGCCGCTGTCCAGATCCAGATCGCGCCAGCGCAGCGCGCAGAGCTCGCTCAGGCGCAGCCCGGACGAATAGAACAGCTCCAGCAAGGCGCGATCGCGCAGGCCCAGCGGCGCGTCGGTCGGCACTTCGACCAGACGCACCGCTTCATCGGCATCGAGCACCTGCGGCAATTTGCGGGGCGCCTTGGGCGCACGCAGCGCCGCCGCCGGGCTTGCGGCAATGCGGCCGTGCTTGAGCAACCAGGCGTAGTAGCTGCGGCATGCCGACAGACGCCGCTGCAGGCTCTTGGGCGACAACCCACGCCGATGCTCGGCCGCGACGAACTGCCGCAACCGTGCGCTATCGAGCTGCGCAACCTCGTCGATGGCCTGTTCCCCGGCCCAGCTCACCAACGCGGCAAGATCGCGGCGATAGGCATCCAGGGTATGCGCAGACACCTGCCGCTCGACCTGCAGGTACGCCAGGAAATCATCAGCCGACGCCACCTCAGACTTCTCGCCGCCGCACCATCTGCGCGGCCGTCCAGCGCAGGCCGCACGCATCGGCGCACCCCGCGCTGCGCATCATGTGTCGAAGCGCTGCAACGCCACGCTCAAGGACTCGCCCATCATGCGCAGGAACAAGGTACCCATGCCGGGATAGAAGCGGTTGGCATCGCCGCTGCCGACCGCAATCAAACCGACGCCCGGCAACGGCAGCAGCGCGGTGGATTGCACCTCGGCAGCCTGGTCGGCATACAGCAGCGCGTGTTTCTCTGCCTGCAGGCGGCCGCAGATCGGCTCGCCGTCGCCCAGGCAATCGCGGAACGGGGCAAGCCGCGCATCATCGGCGGCGATGACCTGCAGCCAGTCGGCATCCAGACCGGCGACCGGTTTGAGCAGCACCAGCCGCACCAGTTCGCCATTGAAATCTTCCGCCAGCGCGGCGGCCATCGCCTTGAGCGTGCCGGCCGCGCTGGTCTGGCGCATCAGCGCCAGGGTCAGTTGATGCGTGCGCACCGCCAGGCGCTCGTTGTCCTGCGCATTGTGGCCAAGCTCGTGCAGGCGCCGCGACAGCTCGCGGTTCTTGTCGCGCAGCACTTCCAGCTGATAGGTGGCCAGCGAGGCGGTGGGGCCGTCGTCGCGCGGCACCAGCAGACTCACCGCCAGATCCGGAAACTGCTTGAGGAAGGTTGGGTGGCGCCGCAACCAGGTTGCCACTTCGTGCGCGCTGAATGTGTCCGTGTTCTCGCTCATCAATTCCACTCTCCATCGAAGACGAACACGGCCGGCCCGGACATCACGACGTCCTGTTGTTCGCCGGCCCAACGGATGCGCAGGTCGCCGCCGGGCAAGGACACCTGCACGTCGCGCTCGACACGGCCGCGCTGCATCAGCACCGCCGCCGCCGCGCATGCACCGCTGCCGCAGGCCAGGGTTTCACCGACGGCGCGCTCGAACACGCGCAAGCGCACGTGCGTCGGGTCGACGACCTGCGCAAAGCCGACATTGACCGAATCGGGGAACGCGGCGTTCTGCTGCAACAAGGCGCCGACGCGCTCCACCGGCGCCGCGTCCACCCGCCCCACTTCCACCACGGCATGCGGGTTGCCCATCGACACCGCGCCAAAGCGCATGGTCTCGCCATGCACCGGCAGCGCGTATTCCTCGCGCGCACGCGCAAAGCCGGCCAGCGGGATCTGCGTGGGCTCGAACTGCGGCACGCCCATCGCCACCGCGTAGGTGCCGGCGTCCAGACGCTGCACGCGGTGTGAGGTGAGCGGACTGTCGATGACGAAATCATCGCCCTGCGCGGTGCCGTCGCGCACCAGCCAGGCCGCCACACAACGCGCGCCGTTACCGCATTGACGCGCGGCCGAGCCGTCGGAATTCCAGATCCCGTACGCGGCCACCGCCTCGCTGCTGCGCGGGGTTTCGATGGTCAGGATCTGGTCGCAGCCCACCCCGAAATGGCGGTCGGCCAGGCGCGCGGCCAGCGCGGCATCCGGCGGCGGCGTACCGTCGCGCAGGTCCAGCACCACGAAATCGTTGCCGGCGCCATGCATTTTGGTGAAACGCAGACGCCCGCTGCGGCCGTCAGAGCTCATTGCCGCTGCTAGCGGGCTGGTCGGTGGTGGGCGCGGGCTGCGTATCGTCGTTCACCGGCGCAGGCGCAGGCGAGGACTCATCCAGCGGTTGCGGCGCGTCCGGCGGCTGCAGCACGGGCTGGGCTTCCACCGGCACCGGCTTCTGCGGCATCACCAGCGGGCCCTTGTTGCCGCAGGCGGCAAGCAGGACAAAGGTCGCACCAACCAGTGCGAGACGAACAGACGGTCGGGACATGATGCTCATGGCCGAAGTATAGCCAGAACACCCTGACTGCCGTGCGCTCAGTGTGCGGGAGGCAGCGCGCGCGGCGGCGGCTCGGGGCGCAGCCACAGCCAGATCGCCACCACCGCCATGCTGCCGATCGACAGGCATTTGACCCAGAACACCGGCACGCACCACAGCATGATGCCGGCGCAGACGGCCATGGTCAGCGTGGCCATCCACTTGGCCTTGCGGCTGACCGCGCGATAGGTCTGCCACTCGACGATCGCCGGGCCGAAGCGCGGGTGCGAGAGCAGCCAGGTGTGCAGCCGCTCGGAGCCGTGCGAGGCGGCCCAGGCGGAAATGAGGATGAACACGGTCGTCGGCAGGCCGGGTACGAAGATACCGACGATGCCGGTCGCCAGGCTGGCGTAGGCCAGCAACCACCAGGCCCAGCGGAATCGAGTCGGTCGCGTCATGGGTAAATGATACGGCCAGCGGGCGCCGAGATGGTCCGGGCATCCCCCTTCTCCCAGCGGGAGAAGGTGCCCGAAGAGCGGATGAGGATACGTCTGCACGCAGGGCTGGGAGGGTCCTGCTTACCAATCCCCAATCCCGCCCCCCCAATCCCCGCCCCTCAACTACTTGACCCCGAGCTGATCCAGCACAAACGCATACGACTCGGCGAGTTCGCGGTAGCGACGGAAGCGGCCGGACTTGCCGCCATGGCCGGCTTCCATGTTGGTGCGGAACACGATCGGCCGGGCGCCGGTGTCGTCGTCACGCAGTTTGGCGACCCACTTGGCCGGCTCCCAGTACTGCACCTGCGAATCCCACAGACCGGTGCCGACGAACAGCGCCGGGTAGGCCTGCCTGGTCACGTTGTCGTACGGGGAGTAGGACAGCATGTAGTCGTAATAGGCCTTCTTTTCCGGGTTGCCCCACTCGTCGTATTCGTTGGTGGTGAGCGGGATGCTGGCATCGAGCATGGTGGTGACCACGTCGACGAACGGCACCTGCGCGACCATCACGCGGTAGTCCTGCGGGGCCATATTGGCCACCGCACCCATCAGCAACCCGCCGGCGCTGCCGCCGGAAGCGGCGACCCGTTCCTTGGCAGCGTAGCCCTGTTCCACCAGGCCGCGGGTGACGTCGATGAAGTCGGTGAAGGTGTTTTTCTTGTGCAGCAGCTTGCCGTCGTCGTACCACTGGCGGCCCATTTCCTGGCCGCCGCGGATGTGCGCGATGGCATACACCACGCCACGGTCCAGCAGGCTGATCGCCGGCAGATTGAACGCCGGGTCCATCGACATGCCGTAGCTGCCGTAGGCGTACTGGAACAACGCCGCAGTGCCGTCCTTCTTGAAGCCGCGCTTGTACACCAGCGACACCGGCACCTTGACGCCGTCGCGCGCGGTCACCCAGACGCGCTCGGTCACGTACTTGCCGGCGTCGTAACCGATCACCGGCTGCTGCTTGAGCAGCTTGCGCTCGCCGGTCCGCGTATTGAGTTCATAGGTGGTGGCCGGCGTGGTCAGCGAGGTGTAGCTGTAGCGCAACCACTCGGTGTCCGGCTCGGAATTGACCGCCAGGCCCATCGAATACGCAGGCTCGTCGGCCTTGACGTATTGCGGCTCCCCCGCAAGAGCCCCCGCATCCATGTGCGGACTGTTGAATTGAAGGCGCACGCGTTCCAGCCCGCCGGAGCGCTCTTCGATCGCAGTAAACCCATCGAACAGCTCGAAGTTTTCGATATAGACCTTGTCATCGTGCGCCACCCAGTCGGTCCACTGCGTGCGCGTGGTGGCATCGGTGGGTGCGGTCACCAGCTTGAAATTCTTGGCGCCATCGGCATTGGTGCGGATCACCCAACGGCCATCGAAATGCTCGGGGTGATACTCGACATCGCGTTCGCGCTTGGCCAGCAAGGTGAACCGCTCGGGATTGTCGGCCGGCGCATAACGCGTCTCCGACGACACCGTGCTTTCCACGCCGATGGTGATGTACTTGTCGTCGCGGGTACGGCCGATGCCCATGTAGAAGCTGTCGTCCTTCTCCTCGTAGACCAGCACGTCGTCCTTGGAGGGCGTGCCCAGCACGTGTTTTTTCACACGTACGGTGAGCAGCGTTTCCGGATCGTTTTCGACATAGAACAGGGTCTTGTTGTCGTCGGCCCAGACCACGTTGGCCGAGACGCCTTCCACCGTATCGGGATAGATCTCGCCAGTATCCAGATTCTTGAAACGGATCGTGTACTGGCGACGGCCCACCGCATCGTCGGCCCAGGCCAGGATGCGATTGTCCTGGCTCACTTCCGCATCGCCGACGCTGAAGTAGCCCTTGCCCTGCGCCATCTGGTTGACGTCGAGCAGGATCTGCTCCGGCGCCTCCATGCTGCCCTTGCGGCGCGCCTGGATCGGGTAGTCCTTGCCGGCCTCGAAGCGCGTGTAATACCAGTAGCCCCGCTCGCGATACGGCACGCTGGCATCGTCCTGCTTGATGCGCCCGACGATCTCGGTATACAGCGCGTCTTCCAGCGGCTTGAGCGGCGCCATCACCGTGTCGGTGTAGGCATTCTCGGCGTTGAGATAGGCCAGCATCGCCTTGTCTTCGCGCTTGTCGTCGCGCAGCCAGTAGTAGTCGTCGTTACGGGTGGCGCCGAACGGGGCCTTGACCACATGCGGACGCTTGGCCACGTCCGGCGGCGACGGGAGAGCTGCGAAAGCGGAAGGAACAGATGTGGTCATCAGGCTGGCGATCAGAAGAGTGAGGACAGGCTTCATCAGATTGGGGTCCGTTGGATGAACGCAATGCCATCCCAGTACCCGAGTGTGGAAGAGCCCGGCCGGGAGCGTCATGTGCCCGAGGTCATGCTGCTCTATCCTCTTCGGCATGGACTCCCTACATTCGCACGTTCCCCGCTACAGCCGCCGCAGCCGGGACATCGCCCCGTTTCATGTGATGGCGCTATTGGCACGCGCCAATGCGCTGGAGCAGGCCGGCCACGATGTGATCCATCTGGAGATCGGCGAGCCGGATTTCACCACCGCCGCACTGATCGTCGCGGCTGGGCAGGCCGCACTGGCGGCGGGACACACCCGCTACACCGCGGCCCGTGGCCTGCCCGCGCTGCGTGCCGCCATTGCAGGTTTTTATGCGCAGCGTTACGGCTGCGCCATCGATCCGGAACGCATCCTGGTCACCCCGGGCGGCTCCGGCGCATTGCTGCTAGCCAGCAGCCTGTTGGTCGACCCGGACAAACACTGGCTGCTCGCCGACCCCGGCTATCCGTGCAACCGGCATTTCCTGCGCCTGGTCGAAGGCACCGCGCAACTGGTGCCGGTCGGCGCAGGCACCGATTACCAACTGACGCCAGGCCTGGTCGAGGCCTGCTGGAACGCCGACAGCGTCGGCGCACTGGTCGCCTCGCCGGCAAATCCCACCGGCAGCGTGCTGTCGGGCGCGCAACTGGCCGGTTTGTCGCAGACGCTGCATGCGCGCGGCGGTCATCTGGTGGTGGACGAGATCTACCACGGCCTGACCTATGGCATGGACGCGCACAGCGTGCTGGAAGTGGATGACAGCGCCTTCGTACTGAACAGTTTTTCCAAGTACTTCGGCATGACCGGCTGGCGCCTGGGCTGGCTGGTCGCTCCGCCCGAAGCGGTGCCGGAGCTGGAAAAACTCGCGCAGAATCTTTACATCAGCGCCTCCACGATCGCCCAGCACGCCGCGCTGGCCTGCTTCACGCCCGACAGCATCGCCATCTTCGAGTCCCGCCGTGCCGAGTTCCAGCGACGCCGCGACTATCTGCTGCCGGCGCTACGCCAGCTCGGCTTCAACATCGCCGTCGAACCGCAGGGCGCGTTCTACCTCTACGCCGACATCAGCGCATTCTCGAACGATGCCCAGGCCTTCTGCGCGCACTTCCTGGAGACCGAACATGTCGCCTTCACCCCCGGCATCGACTTCGGCCACCACCGCGCCAACCAGCACGTGCGTATCGCCTATACGCAAAGCCTGCCGCGCCTGCAGCAGGCGGTGGCACGCATCGCACGCGGACTCGAGAGGTTTGTATAGCGCTTGACGCCGGCAATGGCCATTGTCGGCAGGATGGAGCCATAGGTTCTAGGCGGTGTGTTCACTCGCGAGAACGTTCAGCCAGCAAATCGCGCAAAGCCCGCCAATTGCCAGTCTTTGGCCAGCCGGAAAAGTGCGAGATCACATGACCTTCTCGCAGCAAATAGAAATTGGGGGTGGCCCATTGTTCGATCATGGACCAATCAGCGGTCGATCGGGCCAGCATGATTTCCTGGTCTGGGTGTTCAGCATTCCATTTTTTCAGCACATCATAGTAGATGCGCTGCCCTACCGGAGCCAACCACACGGTGGTGGTCTCTCGCAGCAATGGGCTGTTGCGAAGATCGTGCATCGCTCTCAGCGAAAACCCGCAAAGCGGGTGCACTATCGCCACCAGCACTTCGCCGCGGGTAGAGATATCGATCTCCCGCAACAGATCCTCCTTGGTATCGATTGCATACGCGTTTGATTTACCGCCGGAATCCATCAGTCGCACACCCGGCACGTTTTCCAAGTCGATCCCGGGATGTTCCTGCGCCAGCTTCGCTGCCTCGTGGAAACGGCGGAACTGGACCAGCGTCGTGTGAAATAGCCTCAAATCGTCGGCGCTCGCTGCTGAACGATTTTCCTTCATCACCAGCATCATATCGTCCAGATATCGGGGGTCATTGGTGTAATAAGCGAGACGGTGACTCGCTCGCAACAAGAAATGCAGATCACCCGAGGAGGCTCTGTTGAGACTGGCAGAACGGATGACAGGTAAAAAGTCCCTGGCATAGGCTTCGCTCAAGCGCTTTTGCCGCATATCATCAGAGATAGTGGCGGTCAAATCATCAAGCTGGACCAGATCGCTGTAGGCGTCATCCAGCGATGGTGCAACCTCTTTTGAGACTGCCGCACCCATGCTCGTGCAAAGCATGAGCCCCATTACCACCCCCCTTCGAGACTTCTTCCCATACATCCTGAACACCCTTAATACTTTACATATCAATGCGATGATCACACCCATGGAACAACTGAAAGCGTCAGACTCCATGGCGAGATGAAGCCAGCCCATGAAGCCTGACGCTTCTATCAACAGATCAGCAATTAGTTCCCAGACATATCCTCCCCGTGGCCGGGGAACAGGTGGCGGGAGCCTCACATTTCATATCTCGATAATCTGTGCCATCGTACTTAGGTGACGAAATGGATTTGGCCGAAGATACCGCGGCCTTACTGATTTCGTCTGGCTGCCTGAGCCCGGGAATGACTGCAACCGATGCTTGCTGACCGAAAAGAGCCAACACTTTATAGGCTTCGTATGCGGTCAATTCATACACTAAGTCATCGTAGGAATAGCTCGACAAGCCATTAGGCGAAAACGTCAGGCTACTGATAAATCTCTTGCGTGCTCCGGAAGAAAGCATTCTCAATGGAGAGTCTTGCGGTAGCAGGCGCACATATTTCTGCAGATCTTCGTTACTCCGGATAAGAGCAACGTCCTGATCGAGAATTCGCTGATCCACTTCGCGTGATTCATACCCCGGAGTCAAGGCATCTCGTGCCATGACATCGGCTCCGAAGAATAAAGCAAGTGCGGTGATTGCAGGCATCATCATTTTCTTCATAACAATCCTTATTTATTGTCCATGAGAATGCCGAGATAGCCCCATAGTCATCGGCACCAACGTTTTATGCCAGATAAAATTAGAAGTCAAGTTGAAATCCACCTATGATTCTGATCAGCACGAAGAATGGAATTCCTGCTTGCTGTTCCCGTCTTCGCACAAGGCTAAGCAGCGCGGCTTGAGCATTGAAGCCAGGCCGGAAGGGCGTTTACCTTCGCGCAACTTCATCGAGGACGTCCGGGCTTTTTGCGCGCGTGACTTGGAAAGCTCTGGCCGCACTGAGGCAGGAGCCGCAACCTACATCGGGTTGCAAGACATCAAATCGAGGAATTGCCGCGGTGCGTGATCCCGCGGCTCGGCCCCGTTGCGATACCACGGGGCCTCGTCCATCTCAGGCGGCAGGACGTGCGCTGGTGCCGGTTCGCCGCGCACGGGGACGTGATCGAGTACGTCGTAGCGCGTGTCCGTGGCTAGATAATCGATGTCGCCGAACTCACGGCTTTGCCCGCCATCGGACCCAGCCCCGCCCGGCCGGTCGCCTGGCGCACGGACACCAGGTGCTGACGGCCGTCGCTACCGCCGTTCCAGGGCAACACAGTAGCTGCGGCCCCTCGGAGAGAGGTCGAGACGCGCCACCAGGCTGGATGGCCAGCCTGGTGGCGCGGGCGATGAAATGCAGGGCGATGCCGAATACGCCGCGCAGCCGGTAGTCCGCACGTTCCACCGGGCAGGCTGGCTCGGCCGGATCGTCACGAGGACCAGCGCCGCCAGGGGAGCCATCGGGGTCAGTTTTTTTCCCCAGAGATGGAGCGCCGCGGACCTGCCGGCGCGCGGAGCGCCTGCACCCGGCAACCGACCCGGCGCGCGCTGCCCACCAAAAGCGGTGGTCATCGCTTCATGCCGGGCCCGGACCGTCAATCCGCCAACCGCTCCCACAGGAAGCTGTAGGCCAGCGCTGCCATGTGCGCGGCCTGCGCATTGTTGGCTGCACCGCCATGGCCGCCTTCAATGTTCTCGTAGTAGGTCACGTCCTTGCCGGCCTCGATCATCTTGGCGGCCATCTTGCGTGCGTGGCCCGGATGCACGCGGTCGTCGCGCGTGGAGGTGAGGAAGATCACCGGGGGATAGGTCTTCTTCGGGTCGAACAGGTGATACGGCGAGAAGGTCTGGATGAATTTCCAGTCGTCGGTATCCGGGTTTCCGTATTCGGCCATCCACGAGGCACCGGCCAGCAGATGGCTGTAGCGCTTCATGTCCAGCAGCGGCACCTGCACCACCACCGCGCCGAACAGCTCCGGATACTGGGTCAGCATGTTGCCGGTCATCAGGCCGCCATTGCTGCCGCCCTGTACGCCCAGATGCCTGGTCGAGGTGATCTTGCGCGCGACCAAGTCCCTGGCCACGGCGGCCATGTCTTCATAGGCCTTGTGGCGGTTCTGCTTGAGCGCGGCCTGGTGCCAGCGCGGGCCGTATTCGCCACCGCCGCGGATGTTGGCCACCACGTAGACGCCGCCCTTCTCCAGCCAGGCGCGGCCCAATCCGCCGGAATAATTCGGCGTCATCGAAATCTCGAAACCGCCGTAGCCGTACAGCAGGGTCGGCGCGCTGCCATCGAGCTTCAACGCCTTGGGGCGCACCAGGAAATACGGCACGCGGGTGCCGTCCTTGCTGGTGGCGAAGTGCTGCTCGATGCTGTCCTTGCCGGCATCGAAGAACGCCGGCATGGCCTTGAGCGGCTGCGGCGCGCTGCCCACCTCCACCCACGACAAGGTGGTCGGGGTCAGGTAGTCGGTGACGGTCAACCACAGCGCGTCGCTGTCGTCGCTGTCCACCGCGCCGACATCGACGGTACCGAACGCCGGCGCACCGACGAAGGCGCTCTTCTTCCAGCCATCCTGCCCAGGCGTGATCACGCTCAGGCGGTTCTTGACGTCTTCCAGCACGTTCAACACCAGGTGCGAACGCGTCCAGGCGATACCTGCCAGCGAGGTGCTGTCGGTAGGCTCGAACAGCACATCGAAGCTGCGCTTGCCGGCCATGAAGTCGTCAAAGCGCGTCGCCAGCAGCGAGCCGGCCTTGTAGGTCTTGCCGGCCACGGTCCACGGTTCGCGCAGTTCCAGGGTCAGCCATTGCCGCTTGACCGACTTGCTGGCCGAGTTGGGCGCATCCACCTTGACCAGCTTGCCGTCGGCACCCTTGAGATACAGCTCCTCGTTGTAGAAGGCCAGCGTGCGGCTGACGAAATCGCGCTCGAATCCGGGCGTGTCGTCGTGCATCGCGGCGATGTACATGTCGGTCGGCTTGCCCTCGTACACCACCGTGGCGGCGCTGAGCGGAGTGCCGCGCTTCCACTGCTTGGCGATGCGCGGATAGCCGGAGCTGGTCATCGTGCCGGCACCGAAATCGGTGAACACGTACACGGTGTCCTGGTCGATCCAGCCCAGCCCGCCCTTGGATTCGGGACGGAAGAAGCCGTCCTTGACCCACTGCTTGCCGGCCAGGTCGAACTCGCGGGTGACATCGGCATCGGCGCCGCCGCGCGACAGCGCGATCAGGCAGCGCTGGTAATCCGGGCGCAGGCAGTCGGCACCGTGCCAGACCCAGTTCTCGCCTTCGGCCTTGTTGAGCGCATCCAGGTCCAGCACCGTTTCCCACTTGGGTGCCGGCTTGCGGTATTCGTCCAGCGTGGTGCGACGCCACAGGCCGCGCTCGTGCTGCTTGTCCTTCCAGAAATTGTAGTAGTACTCGCCGATCTTCTGCACACCCGGAATCTTCGCATCCGAATCCAGCACTTCGCGGATGCTGGTTTCCATCTGCCTGAAGGCCGGCGTGGCGGCCAGGCGCGCCTCGGTCCTGGCGTTCTGGGCCTTGACCCAGTCCAGCGGCTTGGCGCCGGAGACCTCTTCCAGCCAGGCGTAGGGATCGTTGGACACGGCGGTTTCCTCTGCAGAGACGGCGCCAGCGGTGATCAGACCGGCAACCAGGCAGATCGAGGCGAGTTTGGACATGAATATTTCCGGGAGAACGAACGCCGGGAACGTAGCATAGCCCTCCGCCGCCCGACCCTGCCGAAGGTCAGGCCGCGCGCGCCTGTGTCGCCGCACGCGAAGTGCTGCGTCGGCGTTGCGCTTGCGGCCCGCGCCGACGTGGCGCGCCACGCCGCGCTCCGGGCCGCACCAGGGTCGGCAACGCAAAACGGTGCAGGCTCCACCAGGCCAGCATCGGCATGCCGACCAGCCACAGCGGCAGCCAGCCGATCCATTCGCTGTGGCCACGCGCGGCCGGCCACACCAGCACCAGGGCCAGGCCGGCCAGGGCGATCTGCCGGACCGGGCGCAGCACGCGTGGGTCGGGACGTTCGGAACGACGGGAAGGACGAATCGACATGGCGGCACTCCGTGGCAGGAAGGATCAGAACAGGCCGGCAGGATTGCCTGCGCCCATCTCACCGACTGCGACCTGGAGGCAAAACCCGAAAGACCGTCTGGCCGGACGACTGCGCCAGCCGCAATGCCGCAACCACCGCCTGGTCACCAAGTTGCGCTCTCCCGGATCCGGGCGCGCGGTTGCCGGCCTGAGGCAGCCGCGTGCGCCAGACCCGACCGTTGACGCGAACTTGCCCCCTGCATGCGGTAGTGTGCTGCTCCAACCGCCCCTTTGTGATGTTGCGATGCGCCTGACCGTTACGATCGCCCTCGCTTTTCTGTTCGTCCTCGGCCTGCCCATGGCATCGGCCAAGGACGCCCCTGCCAGCGAGCCGGCGGTTGATCTGTCCAAGATCATGGGCACCTGGTACGTGATTGCGCGCATGCCCAATCCGGTGGAGCGCGGTCACGTCACCAGCCGCGACGAGTACACCCTGGTCGAAGACGGCAAGGTGGCGGTGCGCTATCTGTACCGCGAGGGCTTCGGCGAGCCGGAGAAAGCGGTCAACGCACGCGCCTCGGTGGACGCCGAGAGCGGCAATCGCGACTGGCGGGTGTGGTTCTACAAGGTCATTCCGGCCAAGCAGCGCATCCTGGAAATCGCACCGGACGGTTCGTGGATGCTGATTTCCTACCCCGGCCGCGACCTGGCCTGGATCTTCGCGCGCAAGCCGGACATGAGCCGCGACCAGTACCGCCAACTGGTCGACAAGATGCGCGACGACTATTCCATCTACACCGACAAGCTCAAGCGCGTGCCGCAGTTGCGCGAGCAGGTGGACCGCCTGGGCTTTGAAGTGCCCAACAAGCGCTGATGTTGGGGTGCCGGCCGGCTGCCGGGCCGGATTCGGCTGTTTCGCACCTCAGCTGACCGGAGGCGCCAGGCGGGAATATTCGGCGCAATGCCCCGCCACGCTCAGTCGTAATTGCTCAACGCCAGCGACAGCAGCGCCTTGGCCTGTTCGCGCAGCGAGACCGGCTCGACGATCTCCGCATCCGAGCCGTAATGCAGCACATCCATCAACAATTCGCGCGAGTTGCTATACGGCACCTTGAGCTCGTAACGGCCATCGGCCAGAAAGCGGCCCTGCTGCTTGGAATGCCAATGCTCGTCGGCCACCCAGCGCGCGGCCTTGGCACTGAACACGATGGTGGCCCAGCCCTTGGGCGCGCCGGAAAAGATGCCGTAGCTGGCTGCCAATTGTTCGTCCAGCTCACTGTCGGGCACATCGCGCGGCACGCTCTCGAGCAGGCGTGCGTGATTGATGCGATCCACTGCAAAGCTGCGCACGCCATCGCGGCCGTGATCCCAGGCGTCCAGATACCAGTTGTCGCGGTAATGGGTGATGCGCTGCGGAGACACCGTGCGCTTGGTCGATTCGTCGGTGGAACGGGCGCGGTAGTCGAAGCTCAGCTGCTTGCGCTCCAGCACGCCGGAAGCGACGGTGCGGAAGCTGGCCTCGTCCAGCTTGCGGCCGCGGTGCGGAATCACCCGCACCCGGTCCACCGGCCATTGCGACACACCGGCCTGGGCGGCCAGCAGCCCTTCGATGCGTTGCTGCAACGGCGCCAGCATCGAGGACAACACCCCGCCGCCGGTGCGCGCGAGCAGTTGCTGTGACGCCAGCAATGCGTGCAGCTCCTCCGAACTCAGCCACAGACCGGGCAGTTCGAAGCGGTCGCTTTCGCCGGAGAGATAGCGGAACCCCGATTCGCCGTCGCCCTCCACCGGCGCCATCAGCGCATCGCGCAGGAACGCCAGATCGCGATACACGGTCGCGCGGGAACAGCTCAGCTCATCCTGCAGCCGCGCCACCGTGACCGGGTAGCGTGCCGACTTGAGCAAGCGATGCAGGGAATTGATGCGTTCGTAGCGGTCCATGCGTCGATTATGTCCGAGTCTTTGCGTGGCGGGGTGAGCGTCGATGCCTAGCGGCGATCATGCCTGCATCCACGCCGCTGCGACGCTGCCCGTTTGGCCCGCGCGTTCGTCTGCACCGCGTGCGGACCGGATCTGCCTGCGACGTGCGCGGCCCGGCCCGTCGCCGCTGTCCCGCAGCCAACGCCCCAACCTCTTCTGAAGCGCGGCATTCACCTGCTCATGACGCAGCCGCTCAGTCCGTTATCATGAAATCGCTTCCATCCTGTTTCGCCCCCTGTCTCTCCAAAGCGAGCCGCCCATGCCCCGCCGTACCCCGTTGTCTGCCCTGCTGCCGCTGTTGTTGATCACGCCCACCGTCTGGGCCCAGGCAGTCGCACCGGCGCCGGTGGACCCCGCAGCCGCCGTGATGCCCTCGCCGTGGAGCGGGAGCAGTGGCGAGCTCGGCTACGCCGCCGCCCATGGCAACAGCACCACCGACAGCCTCAACGGCCGGGTCCGCTTGCGTTATACCGACGGCGACTGGATCCACAGCCTGGATGCCACCGCGCTGCGCTCCAGCTCCGAATACACCAATACCAGCGACGACGGCAGCACCTCGCGCGAGCGCCAGACCACTGCCGAGCGCTACACCGGCAGCGCCGGCAGCGCGCTGCAGTTGGGCGAGCACCGCCAGCTCACCGCCACCGGCCGTTACGAACACGACGATTTTGCCACCTACGATCGCCTGGCCACCTTCGGTATCGGTTACGGCACGCGCCTGATCGACGCCGAGCGCTTCTACCTGGATGCGCAGATCGGCCCGGGTATCCGGCGTGCGCACAACAGCGACGAAGACCGCAACGAGACCGGCCTGATCGGACGCGGGCTGTTCGACCTCAAGTACACC
Organism: Xanthomonas sp. CFBP 8152; assembly: GCF_014199025.1. Taxonomy (NCBI): domain Bacteria; kingdom Pseudomonadati; phylum Pseudomonadota; class Gammaproteobacteria; order Lysobacterales; family Lysobacteraceae; genus Xanthomonas; species Xanthomonas sp. CFBP 8152. Next base: position 616,826 of record NZ_JACHNO010000002.1, read on the forward strand.
GTCACCGACAACACCGATCTGATCAACACGTTGCTGGTGGAATCGGGCGAATACAACACCTACGCGCAGAACGATTTCGGCGTGCAGGTCAGCATGAACTCGCACTTCGCGCTCAAGGCCGCCTGGCAGATGCGCCACAACAGCGAGGTCAGCGACGGCGACAAGAAGACCGACACGCTGACCACGGTCAACCTGGTCTATACGTTCAAGTAAGCAACCGCGAAGGTAGGAGCGGACCTGGCCGCGAGAGCTTTCCCGGTAGAGCCTCTCGCGGCCGGGGCCGCTCCTACGCAGAGCGCGCCTTGCGGGACAGGCCTTGCGCGACGCGGTGGTCAATCGGGTCTACACGTCCGAATACGCAACCGCGCCCTGTAGGAGCGGACCTGGCCGCGAGGGGCTTTCCCGGTAAAGCCCATCGCGGCCAGGTCCGCTCCTACGAAGAGCGGCGCCTCTGGCGGATAGGTCTGCTCGACGCGGCGCTCGATCGGCCGTCGCGTTCGAATCCGCAACCGCGTCCTGTAGGGCGGGCGTTACGTGAGGGCGGGCATTGCTTGCTTGGTGGCGAGGTCTGGACTTGCACTTGCCGCCGCGCCGATGCCGGTTGCGTTACAGGTGACGCAGCGACGTGTTTACAGCTCGGCCAGCAGCTGCGCGGCGCCCTTGTCGAACAGACCTTGCGCGACCAGGCGGCCGAGTGCTTCGGTGTCGTCGGCGCTGCCGTGCGCGTCGGCGTGGATCAGGCGTCCATCGCTGGCGCTGCCGACCATGCCCTGCAGGAACAGGCCCTGCCCCTCCCAGCGCGCGAACGCCGCCACCGGCACATGACAGCTGCCGTGCAGCGCGCGATTCATCGCCCGCTCCGCTTCCACGCAGGCGCGCGTGCGGCCGGCATCCAGCACCGCCAGCAGGCCGTGGATGCGCGCATCGTCGCCACGGCATTCCACCGCCACCGCGCCCTGGGCCGGCGCCGGCAACCAGTCGGGGGCGTCCAGGCGCGCAGTGATGCGCGCATCCAGGCCCAGCCGCTGCAGGCCGGCGCAGGCCAGCACGATGGCGTCGTAACCGCCGTTGTCGAGCTTGGCCAGGCGGGTGTTGACGTTGCCGCGCAGGTCGATCAATTCCAGATCCGGACGTGCCGCGCGCAACTGCGCCTGACGCCGCAAGGAGGACGTGCCCACGCGTGCGCCCAGCGGCAGCGCCTGCAGGCTGGCATAAAGATTGGACACCAGTGCATCGGCGGCGTCGCCACGCTCCATGATCGCCGGCAGCACGAAGGGCGCGTCCAGCTCCATCGGCACATCCTTGAGCGAATGCACCGCGCAATCGGCCTCGCCGCGCAGCATCGCCAGCTCCAGTTCCTTCAGGAACAGGCCCTTGCCGCCGATCGCGGCCAGCGAGCGGTCCAGCACCTCGTCGCCGCGGGTGCTCATCGGCACCAGCGCGACCTCCAGCCCCGGGTGGTGCTGGCGCAGCGCTGCGGCGACGTGTTCGCTCTGCCAGAGGGCGAGCGGGCTCTTACGGGTAGCGATGCGGAGCGTGGTCATCGGGCCATTATCACGGACCGGGCGCGTAACTCCTACCTGGAGCGCACGTCGGCGCCCGCACCGCCGAGCACCAAGGCGCCCCACCGCACGCGGCATGCCACGCGCTAACGCAATTGCTCGCGCAGGCTGGCCACGCAGCGGCGGCTCACTTCCAGGGGTTGCGGCACATTGCGCAGGACCGCGTGCACCTGGCCATCGCCGCTGCGTCGCAGTTCCACCAGCTCGGCGCGCGCGACCAGACAATTGCGGTGGATGCGCACCAGACGGTCGGCGAATTCGTCTTCCAGCGATTTGAGCGACTCTTCGATCAAGTCCTCGCCACGGGTGTGGTGGACGATGACGTACTTTTCCTCGGCCTGCAGGTAGCGGATGTCGCCGATGGCGATCAGCCGCAGGCTGCCGCGCAGGCGCGCGCACAGGTGCGTGCGCAGCGGTGGCGGCGTGGCGCTGGGAGCGCGCCCGGCCAGAAAGGTGACCACCTTTTCCAGTGCGGCGGTCAGGCGTTCGGGGCGCACCGGTTTCATCAGGTAATCCAGCGCTGCGGCGTCGAAGGCCGACAACGCGTGCTGGTCGTAGGCGGTGCAGAACACCACCGCCGGCTGCGGCTGGCTCTGGCGCAGCAGGCGCGCGGTTTCCAGGCCGTCGACGCCGGGCATGGCGATGTCCAGCAACACCAGATCCGGATGCAGATGGTGGCACTGCTGCAGCACCTGCTGGCCGTTTTCGGCCTCGCCGATCACTTCGACGTGCGGATGTTCGCCCAGCAGCAGGCGCAGGCGCTCGCGCGCCAGCGGCTCGTCGTCGGCGATCAGCACCCGCACTTGCGTGGCCGTCATGGACATCCCCCTTCGCTGCAGCGACTCCCCCGTCACGGCAGCGGCAATGTGATCTCGCAGGCATAGTAGCCTTCGGCCCAGCTGGCCGCCATCCGTGCCCCGGCACCGAACTGGAACGCCAGCCGGTGCGAGATGCTGGCCTGGGCGTGCCCGGCCCCGGCCACCAGCGGCAACTGGGTCCCCGGCTGCGGGGCGGGATTGACGATGCGGATCTGCAACTGGTTGCCGCGCTGGCGCAGCGACAGGTACAGCGTGCCGCCCTCGGGCATGCGCGAGACGCCGTGCAGCACGGCGTTTTCCACCAGCGGCTGCAGCACCAGGCGCGGCATCGGCAGCTCCCACGGCAACGGCTCCTGGCGGTGCCAGCGCACTTGCAGGCGCTCGCCCAGGCGCAGTGATTCGATCGCCAAGTAGCGTTCGGCCAGTTCGCACTCGGCGCGCAGGCTGGACACGCCCTCGCCGGCACCGAGCGCGGCACGGAACAGATCCGATAGGTCCAGCACCGCCTGCTCGGCCACCACCGGGTCGCGGCGCAACAGGCTGGCGATAAGATTCATGCTGTTGAACAGGAAATGCGGGCGGATGCGTGCCTGCAAGGCATCGGCCTGGGCACGCGCATTGGCCTGCACCTGCGCTTCCCAGCGGTCGCTGACGTAGAAGTAGCGCAGCGCCAGCGCGGTGATCAGCACCACCGTCGCCGCGCTGCCCAGGGTGAACCGCCAGAAGCCGACCAGGGAACCAAGTGGCGCCTGGTCGAGCGCCGCATATAGGGCGTGCACGATGCCGGCGCCGAGCATGGCCACCACCGCGGCGATCGACAGCGCGGCCAGCGCCCCCACGCGTGGTGGCAGCCGCGACAACGAAGGCCGCAGCACGCACAGCAGCACGCTGACCGCCAGCGCCAGCCACAGCGCCAGGCCGCTGGCCGAGACAAAGCGCGACACGGTGATGCTGCGCGCCGCGCCGGCGTCGGGCACCAGGGTCACCACCAGCACCACCAGTTCGGCCAGGCCCAGCATGGCGCCCAACCGTGGCAGCCGGCACAGGTCCGGCATCCAGGCGATCCGGGGCGCGTGCTGGGCCACGGTCTCAGGCGGCGGTAAAGCGCGCCTGCATCCAGCTGCGCAGGGCGTCGATCTCTTCCAGGCAGACCTGGTGGCCCATCGGGTAGGTGTGCCAGTCCAGTTCGAAGCCGAGCGTGCGCAGGGTCTGCATGCTGGCCTGGCCGGCGCCGAACGGCACCACCGGATCGGCCGTGCCGTGGGCCATGAACAGCGGTTGGCGGGAAGCGGCCGGCTGCAGCTGACTGGCCGCCGCCGGGTCGGGCAGATAGGTGGACAGGGCGATCAACCCGGCCAGCGGTACGCTGCGCTGCAGCCCGACCGCCAGGGTCACCGCGCCGCCTTGCGAGAACCCGGCCAGCAGCATGCGCTCGGGCGCGATGCCTCGGGATTGCTCATGGGCGATCAACGCCTCGACCTGGGCCACCGATTCGGCGATGCCCGCCTTGTCGGCACGGGTGGCGAAATCCATGCCGACGATGTCGTACCAGCCGCGCATGCGCACGCCATTGTTGATGGTGATCGGGCGGATCGGCGCATGCGGAAACACGAAGCGCAGCGCCGGCCAATCCGGGCGCACCAGTTCCGGCACCATCGGGGCGAAATCGCTGCCATCGGCGCCCAGGCCGTGCAGCCACAGCACGGTCCATTGCGGGTTCGGTCCGGTCTCGCGTTCGATCACTTCCAGCATCATCCAGCTCCGCTTGCGGGCTGGGCATTATGCCTTGCGCCATCGGCCGGGCCGATCACGGACCGCCAAACCACACGTATCGCCCGTTCCCGACGCCTGTCGCGGCAGCTGGCGCGACAGGCACGGAGGCCGCCAGACGCATCGGTCCCGCCATGCGCCTGGCGCGCGCTCAGATCAGCGACGGCTCCAGTGCGGCGGCGCGGCGCAGCTCGGCCGCACGCACCAGCACCTTGGGCGGATCGAGCTCTTCGGGAATGCAGAAGATTCCCGCGCGGCGCAGGCCCAGGCCGATGCGGCGCAGCGAGGTCAGCGCCACCACCGGAATCGACACCGCCATGCCCACGATCACCGGCGCCATCCAGGCCGCCAGCGACGGCGACACCGTATAGGCCACCGCCCCCATGAACAGGCCGAACACGGTCAGCCCGCCATAGCTGCCCAACAGCGCCGGCCACGACAGCTTGCCGTCGTCGCGCACCTGCGCATCCCAGCCCGAATCCTTGCCGGCCAGCACTTCGAACACGCCGCGCGACTGCAGGTACATCACCACCGGCGCCATCAGGGCCGCCAGCACGGTTTCCAGCAGGATGCTCAGCAGCGCGCGGATCGCGCCGCCGCAGGCGCGCAGCTCGCGCGGGTTGAGCAGCAGCGCGATGTAGCCGAGCAGCTTGGGCGCCAGCAGCACGAACATGGTGCAGACGAAGATCCAGATCGCATTGCCCTGGCTGCTGCCATGCCAGTAACGGGCAGGCGAGAACGGCAGGTCGCCGGCCAGATCGATGCCGCCGCCGGCCAGCGGAATGCCGATGCCGATCAGCATCAGCAGGCCCCACATCGGCGCGGTGAAGTAATGTCCGATGCCGATCAGCATGTGCATGCGGCTGATCCAGTGCAGGCCTTTGGCGCCGACCACCTTGGCGTGCTGCAGGTTGCCCTGGCACCAGCGGCGGTCGCGGATCAACAGGTCGGTCAGCGTGGGCGGGCCTTCTTCGTAGCTGCCCTGCAGGTAAGGCACCATGTGCATGGCCCAGCCGCCGCGCCGCATCAGCGCGGCTTCGACGAAATCGTGGCTGAGCACATGGCCGCCGAACGGCTTGCGCCCGCGCAGCGACGGCAGGCCGGCGTGATCGGCGAAGGCCTGGGTGCGGATGATGGCGTTGTGGCCCCAGTAATTGCTCTCGGCACCGTGCCACCAGGCCACGCCGAAGGCGATGATCGGCCCGTACACGCGCCCGCCGAACTGCTGCATGCGGGCGAACAGGGTCTGCCCGTTGACCACCGCCGGCAGGGTCTGGATCAGGCCCACGTCCGGATTGTTTTCCATGCCGGCGACCAACCGCACGATGGTGTCGCCGGTCATTACGCTGTCGGCGTCCAGGATCAGCATCTGCGGGTAGTTGCCGCCGAAACGGCGCACCCAGTCGGCGACATTGCCGGCCTTGCGCGCGGCGTTGTCGGCGCGGCGGCGGTAGAAGATGCGCCCGTGTCCGCCGACGCGATCGCACAGCTCGTTGTAGACCAGTTCCTCGGCAGCGCCGATATGTTCGCGGGTGGTGTCGCTGAGCACGAAGAAATCGAAATGTGCCAGCTGGCCGGTCTCGGCCACCGATTCGTAGATCGCCTGCAGGCCGGCCAGCAGCCGGCGCGGGTCTTCGTTGTAGGTCGGCATCAGCAACGCGGTGCGCGTGTGCAGGGTCGGCAGCGGCGCATCCGGATCGATGCCGAGCTTGCGTCCGGCGCGCGCCACCACGGTGACGAAGCCGGCCACCGCGCTGGCAAAGGACATCGCGATCCAGGCGAACAGCAGCACGAACAGGCCAAGCAGGCAGCCTTCCAGCACGCTGAGGCCATCGGGCCACAGCACGCTGAGCATCACCCATACCGCTACCGCGGTAGTGGCGAAGGTGCCGCCGATCAGATAGAAACGCCGCAGGCCGATGCCGACCGGCGCGGTGCGCTGATGCGGCACCTGCAGACGGCCTTCGCGCAGGGATTGCTCGGGCATGGCCAGCGGCGCTTCCGGTGGCAGCGTGGGCTGACCGGCATCGAGGGCCGAAATGGGGGGCAGATCGGTTGGTGCGGGGGAAAAAGTCACAGTGCCGTCCATCAAGGCTGCCCGCCGCACGATCGCGGCAGTGTGGGCTGAAGCGGGAGATCCCTCCCCGCTAGGCGTGGCAACGTCGCCGCGTGCGCTGCGGTCCGGGCAGGCCCGACAGCGCGCGACCGCGTCGCAAAATTGGCAGCTCTAAGACCACTCCGATGCACAAGCTCTCCTGGCTGCGACGATGACGTCACGGCTCATCTTAAGGAATCGACCGTTAAAGGAAACGAAGGCCGCGCCGCGGTCTTCGCCCCACCCGACGAGGACCGCGCGGCAGACTACGCCGCAGCGACCGAACGCTACCCCAACAGATTGCAGTCTGGCACGCGTGCTGTCACGGGCGTCAAACCACGCTGTCGTGTCAGACAAATGCAATAGATGTGCCAGCAGGCGCAATCGGTTGTAGCGACAGCCTTGCCGGCGCTGGCGATCGCGGCGATGACGCTGACCGGGTTACGACGGCAGGCGCGCGTCATGGGGTCTCGAAATCAGCGCTATAGGCCCCGCGCCGATCTTGGTTCTGACCACGGACGGTGCGTTCCGCATTCTCTGATCGCTTCACGATAACCGGGATTTTCGAGTCGGTGCCGCGCTTTGAGGCAGTCAGAAGCTGAGGTCAAAAAGCCTGGTCAGCCGAGGGCACGGCGCCCTCACCGCTCGCGGGACACGCCGTGAACCCATCCCTGGGGGCTCGGTGGCGGCATCCATGCCGCCACACGGTCCCGCAATCGGCGAGGACACCGCACCAGACAGTTGGCCGGCTGTTTTCTTGAAAGCGTGTCGCTCGGCTTGCGGTGAGCAGACGAGGCGTTCGCAGGTCGCGTGTTGGAGGCCTGTCTGCTGCTCGGCTTGCGCGAGGAACTGATCGGACGCAACGTGATTCGAAAAACGCACGCCACGCCCTGTCTTGTCACTGCGCATACCGACCATCTCGCCTGGTCCTTGCCCGCCCACCGTCGCGGGACCTTACGCAGCATGGATGCCGCGTAAGAGCCTCCATGGACGGATTCACGGCGTGTCCTGCGATGGCGGGCGGGCAAGGGCCCTGCAGCCAACTCGCGAACCGCCGCTCTGGCGCCCTCGCCGCACGCCGATGTGCTGGCATTGGCTTGAGAGCCGGGCCTCTCATCAACCGCTCTGCAAACGACGCGTGCGTGGCACCTTAGCCCGCCAGGACAACCGCGACCTCACGGCATTGAAGCAGCCGAACAGACCTGGCGAGCACCGGGCACGTTGCGCGGGCCGGAGGCGGCATGCACACGTGGCACATGCCGCCTCGGGCAGCAGCGACGCCGCCGATGGACGCGCTGTCGTCGTGTCAGCCGGTCCTACTTGCGCGCCGCCTCGCTGGCATCGCGGGTGGCGCGGAACTCCGAATCGTTGCTCCAGTTCGGCCACTGGCGCGAATCGGCCAGCTGCTGGCCCAGCGCGTACAGCACACCCAGATCGCGCGCTGCACCGGCGAAGGTCCAGTCCGGCTTCCACTCATCGCCCTGCTGGTGATAGCGCTTGGCAGTGTAGTCGTCGGAGGCGGCCTTGCCCGCGGCCACGCCGCCCACTTCCCAATCCTGCCCGGCCGCATACGACAGCGCCGGCACGCCGCGCTTGGCGAAGGAGAAATGATCCGAGCGGAAAAAATATCCCGCCTGCGGCTTGGGATCGGGCGTGTAGCGCAGCTTCCGCTGGCCGGCGACGGTCTTGAGCTGATCGAGCAATTCGAGTTTTGCGGTGCCGTAGATGCCGAAATCGCGCGACGGCACGAACGGATTCATGCCGTCCATGTTGATCACCGCCACGGTGGTGTCCAGCGGGTACAGCGGCTTGGAGGCGTAGAACTCCGAGCCCAGCAGGCCCTTTTCTTCGGCGGTGACGGCCAAAAACACCACCGAGCGCTGCGGCTTGGGGCCGGCGGCAAAGCCGCGCGCCAGTTCCAGCAATGCGGCCGTGCCGCTGGCGTTGTCCAGCGCGCCGTTGAAGATGGTATCGCCGCGTGCGTCGGGCTTGCCGACGCCGATGTGGTCCCAATGCGCGCTGTAGATCAGCGTTTCATCCGGGTGGCTGCTGCCTTGCAGCCGCGCAACCACGTTGTGCGAGGTGATCACATCGGATTTGACTTGGTAGCTGGCGCTCAGCCCCTGCCCCTTGAGTTCAACCGGCTTGAAGCCGCGCGTCTGCGCCTGCTTCTTCAAGGCGTCGAAATCCAGCCCGGCCTGCTTGAACAGGTCGGCGGCCAGATCGCGCTGGATCCAGCCTTCCAGGGTGGGATGCGCGGCACGCGGATTGTCGCGCACCACATCGAACATGGTGTTGGTGTTGGAACTGGCCACGGTGTCCCAGCCGTAGGAGGCGGGCGCGGTTTCGTGCACCACCAGCACGCCGAGCGCGCCCTGGCGGGCGCCTTCCTCGTACTTGTAGGTCCAGCGGCCGTAGTAGGTCATGCCGGCGCCGTCGAAGGCGCCCTTGCCGGTTTCGAAATCCGGGTCGTTGATCAGCACCACCGCGATCTTGCCCTTCAGATCCACGCCCTTGAAGTCGTCCCAGTCGCGCTCCGGCGCCTTGACGCCGTAGCCGACGAACACCAGCGGCGCATTGGCAATGTCGACCTTGGACGAGCCGTCCAGCGCGGCGCGGATGGCGATCTGCTTGCCCTGGGCCAGCGTCTGCGGCTTGCTGCCGTTCTGCAGGGTGATGCTCGGCGTGCCGAGAATATCGGCACGGCGCAGCGGCACCGCCTGGGTCCAGGCACGCTTGCCGTCGGTCAGATCGCCGCCCGGTTGCAGGCCGGCAGCGGCGAACTGCTTGCTCAGGTAGGCAATGGTCTTTTCTTCGCCGGCGGTGGCCGGGCCACGCCCTTCGTAGGCATCGGAGGCCAGCTCCTTGACGTCGCGCGAGATGCGCGCGCCATCAAAGGTCGGCGTCGCCGCCATCAGTGCGGTCGAGACCGCCATCGCCAGCATTCCCGTTACAACGCGCTTGGTAACAACTCGCTTCACTGCAGCACCCAGGTAGTGTCCGAACAGCCCTGGAGTGTAGCCACTGCGGGGGCTGATCGGGTGTGCACGGCAGCGACCGATGCATGCCGTCGCACTGACACCACGTGCCTCGGCAGCGATGCAGCGTCGATCGATATGGCCCTGTGGCAGTGGGCACTGCCACAGGGCATGCCATCCACCTTGCGCCTCATGGCGCTGGATGCCGTCCAACTGCTACATGCTGCTGCGAGCTAAACCGCAGCACCGCCGACGAACGCCAGTGCCGCTCAGAACAGGTCGACGCTGCCGACCTGCTGGGTAGCCTGCTGCATCTGCCCACTGGTCACCAGTTCGGCATACACCTCGGCGCGATTGCGGCCGTGCTGCTTTGCCCAGTACAGCGCCTTGTCGGCCTCGTCGAGCAGTTGGCTGATCAACTGGCCGTCGGTCAGCTCGACGATGCCGGCGCTGAGGGTGACCTTGCCGACCTGCGGGAACACATGCTCGGCCACCGCCAGACGGAAGCGCTCGAACAGACTCACCGCGGTGTCGCGATCCACGCCGCGCAACACGATCACGAACTCTTCGCCGCCGAAGCGGAACAGCAGATCGTCCTGGCGGAAACAGCGCTGCATCAATTGCGCGACCAGCAGCAGCACCTCGTCGCCGTACAGGTGACCGAAGGTGTCGTTGACGCGCTTGAAGTGATCGACGTCCACGATCCCCAGCCACACCCCTTCGCTCGCCGCTGCATCGGTACCACCGGCGAACAGGCGCAAGATCATGTCGTCGAAGGTCTTGCGATTGCGCAGGCCGGTCAACGCATCGCGCTGGGCATCGTCGAGCAGGCTGCGGTAGTTCTGGAAGAAACGCGCAAAGCCCTGCAGCATCACCTGCTCGGCGGCGCCGGGTGCGCGTGTGCCGCCCACACGCAGGCAGGTGCGGATCCCGCGTGCTTCCATCATCGGATACACCAGCAGCGCGCGACCTTCCTGCTGCAGCTGCACCACATCGCCCGGCCCGTGCAGGTCGGCCAGTTGCGCGCGCATCTGCGCGTCGTGGATGTCGGCCACCGTCAGCGACAGCCGGCCATCCTCGCGCAGCCGCGTTTCGGCCATGGTGCGGCCATCCGGAGCGATGCGCAGCAGCGACAGTTCTTCGGACGCGCAGACCTCGCGCATGGTCCGCAACAGGCTGAGGTCGAGCAGATCGGCGTCGCGAATGGCGGTCAGGTCCACCATCCGTTCCAGCAACGGTGCCGTGGTCATTGCCGCACCATCCCGCGGGCGGACACTGGCACGCAGCGCCGGTCACGGCACGCGGGCACACCTCTCGGGCTGTAACGCACTGGCATCACGACGGGGGTTACCGGCAATCTCGATGCCGGTTCATCGGCGCTGCGCCCGCGAACTTGAGTCCGCCTGCCGGCCGGCGCCGCGCACGGCCAGCCGGCGTACACGGATGTGCAGGCGCGCGACCGGCCTGCGCCCTACGGCACCTACGGCACCTACGGCAGTGCAGACTCCAGCGCATCGTCGCCCAGCGCGTGCGCCTGCATCAGGCGCCGGCTACCGGCATTCAGGCCTTTGACCTGCACCTCCAGCGCGTGATGGCGCAGCCGCTGCACCACCTTGTCCAGCGCCGCCGCCGCGGTGATGTCCCAGAAATGCGCGCGACCGACATCGATCACCACCGCGCGGCCGGGCACCTGGCGCGCGTCGAAGGCGTCGATGAACACGTCGGCCGAGGCGAAGAACACCTGACCGCGCACGTGGTAGGTGCGCACGCCATCGTCGCCGTCGCTGTGCGTGATCTGCAGCAGCCCGGCCACCTTGAAGGTGAAGAACACCCCGCTCAACAGCACGCCCACCGCCACGCCGGCGGCCAGGTTGCGGGTGACCAGGGTCACCGCCACGGTGGCCAGCATCACCACGCTGGAGGTGCGCGGATGGATGACCACGGTGCGTAGCGAGCGCCAGTCGAAGGTCTCGGCCGAGACCATCACCATGATCGCCACCAATGCGACCACCGGCACCTGCGAGACCCACGGCTTGAGCAGCACCATCAGGATCAGCAGGAACGCCCCGGCGAACAGGGTCGACAGACGGCCACGTCCGCCGTACTTCACGTTGCCGACGGTCTGCCCGATCATGCCGCAGCCGGCAATGCCACCGAACAGACTGGCAGCGGTGTTGGCCAGACCCAGCCCGGTGCACTCGCGGTTCTTGTTGCTCGGGGTGTCGGTGAGTTCGTCGACCACGCGTGCGGTCATCAGCGACTCGAGCAGCCCCACCATCGCAATGGCCAGCGCCGGCAAGGCGATGATGCGCAGGGTCTCCAGCGTCAGCGGCACCGCGGGCCATTGCAGGACCGGCAGCGCGCTAGGCAGCTTGCCCAGGTCGGCCACCGTCTCCAGCGGCAGATGCAACGCCGAGCCCAGCACCGTCAGCACCAGGATGCACAGCAGCGGCGAAGGAATCGCCGACACGCCCGGCAGCGGCAGACGCGGCAGGCCGTAGATGATGAGCAAACCCAACGCCAACATGCTCCAGGTGGCCAGGCTGGCGTGCTGCAGATGCGGCAGCTGCGCGGCGAAGATCAGCACCGCCAACGCGTTGACGAAGCCGGTGCGCACCGAGCTGCTGACAAAGCGCATCAGCACGCCCAGCCGCAACAGACCGAACAGGATCTGCACCGCACCGGCCAGCAGCCCGGCCGCCAACAGATAGGGCAGCCCGTGTGCGGCCACCAGCGGTGCGGCCACCAGGGCCACCGACCCGGCCGCAGCGGAAATCATCGCCGGACGTCCGCCAAAAAACGCGATGACGATCCCGATCACGAACGACGCGAACAGCCCCACTTGCGGGTCGACGCCGGCCACGAACGCAAAGGCGATCACTTCGGGAATCAGCGCAAACGTGGCGACTGCGCCGGCCATCAGTTCGCGCGCAGGCGAGGCGCGCCATTGCGCCAGTTCGGCACGCAGCAAGGACATTGGAAGACACTCCGGGGACAGAAAGGACAGCTGCGGACAGGCGACAACGGCGATAGTGTGCGCGAAAGCGACCCGGCCCGCAGCCGGCGTGTGACCGGTGCGGCAATGCGCCTTTCTGTGGTCCGGATCACGCCAGACGATGCAGCCGCGGACCAAGATGCCCCCCTCACCGGGTTCGGGTGTCGAGCCGGGTTCGCTAGGGAGACCACCATGTCTATCTTCAGGACTGCAAGTACGCTCGCGCTGGCCACGGCACTGGCGCTCGCCGCCGCACCGGCCTTCAGCTATTCCATCAGCAACAACAAGGTCGTCGACGACAGCGGCAAGGTGGTCCAGCTCAAGGGCGTCAATGTGTTCGGCTTCGAGACCGGCAACCATGTCATGCACGGCCTGTGGGCACGCAACTGGAAGGACATGATCAACCAGATGCAGGGCCTGGGCTTCAACGCCGTGCGTCTGCCATTCTGTCCGGCCACCCTGCGCAGCAGCACGATGCCGACCAGCATCGATTACAGCCTCAATGCCGACCTGCAGGGCCTGAGTTCGCTGCAGATCCTGGACAAGGTGATCAACGAATTCAACGCGCGCGGCATGTATGTGCTGCTGGATCACCACACCCCCGATTGCGCTGCCATTTCCGAGCTCTGGTACACCGGCTCGTACTCCGAAGCGCAGTGGCTGGAGGATCTGCGCTTTGTCGCCAACCGCTACAGGAACGTGCCCAGCGTGATCGGCCTGGATTTGAAGAACGAGCCGCACGGTGCAGCCACCTGGGGCACCGGCAACGCGGCCACCGATTGGAACAAGGCCGCCGAGCGCGGCTCGGCCGCAGTGCTGGCGGTGGCGCCGAAATGGATCATCGCGGTGGAAGGCATCACCGACAATCCGGTCTGCTCAACCAATGGCGGCATCTTCTGGGGCGGCAATCTGCAGCCGCTGGCCTGCACGCCGCTGAACATTCCGGCCAACCGCCTGCTGCTGGCACCGCATGTGTACGGACCGGACGTGTACGCGCAGTCGTACTTCAACGACAGCAACTTCCCCAACAACATGCCTGCGATCTGGGACCGTCACTTCGGTCAGTTCGCCGGCACGCATGCGCTGCTGCTGGGCGAATTCGGCGGCAAGTATGGCGAAGGCGATGCCCGCGACAAGGTCTGGCAGGACGCGCTGGTGAAGTATCTGCGCAGCAAGGGCATCAACGAGGGCTTCTACTGGTCGTGGAACCCCAACAGCGGCGACACCGGCGGCATCCTGCGCGACGACTGGACCAGCGTGCGCGAAGACAAGATGGCGCTGTTGCGGACGCTGTGGGGCACGGTGAGCAGCACCGCGCCAACGCCTACTCCCACGCCGACGCCGACCCCGACGCCCGGCGGCAGCTTCAGCACCAAGGTGAGCGTGGACAGCCAGTGGAACGGCGGCTACTGCAATCGCGTGCAGGTCACCAACACCGGCACCGCCAGTGGCACCTGGGCGATCTCGCTGCCGGTCACCGGCACCGTCAACAATGCCTGGAACGCCACCTGGTCGCAGAGCGGCAGTACGCTCAAGGCCAGCGGCGTGGACTTCAACCGCACCCTGGCCGCCGGTGCGACGGCCGAGTTCGGCTTCTGCGCGGCAGGCTGATGCACTACAGCGGCCACGCAGTACGTGTCCGCCGTTGCATCGATGAATCAATGCTCATGACGTCGTAGGAGCGCACCCGGGCGCGACCAGGCGTTATCGGTAACCCCTCGTCGCGCCCGGGTACGCCCCTACATCGCATTGGCGCGTTGCGGCATCGCCCAAGCGGACGCTGCCGCAATTAGCATTCAATCCGCATGTGAATCAGCCGCTATCCATGACATAGCGCCGTGCGCGCGTTCCGGATGTCGTTGCCATGCCCGTCGTCTCCCTGTTGCGTCGTCACGTCGCCAATCTCCCGCTCACCCGCAAGTTCGTCCTGTTGTGCAGCTTGCTGACGGTAGGGGTGATCCTGCTGGCAGTGGCAGCGGCACGCTTGCAGTATCTGGACCTGATCGAGGCGCGCAAGCTCAGCGTCAAGACCGAGGTGGAGATGGGCCTGACCGTAATGCAGCACTATGCAGACAAGGCCAAGGCCGGCGAACTGACGGTCGAACAGGCCAGGGAAGCTGCACGCGCCACGCTAGCCGACATGCGGACCAACGACGGGGTGGATTACTTCTTCATCGTCGACCCGCAGATGCGCATCCTGATGCATCCCAAGCGCGCCGTCGGCACCGACATGAGCGACTACAAGAGCGACGCCGGGCAGTACGTCTATCGCGACATCAAGACTGCGATCGAGCGCGGCGACGGCTTCAGTTACTACGATGCGCCCAAGCCGGGCAAGAAGGAACAGTTGCCCAAGATCAGCTATGCCAAGACCTTTCCGGCCTGGAACTGGGTACTGGTGATGGGCGTGTACGCCGAAGACATCCAGGTGCAGGCCTGGGGCTTCACCCGCACATTGACGTTGATCGGCGGCGCGTTGGTGGCCATGGTGATCGGCCTGTGCTGGTTGATCGCCTCGGCGATGGCAGCACCGCTGCGGGCAGCATCGCGCACCGCAGAGGCGATTGCCTCAGGCCGCTTCGACAACGATATCCGGGTCGAATCACGCGACGAGACCGGTCAGCTGATGCACAGCATGCAGCAGATGCAGACCCAGTTGCAGCGCTTCAACGGCGAGATGCAGACCATGATCCGGCTGCAGCAGGGCGAGAACATCGCGCACCGCATTCCAGAGGATTTCCCAGGCGATTACGGCACCCTGGCGCACGGCGTGAACACGGTGGTGTTCGAGCATCTGGATGCCATCAACGAAGCGATGGACCTGATGGGCGAGTACGGCCGTGGCGACCTGCGCCGCGACATGCGTCGCCTGCCCGGCCAGCGCGCGGCGCTGCATGAAGCGCTGGACACGGTGAAGGGCAATCTGTCGGCGATCAACAGCGACATCGCACGCCTGGCCGACGCGGCCGCACGCGGCGATTTCTCCGCACGTGGCGAACAATCGCGCTACCAGTTCGCGTTTGCCGAAATGGTGCAGGCGTTGAACCGCCTGATGCAGCAGGCCGATGCAGGCCTGGACGATGTCGGCCGCATCATGGCCGCAATTGCCGATGGCGATCTGTCGCAACGGGTGGAATCGCACTACGAGGGCGCATTCGGCCGCCTGGCCAATGCGGCCAACCGCACGGCGATCCAGCTGACCACCATCGTGCAGGGCATCCAGCATTCGGCCGAGATGATCAACACGGCCGCCGGCGAGATCGCCAGCGGCAATGCCGACCTGTCCACCCGCACCGAGCATCAGGCGGCCAACCTGGAAGAAACCGCCGCCTCGATGGAAGAACTCACCTCCACCGTGCGCCAGAACGCCGACAATGCGCGCCAGGCCAATCAGCTGGTCAAGGGCGCCGGCGACGTGGCCGAAAGCGGCGGCCGCGTGGTGCAGGAAGTGGTCAGCACCATGCAGGCGATCACGCAATCGTCGGCACGTATTTCCGACATCATCGGGGTGATCGACGGCATCGCATTCCAGACCAATATCCTGGCCTTGAACGCGGCGGTGGAAGCCGCGCGCGCCGGCGAGCAGGGCCGCGGATTTGCGGTGGTGGCCACCGAAGTGCGCGCGCTGGCGCAGCGTTCGGCCGGCGCGGCCAAGGAAATCAAACAGCTGATCTCCGATTCGGTGGAAAAGGTGGCCCAGGGCTCGGACCTGGTGCAACAGGCCGGCAGCACGATGACCGAGGTGGTCAGTTCGGTGAAACGGGTAACCGACATCATGGCCGAGATCACCGCCGCCAGCACCGAGCAGAGCGCCGGTATCGAGCAGGTCAGCACCACGGTGATGCAGCTGGACGAAATGACCCAGCAGAACGCAGCGCTGGTGGAAGAAGCCACCGCTGCGGCACGCAGCATGGAAGATCAGGCGGCGGATCTGACGCGCGCAGTGGCAGTGTTCCGGTTGGTGCCGCAACAGGCTGCGCTGCCGCAGCGGCGCTCGGTCGTGCAGGCGGCTTGATCGGGGGATGTAGAGCGCCTCTCCCTCTCCCTGCGGGGCGAGGAGGCACGGCATGCACGCCGGTGGCGCACGTGACGCAAACGCGGGATCGGGGTGCGGAGCGGGAGTTCGGCTAACGCGCGCCCCGAAGGCCGCATCTGCATCAGAACCAGCGCGTCATCGAATCAAAAGAAGCTGGTCAGACCGCAACACATCAGACAGCCGCGCGAGGCAGAAGACTCGCAACCATGCACAACGACCATCCCGACGGGTCCTTGCCCGCCCACCGTCGCGGGACCTGACGCGGCATGGATGCCGCGTCAGCGCCTACAAGGACGTACTTGCGGCGTGTCCTGCGATGATGGGCGGGCAAGGGCCTTGCAGTGAAGTCACAGATCCTCCGCTCTGCAACCGAGCTATCCGTAGTGTCCACATCGATCGAAGCGCAATGCGTAGAGCCACCGAGACTCCGACCCGTGGCGGCGTTGAGGCGTGAGTGGATGCTGACGTCAAACGCTCGGCGAGTCGAGCGCGCGATGCCCTCACCGCTCGCGGGACACGCCGTGAATCCGTCCGTGGAGGCTCCTTGGCGGCATCCATGCCGCCAAGGGTCCCGCAATCGGCAAGGACACCGCGCCAGTGGTTTGGTCGGCTGCTTTCTTGAAAAACTAGCCGGCTTGCGCTGGGAAGATGACCCGACGCGTATTTATCCGAACAGTGCGTACAGCACACCGCTTGTGCCATGCGCACCGACCATCTCAACTGGTCCTTGCCCGCCCACCGTCGCGGGACCTTACGCGGCATGAATGCCGCGTAAGAGCCTACACGGACGTACTTGCGGCGTGTCCTGCGAGGGTGGGCGGGCAAGGGCCCTGCAGCCATGCCTCAGATCATCGCTCTGCAATCGATGCGTCCATACCCGTGCAACATCGTGGGTAGTGTGCATTTATCGATGCGATTGACGCGGCTTTATGGGTAAGCCCTAGCCGCGTTCGCCCTGTGCGTGCTTTCTCCGGCTGGAGAAGGAAGTGTTGCTGCATGCACGGCGTCAGCGCGCGGCGTCGCGTCCGGTGGTGGCGGTGCGGTTGCCGCAGCGGGCGCGTTTGACGGCGTACATCGCTTCGTCTGCCGCATGCATCAGACTGGCAGCGTCGGCGTGTTGGCCGTGTTGCCAGGCGACGCCGATGCTGCACTGGATCGGGAGATGTTGTTCACCGAACACGGCGCCCACTGTGGCAGCGGCGCGGATCCGGTCCGCCACTGCGGCGCATTCGGTCTGCGGATCCTGCAGGTTGTCCAGCAACACCACGAACTCGTCGCCCGCCAGGCGTGCCACCAGATAACGATCGCCGGCCGCCCGCTGCAGGCAGCGGCCGAAGGCGACCAGCACCGCATCGCCGGCGCGGTGGCCGTGTAGGTCGTTGATACGTTTGAAGCCGTCCAGATCCAGAAACATCACCGCGACCGCGCACTGCTGCTGTTGCGCCTGGGTCACCGCGACCTGCAGCGCCTCGGACCAGGCGTGGCGATTCGGCAGGCCGGTCAAGGCATCGCGGGTCGCGCGCTCGTGCATCAGCCGATGCAGAGTCTTGTGCGCGGTGACATCCTGCGCCATCAGGAAGAATCCCTGCGCCTGCGTCGCTGCACCCTGCGTTTCCGGCACCAGGGTGATTTCCGCATCGCGCGGCGTCGCGCCGCCACGCAGCACATGTTCGAAGTTGGCCCGTTGCCCGGCGCTCACCTGCGCCAGCGCAGCACGCGCGTCCGCACCGAGGTCCTCGCCCAGCACCTGGGTGATCGCGCAGCCGACCAGACTGGCCGGCTCCACGCCGAGCCAGTCGCGGTGCGCCTGGTTGGCGAACAGGCAGCGCTGCGCTGCGTCGTAATGCCCCACCAGGGTGGGTGTGGCATCGCTGATCGCACGCAGCCGCGCTTCACTTTCGGCCAGGCGTTCGGCGGCGACATGGCGTTCGGTGACGTCCTGGATCTGCGAGACGAAATGCACCGGCGCGCCACTGCTGTCGCGCACCAGCGACACCGACAATTGCGCCCAGATCACCGCGCCCTGCTGGCTGATGTAGCGTTTGGCCAGGCTGTAATTGTCGCGTTTGCCATCGATCAGCTCCTGCACCAGGCGCAGGTCCATATCCAGGTCGTCCGGATGGGTGATGGTCTGGAAGGTGGTGCGCAACAACTGCTCGCGCGGATATCCCAGAATGCTGCACAGCGATGGGTTGACATCGCGCCAGTCGCCATCCAGCGAGACGATCGCCATGCCCTGCGGGGCGGTTTCGAACGCGCCCCGGAAGTGTTCCGCCGCCAGCTGCGCGGCGGCCTGCGCCTGCAGCTCGGCGGTGACGTCGATGGCCATTGCCAGGTAGCCGGACAGTCCCTGCTGCGCGTCGTGGATGATGTTGAAGCACAGGCGCACGCGCCGCAGTCCACCGTCTTTGCGCACCAGGGTCCAGATTTCTTCTTCGAGCACATCGCCTGCGGCTGCGGCGGCCAGCTTGATATACGACGGCGGCGACAATGCCAGCGTGGCCATGTGCCGCTCCAGCTCGGCCGGCAGATGGAACCGTGCCGGGCAGCTCCCCAACACCTCCTCCGCCGCGTAGCCCAGCAGGCGCTCGGCGCCGGGATTGAACAATTCCACGCGCCCGTTGGGATCGAAGGCGATGATCGCCACATCCTGCGAGGCGTCCACCAACGACTGCAGGCGTGCGCGTTCGCCCGCCAGCGCAGCCGAGGCATCGCGCAGTTCGGTGATGTCGTGCATCACGCACACCGCACCCAGGGCAGCGCCCTGGTCGCTGACCACCGGGTCCGCGTTGCACAGCACGCTGCGTGCTGGCTGGCCGGTGGCGCGGATCACCATCTCGGCATTGCGCACATGCTCGCCGGCCCAGGCGCGCACCAGCGGAATGGCCTCGGTGGGCAGCAGCGCGCTGCCGTCGGCGTTGTAGAGATCGAAGTGCTGCGCCCATTGCATCGGCGGCAACAGGCGCGGATCGGTACCGTGCCATTGCCGTGCGGCGTGGTTGAATTCACGCAGCAACCCATCGCTGTCGCAGGACACCACGCCGTCGGGCATGGCTTCCAGCAAACGGCTCAGGGTCTGTCGCTGCGCTTGCGCGGCCAGCCGGTCGCGGCGCGCCTCCAGTTGACTGACGGCCTGACGCGCCAGACGGATCAGCCCTTGTTTCTGGTTCTCGTCGAGCACGCGCGATCGGGTGCTGAGTGTGCACAAGGTGCCGTAGGCATAGCCTTCGCTGCCGACCAGCGGCACACCCACATACGAGCGAATGCCCGGCGCGGCAGTGACCAGCGGGTTGAGCGCGAAGCGTGGGTCGGCCTCGGCGTCTGGCACTTCCAGCAGCTCGGTCCCCATCACCGCATAGGAGCAGAACGACACGCTGCGCGGGGTGCCTTCCAGATCGGTGCCGCAGCGCGCCTTGAACCACTGGCGGTCGGCGTCCAGCAGCGACACGATCGCCATCGGGGCGCCGGTGATGTGTGCGGCCAGCCACGCGATATCGTCGAATTCGGCCTCCGGCTCGGTATCCAGCACCCCCAACCGACGCACCGCTTCCACGCGCAAGGCGTCGTCGGCGGGAATGGGCACGGGCGGCAACAGGACGGTCATGGCGTGATCGGTGGGCAACGTCTGGGCAAGGTAGGTCGCCCCAGGTAACGGCGAGGCGATGATCAACTTGAGCGCTTGCGGCCGGGCCTGCTTGCTGACTGGCTGGCTGGCGATTGTGCCCGGCCGGCGCCGCAGTCAGCACCCCGTCGCACCGCCCTGCCGGCAGCCGCGCATGGCGCCCCCCTGCCGGACAGCATTTGCGAGGCCGCCAGGTAGCCACTACCCTCGGCCGATTGTCCTGCTCTGGAGTGTCACATGCTGCGTCCGCTGTCCCTGTTGATCGCCGGTATGCTCGGCGTCGCCGCCGGTGCCGTTGTTCCCGCCGTCGCAGCCGCCCCGGCCAGCCTGTCCAAGCCCGCGGCCAGCAGTGCCATTCCCGAGATCGGCTACACCCGCTTCACCCTGCCCAATGGCCTGACCGTGGTCGTGCACGAGGATCACAAGGCGCCGGTGGTGGCGGTGAGCATCTGGTACCACATCGGTTCCGGCGACGAGCCGGCCGGCAAGACCGGCTTTGCGCATCTGTTCGAGCATCTGATGTTCTCCGGCTCGGAGAACAACCAGGGCAGCTTCTTCGCGCCGCTGGAAAAGGTCGGCACCACCGACATGAACGGCACCACCTGGTTCGACCGCACCAACTATTTCGAGACCGTGCCGACCACCGCGCTGGACACCGCGCTGTGGCTGGAATCGGACCGCATGGGCCACCTGCTCGGCGCGATCGGCCAGGAAGAACTCGATACCCAGCGCGGCGTGGTGCAGAACGAGAAGCGCCAGGGCGAAAACCGTCCCTATGGCCGCGTGGACCAGAACATCCTGTCCAACCTGTTCCCGGCCAACCACCCGTACCAGCACGACACCATCGGCTCGATGGAAGATCTGGACGCGGCCTCGCTGGCCGACGTCAAACAGTGGTTCAACGACAACTACGGCGCCGCCAACACCACCCTGGTGCTGGCCGGCGACATCACCGTGGCGCAGGCGCGCGCCAAGGCGCTGCAGTATTTCGGCGACATCCCGTCCGGCAAGCCGGTGGCGCGCCAGCAGCCGTGGGTGACCCCGTTGGCCGCGCAGAAGCGTGGCGTGCAGCACGACCACGTCTCGCAGCCGCGCATCTACCGCACCTGGGCCGCGCCGCAGCTGGGCAGCGATGCGGCGATCCAGCTGGATCTGGCCACCACCGTGCTCGGCGGCGGCAAGACCTCGCGGCTGTATCAGCGCCTGGTCTACCAGGACAATCTGGTCGATGACGTGTCGGCGGCGATCCAGCCGTTCGCGCTGTCCAGCCAGGTGCAGATCCAGGCCGACGTGAAGGACGGCGTGGACCCGGCCAAGGTCGAGGCGATCATCGACGAGGAGCTCAAGAAGTTCATCGCCCAGGGCCCGACCGCCGACGAACTGCAACGCGCGCAGGTGGCTTACCGCGCCGGCTTCGTGCGCGGGCTGGAAAAGGTCGGCGGCTTCGGCGGCAAGGCGGTGATCCTGGCCGAGGGTCAGGTCTACCGTGGCGACCCGGGCGCCTACAAGCAGGATCTGCAGCGCGGCCAGGCCGCCACCGTGGACAGCGTCAAGCAGACCGCCGCCACCTGGTTCGGCAAGGGCGACTATCTGCTCACGGTGCTGCCGGCCGGCAAGGATTTCGACCCCGCCGCCGAAGACAAGGCAGTGGTCGCGCGTGGCGACGAACCCGGCAAGCCGGCACCCAGGCTGCCGGCCGCCGGCAAGTACACCGTCACCGCCTCCACGCTGGACCGCAGCAAGGGCGTGCCGCAGACCAGCCAGTTCCCCGACCTGAGCTTTCCGCAGCTGCAGCGCGGCAAGTTGAAGAACGGCATCGAGGTCATCCTGGCCGAGCGCCACACCATCCCGGTCACCCAGGTGGAGCTGCTGTTCGATGCCGGTTATGCGGCCGACCAGGGCAACAAGCTCGGTACCGCCAGCTTCAGCGCCGCGCTGATGAACGAGAGCACCGCCGCGCTGGATTCGGTGGAAGTGGCGCAGCGTCGCCAGCGCCTGGGCGCCATCACTGCGGTCGGCTGCGATCTGGACAGCTGCAGCGCCTCGCTGGATGCGCTCAACGACCAGCTGCAGCCGTCGCTGCAGCTGTTCTCCGACATCGTGCGCAACCCGGCCTTCAAGGCGGCCGACATCGAGCGCATCCGCGGCCAGTGGCTGGCCGGCATCGCGCAGGAAAAGACCCAGCCCAACAGCCTGGCACTGCGCGCGTTGCCGCCGTTGCTGTTCGGCCAGAGCCACCCCTACGGCATCCCGCTCACCGGCAGCGGCACCGAGGCGGCGATCAAGAGCCTCAACGCCCAGGACCTGCAGGCCTTCCACCGCCAGTGGCTGCGTCCGGACAACCTGCGCATCCTGGTCGCCGGCGACACCACGCTGGCGCAGATCATCCCGCAGCTCGATGCTGCCTTCGGCGACTGGAAAGCACCTGCCACGCCGTTGCCGAAGAAGAACCTGGTCCAGGTCGCCGCGCAGCCCAAGCCGCGCGTGTACCTGATCAACCGCCCGGATGCGCCGCAGTCGGTGATTCTGGCCGGCCTGCTCGCACCGTCCACCAAGGCGCCGGACAACCTGGCGATCGGCGTGGCCAACGGCGCCTTCGGCGGCACCTTCACCTCGCGCCTGAACATGAACCTGCGCGAGAACAAGCGCTGGGCCTACGGTGCCGGCACCCGCATGCTGGATGCGCAGGGCCAGCGGCCGTACATGTTCTCCGCGCCGGTACAGACCGACAAGACCGCCGAGTCGGCCAACGAGATCCTCAAGGAAGCCACCGCGCTCATCGGCGACAAGCCGCTGACCACCGACGAGATCGAGAAGATCAAGAACCAGCGCATCCGCGCCCTGCCCGGCAGCTTCGAAACCACTGGCGCGGTGCTGGGTGCGATCGAAGGCATCGTGCAGTTCGACCGCCCCGACGATTACGTGCAGACGCTCAAGCCGCGCCTGGAAGCGATCGACCAGCCAGCCGCGCAGAAGGCCATCAAGCAAATCATCGCGCCCAACGCGATGACCTGGGTGATCGTGGGCGACCTGAAGAAGATCGAAGCCCCGGTGCGTGCGCTCAAGCTGGGCGAGGTGCAGGTACTGGACGTGGACGGCAAGCCGGTCAAGCGCTGAGGCTGGTCAGCCGCACACCGACGGCGCGGCCCTCGAGCCGCGCCGTTGCCAGATGCGCGGCACGCAATCGCGCGTGTGCGTATGAGTACTTGGTTCCTGCGCGCACTGCGCAGGCATGGCACGCGGGTCGGCAAGCGCGCGCCAGCGCTTCAGCCCGCCGGTTGCAGGCTTGCTCGCCTGCGCAGTGTGATGCGGATTGGATCTGGAGCCGTCGTTCAGGCCATGCCGCGGCGCGTGGCCGATATCCACGCTGCGTTATCGGCAGTGTCGATATCGTGGCATCCCCCTCGCTCGCGCTTGTCCGACTTACTCGATGAAGCAAATGCCCCCGGCTGACGAAGCCTCCCGCCAACAGGTCCTGGACGGCTACCGCATTGTCGACAGCCTGCCCGAGGACACCTACCAGGACGTCGTGCAGGTGGCGGCCTGTCTGTGCAACACGCCGATCGCCTTGATGTCGCTGGTCGATCGCGACCGCCAATGGTTCAAGGCCCAGCTCGGCCTGGGCATGCAGCAGACCGACCGCAGCCAGGCAGTGTGCGATCACGCCATCCGCAGCCCCGAACAATTGATGGAAGTGCGCGACCTCACCCAGGACAGCCGCTTTGCCGATGTCTCGGTCGTCACCGGCGAGACCGGCGCGCGCTTCTATGCCGGCATGCCGCTGGTCACCTCCGATGGCGTGGCATTGGGCACCGTCTGCGTACTCGACACCGAGCCGCGCACGCTCACCGACATTCAACGCACCGGGCTGCAGGCATTGGCGCGCGTCACCATGCGCCTGCTGGACGAGCGCAAACGCCAGTTGCAGCTCGAGCGCGAGGCAATCCTGCAGCCGGTGGCACCGGCGGCCGTCCCGGTGGCCGCCGACATCGGTTATTGCCTGGTGATCCTGGAAGTGCAGGAGCTGGCCGCGCTGGCCGAAAAACAGAGCGAGCGGCTCCTGGGCCGCGCCTTGCAACAGCTCGACCAGGCCCTGGCCGCGCAGGCGCAAGCCAACGGCGACAGCGTGGACCGCGTGACCGACAGCGCCGAATTCATCGCCGTGCTGCGCGGCCCCGATGCCGAACAGAAGCTGCAGCACCTGCGCGACATCGCCCAGCAGCAGCATGCGCACGGGCTGACGGTGCTGATCGGCCAGGCGCAGGCGACCCGTGGCGACGAGCCGATCGGGCAGGTGTTCCTGCGCGCGGAAGTCGCGCTGAGTGTCGAGAAAGACCGCTATCGGCAGAGTCTGGCGCAGGACGGACTCAGCGCCTGATGTAGCGCGGGGCGACCGTCCGGCTGCCGGCTGATCCGCCGTTTCATGGACGTGCCCTCACAACTCCTGCTGCGCGCCTCCAACCGCGCTTGCGTCGCGGGTGCTCCAAGGTACACGCGCCCTCGCCGCGAGAGCCGTGCCTTCTCGCCCCGGCGGGAGGGGTTCTATTCGCGATACTTGACGAAGACTGCCTTACGTCTTCAATTCCTGTCGGGACGCTTCCCTTCTCCCACCGGGAGAAGGTGGCGCGCAGCGCCGGATGAGGGTGCGGTTGCCACGCGCTCGTGCGGCGCGCTTGGCGTGCAAGCTTCCATCGCTCCTGGCTGTCTCCGACCACAACACCTCCCTCGCTCGTCCACTTCCACGTCGCGCGGCGACCAGGTGATTGAGCGGTGTGGGCGAGTCGGGTGCAGAGCTGCGGATCTGCGGTTTGGCTGCAGGGCCCTTGCCCGCCCACCCTCGCAGGACACGCCGCAAGTACGTCCGTGTAGGCTCTTAAGCGGCATCCATGCCGCGTAAGGTCCCGCGACGGTGGGCGGGCAAGGACCAGCCAAGATGGCAGGCGTGCAGGGTTTTAAACGAGGCAACCAATCAACTCTCTGGCGCGGTGCCCTCGACGATTGCGGGACCCTTGTCGTGGATGCCGTCAGGGAGACGCCATGGACGGATTCACGGCGTGTGCCGCAAGCGGTGAGGGTACCGCGCACTCGCCGTCACGCGTCAACGGTGCGAGTGTGGCCGATACGTTGCCGCCATCGATAAAGCGTCAGAGAGGTTTTGCTCGCCACTGCTGGCCAGCTGCCCCCAAACGCATTCACCGCCCCACTCACCCGATCGCACACTGTTTCAACTGGCGGTCGGCGTACCACAGAGCGCGGCGGGCCAGATCGTAGGCGCTGTCGGCCTGGCGCGGCAGCATCTGTGCGGCCATCACCGGGTCGGCGCCGTTGTTCAAGGCGTGCTCGGCACGTTCCAGATCGCCCAGGTGCGTGCGTACCGGCGACAACAGGGATTTGCGTTTGGACGCATCGCACCGCGCGCTGCGTTGCTCCAGCGCTGCCAGCGCCTCGCGGATACGACGGCTGGCTTCGCCCTTGAGATCGGGCGGCGTCTCGTGCGCGATCGGCGCAGCCTTGTAGGCGTCGCCGGTCGCCTCGCTGCCCATCTCGGCCTGATTGCCCGCCAGCGCGGGGTTGAAGCGCACATCCGGCGGTGGTCGCGCCTTGGCCACCTGCGTCTGCGGCCCGTTGAGCATGTCGTTGAACTTCTTCATGCCGCGATTCATTTCCTGCATCGCCACATCGCCCAGCGTGCCATCGCTCTTCCAGTCCTTGGCAAAGCGCGTGTCCTGGTACTGCACCGGGTTGACCCGCTCCATCACATTGCGCGCCTTGGCCTGCGCGCGTTCGTCGGCCATGCCTGGCGGCACTGCAGCGCCTGCCTGCGCCATCGGGTCGACCTGCGCATCGCGCGGCATGCGCACGCGGCCTTCGCGGGTGTAGAGCTGGGCCGCCATCGATTCGCCAGCCGGCGCGTTGGCGGCCGCCACCTGCCGCTGCGGCGGTGGGGTGCGTGTCGGCGGTGGCGCACTGCGCGCGGCAGAGGCCGCGGCCGGCGCAGCGCGCTGTGTGGAATCGCGTTGCTGCGGCGGTGTTACCGGCGCCGGCAGGGTCAACTGCGGGCGCGGCACGAAATACACCTGCAAGCTGTCGTCGTGTCGCACGGTGTTGCGCGGCGGTGGCATATACAGCAACAGGCAGGCAAGAAAGAACAGGATGGCGCCCGTGCATGCGACAGCGGCGACATGCGGGACAAGCGTTTCCTTCCTGCGGGTAATCACAATGCGGGAGACCGATAGATGAGAGATGCGCACGCCGCACCGTGAACCCGATGCAGGACGCGCAAATCTAGCGGGCGTGGCGTCTGCGCGCGTTTGAAATTCGTTGTCTGGGCCGCAGGCGCCAGCCGCCATTCACATTAGCGAACACGGCGACCGACGTCCGGCGCTTGCCGACAGACGCTGCGGTTGCCCCGTCGGCATGGCTCCTGTGTGCCGTGGCGGCGGGCGTCCGGCCAACATCCGGTCGATGACGGCCTGCGCAGGTGCGGGCCGCACGTAGCTCAGCCATCCTCCGGGCGGTACAGCCGCTGGCAGACCTCGCAGAAGAACGCCCGCCGCCCAGCCTTGCCCAGATGCTTTCGATACTGCAGCGGCGCGCCATCGCGCGGGCAGCTGGTCTTGGTATGCACCTGATAATGCTTCTTCAGCACGAAGGCTTTTTTCCAGGTGTAGAAGTCGAAACTGTAATCGCGCGCCTGGGTGACCAGCTCGCCGAGCTTGCGCGCCGGCAATGCGCCTATTGTGCTTTCCGGATGCACACGGATGCGATGCAGCACTTCGTTCTTGATGATGTTGCCGACGCCGGCAAAGATGGTCTGGTCCAGCAACGCATCGGCGGCAAGCATGCCGGGTGCGGCGCGTAACTTGCGCCGTGCCTGCGCGCCATCCCAGTGCGGGTTCATGACATCCGCCGTCCAGTCGTAGACCTCGTCCAGCGGGCGCTCGATGAACTGCACCGAGCAGGCATAGAAATTCAACCGCTGGCCCTTGGAAAACTCCAGACACAAACGCGGCACCGCATTGGGCTTGTCTTCGTCGATGCGATAACTGCCGAACAACAGAAAATGGATGCGCACGCTGAACTGCGCGCACTCGATCAGGAAGTGCTTGCCCCAGCTGCGTAACGCCAGCACCTTTTGCTGCTCCAGCCGCGCGATGTCCTGCTTGCTGTTGCCGGACACGCGCAGGATCTTGCGGCCGACAAACGCCTCGGTCTGTTCGCGCAGGATGACAAGGGAAGGACCTTCTGGCATGCGCCCAGTATCGAAGTCGTCGGTGAGTCGGCCGTGAGCGCAGTGCACACACGACGCTGACACGCGCGCATGCATAGAGTGCTGCCCACCCGTCTTGCGCACACCTCATGCAGGCTCGTTCATCCATCGCCCTGCCGCGTGTGCGCTGTGGCTGCGCAGGCTGGTCGATTCCGGCCGCCGACCGCGCCGCATTCGGCGATGGTGCCAGCGTCTTGCAGCGCTATGCCACCCGTTTTGATGCAGTGGAAATCAACTCCTCGTTTCATCGCCCGCACCGTGCCAGTACCTACGCACGCTGGGCCGACAGCGTGCCGGAGGATTTCCGCTTTGCGGTCAAGCTGCCGCGCAGCATCAGCCACGATGCACGCCTGCAGGGTACCGGTGCGTTGCTGGATGCCTTCCTGGCCCAGGCCGGCGCACTGGGCATGCGGCTGGGCTGCCTGCTGCTGCAACTGCCGCCCAGCGCCGTGTTCGATGCGCCGGTGGCGGCCAGGTTTTTCGCCATGCTGCGGCGGCGCTGGGACGGCGGCGTGGTCTGCGAGCCGCGCCATGCCAGCTGGTTTCTCCCGAAGGCACAGGCGCTGCTGGCGCGCCACCGCATCGCACGCTGCGCCGCCGACCCGGCGCCGGTGCCGGACGCCGCCACACCGGGTGTGGCAGCCGGCCCGCAGTACTGGCGCTGGCATGGCGCACCGCGCATTTACTACAGCAGCTACGACGACAGTGCGCTGCAGACACTGGCCGACGCGGTCCGCGGCGCAGCGCACGACGTGGCGCAGCTGCAGGCGGAACGCTGGGTGATCTTCGACAACACCGCCGCCGGGCTGGCAGTGCCCAACGCGCTGCAGCTGCAGCGTTTGCTGCAGGCCGATCGCCCGCGCCAAGGCTGACGCGCGAAGACGGCACGCCACCTGGCTTTATTCGGCGTGCCGCCGGGCGCGTCCACGCCGCGCTGCAATCGGTCAGGCGGGCAGGGCCGCCCTGCCCTGGCCCTGCCCCATGTTCGCCAGCTGCCATGCACTGGCAGTGCCGCCCGCCCGTCGCTCGCCACGCTGCGCCCGCCGCGCGCTGTGGCGCGCATCTTGCAGCGACGTCGGCAATCCGACGCGGTCCGCACGCGGCTCAAGCTGCCTCGATCCGGGCCGATAGGCCTGAATCGGCAACGCAACCCGCGCAACCACCTGCAGCACCGCGCCGGATCACCTTGCTGAATCCAGTCGTCCCCGTGCGAAGCCTGTCGGCCTGCCGACACCGTCGTCCGGCCCCGCCCGCCACTTCGGTCGTTTACCATGCCGCACGTCACTGCCCGTTCTGGAGATGCCATGAGTTCTGCCGCGCCCCCGTGCTGCACGTCGCTGCTTGGCCTGTCGCTGAGCATGTTCGTGGCGCCCTGCACGCTGACCGCCGCGCCCATGGACACTCCGGTCGTCAACGCACCGGCGGCCACACCGCCCACGCCCGACCTGGCCTACCCGGAGCTGTTCCAGGCGGTGCAGAGCGGCGAGCTGTTCGACGACCAGAAGCACTTCGTCGACTTTCTGCCGCTGCGCGACCCGGCCCTGATCAACGCCGACTATCTGGCGCAGCACGATCACCCCGGCTTTGACCTGCGCAAGTTCGTGGACGCCAATTTCGAAGAGTCGCCGCCGGTGCAGACCGACGCGATCCGCCAGGACACCGCGCTGCGCGAACACATCGACGAGCTGTGGCCCAAGCTGGTGCGCAGCCAGACCCACGTGCCGCCTTACAGCAGCCTGCTGGCGCTGCCGCATCCGTACGTGGTGCCGGGCGGACGCTTCCGCGAGGTGTATTACTGGGATTCCTACTTCACCATGCTGGGCCTGGTGAAGAGCGGCGAGACCACGCTCAGCCGCCAGATGCTGGACAACTTCGCCTACCTGATCGACACCTACGGGCATATCCCCAACGGCAATCGCAGCTACTACCTGAGCCGCTCGCAGCCGCCGTTCTTCTCCTACATGGTGGAACTGCAGGCCGGCGTGGAAGGCGAAGCGGTTTACCAGCGCTACCTGCCGCAGCTGCAGAAGGAATACGCCTACTGGATGCAGGGCA
Organism: Xanthomonas sp. CFBP 8152; assembly: GCF_014199025.1. NCBI lineage: Bacteria > Pseudomonadati > Pseudomonadota > Gammaproteobacteria > Lysobacterales > Lysobacteraceae > Xanthomonas > Xanthomonas sp. CFBP 8152. The sequence goes on from NZ_JACHNO010000002.1 coordinate 646,027, forward strand.
GCGAAGACCTGCAGCCCGGCCAGGCCGCGCGCCATGTGGTGCGTCTGGCCGACGGCAGCCTGCTCAACCGCTACTGGGACGAGCGCGATACCCCGCGCCCGGAAGCCTGGCTGCACGACACCCGCACCGCCGCCGAGGCCGGCGACCGCCCGGCCGCCGAGGTCTACCGCGACCTGCGCGCCGGTGCCGAGAGCGGCTGGGACTACACCAGCCGCTGGCTGGCCGATGGGCAGAACCTGCGCACCATCCGCACCACCGCCATCGTGCCGATCGACCTGAACAGCCTGCTGTATCACCTGGAGCGCACCCTGGCCCAGGCCTGTGCGCAGCCGGGTGCCGAATGCACGCAGGACTATGCGGCGCTGGCACTGCGCCGCAAGCAGGCCATCGATGCGCACCTGTGGAACGCGGCCGGTTATTACGCCGACTACGACTGGCAGACCCGCAAGCTCAGCGACCAGGTCACCGCCGCGGCGCTGTATCCACTGTTCACCGGCCTGGCGACCGACGCGCATGCCAAACGCACCGCCAGCACCGTGCGTGCGCGCCTGCTGCGCCCTGGTGGCCTGGCCACCACCGCAGTGAAGACCGGCCAGCAGTGGGACGAGCCCAACGGCTGGGCGCCGCTGCAATGGGTGGCGGTGGACGGCCTGCGCCGTTACGGCGAAGACGCGTTGGCGCGCACCATCGGCGAGCGCTTCCTCACCCAGGTGCAGGCGCTGTTCGCGCGCGAGCACAAGCTGGTCGAAAAATACGGCCTGGAAGCCGACGCGGCCGGCGGTGGCGGTGGCGAATACGCGCTGCAGGACGGCTTCGGCTGGACCAACGGCGTCACCTTGATGCTGTTGAACCTGTATCCGGACACCGCGACCAGGCCGGCGCCGGCCAAACGCGTGCGCAAGCCCGAAGCGGCCACGCGCTGAGTGTGCGCCAGCGCTGCCGGGCACTGCTCGGCAGCGCTGGCGGCCTTGCGGTTCTGGCAGTCGGCAACGTCGGCGGATCGCTGCGCCACACATCGCCTGATCGCTGCGCCATTGCATAGCGCAGCAGCGCGTTCGATTGGTTGCTGCTACTGCACCACCGGCCATGCACTGCCGTCATAACCCAGCCGGTTGATGCCCAGGCGCGCGTCGCCGCGGTCGTCGTAGTAGTGGTAGACCAGGATGTCGCCGTCGCCATCGCGGAACACCGATTGCCCGCCTGGCCCATGCGTGCTGCCCAACCCGGACTGGATCACCGTGCCGCCGCCGTTGCGCATGTCCACCCCGGCGCGATCCAGATACGGCCCGGTCACCGAGCGAGCGCGCCCCACCGCAATCTTGTAGGTGCTGCTGGCGCCCTTGCAGCACGCATCGAACGACACGAACAGGTAGTACCAGCCATTGGCCTGCTGGATGAAAGGCGCCTCCACCGCGCCCGGGGACGGCCGGCTCGCCAGGCTGTAGCGCGTGGTGTTGCCGGACAGCTGCTTGCCGGTGCCGGGATCGAGCTGGATCAGCTTGATCCCCGACCAGAACGAGCCAAACGCCAACCACCACTTGCCATTGCCATCCACCACCAGATTGCCGTCGATGGCGTTGTAGTCGTCGCTGCTCTTGGAGGTGTAGACGATGCCTTGATCCTTCCACGAGCCAGGCTTGCCGGTGCTGCTGCTGGCAAGCGCAATCGCCGAGGTATTGGTGGCGAACTTGGAGGCGGTGTAATACATCAGATACTTGCCGCCGTGGAAGGACACATCCGGTGCCCACAGCTGGTTGTCCGGGTTGTAGCTGCGCACCCAGCTCGGCATGCTGATGAAGATCGCGCCCGCATTGCTGAACTTGGTCCGGTCGGTACTGGTGACCACGCCGGTGGTGGCATAGATGTAGTAACGCCCATCGCTCAGCTTGAGCATCGACGGGTCGTGCACGATGGTGTCACCGCTCACCACACCTGGCCCCACTGCCGCTTGCGCAGGTGCGCTATGCAAGCCAGTGGCAGCAGCGGCCAGGGCCAACAGCGACGCGATCGCGTCACCACGCAGCGACATTCCAGACCAGCCTCCTTCCACTCGACTGCCACCGACAACGCGCATCGCCCCACTCCTTGAACAACGTAAAGACGTTTTCTGTAGGAGCAATCTAGCCCGGCAGCAATGCCACGAATCCGACGCCGATCTCAGAAGCACGGTGCAGGCGAGTTGGCACTGCGTTTTGCGACGCGCCTTCGTAACGGAGCGTGCGATGCAGCCGAGTGCCGGGCGTGAGTCTGTGGATCGAATCTCGATAGCAGCGAGGTAATGCACAGGTACCTGCACCCCGCATGCGTCACCGATACGCTATGTCATCATCAACGCAACGCTGTACGCGTCATTCCACCCGCACGCGTAGATCCCGATTGGCGTTCGCCTCATTGCCGCTGTAATCACGCGCGGTTATGCGGAGTACGTAGTCGCCCGGCGGCAGCGCGCCGGCCTGCCACTGCCCATTGCCGATGCGACCATCGCGCACCATGTTGGTGACCAGATAGAGGAAGCGCGTCACCGCGTTGCCATGCACGGTGATGCCGCTGTCGGGCGCGTAGGCGGTGAGCACCGCAGCCGGATCGGCCGGCATGCGATCGAATACGATCGTCATGCGTGGCTCCGCTTCGCCGGCCAGCGGCACGCCTTGCGCATCCAGCACCTGATACCCCAGCGCATACAGCCCCAGGCGACGACGCGGCAGATTGCGATCCACCTGGTCCCAGGCCTCCACCACAATCTGCACCGCAGTCCCGAGCGGTACGTGCACCCTGCCGCTGGTCATCGGCAGGGCTTGGCCAGCTGAGTCGAGCAGACTCACCCGGTCGATATGCGGCGCCACATGGTCGGCATAACCGACAAAGCCCAGTTGCACCGCATTGCGTTCGAAGCCGTTGGCACCTGCGGTCAGATGCACATGCGCCATGCCGTTGAGCGTACCCAGTGCATCTCCGGCACGGAAACGCGTGCCGCGCAGCACACGCATGCGATCGGGCTTGCCATCCACATCCGTCACCAAATGGAAGCGCTGCGGATCCAGCGGCGTCCCTTGTGCGGTGCGGCCCACGCGCATATGGGTGTAGCCGATCGTGTCCAGTGCCAACCATTCGCCCAATTGCCCCACCCCCCAGGTCGGGGACGGGCTGGAAACTTTGGCATCGGCAATGGCGTGCACGGTTTGGCCGACATCGCCACGGATATCCAGGCCCGCATGCAGATGATCGCGGCTGAGACCCTGGTAGTTGCCACGCACCTCGCCAAGCGTGCCGACCACCTCATGCCACCCGGCCTGCGGCTGCAACGGCCAGCGGCCCTGGGTGACGGGCAACGGCTGCGTGGCAGCCGGCCCGACCACGGGCGCGGCGTTCGCGTTCGCCGCAGTGGCCGGCACCAGCCGATGCACGCGTGCGCTGCCGGCATCGCTGACATACACCGCACCTTGCGCATCCACCGCGATCCCCGCCGGGCGCGACATGCGTTGCATCACGTCCTCGCCACTCATTGTCACCACATGCCCGGCACGCGTCACCTGCAGCACGCGCCCGCTTGCATCGCCCACGTACATCACGCCGTCGTGGGTGAGCGCAAGCGTCATCGGGCGATGCAACAGCGGGCTAAGGTCGGCAGGATCGCCACCGATCAAGGTGCTGACGCTGCCATCCGGTGCAATACGGCGAATCGCGTCGTTACGCATGTCGGCCACCCACACCACACCGTGCGCATCCACCTTGAGGTCGGTCGGCGTATCGAAGCGCGCCTGATCACCAACACCATCGGCCATGCCCGGCAAGGCGCCGCCGGCCAGGGTGCTTACCTGCCCATCTGGCGCGATCACGCGGATGCGATCGTTGTAGGTATCGGCGACATACACGCGCCCTTGCGCATCCACCGCCACGCCGATCGGGCCATTGAAGCGTGCCTGCGCAGCGGCACCGTCGCGAAACCCGGCACTGCCATCGCCGGCCAGCGTGGTCACCACGCCTTGTGGCGTGCGTTTGCGGATCGCATGGTTGCCGGTGTCGGCGATGTAGAGATTGCCGGCCGTATCGAAGGCGATACCCGATGGCGTATTGAATTCCGCCGCCGCGTCAACGCCGTCGGCGAATCCTTCCTGCCCACCGGCCACGGTCTGCACGCTGCCGTTGTCGAGCAGCCTGCGAATGCGGTTGTTGTCGCCGCCATCGGCGATGTACAGCGCGCCGTGTGGATCGATCGCCAGTCCGTAGGGATCGGCAAACCGTGCATCGGCAGCACGGCCATCCACTGCGCCACGCACACCGCTGCCGGCAACCCATTGCAACTGTGCCTTCCAGCCCAGCGGCGTTGCCGTGGGACCTTGTGTCTGCGGCAGCGCATCGGGTGCCGGCGCAGACCACCAGCTCGCCAGCAACGCCGCCGCGCCTGCCAGAAGAACTGCGCAGATCCATAGCGCGTATCGTTTTGTCATGCCGGTCGCGGGTGTCGGAGGACTCGCACTTTAAGCGCTTCTTGCGGGTTGCAGCGACTGGCGGGCAGTGGTGCGTGAAGCACAAGACGCACTGCGCCACTACCGTAACGCCGGCATCCCACTGCCCAAGAGCGCTTGCACGTGCTGCTGACGCACAGGCCTGCCGCGTATCATGCGCACTCTTTCATCCTCCAGGACGGACCCATGGCCGTACGCACGCTCAACGAATTTCTCGCCCATTCCAAGGAAAAGGACGTCAGCCCCGATCCGTTCGAACTGGAAAACCCGCACCTGCTGGAAGTGCGCCTCGACGGCATGGTGTGGTCCAAGGCCGGCGCCATGGTCGCGCGTACCGGCAACGTCAAGTTCACCCGCGAGGGGCTGCTGGAACAGGGCCTGGGCAATCTGCTGAAGAAGGCGGTCAGCGGCGAAGGCATGCAGTTGATGAAGGCCGAAGGCCAGGGCCGGGTGTATCTGGCCGACCTCGGCAAGCTGGTGACCTTGCTGCGTTTGAATGGCGAGGCGATCTTCGTCAACGGCAACGACGTGCTGGCGTTCGAATCCGGCGTCCAACACAAGATCACGATGATGCGCAAGGTGGCCGGCATGCTGTCCGGCGGCCTGTTCAACGTGCGCCTGAGCGGCCACGGCATCGTGGCGATCACCTCGCACTACGAGCCGCTGACCCTGCCGGTCACCGCCGCCAGCGGCCCAGTGTTCACCGACCCCAACGCCACCGTGGCCTGGTCGGGCACGCTGACCCCGGAACTGGTCACCGACGTGTCGATAGGCACGCTGTTCGGCCGCGGCTCGGGCGAAAGCCTGCAGATGCGTTTTGCCGGCGAAGGCTGGGTGGTGGTGCAGCCCTACGAGGAAGCCAGCTTCCAGGCCAAGGGCTGATCCAGGCCGCCCGGCAGCAATCAACACGGCGCATCGCCTGGTTGCATGCTACGCAGCTGGGCATTTTTCCAGTCACGGCGCAGTGCGCAGTGGCAGCTGCGCATCCCAGCCCAGCCTGTAGGAGCGCTCCGGGGCGCGAGGGCCTTGCCGGTAACGCCATATCGCGCCCCGGTGCGCTCCTACGGGGTTTCCTGCATTCTGCCGCGAGCTGCACAGCTACCGAGCTGCCCTAGCTTGGCATTGCGTAGTCACGCAACCGTAGGCAACAGATGATTGCGCTGACGGCACTCGTAGGAGCGCCCCTGGGCGCGAGGGCCTTGCCGGTAACGCCGCATCGCGCCCTGGTGCGCTCCTACGGGTTTCCGGCTCTGGTGCATCACACCCATCCGCGCTTGCGGAACCATGCCAGCGGCACCAGCATGCTCAGCACGATCACGCCCAGCGCCCAGTAATACGCGTCGTGCCACTTGAGCTCGGGCATGTAGGCGAAGTTCATGCCCCAGATGCCGACCAGCACGGTGGGCGGAATGCCGACCACCGAGGCCACCGCCATCACCTTCATCACGTTGTTCTGGTCCATGTTGATCATGCCCAGCACGCTGTCGAGCAGGAACTCGATGCGGTCGTCCATGTGCTGCTGGAACTCGCTCAAGGTGGTCAGGTCCTTGTGCAGCAAGCCGATGCGTTTGGCCGCATCGGCACCGAACCAGTCCGGCGCGGCGTCGTCCAGATAGGTGACCAGGCGCAGCAGTCCCTGCCCGGCATTGTGCAGCCCGCCCAGTCGCCGGCCCATGCCCCCGACCTGATGCAGCATGCGTTCCAGATCACGGGTCTTGTGCGGGTTGTCGAACACCTGCCGGGTGGTATCGGTGACCTCGGCTTCCAGCGATTCGAGCCGGTCCGCCAGGCGCCCCACCAGCTGGTCGAAGATGCGCAACAGCAGATCGTCGGCGCTATGGCAGGGCGCATGCGCAAGGCGCGCGGCCACCGCATCCAGCGAGCCCATGTGCTGCTCGCGCAGGGTCACCAGCATGGTCGGCGACAGCGCAAAGCCCAGCGGCGCAGTCGGGCCATCGTCGTCCTGAAAGCGCGGCACGTTGAGAAACAGCACCTCGCCCTGGCGCCGCACCCGGCTGGAGAATTCGATCTCGCCGATGACCGCGCGATCCGGCAGCGCGAACCCCACCTTGTCTGCGGCCTGCGCCAGTTCCTGCGCGCTGGCCTGGCACAGGTCGACCCAGCACCCTTGCGTGTGCTGCGTTCCGGCAATGGGGTGCGTCGTGATCATGCGATGGGCCGTGGCGATGGATGGCGGCGAGCATCCCGTTCCGCCCAAGCCGCGTCAACGTCGCGCGCATCGCGTGCTTAGCTGCCAGTGGCCTTTATCGCGGCGCCGTGCAGCCACAGACGCCAGGGCCCCGCAGTGCGGGGCCTTGATGAGGTCTTCGGTGGATGTCTTGGCTGATACGCGCGCTCAGCCGCTGCGCGTCTGCTGCCGCTTCACCGCATAGCCGATCGCCAGGATCAGGAACCACACCGGGCTGGCCAGCAAGGCCTGGCGCGTGTCGGCCTGCAAAGTCAGCAGCACGATGACGAAGGCGAAGAACGCCAGGCACACGTAGCACATCAACACGCCACCGGGCATCTTGAACGCCGATGCCGCGTGCTGCTCGGGCCGCTTGCGCCGGTACGCGATGTAGGCGCACAGGATCAGCGACCATACGAACATGAAGAGCACCGCCGACAAGGTGGTGACCAGCGTGAACGCAGTGACCAGGTTGGGGATCAGGTACACCAGCATCGCGCCCAGCAACAGGCACAGGCAGGAGAACAGCAGGCCACGTGCCGGCACCGCTGCACGCGAGAGCTTGGCAAAGCCCTTGGGCGCGTGCTGCTCCTCGGCCAGGCCGTAGAGCATGCGGCTGGTGGAGAAGATGCCGCTATTGGCCGAGGAGGTGGCCGAGGTCAACACCACGAAGTTGATCAGGCTCGCCGCCGCCGGCACGCCGGCCAGCACGAACAGCTCCACGAACGGGCTCTTGTCGGCCACCACCTGCCGCCACGGTGTCACCGCCATGATCGCGATCAGCGCCAGCACGTAGAAAATCAAAATGCGCACCGGGATCGAGTTGATCGCCTTGGGCAGGTTGCGGCGCGGGTCGGCAGTTTCTGCGGCGGTGGTGCCGACCAGCTCGATGCCGACGAAGGCGAACACCGCGATCTGGAACCCGGCAAAGAAGCCGCCAATGCCCATCGGGAACATGCCGCCGTCGTTCCACAGGTTCGACAACGAGGCCACATTGCCCGACGGCGAGCGGAAGCCCCAGGCCACCAGCCCGGCGCCGGTGAGGATCAAGGCGCAGATGGCGATGATCTTGATCAGCGCGAACCAGAACTCCATCTCGCCGAACAATTTGACCGTCACCAAGTTCAGGCCCAACAACAACAACACGCAGGCGATGGCCGGAATCCACGGCGCCAACCCGGGGAACCAGAATTGCGCATAGGCGGCGATCGCGATGACGTCGGCGATGGCAGTGATGATCCAGCAGAACCAGTACGTCCACCCGCAGAAGAACCCGGCCCACGGCCCGAGCAGATCGGTGGAGAAGTCGATGAACGACTTGTACTCCAGGTTGGACAGCAGCAACTCGCCCATCGCGCGCATCACGAAGAACAGCATTGCGCCGATGATCAGATAGACGAACAGGATCGACGGGCCGGCCAGGCTGATCGTCTTGCCCGAGCCCATGAACAGCCCGGTGCCGATCGCGCCACCGATGGCGATCAGCTGCAGGTGGCGATTGGAGAGACTACGTTGCAGATGATCGGGCGCGGACGGGTCTGACATGGGGCACGGCACCGGCAAGTGACAAGCCGTCAAAAATACGAGATCGCGGCAGCGCGCACCAGCGGTTTGCACAGCGGCCACGGGTAGGCCGCAGCATGCGCCGGCGAATGGTGGTCGGCTTGCCCCATCGTGGTGCGCCGCTCATCCACGCGGCCACTGCTGTCATCGAGGGGCCGCAGCCGCCAGGGATGCACGCAAGGCATCGCCGGAGCGGTCATCGCCATCTGCCTGGAGCCTGCGCGCTGCGGCGCTGTCATCGGCCGCGTCTGCCTGGTGGTGGCACAGTCGGTTGCCAGCCGCGATTACCCCCCTGCAAGCCCGCCGCCAACGCGGCCCGGCAATGCCTGATCGTCGTCCTCTTCCAGATCGCCCACCTCCTCGCGCAAACCGCCCTGCTGCGGTGTCTGCTCTTCCAGCGGGATATCTTCTTCGTTGGTATCCGGATCGGGCGTGCCATGTGCCGACAGACCGGCGCTGGCGGCGCTCATCGGACGCGAAACGAGTGGATTGAGCTGCATGGGGTGACTCCGACCGGTCGAATGGAGCACCGACAGTGCGCATCGCAGCGCTACCGCACCGTGATCCCGGGCAGCGGAATGCTGACGCGCCGTTGACGGCGGCAGATAGACGCTCGGCCACGTTGCTCCTGCATCTGGCAAGTGGGACGCCCGAGCTGCCCGCCAATCGCTGCGACATCGCCGCATCGCTGAAACCTGGCGTGCACTGCGCAGGGAGCCTGCTGCGCCGCCGTAGCGGGAATCGGGAATCGGGAATCGTAATGGCATCAAGCGCATCGCGGCACTTCGAAGCAGCGCCGTTCCGATTCCCCATTCCCGACTCCCCCATTCCCGCGGCGCACAGCGCCGCCCTCACACGATCTTGGTCCGCCGCCACCACCGCGATACCTGCTCTTCACGGATCAGCGTGAACAGGCCCGCGCCCAGAATCAGGGCGATGCCGACCGCCATCGGCCAATCCAGGTGATCGTGAAACAGCAGGTAGCCGAAGGCGATCGCCCACAGCATCTGGCTGTACTGCGTTGGCGCAACCACACTCACCGGCGCCATGCGCGTGGCATACATCAGGCAGATCGCCGCCAGGCCGGCAAGCAGGCCGTAGCCGGCCAATAGCCCCCACTGATACAGCGTGGGCCAGACAAAGGTCGGCAACATCATGATCCCGCCCATCACCAACGGGCCGATCACCCCGGCGCCGTACAAGGTCAGGCGTTTTTCGCTGTGGCCGGCCATGCGCAGGGTGATGACCGAGATCGCACCGACCAGGCCGCACACGATCGCGGCCACATGCCCATGGGTGAGATGACGAAAGCCCGGGCGCAGCACGATCAACACGCCGATGAAGCCGACGATCACCGCCGACCAGCGCCGCCAGTGCACCTCTTCCTTGAGAAACACCACCGACAGCACGGTGACGAAAATCGGCATCAGGAAGATCAGCGCAAACGCCTCGGCCATCGGCAAGGTGGTGAACGCGATCACCGAGGTCAGGTTGCCGATGGCGCCGGTGAGCGCACGCAACAGCCACAGGCTGGGTTGCTTGGCCATCACCAGTTCGCGCAACCGGTCGTCCGGCTTTTTCAGGAATGGCACGGCCACCAGCATCAGCAGTGCACCGAGAAACAGCACCTCATACACCGGCAGCGTGCCTTCCAGCAGCTTCACGAACGCATCGCTGATCGAATAGGCCGCATAACAGGCAAATCCCAACAACACACCCTTCAGCATTTGCCGATCCTCCGCGGTTGGCGCCAATCGGACAACATGTCGATGGGGCAGTGCGCAGTATGCGGTGCGGCGTGCGTCAGAGGAATCGGCGCACGCATCCGGGCACGATGGCTGCTGCATCGCCATCGGCATACCGTCGCATGCGACCCGGCTTCCCGCGTCGCTGCAGATACCGCCGCTGCGCCGCCCCGCCATCGTGCCGGAGGTGGATTGGATGCGCATGCGCGATGGGGTCGGTTACGATGCCAGTCCACCCCTCGCACCAGCAACGCGCGTAACGCGCGTAGACCCAGACCAGCAATCCGTGCCCCACTATTCCGGCCCACTACTCATTTGCTCCGATGCCCAGGCGCTGCTTGCCGCGCGCGGCAGTGGTCTGACCCAATGGACCGGCTCGCTGGATCTGGGCCGCAGTACCGGCACCGCCCAGCTGGATGCGCAGACCTGGCAGTGGCGCGGCAGGGGCTACCCGTATCCGGGCAAGTTCAAGGAGCGCACGCTGTACTTCTGGGACGGTGACGATTTCGCCCCGATCTCGCGTTTCAGTGGTGCGCTGATCAAGCTCATCCCCACCGAATGGGGCGCGCCCACCTTCGAGATCGATGGCATCAAGATGCTGCCGTCGGCGCAGTTGTCGCCGTTCGAGGATGCGCGGCGCAAGGTGGCGCTGGTCGCGCCACGTGGCAAGATCGTCCTGGATACCTGCGGTGGGCTGGGCTACTTCGCCGCCTGCTGCCTGGAAGCCGGGGTGGCGCAGCTGCAGTCGTTCGAAAAGAATGCCGATGTGCTGTGGCTGCGCACGCTCAATCCCTGGTCGCCGGACCCGGACGATGCCGCCTACGGCGGGCGCCTGCAGCTGGCCCATGCCGATATCTCGCAGCACATCGCCACGCTGGCAGACGATTCGGTCGATGCCATCCTGCACGACCCGCCGCGCTTCGGCATCGCCGGCGAGCTGTATTCGCAAGTGTTCTACGGTCAGCTGGCGCGGGTGTTGCGTCGTGGCGGACGCCTGTTCCATTACACCGGTGCGCCCAATCGACTCACCAGCGGGCGCGATGTACCCAACGAAGTGAGCAAGCGCCTGAGCAAGGTCGGCTTCAGCACGCAACTGGCGCTGGATGGTGTGCTGGCAACGTTGCCGGCGCGGCGCTGAGTGCACGATTGTTGCGGAAATTGAAACCGCGCGGTAAGTAGCAGCCAGCTGTGAATCGGCGCTGCGCGCAAAGCCGCGGCACGGCGGACAAATTCCGCACAGAGCATCGGCTCCCATGCAGGTGGAGCGCATCGCATCTGCCACCCACGCCTGACCAGCAAACGGATCTGCGATACTGCACTGCCCACGACAAGGACGTTGCATGCGCATCCGCTTTCCGACCTGGTTGCTTACTGCGCTGTTGATGACGACCGGTGCGCCAGTGCACGCGCAGACCGCGCCCCAGACACCACCACCGCCCATGTCCGAAGTCACCCCCCGCCATCCGGTGACCACCGCCATCCTGGCCGGGCGTACGATTCGCCTGGGCGAACACGCCGGCAAGTGCGCGATCTTGCGCGATGAGCAAGTGCTCCCGCTGGGCATCGGCGCCCCGTGCTACTTCAGCATCAATCGCCAATACGGCGCCCAGGTGCACCACTTCCAAGGCAGCGACATCGTGCTGGTGCAACACGCCCACCCTACCTCGGCGCCGGACTGGGATAGCAAGGTGTACGGGCCGATCTGCGCGTTCGAAGCGCAGTCCGTGCGCGAAGTCGATGGCGTGCTGGAGCCCGGCAGCGTCGCCACTTCCTGGCACTGCGACCCGACCATGGGAGCCGATCAGAAGCAGTTCGTCTACAGCTACGACACCTGGCCCAAGCGCGAGACGCAGACGCCATCACGCCGGCAAAAACAAACGCAGCCCTGATGGCCGCATGATGCGCAGGCGTCGATCGATCGGCGCAGGTGGTCGTCACTGCCCTGCGCCCGACGGCTGATCGACGCCGCATGCCAAACATCGGCTCGCCGTACGCGGGCGCGGGCGCAGCCGCGTCGTCGTCGACAGCGCGGCACCGCAGTTGCGCATGCTGTGCAACGACCGCGCAGGTCATCGCCTGCCGTGTCGGTACGCCGTCCAGGCAACGTAGGTGAACCAGGCGATGACCGCCAACGGCACACTGGTCAGCAAGCCATCCCAGCCGATGGCGATCCAGAACCGCTGCGGGTCTGCATCCGCGTAAAAAATCCTGGTCGGCCGGCCGCGGATGACGCTGATATAGCGCCCCGTGACGATCGCCTCCAGCACCAGCCACAGCCGCATGCAACAGGCGATCGCCACGACAACGGCTCCCCCGCCGATGATCCATTCGTGGATCCGGGACGCTGCGGGAGCTGGCGCAGGTGGCGGTGATTTGGGCCGCTTTTTTTTCACGCAGGCACCGGTTCGATGGTGGCGGCGCAGTGTACGCGCAGCACAACCGGCCGAGGCCATCCATCGCACGCATGCAACACCTGGTGGTCGCGCAGTGAGCGCATGCCACGCACCTGCCGGCTGAGCGCGGCCGCTATACTGATGGCGCAGCGCACTCGCTCAGAGTGAATGGAATGCTCCACGCTGCATTCGTCTCAGGGAAGATGGCCAGCAACAGTGCAACATGGATTGTCCGGACGCTTCCTTGGGGTTTTTGCTGTCTTCGCCATGCAGTGGCGACAACGGCCTCGTACCAAGGATCTTTCGCTTTGAAGACGTTCACCACCTTCCTGCTTGTCTCTTTCAGTCTGCTGCTGGCTGCCTGCGGTGGCGGCACCACCACCGGCGCCTCCAAGCTCTCCTCCAGCGACTACCTGCTGCACAACATCTCGGTCTGGAATGGCGCGGTCACCATCGTCGACCCGTGGGTGTCGGGCGATCGCGGGCAGAGCCTGGTGGCCGATGCCATCGCGCACAAGCCGCTGGACGGCTACAAGACTGCGCTGGGCAGCCAGCGCAAGGCACTGGCCGCCAACGCGCAGGCCAATACAGCCATGGCCTCGGGCGTGCCCGACAACGCCAAGGACCTGGACGGCAAGCTGTCGGCCTACCTCAACAGTGCCGACGCGATGATGGCCGCGCTAGAACGCGTGGCCGCCCTGCCCAACGGCTACGGCAACCCCGAGCTGGCGCCGTTGGCCAAGGATCTGGAAACCGTGTCCACCCGGCTCAACACCGATATGGAAGCGCTGAATACCGCGCAGCGTGCGTATTCCAAGCAGCACAAGATTGCGATGCAGGAAGTCAGCCAGTAAGCAGCGCAGCCGCGATCAACCCTGCAGGCCGGCATGGTCTGCAGGGGCGATCGCAACACGCCGCTCAGTTGCTCAGACCGAACATCAACGAACGATGCGTTGCCACGCCGGCCATTGCGCCGCTGGCAACCGCAAAGGCGATCGATGCCGCCGGGTTGGCCACATCGCCGCAGGCAGCGATACCCGGCACCGAGGTGGCCTGCATGGCATCCACCGCGATATGACTGCCCAGCGGGCCATCGCTGGTGCTGCATCCCAGCGATGCGACCAAGGCACTGAGCTCGGTGTGGGTGGTGACGAACAAGCCATCCAGCGCGCAGACCTGCCCATCGCGCAACACCAGCTCCAGCACGTCGCCGTCGCCTTGCAGCGCCGCCACTGCGCCGCCTACCACGTGCACGCCACGTGCCTGCAAGTGCGCGTGCTGCGCCTCATCCAGCACCAACGTGTCGTTCAAGAACAGCTGTGTTGCGCCCCAGTCCGGCAGCATGGCCGCCTGATGCACCGCAAAGGCGGAGGTGGCCAGCACGCCGATGCGGCCCTGCTCCAGCTCATAGCCGTGACAATACGGGCAGACGAACACCTGCGTGCCCCAGCGCTCTGCCAGGCCGGCCAGCGCCGGCAGACGATCGACCACCCCCATCGCCAGAACAAGCCGACGCGCCGTATGCGTGGAGCCATCGGCCAGCGTCACCTCGAATGCCTCCGCCTCGCCGCGTAGCCGTGTCACCTGGCCGTCGGCCCATTGCACGCTCGGATAGGCCAGCAGCTGTGCGCGTCCCGCATCGGCAATCTGCGCAGGCAATGCACCGTCGCGGCTGAGAAACCCGTGCGAGGTGGCGGCAAAGCGATTGCGGCGCTGGCCGCCATCGATCACCAGTACCGCGCGCCGTGCACGCGCCAGCTGCAGCCCGGCCGACAGCCCGGCGTAGCTGCCGCCAATGATGATCACATCGTGCTGCATGTCCGCTCCCGATTTAAATTCTCTCATGTAATTTTAGATGTTACATTAAAAGACTGGCGATTCAACCGCGGTGTGCTGACGTGGTCACCTGCTCGATGGTTGAAGGGTCGTGTGCGACCGAGGGTTGCTGCGCTGCCTGCTGTCGCGCTTGCCGTGATCGGTGGTGGTTCGCGTCATCACCTGACAGCAATGAACAGTGCGGCGTAGCGGTACTGCGCGGGTGCGCACCTCACGCCACGTCGGGAAAAACGGCAGCGTCCTGGCGATTGCGCCTGGCCAAGCGCGCCCTGTCTGCGATCGATGCCGACCAGCTGCCGCAAAGCGCATGCGTACGCTGCATGGGACTGCAAGCGCAGGCACACCGCGCGCCTGCCAGCCCGGCTGCACGTCATGCACAACGGCGTATACAACAGTTGGTGTGCGTCAGCGCCTGCGTTTGCCTGTCGGCAGACCGGCAGGCAGCGCGGCTGCCGTGCACAGCGCGTCGAACTCGTCCGCCAGCGTTGCCAGCGTCACCGTGCCCAGGCGCTGCAGCAATACGGTTTGTGCCTGGGCCAGCGCGTCGGCGATGGCTGCGTTGACCACACGCTCCACGCCACATTGCGGGTTGGGGTGATCGGCGCCGATCGCAAACAGATGCGGGCCGCCCACTGCACGATGCACGTCCAGCAATGTCACCTGGGTCAGGTCGCACGCGATATGCCAGCCGCCGTTGTGGCCCTTGCTCGACTGCACGTAGCCGGCAGCGCGCAAGCCGGCCATGGTCCGACGCACCACCACCGCATTGGTCGACAGCATGCCGGCGATCTGCTCGGAGGTCATCGGCTGCTGGCTTCTGGCCATGTGCAACAGCACATGCAGCATGCGGGAAAGGCGGCTATCGGTTCGCACGCGGTATCGGTTCGCTCAATCGACGGAAGGCAACGCGGCAGCGCCACCGCACGATTGTGCCGCAGCCCCGCGCAGATGTCGCAGCCGGCGCCGCGCAGCTGCGCATGCGGCACTCAACACACCGCCCATTGATCGCGCCCGGCGGTCTTGGCGGCGTACAGGGCAAGATCGGCCTGCCCCAGCAGCGCATCCAGACCGATCCCCGCAGTGACGCTCACCGCGCCCATGCAGAACCGCACCGGCTGGTCGGCGGGCAGGCCGGCGATCTCGATCGCGGCCACTGCATTACGCAGCCGCGCGAAGACGGCAGGAATCTCCTCTGCGCTACAGCCCGGCAGCACCAGCAGGAATTCCTCGCCGCCCAACCGTCCCAGGCGATCCTGTGTCCGCAGTGCCAGCCTGGATGCGCTGGCGAGCGCCTTGAGCACGGCATCCCCGGCCGCGTGCCCGCGCATGTCGTTGATCAGCTTGAAGTGATCCAGATCGATCAATGCCAGCATGCACGGAACCTGCGAGCGCACCGCTTGCTCGATCTGCTGCTGCGCCTCGGCGCGAATGGCGCGGCGGTTGGGCAGGCCGGTGAGTTCGTCGCGCATCGCCAGCCGCGAGAGTTGCCGCCGATGGCGCCCACTGAAGGCCAGCACCACCAGCGTGCCCAGCAACAGCAGGCAGGCGGCGCACAGCGCGATCCACAGGGTGCGTTGACCGGCTTCGCGGGCCTGCAACGCCAGTTGCGCGGTCTCGCTGCGCCGGCGCAGCTCGGCGGTTTCGGCGCCGCGGCGCGCGTCTTCGTAACGCGCCTGCAGGCGCAGCATGACGGTATCGCGCTGGCGATCCAGGCTTTGCGCGCGCAGCGTGTTGGCGCGTTGCAGTTCCTGATACGCCTCGGCATGGCGTCCCTCCGCTGCCAGTGCCTGGGCGATGGCATCGAGCAGTTGCGCGCGTCGTTTCAACGGCAGATTCGGATCGTCCGCTGCCTTGGCCGCGACGATCTCCACGCCGAGGCTGCCGGACTTGAGCGCGGTCAATGCCTGGAGCAACACCGCGTGGCAGGCGGCCACACGGCCGACGTTGCCTTGCCGTTGCATCAACGGTAGTGCCTCGCGCGCCATTGCCAGGGCCGCAGTGGCATCGCCGGTTTCGATCAGGACCTCACTGGCGCTGGTCAATGCCGCGGCCACACCGGCCTGATCGCCCAGCTCGCGACTGAGCGCCAGCGCGCGCTTGAAATGCAGCAATGCCGCGTCCGGCTGCTGGGCTGCCAGCGAAGTGCCGTATTCGTACTCGATCAGGCTGCGCTGAAAGCGTGCCGGCTGGCCGCGCAGGCGCGCCAGGGCGCGCTGCAGATAGTCTTCGGCGTCGCTTTCTTCCGCAGAACGCCCCCCCACGCGGGTGGCCAGCGAGCCGAGCTGGGTCAAGGCATCCAGTTCCAGACTCAGGCTGTGTTCGCGCACGGCGCACTGGTAGCTGGCCTGTGCGGCGTTCCACGCCTCGTCGCTGCTGCCGGAGGCGAGCATGCTCCACATGTCGACCGCCTCGACCTCGCACAGCAGATCGTTGCGCCCCATCGCACGTGCGCGCTGCCGCAGCGCTTCCAGCCGCGCCAGCATGCCGCGATTGGGATTCTCACGCACATCGTTGAGCGCCTGCACGATCGCCAGCCACAGCTGCGCCTGCGCCGCATTGCCACGTACCCGTTCCGACATCGCACGTGCCTGCGCCAGTGCCGTCTGACGGCGCTCGGTCTCTTCCAGGGATATCAGCACGCGCGCCTGCGCCAGCAAGGCCCAGAACTGCGCATCGGCATCGCCATCGCTACGGGCACGCTCCAACGCGGCCTGGGCGGCCTGCAAGGCGGCCTTGGGGTCGTCAATCGCGGCGGTTTCGATGCTCTTCCACGGCTGCGGCTGCGCCCACAGCGTCGCGCTGAACAGCATTGCTGCCATCCCGACGCCCATGCGCTGCCAACCTGGCCTCGCACCGCTCATCGACACCTCACGGCGACGATGAGCCACACCGCAGGACTGCCGTGCACAGCACACGCCGCCCGGCCCATGTCGGGCTTGCTGGTTGCTGCGGCACTCAAGCCCTCCCTTGGTTGGCTGGCAGTGGAATCGGGGGCGACGTCGGCATCTGCCCGAACGCCACATCGATGCAGGCACCCGGTCATGATGACCGGCCGGCGCGACAGGTCATGTGATCGCCACGCTTGGCGTCAAGAACGTTATCGGCCCGCACGCAGCGGGCTTGAATCGGCCTGCAGATCGCGCTGGCAGCGGCCCGCGGCCGTGCACCCGCCATGCGCGGCGGCCCAGCGGGCAACCCGCACCGTCGCGACGGCACGGCGCCGATGCAGCCGCCCGGCGACAGCCACGTAAACTGCGGCACGGCACCTGCCACTACCTGGATCCTGGAGACACCGTGATATCCCGCCTGCCCCGCCTGCTCACGCTGCTTGCCGTCGCCTTGCTGTCGGCCTGCGCCACCCAGGCGCCGCGTGCGCCACAGCGCTCCCCGGACGCGGTCAAGGCCGACATCGCCCGGCGGCTGCCGGCCACGCTGAGCGATCGCAACGGCTGGGCCGACGATGTCTACGTGGCATTGTCCTCGCAGGGGCTGGACACCAGCGCCGAGTATATCTGCGCGGTGCTGGCGGTGACCGAGCAGGAGTCGACCTACCAGGCCAACCCGGTGGTGCCCAATCTCGGCAAGATTTCGCGCGCCGAGATCGACCGCCGCGCCAGCGCGCATCACATCCCCGGCTTCATGGTCGATGCCGCCCTGCGCATCGACTCGCCCGACGGCCGCAGCTATGCCATGCGCATCGCGGGTGCGCGCACCGAGCAGGAACTGAGCCGCATCTTCGAAGACTTCACCGGCAGCGTGCCGCTGGGCGCGCGCCTGTTCGACGGGCTCAATCCGGTGCATACCGCCGGGCCGATGCAGGTCAGCATCGCCTTTGCCGAGCAGCATGCCGAGCGCTATCCGTATCCGCCCGGCGCCTCGATCCGCCACGAGGTGTTCAGCCGTCGCGGCGGGCTGTGGTTCGGCACCAGGCACCTGCTTGGGTACCCGGCCCGTTACGACGCACTGCTGTACCGCTTTGCCGACTTCAATGCCGGCTGGCACGCCAGCCGCAATGCCGCCTTCCAGGCGGCGCTGAGCAAGGCCAGCGGCATCGCGCTGACCCTGGACGGCGACCTGCTGACGCCCGGCGCCAGCCTGGATGCGCCCGGCGGCACCGAACGCGCCGCACGCGCCCTGGGCAGCCAGCTGGCGATGAACGACCGGCAGCTGCGCCGCGCCCTGGAAGCCGGCCACTCCGCCGATTTCGAAGACACCGCGCTGTATCGCCAGGTATTTGCGCTGGCCGAGCGCAGTGCCGGCAAACCGCTGCCGCGCGCGATACTGCCCGGCATCACCCTGGAGAGCCCCAAGATCACCCGCACCCTCACCACCGCCTGGTTCGCGCAACGGGTGAACGAGCGCTGGAAGCGCTGCATGGGCAAGTAGGGCTGCCAGTAAAGCCGCTGCGCACCGGAACGCAGGTGCAGCGGCGGCTGCCGCGAACGGACCTGCCGCCCGCACACGTCCGCGTCTGCGCATCGTCTCCACCGCTGCGCTGTACCCGCGCCATGCGGGCAGCGCGTGACCGGTCGCGCTGCGCGGGGGCACCATCGCCGGTCGCGCCAAGCGGGGATCTGTGCGTTCTGGATCTGCCGCATTGGCGAGATAGCACCGCCTGGTCACCGGCACGACTTCCGGCAGAGGCAGCGCCCCGGCCCAGCGGGTAGCATCGGGCGGTCGCGCCGACCGCGTTGCGCGCTCCTTTCGTCCTGGAGAGTCCTACATGCCCACCCCGTCGCCGATGCGGCAGCTGTTTTCCGCCATCGTCCTGGCCGCCTT
The DNA here is from genome assembly GCF_014199025.1 of Xanthomonas sp. CFBP 8152. NCBI lineage: Bacteria > Pseudomonadati > Pseudomonadota > Gammaproteobacteria > Lysobacterales > Lysobacteraceae > Xanthomonas > Xanthomonas sp. CFBP 8152. The sequence goes on from NZ_JACHNO010000002.1 coordinate 664,997, forward strand.
GCCGGCCATCGCCGCTGCGCAAGCCCCCACCGTCACCGCCGCCGATTACGCCCGTGCCGAGCGCCTCACCAGCTATCTGGCGCAACCGCTGGTCGATCACCAGGCCACCCGCATCGACTGGCTGGACGCCACCCACGTGGTCTATGTCGACCACGATGCCAAGGGCAACCAGCTGCTGCAGCTGGACACCGCCACCGGCAGGAGCGCGCCGATCTTCAAGCAGTCCGCGCTGGTCGCCTCGCTCAATACGCTGCTGAAGACCGGCGACAAGCCGCTCAAGGCCGACACCTTCGCCCCGGTGGTCAAGCGCACCGCCGATGGCCGCTACCGCCTCAACGTGCGCGACACCGCCGTGGTCTGCGATGCGCGTGCGCGCTGCAGCAAGCTGTATGCAAAGGACAAGGCCGAGCCGGGCGTGCTGTCGCCGGACAAGCGCAGCGAAGCCTTCATCCGCAACTGGAACCTGTGGGTGCGCGATCTCGCCAGCGGCCAGGAGACCCAGCTCACCCGCGACGGCGTGGAAAACTTCGGCTATGCCACCGACAACGCCGGCTGGCAGCACAGCGACAACGCCATCGTTGCGTGGTCGCCGGACTCGCGCAAGATCGCCACCTTCCAGCAGGACCAGCGCAAGACCGGCGACATGTACCTGGTCAGCACCAAGCTCGGGCACCCGGAACTGCAGTCGTGGAAATACCCGCTGGCCGGCGACAAGGACGTGACCATGATCGAGCGCGTGGTCATCGACGTGCCCACGCGCAGCGTGCTGCGGCTGAAACTGCCGCCCGACCAGCACCGCTCCACCCTGTGCGATGACGTCAGCTGCTCGCCGGGCCTGTGGGACGATGTGAAGTGGGCGCCGGACGGCAAGACGCTGGCCTTCGTGTCCACCTCGCGCTTCCACAAGCAGGCCTGGTTGCGCATTGCCGATGTCGCCACCGGCGACGTGCGCACCGCCTTCGACGAAACCGCCAAGACCTATTACGAAAGCGGCCAGGTCACCGCCAACTGGGCGTACCTGCCCGGCAGCAACGAGGCGGTGTGGTTTTCCGAGCGCAGCGATTGGGGCCAGCTGTATCTCTACGACCTGGCCACCGGCAAGCCCAAGCGCGCGATCACCAGCGGCGAGGGCAACGTCACCGAACTGCTGCGCGTGGACCCGGTGACACGCACCGCCTGGTTCGTCGGCGTCGGCCGCAGCCCCGGCGTGGACCCGTATTACCAGCAGCTGTGGAAGGTGAGCCTGGACGGTGGTGAGCCGGTGCTGCTCACGCCAGAAGTCGCCGACCACAGCATTGCGTTGGCGCCCGATGGCGCCCGCTTTGTCGATACCTACTCCACCTCGATCACGCCACCGGTCACGCTGCTGCGCGATGCCGGCGACGGACGCACGGTCAGCACGATCGCCACTGCCGACATCAGCCGCCTCAAGGCGGCCGGCTGGGTGCCGCCGGAGCCGATCACGGTCAAGGCGCGCGATGGCAAGACCACGCTGTATGGCCTGATGTTCAAGCCCAGCAACTTCGACCCGGCGCGCAAGTACCCGGTCATCGATTACGTCTATCCCGGCCCGCAGACCGGTTCGGTCCGCGGCCGCAGTTTCCTTGCCGGCCATGGCGACAATCAATCGCTGGCGGAGCTGGGTTTCATCGTGGTCGCCATCGACGGCATGGGCACACCGTGGCGCTCCAAGACCTTCCACGACACCTGGTACGCCAACATGGGTGACAACACCTTGCCCGACCAGGTGGCCGGCCTGAAGGAACTGGGTCAGCGCTATCCGTGGATCGACCTGGGCCGCGTCGGTATCTGGGGCCACTCCGGCGGCGGCAATGCATCCACCGCCGCGATGCTGCGCTACCCGGATTTCTTCAAGGTGGCCTGGTCGGAAAGCGGCAACCACGACAACCGCGGCTACGAGGACGACTGGGCCGAGAAGTATCACGGCGAGCACATCGTCAACAAGGACGGCAGCTCCAACTACGACGACCAGGCCAACGCCACCCACGCCAGCAAACTCAAGGGCAAGCTGATGCTGGTGCACGGCACCCTGGACGACAACGTGCCGCCATATCTCACCCTGCTGGTGGCCGATGCCCTGATCAAGGCCAACAAGAACTTCGACATGCTGATGCTGCCCAACGCCAAGCACGGTTACGGCGAGCTCACCCCGTATGTCAGCCGCCGCCGCTGGGACTACTTCGTGCAACACCTGCTCGGCGCCACGCCGCCGGCCGACTACCAGATGAAGCCGATGCCCAAGAACTGAGCGGTATGCACGGCACCGTTGCTTAGGGCGCCAATGCAGCACCGTGCAGACGACGAACCGCCACACGTGCCACTCGGGGTGGCGCCGGCCGTACGTGCTGGCGCTGTACGCTTCCACAGCGCCGGGACCTGCTGATGACGACTGCGCTGTGCACCGGTAAGCGGAACATCGCTGGCCGCCGACGCGCTTCAGATGGCGGGCTGACGGAAGCGTGTGGACATCCACACACCTCCGCCAGCCCGGCCACATGCTCACCAGTCCATGGCGACCCGATGCACGTGGCTCGGCAATGCAGCCACCTCATCCAACCATGCAATGCCGATCGTCAGGCAGTGGCAGGGTCGGGAATCGTCGCGGTGGCGGGCGTTGCCTGGTTGTACTTGATCGAGGCGATTGTATTGCACAGTCCCACCAAGGTCTGCCAATCCTGGTTGGCGGAATTCAGATTGGACTGAAGCTGCGGCAGGTTCAAATTGGTGACGTTTCCGTTGCAGTTGGTCAAGTCCGTCACCACGGCATTCAACTCGGACTCAAGCTCTTCCCAGACCTGCAACACCAGGGAAATCTGCGTGCTGGCCGCTTGCGAAAGCGCGATCAATCCATTGACCTGGTCATTCAGCACCGCCAGGCTCGCCGCCTGCTGGGTCACAGCGTTCATATTGCTGTTATCAGCCTCTACCTGGCTCTTCAACGCCTGAATCTTGTTCGATGCGATGACCATTGTTGTGATCAGCGCTGCTGCGGCGACGATCCCGAATGCCAAGCCGATCCCGAACGAGAAAATTGCAATCACCGCACCAGTAAAGAAGGCGACACCTGCGGCAATCGCAGATGCCGTCTCGACGGTTTGCCAATGGCTGATTTCCGACTGCAGCGACGCGATATCGGCCTTGAACGCAGCGATCTTGGCCTGATCCACCTCCTGCTCCTTGGTCGAGTCAACGACTGCCTGCGCCAGCACTGCCGCATCGGAGGTCAGGTTATTGCTGAATGTAGTGATGGACTGCTGGACATTCACCGCGCTCTGCGTATAAGACGTGATTTGGGAGATCATGCTGCCGAACTGAGACTTCAGCGCAGCAATCGCAGCGGCATTGGTCGGATCGTTCTGCAGCACCGCCACCAGGGAATTGATGGTGGACATGCTGACATTGAAGGAAATGCCATAGCCCGCAATCGAGTTGGGGATACTGACGAGATTGGTCGCAATCGGATACCAGCCATTGGCGTGAATCTGTGCATCGCTGAACGCTGTCTGGAACGTGCTGTACCACGTGGGCGAAGGCGAGATCGTCGGCAACTGCGTATTGCCGATGCCCAAGACATAGGCCATGACCGCATTATTGGCATTGAATGCGTTTGCAAGTTGCTGATCGATGGGCAAGGGATCGTTGGAGACGGCAGCCAATACACGCGAGGTACCGATCGCACTCGCGATGCTGGTCACCTGCGGGGCCGAACTCAGAGCAAAGGGAAAAAACGGCTTCTTCTGCGCTTGCATGGATCGTCTCCTGATGCTGTCAACCAATGAATCGAGGAATGTCACCGCCAGATCCGGACCGCTGGTTCTCGGATCCAGACGTTCTGTTTACGTCACCTGCGTGTGGTCCAATGGATCCGTTCGCCTTGGGTCCATGCCGGATTGCGACCACCGATGCCCGAGCCCGGACGCGTTGGACGCTCCATCAACGCTTGCCATTCACACAGCGACTGCCGGTTTGCTGGCACAACGGGACAGCACCGGTGATCGATGCTCTCAAGAACTTTGCCGTGCTATCTGCGAAAGCACCGAGTGCCCGAGAACCCAGCATCCCCTAACGGATGTGCACCGACCCGTCGATTTGTCTCAGCCGGCACATCGTCCGGCAGGTGCAGGCTCTACCACGCCGATCGCCAGGGACGTCCATGAACAGCGGATGCGCTGGTCGATCACTTCCACTGCAATGGCGATCACGCTGCATCGGGGTTCACCCCGACGCGGTCAGCCGGCAGTTCGCGTCGGCACACCCAACAAACCGATACGCCGGAACCACATTTCCAGCGGCACCGTCACCAGCGGCGGCAACGCGGCCAGCAGGCTCAGCGCCCACGCCCACCACGGCCAGCGCAGGCGCAGTGCGGCAAGCACGCTGACCGCCACATAGAACAGGAAGGCCGCGCCATGCAGCCGCCCGAACAGCCACACCACAAGCTCGGTGGTGTGCGTGCCGTACTTGAGCAACATGCCGAGCAACAACCCGGCCCAGGTCAGCCCTTCGATAAAGGCGGCCACGGCAAACAGCCGGCCGATCGGCGACAACGCAGAAGAAGCACGCATGCAACACTCCAGACGGACAGGGATTGCCGCGACGCGATGGCGGCGGCGACGCCCGCTGGCAGTTGCATTCTACAGAGCACATCGCGCATCAGCAGCCGGCCCGCGTTCCTAGCGATAATGGTGGCCCTTGCACCACCTGCCGGCCTCCCATGCGCACCCTCTTCTTGCTCGCCGTGCTTGCACTGGCGCTACTGCCCACCACCTCCATCGCCGTACAGCTGCAGGACGGCGACTTGCTGTTCGTCACCGCCGCCCGCACCGGCCTGAGCGGCGCCATCGACGATGCCACCGCCAGGCAGGATGCCCCCAGCTTCGATCATGTGGCACTGCTCGCCCATGACGCTACCGGACAGGTGCTGCTGCACGCAGACGAACAAGGCTCGCGGCAGCAGCCGCTGCAGGCATTCGTCGAAGAAGCCAACGCCAAGCATCGGCAGATCCATGTGTACCGGCTGACGGAAGAACAGCGCAATGCGATCCCCGGCGCCATCGCGCAGGCACGGCGCATGCTCGGCAAGCCTTACAACCAGACCTACGTGCAGGACGACAACAGCTACTACTGCTCGGACTTCATCGAACGCGCGTTCCGCGCACGGCACGTCTTCGCCCTGCAACCGATGAACTTCAAGAACCTGCAGACCGGCAAGATCTCGCAGTACTGGACCGACTTTTACCGCAGCAGGGGCATGGACGTGCCGCAAGGCCTGCCCGGCACCAACCCGAACGATATGGCGGCCGCTCCGGTGCTGGCGTATGTCGGCCGTTTGAATTGATGCGCGGGAATGCCGGCAACAACAGGCGCCTGCTTCGCCAGTAAGCTAGTGCAGACGCTGCGCGCGGCACAGTATCCGTCGCTGCAGCTGGAGCTGGAGGTGCTCAACGACGAAGATCACCTGAGTGTCGCACCGCGCGGCATCACCCATGGGCTGAAGTTCCTGTTGAGCACCAAGGCTCCCTGAGTGCAATGCCGCGCGCCTGGTTGCGCGGCGCAAGCCGATACATTCCCGGCAGCGCATCGCAAGCACATCCAGTGCCGTGCGGGCGCCGCCAATGCACGGCATGCACAAGCTCTTGCCAATGCCCATACATGCACCGTCCTAGTGTGTGCACATCCATACAGCGTGCCGCACGCAGCGCATTCCGCCTGCGATTGTTGAGCACATGCAGAGGTGTACATGGCTTTGATTCATTCCATCCTGATGGGCGCCGTCGCCGGCATGCGCTCGATGACGCCGCTGGCGGCGGTCACCAATGCTGCGCGTACCGGCAAGCTTCCTGCCGACAACGGCGCACCGCCGCTGCTGGCCAATCCGCTGGCGTCGGCCGGCATGCTCGCGCTTGCCGGCGGCGAGCTGGCAGGCGACAAGATGAAAACCGCGCCCGACCGCATCGTGCTGCCCGGCATGATTGCGCGCATCGCCACCGGCGTGATCGTCGGCGCGGCCCTGGCTCCCCGCCATCAGCGCGGCGTCGCCGCACTGCTGGGCGCGTCCACCGCAGTGGCGGCCGCCTATCTCACCTTCAACCTGCGCATGCGTGCGATCGACCGCTACGGCCAGACCAGTACCGGCGTGGTCGAGGATGCGATCACGGTAGGCGCGGCGACGTTGATCATGCGCGATGCGGCCAAGCACTAGCGCGACGTCCCTCACCTAAGCCTGTCGCCCACCGCAACCACAGGGCGTGCTATGGCGACGGCTGTTCCACCGTCGCCATAGCGAAGCGATAACCCGGTGCGCGGTCGCGCTGCGGCAGTCGCAGCGGCGCAAGTCTCACAGCCTACGTAGGCCGGTAGATCGCGCAGAGCTTGTTGCCGTCCGGGTCGCGCACGTAGGCCAGCCAGACCGGCCCCATGCGGCTTTCACGCACGCCCGGCGGATCTTCGATGGACATGCCACCTGCCGCCACCGCAGTGTCGTGGAAGGCCTGCACCTGCTCGGGCGAGCCGCAGCTGAAGCCCACAGTGGCGCCGTTGCCGCTGGTCGCGGGCGCATCGTCGATCGGCTCGCTGACAACGAAAGTGCTGCCGGCATGGCGATAGAACAGGCGCACATGGCCCGAGTTGGCAGGATTGACCAGGGGTTCGGCGGCACCCAGGACGCCGCCGAGCACCGCATCGTAGAACTGCCTGGATCGCGCAATATTGTTCGATCCCACCATCACATGATTCAGCACGCATCACTCCTGTCCGTATCGAAGGCGCACAGCTTAGGGCAGCGCGTGGGTATCCGGCAGCATTCGGCGAATAGCTGCATCAGCCGCCACGCCCATGCGGCGCCTGCAGATCCAGCACCGGCCCCAGCGGTACGATGCCGGTGGGATTGATCATGTCGTGACTCTGGTAGTAATGGTGCTTGATGTGCTGGAAATTCACCGTGTCTGCGATACCCGGCATCTGATACAGCTCACGCAGGTAGCCGGACAACTGCGGATAGTCGGCAATGCGCCGCAGGTTGCACTTGAAATGGCCGACATACACCGCGTCGAAACGCACCAGCGTGGTGAACAGGCGCCAGTCCGCTTCGGTGAGCCGGTCACCGCACAGGTAGCGCTGCTGGCCAAGGCGCGCATCGAGCCAATCCAGGCTCTCGAATAGCGGCACCACCGCCTCTTCGTACGCAGCCTGCGTGGTGGCAAAGCCTGCCTTGTACACGCCATTGTTGACGGTGTCGTACACGCGCGCATTGATCGCATCGATCTGCTCGCGCAGCGGCGCCGGATAGAAGTCGCCGGGCGCAGCGCCGACCGCATCGAAGGCGCTATTGAACATGCGGATGATGTCGGCCGACTCGTTGCTGACCACCGTGTTGCGCTCGCGATCCCATAGCACCGGCACGGTCACACGCCCGGAATACTGCGGATCCGCCTTCAGATAGACCTCATACAGATGCTGCGCCTGGTGGAGCGCATCGCCCACCACGCCCGGCCCTGGCGCAAACGTCCAGCCCTGCTTGCCCATCAGCCAGTGCACCACCGACACGTCGATCATCGACTCCAGACCTTTCAGGCGCCGGAAGATCAGCGTGCGATGCGCCCACGGGCAGGCCAGCGACACATACAGGTGATAGCGCCCGGGAGCGGCCTGGAAGCCACCCTCCCCGTGCGGGCCGGGGCTACCGTCGCGCGTCACCCAGTTGCGGAACTGCGATTGCGAGCGCTCGAAACGCCCACCGCTCTTGTCGGTGTCGTACCAACTGTCCTGCCACTTGCCATCGACCAATAGGCCCATTTAGCTCTCCTTCTGCAACGTTGAAGGATCACCGTAACGCAGACGATTTGGAGGCAGCGCGATGGTCGGGCGTTTCATCGGCAAACACAGCGTTGCAGTGGGCCTGCACGCCCCTATGAGCAACAGACGCAGATCGGCCCACAACGCAGGGCGAAATTTTGCCAAGGTCGACAATATACTAAAGGTAGGTTACTAATGGTAATTAAATCCCACCGGACCAATCCATGCACACCCTGATCGTCGTTGCACACCCGGACACCCAATCATTGACCCACGCGGTCGTCGCCCGCCTCGCCGATGGGCTCGCCACCGCGCAGGCCGGGCACTCGGTCGAGATTGCCGATCTGGCGGCGGAAGGGTTCGACCCGCGCTTCACCGCAGCGGACATCGCCTTGTTCCAGAAAAAGGCGCCGGCACCGGCAGACGTCGCCGCCGAACACACGCGGCTCGATCGGGCCGACGCCCTGGTGTTGGTCTACCCGATTTATTGGTGGTCGTTTCCTGCTTTGCTCAAAGGCTGGATCGACCGTGTGTTCACCAACGGCTGGGCCTATGCAGAATCGGAAAACGGCAACGTGGTGAAAAAACTACAGCGCCTGCAGATCCACCTGGTGGCTGTGGGCGGTGCGGACGCAGGTACCTTCGCTCGCCATGGCTACGACCAGGCCATGCAGACGCAGATCGCCCACGGCATCTTCGATTACTGCGGCGCACCGGTCGCAACAGCGCAGTTTCTGCTTGCCTCCGATCCTGGCTTTCCGGCAGCGCATCTGGAGACCGCGTGGGCGATTGGCCGTAAGCTGTTTGCCGACCACCGCCCAAGCGCCCCAGAGTCTCGATGAGTCCACCGCCCGATGTATCGCCACGTCGCCGACTGCCCAGGGAAGAACGCACGCGTCAGCTTCTGGCCAAGGCATGGCAACTGATCGGCGAGGAAGGCACCGATGCCCTGACGCTGGGCAGGCTGGCCGACGCGGCCGGCGTGACCAAGCCGGTGGTGTACGACCACTTCGGTACCCGCAACGGGCTGTTGGCCGCGCTTTACCAGGATTACGACGCGCGCCAGACGGCAATCTTCGACGCCGCCGTCGAGGCCGCTGCGGCGACCCTGCAGGACAAGGCCCGCGTGATCGCCACCAGCTACGTCAACTGCGTGCTGACCCAGGGACGCGAGATCTCCGGCGTCGTCGCTGCCCTCACCGGCTCCCCGGAACTGGCCGCCGTCAAGAAACAATACCAACACGCCTTCATCGCAAAGTGCGCAGCGCTGCTGGCGCCTTTTTGCGCATCATCCGGCATTTCGCCCGCCAGCCTATGGGCCATGCTCGGCGCTGCCGACGCACTCTCCGACGCAGCCGTTGCCGGCGATCTCAGCGAAGCGCAGGCGCAGCACGAACTGCAGGCGATCATTCTGGGCATGGTCGAGCGAAACGGTTAACCCGGCAAGGCAACAAGGAAGTTGCCGGTCACTTGAGCCATCATTGGACAGCTGGACTGACCTGCGTGTCATTCCAGAACGCGCGACGCATTGCAACGTCCCAGAGCTATCTTCGGCTGACCGAAGCGAACGCAATGACCACTGGCTGTTGAAGCCCAAGACATGCAACGGCAAGGCAACACATGTTGCCTTGCCGAAATTTGGCGACACACGCTACTTGGCAATCACCGACGTGCCGGAAGGCACCATGTAGCAGGCCTGCGCCTTCTTGCAGGCATCGGCAGTGAGTTCGGCGATCTGGCTGGCCAGGTACTGCTCGGGCGTCAGGCCCATGCGATTGCGGTATGCATTGTCGGCATCGGCCTTGGCAACCTGTTCCTGCTCGCGTTGCCGCTCTGCGGTCGTCGCCTCGACCAGCGTCTTGACACGCTGTTGCTGCGCAGCGGTGAGGTTCATCTGCTGCAACACGTCCGGATTGGGGCGCGCGCGGCCGAGCGTGATGTTCTGGATCTGGATCGGCAAGCCTTGTTGCTTGACCAGCGTGCTGACGTTCTGGGTGACCGACTCGTCGATCTTCCTGGCGGTATCCGGGTCGCTCATCATCTTGGTCATGTCGTAGCGCTTGACCTGATCGCGCACGATTGAGGCGTACTGGCTGGCGACATTGTTCTTGAACCAGTCCTGCCCAAACCCGGACAGCAGCAAGGCCGGGGCGGTGATCCGGTACTGGATCTGGGTCGAGAAGTCCAACAGGATATTGTCGCTGGAGGAGAAATCGTCGAAGGCCACCTGCACGGTTTGCGGGGTGACATCCACATACGACGCAGAGGTGGTCAACCAGGTGTACGTGCGCCCGGGATCCCGCACATCGTCCAGGCGGATGCCCCCCTTGCCGAAGAACAGCGGTTTATCCACCAGCACGGCCTGTTGCCCCGGATCGGGCGAGACCACCGTACACGCACAGAGCAAGCCGGCCAGCCCGAAAGCCAGCATGGAATTCTTCATCAAGGTCCCCTTGAATGGACGGGCATGATGCCCTTCCGTGTGTGGGGAAGATTATCCAATCCTGGATGCGATCGCACCCCGGCCTCCCGCATGACGGGCGGCAACACGCCGCTGCATGCAAACACGTGCACACAGATCTTCCAGCCGTGTGCTGAGAGCTGAACCTGGCGCACGCCCTGCGCGGCAATTGGCTGCATCCGCAGCAGCGACGCCCTCACCGCCGCAACCTGTCCAGCCCTGTCATTGGCGCGCGCACCCAAGGATCGGCGAAAATAGCCGCGGTCCGGACGCTCCGGCCTGCGGCGGCAGCGGTCCTGGCCAGCGCGGCCGCTGGCCGCCATCCATCGTGTCCACCGCGCCGCCCGCTGCATGCGCTTCGCCTTCTGCCGCTCTTTTCCGGATCCATCTTGAACACCAACGCCCCGCCCCTGCCCGCCGACGACCTGCCCCTGACCGACCGCCTGCGCGCGGCGCTGGACCTGCTGGAGGCCATCGAGGCCGACCGCAGCGTGCTCGACACGCTGCCCGAGGCCGACCGCGTGCGGCTGCACCAGGTGGTGGCCAGGGTCTATCACCCCGAGCCGAAGGCGCGGCGACAGTTGCTCAAGCAGCGCGAGCGCGAGCGGCACCAGGAGAAGGTGCGCAAGGCCGAGGCGCTGCTCGAGCAGCGCGGCATCCGCGCACTTCGGCGCAAACCGGTGTTCAGCACGCCGAACTTCTTCCCGCCACATGCCGCCGGCCTGCACGACGCGCACAACGGCCACAACGCCACTGCCGCACCGGAGCCCACGCATTCGCCGGAGTTGCGCCACTGCTACGTGTGCAAGCAGAAGTTCACCCAGCTGCATCACTTCTACGACCAGATGTGCCCGGCCTGCGCCGAGCTCAATTTCTTCAAGCGCACCGAAACCGCCGACCTGCGCGGACGCGTGGCGCTGCTGACCGGCGGACGGGTCAAGATCGGCTATCAGGCCGGCCTGAAGCTGCTGCGCGCCGGTGCGGAACTGATCGTCACCACACGTTTCCCGCGCGATTCGGCCGCGCGCTATGCGCAGGAGCCGGACTTCGGCCAATGGGGCCATCGCCTGCAGGTGTTCGGCCTGGATCTGCGCCACACCCCCAGCGTGGAAGCGTTCTGCAGCCAGCTGCTGGCCACCCGCGACCGCCTGGACTTCATCATCAACAACGCCTGCCAGACCGTGCGCCGCCCGCCGCAGTTCTACGCGCACATGATGGCCGGCGAAACCGCCGCGCTGCACGAGTTGCCGGACACCGTGCGCAACCTGGTCGGCCATTACGAAGGCCTGCGCACGCCCGAACCGCTGCGCGATGCCTCGGCGATGGCGCTGCCGGCGGTGCATGGCCGCGGCCTGGACGGCGCCGACGGCCTCACCCGCGCCGCCGAGCTGTCGCAGGTGGCGCTGCTGGACGACGAGCTGGTCGGCCAGCAGCACCTGTTCCCGGAAGGACGGCTGGACCAGGACCTGCAGCAGGTGGATCTGCGCGGGCGCAACTCCTGGCGCCTGCTGCTGGACGAAGTGCCCTCGGTGGAGCTGCTGGAGACCCAGCTGGTCAACGCCATCGCGCCCTTCATCATCAACGCGCGGCTGAAGCCGCTGATGCTGCGCACGCCCGAGCGCGACAAGCACATCGTCAACGTCTCGGCGATGGAAGGGCAGTTCTACCGCAACTTCAAGACCACGCGGCATCCGCATACCAACATGGCCAAGGCCGCGTTGAACATGATGACGCGCACCTCGGCGGCCGATTACCAGAACGACGGCATCCACATGAACAGCGTCGACACCGGCTGGGTCACCGACGAGGATCCGGCCGACATCGCCGCGCTCAAGGTCCAGCAGGAACGCTTCCACCCGCCGCTGGACATCGTCGACGGCGCCGCGCGCATCGTCGACCCGATCATCCACGGCGCCAACACCGGCGAGCATGTGTGGGGACAGTTCCTCAAGGATTATGCGCCGACGGATTGGTAAGGGCTTTCAGCGGCAGGCGCCTGTACCGGCGTCTGCCGCAAATGTTGCCGCCATGTGCAGAATGGCCGAGCTCCCTTGTCGCCCCATTGACTGTGCCACCGCTAGCGTCGGGGTCAATCAACCGAGGCGCACACATGACAGAGCACGGCAAGCCCAATCCGATCATCGACACCATCTCCAATGTCATCGGCGCCATCCGTACCGATGACGACATGCACGACCTGGCCCAGGCGCACGATGCGCTCGAACCCAAGGCCATCGAAAAGCTGACGCCAGCCGAAGCCCGGCAGCAGCCGACCATCGCCGATGCGGTCAAGAAGCTCCTGCATGACCAAGGCAAGTCCGCCGACCCGGAAGTGCTGGTGCCCGGCGTCAAGCGCACCTCACACACCCTGGAAACGCCCGCCGGCAATCTCCCGGCCTTCGTCTATACCCCGCAGGGCGGTACCGCACTGCCGGTCATCGTCTATTTCCACGGCGGTGGCTGGGTGATTGCCAATGCCGAGGTCTATGACGGCGGCGCGCGCGGGCTGGCCAAGGAAACCGGCGCCATCGTGGTCTCGGTCGACTATCGCCAGGCGCCCGAACACAAGTTCCCCGCCGCCTGGGACGACGCGCTCGCCGCCTACGAATGGGTGCTGGCAAACGCGGCAAGCATCGGCGGCAACCCGCAGCACATCGCACTCGCAGGCGAGAGCGCCGGCGGCAACCTCGCCATCGCCACGGCCGTGGCCGCGCGCGACAAGGGGCTGCAGGCACCGACGCATATCCTGGCGGTCTACCCGGTCGGGCAGACCGGCAGCCTGCACACCGAGTCCTACATCGAAAACGCCATCGCCAAGCCCCTGAACAAGGCCATGATCGAATGGTTCGTGGGGCACCTGATCCGCAGCGACGCCGACAAGGCGGATACGCGTCTGGACCTGGTCAATGCCAACCTGCGCGGCCTGGCACCGGTGACAATCATCAACGCCACCATCGACCCGCTGCGCAGCGACGGCGCCAAGCTGGAAGACGCCCTCAAGGAGGCCAACGTACCGGTCGAGCGCGAGGTCTACACCGGCGTGACGCACGAGTTCTTCGGCTGTGCAGCAGTGGTTGCCAAGGCGAAGGCAGCGCAGGAGTACGCAGGCAAGCGGCTACGCGAGTCGTTTCGCTAAGCAGGGCACACTGTTTGGCACGACCGTTATGCCCCGCAATAGCAGGGACAGATAACGTACAAAGACGAGGGCCGCCTGGCATACCAGGCGGCCCTTGGGTTTTTTCTAGTCTCAATTTGTACGTTATTAAAACTATTACTGTCGGGACAGGTGTCGGCTCGAAGCCTGCCTCGTACACGGCACGATGTGACAAGCCTGGGACTAAAAAGGACTACCGCAGCAACTCCTGCCGCAGCCTTTGCTTGTACGATCCAGCCAGGGAGGCGTCGCGGCCAGACAAGGAGTTCGTCATGACTGAAATCCACTCCAAACGTGCAGTTGCCTATGCGCAGGTCAGGCGCGCACTGCAATCCGGGCAGTATCCGCCCGGGCAGCGCATCGACCCGGCAAAGCTGGCTACCGAGTTCAAGATCAGCCCCACGCCGGTGCGCTTTGCCCTGTATCGCCTGGTCGGCGAAGGCCTGGTCATCGATCACGCACGCTTTGGCTTGCAGGTACCGCTGCTCACCGAGGTCGCGCTGCGGGATCTTTACGACTGGATGGACCGCCTGTTGCGGATGGCCTGCGATATCGGCGTTGCATCGACGCCGCATGCCCCCGGCCAGTTGGAACCCACCACCGCGCCTGCGGACGTGGTCAAGCAAACCTGGAAGCTCTTCGACGCCATTGCCCACGCCACTGCGCATTGGTCGCTGCATCGTGCCGTCAGGCAGGCCAACGACCGGCTGGCACCGGTGCGACGTGCCAAACATGGCCTGCTCGACTCCCTCGAAGAAGAACTGGCAGAGCTCACGCTGCACTGGCAGCAGCGCGACCTCGCCGCGCTACGCATAGCGCTACACGCCTATCACGCGCGCCGCATCCAGGCCGTGCCGCGCATCGTGGCGGTGATGAATGAGCGCATCAATCAGGCTTATCGGCCCGGCGACTGACTGTCGCCAGCGCAAGGCCTGGCAGGATCTGCATGCTGCGCTGGCGCACTGCCGGTAACGTGCGCCTGATGTGGCATGAACGGCGCGATGCGATGCCACCGGCCAGGTTTCTACAGCCATCTTCGATGGCGGTCACACAGTGCATTTAATTATGACGGTGTTACGACTTAATCATTTGAAAATCAATAAGACCGCTTTTTACCTTGTCTGCGTCATGGATCCCCATGACGCAACCAGGAGACAGCGATGAACATCAATGACACCACCTACAGCGATGCGTCCAGCGAGATCACGGTGCTTGGCGTCGCCAGCACCGATACCAAAGGCGGCCCGCTGGCTGGCGAAGAGATCGGCGGCTTCAATGTGCCTGGCATTTCCGAAGAGTGAACCCGGGGCGTGCCTATGTGCACGCCTCTCCCACCAGGAGTAGAGACCATGGATACCAGCAACAACGACGCTCGTACCACGGCGTTGGATCAGGATCTCATCGTGCTCGGCGTCGCAAGCCTGGACACACAGGGCGGGCCATTGGCAGGCGAAGAAATGGGTGGCATCACCACGCTGGGCATCAGCCAGGACTAGGCATTGCCAATGCGCGGCAGTCGCCGCTGGGCTGTACATGCCGACGGGCAACTTCCCAGGCCACGGGGCGCACTGCAACGGTGCGCCCCTTCTCTCTCAAGGACAGCGCCATGCACCGCTACACATTGCGCGACGACCTATCGTTCTGCCGCATTGGCCAGCGCCTGGTGTTTCTCGATGTCGGCAACGACCGCTACTTCCGTCTGCCCCAGGCACTGGAGCACGCCCTGCTCGCCTACCTGGCGCAAGACCCGGTGCCTGACCTGCAGATCAACGACCTTGTCGAACGGGGCCTGCTGGTGGAGCGGTCGCAAGCGACCGCCGGCCCGCAGCTTCCCGTCAGGCCTGTTGCGCGTAGCGCGATGGAAATGCCCATACCAGCGCGGCGACCACAGCTGTTTGAAACGCTCGAAGTGCTGGCACTTGTGTTGTCCACACGTCTGGCATTGAAGCGCACCCCGCTTGGCAGGGTACTTGGCAGCCTCTCCGCTGGAGCACAGCGTCGGGGGATGCAGCAATGCTCGCTTGCCGGACTCGAGCAACGACTCACCGATGCGGCAGCCGTCTTCCGGCGCTCCCGCGTGTGGGTGCCGGTGGAGATGCGCTGCCTGCTCGATTCGGTCGCATTGGCAAGATTCCTGCACAGGCGCCAGCTCGACGCCCAGGTTGTGTTCGGGGTCGCGCTCGATCCGTTTTCGGCCCATTGCTGGGTACAGACAGGCGATCTGGTCTTGAACGACACGGTCGGCAACGTCCACGCGCACACCCCCATCCGGGTGGTGTGATGTACCGCTACATCGCCTTGCTCAACCATGCGCAGGCACACCGCGATGGCGATCGCGCCGGTGTCGATGCGTCGCTGCGACAGATCGGCTTACACCTACGGCAACGCGCTGGGCACATCGATCTGTATGCATCGGACGACACGCCCGTGCTTGCCATCCCTGGTGGTGGCGCACTGATCGGCCATGTCTTTTCGCAGCGCGACAACGCCCGCTTGGTGGACGGTGCATCGCTGCATGCGTTGTCCGCAGCACAGCGCACGCGGCACCTGATCGATACGCACTGGGGCGAGTACCTGCTGTTGCATGCACCGCACGCGGATCCGGACACCGTCACCGTCATGCGCGAGCCTTCCGGCGGCGTGGCATGCGTCTACGCGCTGCCGCATGGCTTCATCACTTCGGATATCTCGATCGCCACGCATGCGGGTGTGTACGCGCGTGAGATCGACTGGGACTCCATCGCCCATCATCTGCACTACCCGCATCTCAAGACCGAGCGCACCGGGCTTGTCGGCGTGCGCGAATTGCTGCCGGGCAGCCAGCTGTGTCTGCAGTCCAACCGCAGCAGTGTCGAGCAAGTCTGGAACCCCTGGGATTTCGTCGCAGCAACTCAGCGCCGGCACGACCCACTCGACGCACAGGCGCAGGTGCGTCAGGCAGTAGCCTCCAGCGTCACGTGTTGGGCGCGAACCGATGCGTCCGTGCTGCTGGAACTGTCTGGCGGCCTGGACTCTTCCATCCTCGCCGCATGCCTGAAAGACACCACCGCGCGCGTGGCATGCTGCAATCTGGTCACGCCGGTGCCTGGCGCCGACGAGCGGCACTATGCCCGGCAGATGAGCGATCTGTTGGGCACCGAGCTGATCGTGCGCACCTTGGGACTCGACGCTGCACCGGTCGATTTCGCACCGCCGGCACATGCAGTAGCGCCCAGTACCTGGTTTCTGCAGCATGCCTCCAATGCGCTGAAAGAAGCGGTCGGCACGCAGCTGGCCATCACCAGTTTCTTTTCCGGCGGCGGCGGCGACACCGTGTTCTGCAACACCAGAACCGCCGCACCCGCTGCAGATGCCTTCCGTGCAGGCGGCCTGCGCGCCGGCTTCAGCGCACTCCATGCGCTTGCCGAACTGCACCAGTGCACGCTCTGGAAAGCAGGCAGGTTGACGATCAAGAAACTCCTCGCCAAGGCCGGGCCGCCGCGCAAGCCGGAGCGCTCGTTTCTGCCAAACACGCAGGCTGCGGTTCCATTGCAATCGCATCCCTGGTTCGATGCCCCGCCCGACAGCCTGCCCGGTGACCGCGAACGTATCGTCGATCTGGCCGGTACCCAGGTGTTCCGCGATGGGCTGGCGCGCAGTGCGTCGTGGCACCTGCGTATGCCGCTGCTGTCGCAACCGGTGGTGGAAGCCTGCCTGACAGTGCCGAGCTGGATGTGGATCGCTGGCGGCCGCAATCGCGCCGTCGCACGCGATGCGTTTGCTGATGTGCTGCCTACACAGATCCTGCATCGCCGCAGCAAAGGCACCTTCATGAACTACTCCGGCGCGGTCTATCGTCAGGGCAGGCAGCAGATCCGCGATTATCTGCTGCAGGGTCGGCTTGCAGCCAAGGGGCTGCTGGACGCCGATGCCCTGCGCCACCATTTCGACCACACCTTGGCCGACGGCGACCACAGCGTCATGCGCATCTTCGAGCTGTGTGCGGCCGAAAACTGGGTCCGTCATCAGCGCTGACGTTGTCTGCGCTACGTAGATGCGTGCCGACGTGTGCCATGCGTCATCTGCACCACGCACACTAGTGGCCACGCGCCGGCAGTGCCGCCTTGATTGCGCGCCAGCGCGCGTACTGCGCGGCCTTTTCCGGCGCAGCGTCCTGGTAGTCCTGCAACCAGAAGCGGAACCAATCGACGTTGCGCGCATACACGGCCAACTTGTGCTGCGGCTGGAACTTCTGGTGCGGTTCGTTCGCAAACACGTACAACTCGGCGCGTTGCGCACGCAGCAGGGGAATCAGGTAATCCAGTGCGTACAGATACTCCTGCTCGGAATGCTGGAACAGGATGGGCGCACGAATCCGCTCCAGCTTGAACGCCGGCGACAGCGCCTTCCAGCGCGCGGGCGTCTGCTCCGGTGCACCCAGGCCCCACATGTCGCGCAGCCCCTTGAGGAAGGGCTCGCCCTTCATGCTGCCGAACAGGTAATACGACGGCGACACCACCGGGTTGGCCACCGAAGCGGCCGCCAGCAGGTTCGACTCGGTGGCCGTCCACAAGGTCACCGCACCGCCGAAGCTCAGCCCGCCCATGCCCACCCGCGTGCGGTCGATGCCGGCCTGCGACGACAACAACGCCACCGCGCTTTCCACCGCCGCCAGCCCTTCGCCGTGCCGTTCCACCGCATCCATGGTGTAGCCGGGCAGCTGATTGATGCACAACGCTGCGATGCCTACTTGCGCCAAAGTGGCCAGCGGCCACTCATCGCCCACGCCACCGCGCACGAAGCCCGGGCAGCTGTAGTAGGTGACGAACAACGGCAGCTTGCCCGCGCCGGTACCGTGTGCCGCGAAGAACTGGCCGCTGTATCGCCGCCCGCGTGCATCGCTCCACTGCAACAACCGCGCAGGCGTTGCACGCGCCATGTCCGCTGCAAGCTCCGCGTTGGGATCGAACAGCACCTGCCGCGCGCCATCGTCCAGGCCGAGACGTTCCAGACGCGGCGGGCGATCGGCTTCGGCTGTCACGCACACCAGCGCAACGGCCGAGGCACCGCAGCGTGCCGCCGGGTCACGGCCGCCGTTGATCAAACCGCGCCCCTGCACCACCAACCGCACCTGCCCGGTGGCCGGATTCCAGCGCTGAATGGATTGCGCCAGGCCCAATGCAGGATCGGTGATGGTGAAAAGCACCTCCGCACTCCCCGGGCGCCACTGCACTGCACTGATTGCCTTGCCCACGCAGGCCGCCGCCGTGCAGCGCACGGCCTTGCGCGCATGTGCGCCGGGCACGACTGACAGCGCCACCTGTGGACGGAATAGCTGGCCGTTGCCATCGCCCACACGCGACAGCACCGCCACCGCCCCACCGGGCGCACGCACGGACTGCCACACGTCACCGTCGACACCGTGCGTACTGATGGGCGACTCTTCCGCGGGCACCGGCGCAGCGGCGAGTGGCCGCGTGGTTGCCGTGGCCAGGTCCAGCGCCAGCCAGTGCTCCGGCACATCCGCCGACAACCCGGTGCGATCGAACCACACCGTGCCGAAGCGCTGCGTCGCCAGGCGTCCTTGCACATTGCCCGAGCGGAACAGGCCTTGCCCGAGCGGCACCGTCTCGTCGATCCGGATGCCCTGCGCATACTCGTCCTGTTCGGCCGCCATCACCTGTGCGCGCGTGGCACCGACGCGGTAACGCAGCACCCGCCCATCCGCGTCCAGCGAAAACTCCTGCACGTCCGCCGCATCGTGGGTCACCGCTTGCGCGCCGGAACCGTCCGCTGCCGCGCGCCACACCGCGATCACGCCATCGATCAATGCGCGGTAGTACAGCCAGCGGCCATCCGGCGACCACAGCACCTTTGCAGGCAAGGACCCGCCAGCCGAATCGCGCAACGGCATGCCACCATCGGCGACGCGTCTGGGCGCAGCGTCCTGCAGGCCCTGCACATACCAGACGCTGTCGTAGGTGTTGCGCTGCACCGCTGCCTGCTCGGTGCGAAAGGCCACACTGCGGCCATCCGGTGACAGCGTGGGGCTACCGATATCCACCACTTCCAGCAATCGTTGGGGCGACACCGTTTGCGCGTGGCCCACGCACGCACCGGCCGCCATCAGCACGCCTGCAAGCAGCAGGCGCCATGGTTTGTGATTCCTCACGCACACACTCCTCTCGGCAACGCTTAAGGCCCATCGCCAGTACAGCGGCTGCAGCAGCCAGCCGACGCATCACCAGTGCTTGGACACCGACACGCTCACGAAGCGGCCAATCGCCGAATAGTTGGTGGAGTCGTACGGCGCCACGTACAGTGGCGAGGTCACCCGATACAACGGCGGATCGCGATCGAAGACGTTGTCCACCGACGCGCCGAACTCCAGCCCGGCCCACGCACCGCGGCGTGTGCCGGTGGCGTAGCGCAACGCGATATCGAATGTGGTGAATGACGCCGACTCCACCCCATCGGCGCGGTTGCGCACCCCGCCGCGGTAGTTGCCGAACAGCGAGGCAGTGAGCCCGCCCTGCTTCCACACCGCACCCACGCGGCTGCTCAGCTTGGGCGGGTTGAACAGCGTGCCGGCCAGATCGAACGCCGGTTGCGTGGGCAATGTCTGCTGCGTGCTGTCCAGCCAGCTCGCCGAGCCGCGCAGGGTCAGCGTGCCGCGCGCCAACGCCACCTGGTAGCTACCGCTCAGGTCCAGACCCTCGATGTCCTGCTGCGCCACGTTGGCGTACTGCGTGTAGATGATTGCCGCCACCCGGCTCGGGTCGTAGGCGACGCCGGCAAAGTTGGAGAACCGGCTGGCGAGCGCGATCACATCGGCCTGCGCCTGCGGCGTCGGCGTGCGGTCCACGAAGGGCGCGTAGATCGGGTTGCGCAAGGCCTGGCTGGCATTGGCGATCGGCTGCAGCACACGGTTGCTGTAGTCCACCCCGAACCAGGTCAGCTCCGCCTCCAGGCCATCCAGCGCCTCGGGGTGCCAGGCCAGCGAGACCGAGCGGGTGATGGCGCGCTCCGGCTGCAGATCCTGGTTGCCGCCATCGGCCACCAGCACCGTCGTGCCGGCAGGAAAGCCCACCCCGCCGAACGCGCCCGGCTGGAACAGCCACACCTCCTGCGCGTAGTTGCGCTCGAACAGCGTCGGCGCCTTGAACGACTTGCCCCACGAGGCCTTGAGCGTCACATCGCTGCCAGGCGCATACAGCACACCGAACTTGGGCGTTGTCACCCCGCCGAAGCTGCTGTAGTCCTCCCCGCGTACCGCCGCTGTCAGCGTCAGCCGCTGCACACCAGGCACGCCCTGCGCCGGGCCCACCACCGGCAGGTTCAGCTCCGCATAGGCGAAGCGCGCGCTTTCGCTGCCGTCGATCGTCTCCACGCCACTGACGTGGTCGACGTTACGGAACGTGTTGCTGCGATACCCCACCCCGGTGGCCAGGCGCGCATCGCCTGCCGGCAGCGCGAACAGCGGCCCTTCGGCGCCCAGCTCGTAACTGCGGCTGTCGTTGCAGTAGCACAGGTCGGTCACGCTCACCGCACCGCTGGCCAGCGCCGTTTCCTGGCGGTATTGATCGTGCTTGCTGTTGCCGTCGGTGGCGCCCAATGTCAGCGTCCAGTCGTTGGGCAACCACACCGCAAGGCTTGGCGACAGCAGCAGGCTGGCGGTGGTCGGAGTGACCCGGCTGTTGCGGCCACTGACAGCGTAAAAGTGCAGTTGGTCGCGTTCAGTGCGTAACGCATCCAGGCGCAATTCGGCGTTGTCGCCCAGCGCCTGGTAGGCACTCAGCAGCCCGCTGCGCAGGTCGCTGCCCGGATACAGCGTGGACGGGTCCACCAGCTGTGCGGTGTAACCACGCTGACGGCTGTAGATGGGGTCTGCGGAGACGTCCTGAT
The DNA here is from genome assembly GCF_014199025.1 of Xanthomonas sp. CFBP 8152. NCBI lineage: Bacteria > Pseudomonadati > Pseudomonadota > Gammaproteobacteria > Lysobacterales > Lysobacteraceae > Xanthomonas > Xanthomonas sp. CFBP 8152. Next base: position 686,311 of record NZ_JACHNO010000002.1, read on the forward strand.
AGGTCGCGATCACTCCACCACTGCGCCAGGTGGTGCCTGCCGTAACGCTGTATTGCCGAGAGGTGAGGCCGCCTTGCGTGGCCCGCCCGAAGCGCGTGCCAACGCTCACCCCGTCGTAGTCGCGCTTGAGGATCACATTACCGACGCCACCCACCGCGTCCGACCCATAGATTGCCGACGCACCGTCGGCCACGATCTCCAGCCGCTCCACTGCCTCCACCGGGATCGCGCCGAGGTCCACCGCCTGGGTGAATCCACCATAGGCCAGCCGGCGCCCATTGAGCAGGGTGAGCGTGGCATCGGCGCCCAGCCCGCGCAGGTTGAGGCTCGCGCCGCCGGTCATGTTTTGGTTCGCATTGCCGGCCCCGGCCAGATTGCCGCTCAGCACGCCCGGGTTCTGCCCGCCGGAAAAGTTCTGCGGCACGCTGCGGATTACCTCGCCCAGATCGCTGAAATCCTCTTCCTGGATACGCGCCGCGCTGATCGAAATCACCGGCGACGGAACGGCACCGCCCTTGATGCGCGTGCCGGTGACTTCGATGGACTCCAACTCGGTCGTGGCGGTTGGCGCCGGCGGGCCCGCCGCAATCGCAGCCTCCGGCGAGCCGGGCCTGGGCGGCTCGCCGGCGTTCGGTGCTACGGCTGCCGGCGTTTTCTGCGCCGCTGCAGGAGGTTGCGTCGCCACCTGCGCTGTCGCGGCCTGTGCCCCCACCGCACCTGCCGCCCCGCTCGCCGCGGCTAGCAGGGCGAGGGAAATGGCGTTACGTAACGTGCGTGTCTTCATGCTGCGTCCTTTGGCTTGCCTGGGTTGGCCCGCCGACGACGCACGCCGGGGTGACCCGGCGCGCATCGCCAGCTGAGCAAGATCGGTCCTGCACCCGACTGCTGAAACGCGGGCACCGCAACGCGGCAGGCAGTGACCAGTATCGCTAACTGTTTGATTTTCTGGCAACCATCGCGCACGCAAAGTGGCTCGGTACCCATCCGGGTCCGACACGTCATCGCTGTGTCCGCGGTCGCCCTGCTCCTACCCCCTGCTACGCGTCCGACGCGCTACACCCGCATCGCCATCACCCGTGCGCGCCTTGCCGTGGCCACGGGCACAAGCGCATCACCGCGCTGCGCATCGACGTGACCTGCAGGGGTTTGCACGCCTTGCGTGGCCGTGCGTTGCTGTGCCCCAAGGTTGTGCAGCGACACCAGCGAGACAACCGCCAATGCCAGTCTGCTGCGTGCATGATCCAAACCGGCACTGCTCCCCGATACTGCCCGTCGTGCTTGCATGTGCATCCTTCGCGTCCTGGGCGCGGCACCATCGCCATTGCGTCCCCCGACAACAAGTGACGTTGCACAAGCGCAATGCCCTACCAACGATGTCTGCAACATGCAGGCAGCGCTGCAACAGCGCGCACATCCAACGGTCTATGCAACACGCAGTGCGGCGTGCGGAGTGCGCGCTACTGCCTCAGCAGGTGATGCACCGCATAGCCAACTGCGGCAACCAGCATCGCTGCCAGCACCAGCCAGGGCCAGCGCTGACGCCGGCCGGAGCGCGACGTCAGCAGTTCCAGATCGCGTGCAGTAGCGGCCTGCAACTCGGGATCATCCAGCACTGCCGACGCGTGTTCGTCCACGTCGAGTAACTGCTGGTAGGCCACACGGTGGCGCGGATCGGCAGCCAGCCATGCCTCACGCGCAGCGCGCTCGGCAGCAGTCTCGCTGCCGCGTCGAACGAGATAGGCGGCCGCCTGCGCGTGGATGCGCCCGGACTCTGCACGCATGGCTGGTTACTCCCGACGGGCCGTCTGCCTGCGCCCTCGTACACGATGCTACCAGCATCTTCCGGCGGCGCCAGCCAGCAGCCTTGCAGCCCGGTTACTGCGGCAATTTCCCCACGGCCGCACGGCACGCCAGTAGCGCACGGCTGATGTGCTTCTCCACCATCTTGGTGGAAATCCCCATCGTCGCGGCGATCTGCGGATAGGTGAGCCCGTCGAACCGGCTGAGCTTGAACGCAAGCCGGCACTTCGGCGGCAGTTCGAGCAAGGTGCGCTTGAGCAGCACATCGAGCGTCTGGCGCGCATCGGCGATTTCGTCCACGCCGGCCTCGTCGGCGCGGATCGGCGCAACCTGGTCCAGCGACACGTGCAGCGCCGCCAGCCGCCGCTGACGCGAGCGCCGCAGCTCGATCACCAGGTTGTGCGCGATGCGGTACATCAGCAGCCTGCGGTCGCCGATGTTGGGGGCATCGCGGTACACCATCATCCGCGAGAAGGTCTCCTGCGCCAGGTCTGCCGCAGTCTCGGCATCGCGCGTACGGCGGCGCAGGTAGACCAACAGCTCGGCATGCAATGCGGCCAATGCCTGGTCGAACTCGGCACGGAGACGGTCCCTTTCGGCGAGCGACGGCTGGCCGCGCACCACGGGCGGCCCGTCACGCGAGCTCATCGTGGTCGCCGCGCCTTCGGCCAAGTGCCGCTGCCCACCAACTCCCCCACGCATCTTGCGACACGACGCACCAGCGCAACGCGCGCGCGAGGGTCATGCAAGTGGATCTGAACATGAGCAGTGCAGCCGAAAGAGGGAGAGTGGGTGGTGGGAACCGCACCCCGAACCGCAGCCCCACCTCTTCCTCTATGACGGCAAGCGATGCTAACCCCCTACGTTTTGCGCGTCAGTCAGCCTCCGTCCACATCAACACGCACGTGCTGCACACCTCAACCCTGTCACTTGCACCGGCGATACTGCATGACCGATTCGCCGTCAGAAATCACCATATGCTTTCCCTTTCCAGATACGGGTCATCCGTTCTTCCAGTTGGCGCGAGATCCGACGTGGCGGACACGATCCAGGTGCGAGGTTTGTAAGCAACAAGGCAGATTGCTACCGACGTCGTTCGGCACTCGTACGACGCATCGTCCGCCAAGTCTGGTTTCATCAACACCAAAGCCCTCACTCCATCCTTTGGTAAACGGGCCAGAAGCGCGGGATCGGTGTTCATTGCCCTTCACGAACTGAACCACCTGTTCCATTGCCACCCCGCTACCCCGTGTTGTAGGGGCGCCGATCGGTGCTCGCGTTAAGACTCATCGCGCTCCCCCCTTCGCTAGCAAGCGCGCTGCACCAGAGACGCATCTTCAGCCGTCGGTTGAAATGGTTACCTTTTCCCAATCGGCGATGGACGCTGCGAACGCAGCCAGCTTGGCTCGCACCAGCGTCAACGCATCGCTCCCCAGAAGCAAATGCGCCGGCGGATTTTCCGCGGCAATCACCTTCAGCATCGCGCGTGCTGCCTTCACCGGGTCGCCTAGCTGCTTGCCACTCTTCTCCTCACGGGCCTGGCGGATGGGATCAAAGATGGCGTCGTAATCCGCGATGGATCGCGGCGCGCGCTGCATCGAGCGCCCCGCCCAGTCGGTGCGAAACGAACCCGGCGCCACCGCTGTCACCGCGATGCCTAGCGGACCAACTTCCTTGCCCAGCGTCTCGGAGATGCCTTCCAGCGCGAATTTGCTGCCGCAGTAGTATCCGATGCCGGGCATGGTGATGTGGCCGCCCATCGAGGTGATGTTGAGGATGTGGCCGCGGCGGCGCTGGCGCATGTACGGCAGCACGGCCTTCATCATGGCGACGGCGCCGAATACGTTGACATCGAACTGGCGGCGCATCTCCTCGAGAGGCGACTCCTCCATGATACCTTCGTGGCCGTAGCCCGCGTTGTTTACGAGGACGTCGACCGGGCCGACATTCTCCTCCACTTCGGCGATGACGCCGTCGATGGCGGCGAAGTCGGTGACGTCGAGGAGGCGGCCATGAACCTTCCCGGGAACGAGGTCTTCAAAGACGCGTTTCGCCGCCGCGTTGCGAACGGTACCGATGACCACGTGGCCCTGGGCGACGGCTTGCCGGGCCAGGGCACGGCCCAAACCGCTACTGACACCGGTGATGAGGAGGGTCTTCGGGTTGCCCATGGGTGCTCCGTTGGTTGGTCTTGGAATGCATAATCCGCCCCCATTGCCGGGTCGATAAGACACAATTGGCTTTTATTCTTGCCTATTCCTATGGATGCTCCGAAGGCTCGCACGCTCAAACTTCTGCGCGAACTGGCACCCGACGAGGGCTATAACCTCACGGCGGTGCCGAGCGTCCGCATCCTCCGCTCCGACCGGGCGCTTGCCCGCACGCCCGTGCTTTACGACCCCGGCATCGTCATCGTGTGCCAGGGCCGCAAGCGCGGCTACTTCGGCGACCAGCTCTACCTTTACGACGCGGACCAGTACCTCGCCGTCTCGGTGCCCGTGCCTTTCACGATGGAAACGGACGCCACGCCGGCCCACCCCCTGCTGGCCCTCTACCTCCATCTCGACTTCCCGCTCGCCGCGGAAGTGGCGGAACAGATCGACCGCAAAGGCCTGGCCGACACTCTGCAGCCACCGCAGAGCATGATGTCCACGCCCGTGGACGGCGCCATGCGCGATTCGGTCCTGCGCTTCCTCGAGGCCATGCAGAAGCCACTGGATGCCGCCGTCCTCGGCCCGGGACTGCTGCGCGAGCTCTATTTCCGCGTATTGACGGGCGCGCAGGGCAGCGCCATGCGTAGTGCACTGGCCATGCGCGGCCAGTTCGGTCGCATCAGCCAGGCGCTACGTTTGATCCACGCCTCATATCCGCAGCCCCTGGACGTGGCGCGCCTGGCGAGCGAAGCAGGCATGAGCGCGCCCAGCTTCCAGGGCCACTTCAAGGCGATCACGCAGGTCTCGCCCATGCAGTACGTGAAGTCGACGCGGCTGCACCAGGCGCGGTTGTTGATGGTGCGGCAATCGCTGACGGCGGAAGCGGCGAGCCATGCGGTGGGGTACACCAGCCCATCGCAGTTCAGTCGTGAGTTCCGGCGGTTGTTTGGTGCCACGCCGGCGGCCGAGGCGCGGAGGATGCGGGAGACGTTTGCAATTCCCGAAGCATTTGCGGATGCGGTGTACGTCTCTTCGCACTAACTAAGGGAACCGAGGCAACTAAACCGCATGGCTCTTTCCGCTTGGAGGAGCGCGGAGACCGCACGTTGCCGGCCTGCGCACGCGCGGTATTTCAGCAGCGCTACGACCGCAAGGACTATCAAGCGGCGCTCTCTACACTGTCTCCCGCCCTGACGCAGTGCGGGCAGACGCCGAGATGGAACGAGAAGGGAAATATGCGCAACGACGTGGCAATCGTCCAAGACAAGACTGCTCAGTACGCGCCATGCCTGGAAACGCTGCATGACTACGTTGAGGATGCAGCGTCCCCAGACGATGTCGTGACGGACAACTGGCCGGCACGGCATCTCGCTTACCGCTCGCAGCATGCCGCAGAAGAACGCGTGCAACACTGCCCGAGACAGACAAATGTATGAGGCGTCACACCATCCGGTGCTGCGGGGCGATCGATTGCTCGCGCTGCTGCTCCTGCTGCTGGGGGTGCTGCTGGCGCTGCGTCTCATTCAAGGCCTGTAACTGCCCCAGAGACTGCTCGACCGGCTGTGCAATCGCGTCGCTGGTCTTCATGTGCGCCATCTTGTGAGCGGGGTCGTTCAACGCGCCTTCCACAACGAAGACGTTCTCACCCTGCCGCACGGACTTGGTGTTCTCGCTCAGCACGACATGATCGATTCGCGACAGCCCGTTCTCCCTGGCCAGGTATGCGCTGCTTGCTGCAAGGCGGGCGCTGTTGTCGTCGTAATCTCGACCGAGGCCTTGCTCCAGGCGGCGCACGGCATCCTCTGCTTGACGATGTAGGGGATCTTGAGATGGACCGAGCGAGCCATGCGTCGGCCCTACAGGCTGCGCTTCATGCCGCTCAGGGTGACTGACCTCACCTCGTACACGTAATGGAATTGCATGCGGATCGACATGGAGCAGGCGTTCATGCGAGCCATCCGAATTCGTGCGATTGATATCAGTCGTTCCGTCCTGGTGCCGCTCTCGGCTCAGACTACCCCGTAAAGCATCCGACCACACACCACCAACAACTGCATGGCCCTGACCGTCACGGTTCCATACGACAACATCGTTGCCGGAAGAGTAAAGACCTGCGGTTGGACCGCTCTTTCCCTCAGCTTGTGGCCGCCCCCATGCGTGACTTGCGCCTTGATCCACTGATTGGATGAAGGCTGGGGCCTCGCCGTTTTGCAAGAAGAGTGTTTTAACCACACCGTAGTGATGAGACACATCAGCAGCGCCGCGGCCATTACGTGCATCAGTCGGATTGATGAGTGGATCGGCCACCACGCTCCCGTACGCAGCAGACAGTGGGCTTGCTTGGTTTGCCTCACGCAATGCATTGAAGACTGCGGTGCCCTTCAGTGCATGCTCTACACCACTTTCGATGTAATCCGCCTGCTCGTGACCTTTGACGATCTTGTTGGGGAGCATGCCATCGATTCGTGTCTTTACGTCGTCGACGCTCTGTAACGTCCCGTCATTGATACCCTGTAGCACGCCAGGGTAGCGACCACGTCCAGCCTGGTTTTCAAGCTTCATGATCATCGTTGCCAACTTTGCTTGATCATTCAGACCTGACTCTGCATATAGATCCGTCTTGCGTAGCTGCTGCACTGCGCTGCCCAGATCTTTTGCACCATCGCCCGGTCGCATCAGCTGCTCGACCTGAGTTCGGTCGTGCTCATGTACAAATGCGGTTCCCTCGTCAGAGGCGAGGAAGCGATCAATGTTTGATTTGATCGTTCCATCAAGTGCTCTTCCATTCTCCGCCTTGATGGCATGGCCATCCCGCTGTAAGTCGTGGATGGTTTGCGTGCGCTGCTGCTCTGAAAGAGCAACAGCCGGTGTTTGTTGCCTAGCCCACCCCTGATAGGCGTCAACTAGGCCGGTCGCGACATCTGGATGTTGCCCGAGATCGGTTTGCAGCGTCCCGATTGAAAATCCACTATTGCCGATGGGCGTCATCACGCCATCATTGATGGACCCCGCAAATGAAAGCCGGTAGGCAACGTTTTTGCCCGCCATGCTTCCCTCTGATGCGACGCCGATCGCAAAATAGGCAAGTGTCTTGAGTTCGTTGTCACTCAGCTGCGGCGGCACTGGTTGTCCTGTTTCTTGCGGCATGTCCTTCTCCTTGGCTGACGAATCAATCAACTAACGGCTGCAAAGCGTTATATTCGTGCGGGCAGCGTGGATGACGGTCAAATACTCGTCAACGACCCCTGGCGCCATCCCTTCGGAAATCTGGTCATCCGTGCGCGCAGCATCTTGCTGGTATTTGGATAAAGCCGACAGGCAGCCTGGCTTGTCTTTCAACTTGTAGAGCGTGAGCGCGTAATCGTTCCGTAGTGCGCCCTCATCGGCCAAACTCATTGTCGGCACGCAGCGTTGATAAATGGGCGCAAGCGCGCCCTTGGCTTCGACATATTTCTTTTGATCATAGAAGGATTTGAAGTTGCGACGCGCCTTCTCGATTGCATCGGTGGCACAGCTTGAAGGCACACGCTTGTAGGTTCCCTCGAAGCTGCCGTTGCTGCCGCAATAGGCCTGGCACTGCTCTTTGGTCGAAGTGCTGATGGCTACACCACTCGCCTCCATCTTCAGAGCAAGTGAGCATTGACTTGGCTCTGCACCTTCATAAACAACCGCGCGGCCGCTTTTATCCAACTGACCAAAAAGCGTACATCCGCTGTCGACATTCTCTGTATCCAAGGAAAACTTCGGAAGTGCTTGGCCCTTGGGTGCATCAATGATCAGGCGCCCCCATCCACCTTCGGTGACATAGGTACCGATCACAATCTGGGGAGGTCGCGGTGCATCGACATCTGTGATTGGAGTAGAAGCAGGCGTCGCAGCGGTGGCCGCCGCTTGCTGGCTACCAGGTTCTGGCTGTGCTTTACCGCACCCAGGCAGCAAAAAGACTCCCGCAAAGATTAGCGCATAACAACTATTCCCAATGCCTTTCATGGCCGTGCACCTTCAATGTGTCGAGGCTGGACAAGTTACATCACGCAACCAGTTCGGGCACGTTCCGGCCAGTACAGTGGCCGCGGATCTCTTCGCTTCATGGACTAATAACGGAATACGCTGGGGAACCAAACTCACGTAAGTGAAGGGTTTTCCCGCGCCTCTGGCCGTCGGCCCCAAGCCCAGCGCCGCGCCCTGCTTGGCGCTACCGGCACCGCACCGGCGGCAATACCTCCATCAACAACTGCCCGTGCAGGCGGTGATGCGCAGCTTGGTGCCGATGGCAAAGCCAGTTGTTTGTTCCAGCCATAGCCCGCTGAGGCGTAAGCGGGGTACGTGCTGGTCGTCGGCGTGGTCGCGGGTGCCGGGTAATGGGTGTAGCTCGGTGCACTGGCGCGTACAGCGGGAGTGCGTATGGATGGCCTGGCCTTATCTTTGCTGTGTTGGGCCTCAACGCGTCATCGACGGACCGGCCTGGGTAACGGCTTGCTGCGATTGCTCCAGCGCCTGCTGCTGTTCGCGCGCCTGGGCCTGAGTCTGGTTGATTGCCTGCAGGCGATCGAACGACTGGGCCTCTGGCGCCTGCACGGCGTCCACCGTCGGCATGTGTGCACGCTGGTGTGCCGGGTCGTTGAGGGCGCCCTGGACGACAAAGACCTTCTCGCCGCCGGCCAGCTGACCTGTTGGGTTGTTGAGCACAACATGATCCACCCGCGACAACCCTTCCTCTTTTGCCAGCGCAAGCAGGCTGGCAGTCATGCGCTGACTTGCCCCGTCCCACTCTTTGCCGTGCTGGGCGTCGAGCTGCGTCACGCCACCCTTGATCTGCTGGTAAAGCGCGTGGTCCGCATGGCCTGGCTGTGAGGGCAACAATGCGGTCTTCGGTGATGCCGGATGTGATTCAGATCCAAGTCCACCCTGCTTCACACCAGAAGTAGTGATATCGCCAACGGCTCCGGGCTCCGGCCGCCCCTGTTTAAGCTTCCAGGGGACGATGTGTTTGTCGTAGTAATCGCCATAATATTGTTCGTAGGTCTTACTTGGAGCGACCGAAGGTTGTTCCGTCTTGAAGACTTGGGCAATCTGGTTCAATGCAGCATCGCGTGTGATGCGACCTGCCATTTGCTGATCTGCAATTGCCTCGTACTGCTGCGGCCTCGTGCCGCTTCCAGAAATACCGATATCCGGCCCCTGATGATTCAGAATCTCACGTCGGACTAGTGCGTTACTGAGCGTTGCAGCGGCTTCGCCGCGCAGCATGTTGTTCACATAAGCTTGCTTGGAAGAATAATCTTTAGGCTCAGCAAAACCATGGTGTCCAATCTCATGCGATAGTGATCTGGCGATCCGTTCGCCTTTGCCAGTTGCGTTCTGGTCAATCACTACTTTCTTACCTGGATCCAGGTAGGTGCCTCCACCCGCGCTGCCCCAATCAATGCCTATGCCATCTCGCTTTAACTGAGAAAGGCCCGTTTGGAGTGTGGGTGAAGAGTTGATCAAAGGCGCCAATGCTGGATCCTTCAGCGGAGAAGCCGGTAGCGCACCATTGGACTGTGCACCTACCTGTTTCGGCAGTGGAAATATTTTATCTTCATTAATTTCCATCACGCATTTCCCTTGCTTGATTCATCAAACTTTATCTCAAAGTTTGCTGATCGAGATATAACTTAGGTGTGACTGGTCTTCCGTCAGACCAAAGATGACCTTAGTGCCTTTAACTGTCATCTCCCAATAGGCCCTGGAATCTCGCGCATCTGGACGAGGTGGGTAAGGAATAGCGTCTACCCAGGGAGACTCCATAAAACCCGGACCAGGTGGCGAGAAATCGATAACCAACTTCCCACGCGATGGATCATCTGTTGCACTAATGAACTCAACATGCTGCACCTTTTCACCTGCCAGCACGCCTTGCTCGCTTACCCGAAGCTCTCTTTCTCCGTCTACGTGCCGTGGTCCAAATTGAGCTTGGAGCTGAGTACTGACGGCGGCGACATCCTGGAAGTCTGTTGCGATCAAACGATCGACGTCTTGTTTAAGGCGCTCCGTCACGTCTTTGCTCCTGGTTTCAGCGGAGGGCTTTGCAGCCGCTATGGCTAACTGATCGCGTGGAGTGCTCGGGGCACACCCCGCATGAAGGGTGCATAGTGCCAGCAGCGCACTCGCTAACAACGTTGCCCGAGGTGAGTCACTACGTCCGTTGTTGCCTTGCCTGCCAAGGGATTCCCCAAGGTGAAGGGCCATCTCTCTGGTCCTGCGCTAAGAGTGTCGCTGAAATCTAACACGCCAATGATCTTGGATCAGGCATAGGTAGCAATCACCGCAAGTCGCTCTTAGACCGCACGATTGACGAACCGCGCACCGACTTAACATGAATGCGGCAGGCAGCCCTGAGCGACACGCGATAGGTCACTTTGCCGGCGTTCCCACCGGCGGCAACACCTCCATCAGCAGCTGCCCTTCGCTGGCGGTGATGCGCAGCTTGGTGCCGATGGCAAAGCCCAGTTGCTCCAGCCATAAGCCGCTGAGGCGGACGTGGGGCACGTGCTGGTCGTCGGCGTGGTCGTGGGCGCCGGGGTAATGGGTGTAGCTGACGGTGCATTGGCGCGGGCGGCGGGCGCGGCGGGGTGCGCGCAGCGTGCCGGGGCCTCGCGGGGCGGCGTCCGGGTCGGGCGGCAGCATCGGTGGCAGCCTGGTGCGGTCGGGTTCCACAACAACCCACTGCACCCGCTTGGGCGGCGTGGGGCGCGTGCGCGTGCGGGTGGGTCGTCCGCTGGCAGATGTCGTAGGTGGGCGGCGGCGTGTCATGGCGCCTCCGGGTGGTGGCGGGTGATGGATGCGGCGACGCACTGCTGCATCCCCGCAGCACTGCGTGCGAACCGGCGGCGCGAGGTGTGCAGCAGCACAGCGAGCTGGCGACTTAGCGGATACGCCGGATGGTCGCTCGCCTGCTCAACAGCTGCGCGTGCAGCGAGCCGGCACAGCACTCCGGCCACATTCCACCGCAGGTGGTGAGAGGTGATCGACAACAGGTCAACTGGCACAGACGCCAGCATGGATGGTGCGGTAGACATGGCAACGCCCTCCTGGAACAACCCAAGAACCGCCGCCAACGGCGACGGGATGTCGGGAGGTTCGAAACCGCACAGAGCCGGCGGGCGTATTTCCCTTGCGGGTGTTGTATTAGCCGCCCTCCCGACGCAGGCATTGCGTCGGCTTGTACCTGCTGGATGCAGGCACAAAAAACCCACCGGTTTGACGGAGGTGGGTACCGCTCTGTGAGGAGTTTCGACGCTCCTTGCGATTAGATTGCAAGTGCAAGGTGTGGCGTGTCAATAGCTACATAAGACCTTTGCCTGACTCCGCGCCCGCAGGGCAAGCCCGTCGCAAATGCTTGGCATCGATTGCCCAGCCAGTGACTTGTATCGCAAAACCGAAGATCCACTCTCAAGGAGTTATGCACTGCGACCGATGCAATGGTTTGCTGCTTTCGGTATACCGCGCTCCGCTCCACTTGAAGGAACGACATGTCAATCTTGCGAAGAATTTCTGAGTCAATCGTAGGTACCAAGGAGGCAATCAAGGAGAAAGGCGATATTGGGGAGACGGATCTCTGCAAGTGGCTTGGCGACTCTGGCCTGTCTTACGTTGCGGTCTGCCAGGCAAGGGAAAGCTTCGCCCCACTCTTCACAGGTGAGATCAAGCGACCGGATTTCATGGTCCTGCTCGACTCCATCGGACTGATTGCCGTAGATGCCAAGAACTTCGACTTGAAGGAGTGGGACGGGTCGCCCTGCTTCACGCTAAGCCTGCAGAAAGAGCTGCTGAAAGCGGTCGCGTTCGAACGCATGTTCCGTATCCCGCTCTGGTACGCCTACAGAGGCGAGGACAATGACAACGTCTCCTGGTATTGGATCAGCGCGCTCAAGGCCGTTGAAGTGGGAATCAAGCGCGATGGCCGCCATGGTGATTTCCTGACCATCGGCCTTGAGCACTTTGCACATGTGGTCAACCCCGATGACATGGCCAAGCTCTATACACAGCGACTGCCCGGTGTTTCCAGGATCGCGGCCCTTCCGGTCACGAACTGAACGCGAATCGGCATCTGCAGACGTGACGTCAGCTTCCGATCCTGCGTCCGCGCCTCCGCCGACCATCGTGGTCTTCACGCTCATTGAGGAGGGGTGAATGTTCAAGGATATGATCGCGGCCGGTGGCCCTGGCCTACTCATCCCAATCGTGTTGTTCGCGCTCATCATTTATGCAACGCGCGGTCTCTTCGATCTTCATGGCAGGCGAAGTCAACATCGACGGGAATTCCTTGAGCACTGGGACCCCAAGCGCGCAGATGACGATCTCTGGCTTGAGGTCACCGTTCGCCATCTCTATGGACAACCGCTACCTGCTCATGTCATCCGCACCGCTCTGAGCCACCCACACTGCAGCCAGGCATTGATGGACCTTTCGGAGATCTGGGAGTTCTACCATTACGACTCAGACACCCAAACGGTGCGCTGGGCTCACACGCGACACAAGCGCGCAGTTCGCAGATGGCTGAATCACCGCTGGTCGTTGGTGCGCTATTTCCTGCTTGCATCCATGGCGATGGGCGCAACCTATGTGGCGGCCCACGCTAGCGGACTCTCGCAATGGCTCTACGCAACTGCGGCAGCAATGTGCGGAATTGGTGCGTTCATTAGCTTGTGGCGCTGCGACGCAGAGAAAAAGGCAGCCGATGCCGGCGAGATTTGGATCAAACGCATCAACGACTCTCTCAGGTTGCCCCACGCTACAAATGACCTGACTGCTTGTGAAACCGCCTCCAGTGCCGCGTTAGTAGAAGAAAGCTAAGCTCGGACACATAGACACCTTGACCATCAGGAGCCTTCACCGTGCCATCTACAACACCCTATGATCCAGCTCTAGTGCTCGGCAACCTGGTTGACATGAAACGACACGAAGTGCTCGCGCAGATCGCGGCTATCCAAGCACCAGCTGATTCCGCGGAAGGCATGCTCTACGCGCTCATCGCGACCAAGCGTTCGCTGGATATGACTTCGCAAGAGGCTGCCTCAATGGGTATCGATACAACGGAGCTAGACACCGAGCGAGCGCGCCTCGACGTCTTGGTTTCCGAAGCTAGAGAAACCTATGCAAAAGCCAAGGAGAAGGCGGTCAAGGACACTCAAGCTCTGCGTGCAGGCCTAACAGATCCCAGCAGACCCGTAGAGTCGCCTGTCATACCTCAATCATCAACTGCGCCGGATAGATCCTAGTAGACGCGAGCTTCGACGGTCGCAGCAAGCTCTACTCACTGAATTTTTCAGCAAGACATTAAAGACCAGGTGCTTTTGCCTATGAGAAGCAGCTGATCAACGCGACCCCGCATAACCGCATCATTGCTAATCCTTGAATTCAAGCTATTGCCAAAAGCGCATTCTCACATGACCTAAGCAATTGAGACATTACACAAAATTTTATCCAGCAGGTAACAGCACTTTAAGCGACCTACTTACGAAGCGGCGACTAGTTTTGGTCGGGTGATAGAAAGGCTTCTGCGAGATCGCTCATGTCATGTGTACCACTCCTGCCGGCCTAGGACCGCGTGGTGGCGAAGAAGTATCCCAAAGCGACGATCCCGCCCCAAAAGGCCAATGCGATCCCACACAATTGCCATGTTTGTTGAGGGAACTTGCCACCGTTTCCAACGGATTACTAAGCCGCGGGTAATCAACCCAAGCACCATTAACAGCGCGAGAAGTAACCCTACCGCCCATAGCACCAGAACACCCAGGCAGCCGTCACTGTGGCAGTTGGTAGCGAATAAAGAACCCCAACCCGTAGGCGCGGCCACAAGCACAAGCCCCAAAACCAACACTGCCTTGACAACGCGCCCCATAGTCCAGCCTCGTAACTCGCAATTAGCCATGGAAGCAGCGCAACCACGACGTCTTCTTCCTGATACTCAAAGCAAGGACCGGCTGCTTCGCCGGCGTCAAGCTGACTTATCGGCTAAGCACCTTGACCCAGCCATTTCCTCACCAACCGGCTCCCTTTCCCAGCCAAATCAACGGCGATCAACCCATCTGCATCGGCGCCCGACTTTGCTCAAGTGCGGGTTCCTGCTGTGCTGCCAACGCACGTTCTTGTTGGGTGTTAGAGATTTGCTCGACCTTTGCGAATGACTGCTCGACAGGTGTTTTTGCTGCTTCTTCGGCCTTTATCGATGCTCTGAGGTGAGCAGGGTTTTCCAACTCGCCTTGCACTACAAATAGGCGCTGGCCTGCTCCATCACCGGGAGTGTTTCCGAGAACCACGTGGTCTACACGGCTCAGTCCGCCCTCCTTCGCGGTTGCCAGCAAACTAACGGAAATCTTCTCGCTAGTGGCATCGTAGGCCCTGCCATGTTGCTGATCGATGCCTGCAACCTGTTCCCGAATCGTGTTGAGCATCTCACGATCCTTGTCTGGCAACTGCGCATCACTGATCATGCGCTGCAGGAGTGTCCGCTCCGGCATCGGGTTGTATTGCTCAGTGTTCAATTCGCTGTCGGGAACAGGGGCTTTGATACTACGGATGTACTCAACGTTGCTGAGCGGTTTCAGGCCACCCTCGAAGTCCTTATCCTGTATGAACTTCAGGTCGGTACGATGCAGACCGGCGTAATTGACAGCGCCCCATGTGTAATCGATGCAACTGTTCATTGCGCCGTGATACTGCGTATTGAAGCCGTGCTCGCCGGGCTTTGCACCAAACTCCACCAATTTTTCGTACTGATCCTTGCTGATCTCCATCGTGCGTTGATAGAAAGGCTTTTGGTATTGATCGGCATCATCGTTGTAGACCTTCCCAGGCCCTGACATCACACCGTGCTCGATAGGTGCAAACCCGAAGCTGGTTTGTTCCTTCCCGTGCGTGACTGTGTAGTACATGTGCCCTGCTGCCGATGTTCCACCGTCAAGAAGCGGTGTCCCCGGTGCGGCAACGTAGAGAGTGACAGCGTATTTATCGTCCATGAGGTGTTCCTACTTTGATTTGTGCCGGTAAGCGACCAGCAACTCAGATTCGATCGATGTCAACTGCGGCGGCTGGCCAAGCAGCCTGATGCTCAGCTGATACCTGCCAGGCTGAATTCCTTGCGCCCATGCGAAGGCAAGCTGCGTGTAGCGATGCCCTGGAGATTCCAGACCCGCAGATTGAAGGGACGAGCCATCCACCTCGTCCAGCCACACGCCTGGAACACGCCCGTCTGTACTCACAGCGATGGTCCGAGCGGGAGCGCCTGCCTGCGATTCAACGCGCACCAATGGGATGTTGACTGCACCGCTTGGTTCAAGCCGTTTCAGAACAAGCTCAGCGTGCAGGCCGGATCTGCGGAGCGCTTGGGCAGCTTCAAGTGACTTCAGAGCATCCTCGTCACCGACGCGGATACCCAGGAAGAGTGTGTCAGTCGCATTCTTGCCAGGAGGCCGCACGTTGAGTTCGACCACCATCGGACTGGACATCCCTGCCAACTGCAGCGGTCGTACGATGGGAACCTGCCCATCAGCCACAACGCGCGTTGCCACGTCCTGCGTCTGGGTTGTCTGTGCCTGGCAACCTGTCAGCAGCGAGATGCCTGAGCAGACCAGAACACACAGCAGAAGCTGCCCGTATCGTTGCATGTGTATCCCTTCACGTTAAGCGAGACTGCCAAGCCGCGCGTCTATGGCCCTGCTTATTTATACACCGCTAACAGCGGTCAGGTTTAGTTCCTACACGGCGCTAACGGGGTCAGGTTCACTTCCTACCCAAATTTCAGGCTACAGCTTCAGCTTTCGAGAGGGCTTCCTCGCTATCAGCACCAACGCCTGGCTGCGAGTCTTGTGCCATGGCCAGACTTCCACGCATCGACCTTCCCGGCATCCCGCAGCACATCGTGCAGCGGGGGAACAACCGGTTGCCCTGCTTTCTGGATGATGGCGATCGATTGCGCTATCTGCACCTGATGCATGAGGCCTTGTATGCCACAGGCTGCCAGTTGCACGCTTACGTATTGATGGACAACCATGTGCACTTGCTAGTCACGCCACCTGCGGCGAGACGAATCGGGCAACTTATGCAGCGGCTTGGACGAAACTACGTAGCATTGTTCAATGGCCGCCACGGGCGCACTGGTACGCTATGGGAAGGGCGGTACAAAGCGTGTCTTGTGGACAGTGCGGACTACGTCCTTCGCTGCTATCGCTACATTGAGCTCAATCCCGTGCGTGCTCGCCTGACAGACAACCCGGCAGCGTATCGTTGGTCCAGCTGCCCAGCCAATCTAGGCCAGCGCAAGCACTCCTCACTGACACCACATCCCTGTTGGCTTGCGCTTGGCAGCGACCCGATCGAGCGATCCAACGCCTACCGTGCTCTGCTCGATGAAGCCCTCTCCGACGAACTGCTTACCAGCATTCGTCTTCATCTACAGCAGCAGCGAGCCCTGGGCCACGACGCCTTCCGCGCAATGGTCGAAACCAAGACCCACCGGTTTGTCGGAGGTGGGTGCCGCTACGTGAGGAGTTTCGACGCTCCTTGTCGCGAGGTCGCTAGCAAATGCACCGATTGTCAACAGTCCAAACAGTGAATCCGCTCAAAAAATTATCTCAAACCTTGAGACGGTGAGCTTGCTCAATTGGTACATCACAAGGAGAAATATCTATGAGTACTGAGATGAAGCCCCGCAACTACATGCTTGAAGGCCTACTGGAACTAGGACGCAATTGGGCCCTAGCCGTAGCGATCGCCAGTGCGGGCATTGCGTTCTTCCGAACGGAAACGATTGATGGCCCGGTCGGCTGGGAAAAGAATGTATTTATTGCATGCATCATCACATCTATAGCATTTATGTTCATTGCAGTTCTTCGCTTCGACGAAGGCTTATCTCAACGACTGAAAAGTCGAACCTCGCGCATTCTCGGATTAGTTCTTTATGCAGCCTTGACAGCAACAGGCTTTGGTCTGGTGCTTTTAGTTAGCAAAGTTGCAGACAACAATGCAATTGTGAAGATATGCGATAGTCCGGTCGCTACGCCCGAGACACGGGTTTACAAGGCAGATGAGTGCGTTCGACTCCGCTCTCAGAGGAAGGTATTTTGGGACAAGCTCGAAGGCCACCCGGACAAGAGAAACGGAGACAATTGACCAACGAGAAACGAGTCAGGTTCATTTATAGCCAGAAGTGAACCTGATTGCATTACTAACAGTTTCTGGTGCAGCCCGGCTTGCGCTTGCGGCAGGAGCAATTTCGGCCACCGCGTCGGATCGCTAAGCGATTAGGTAGTCGATGTAGCCAAGCTCAAAGGAAAGAAGCGCTCTCTGGCCGTCATTTCTGTAACGGACGCAACGCCTACGAAATTTCTTACCACATGAACAAGTGCGCCTCTTATTCCCCCTCCTAATAATCTTCACTTGGCGGCTGTAACTGCATCAGTAACCATTTCTTTAACATGCAAATGTTTAAAAAACTGAGGAGGCTGGAAAGACTCATCAACACTTCTGAGCTGCTTTAGGCTGACAGGATTCTCGAGTCGCCTCGTATCCTGCAATTCTATTGCTACGCCAGTTGCTCGGCACGAGAAATACTCAAAGAACTCAGCCTTAGATACACCCACTTGATTCTTAAAACGTTTCCACAAATATTGGGGGGACGCCTCATGTATTTTTTTTACCGTTGCATGCCCAACAACCGAACCTTCAGGCATCTTGGCGTACATCCATATCACCGTGCCAGGCGACACCCTCGGCGCCCTACGCCGAAGCTCCACCTTTTTTTCGCCGGACAAAATGTTCTGCGCATGACGCGGCTCAAGTGATATCAGAATGTTTGCGCTCATGCCGTAGCTCCAACCGAGAGTATTTTTCTTATCTGATTCTCAGACAACGATAATGCGGTTATCAACTGCCCATCCTTTATTCCGATATTTCTAAGCACACCTATTGAGACCGGGTTCTTTAGCCACAATACGTTATCAAAAAGGCAAGCCGCTTTATTTTTTGCCTTACCAATCTCAGATAGTGTATCAAGCGTCAGAACGGACTTCGACAATGACTCTAACGCACTCTGGTCGCGCCGGATGAGAAACGCGTCAACCACTCTAGCCACCGCGACGATTGACTTCTCTCCTTTGGCGCCGGATTCGTAGAAAAATAGAAGCGCCCCCTTTTGGTACTTTTTCAGAGATCTAGGGTCGCCCAAGTAGACTCGCTGCCGGGAGAGCTCAGCTTGCATCTTGGGGCCAAAGGTCAGCTGACGACTGGCTCCCAATAGGCGCTCTAGATACTTTGCTTTAATCGGAACTACAAGTCCGGGACGATCCTCAACAGCAAAAATCAACGGAGAAAGCAAGTTCTCGAGATCTCGAAAGCTAAGAAACCTCCTCTCACCATCGGCACCATCTATTGGTTGGGGCTCCGCATACCTTCGCCAATCTGGCATCGATATCGGAAGAGAGAGCTGCTGCTCGGCTTTTATCTGATCGCGTAGTAGGCCCCATTGTGCAGGCCCGACTACCATCTTCGTTGCGAGCTTTCTTAGCACCCCGGCATGATTTACTCGAAATCCGTAGCCGTAAGCCACCTCTTTTGCTGCAATCTGCCCGGAAGGCATTTCCAAAGACAGCGATGAGAAGCCAACTTCACAACACTCGCTAATCACAGAAGTCAGCAATGCATCCGCCATTGGAAGAACAAACCCAAGGGTTTCATCGGCGGATATTCTAATTGATACATTTCTACTATCTTTGGCAGAGCGTGACCAGCAGCAAACGCCTACTACACTTTCCTTCACCTTCGCCACGACCCGCTTCGCCAGTCGTTCACCAGCGGCTAATGGAATCCACTTACCGGTTATGTCGTGAGCTTCAACACCCTGAGATAGCAGAAATTTTCTTACGGCATCTGCATCTACATCTCCATAACGTATTACCTCAAATCCGCCAGACTCTCCAACGTCAAACTGAATTTTATGTTCGTCCGTCCAAAGTGGACGTATAAAGTCTTCAATGGTAAGAACACTTATTCCGTAGTTTCTGGCAAGCTTTTCCGATGCTCCAACAATTCTTTCGTCGCGCGTTACGAAACCAGCAGCCCCATGTGAAATAGCAGTCACAACATGACGCGCATCAGAAATATCATTCCGTTTGAAGCCATCCGGGTATTTTTTTTCAGGAAATATTAAGAGCGCAACCTCTTCAATGAGTTTTTCGACAGCCTCACTATCGACCAAAGCAGCCCTTGGAACAGACTCAATTACACCGCGCATTGGATCAGGATGGCCAGAGATAGCAGTTCTATCAAGCTCCCTGCCTGCTTCATCGCTGATTGCGAGTTGATACTCTCCCAGATGTGCCAACCGAATAAGCGATACAGCGGCCTCATGATTTGCTCGCTGATGCGCTATATCAAAGAGTACGTTCAGATCTACCAGATAGACCGGCAGGGCCTGTGAGCCCGCCGTTGTCAAACCCAAATTATCTGCGCCGCGCTTAGTTAAACCACTTGGTGGAAATAGCTGGGGTGTATCGAGCTCAAAAACCCGTATCAGAATCTTTCGACCAGTAGTCTCTCCGCCAGCCACTCTTCTTCCAACAACAAAGCCCGCATCAGCCCAGAACTTATTTGCATCAACGAGATCTTCCGCCACCCGAGCTCTTATCGAAAGAAATTCATGGGTGCCCAATAGTTGCTTTAGTGCGCTAATCAGTTGCCCGGCTACACCTCGCCTGCGGCTCAGAGGATCGGCATACATTTGCAACACAGTCGCATGAGGGAACTTCAAATCAAATAGCAAATGCCCCAGGTAGCTCTGCGACGCAGGATCCACCGCTACAAAAAGCTGATTGCGGCGTGCGTGTCTAGCAAAAACTGACGCCGGCAAAAAACCAAGTGATTTTTTGTTTGAATCGGACGCTGCTCGAACCAAGTCGACATACGGAGCCACTTCCTCCCAGTTTTGGAGAATGCTTACGGCTTTCGCCTTGTCCTTACTATTAAGTGAATTCATTCCATTCCCCAGCAAGCATCAAATTTTGGTCTAAAATTCTCTCGACTAGTCTACCGCTGGCGCGCACGGCAGATTAGATATCTGCGAAACACTAAGGTACCGAGCAGCCGCAATCTCATCGCTTATCGAGAGGGTGGATTTAGGGCACAGAGCATAGTCGAGCTTCCTGGGCAGCTGACGCAGCATTGAGAAAGATTCAAGACTGCTCGTCGCCAACCGCGCATGCCATTAGACGTTGCCACAAGAATTGGCGACTTAAATTTCCCCAAAATGTGGCACAGACCTTTTTTCTTAAAATTATCTTTGACTGAACTATCTAATACTCTCTAGCAGGCGAGGGGCTGCCGAGTGATGCGATGAGTTGGCGCTCCATCTAAGCGCGGAATACCCGCCGATAAGACGATGACCAATCCATCTCTCATCTACCAACGGCTTATCTCCAGGCAAATTCATGAGCAATAGACGACCTAAAAAATGATGCCATTCTGCGGGCCCCATTAAGCCCAAAGAATAACCATGAATACTTCGGCCACTATCAAACAAAATTAAACTAGCCGCCATTCTTGAGCCGAGAAAATTTCTTGCCCGCTCCCTAATTAGAGAGACCGGAGGTTTTCCAACAAAATCGATCATTCCAAGATGCTTTTTTCGCCCACGTCCATCAAGAACAACGGAATTCATTGCTAACTCCCACTCATCCTGTAGCTGAGAGATAGCTTCTAATACCCACCCAGATGTTACGGCAGCAGCAGTCTCGGTAAAAACCACTCGCTCATCGAGCAAATGGCACGGACGATAAAAATACCGAGAAAAACTAAGCAACACCTCTCTGCCATAAATAGCTTCTATTTCTCGCACCAGACTGACCGGGTGAGATGTCGCGTCGAAGCTGAAAATTTCATCTACCACTTTGTGCCACCCAGGACTTTATGCATATCCATGGCAAAAGAATCCGTCATGCCAGAAATATAGTCAACAATAAGATGTGCGCGACACCAACCCTCTACATCATCACAGCACGCTTGGGTAGCCTGTACATACGTCGCCACATGCCTGCCCGCGATAAAATCAATCAATCGTTTTTCTACGTCGTAGCCAGACATTCTTGCACCAGGCTCCAAAAGCTTCACAAACGTTTCCCGCGGCAGATCTAGCAGAGTACCAAAGCGATCAAGAAGACCCGTTATTGCTGCATAGCCAGATAGCTCTAGTGATTGGATTGAAGGGTCTCTATAAACTTTATTTCTAACTACTTTTTTAATTGCGCCCAAAATGCGCCCATCCAAGCTATCTTCTTGAATGATCTCCTTAAGGGTACCCGCAAGAATCTCATTATGTTTATCCACATAGGCAGAAGACGCCGCTGTGACAAACCTTCGCACAAGGGAACTTCTAAACGCTACCGTCTCATCAACTTTACCGGCGCCCTTTGCCATTCCCCTAACGCCCTCGATAACACCCTTAACCTCGCTGTCCGCTCGAACCTCTTCGATTAACGCCTCAATGAAATCATCATGAGTCAATATTCTTTTTTCCACACCATCTTCAATATCACTCAAGCAATAACATATATCATCCGCGGCCTCCATTAGGTAGGCCAACGGATGCCTCTGCTCTGGCCCTAGAGAAAACTTAGCCCTAATTTTTTCGAGCGCATCCGTTTCGGAAAAAAAAGCACCAAATTTCTTGTAGTGATTTTTTTCCAATGGAGTTGACGGATACTTGAGTGTCGCCGCAAGTTGCGACAAGGTCAGGTTCATACCGCTCAAGCCGTCAGAACCATTGAGCTTGGTTATTATACGAAAGCCCTGGGGATTCCCATCAAAGCCAGTGAAGTCCAAGTAATTAGGACTATCGGAGCGGCCGGAAAACCATTTTGCGACGGCTGCTTCACCGAAATGCCCGAACGGAGGATTGCCTATATCGTGGAGCAGACACGCAACCTCGACTGTCACCACAAAAGCATGTTTCAGATCTGTTTGTTCGAGTCCCCAGCGAGCAATTTCTCTAGAATCAGAGACCTTTTGGATTACGCTGGTTGCTAGAAACCTGCCTACGTGCGCGACTTCTAAAGAGTGCGTAAGACGGGTACGAACAGCCGCATTGTCCTCCAATGGGAAGACTTGGGTTTTTCGTTGCAATCGCCTGAATGAAGCGGAGTACAGAACGCGTGCGCGATCACTCTCGACTTCTTGCGCGATGCTTTCCTGGCCTCTTGTGCTCTTACGTATGCGCTCGACGGTTAACAATTCCTTGTACATTACCCCTCCCAGTACATCTGATTTGGAATGAAGATTGACTAAAAAAGAAGGCGACCTCAGGCCGCCTTCTTGATTTACGAGCTAACCATCAAACCCCGACAGGATTCGCCTTCTCAGGATCAATCTTGTACTGCTTGATCGCCCGGGCCACATCCTTGCCGGTCATCTTGCCGTCCTTCGCCAGCGCGGCAATCGCCGCATGCGCGATGTAGTACCGGTCGACCTCGAAGAAGCGGCGCAGATTCGCACGCGTGTCCGAGCGGCCGAAGCCGTCGGTGCCGAGCACGGTGTAGGTGGTCGGCACGAACGCGCGGATCTGGTCGGCGAACAGGCGCACGTAGTCGGTGGCGGCGATGGCCGGGCCCTGGCGGCCCTCCAGCAGGCGAGTGACGTACGGCTTGCGCTGCTCGGCCTCCGGGTGCATGCGGTTCCAGCGCTCGGCGTCGAAGCCGTCCTTGCGCAGCTCGTTGAAGCTGGGGCAGGACCAAATATCGGCGGTGACGCCGAAGTCTTTGTCCAGCAGCTCGGCGGCGGCGATGGCCTCGCGCAGGATGGTGCCCGAGCCCAGCAGCTGCACGCGCAGCTCGCCCTTCTTGGGCTTGCCGGCGTCCTGCAGCAGGTACATGCCCTTGATGATGCCCTCGGCCGCGCCGTCCGGCATGCCGGGGTGGGCGTAGTTCTCGTTCATCAGGGTGATGTAGTAGTACTCGTCGATCTGGTCTTCCATCATCGCCTTCATGCCGTGCTGCATGATGACGGTGACCTCGAAGCCGAAGGTCGGGTCGTAGCTGCGCACGTTGGGGATGCCGCCGGCGGCGAGGTGGCTGTGGCCGTCCTCGTGCTGCAGGCCCTCGCCGTTGAGCGTGGTGCGGCCGGCGGTGCCGCCGAGCAGGAAGCCGCGGGTGCGCATGTCCGCCGCCTGCCAGGCGATGTCGCCCACGCGCTGGAAGCCGAACATCGAGTAGTAGATGTAGAACGGCAGCATCGGCACGTCGGAGACCGAGTAGCTGGTGCCGGCGGCCATCCACGAGGCAATCGCGCCCGGCTCGCTGATGCCCTGCTGCAGCACCTGGCCGGTCTGGTCCTCGCGGTAGAACATCAGCTGGTCGGCGTCGACCGGCTTGTACTTCTGGCCGAACGGGGCATAGATGCCGATCTGGCGGAACAGGCCTTCCATGCCGAAGGTGCGGGCCTCGTCGGCCACGATCGGCACGATGCGCGGGCCCAGTTCCTTGTCGCGCAGGGCGATGTTGAGGCTCTGCACGAACGACATGGTGGTGGAGTACTTGCGCTCGCCGCTGTCCTTGAGCAGGCGGTCGAACTTGTCCAGCGTGGGCGCGACGAACGACTGGCTGGCCTTGGGGCGGCGCGACGGCAGGTAGCCGCCGAGCGCGGCGCGGCGCTCCTTGAGGTACTGCACTTCCGGCGAGTCCTCGCCGGGGTGGTAGAACGGCACCTGGCCGTCTTCCAGCTGCTTGTCGGTGACCGGGATGTTGAAGCGGTCGCGGAAGTGGCGCACCGCGTCGTCGTCCAGCTTCTTGGTCTGGTGGGTGGGGTTGAGCGCCTCGCCCGCCGAGCCCATGCCGTAGCCCTTGACGGTCTTGGCCAGGATGACGGTGGGCATGCCCTTGGTGTTCACGGCCTGGTGGTAGGCGGCGTAGACCTTGTGCGGGTCGTGGCCGCCGCGGTTCAGGCGCCAGATGTCGTCGTCGGACAGGCCGGCCACCATGGCGGCGGTCTCCGGGTACTTGCCGAAGAAGTTCTCGCGGGTGTACGCGCCGCCGAAGGCCTTGCAGTTCTGGTACTCGCCGTCGACGGTCTCCATCATCAGCTTCTTGAGGATGCCGTCGCTGTCCTTGGCCAGCAGGGCATCCCAGTAGCCGCCCCACAGCAGCTTGATGACGTTCCAGCCGCCGCCGCGGAACACGCCTTCCAGTTCCTGGATGATCTTGCCGTTGCCGCGCACCGGGCCGTCCAGGCGCTGCAGGTTGCAGTTGACCACGAAGATCAGGTTGTCCAGGCCCTCGCGGCCGGCCAGCGCGATCGCGCCCAGGGTCTCCGGCTCGTCGCTCTCGCCGTCGCCGATGAAGCACCACACCTTGCGGTCGGACTTCTCGATCAGGCCGCGGTTCTCCAGGTAGCGCAGGAACTGCGCCTGGTAGATCGCCGCGAGCGGGCCCAGGCCCATCGACACGGTGGGGGTCTGCCAGTAGTCGGGCATCAGCCACGGGTGCGGGTAGCTGCTCAGGCCGCCGCCGTCCACTTCCATGCGGAACTTGTCCAGCTGCTGCTCGTCGATGCGGCCTTCCAGGAACGAGCGCGCGTACACGCCCGGGGCGCTGTGGCCCTGGATGTAGAGCAGGTCGCCGGGGTGCTTGTCGGACGGAGCGCGCCAGAAGTGGTTGAAGCCCACGTCGTACAGGGTGGCGCTGGAGGCGAACGAGGCGATGTGGCCGCCCAGGTCGCCTGGCTTGCGGTTGGCGCGCACCACGGTGGCCATGGCGTTCCAGCGGATGATCGAGCGGATCTTCCACTCGATGGCCGAGTCGCCGGGGCTCTTGGCCTCGTTGGCGGGGGAGATGGTGTTGACGTACTCGGTGGTGGGCGAGAACGGCAGGTAGGCGCCGGCGCGGCGGGTCTGCTCGACCATGCCCTCGAGCAGCTGGTGGGCGCGCTCGGGGCCTTCGACATCGATGACCGCCTTGAGCGATTCGAGCCACTCCTGCGTCTCAAGCGGGTTCGGATCGTTGTGCAGCACTTCGTTCAACCAGTTCATTAGCGCTCCCGGGGGGACACACCCCGCGGGTGTGTCGACATCGTGAATTCGTGAACCCCCAAGTGTACCGCACGCACCTGTTGCCATTCCTCGCTACGGGTGCGTATGGAATGGGACGGTGTCGTGCGTGGGTGTGCTGGTGGCGGGTGCCGCGGCTGCGGGCGCGGCCGGCGTACGACCAAAGGATAAGGGCCAGCCCGAGGTGCATGCCCCGTAGGAGCGCACCTGGGCGCGAGGGGGTTTATCGGTAATGCCCGTCGCGCCCGGGTGCGCTCCTACGGTGGGGGGGGGGTGGTCAGAACGCTTGTAGCGCTTCGGTCAGCTGGCCGTTGTTGTTGACCGCGCCCATGGTGTAGCCCTGCCAGCCGGGGTAGGCGTTGGGCTCCCAGTAGAAAATGCCGAGCACGCGCGATCCGATGGCGCTGCTGCGGCTGAGCAGGTTGGTGAGCATGGCGCGGGTGGTGGCGGCCTGCTGCCAGTCCATGCCGACCTCGGCCACGATCACGTCGCTGCCGTAGCGGGAGATCATGTCGCGCATGTTGGTGTCCAGGCGGTTGTTGTAGTCCTGCCAGCTGCCGACCGGCGGGTAATGCGACATGCCGATGACGTCCCACTTGCCGCCGGCCGAGCGCAGGTTGTCGAAGAACCAGCGGAAGTTGGCGTTGTCGTAGCCGTTGGCCAGGTGCACGATGACCTTGGCGTTGGGGTACACCGCCTTGGTGGCGTTGTAGCCGCTGTTGATGAACTGGCCCAGGGTGGCGAAGTTGGGCGTCTTGCCCTCGTTCCACAGCATGCCGCTGTTGATCTCGTTGCCCACCTGCACCCAGCTGACGGTGATGCCGTTGTCCTTGAGGTAGCTGAGGATGCCCTGGGTGTGGCTGTAGACATCGGTATTGAGCTGGGCGACGGAGTGGCCCGCCCAGGCGGCCGGCTTGGTCTGCTTGCCGGGGTCGGCCCAGCTGTCGCTGTAGTGGAAGTCGATCATGATGCGCATGCCCTGCGCGGCCGCGCGCTTGGCCTTGTCCAGGGTGTCGCGGCCATCGTTCCAGCCGCCGGACGGGTTGACCCACACGCGCAGGCGCACTGCGTTGCCGCCCACATCCTTGAACAGCTTGATGAAGTCGGTGGTATTGCCGGCCGCATTGCGAAACACCTGCGGCGGGTTGGCCGCGGCCTGCTGGTTGAGCCAGCTGACATCGGCGCCCTTGGCGATGCCCTGCGCGCCGGCGCCGGCGCTGAGGCCGCCCAGCAGCACCAGCAGCACACAGTGGTACCCCTTGCGAAGAACGTGCATGAACCCTCTCCCTTGATGGTTGGATGTCGCGCCACGTGGCGCCCTGCCTGATCCCCCCGAATTCGCCGCATGCCTGTGGCGATGCGGCGCTGCCCGCAGCGGCCAGACACGCTGCGAAACGGTGGCGATTGCAGCACGGCGGCGCAATGCGGCCGCGCTCGCTATAGCTGCTGCGCCATTGCGGCATATCTCGCGGCGGCAAACACCTTGCGCCAGCGAACTGGCGATATTTTCGCCAGCGCATTGTTGTGCGGGTGCAACAGAAAACCGGCGCGCTAGTGCGCGGCGTGTGCGACTGGCGATCGGTCGCTGCGGCGATTGGTGTGGTGGACTGTTAGCGACAGCGCATGTATCCGGGCTCGATGCGATGACGCGCTGCCGACTTCCTGGCACCGGGACGCGTTGCTGGAAGCGCACACCCTCGCCGTACGTACGCCGCTCACCGCGCGCTGTGGCTGTGCTGTGCTGTGCTGTGGCTGTGGCTGTGGCTGCGGCTGGCAGCTGACAGCTGACAGCTGATTCTGGAACGACACCCCTGGCTCGATCACCGTCACCGGCGCTCCCGCGGCAAGCTGCGATTCCAGCTCGACAGCAGCAGCCCGACGGGTGAAGACCGCCCGGCTTCCAGCTGCCCTGCCCGCTCGGCGCACTCGACAAGCTCGCGTCCATGGATGGGCAGCGACCGAACGAAAAAACGCCGGGCAAGCCGGCGTTTTTCTTACAAGCCACTCGATGGCGGCAGTTCGCGGATCGAAGCGTCGCCGCGTCGGGCCTGCGGGTCGGGCGCAGTCACCGCATCAAGCGCGACTACCAGCGCGTAGCGAGCGGCCGTCAGATGGTGCGGACGGCGCACCCGGCACTGCAGTGAAGATTGGTCCATGCCGATTCCGGACAACGGCTGCGCCCACCTGGCGGCTGCGCAGCCGTTTTGTCGACCGCTCCGCGCTCATGCATGCACGAGCGCGCTCAGCCCAGCGCGCGTGCGCCCTGCTGTTGTTGCTGGGTCTGGGTTTGCTGCTGTTCCAGCGCCACCGACTGGCGTGCGGCGTTGTCGGCCACGCGCTGGCTGCTTTGCTCCAGCGGGGTACTCATGGCGGCCACCGTCTCCACGCTGACGCGCAGCTGCGCGGGGTCGTCCACGCGGCCCTGCACGGCGAAGGTGCGTGCGGCATCGGGGCTCATCATCACCGCGTCGATGCGCTGGCCGCCGACGGCGTGCATTTCCGAGGCGAGCGAGCCGGACAACTGGGCGCTTTGCTGGTCGGGCGTGCGCCCTGCGCGTGCGTCCTGTGCGTGCACGCCACGCTGCGCGTCCTGGAACAAGGTGTTGCCCGCATGCCCCGGCTGGTCGATGCGCAGCGAGGTGTGGTCGTTGCCGTGTTCGCGTGCGTCGCGCTTGGCGGGCTCGCCTGGAGCGAGCGGGCCGCGGATGGCGTCGATGGCGTCCTGGCCGAGGCCGCGACCGCTGCGGCTGATGACGGTGATGCCGGCGCGGATCTGATCCAGATCGGTGCGGTACTCGTTGATCATGCGCTTGTTGGTTTCCGCAAGCGTACGCGCACTCGGATCGCTGAGGACGGAACCTTCCTTCAAGAAGTTGTCGAGTTTGTGCGCGCCTAACGAGGTTCCTGCAGCGAGCACCGGAGAATCCGGAATCAGAAAGTTCGCTCTGCTGTTGCTGTAACCGGCGTGACCGAGCGTACTGATCTCGTCCGGTTTTGCGTAGATGCGCACCTGGCCGAAATGCGGCGACGCTGCACTCACCGGGTCGGACGCCATCACATGGTTCACCATGGTGTTACCGCCCTCCGGAATCCGGTAGGACAGGCTGGCTGCACCATACGAATTGAAGGTTTCGCCCTTGAGGTCGTAGTGGTGTGCGGAAATCTGTGCGAGCGCACCACCGAGCGAATGGCCCGTCATCGTCACTTCCGGCTGGTGCCCGGTCCGGTTGCCGTAGTCCTTTGCGTAGTCGAGTGCATGCTTGGTCAGCGCCAGCGCATCGTCGGCTTGCGGGTTGTGGCGGCTGCGCACCATCGATGCATCGGTCAGGATGTCGTCGATCTTGCCCTCGGTGCCGCGGTGCGCGACAACGATTTCGCCAGTGCTTTCACGGCGGTAGATCGTGCCCTGATAGCCGGTGGCCTTGTTGTCGACATGCTCCAGGATGGCGTACTTCTCGTTTCCGACCGGAACCAATTCCTCATGACCCGGCGCGCGCCGCCCAACCGCGTGATTCTTGTACGTGTCCTCGGACAAGTTGGCGTAGTGCTGCGATGGGACGGTCATGGCGCAACTTCCTTGGCAGCCAATGTGATGGTGAAGAGATTGTCGCGGATCTCGGGCTTGAACTTGTCCGGGCTCAGCTCACCTGTGTCCGGAAAGCTCTCGGACTCCGAGCGCGGATAGCCTTTCTTCCAGTAGTGCTTTGTCTGCGGCTGCTGCGCAGTCACCGTCTTGCCTTCGATAAACGACAGGAAGCGGGTTTCTTCCTCGGCACCGGTGGCTTTCAACAGCACGCTGGCGCCGCTGAATTCCCAGTGGCAGACGCCGCGGCCGTAGTAGTCCTCGTCCTGCATCAGGTCCAGATAGACGGTGCCGCGGTATTCGGTGTCGGAGATCTTCTTGAGTGCGAAGTCTTCCTGGCTGGTGATGCGCCCGGCGGTGCCGGTTTCGGGCTGGATCTTGCCGCATTCGGCTTCGTTGCTGACGTCGTACTGCGCCGCGCCCTGCACCAGGCCGAACGCACCGGGCGCCTCGTCCAGCGTCAGCGTGAGCTCGTAGGCCTTGCGCGGGTTGGGATTGAGCTTGGCAAGGCCGCGGCCACCGGCCTCGACGTCGGCTTCTGCGGCGGCCTCGGTTGCGGGGGATTGGGTCTGGGTCATGCTGGTCTCCGGGGCGTTACAGGCCGTAAGCAAAAGGGCCAGCAGGCTCGGGGTCAGAATCTGGCGCAAGGCCGGCCTCCATGGCGATAGGGGGGAGTCAATCTAGTTTGCTTGACCCGCTGGGGTCAATTTACGGCAGCTGAGGATGAGGCGGCCGTGAGCCGGTTGCCGGCGGCCGCAAAACTGCCATGATCGGGGCCATCCGCCACCACGGAAGCGCGCCATCGCCACAGGTCCCACATCGCCAGCCGACAGCGTGGCCGTCACTGCGCGGGTGCACTGGCGGCACAGCCTGCGCATGCGCGTGTTGCTGGCCGCCACCGCGGTGCTGGTGGTGTTGCTGACGTTGCTGGGCACGGTGTTCTACCTGGGCGCACGCGCCGAGCTGGTGGAGGCGGCGCGCACCGAGGTGGATGGCCTGACCGAGCAGACCGCGCGCAGCCTGGCGGCGATGCTCGACTCGGTGCAGGTGAGCGGCCGCACGCTGGCGGCCAGCAGCAGTGCGGTGGGGCTGCAGCCGTTCAATCTGCGCGCCCTGCTGCTGGCCACGCTCAGCGGCGACCCGGATATCGGTGCGGCGCGCTTGATCATCGAGCCGCGCACGCAGAAGGCGCGCGACACCGGGTTTGTCTGGTACGTGCATCGCGACGGCGCGCGCGTGCTGGAAAAATCGGTGCAGGACCTGGGCTACGACTACCGCGCGATGCCGTGGTATCTGCGCACCCAGCGCGACGGGCGCGCGTGGTGGTCCGAGCCGTATCTCACCACCGATGGCGGCAGCGCGCTATACACCAGCTACAACCTGCCGCTGCGCCGCCCGGGCGATGCGGTGGATGCCGCGCCGGTGGGCATGGTCAGCGTGGACCTGCCGCTGCAGCACCTGCGCGACATCATCGACCAGTTGCCGCGCGACATCGGCATCCGGCCGATGCTGCTGTCGCCCGAAGGCATGCTGGTGTTCGGCCCCGACCCGGCGTTGAACCTGCGTTACACGCTGGAGCGTTACGTGGCGCAGTCGCGGCCCGACCTGCTGCCGCTGCAGCGCGCGGTGGCGGCGGGCCAGCCGATCTCGTTTGCGCACACCGCGCCGGATGGCGAGCGCTTTCTGACCCATAGCGCGGCAGTGGGGCGCAGTGGCTGGACCTTTGTGCTGTCCGCCTCGGAAGGCTATGTGCTGGCGGGCCTGAACTGGCTGGCCGCGTGGGTGGCGCTGGCGGCGTTGCTGGGTGCGGTGGTGTGGTGGTGGCTGATGGGGCGGATCACCCGCAAGCTGACGCGCCCGATCGAGGAATTGACCGATACCGCCGAGCACTTTCGCCGTGGCGAATTCGAGTACCCGCTGCCGCACATCGAACGCCGCGACGAGGTGGGCGTGATGGCGCGTGCGTTCGACAGCGCGCGCGATGCGATCCGCGACCACATCGTGCAGATCGGCGAGATGACCGCCGCCCGCGAGCGCATGCACAGCGAGCTGCAGATTGCGCGCGAGATCCAGCAGGCGATGCTGCCTTCCGGGCGTACCTTCGACCGCGCCGGTTCGCATCTGGAAACCTGCGCCTGGCTGGAGCCGGCCAAGGCGGTGGGCGGGGACTTCTACCACTTCGTCGAGACCGAGCCGGGGCTGCTGTGGTTCGTGGTGGGCGATGTGTCCGACAAGGGCGTGCCGGCCGCCTTGTTCATGGCACGCGCGGTGAGCGTGCTGGAAATCGCCGCGCGCCGGCATACGCGCCCGGACAGCATCCTGATCGCCGCCTCCACGCGGCTGGCCGAAAACAACGACACCTGCATGTTCGCCACGGTGCTGTGCGGGGTGATCAATGTGGTGAACGGCGACTACTGGCTGGCCAGTGCCGGCCACGAGCCGCCGGTGTTGATCGACATCGACGGCAGCGCGCGGCCGTTGCCGCTGGATACCGGCGCGCCACTGGGGATCGAGCCGCAGGTCGCCTACCCGGTGCTGCAGGGCCGCATGTGCGCCGGGCAGACGCTGCTCGGCTATACCGACGGGGTGACCGAGGCGATGGACGAGCAGGGCGCCAGCTATGGGCTGGAGCGCCTGCTCGGTGCGTTGCGGCCACGCCGCAGCGCGGCGGCGCAGTGCAAGGCGGTGATCGCCAGTATTGCCCACTTCACCGGCCAGGCCGACCCGTACGACGACATCACCCTGCTGGCGATCCGGCTGCGCCAGGAGCATGCTGGACCGGTCGCAGACGCTGGCCGGGATGCCCCCGGAAAGGCAACGACCTGATGAAGCTCGACCTGGCCATCGCGCCCTCGCTGGCCCAGCTGGCCGGCGCCAACGACGCGCTGGAACACTCGCTCACGCTGGAAGGCCTGCACGCCGAGCGCATCGGCCAGGTGCGGCTGATCGTGGAAGAGCTTGGCTGCAATGCGCTCACCCATGGCCAGTGCGCCGAGCAGCCGCTGCGCCTGCAACTGCAGCTGGACCCGCAGGCGCTGGTGCTGGAGATGCATGACCCCGGCAGCGCGTTCGACCCCAGCACCGCCGCGATGCCGGACCTGAGTGCCGAGCTCGACGAGCGCGCGATCGGCGGGCTGGGGCTGTTCCTGGTGCATCAGTTCGCCGATCACATCGACTACCGCCGCGATGGTGCATACAACGTGGTGCGCGTCACCCTGCTGCACCCATACGCCCCCCTCCCCGAGGCACTGTCATGACCACGCTCGCCATCCAGATCGACCCGCCGCAGGACACCCGCCAACGCGTCATCCTGACCGGGCGCCTGGACACCCACACCTCTCAGGATCTGGATACGGCGCTGTCGCCGCTGCTGGGCACCCTGATCACCACGCTGGTGCTGGACCTGACCGCGCTGGAATACATCTCCAGCGCCGGTATCCGCTGCATCTTCAAGGCGCGCAAGGCACTGGCCACGCGCCAGGGCAAGGTGCTGGTGACCAACCCGCAGCCGCAGATCCGCAAGGTCTTCGACATGGTCAAGGCAGTGCCGCTGAGCGATGTCTTCGCCTCCACCGAAGAGCTGGATGTCTACCTGGCGGCGATGCAGCGCAAGGTCATCGAACAGCATGCGCAGGGCGATACGCCGATCGTGCCGCATTTCGCCGAGGCCTGAGAACGGCCAACGCCGCGCAGCGAAGCGCCGCCGGCTGGATGCAGACGGCACGCGCACGGCAGCAGTGCACCCCGGCAGGAGAAGGCAAATGCGATGGTGCACGTGATGATGCGCCGGACAGCGCCAACGCCTACCTCCCGCCTACCCTCGGCAAGGGCGCCGGCACGTTCAACATGCCCCCGGCCGCCACATACGCCGCCAACGCCTGGCCCTGGCTCAGCAGATGCCCGTGCATCGTGCGCTCCGCGCCTTCGGCGTCGCTGCGGCGGACGCACGCCATCAGCTCGCGATGCTCGGCCAGCGACTGCGCCATGCGCCCGGGCGTCAACAGCTGCCGGCCACGGTGCATCTTGAGGATGCGGTGCAGGTCGTGGGTGACGCGGATCAACCACGGATTGCCGGCGTACTGCTGCACGGTCTCGTGGATCAGATAATTGTTGCGGTAGTACTCGGCCAGGTCGCCGGCGGTGGCGGCGGCTTCCATCGCCGCGTGCAGGTCTTCCAGGCGTTGCACGCCGGCCGCGTCGATGCGCTTGACCGCATCGTGCGCGCAGCGGCCTTCCAGCATCGCCATCACCGGGAACAACTGGTTGAGGTCTTCCAGCGTCAGCCGCGTGACCCGGCTGCCGCGGCCGGCGTCCAGTTGCACCAGGCCTTCGGCGGCGAGCAGCTTGAGGCTCTCGCGCAGCGGGGTGCGGCTGATGCCGAGTTCCTCGGCCAGCGCCGGCTCGTCGATCCATTCGCCCGGCGGCAGCGCGTAGTCGTAGATCTTCTGGCGCAGGCGCTCGGCCACTTCCTCGTACAGCGGTACGCGCTTCTTGGCGCTGCGCGAATCAGGGGCGAGGGTCATGGCAGGCGGGTCGTCGATGCTGGCGTGGGGGCGCCCATTCTACTGGGGCGCCCCGACACCCTGACGGACGCGGGCCGGATCACAGCCAGCCCGGCACCACGAACAGCAGCCAGGCCACCAGCGGCCCGAGCAGCACCACCAGCCCGCTGTAGACCAGGAAACGGCGGAACAGCGCGTCGCGTTCTTCCTTGGCGGCCGAGGCCACCACCAACGCACCGTTGGTGGAGAACGGGCTGACATCGACGATGGTGGACGACACCGCCAGCGCGCAGATCACCCCGGCCGCGCCGAGCTGGCCCTGCATCAGGAACGGTACCGCCAGCGGAATGGTGGCGCCCAGCACCGCCGCCGACGAGGCGAACGCGGAAACGACGCCGCCGACGTAACAGACCAGCAACGCCCCCAGCAACGGCATGCCGATCTGCGACACGCCGGTGCCGATGTAGTCCACCGCGCCGGCCTTTTCCAGCACCGCCACGTAGGTCACCACGCCGCTGATCAACAGCACCGTGGACCAGCTGATGCCGTCCACCGCGCCCTTCTGCGCGCTGGGCGAGATCAGCGCCAGCGCCACCGCCACGGTGATCGACACCAGCCCGACGTTGAGGTTGTAGACCAGCGCGGCGATGCCCAGGCCGAGCAGGCCGACCAGCGTGATCACCCGATCGCGCGTGATGGCGACCGCCTCCAGCGCCAGCGGATTGGTCGACAGGGTGCCGCCACCGGCGGCCACCAGCGAGCCATGCCCTTCGATCGCGAACGGGCGCTTGGAGGCCTGGTCGTCGGCCACCGCCACATACTGCGCATCGGCAAGCGAGACCTCCTGCCGACGCATCAGCTTGAGCCCGCCGAAGGCGCAGAAGCAGATGATCGCCATCATCAGGTTGAAACCCAGGCTGGTGAGGAACACCGCCATCTCGGTGACGTCCAGCCCGGCCTTTTCCACCACCTTGTTGGTGATGCCGCCATACACGCTGATGGGCGAAAAGCCGCCGCCCTGCGCGCCATGGATCACCAGCAGGCCCATCATCAAGGGATTGATGCGGTACTGCTTGGCAAAGCGCAGCGCCACCGGGCCGATGATGGCCACCGCCGCCGGCCCGAGCGCACCGAAGGCGGTGAGCAGACCGGTGATGACGAACATCACCCAGGGAATGGCGACGATGCGCCCGCGCACCGCGCGCACCGCCCAATGCACCAGCAGATCGATGGTGCCGTTCTTCTGCGCGATGGCGAACAGATAGGTGATGCCGACCAGGGTCAGGAACAGGTCGCCCGGAAAGCCGGCCAGCACCTCCTTGCCGTCCAGCCCCACCCACACACCGCCGATGATGAAGGCCAGCGCAAAGGCCACCGCGCCCATGTTGATGGGCAATGCGGTGGCGACGATGAACATGATCACCAAGCCAAGAATCGTTGCAATTTGCGGGGTCATGCGCCCTCCCAGACACCTGATACGCGTACAGCACGGATGGCCACCCGCCACCCAGGGGTCACGCCGTGTGCACCACCTCGACCGTCATGCCGCGCGCTCGCATGCGGCGTTGACCCACTCGACCACCCCGTGGGTGCTCTGAAATTCGTCGACCGATCGCGCCTCGCAACCCGGCACGCGCTCGCGTGCCATGCGCGCCAATGCGCTGCCGGGCCCCAGTTCGAGAAACACGCGCGCGCCGCGTTCGGCGGCCTGCACCAGCACCTCGTACCAGCGCACGGTCTGCGCGATCTGTGCGGCCAGCGTGTCCACCACCAGGGCCTGCGTGGTGACAGCACGCGCATCGATGCCGGCCAGCACGCGCAGCCTGGGCGCCTGCACGGCCGCATTGTTCAATTCGACGGCGAAGGCGTCGGCGGCCGCACGCAACCACGGCGTATGCGCCGGCACGCTCACCGGCAACGGTGTGACGCGTGCGCCCTGCGCCTGCGCTGCATCGCCCAGTGCCTGCAGCGCCGCCTGCGGGCCACCGAGCACGGCGTGGTCGTCGCCATTGACGATGGCGATGGCCGCGCCATGCGCCCGGCACAGCGCCTCGAGCGTGCGCAGCGGCAGCCCGAGCACCGCCATCAAGCCGGCTTGTTGCGGGCTGGCCGCATCCATCAGGCGCGCGCGGGTGGCAGCCAGCTGCAAGCAGGTGGCGATCTCCATGCTGCCGGCGACCGCATGCGCGGCCAGCTCGCCGACGCTGTAGCCCAGCACCAACACCGGCGTGGGCAGCTGTGTACGCAGCACCTGCCAGTGCGCCAGCGTGCCGGCGCAGACCAGCGGCTGTGCGATGGCATTGGTGTAGCGGGAGTTGTCTGCGGCTAGCGTTTGCGCCGAGGCGCCAAGCACCTTGCTCGCGGCGGCGATCACCTCGGCCGCGGCCGGCGCATCGGCAACCCGCGCGAACATCGCGGCGTGCTGCCCACCCTGGCCGGGACAGAGCACGGCCAGGCTCATTGGATGGCCTGCTTGCAGAAAATGCTATGCCTTGTGCGAGCGTCGCCCTTATTCGCGCTGCAAGCCTTTTGTTCCGTATCCAGGCGAAGCAGGCCGTTGCCTGAGGCAATAAAGAGAGCGGCGCCGCCGCACGCCTGCGTGGACGTTGCCTTCGCAGTTGCCAGTGGTCGACACCGGCTCATGCCGTCTCCTGGCAGTGCAGGAACCAGGCACAGGCCAGCAGATCGGCGCTGCCGCCCGGGCTCAGGCGACGCGCAACAAATTGCGCGCCGATGGCGTGCACGCACGCGCGCCACTGCGGGTGTGCGATGCCGCCATCGGCCAGAAACGCACGCGCCTGCGCCTTGGCGTAAGCCAGCCCTTCCTGCCCGCCGCGGTGCAGCAGGTTGAGATCGTCGACCTCGGCAATCAGGTGCATCAAGGTCTGCGCCAGTGCGGCCTCGCGCGTGGCGCCGCGGGGCAGTGCGCCACGCAGACACGGCAATGCGATCTCGCGCAGCAATGGATACCCGGCTGCAGCCTGTTCGCGCACGCCACTGATCCGAAATGCTGCACGCACGCGCTGGCCATTGCTGCGTGGATCCAGCGGTGCGGCCCGCAGCGCATCGCGCCAGACCTGCACCGCGTTGCAGACTGCTTCGCCGGTAGGGGCATGACCGTGCACGGCACGCACGCGCGCCGCCTGCGCAGTGAGCACGCCCATGCTGAAGATCGCACCACGATGGGTATTGATGCCGCCGGTGGCGCGCAGCATCGCCGCTTCGGCCGCGATGCCGAGCTGGCGCAATTGCTCGAACGGCGCGTTGTCGATACCGGCCTGTGCAATCGCGACGAAGTAGCCGCGCAAGGCGAACAGGCTGCGCAGGAACGTCGACGCGTCCATATCGGCATGGCTGCCGCTGTCGAGCGGCGTGACCAGGCCGGGCTTGGGTGCGCAGCAGAGTTCTGCATGCAGGGCGGCGACCGCCAGCCGTCCCAGCCGATGCGCCAGTGCGCTGGCGGTGCCGGCTTCGGGATGCGATATGCCTTGTCGCGCTGCACTGTCTTGCAGCTCGCCATGTGTGCGTGCAGCGCGCGATGGCGCATGCACGCGGTCCGAACCAGTGCCTGCAGGGGCAAGGCGCAGTAGCGGCTGCGACGGTACGTCGTGCGGTGCTGCCGGTACCAGTGTCGATGTCGGTGTCGATTGGGTGTCCGCACGAACCAGATGCATCGCTGGGCTGTCTGTACCAACCAGGGATGCTGCGATGCCTGCCTCTTTCGCCCTTGTCATTGGCCGCTGCCGCTCCACCGCGTTGCAATGCGTCACGGAGCGCCCGGCATCGGCGGTGCGTTCGGCCAGCGTGCTCATGCCGCGCTCCATACCGGAAACAGCGCGCTGCGCGGCAGCAGGCGGCAGCCGTTGGTGGACTTCACCAGTACCTGCTGTGCGCTGCCGGCGTATTCGCGCCAGTTCACCGCGGTGTCGTCGGGCAACAACAGTTCGCCGTCTGCGCGCAGCCGGTGACGCTGTTCCCAACGCTGCAGCACTGTCACCACTGCCTGCGCCTGCTCGGGTGTGGCGATGGACCACAACAGGTCCAGATCCGATTGCGCATGCACATACGCAAGCCCGGTCAGGGCCTGCCATGCGAAGCTGCCGAAGACGCGCGGCTGCAGGGCGTTGGCATTGCACTGGGTCAGCAAGGCCTGCAGTGCAGGCTGCGTCGCGGAGGGTGCGGCTGCGATCACGGCGTCCAGCGCCAATGGCGCGGTGCTGCGCGCGACCTCGTCCAGGCCGGCGCTCAGTGCCAGGCGCTGTTTGCCTTCGCTTGGCGGCAACGGCACGCCGAGCCGCAGGCTGCCGGGTGCCTCGCTGCCATCGCCGCGTGCCACCACTGCCGGCAGACCCGCGGCGAACCACTGCTGCAGCCGTGGCTGCGCACCCGGCGTCAGCGCTTGCCAGCGCGCGTCCGGTTGCAACCACACCAGTGCGTGGCGGCCGGGCATGCTCAGGCCTCGCCCGCAGCCACTGCGGCAGCGACATCGCGCGCCAGGGTGCGCCCGCCACGCTGCGCGCCAAGTGCCCGGCGTTGATCGCCATCGCTGGGCGCGGCCAGGGCATCGCCCAGCGCCTGCGCCAGATCGCCGTCCCAGAGCGACTCCACCGCGCCCATGCGCACGTAGTTCTCCACGCCAGGCGCGAACACCGGCGAGCTCTTGCTCAGTGCCTGCAGGGTGTCCACGCTCTGCTTGGTGACGCGGGCCATCGCGCGCAGATCCATCACCCGGATCTGCGCATCCGGCAATGCGTGGATGTGGTCGGCCATCAGACCGAACGACAGAAAGCCGCCACTGACCGATTCGCCATACACCAGCGTGACCAGCCGTGCGCCGCGCTTGCGCGCCAGGTCCAGCGCGCGTGCCAGATGCGCGAAATAACCGTTGATACCGAGCAGTTCGTCGCGGCGCGCCAGCCGTTGCCCGGCGGTGTCGGCCAGCATCACGATCGGCCGCTGCGGATGCGCGCGCGTGCTCGCCAACACGGTCGCCGCCAGTGCCAGCGCGTGGTCCACGCCGACTTCCAGCTTGTTGGCGGTGCCGATCACGGTGACCTCGCCCGCGGCCGTGGTGGCACTGCCGGTGAGCACATCGTCGTTGCGGGCGATGGCGTGGCCGAGCGGAAACAGCCGGTCCAGCAGTTGGCTCAGTTCCATGGCGTGCTCCGGTCGGCGGTGGCGGCGAGGAAGGCGTCGGTGTCCAGCAACGGCAGGCGTTGCGCCTCGACAATGCCCTGGCGCTGCCAGATCTCCAGGCCATCGCGGCAATCGCCGTAGGCGGCGATGCGGCTGGACAATTGCTGATGTGCAGCTTCCAGCGCCTGCAGCGCGGCCTCGCCTGCCGGCTCGGTCAGCGTGTCCAGCGCCTGCACGGCAGCATCGGCAAATGCGGCGATACGGTCGGCCACCAGCGTCTGCGCCTCGCCCAGCAGATAGCGGTGCTTGCCGCCGGTGACGCGCCACACCAGGGCACGGTCACGTGCGTCGAACTCCTCCACACCGCGCACGGTTTCGATCACGTCCGGGCCGGACAGCGACAGGCGGCCTTCTTCGGACATGATCACCGCGCTGCAGCAGCGCGCCACGATGCCCATGCCGCCGAAGGCGCCATTGCCGCTGCCGATCAAGGCCAGCACCGGCACGCCGGCGGTGCGCGTGTTCAAGGTGGCACGCATGATTTCGGAGATGGCGATCAGCCCGGCGTTGGCTTCGTGCAGACGCACGCCGCCGGTGTCGAGCAGCAACAGCACCGCCGCCGGTTGCGTGGCGGCGGCGCGTTCGAGCAGGCCGGTGAGCTTGGCGCCGTGCACCTCGCCGACGCCGCCGCCCAGGAAGGCGCCTTGCTGCGCAGCGATCAGCACGTTGCGCCCGCGCAGTGTGCCTTCGCCGACGACGATGCCGTCATCGAAGGCGCCGGGGGTGTCGAGCTGGGCCAGATGCGGGCTGATCAGGCGACGGCGCGGGCCGACGAATTCGCCGAAGCTGCCGGCATCCAGCACGCCATCGATGCGCTCGCGCGCATCGGCCTCGTAATAGCTGCGCTCGGCCATGGGGATGGTGGTGCTCATACGTATCTCCCGACGACATGCGTAGGAGCGCACCCGGGCGCGACTGCGGCGTTACCGGGAACGCCCGTCGCGCCCGGGTGCGCTCCTACGGGGTGAGACGGGTGGCTCATGCGGCGGCTCCCTGCAGGACGTCCATCGCCTGCTCCAGGCGCAGGCTCACCACCGCCGGCGTGGCGCCGACATCGTTGACGCTGATGCGCACATCGCGCAACGGATGGCGCGCGGCGAAATCGTCCAGCACCGCCTGCCAGATCGTGCCGAAACCGCGTGCGGCGGTGAGGATCTCGATCTCCATCGCGCCGTCCAGCGGCACGCGCTCGACCAGCACTTCCAGGTTGCCGGAGGCGACCACGCCGACCAGCGCATGATCCAGCCCGGCGCGCGCGCCATGCTGGCCATCGAAGCGATACCGCAGGGTTTCCATGCCGTGCCCCTACCAGTTGCGAAAACGTTTCGGCGGGTCGTACAACCCTCCGGACCAGCGCACCAGGTCCTTGACCGTGCGCGCGGCGAGCAGGTCGCGCGTGGCATCGCGTGGACGGATGCCCAGGTCTTCCGGCCGCTTGATGACGCCGCGATCGCGCAGGTTTTCCACCGCACGTTTGTCGCGGCCCAGGCCGACGGCGGTGTAACCGGACACGCCACGGATGGCCTGTTCGCGCTCTTCGCCGCTGCGGCACAGCAACAGGTTGGCGATGCCTTCTTCGGTCAGCACGTGGCTGACGTCGTCGCCATAGATCATCACCGGCGGCAGCGGCATGTTGGCGCGCTCGGCCAGTTCCCAGGCATCGAGCTTGTCGACGAAGGCCGGCGCCATGTGTTCGCGGAAGGTTTCCACCATCTGCACCACCAGCTTGCGCCCGCGCGGCATCTCGCCGGGGCGCGCCGCCTCGCGCCCGGCCTTGAGCCAGGCGGCGCTGGCGTGCCGGCGGCCGCGCGCATCCGAACCCATGTTGGGCGCGCCGCCGAAACCGGCGATGCGGTCGCGCGTGGCGGTGGAGCTGTTGCCCTGCAGATCGATCTGCAGGGTGGAGCCGATGAACATGTCGCAGGCATACAAACCGGCGGTCTGCGACAACGCCCGATTGGAGCGCATGCTGCCGTCGGCACCGGTAAAGAAGATGTCCGGGCGCGCGGCGATGTAGGCCTCCATGCCCAGTTCCGAGCCGAACGAATGCACCGAGTGCACGAAGCCCGATTCGATCGCCGGGATCAGCGCCGGGTGCGGATTGAGCGCCCAGTGCCGGCAGATCTTGCCTTTCAGCCCCAGCGACTCGGCGTAGGTGGGCAGCAGCAGTTCGATCGCGGCGGTGTCGAAGCCGATGCCGTGGTTGAGCCGGTCCACGCCGTACTCGGCATAGATGCCCTTGATTGCCATCATCGCCATCAGCACCTGGATCTCGGAGATCTGCGCCGGGTCGCGGGTGAACAGCGGTTCGATGTAGTTGGGCCTGGGTGCCTGGGTGACGAAGTCCACCCAGTCGGCCGGAACATCCACGCGCGGCAGCGTGTCGACGATCTCGTTGACCTGCGCAATCACGATGCCGCCCTTGAACGCGGTGGCCTCCACGATCACCGGGGTGTCTTCGGTATTCGGGCCGGTGTAGAGATTGCCGTGGCGGTCGGCGGCCTGCGCGGTGACCAGCGCGATGCGCGGGGTCAGGTCGATGAAATAGCGGCCGAACAATTCCAGATAGGTGTGGATGGCACCGATCTCGATGCGGCCCTCGCCAACCAGCCCGGCCAGGCGCGCGGCCTGCGGGCCGGAGAACGAGAAATCCAGCCGCTTGGCGATACCGCGCTCGAACACGTCCAGATGCGCGGGCAGCGACAACACCGATTGCACCATATGCAGGTCGTGCACGCGCGCCGGGTCCACCTCGGTGAGGCAGCGCGCCAGGAAGTCGGCCTGCTTCTGGTTATTGCCTTCCAGGCAGACGCGGTCGCCCGGCTCGATCACCGCTTCCAGCAGCGCCACCACGTCGTCGGCGGCCACCACGCGCCCCTGCGGCGCCAGGGCTGCGGCGCGCTGCAGGCGCTGGCGCCGGCTCTCGGCCTGGGTGTCCCACTGTCGACTCATGCGTCTGCCTCACCGGGCAAAGCCCGTAATGTCGAAGTAATTACATCGTAATTATGGAGAGCTGTAGTGTCTAGCCGCGTTGCAGCATGGCCCGCAGGGACAGCCAGGCTGGTCGGCCCGGCAACCGGCAGGTGCTTGCGGGCGATCCCACTTCGATATATCTTTTCGCCATGCTTCGCTATATCGAATGACAGTGCGCTCTCGCCACGACGACTTGCCGAATGAACTCGATCCGTCCCTTGCGCGCAGCGCCACGCGCCGCGGCGGCGGTGCGCGCGCGCGACCACTGGAACATGGCGACCTGCGCTTGCTGCTGCTGGCGCTGATCGAGCAACAGCCGCGCCATGGCTATGAGTTGATGCGGCAGATCACTGCGCTGTTCAAAGGCCTCTACACGCCCAGTGCGGGCGCCATCTATCCGGCACTGGCGCAACTCGAAACCGAGGGATGGGTGCAGACCGTGCTGGACGAGGGCCGCAAGCGCTACCAGGTCAGCGCGGCCGGCCGCATGCATGCGGCACAGCACCGCGACGCACTCGATGCGGCGCTGGCCCGCACCCACCGCCGCGCGCGCGCGCTGATCAAGGCGCAGACACCGGCGCCGATTCGCGAGGCCATCCACCGCATCAAGCACGGGCTGTTTGCACGGCACGGGCAATGGACGGATGCAGAAACCACACGCATTGCCGCGCTACTCAACGCCGCCGCTGACGGCATGGAGCACGACGACGGCTGAGTGCGTGTGCTGCTGCAACTCCTAGACAAGCCGATGCCGCCTGATCACCCTTTGCGGTAGTTGCATGTCATCGCAGTGTCGACGTTGTGGGCGCAGTGATGTGCAGCCCCGATGCATGCAGTGTTCTGCGAATTCGTGAGTCTGCAAATTCCGATCATCGACCTTGCTTATTTCGCAGCGGCGTAGCTGCCTGTTCTGATCGAAATGCAGTCTCAGAATCAACACACCTTCAGGCGTCGGTAACTGAGCCCCTCTCCCTCGGCAGAGGGATTGGGGTGAGGGTCAAGGGCGAAGCCACGTGTCATTGCAACTGCACGAGGCTTCGCTCGTTCCCTCATCCGCCCCTGCGGGGCACCTTCTTCGATGGGAGCAGGGTGAGCAACAACCGCTGTTTTTCGCCAGTTGGCTGGCTAGATCGTCGCATCATCGTTTGCAGTCACTCCCCCGCCGCGCATCTGCGCGCCACATCCAGGAATCGCACCACAATGGCCATCCACACCCACACCCAACTCCGCCGCGATCCGCGCCTGCGCTCCTTGCAGGTGGTGCGCTGCGAATCGCTCACCCCGCAGATGCGCCGCATCGTGTTCGGCGGCAGCGAGCTTGCCGGCTTTCAGAGCGAGGCACCGGACGATCACGTCAAGCTGTTCTTCCCCAATGCCGATGGCGCTTTCGTGCTGCCGACGATGACGCCGGACGGTCCGCGCTATGCCGAAGGCGCGCTGCCCTCGCCCGGCCGCGATTACACCCCGCGCGCATTCGATCCGCAGAGCGGCGAGCTGAGCATCGACTTCGTGCTGCACGGCGACGGCGTGGCCTCCAGCTGGGCGGCGCAGGCACAGCCCGGCGACACGCTGAAGATCGGTGGCCCGCGCGGCTCGTTCCTGGTTGCCGACGACTACGACCACTACGTGCTGATCGGCGATGAAACCGCGCTGCCCGCGATCGGCCGCTGGCTGGAAGCCATGCCCGCCGACATGCATGCGGAGGTCTTTATCGAAATCGCCGATGCGGCCGAACGCCAGGAGCTGCTCAGCGCCGCCGAGGTGGAGGTGTACTGGCTGGAACGCAACGGCTTCGATGCCGCCAGCAGCACGTTGCTGGAAGACAGCCTGCGCGATTACGAGCCGCACGACGGCGACACGTTCTACTGGATCGGTACCGAATCCATGCGCGCGCGTGCGATGCGCAAGTTTCTCGAAGAGCACATGGGCGTGGACAAGGACTCGGTGCGCGCGAAGGGCTACTGGAAGGCTGAATCAGCCCCGCACTGACGGACAGCACGGCGGTGCTGGGTGCGGGGTTCCACGCAAACGGCAGTTGATCTGTGGCTTTTCCGCAGGGCCCTTGGCCGCCCACCATCGCGGGGCACGCCGCAAGTACGTCCGTGTAGGCTCTTACGCGGCATCCATGCCGCGTAAGGCCCCGCGATGGTGGACGGCCAAGGACCAGTCGAGTCGATCGGTGCGCATGGCTTTCAATAAAACGATCAACAAACTGTCTGGTGCGGTGTGCCCGCCGCTCGCGGGCTCGCGGCGTGTCCCGCGCACGGCGAAGGCACCGCGGGCTCGATCGCAATGCCCATAAAAAAACGGCGCCTCCCACCGAGGTGGAGAGGCGCCGTTTTCTTCAGTCAACAGCCTTAAGCCGGTCGGCGGGCTTTGGCGTTCCGCACATCGGTGCGATCGCTCGCACCGATGCATCGACTGCGCTGCGCCTTACTTGGCAGCAGCGGCGTCACCGGCCTTGGCCTGCAGGGCTTCGGTGGTGATGCGGATCTTCACTTCGTCGCTGACGTTCGGGGCGTACTGGCCCACGCCGAAGTCGGTGCGCTTGATGGTGGCGGTGGCGTCGAAACCGGCTGCCGGCACCTTCTTCATCGGGTGCTCGCCGGCACCGTTGAGGGTGACGTCCAGCACGACCGGCTTGGTCTGATCCTTGATGGTCAGGTCGC
Source organism: Xanthomonas sp. CFBP 8152 (assembly GCF_014199025.1). Taxonomy (NCBI): domain Bacteria; kingdom Pseudomonadati; phylum Pseudomonadota; class Gammaproteobacteria; order Lysobacterales; family Lysobacteraceae; genus Xanthomonas; species Xanthomonas sp. CFBP 8152. The sequence goes on from NZ_JACHNO010000002.1 coordinate 730,257, forward strand.
CGGTGACGGTCAGCTTGTTGGGGCCGGCCGCTTCGACCTTGGTGCTCTTGAAGGTGGCGGTCGGGAACTTGGCCGCGTCGAAGAAGTCACCGCTCTTGAGGTGTTCGTCGAACTTGGCGGTGAAGCTGTTCAGACCAGACAGCGGCAGGGTGACCTGCACGGTGGACTTGGTCACGTCGGCCGCGTCGTACACCAGGGTGCCGTCGACATTGCCGAAGTGCGCGGTCGGGTTGGAGAAGCCGAAGTGGCTCCACTGCGCCAGCACGTCGGTGTGGCTCGGGTCCAGCGTGTAGGTGCCCGAAGCCACTTCCACGGCCGGCGCGGTCGAGGCGGCCGGCGCAGCAGCCGGGGCAGGAGTAGTGGCAGCGGCATCGGCCGGTGCGGTGGCGGCCGGGGTTTCGGTGGCCGGCGCGGCGGCATTGTCGGCCGGCTTGGAGCAGGCGGCGATGGCCAGGGTCAGGGCGAGCGGCAGCAACAGTTTGTGGGTGGTCTTCATTGAAACTCCTTGAGATGAGGGACCGCATTGGATCAACGCGGATGGAACAGACGCAGACGGACGAGGACTGCAGCAAAGCGGAAACGTGCGCCTGGGGCGGATTGGACAAGGCGTACGGTGTTCAGGTGGTGCGGGTGGCGCGCTGCGAAGCCGGAGTGTACGTGGCTGCCTGCGTGCCGGAGGGCCCGGCTGCGCGCGCCCGACGGTGCGCGCAGCCGCCGTGTCGGCCGCCGTTACTCGATACGTGCGGCTTCGTCGAAGCTTAGCCGCGGCAGCCGCGCAAACAGCCCGGCCGGATCGCCATAGCCAAGATTGACCAGGAAATTGGACTTGATCGGCGTCCCGGCGAAGAACGCCGCATCCACCTTGGCATTGTCGAAGCCGGACATCGGGCCGGCATCCAGACCCAGCGCACGTGCGGCCAGGATCAGGTAGGCGCCCTGCAGCGAGCTGTTACGGAATGCGCCGGCCGCGCGCCCCTCACGCGGGCCTTCGAACCAGCTCTTGGCGTCGGCATGCGGGAACAGGTACGGCAGCTTTTCGTGAAAATCCTCATCGGAGCCGACGATCACCGTGACCGGCGCGGCCAGCGTCTTGGCGGCATTGGCCTCGGACAGCGCCGGCTTGAGCTTCTGCTTGCCCTCCGGCGTGGCCACGAATACGAAACGTGCCGGCGACCCGTTGGCCGCGGTCGGGCCCCACTTCAGCAGATCGTAGAGCTCGCGCAGCTGCGCTTGGCTGACCGGTCTGTCGAGAAAGGCGTTTTGCGTGCGGGCGGTACGGAACAGCTGATCCAGCGCGGCAGCGTCGAGCGAGTCGGACATGGAAACTCCGGGAAGCAAGGGAATGGGCGACGGTAGGATGCAGCACCGGCGCCAGCGTGAAGACCCGCAGTGTAGAGTGAGGCGATTGCTGCAACACGCGCTCTATCTGAAACAAATCTATGTCGGATCTGAAACGATGGCGCTGACCTGGGCGGTCAGCGACGGCCGCGCCGGCAATGCCCGCCAGGCCGAGGCCTTGGCGCAGGCGCTGCACGCCGCACCGGTCACGGCGCTGCATCTGCAGGCCCGCATGCCGTGGCGCTGGGCCGCACCGCGCCTGTTGCCGGGGGCGCAGGCCGCTTTTGGACCCGGCTTTGCCCGGCAATTGCAGCAGCCGCCGGTGCTGGCGATCGGCTGCGGGCGCCAGGCCGCGCTGGCCACCAGGCTGCTGCGCGCGCGCGGCAGCCGGGTGGTGCAACTGCTGGACCCACGCCTGGACCCGCGCCACTGGGATCTGTTGATCGTGCCCGAGCACGATGGGCTGCGTGGCGCCAACGTGCTCACCCTGCTCGGCAGCCTGCATCCGGTGGACGATGCCTGGCTGGCCGCCGGGCGCGCGGCCTTCGTCGCGCTCGGCGCGCTGCCCGGCCCGCGCGTGGCGCTGTTGATCGGCGGCCCCACCGCGCAGCTGCCCTGGACCACCGAAGCGCTTGCGGCGCTGTGCACGCACCTGCGCGCGCAGGTGCTCGCGGCCGGCGGCAGCCTGCTGGTCACCACCTCACGGCGCACCCCGCCCGAGGCGATCGCAACGCTGCGCCAGGCGCGTGCAGGCCTGCCAGGCCTGCCAGGCCTGCTGTGGTGCGACGAGCGCGACGGGCCCAATCCGTACGCCGGCCTGCTGGGCTGGGCCGATGCGATCGTGGCCAGTGCCGACTCGGTCAACCTGCTCTCCGAAGCCTGCGCCACGCGGGCGCCGGTGGCAGCGGCGTTTGCCGCACAGGCGCAGGGACGGGTGGCCACGTACCTACGGGCACTGCAGGCGCATGGCCGTCTGTGCGATGCCGGCGATGTCTTGGCAACGCCGTCGCAGCGTCAACCACTGCGCGAAACCCAGCGCATCGCCGCACTGGTGCGTGCGCGCCTGCACGTATGATGGTGCCGCCGCCGATGTCACGCGGCAGACACAAGGACGATGCATCCCCATGCGACTTGTACACAAACGGCGCGGTTGGCCTGCAGCAGCGCTGTTGCTCGCATCCCTGACGTGCGCACTCCACGCCATCGCCGCGCCGGTGTGCACCCCGCACTATCCGGCGCCCGCCACGCTGGCGGCGATGTTCGACCTGGCCAAATCCACCCAGCAGGCGCTGGACGCAGTGGACGGTGCGCAGGTCGTGCTGTTGGCACGCGGCGGCCAGGACCTGAGCCGCTATGGGTTGAAACACAGCCATCTGGCCTTCGCGTTGCGCGAGGACGACGGCACCTGGCGGGTGAAGCACCTGCTCAACCACTGCAGGTCGGACAACTCCGCGCTGTACCACGAAGGCCTGAGCAACTTCATCGGCGAAAGTGCCCTCGCTGCCGATCTGCGCGTCGGCGTGCCGGCACCGGCGCTGCAGCAGCAACTGCGCACGTTGCTGCAGGATCCGGCCACGCTGGCGCACACGCTGCACGAGGCGCGCTACAGCATGATCGCCTATCCGTTCTCCACCGAGTATCAGAATTCCAACCAGTGGGTGCTCGAAGTGCTGGCGGCTGCATTGGCGGCGACCAATGCAGCAGATGCGACACCTGCGCCGGTGAGCGATCGACGCAGCGCACAGGCCTGGCTCAAGCGCAACGGTTATCAACCCACCCGCCTGCATCTGGATCTGAGCAAGCGCATCGGCGCACGTTTCTTCATCGCCAATGCCGCAGTGACCGACCATCCCGCCAGCGAGCGCCTCTCCGGCAATTATTCGGTGATCACGGTCGAGTCGGTGTTCGACTTCCTGCAGCAGCAACACATGCTGCAGCAGGATCATTCCATTCCACGCAGCGTCACCACGCACGGAGCGTCTCCATGAACATCCCTCTTCGATCTGCCGGCCTTGGGCTGTTGCTGGCCATCTCGTTTGGCCAGCCGATGCAGGCCAACGCAGGCTTGACCACGATCACCCGCGGCGACGCCTCGGCGATGTCGGCGATCCTGGTGATCTCCGCGCCGTACTTCGTGTCGTTGGCGCTGGGCCATAGTGCGATCGCAGGCTCTGAAGCGCTCAGCGAGGCATCGCACAAGGCCTCGGCCGGGCCGTTGCCGCCGATGCGGGTGAAGTCGGTGGAAAAAACCACCGATGGCGGCTGCCAGGTGCAGTTGCAGGATCCCGCAAAAGCGGAGAACACGGCACTGCTGCGCTGGCCGGCTCGCCAGGACGACCCGACTGCGGGCTTCCACGTTGGCGAGACGGTGAGCTTCCAGCCGAGCCCGGCCGGTGCGGGCTGGACGGTACAGTCGCCACAAGGCCAGGCGCTGGCGTTCGTGCCGACCGCAGAATCCGCTGCGCAGAACAGCAGCACCACCTGGTGATAATGGAAGACGCCGTACAGACACCCGCGGTTGCGATGGGGCGTTGCTGACGGCGCCTCACGTGTACAGGTAAGGTATTGCGCACGGCGTGGGCAGATACATCGGCCATTGTCTACCGAAGTGCAACACCACGTTCGTTGATGACCGCTGCAGTCGGATGACGATCGTCACTGTCTGATCGCCAGCACGCCAGTGCATGATCCTTGCGTGTCTTCCACTGGATCTGCAATGCACCACACGCCGCTGTCGCCCATGCGCATGCTGCTGGCCGCCCTGTTCGCCGGTGCGGCCTTGTGGTTCGGGATCGGTCTGCAGCCGCCATGGTGGTGGGTGTGGCTGGCGCCGGCGCCGCTGCTGTGGCTGGCCTACACGATCGAGCGCACTGCGCACGCACGTATTGCGGTGCTGATCGCCACCAGCATGGCCGCGATGCACTATGTGCCTTACTTCCGCCTGGCGATGCCGTTGCCTGCAGTGATAATGGCCGCCTGCGGCATCGCGCTGGTGTGGTATGCGGTGGTGATGGGCGCACGCCGGATCGTGCAGCGCCTGCGCAGCGGCTGGAGCGTACTGGCGTACCCGCTGCTGTGGGTCAGCGCCGATTTGTTGATGGCACGGTTGCTGCCGGACGGTAACTGGGGCAGCCCTGCTTACTCGCAGGCCGATGTGCTGCCTTTACTGCAACTCACTGCACTGACCGGCGTGTCCGGGCTGTTGTTTGTGGTGTGTCTGCTGCCCTCGTTGCTGGCGTTGCTGGTGTGGCGTGGCAACGCTGTGCGCCGTCCGCTGCTGATCGTCGCTGCCGTGGCGCTGACCTTGGCCGCAAGCACCGGCTATGGTCTGTGGCGGCTGCAGACGCCGGTCGCCGGCACGCCGCTGCGCATCGGCCTGGCGGCCATCGACGATGCGATCGGCCCGAAGGCTGCACCGGCGTACTGGCAACCGATCCGCAATCGCTACGACGCCTTGATCGGCACGCTCGCCGCGCAGGGTGCGCAGCTGGTGGTGTTGCCGGAAAAGATCGCAGTGCTGCCACCGCAGCAACTGACGCAGTGGCAACAGCACTACAGCGCGCTCGCCCGGCAGCACCGGCTGTGGCTGCTGGTAGGGATTGCCGAACACGGCGCGCAGCCGCGCAACCTTGCCTGGTTGTTCGATCCGCAGGGCGTGCGCGTGGAGAGCTACGAGAAACAGTTTCTCGCCCCGCCCGAGCGCGCGCAGCACTACGCACACGGGCAGGACTACGCCATCCGTCACGTCGATGACCTGCGCTGGGGGCTGGCGATCTGCAAGGACATGCTGTTTGCACGGCTGGCACGCGCCAATGGCCAACGCAACGCCGCACTCATGCTGGTGCCGGCCTGGGACTTCGCCTATCGCGATGCCTGGATGTCGGCGCATATGACCGCGCTGCGTGGCGTGGAGAACGGCTACACCGTGGTGCGTAATGCGCGCGAAGGGCTGTTGATCGTCACCGATGCGTACGGCCGTGCGCAGCTGCAGACCCGGAGCGCGCCGATGCCTGGAACGAGCGCAAGTGTCAGCGCGCTGGTCGCCCCGCAAGTGGCAACGTTGTATACGCAGGTCGGCGATGTCTTCGGTGGCGTGTGCGTGCTTGCGATGTTGGTGCTGGCCCTGGTGGCGCGTCGGCGCACTGGCCTGCATGCGTCAACGCGCGGATAATTCGCGCTGATCGCTCACTGCCGCACCGCCATGTCCGCCCCATCCCCCACCCTGTTCACCCCGCTCACCGCGCGCGCATTGGCATGGGCGGTCCTTGCCATGGGCGCGGTGGTGCTGTTGTCCAACATCCTGGTGCAGTACCCGATCAACGATTGGCTGACCTGGGGCGCGTTCTCGTATCCGCTGGCGTTCCTGGTGAGCAACCTGATCAATCGCCGCTTCGGCCCGCGCGCGGCGCGCAAGGTCGCGTGGTGCGGCTTTGCGCTCGCAGTGATGTTGTCGCTGTGGCTGGCCACCCCGCGCATCGCGGCGGCCTCCTGCACCGCCTTCATCGCTGCGCAGTTGCTGGATATCAGCGTGTTCGACCGGCTGCGCAGTGGCAACTGGTGGCGCGCGCCGATCGTGGCCACCACCTGCAGCGCCACGCTGGATACGGCGATCTTCTGGAGCATCGCGTTTGCCGGTGTCGGCCTGCCGTGGATCAGCTGGGCGTCCGGCGATCTGGCGGTGAAGCTGGGCATGGGCGTGTTCCTGCTCGGCCCGTTCCGCGCGCTGCTGTGGCGCAGTGCGCCGCGACCGCAGGGCTGACCAGGCGCCTGAGCACAGCTAATCAGGCGCAAGACAGGCGCGGTGGATGGATGCGATTCCAACCCACCGGCGCAGTCGCCAACCCGGCCTGCATGCCGTGCTTCCCCTCATATCGCAACGCTACGCAACGCCCGGATACCGGCCGATCAAGGTGACAGGGCTGCCACATCCTTGCCAACCGGAAACGCCAGGCCTTGTGCATGCGCAGTGGTGAAGATGCTGTGCCGTGCCTGCTGGATGGCCGGGGTCGGTGCGATCAGCCGTGGCCGACGATCCAGCGTGCAACTCAGGCCCGCCTCCACCAGCGTGGCATGCGCCTGATGCAATGGTGCTGCACTTTCTGCCGATAGCCACTGCACCTGCACCAGCGCATCGATCAACGCGGGCGTGGCGCAGTCCAACAGCAGCGCGGGGTGCCGTGCGGCCTGGCCTAGCACGCCGGCCTGCAGGACGAATTCCAGATCGACCAGGCCGCCGGCGCCCTGCTTGAGATCCAGCCGCGCCGCATCGCTGCGATCCAGTTCGCTGCGCATGCGCGCGCGCATCTTGCGTACGTCCTCGTGCAGCACTGCTGTGTCGCGCACGCGTGTCAGCGTGTCGGCACGCACCTGCGCGAAGGCCGCGCAGAGCGCGGCATCGCCGGCCACCGCACGCGCGCGCACCAGCGCCTGATGCTCCCAGGTCCAGGCGCGCTCGCGCTGGTAGTCGCGGTAGCTGGCCAGCGAGGACACCAATGCGCCCTTGCCGCCGTCCGGGCGCAGCCGCACATCGATATCGTAGAGACGGCCGGCGCCGGTCTCGGCAGCCAGCAAGGTCATCACCTTCTGCGCCAGCCGCGCAAACCAGCGCCCGGCGTCCAATGGTCGCTTGCCATCGGACGCCTCCACTTGCTGCGGGTGATCGTAGAGAAACACCAGATCCAGGTCCGAGCCGAAGCCCAGTTCCAGGCCGCCCAGACTGCCGTAGCCGATGATGGCGAACGCACCGCCCGACACCTGCCCGTGCGCGGCGATCAGTTCGCGGCGCGCCAGCTGCAGCACCGTCTGCACCACCGCTTCGGCCAGCCAGGCCAGTTGCCGGGTGCTGTCCACGGCCTGCTGGCGGCCATCGAGCGTGGCCAGTGCGACGCGGAAGCTCAGCGCGAGCCGGCGCTCGTTGAGTTCGCGCAGGGCCGCTTCTGTATCCTCGATCTGCAAGGTGCCCAGGCACGCGGCGTGCAACGCGTCGCGGTCGGGCAATGGACCGCTGATGCGGGTGTCGAGCAGTTCGTCCAGCAGCAGCGGATACGCAGCCAGGCGCTCGGCCAGCAAGGCGCTGCGCGAGAGCACATCGACCAGGCGTGCGAGGGCGCTGGGTTGTTCGTCCAGCAAGGCCAAGTAACTGGTGCGGCGCAAGGTGGATTGCAACAGGCCAAGCACGCGGCGCACGGCGGCATCCGGCTGGCTGGCGCGGGTGGCCGCATGCAGCAGCGCCGGCATGACGCGGTCCAGCCGCGCGCATGCGGTATCGGAGAGCGCGCGCACTCCGGAAGACTGCGCAAAATCGGCCAGCACCTGATGCGCACCGCCGGGATCGTGCAATCCGATGCCGGCCAACGGCGCGGCATCGCCTCCCGGCAAGGCGCGCCAGTAATCGGCAAGTGCGTCGGGCGCGGTGGCGCGCACGCGTGGTGCCAGCAACTCGGCAAACTCGGCGGCAACGCGCGCGCGTTGCGGAGCGAGTGCCTGCAGCAGCGCCGGCCAATCCGCATAACCCAGGCCCAGCGCGATGCGTTCGCGATCCAGCGGGGCCTGCGGCAGGGCATGGGTCTGTGCGTCGCGCAACATCTGCAGACGATTTTCGAGCCGGCGCAAGAAGCGATACGCCTCGGTCAATGCATGCCCGTTGTCCGCATCGATCTGGCCTGCCGCCACCAGCGCCTGCAAGGCAGGCAGCAGGCGACGCTGGCGCAGGCTCGGCTCGCGTCCGCCGCGAATCAGCTGCAGCGATTGCGCCAGAAACTCGATCTCGCGGATGCCGCCCGGCCCGCGCTTGATGTCGTCCAGACGATCGTGGCGGGCGACTTCGGCAGTGATCGCCGCCTTCATCTCGCGCAGGCCGTCCAGCGCGGTGAAGTCCAGATAACGCCGGTAGATGAAGGGGCGCAGCGTTTCCAGCCAGGCTTCGCCGGCGTCGATATCGCCGGCCACCGCGCGCGCCTTGAGCCAGGCGTAGCGCTCCCAATCGCGCCCTTCGCGCTGGAAGTACTGGTCCATGCCGGTGAACGACAAGGCCACGCGCCCGGCCGTGCCGAACGGACGCAGGCGCAGATCCACGCGATGGCTGAATCCATCGGCGGTGGTTTCGTCGAGCAGCTTGGCCAGCTGTTGGCCCAGACGCGCAAAATATTCCTCCGCTGCCAGCGGGCGGGCACCATCGGACTGGCCGCCCTGCGGATACGCATAGACCAGATCCACATCCGAGGAAAAATTCAGCTCGCCACCACCGAGCTTGCCCAGCCCGAACACCACCAGCCGCTGCACGCTGCCGTCTTCGGCAATCACCTGGCCGTGGCGGTCGCGGAATTGCTGCTCCAGCGCCTGCAGCCCGCATTGCAGGCAGGTTTCGGCCAGGCGGGTGGCACCGGCCAGGGTGGCATCGACGCTGTCCAGATCGAGCACGTCGCGCCAGACCAGGCGCGTCGATTCCGCACTGCGATAGCGGCGCAACTGCGCCGCCCAGACCTGGGGCTGTGCGGGGTCGAGTACCGGCAGTGGCAATGGCGATGGATCCGGCTGCGCCAGATGCAGCAGCAAGGCCGGCTGACGCGCCAAGGTATCGAGCGCAAACTCGCTGGCGAGCGCAACCTGTTCGAGTTGCCGGTCGAAGTCATCGCCCGGCCAGCGCTGGTCGGCCGGCACGGCATGACGGACACGCGCCACGGTCCGCTCGATCAGGGCGGTGAGCGCAGGAGACACGGATGGGGTAGGCAGTGACATGCGCCGATTCTGGCATCCCTGCACGATAGCGGCACGTGCATGCGGGCGATCCAGCGGTGTCTAGAGGCAGCAATACAACTACTGGGTTCAACGCCGCCCTGCGTGTGGTCCCATCAGCACGCGGTCATATCGGGGGGCGTGATGTCCTCGCTGGTTGCGGGCTTCTCGGCCGCATGGATGCCACCGTGGGACCTGCACGGATGATTTACGACGGATCCCAAAGGTGGCGAAGGCATCGCGCGTTGAAACAGCGTCAGGGCTCGAAAGGCGGCTGTCTTGAGCTCAGGTTGGGCAAGGTGGATAAGCAGCGGCAACGCATGTGATCTGTGGCTTCCTTGCAGGGCCCTTGCCCGCCCACCCTCGCAGGACACGCCGCAAGTACGTCCGTGTAGGCGCTTACGCGGCATCCATGCCGCGTAAGGTCCCGAGACTGTAGGCGGAAAAGGACCAGTCGAGATGGTCGGTGTGTGTGGCCTTCAAACGACAGCAAACTACAGCACGTGCCAACCCATCACGCCGCATGCGACGCAGCCCAGCAGCATTGCCAGCCACGCACTCCAACGCGGCGCATACGCCAGGCCCAGCGCCGCCCACAGTGCGGCCACGCTGACAAACCCCAGCCACAACACCGTGCCCACTGTGCCGCCCCAAGCGAGCACGCATAGCACCAGCGCGGCGATCAACAGACAGACAGCCAGCGCACGCAGCCACCATCGCTGCGCGACCGGCGCAGTGCGGCGGCCGGTGAGCTGCTCGTAATGGCGATGCATCGCCACGGCCAGGGCCATCATTGCGGCGTGGCAGAGCGCGGTGCCTAGCAGCGCGGCAATCAGCCCGTCCATGGCGGATGTCCCAACGACCAGCTCGCACCACTCAGCGCGGCAATGCCCACGCCCAGCCAGCCCCACATGCGCAATGCACTGCGCGCACGAAACATCCACAACACGACGACGGTGTAACTGGCGAAGCTCAGCAAGGTCGTGCTCAGCACCGACACCGCGGGCGACACGCCCGCAAACCGCCACAGCAGCTGCGCCAGCACACTGCAGCCGGTGGAGGTCAGCGCATAGCCGCCGACACTGGCAGCGAGCACGCGACCGGCAACCGACCAGCGGTAGCGCGTCACCGATGCGGTGCGCGAAGACCGCTTCACAACCCGTCCATTGCGGCTGCGGCACCACGCCCGGTGCGTGCCGGTACCGGTCGCGCGGCGCTGCGATGCGCCCGATACGCCGCGTAAGCAAATGCAACGCCGAAGACGAGCGAGACCAGCTCGACCCCGGCGCGCTGCAGGTCGCCGGCAGCCAGATACACGCCCAGATGCTGCCCGGTGGTGACCGCATTGAGCAGCGGCAAGCCGACACACAGCAGCGCGGTCATCGCCAGTTGCTCCACCCATGCACGCGCGGGTGGGCGCAGCAGCGCATGCAGCAGCGTGGCTGCCCATACCCACAGGAATGCGTGGATTTCGATCTGGCTGCGCTCGGCCTGCGCGGCCGGCACCAGGCGGTTGGCATAGAAATACGCAATGCTCGCCAATGCGGTTCCCGCAAGCGCGGCGACATTGAGCGCTTCCACCACCCGATAGATACCGGCGGTGGCCGTGCCGAACTCCTGCTCGCTACGCCGACGCCGCTTGATCGAAAACAGCAAGGTGCCGGTAGCCATCATCAAGGTGCCGGCCAGGCCGCAGATGAAATACAGCCATTTGCTGGTCCAGCCGCCGAAACCGGCCACGTGCAGGGTCTTGATGACCTCTTCCACATCCTGCGCGTGCAGGTCCGTGCGCGCGGCATCTGCGTGCTGCTCCAGCAGCGCACCGCTGGTCGCGTCGAACAGCACGCTGCTGGCTGGATTGAGCAGGCGCCGCGAGCTGCCGGTCTCTGCCACGCGCGCGACCACGCGCAGCTTGCTGCCGGGTTGATCGGGCCGCTCGACCACCAGCGTTTGCGCGGGCGCTCCGTTGAGCGAGTCTGCACGCTGCACCAGCTCCGGCAGATAGGCGGGCACGCGATTGACTGCGGTTCCGTCCGCGCTGGTCGCAGGCACTGCCGGCGACAGTTCATCGGCATAACGCGTGTACGCGTCCTCGTCGCTGCCATACAGCGCGTGCAATGGCGCGGGCATGTAGCTGGTGGAGAAATACGCCAGGCCGGTGTAGACGATCATCAGCAAAAACGGCAGCGTCAGCACCGCCGTGGCGTTGTGCGCGTCCAGCCACGAACGCTGGCCCTTGCCCGGGCGGAAGGTGAAGAAATCCAGAAAGATCCGCTTGTGCACGATCACTCCGGACACCAGCGCGATCAGCCCGCACAGCGACACCCAACCCACCAGCCAGTACCCGGGAATGCCGCCGTGCAAGGTGTAGTGGAAGCTCATGAAATGCCGGCCGCCCTCGGTCTGGCGGCCCCACGGAGACGGCAGCAGCTCGCCGCTCCCGGGGTCCAATGACGCCTGCTCCCGGCCATCTGGCGTCCGCCAGAACAGCGTCAGCGCCTCACCCGGATGCGTGGGCAAGGTGATCCGCCACATGCGCGCCTGTGGCGCGAGCTGATGCAACTGCGCCAGTGCACGCGGCACCAGCGCTTCGTCCGACAGGACCGTCTGCATGCTTGCACTCGGCAAGGCCGGTGTGGCCTGCATCCAGTTGGTGATCGGATCGCGAAACACACTGAGCGTGCCGGCCAGGAAGATCGCGCACAGCAACCAGCCGCAGCTCAGGCCGCACCAGGTATGCAGCCAGGCCATGCTTTGGCGAAAGCCATCTTTCATCCGGCAAGCACCATGCACCACCGCAGCGCTGGTGCCCGCATCACAACGCGCCGCGCAGGGTCACCATCACATTGCGTGGTTCGCCGTAATAGCGCCCGTTAACGAAGCTCGACAAGGTGTTGTAGTAGTGCTTGTCGAACACGTTGTTGAGATTGACCGCCACCGACCATTGCCGGTTGACCTGGTACCGCGCCAATGCATTCCAGACCGCACGCCCCTGGATCGGCGCGGTGGCGGTGCCGATCTGCCGATACGCCGCGCTCTGCGCGCTGACACCGCCACCGACGGTGACGTCCTGCAGCGCGCCCGGCAGACGGTAGGTGGTCCATACCCGCAGCAAATGCTTGGGCGTATAGCTGTTGAAGGTCTGGCCCTGGCTGCTGACATCCTGCAGATAGGTGGTGCGGTTGAAGGTGTAACCGGCAAACACGTTCCAGTCGCGCAGCACCTCGCCGCTGACTTCGGCATCGAACCCGCGGCTACGCACCTTGCCGCTGTCGATGTAGCAGAAATCGTTGTTGCGGCAGGTGGGGCTGGTGGTCAGGTCGGCCTGGGCGCGGTTTTTCTGATCGATCTGGAACAACGCAAACGCGCTATTGATGCGCCCGTCCAGCCACTCCCCCTTGATGCCCAGCTCGTAGTTGGCGCCGGTCATCGGCTTGAGCATCTCGCCGGCTTCGGTCTGCGCGTTCTGCGGCTGGAAGATGTCCGCATAACTGGCGTAGGCCGACCAGGTCGGGCTCACGGCGTACACCAGGCCGGCATACGGCGTGACCTGCCCGGTTTCGCGGGTGTGCTCGATCGATTGCGACGGCGACAGCCCGGTGGTGGTGGTGTTCCACAGGGTGTCGTGCCAGCTCACGCGGGTGCCGACGATGGCCCGCAACGGATCCGTCAGCTGCCAACGCAGTGCGCCGTACAAGCCGAACTCGCGCGAGGTGCCATGCCGGGCCTCGCGTGCATTGGCGAAGATTTCCGCATCGCTGATCGCCCGCACAGTGCGCTGCAGATCGAACACATTGAAGGTCTGGACGTTGTTCTTGTTGCCATAGACCGTATCCACGGTGGTTTCGGCAAAGTTGCTGCCGATCACCACCTCGTGCCTGCGCCCCAGTGCATTGAACTGCCCGATCACATTGGCATCGAAGCCGAACGCATCCGCGTCGGAAATGGTGCGCGCGGCCAGCAGCGCGCCGGTGCCGTTGGCCGGATTGATCGCGCGGCTGGAGCTGGCAAATTTCAGATCGTGCAGCTCGCGCACCTGCACCGCACTGAGCTTGAACACCCAGTCGGCATTGAAGCGATGGTCCAGGTCCAGATACAGCCCGCGATTGGACGAGGACTGCCGGTTCCATGCCGCACCCAGATTGGTCTGGCGCGGCAGGCCGATATCGCGGCCATCGCTGAAACTGGGCAGACCGCCGAAGAACGGCCGGCCTTCCACCTGTTCGTAGCTCACGCCCAGGCTGAGCTGGGTCTGTGGCGAGAGCGTGTAATCGAGCGTGCCGTAGTAGGTGGGTGTGCGGCGCGTGACGCCATCGACGAACGAGCGCTGATCCTGATGATCGATCACCCCGCGCGCGCGCAATGCGCCATCGGCGGTGAGGTTGGCGCTGCCATCGATCAGCGCACCGTAGCGGTCCCAGCTGCCGCCCTGCACCATCACGCTCACGCCCGGCACATCCAGCGCACGCTTGCGCACCAGGTTCACCGCACCGCCGGGGTTGCCCGCGCCCTGCAGCAGGCCGGCCGCACCGCGCAGCACTTCTGCGCGATCGTAGATGCCCATGTTGGCGCTGTAGTTGCTCGCCCGGCCATACATGCCGCGATTGAGCGGCACGCCGTCGTACTGCACCGTGGTGATGTCGAACCCGCGCGAATAGATGTACTTGCCGCCCTGCGGGCTCTGCACGATGGTGATGCCGGTGGTGCTGGCCAGCGCGTCGTAGACCGAAGTGATGTTCTGCTCGTCCATCAACTGGCGGGTGACCACGCTGATCGACTGCGGGATGTCCTTGAGCGACTGCTCGCCGCGGCCGATGCTGACCGCGCGCGCGGTATAGCTGCCGGTGCCGCTGGTGGTCGCACTGCGGTTGGCCTGCGCGGTCACCTTGACGGTGGGCAGCAGCCACGCGTCCACCTCGCTCCTGGTCGCGCTGGGCTGCGGCACGGCGCGCAACACGTAGCCGCCGGTCTGCAACGGCACCGCCTGCAAGCCGCTGCCGGCCAGCAGCGCAGCCACGGCGGCCGGTGCGGTGTAGCTGCCATCCAGCCCGGCAGTGGTCTTGCCATCGGTCTGCGCGGCGGTGAAGCTCAGCAACAGGTTGGCCGAACCGGCCAGCTGACGCAGCGCCGGCGCCAACGGCCCGGCGGGGATGCGATAGGCCTGGCGTGCATCCTGCATGGCAGGCGCGGTCTGGGCGATTGCATCGGGCATGCCCGCACACAGGGCCAGGCTGCACAGCGCAACCGCCACGGCCATGCCGAGGGGCCGCATGGGCGGTGCCAGGGCGTTGCGCTGAAACGACGAAGAGGAAAGTTGGCCGCGGCGGCGGGCAGTGATCGACATGCTGTTCCCACAAAGGTTTGGTGTCGCACTGACACCGTCATTGGGGAGGTGCCGCAACGGCGGCGATCGGGCAGCCCGGGTGCACACTTTTTTTGGGCGATGTGTCGCCTGGCGGCGCCTCAGCCCGGTCCGGCCGCCTGCACCGTCACCCAGTAACGGCTGCGCCGGCTCACCTGTACCGGCAGCACGTTGGGCAGCATCGCCAGGATGCGGTCGGTGTCCTCCAGCGGGAACACGCCGGAGACGCGCAGGCCGCCCACCTGCGGGTCGCAGCGCAACAGCCCGGAGCGATAACGGCCCAATTCGGCGATGAAGTCATCCAGGCGCCACTCGTCGGCGATCAGCTGCCCGCGCAGCCAGGCCGCGGTCTGCACATCGACCGGCGCGATGGCGCCGAGCGCGTCGACGGTAAAACGGCACTGCTCTCCCGCATGCACGCGCCCGACGGCCTGCGCGGAAGCATGCGGCCGCACCTCCACCGCGCTTTCCAGCACGCTCAGCCGAGTGTCGTGCTGGTCCTGGCGCACGCAAAAGCGCGTGCCCAGCGCACGAATATCGCCCTGCGCGGTGCGCACCAGCAAGGGCCGTGCATCGTAGCCCGCGCCCAGCGCCTGCGCGGTGGTCACCATGATCTCGCCCGCCAGCAACTGCAGCCGCCGCTGTTGCGCACCGAACCGCACATCGATGGCGCTGCGCGTGTTGAGGGTGATGCGGCTGCCGTCCTGCAACTGCACCTCGCGGCGCTCACCGGTCGCGGTGGCGTAATCGGCGGTGGCGCGCTGCCAGCGTTCGGTGCGCGAGGCCAGCACGCCGGTGGCCCCGGCCACCCCGCCCCACAGCAGCAGATTCAGCGCCTTGCGCCGGCCCGGCGATGTCTGGCCGTTGCTGCCGGCATACGGCGACAGGCTGCGATACGCCGCCTGCGGGGTCAGCGTCTTCAGCCGCCCGGTCACCGCCTCGATATGCGCCCACGCCCGCGCATGGTCCGGATGCGCATCGCGCCACTGTTGCCAGCGCTGCAGCTGCGCCTGGCTCGCGGTGCCGGACATCAGCACCGTCAGCCACTCGGCAGCCTGATCGGCGACCTGCGCACTGATCGGTTGCCCGCCGGCCAGCGGTGCTCGCTGGTCATCGGCGGCGCGCGCGCGGCGTGAGGCGGCATCAGCCATCCGTGCGGCTCACGCCGACAGGGCGAACAGGCAATGCCGGTTGGCACGCGTGAGATATTGCTTGACCGAGCTGCTGGACACGCCCAGCCGCTGCGCGATCTGCGCGTAGCTCAGCTCCTGCAGATGCGCCAACAAGAAGGCTTCCTTCACCTTGGGCGGCAGGCCATCCAGCGCCTGGTCCACCTGCTGCACCGCTTCCAGCGCCAGCAATTGCAGCTCCGGCGACGGCGCCAGTTCTTCCGGCAGCGCAGCCAGCAGTTCCAGGTAACTGGTTTCCAGCAATTTGCGCCGCTGCCGGTGCGCCATCAAGCGGCGCGCGATGGTGGCCAGGAACGGGCGCGGTTCGCGGATCTGGTCGGCCGCCCCTGCGCTGATCACGCTGATGAAGGTGTCCTGCGCCAGATCGGCAGCCACGAACGCATCGCCCAGCTTGCGGCGCAGCCAGCCCTGCAGCCAGCCGTGGTGGTCGGTGTACAGGCGCTCCACCTGCTGATGAAGCGCGCCTTGCGTGGCCGACACGATGACCTCCTGAACGGCTGGGTCCGGACGGCAAGGCGTCCGGCGACAAATGAGAATTGATCTCATTCTAGCGGAAGCCGGCCGAGCCTGCAGCCGCAGCCACCGGCCGATCCGTCACGCGGGTGGGCGACGTGTGGGCAATTGGCGCCCCTGCGTCAGCCGCAGTGGCCTGGCCAGCCCCTCGACAGCTGGGCGTCTGGCAGGCGAGCGGCGGTGCGGTGGCTTGACTCGCCAGGCGTCGGGCAATAAAAAAGCCCGCTTGCAGCGAACTGCCAGCGGGCTTTGCTCCCTCCCCCACGTCGGGATGCAGGAGCATAGTGCGCGCCCCGAACGCCACTTGCACGCTGCACTGCAAAACAACACCAGGCGGTACAGAAGTGGCGCTTGCGCGTCACGTCGCATTGGCGCGCGGCGGCCTCAGCGCAGCAGATCGGGCTGGGCCTGATACCACTGCGGTGCACGCAGCAGATGCCATTCCGGGGTACCGCCACGCAGCCCCACCGCCGCGCTCAACACCCCCCAGCGCGCAAGCAGGCTGCCGCTGCGCTGGCTGCCCTGCAAACGCAAGCGCGCATCCACCTGAAAACGTTCGTTGCGTGCCTGCAAGCGATCGACGATGACGGTGTCGCCCTGCCAATGCACGCGCCCGGTCACCTGCGCCTGGCCTGCATCCACCAGCCGCAGCATCCAGTCCGGAATCGAGCGATCGCGCGTGTACAGCGACATCAGAAATGCCAGGTCGCGCACCTGGATGCGCACGCGTCCATCCACGCCAACCGGCTGGCGCCATTGCATGCGGGTACCTTCCAGACCGATGCGCGCCCACCAGCCGTCGCGACGCCGGCCATCGGGTCCGGTGAATCCGATATTGCGCAGCTGGATGGTGCTGGCGTCGAGGCGGAAATTTTCCGCACGCAGATCGCCACGCTGCAAGCGCAGATCCGCATCCACATCGCCACGCAGTGCCAGGCCGGCAAACTGCAGCCGTGCCGCGCGTGCGCCGATCCGCAGACCGCCCTTGCCGATACGGCCGCCGGGTTCGATCTGCAGATCGCCACTCAATACACCGTTGCCGCCATCGAAGCGCAACTGCTGCTGCGGCAGATAGCGGTTGTAGGCACGCAGATCCGGCACGCGTGCATTGGCGAACAGCAGATGCGCGCGCGTGGCGTCACGCAGCGTGGCCAGGTTGCGCGCATCGGCGCGCGTCTGCAGATCCAGACGCAGGTCGCGTCCCTGCACGAACGGGCGCGTGGGCGTATCGCTGTGCGCAATGGAGAACTGCTGCATCTGCAAGGCAAGTGCCGGGAGCAGCTGCCCGTTCGCATCGGCACCCACACGCAGGTCGGCACTGGCCTGCCCATCGATCGCATGCCCCATCACGCCGACATGCGCACGTACGTGCGGCACCTGCAGGCGACTGCCGGCACCGAGCTGGCCGCGATCGATGCGCAGATCCGCATCCACCAGCCCGTCGCCTTCCAGCGTCAACCAGTCCACATCCGGAAACAGCGCCGGGATCCAGCTCAGCGAGGACAGCTGCCAGTGCAGGCGCGCATGCCCGGAGGTGCGCGGCAGCAGGCGGCGCATCGATTGCAGCGGCAGCTGCCGGCCTTGTACGCGCAGGTCCGCATCCAATGTCAGCCCGGCATCGGCTGGCTCGGGCATGCTGACTTGCAGACGCATGTCCTGGTCCACCTGCAGTTGCGCTGCAAGCTCGCCGAGCAGGGCAGCCGGCGTGCGCGTGCCGTCGTGCAGCGGTGCGCGCCATTGCAGTTGGCTGCCCGGCTGCAAGCTGCCACGCGTCCAGCGCAACTGCCCATCCGCACGCCCCTTGCCGGCACGTGTGGCGAGCGTGTGGTGTCCTTGCGCATTGCGTGTGACATCCAGTGCCGCGGTGTCGCCATGCACGGTCAGCTGCGCATCGGCAAGCTGCAGCATGGCCAGCCCACGTGCCTGATCCGGTGCATGGCGCGCGATGCCGGCCTCGATGCGCAGCTGGCCGTTGCGCAGCACTTCGCTGCCACCCCAGCGCACGCGTGCGTTGTCGAAGCTCGCGCGCGAGGGAAACACTTCCATCGGCCCGCCGCGCAATTGCTTGAACAGGCCGAGCTGCAGCTGACCATCGCCTTCGATCCGCAGCTGACGCAGCGTCAACGCCTGCACCTGATCGGCGACGATGCGGTCGAACTGCAGGGTCCAGGCCGGAGCGGTCGATGGCGGACGCGCGGGTCTGTCGGCGATGCTGGCGAGCTGAGCCGATTGCGGTGCGCGGGTGACTGCATCGGCCATCGGCGTGCGCGAACGGGTGCTCGCCGCGACGTCTGTCGTGTTGGCAGGCGTCGTGTTCTGCGCGGTTGGCATCGTCGTGCCGGCTGTGCCAGTCAGCGGCGCGGCAGCCTGCATGTTCGGCCCCGTCGCTGGCGCTTGCGTCGCTGCAGCGCCGGGCGTTGGCACAGCCGCCTGCATGCCGCCACGCACCCCGTGCGCATGCAGCTCCGGCACCAGCAGCTGCCGATGCAGCAACGGCAACAACCGCACCTGCCCGCTCATGCGCTGCGCGCTGACGTTCCAGCTGTTCCGTGTCGAGCGGCCTTGCAACTCCACCTTCCACAACACCAGACGGCCCGGCCACCAGGTCGCTGCCGGGCCCCAGTGCATGGTGAACCTGTCCGGCTTGCGATTGAGCGCGGCCGGTCCGAGCGGCGTGTTGAGTAACAGGTTGCCGAGCAGGATGTACGCCAGGTAGGTACCAAGCGCCGCGTAGAGCGGTACGCGTAGCGCGCACGGGAACAGCGGGCCTGGCCGGCGGCTTGTCTTCATGACCGAACAGCTCCCAGGGCGGCATCGCGGCGGTAGCCGGGGATTGTGCCGTATCCGCGGTGAGCGGGCGTCATGCCGCGGGCGTACCCGACTCCGGGCGTCCGACGAGGCGCGGTTCCGAAGCGTGTCCTAGCGGCAAGTGCCCACGCACACCCCGAGCTGCGTGGCCACCGCCCGCTCCCGGCCCGGGATCCCGGTATGGATCGGGCTGTTGAGGGCGCGCACCTGGCCGTGGAGTCGGCCCACCAAGGTACTGGACCCACCCCCATCCAGGTTCATGGCCGCCGTGGCGCCCAGTCGTTCGAAGACCGCGGTCAGCTGGTCCAGGGTCAGCCCGTCGCTGTAGCCCGGCTGCCGCCCGTCGGCAACGACGACCCACAGTTTGCGCCGGTGGGCGTCCAGACCGATGGCGCTGCGGGGAGCGGGGTGGTCGTAGTAGTCCGCGCGGCTCGCCTCGCGGGGCTGCCGACGTCGGTCCAGCAACAGGAGCGGGCCTGCGCCCAGACCCAGACGCGTGTTGCGCGGACAATGCGCGCGCGCAATCGCAGCGCGTCCGCGCCTGTCGACACAGAAGGCGGCGTTGACGCGGCGGTCGGCCGTGGCGGCATCGGAGACCAGCTTGCCGTCGACGATGGACAGACCCTCCGCATCGACCCCCTGTCCCGGCAGCGGCACGAAGGCATCGCTCAGCAGGCGTCCGCCCTCGAAAGGGAGGAAGTAGCTGGCATTGACCGCCAGCACCAGATCGTGCGAACGCGCGAACTGTGTCGTCGGCGCTGCAGAAAATTCCCCGCCGCCGCTGGTGTCGCCGGCGGTACCCACCAGACTCAGGCCCGGTGTGTCGAGGTCGACCTCGGCGATATGCAGCATGGTCACCGTCGAAGCAGCCTGGATTCTCTCGTGCCAGTAGCGCACCCCCGGCGCCAAGGCGAGCGGCTCGCTGCTGCCGACGACGCGGTTCAGTTCGGGCTCGATCATGACGCGGCCCTGGGCCTTTGCGGCCTGCACCACTGCCGCCACCGCATCCAGGCGCCGGGCCGGCGTACGCAGCAGCAGACGCCGGCCCGGCGAGATCGCCAGGATCTCGGTCAGCGGCGCGCAGCGCGCCGCCCCGCAATCGGCGGTGGCGCCCACACGCGGCCGTCCCAGCTCGTCGTCGATCACCTGCAGCGCCAGCCGGTTATCGCCGTCGGCGGCCTTGCAACCGCGCACCGCACCGAGCACGTCGTCCGGAAACCGGCCCCAGCAGTCGCCGGCTATCACCGCCTGTATCGGCACGAAGCCGGCCGGGTCCGGCGAAGCGGCGTCGCCGGCGCTGGCCGTTCCCGTCCCTAGCGCACAGATCACGGCCAGGCGCCGCCAGATGTCAGAATGCATAATCGACCCCCACGTAGAAGGCTCGCCCGTTGTCGAGCTGTTCGCGCAGCAACTGCTGGTCCAGCCCGACCAGGCGGATCGGGCGTGCATTGGAGAGGTTCTTTCCCTGCAGGGTCATGCGCAGGTGCGAAGTGAACTGCCACCCCAACTGCGCATCGTAGGTTGTGATCGCGTCGTAGTAGCGGTCGTTGACCGGATTGTCGGTGGCCGCGGTGATCAGCTGCTTGCCGGTGTAGTTGGCGCTGAGGCGGGCTCTGAACGGACCCCGTTCGTAGAGCAACGAGACGTTGGCGCTGCGATCCGGCGATTCCATCAATGCAGGCAGGACGCGCACGCTGCCATCGACCATCTCGATATCGGCGGTGCGCGCATCGAGCAGAGTCAGATTGACCATTGCGCCCAGGTGCGACCACGCGCCGGGCAGGAAATCGAAGCGGGTGTCGATCGCGGTCAGCTCCAGCCCGTTGACGCGCGCCTGCCCTGCATTGACGGCTTGATTGGTGGTCACCTCGTAGACGCCGATCAGGCCGGCGGGATCTGTCTGCAGACTGGTGGTGGTCAGGCGCATGATCTCGTCATCGATGCGCTTGCGGAAAAGCGCCAGCGACAGTTGCGCGTCCTGGTCCGGATACCACTCCAGCGACAGGTCGAGGTTGTCCGAGCGGCGCGGCTTCAGCGTTGGATTGGCGATCTGGTTGGAAATCGTCAGGGCGGCCGGATCGATCGTCGGCACGCGGTTCTGCCCGAGGTCGCCGTAGGTCGGCAGACCCAGCGTGCGGCTGCCCGACAGGCGCAGCCTGAGCCTCGGCGCCAGGTCCCAGGCCAGGTTGGCCGAGGGCAGCAGGTAACGGTTCGCGCTGTCGGTGCGCTGCTGCACGTAGTGCTCGGTGCTGTTCAGCGGCTCGGGCATCGGATTGACCACCTGGCGCTGGATGAACTCGTTGCGCAGGCCCAGTGCAGCCTGGGTGCGCTCGCCGCGCCAGGTACCCATCGCATAGGCGGCACCAATCCGCTCTTCGATGCTGAAGTCGCTCATCATGCTGTTGCGCGTGTTGCTCGAAGCCAGCGTGTAAGCGGACGGGTGGGCGGCAAAGTAGGCCCGGGCCTTCGCCGGGTCGACCAACAGCAGGCAGGTCAAGTCGGCGTAGGGACATATCCGGGCAGTGTCGGGGCCGATGTCGGCAAGTGTCGCGCGAGCCGCCGGGTTGTAGCGCACTTCGTCGAGTCCGTAGCGCTGTTCGGCCGCGCGGTGCAGCAGGCCCGCGCGAAAGCCCCAGCCGCTGGCATCTGCGTCGGCATTCTGGCTGTAGTCGAGCTTGATCGTGGTGTTGTCGGTGCTGCTGCGCTCAACCTGGTCCGCGAAGTGGGACTGCCGATAGTTCGCCGGATTCGCATAGTAGTCGGGATCGACGAGCGCGATGCCCGGCCGCCCGGTGCCCCTGAGGGTGTAGGTATAGCCCAGCCGTGGCGAAGCGGCGCTGGTGAACACATCCTCGCGCGTATCCTGCCCGTAACTTCCGCTGGAGCGGTTGAACACCGCGTCCATGCGGCCTTGATCGTTGGGCCGGTAGCTGCCGCTCAGCTGCACGTAGCGCATCCGCCGGGTCTGGTCGTAGCCGTTGGCGTCCGCCTGCGCGGTGCCCTGCGCGTAGGCGCCGCTGTCCGGGGCTAGGAGGGTGGCGTTGCCCACGCGGCTGACGAACTGCGAGCGCCGTTGTTCCTCATTGCGGTGCTCGAAAGCGGCGGCCGCGAGCGACAGCGTCAGGTCATCGCGATTGTCGTACTCCAGCTTGCCGAAGGCGCCACTGCGCTCGCGCACATTGTCGTAGGTCAGGACACGGAAACGTTCCGGCGCAACGGCCATGCCGCTCGTCTCCAGCTCCGGCGTCAGCGGCTGACGCATGCCGTTGGCGTAGTACCCATAGCTGTCGACGGCGGTGTTGAGCGAGGACGAGTCGCGGCGGAAGTAGTCGCCGGACACGACCAGCCCGAAGCGGTCGTCGTCGCCGAACGTCGTGCTGAAGATGCCTTGCACCTGTCCGGACGGGCCGCCGCTGTCGAGCTGGCGTCCGTTCTGCCAGTGCGCGAGATTGCCGCGGAGGGTGGCGAACGGACCGGTGCGGTCGAACGCACTCCGCGTGCGCAGGGCGGCGATGCCGCCGATCGCATTGCTGTCCATGTCGGCGTTGAAGGACTTGTACACGTCCACGCGCTGGACCAGCGAGGAAGGAATCACGTCCAGCGACTGCACACGTCGGCTGGTCTCGGTGGCGGGCAGGGCCACGCCGTCGATGAGCACCGTGTTGTAGTCCGGATTCAGGCCCCGCAGGCTCATGAACTGCGCCTCGCCCCGGCCATTGTTCATGACCATCGATACCCCGGGCACGCGTTGCAGCGCTTCGCCGAGGCCGAAATCGGGAATCGAACCGATGTCGTCGGCTGCCACGCCGTCGGACACCACCGTCGCTTCGCGTTTGGCGGCGATCGCCTCGCGGATCGACAGGTCCTGGCCGCTGACCTGTATGACGTCCAACTCGGTGGGAGCGGACGCGGTCTGTGCCGCGGCGGGGAGCGCCATCGCTACGGCCAGGCCCGGCAGCCACAGCCGCGCACCGGCGCGCAGCGATCGAAATACGCAAGGTTGCATTGCGCCTCCATGAGCAACAGTGATCAAGAAGCCGCTAATTTATTCACTTTAAGTTTCCTATTTGTTGCAGTGCTGACGCTATCCTGCCGAGCGACCCGGCCTTTTCCAGACGATGCCCAAGCCGCTCCAGCCATCATTGCCGCCGCAGCCCCCTCCTTTTTCCCTTTTGAGCGCGAACGAACGCGACCTGCTGGATCGACTTCGGGCGGCGGGCACGCTGACCCGAGCGGACCTGAGCCGGGGCACCGGCCTGACGGTGCAGTCCGCCGTTCGATTGATCGATGGACTGCAACAGCGCGGATTGGTCACGATGGGTTCGACGTTGGCTCGCGGCGTACGCGGCAAGCCGGGGGTGGCGGTGTCGTTGGCGGCCCATCACGGCCATACCCTGGGGCTCTCGATCGCCACCGATGTGCTGAGCCTGGCCGTGCTGGATTTCGCCGCGCGGGTCCGCGCCACGCACGTGCTCCCGCTCGAAGCGGCGACCCCGAAGAGCCTGCTGGCGCAGATTCGCAAAGCTGACGCGGCCGTGATGGCAGCCGCGAAGCGACCGCTCGGGCCACGGCTGGGAATGGGCGTGGCGATGACCGGCTTCTTCACCGGCAAGGACGGACAGATCAATCCGCCGGACCCGCTGCGGTCGCTAGGAGAAATCGAGATCGCCAACTGGTTGGCGAAGGCCACCGGACAGCCGGTCTGGATGGACAACGACGGCAGCGTCGCGGCGGCGGGGGAAGCCATGTTGGGCGTCGGCTCGCGCTATCGCGACTTCGCCTATCTATACTTCAGCTATGGACTCGGGGGCGGCCTGGTGCTCAATGGCCAGGTCGTACGAGGCGCCCACGGCAACGCCGGCGAATACGCCGGCATGCTTCCGGCGCTGGGACTGGAGCGGGCCACGTTGGAACTGCTGCGCCAGTTGCTGCGCGAGGACGGGGTGGTCCTGGCGGACGTGCGCACGCTCCTGGCGGCTTACGATCCCGCCTGGCCGGCGATCGACCGCTGGCTCGCGCGCGTCGCCCCCGGCACGTCGCTGATCGTCTCTGCCATCACCGCAAGCTGCGACCCGGAGGCGGTCGTCTTCGGTGGCAGACTGCCGCGTGATTTGGCACAGCGGCTGATCGATTCGATCCGGATCGACAACCAGCCGCGTCGCGGCCAGTCGCGGCCACTACCCCGGCTTCTTCCTGCCGAGATGCCGGCCGACATCGGCGCCATCGGCGCCGCGACCCTGCCGTTGAGCGCGCGTTACTTCCAGCGTGCGGCCCGGCCCTGATCCCGCGGATGTCGCGACAACGTTCAAGCGGCGCCCGCGCCCGGGCATCGGCTGCAGCGCGGGGTCTGGGCCGCTGCCGGCAATTGGCTGGCCGGTAGCCGGGCTCGGGACCGAGGCAGCGGCGCCCATCAACCCGCGTCGGTGCCGCCTGGCAGCCCGGATGGCGCCTGCCGCCCGGGCTCCTAATGCGCGCAGCACATCGCGTGCAGATCACGCGCCAACGCAACGACCTGCTGCTCGCTTCGGGCATCAAGTTGGTCGAGCATTTCGGCTCCCTTCAGGGGGCCTGCGCCCAGCGGTGTGCCCCTGGGCTGCTGCGCCACCAGGCGCCACGCAGCCGAGTACAGCGGCTCGGAGGTCTCCACGACGCCGGACGCCATGATCTGCTGCAGACTCTCCATTGCTGCGGCATTGCCGCGGTAGGCCTGCTGTTCGAGCCCGCCCACGATCTGCCTGAGTTCGGCCCGCTCCGCATCGCTCATGCGCACGACGCCGTCGGCGCTGCTGCGTTTGGCCAGGACACCGATCACGTCGTCGGCGCGTTGATCCAGCAGGGCCACCTGGGCGCGTGCGTCGCCCTGGCTGGCCGCCTGGCGCAACAGGCGCTCGGCCTCCACGCGAGCGCCCGGCCCTAGCCGGGCGCAGGACTTGCGTTGACGCTCGAGTTCGCTGAGCTTGCGCGACGGCGTGTCCGTGGCCGGATCGAGAGCCACCTGGCCGGCCAGGGCGGCTTCTGCCTGCTGGGCGCAGTCGAGCAGGAACTCGGCGCGGGCATACATGCCCCCACCCGACGCCGGCGCCTCCGCGGGCAGGCGAGAGACGGCCTGCCCACCCGCGGCGGATCGGGGTATCGGCACCGGGTGACGATCACACGCCACCAGCATGGCGGCCAGCAGCGCCCCGGCCAGCAGCCGCCCCGTCATTTCGACTCCGGGCGCGCCGCGGTTCCCGGGGCGCTGCGATCCAGCTGGACCGGTTGCTGGCGCTTGAGCCGGGCGACAGTCTCGTCGATCGCCTCGCTGCGCAGCTGTGCCTCGATGACCGGGCGTATGGCCTCGAAGCTGGCCACGCGGCGCTGCTCCAGCTCGATGAGGTGGTATCCCGCCTGACTCTTCACTGGCTCGGAGACGTCTCCCGGCGCCAGCGCCCGCACCGTGGGCGCGAACTCGTCGGCAAGATAGCGCCCGAACATGGCAGACAGGGCGCCACCCTCCTGCGCCGTCGTCTCATCGTCAGACACCTGCGCGGCCAGCTTGCTGAAATCGGCCCCCTGGCGCAGTTGTTGCCGCAGTTCCCCGGCACGGGCCAGCGCCTGCGCGTCGCTGCGCGCCACGCCGTTGCGGCTTGCGTGATGCGGTGGAACCGCCACGAGGATGTGGCGCAGGTGATACTCGTCGAAATCGCCCTGATGGGCATCGAAGTAACCACGCACCCGCGCCAGATCGGTCGGCGTGGCCGCCATGATGCGGCGGCGCTCTGCATCCGCAAGGATCAGGTCTGACTGGACCCGGATGCGCGCAGCGACCACCGGATCGCGGTCCAGATGGTGTTGCCGCCCCTGTGCAGCGAGCAGATGCGATGTCGCATAGTCGTCCACGACTTCCCTGGGCAAGTCGTTGGCGCTGTAGGCGACACGCTGCGGCGGTTGCAGCGCTTGCGCGAGCGCGTCGAAACGCGCGGCGTCGTAGGTTTCCTGGCCGATCCGCAGCACGGGCGCGTCGCCGGCCCAGGCCGATGCAACGAAAAGCGCACCGCCGAAAACGATCAGGCCACGGCAGAGCAGCCGGGCCGGTTGGCACGTTGAGGTCATGGTGGTTCCCGGAAAATCCATGGGCTCGCCCGGGCGCCGCAAGGCGAAGGCCGGGCGAGTCGATGGCCGGCGTGCGCAACACTACGCACGCCGGCACTGCACTTACGGCTTGTCGGTGGTCACCAGGCCGAAACCTGCGGCCTTGATGAAGTTCATGCTGCCACGGCGATCGTCGGTATCGCTCTTGCCATTGTAGGTGGCGTAGATATCGGAAAGCTTGTAGCAGCACGCGCCGGTGTTCTGGTAGAACTCGTTCGCGCGCGGGCCGTCCGGAATCGCCTGGAACACCGCGATCTTGGCGCCGTAGGTTTCGGCGATGCGCTTCTCGCGGGCGAGCAGGCCGTTGGACTGCTTGACGTTGATCTCCACCGTTTTGGCGCCATACTGGCGGATCCACTTGTCCAGGCTCTGCTGGACGTTGATCTTGGCGAGCATGTTGGTGGTGTACACCGGAATCGCGGTGATGTTGCCGTAGGTGAACTGCGCCGGGTCCGGATACAGCGTGGCGTTGACCTTGACCGCGACGTAGTACGGCGAATTCGGGCCGAAGGCGAGGCGCGAGCGCTGCGCGATCGCCGACACCGCGGCATCGTCCTTGACGTCGAAGACCATCGGGATGGTGTAGCCGTATTGCGTCACCGCATCGAACAGGTCATTGACGCTGGGCAGCTTGACGGCTTCCATCACCCGGGAGCGGTCCGGCGACAGCAGACGCAGATTGCGCAACGCCTGGTAGCTCACCGAGGCGACGGTGGGATTGGTCCCACGGTTGGAAATCGGATCGTACTTGGAGCCGCCGCGGAAGATCGTCCAGACGTTGGTGGTACGGCCGAGATTGAAGTCGTGCATCAGCATCGGCACCCCGTCGCTGGTGAGCTTGATGTCGAACTCGACACCATCGACGCACTTCTCGTTGGCCCAATGCATCCCGGAAAGCGAGTTCTCCGGCACCTGGACGCCGCCCTGATTGCCCCACATCCCACGGTGAGCCAGCACCAGCATGCCGCCGGCCGGCGCATGGTTCAGGATGCGGTCCATCCGGTTCTTGACCGGCCCGCAGTTTTCCGCGAACGCGATGCCGGGCACGAGGGCGGCACTGGCCAGCGCCGCCCCGATCAGGGCGAGGAGCAACGATCTGGGTTTCTTGAATGTCATGACGAATTCCTAGAGGGTGGTGGAAGAGTCTTAAGCGAACCTCACCGCGCGTTCACGCGTTTGCGCACGCGACAATGATCGACGTACCTGACGCGGAACTCGAAGTGTGCGGTTCGGACGCCACCGTACGGGCCAACTAAGAACTCGCCGTTGCAGGCAGATGTCAGGATCGGTGTTTGAGATCGACCGCACGGTTGGCCGACACCGCGCGCACGGCCAATGCCGATGGCCACACCTGCATGCCTACGAGGCCCGCGCCGGGCGGGCACTGCCCGCGTGCGATGAGATGGGCATGCGCATTCGCGCTGTCCGGCTGCCCCGATGGATCTGCGAGCGGCATGACCCCAATTACAGGCGAGTCGGACCTGCCCACCCCTCGTCCCGGCTGGCGTTTGAGGCACTCGGTCCCGCTAGCGCGCTCCCGCGCCCAGCAGCGCCGGGCGCCCCTCGTACCATTCCCGCGCACCGGCCAGGTGCCAGGTGCGGCGCTGATCGTCGAGTTCCATCGCAGCGCCGAGCACGCCCCAGCGCACGTATAGGTCGCCATGCCGACGCGCCTCGCCGATGTCCAGACGCGCGCGCAGCGACAGCCGGTCGTTCTCGGCGTGCAGCCGATCCAGCACCACCCGGTCCTTGCGCCAGCGCAGCGTGCCGGTGGCCTGCACCTCGCCGGAATCGGCCAGGCCGAGGATCCACTTCGGCGCTTCCGAACGCTGCGCGAACAGCGCCAGCAGCAGGCTGGCGTCGCGCATGCGAATGTCGGCCTCGGCATCCACCTGCGACGGCTTGCCGGCGGCGATGTGGCCGCGGGCCACACTCAGCGTGGCCCAGCCCTCGCGACCGGGCCGGGTCTGCCCGGCGATGCGCAGGTTGCGCAGCGCCAACCGGGTACCGCCCATGTCGAACTGCTTGCTGGCCAGGTCGGCGCGCCGCACCTGGGCCTTCAGTTCGGCATCGCCCGCCACCTCCAGGCCGGCCACGCTCATCCGCGCGCCGCGTCCGCGCACGCGCGCGCTGCCCTTGCCGATCTTGCCCGCGGCGTCCAGCTGCACATCGCCGCTGAAGGTGCCGCTGCCGCCGAGGAAGCGCACGTTGTTCTGCGGCAGGTAGCGGTTGTAGGTGGTCAGGTCGGGCACCCGCGCATCGTTGAAGCGCAGCCGTGCCTGCAGGCTGTCGTGCAGCCGCGCGAGCTCGGCGTCGCCGGCCAGGCCCAGTTGCAGATCGCGGCCGAGAATGAAGGGGCGCCGGGGCGCCTGCTCGGGCGCCACCTCGAAAGCGGGCAGCGCCACGTCCAGGCGTGCCTGCGACCGTCCGCCGGTATCCACGATGCGGCCCTTGGCGCTGGCGGCGCCGTGGATGCGGTTGCCCATCACCTCGGCCGAGGCTTTGGCATGCGGCACGTCGAGCGTGCTGCCCGGCACCAGTTGACCGTCGGCCAGGTGCAGGTCGGCCGCGACCAATCCACCGCCGTCGAGCGTGAACCAGGACTTGCGCACGAACAGCTCGGCAATCCAGTTCAGCGATTCGAACTGCCAGCGCCCACGTACCTGCCCGGACAGGCGCGGCAGCACCTGCGCAGGATCCTGGAAGGGAATGCTGCGTCCGGCGATGCGCAGATCGGCCTGCAGCTCGCTGCCCGTCTTCTCGTCGCGCGGCAGGCGTGCCTGCACACGGATGTCGCGCGCCACGTCCAGTTGCAGCGCCAGCATGCCGCGGTCGGTCGCGCCGACGCCGGCCATCAACGGCAGGCGCCAGACCGCATGACTGCCCTGTTGCAGGGTGCCGCGATCCAGCGTGATATCGGCCTCCACCCGCGCCACCGACGGCCCGCTGCGGATGTCCACGTGCGGCGCGCCGGTGTCGATCTTCAACGCGACGGTATTGGCCTTCAGCTGCAGGCGCGCGTGGGTGAGGCCGAGCTTGCGCAGGCCCGGCGCCTGGTCGCGGTAGTGGCGCGGAAACTGGAATTGCGCATCCAGCTGCGCGCCATTGAACACCTGCACCCCGTCGTAGCTGACCACCGCATCGCGAAAGCCCGCTTCGGAGGGAAACAGCTCCGACGGCCCGCCCTTGAGCTGCTTGAGGAAGCCGACGCTGCCGTGGCCCTGCCCGGCGATCAGCAACTTGCCCAGGCGCGCACTGCGGATGCTGTTGCTGGTGATCGCGTCGAAGCGCAGCGTCCAGCCCCGATCGCCGCGTGGCGGCGGCGGGATGGGGGTGTCGGAGGTTTCCACTTCCGCGCTCAGCCCGGTGGCGTGCAACCACGGCAAGCGCACCTCGCGCCGCAGCAGCGGCAGCAACGCCACGCGCGCATTGGCACGATCGGCGTGAAACACGTAGACCGTGCGGTTGGCCTGCCCGCGCATGCGCACGTTCCAGGCCATCACCTGCCCCGGAAACACGGTCAGTGCCGGGCCGGTCTGCATGGTGAATTTATGCGGCTGCCGATTGGTGACGGCATCGAACAACGGCGTATTGAGGAACAGGTTACCGGCCAGCAGGTACAGCGCATACAGCGCCACCAGCACGACCACTGCGATACGCCACGGCCGGGGCCAGCGCTGGAAGCGATCGCGAACAGAGGGCATGGGCGCAGGCAGAAGTCGAGTCTGCCGCCACTATCGCGGTTGCGCTGGCGGCAAAGCGTGAACGTGGCCGGTGCGCAGGGGTGCTACTAGCCTGGCCTGGCACGCAACAGGTCGCTTCGCACGCGCTTGACGTCGTCCGCACAGTCGTATTGCACCAAGGTCGCAGCGCGGCCGACGCATGCAGCGGCGATAATGGCAGTCCCCTGTCTCGCTGTGCCGCCCATGTCCGACGAACGCATCCTGTACGCGCCGCTGCGCGAGCGCCTGGTTTCTGCCGAGGCCGCTGCTGCACTGATCCAGCCCGGCGAGACCGTGGCGATGAGCGGCTTCACCGGCTCCGGCTACCCCAAGGCAGTGCCGATGGCGCTGGCGCAGCGCATCGAAGCGGCACATCTGCAAGGCCAACCGTTCCAGATCAAGCTGATGACCGGCGCGTCCACCGCACCGGAGCTGGACGGTGCGCTGGCCAAGGCCGACGGCATCGCCATGCGCATGCCGTTCCAGTCCGACCCGGACGCGCGCCAGCGCATCAACGCCGGCACGCTGGACTATATCGACATCCATCTCAGCCACGTCGCCCAGCACGTATGGTTCGGCTTCTACGGGCAGATCGACACTGCCGTGGTGGAAGTCTCGGCGATCCGCGCTGACGGCAGCCTGGTGCCGTCCACCTCGATCGGCAATAACAAGACCTGGCTGGACCTGGCCAGCAAGGTGATCATCGAGGTCAACGATTGGCAGCCGGCCGGCCTGGATGGCATGCACGACGTCTATTACGGCACCGCGCTGCCGCCGCAGCGCAAGCCGATCCCGTTGATCCACGGCGACGACCGCATCGGCGAGCCCAGCCTGCGCTGCGATCCGGACAAGATCGTGGCAGTGGTGCGCACGCATGGCCCGGACCGCAACAGTCCCTTCGCCGCCGCCGATGACAGCAGCGAACGCATCGCCGCGCATCTGATCGAGTTCCTGCGCCATGAAGTGGGCAAGGGCCGGCTGCCGGCCAGTCTGCTGCCGCTGCAATCGGGCGTGGGCAATATTCCCAATGCGGTGCTGGCGGGGCTTGCACGCAGCGGTTTCCGCGACCTGGAAGCGTTCACCGAAGTGATCCAGGACGGCATGCTCGCGCTGCTGCGCGATGGCGTGCTGCGCTACGCCTCGTGCACGGGTTTTGCACTCAGCCCGGAGGGCAACGAGGAGTTCAAGCGCAATATCGATTTCTACCGGCAGCGCATCATCATGCGCACGCAGGAGATCTCCAATCATCCGGAGCTGGTGCGCCGGCTCGGCTGCATCGGCATGAACGGCATGATCGAGGCCGACCTGTACGGCAACGTCAATTCCACCCACGTGATGGGCAGCCGCATCATGAACGGCATCGGCGGCTCCGGCGACTTTGCGCGCAACGGCTTCCTGTCGATCTTCCTGAGCCCCAGCATCGCCAAGGCCGGCAGCATCTCGTCGATCGTGCCGATGGTCAGCCACGTGGACCATACCGAACACGACGTCTCGGTGATCGTCACCGAACAAGGCCTGGCCGATCTGCGCGGCCTCACGCCCAAGCAACGCGCACGCCAGCTGCTCGATCACTGCGTACACCCGCGTTACCGCGATGCACTGGAAGACTATGTGGCGCGCGCCAATCGCGACAGCTACGGCAAGCACACCCCGCATCTGCTGACCGAGGCGTTGTCGTGGCATCAGCGCTGGTTGGAGACGGGGGATATGTTGGGGTGAGCTGGGATTCGGGATTCGGGAATCGGGAATCGGGAATCGGTAGTTGTAGCCCGGCATGGCGGTGTTGCTAGAGGGATCGGAGCACGGTCGTCGTGCCGGTGTTTAACGCTTCGCGAACTTCATTGCTGGCGCCGACATGCCGCGACATCGCGATGTCATGCATGTGGCCGATAACGTTCCTGCCCGCTCGCATTCGGCGGCAGGACGGCTCTCTCCCCCTCCTGCCGCCGGGCGCGACGGGTCATCACTGGGTGGTGTCCAATCCGTCGGGCCGGCTCCCTGCGCCGGCCCGGCGTTCTTGTTCTGGAGCGGCCATCAACACCACCGTGTTCGTTGCAGGCTGCTCGACAGGCTTGTTTGGCCGCTGGTCGCCGCAAGCGAGCGCTGTTGCGGATGTGCTGCGTTCTGGATGCTTTGCACTTTGAAGATGCCGAGCATCGAATGGAATGTGCGTAGCGTTGAATACGCTGCGCATTGAGGCACTGCCGCTCCGGATGGAATGCGCCTTGAATCTGTTGCCATTGCACGATTGCGAATTCGCCGCGCCGCGCCGTTATGAGCATGCGGTCTTAGATGGCTGCCTTCCGCCGTACCCTCACCCCAACCCCCGCTCCGCGCCCCGGGCCCGCGCTTGCGGCGCGGGCGCACCACGGCACGCGCGCCAGTGACGCGCAAACGGTGACTTGGCGCCCCGAAGGAAGCGGGGCTCCATCCCTTCTCCCTGCAGCAGAAGGTGGCGCGCAGCGCCGGATGAGGGTACGCGCGAAGCCTCGCCTTCTCACCGCAGCGCCTCAGCGATCACGCAGCTTCGGCAAGCCGCCTGGCACGACGTGCACGCACGGCCGTCGCCAGGCGCTCCAGCACCTGCACCGAGGCGTCCCAATCCAGGCAGCCGTCGGTGATGCTCTGGCCGTAGGTCAGTGCGCAGCCGGGCACCAGTTCCTGGCGTCCGCCAACCAGGTGGCTCTCCACCATGACGCCGACGATGCGGGTCTCGCCACCTTCCAGCTGCGTGGCGATGTCGTCGATGACCTTTGGCTGGTTCTCGGGATTCTTGCCGCTGTTGGCGTGGCTGGCGTCGATCATCAGGCGCGCCGGCAAGCCGGACGTGTTGAGCACCTGGCTGGCCGCTTCCACACTGACCGCATCGAAGTTGGGCTGCTTGCCGCCGCGCAGGATCACGTGGCAATCCGGGTTGCCTGCGGTCGCGGCCACCGCGGTGTGGCCGTCCTTGGTCACGGCCAGGAAATGATGCGGGTGCGAGGCCGCACCCACCGCGTCCACCGCAATCTTGACGTCGCCGCCGGTGCCGTTCTTGAAGCCCACCGGGCACGACAAGCCCGATGCCATTTCGCGATGCACCTGGCTTTCGGTGGTCCGCGCGCCGATCGCGCCCCAGGCCACCAGGTCGGCGATGTACTGCGGCGAGATGATGTCGAGGAATTCCACACCGGCCGGCAGGCCGAGGTTGTTGATGTCGCGCAGCAGACCGCGCGCCACCCGCAGGCCCTTGTTGATCTGGAAGCTGCCATCCAGATCCGGATCGTTGATCAGGCCCTTCCAGCCGATGGTGGTACGCGGCTTTTCGAAGTACACCCGCATCACGATCTCCAGCGCGTCGCCGAACTGCTCGCGCAGCGGGCGCAGGCGGTGCGCGTAGTCCATCGCCGCGACCGGATCGTGGATCGAGCAGGGCCCGATCACCACTGCCAGGCGGTCGTCGCGTCCATGCAGGATCTCGTGCAGGGCGGCACGCGACTTGGTCACGGTCTCGGAGGCGCGCTCGTCGCAGGGCAGCAGCGACAGCAGCTGCGAGGGCGGGGCAAGGGCTTCGATCTTGCGGATACGCAGGTCATCGGTCACAGGCGGCATAACAGTGTCTCGGTGGGCGGTGTTGCATCAGGGAGCCAGGCGCGGCGGCAACAAAAAAGCCGCCAGTGTGCGCTGGCGGCTTTTCGGGAATGCTGCTGAAGGTTTCTTCAGGTTGAGCGCAATCCGTCCTCCGCCAGCGGCATCGGAAAACCGTAGTACCAAAAGTAAAACTGGCTGCGGGGTGCGTTCATTGGGTGCATTGATACCACGCACGTTTGGCCGTTGCCACTGTTTCATCGGCAACGGAACGTTGCAGCGGTGCCCCACGGGGGAGCCTGCGAGCTGCGTGTGCCGCGCCGACCATCACGTCGCACGACAAGATGGCGGCATCGCCACGCGCGCGCTGGCAAGCCTGGGGCCAACGGCGTCACGACGTGCCTGAGCACGTGGCAGCGACACTGCAGCGCACGCCACGGCGCCATGCCGTGACGTGCGATGCGGCCGCCACGTTCACTCAGAAGGTGAACACATATTCCGCCGCCACTTCGCGGCCGATCGGGTTGAACAAGGTGGTGCTGTAGAAACCGTAGCCGTAGAAGCGCTCCTTGTTCTCGTAGCCCACTTCGTTGAACACGTTGTTGACGTAGAAGTTGACCTTGGCGTGGTCGGTGATCTTGTAGCCGGTGCTGAGGTTCCAGTAGATCGCCGGGCCGACGCGGCCGAAGTAGCGCTTGCTGCTCTCGCCCAGGTGCACGTTGGCGGTGTCGGTGACCACGCATGCGTCCGAGGCGCTGGGTTGGTAGCCGTCGTCGAAGCGCTCGCAGGTGCCCCAGTTGACCGCGCGCATGGAGCCGAGCCGGCGGAAGTACACCGTCCAGTCCCAGGCGCCGCCGTTGTCCCAATGCACGCTGCCACGCACACGGCTGCGCACGCGTTCGTCGCGGCGGTTTTCGTCGCTGTCGGTGCGGTAGATCTGCTCGCGATAGGCCAGCAGGTTGTTGTAGTCCAGCGACAACTGGAAGTTGCCCCAGCCCGCGGTGGCAAGCCGGTATTTCAGCGAGGCGTCGATGCCGGAGGTTTCCATCTGCGCCAGGTTGATCGGGCCGCGCTCGATGCTGGCGATGGTGCCATCGGCGTTGCGCAGCACGCGCGAGGTGATGGTGTCGCAGTAGCCGGCGCCGCCGGGATTGTTCCAGGCGCCGCCGCTGATGGTGGTGCCGGTGCGGCAGCCGGCTTCGGCCGAGAGGATCTCGTCGCGGTCCAGATCCTTGATCATTTCCTCCAGCTCGATGCGGTAGTAGTCCACGCTCAGCGACAGGCCCTGCACGATGTCCCACACCACCCCGCCGGTGAACGAGCGGCCGGTTTCCGAGCGTAGATCCGGCGTGCCGCGACGGTTCACATCCACGGTGTAGTAGATGTTGCTGTTCTCGTCGTTGCAGCCGCCGGTGAGATACGCGCCGGTGGCGATGCAGCGGTACTGGTCGATCACGGTCTGGTTGGTGGAGCTGGGTTCGCCGAGCACGTAATGCATGTCCGGCGCGCGGAAGCTGGTGGCCAGCGTGCTGCGCAACAACAGGCTGTCGACCGGGCGCCATTCCAGACCCGCGCTCCAGGTGGTGTCGCTTTGGGTGCCGACATCGGTCGGAATCGCCGCCGAAGAGCGATAACTGCCGTAGCGATCGTAGCGGCCGGCGACATTGGCGCTCAACGTCGACAACAGCGGGATCTGCAATTCCAGCCCGGCCGAACTGCGCATGCGCTCGCCGCCGCCACTGTCCACCACATCGACCGGATAGCACTCGTTGGCGCAGGGGTCGGGCGAGAGCTGGTAGCCCTGCTTGGCGACTTCGGCCACGGTGGCGAAGCGGATCGGCCCGGCCCAGCCCTGCACCAGATCGCCGCTCAGGCTGAAGCTGGCCTGGTTCACCCACGAATACGCCGAGTTATGCGATTTGGCGACCAGCTCGTCGTACTCGCTCGACGACAGCGGCGCATACAGGCGCGCCTGGTTGATCGCATAGATCGGCGTGCCGTCGGCAGCGGTGCCGGTGGGGCTGCCGAGGAAATAATCGGTGGCGCGGGCGGTGTCCACGGTGCGTACGTATTCGTCCACCGTGTAGCGCGAGCGGCCCACGCTCAACTCCCAGTCGAAGCGGTCGGCCCACGCACCGCGCAAGCCGGCGCTCAGGTCCCAGGACTGCTCCTTGTTGTAGTTGGCCAGGCGGTCCCAACCGCCGGCCTCGCGCCGGGTGAGCTGCCGGATCGCATACAGCGAGCGGCCGGTGTCGGCGTCCTGGAACGGGCCCAGGTACACGTACGGCGGGTCGTAGGTCCAACGGCCGATGCTGCGGTTGGCCGACAGCGTGGCCCAGGCTTCGGTGTGCTCGCCGAACTTCCAGGTGCCGTAGAGATAGGCCGAGTAGTCCTCGCTGCCGGTGACCAGCCCCCAGTCGCCGTAGTCGCGGGCCACGCCGCAATAGTCGCCGGCATTGGTGAGCGCACCGGTGTTCTGGTTGTAGCTCAGCCGCTGCCCGTCGATGAACTCGCCGCCGAAGCGCGCACAGGTGCCGGCAGGCGGTGCGAGACGTTCGTTGGTGTTGGCATCGACCAGGCTCAGGCCGGTGAACGGATTGAAGCCGTACAGGCGGTTCTGGCCGGTCCAGTTGGAATAGGACATGTCGTCGGAGTCGTCCATCTCGGGGCGATCGCGCCCGCTCAACGGATCGCGCCGGGTGGCCTGCAGCGCGTAGGTCAGGCTCCAGTTCTCGCCGGTGCGCCCGCCCGCCCAGGACACGTCGAAACTGTCGCGGCCACCTTCGGTGGCAGTGCCGCCGCGCAGCCGCACCTGATCGCCCTGGTAATCGCGCTTGAGGATCACGTTGACCACGCCGGCCACCGCGTCCGAGCCGTAGATCGCCGAAGCGCCGCCGGTCAGGATGTCGATGCGCTCCACCGCCGCGGACGGGATGTTGCTGTAGTTGGAAAAGTTGCTCTCGCCGCCGTAGGGCAGCGGGTAATCGGCCACGCGGTGCCCGTTGACCAGCAACAGGGTGCGGCCCGGCCCCAGGTCGCGCAGGTTGATCGGCGAGGCGTTGGGCGTATGCGAGCCCCATTGCGTATCGGCCTCCACCGATCCCTGCTGGTTCATGCTGTTGAGCACGTCGTAGACGGTGGCAAAGCCTTCTTGCTGAATTTGCTGCGCGGAGATGGTGACCACCGGCTGCGCGCCTTCGACCTGCGCGCGCTTGATGCGCGAACCGGTGACGCTGACCGCATCCAGGGTGGAGGTGGCACGCGGTTGATCCGGCTCGGCCTGCTGGGCAGCAGCCGACGGTGCGACCGCTGCGGTCAGGGCAAGGGATAAGGAAATCGACAAGGCAAGGCGATGACTGCGGCAGTTCATAAGATCCCCGGGAGAGGCCGGCGCGGCCGGCATGGCGTTTCACTGCAACGACGCCTGCGAGCGATGCACCGCATCGCTACCCCCTGTCCGATGGCCCCCCGACCGTTCGGCGCAAGCGCCTGCGCAACGACGCTAGGGCTGCGATGACATCGGTGTCAACACATTGTCATGCAAGTGTGATGGGGCTCGCATTTTGGTGAATGGCGCAGGGTTCCACACGGTTGGGGCCGCGAACCGATTGCGCGGGCCGGTGGTCGCATCGGCGCCGCGTAGGAGCGCATCTGGGCGCGACTGGGGCGTTCCCGGTGAAGCCTCTTCGCGCCCTGGGGCGCTCCTACGAGGTCGCGGGGCCATGCACACGCGGGTTCGACATGGTTGGGGCCGCGGCATCGGCGCCGCGTAGGAGCGCATCTGGGCGCGACTGGGGCATTCCCGGTGAAGCCTCTTCGCGCCCTGGTGCGCTCCTACGAGGTCATGGAGTGTGCGTGGCCATGCACGCGCGGGTTCGACACGGTTGGGGCCGCGGCATCGGCGCTGCATAGGAGCGCACCTGGGCGCGACTGGGCGTTCCCGGTGAAGCCTCTTCGCACCCTGGTGCGCTCCTACGAGGTCATGGGACCTGCGTGGTCACGCACGACCAATCGACGAGCGGATGTTGCGCCATCCATCTTGCCGCCCACAAAAAAACCCCGCCTTTCGGCGGGGTCCTTTGTGCTGCAACAGCCGAGTGGCCTGGATTAGAAATCCATGCCGCCCATGCCGCCCATGCCACCGCCGGCCGGCATCGCCGGCTCGTCCTTCTTCGGTGCATCGGCCACCATGGCTTCGGTGGTGATCATCAGGCCGGCGATCGAGGCGGCGTTCTGCAGCGCCGAGCGGGTGACCTTGGTCGGATCCAGGATGCCGAACTCGACCATGTCGCCGAACTCGCCGTTGGCGGCGTTGTAACCGTAGTTGCCGGTGCCTTCCTTGACCTTATTCAGGATCACGGACGGCTCTTCGCCGGCGTTGGCCACGATCTCGCGCAGCGGGGCTTCCATCGCGCGCAGGGCGATCTGGATGCCGTGGGTCTGGTCTTCGTTGGCACCGGTCAGGTTACCGACGGCCACCAGCGCACGCACCAGGGCCACACCGCCGCCCGGGACCACGCCTTCTTCGACGGCTGCACGGGTAGCGTGCAGGGCGTCTTCGACGCGGGCCTTCTTTTCCTTCATTTCGATTTCGGTCGACGCGCCGACCTTGATCACTGCAACGCCACCGGCCAGCTTGGCCACGCGTTCCTGCAGCTTCTCGCGGTCGTAATCGGACGAGGTGTCTTCGATCTGGGTCTTGATCTGGCCAACGCGGGCTTCGATCGTGGCCGAATCGCCGGCGCCGTCGATGATGGTGGTGTTCTCCTTGGAGACCTGCACCTTCTTGGCGCGGCCCAGGTCCTTGATCGTGGCCTTCTCCAGCGCCAGACCCACTTCCTCGGAGATCACGGTGCCGCCGGTCAGCACGGCCATGTCTTCCAGCATCGCCTTGCGACGGTCGCCGAAGCCCGGTGCCTTGACGGCCACGACCTTGACGATGCCACGGATGGTGTTGACCACCAGGGTCGCCAGCGCTTCGCCTTCGACTTCCTCAGCGACGATCAGCAACGGCTTGCCGGCCTTGGCCACGCCTTCCAGCACGGGCAGCAGGTCGCGCACATTGGAGATCTTCTTGTCGTGCAGCAGGATGAACGGGTCGTCCAGGTCGGCCGACTGGCTCTGCTGGTTGTTGATGAAGTACGGGGAGAGGTAGCCGCGATCGAACTGCATGCCCTCGACCACGTCCAGCTCGTTTTCCAGGCCCGAGCCTTCTTCAACGGTGATCACGCCTTCCTTGCCGACCTTCTGCATCGCTTCGGCAATGATGTTGCCGATCGATTCGTCCGAGTTGGCCGAGATGGTGCCGACCTGGGCAATCGCCTTGTCGTCGGTGGTGGGCTTGGAGATGTTCTTCAGCTCGATGACGGCGGCCTTGACGGCCTGGTCGATACCGCGCTTGAGATCCATCGGGTTCATGCCGGCGGCCACGGCCTTGGCGCCTTCGCGGATCAGGGCCTGGGCCAGCACGGTGGCGGTGGTGGTGCCGTCGCCAGCGTTGTCGTTGGTCTTGGAAGCGACTTCCTTGACCATCTGCGCGCCCATGTTCTCGAACTTGTCAGCCAGTTCGATTTCCTTGGCGACGGAGACGCCGTCCTTGGTGATGGTCGGCGCGCCGAAGCTCTTCTCGAGCACGACGTTGCGGCCCTTCGGGCCCAGGGTTGCCTTCACGGCATTGGCAAGCACGTTGACGCCACGAACCATACGGGTACGTGCGTCTTCACCGAAACGAATGTCTTTAGCAGCCATTTGTATGTAACTCCGGAAATGGGGAATAGGGAATGGGGAATCGGTAGATCAACAGCGTGAATCGGGGCGGGGTGGGATGGCGAAGGGCGCTAGCCGCTCTGCCCATTCCCGATTCCCAACTCCCGATTCCCGGCGCATAGCGCCTGATCAGCCGATGACCGCCAGGATGTCGTCTTCGCGCAGCACCTTGTACTCGACGCCTTCGGACTTGTAGCTGCTGCCGGCGTACTGGCCGTAGATGACCTTGTCGCCGACCTTGACCACCGGCGCGCGCAGGCTGCCGTTGTCCAGGGGCTTGCCGGCGCCGATGGCGACGACTTCACCCTTGGTGGACTTTTCTTTGGCGGAGTCCGGGATCACGATGCCGCCGGCGGAAACTTCGTCGGCTTCGATCGGCTTGACTACAACGCGGTCGTGAAGCGGCTTGATGCTCATAGAGAAAGACCCTCTTAAGTGATTGATTGGTCTGGAAATTATCGGCGATGTTAGCACTCGCATGTGACGACTGCCAGCACAGCGCGCGGAAAAAACCCGACAGAGCGGGTGCGGGCCAGAGATTGTGCTGTGTGGGCAGCTTTCAAGGGCTGGGCGGCAAAAATTTTTCGCCGGGCAGTTCCGTGCGAGGGCCACAGCGTGGCCGACACACCCCACAGGCAGGTCGCCGGCTGGCGACGGACAGCGGATTTGGAACCGGGCTGTGCAATGGCCTGCCATACCTGGCACCGGTCACCAGACATTGGGACGCCAGCAGTGGGCACCGAGCAGCTGCTGGAGCAACCGCACTAGGAGCGGCCGACAAAACGTCGCAAGCAGTCGTCAGGTGGGTGTGAACGGCGCGCTCGGAACTGGAATGTACGAGTGGTACATACCGGTCCCGAGCACCGGCCGCGCCCGGCTGGCGGCTGCGCAGTCGTTTTGTCAGGCGCTCTAAAAATGGAACCGGGTTCCACCGGCTGTCATGCGCACGTCCTACAGTCGGCAACGCATTCCCCGATCACAAGGAGCTGTCGATGAGGTTGCCGTCCCGTGCCCGTGTTTTCTCCGTGAGCTGGTCCCCGAGCTGCACGCTTCCCCTGGCCTGTGCGCTCGCGCTGGCCATCCCCACTGCCCACGCGGCGGTGTTCATCAACGAACTGCATTACGACGACGCGGGCGCCTCCGGCGACAGCGGCGAAGGGGTGGAAGTGGTGGCCACCGCCGGCGAATCGCTGAGCGGTTACCGCATCTATCTGTACAACGGCAGCGCGCCGGGCGCGGCAACGGTCTACGCCAACACGGCGGTGCCGGCCGGCAGCCTGGTCAGCTGCGGCAGCCAGGTGCGCGTGGCCACGGTCAGCTACGCCAGCAACGGCGTACAGAACGGGCCCAACGACGGCGTGGCGCTGGTCGATTCCAACGGACAGCTGGTGCAGTTCCTCAGTTACGAAGGCGCCATCACCGCCAGCGGCGGCCCCGCTGCCGGCGTGACCAGCCAGAACCTGCCGGTCAGCGAGAGCAACAGCAGCGCGGTCGGCAGCTCGCTGCAACTGACCGGCACCGGCAGCAGTGCGGCCAATTTCAGCTGGGCCGGCTCGTCGGCGCAGACCTTCGGCGCGTGCAACCGCGGCCAGAGCTTCAACGGCAGCGGCGGCGGCGGCGAGACCGGCGCCGCACCGACGATCACCAGCACCACCCCGACCCAGGGCGCGACCGGCTTCCCCGCCGCAGGCGACCTGAGCGTGGGCTTCAGCGAGACAGTGACGCTGAGCAGCGGCGCCTTCGCGCTGAGTTGCGCAAGCTCCGGCACGGTGGCGCTGAGCCACCCGACCAGCGGCACCCGCTTCAGCCTGTCGACCAACACCGCCCTGGTCGGTGGCGAGCGTTGCACCCTGGCGATCACCGCCAGCGCCATCCGCGATGCCAGCGGGCTGAGCCCGGCCGCCAACCAGTCCATCGCCTTCACCGTGGCCACCGCCAGCGGCGGCGGCACCGGCTACTACGCACGGGTCAACACCGCCGATGCCAGCCAGCTGCGCTGTTCGCTGCATACGGTGATCAAGGGCCACACGGTCTATCCGTACAGCGGCTCGGGCACCAGCACCTGGACCATCCTGGAAATGGCCGACGAGGACCCCAACAACAGCGGCCGGATCCTGGACGCCTACCGCAACCGCAGCTACGCCAAGGGCAGCGACCGTGCCGGCACCGGGAGCGGGCTGACCTACAACCGCGAGCACACCTGGCCCAACTCGCTGGGCTTCGGCAGCGCCAGTGGCGACAAGGGGCTGCCGTATGCGCCCTACACCGACACCCACATGCTGTATCTGACCGACACCGCCTTCAACGCCGACCGCGGCAACAAGCCCTATGCGGCCTGCACCAGCAGCTGCGGCGAGCGGGTCACCGAGGTCAACGACGGCAGTGGCGGCGGCAGCGGGCGCTACCCGGGCAACTCCAACTGGGTGCGCACCCCGGACGGCAACGGCGGCACCTTCGAGGTGTGGGGCAAGCGCAAGGGCGACATGGCGCGCGCGGTGATGTACATGGCGATCCGCTACGAAGGCGGCATTGATGCGGCCACCGGGCAGTCCGAGCCGGACCTGGAACTCACCGACGACCGCAGCAAGATCGTGCAGACCTCGGCCTCGCCGGCCTATATGGGCCTGTTGTCCACGCTGCTGGCCTGGCACCAGGCCGATCCGCCGGACGATGCCGAGCGGGCGCGCAACCAGGTGATCTTCAGCTTCCAGGGCAACCGCAATCCGTTCGTGGATCATCCCGAATGGGCGACCTCGAGCCTGTTCACCTCGGCCAAGCCGGCCAGCTGCCAGCTGGCCAATTGATCCGGCCCCGGCCCGGCGCCCCAGGCGCCGGGCCGGGAGACGGCCTGCAGCGGCAATCCACGTACCCGACCACGCAGCAGGCGCGCGAGTCGTCGGCCTGCGACATTCAACATCAGCGGGCAGGCGCAGGGCCGGTATCGCCGGCCAGCCGCTAGGCTCAGCGAACTTGACGCCCTGTTCCGGAATCTACGGTCGATCCCCTGCAGACAGGGGATTACACTGCGCGGTCACATGAGCGCCTCTTCTCTCCATCTGTTGTTCAGCACCTGCCCGGATGCCGCCAGCGCCGAGCGCATCGCGCGCGTGCTGCTGGACGAGCGCCTGGCCGCCTGCGTCACCCAGTTGCCCTGCGTGCAGTCGCTGTACCGCTGGAACGGGGCGATCGAGCGCAGCCAGGAAGTGCAGCTGTTGATCAAGACCTGGGAAGACCGCCTGCTCGACGCCATCGCGCGGCTGCAGGCGCTGCATCCGTATGAACTGCCGGAGGCGATCGCGGTCCAAGCCAGCGCCGGGCTGCCGGCCTATCTCGATTGGGTCCGGGCCGAAACCCGCAAGGAATCCTGACGTCCATGAAGTCTCTGTCCTGCTGGATCGCCCGCTGCGCATTGCTGGCCGTACCGTTGCTCGCCGCGCCGCTGGCGCTGGTGGCGCCCCTGCCCGCGCAGGCCGCGGTCACCGAGGCCGACCTGCTGCCGGTGGATCAGGCCTTCACCCTGAGCGCCGCCGCCGACAGCCGCGACAGCGTCGCGCTGCGCTGGAAGATCGCGCCGGGCTACTACCTGTATCGCCACCGCATCAGCGTCAAATCCGGTCAAGGCTTTGCCGCCGGCGAGCTGGCGCTGCCGGAAGGCGAGAGCAAGCACGACGAGTTCTTCGGCCAGGTGCAGACCTACCGCAAGCAACTGCAGGCCACGCTGGCCGGCAAGGCCGATGCCGGGTTGCGGACCGCGGTGCTGCAGGTGCAGTACCAGGGCTGCGCCGACGCCGGCGTGTGCTACCCGCCGCAACGCCGCGAACTGCGCGTGCGCCTGCCCGATGCCGCGGCTCCCGCCGCGACGCCCGCTGCCCAGCGCGAGAACTTGGGCGCACTGGTGCCGCGCGCACCGGCAGGTCCGCGGCTGTTCGGCAGCACCGGTCAGGCCGCCGGCGTGGACGCCCTGCCGCTGCCGGCCGAACAGGCATTTACCTTCGAAGCCATCGTCGGCGACGGCAATAGCCTGCTGCTGCGCTTCACCCCCGCGCCCGGCTACTACATCTACCGCGACCGCACCTCGCTGGCGCTGGAAGGCGCCGGCGGCGTACGTCCCGGGCTGCCGCGCTGGCCGCAGGGCAAGGCGCACCGCGATGCCCATTTCGGCGATGTGGTGGTGTATTTCGACCAGGCCGAAGTCACCCTGCCGCTGCTGCGCGAGCACGCCGAACCGGTCAAGGCGACCCTGGTGGCGACCTTCCAGGGCTGCCAGGCCGACGGCATCTGCTACCCGCCGATGACCCGTCGCGTTGCGCTGGAGTTGCCCGCCGGCACGGTGTCGCCGCAGAACCAGGCGCAGGCGGCACCGCTGATGATTTCGCCGCTGCCCGCCGGGCAGCTGCCCGTGGAGCCGGAGCCGGAGCCGGCACCGACGCCCGCAGCGACTGCAGTGCCGGCCGCGGATGCCTCGGCCGACAATCCGCAACGCACCCAGCCGCCGCACACCGACAAGGGCTTGCTGGCAATGCTGGTGCTGGCCCTGCTTGGCGGGCTGGTGTTGAACCTGATGCCCTGCGTGCTGCCGATCCTGTCGTTGAAGGTACTGGGCCTGGCCCACAGCGGCGAAAGCCACAGCCACGCGCGTAGCCATGCGATCTGGTACTCGCTGGGCGTGCTGGTGTCGTTTGCGGCGATCGGCGCGCTGGTGATCGGCCTGCGTGCGGCCGGGCAGGCGGCCGGCTGGGGCTTCCAGCTGCAGCAGCCGTGGTTCGTCGCGGCGCTGGCCTATCTGATGTTTGCGGTGGGCCTGAGCCTGTCGGGCGTGTTCACGCTGGGCGGCAATCTGGGCGGCATCGGCCAGTCGCTGGCAGCGCGCAATGGCCCGCTGGGCGATTTCTTCACCGGCGTGCTGGCCTGCGTGGTGGCCAGCCCCTGCATCGCCCCGTTCATGGGCACCGCACTGGCGTACGCATTCACCGCCCCGGCACTGCTGGCGATGCTGGTGTTCCTGGCGCTGGGCCTGGGCCTGGCGCTGCCGTTCCTGCTGATCGGCTTCATTCCCTCGCTGGCGCGGCGCCTGCCCACGCCCGGCGCGTGGATGGAGACGCTCAAGCAGGTGCTGGCGTTCCCGATGTATCTGACTGCGGTCTGGCTGCTGTGGGTGCTGGGCAAGCAGCGCGGCGTGGACGCGCTGGCGCTGATGCTGGTCGGCGCCACCCTGCTGGCGCTGGGCCTGTTCTGCTTCGAGCGCAGCCGCTGGAAGAGCCATCGCATCGGCATGGGCCTGGCTGCGGTAATGCTGGTGCTGGCGATCGTGCCGGTGGTCGGGGTCACCCGCCTGCGCCTGCCGGCCGCCACTGCCGCCGAAGGCGTGGTGGCGTTTTCGCCGCAGCTGCTGGACCGCCTGCGCGCCGACAACCGCGTGGTGTTCGTCAACATGACCGCCGACTGGTGCGTGACCTGCAAGGCCAACGAGAAGAACGTGTTGAGCGGCGCCGACTTCCGCGATGCGCTGCGCCGCGTCGACGCGGTCTACATGAAAGGCGACTGGACCAACGTCGACCCCAGGATCAGCGCCTTCCTCGACCAGCACCAGGCCGTCGGCGTGCCGCTGTACGTGGTGTACGGCCCCGGCGCACCACCGGCGGTGCTGCCGACCGTGCTGACCAACGCCATCACCGAGGATGCGTTGCTGCGCGCGGCGC
This sequence comes from Xanthomonas sp. CFBP 8152, assembly GCF_014199025.1. Lineage (NCBI taxonomy): Bacteria > Pseudomonadati > Pseudomonadota > Gammaproteobacteria > Lysobacterales > Lysobacteraceae > Xanthomonas > Xanthomonas sp. CFBP 8152. The sequence continues at coordinate 775,087 of NZ_JACHNO010000002.1, forward strand.
GGTGAAGTGAAGCGCTGAGCATCGTTTCGGCCACTGGATCAGGCGGTATCGGCGGCAGCACTCTGGAAGCGATCGCGGTAGTCGCTGGGTGTGACTCCGAACATGCGCAGAAAGGCGCGCCGCACGGTTTGCTCGTCCGATAGCCCGGTGATGCCGGCAATGCGCTTGATGGGCAGGCTGCCGCCCTCCAGCAAGCGGCGCGCCGCTTCCAGCCGCAGTATCGCCACGGCCTTGGCCGGGGTTACGCCACAGGTGCGTCGATAGGCGCGGGCGAAGGTGCGCGGCGACAGATTCATGCGCTCGGCGAGTTTTTCTACACGCAGATCGTCGTGCAGGTTGGCCGCCATCCACGCGTGCAGCTCGGCGAAATCGCCGCCGGCCGAGGATTGCGCAGACAGCGGCGCACTGAACTGCGACTGGCCGCCGGCGCGCTTGACGAACACCACCAGCTGACGGGCCACATCGATCGCAAGCCGGTGGCCGTGGTCGTCCTCGATCAGCGCAAGCGTCAGGTCGATGCCGGCGGTGACGCCGGCCGACGACCAGACGTTGCCATCGCGCACGAAGATCCTGTCGGCGTCCACGCGGACGCCGGGATACAGGCTGGAAAGCCGGCCTGCCCAATCCCAATGGGTCGCTGCACGCCGGCCATCGAGCTGACCGGCGGCGGCAAGCAGAAAGGCGCCGGTACAGATCGAACACAGCCTGCGCACGCTGGCGCCGCGTGCGGCCACCCAGGCGACCAACCCGTCGGACACCTCGTAGACGGCGCCACGGCAGCCGCCTGGAGCCATCAACGTATCAATTGCCATGCCGTCCAGTGACGCAAGCGCCACGGACATCAGCTGGAGACCGGCGCTGGTGGTCACCAATCCGCCGTTCTCCGACGCAACGGTGATGTCGTAGCGCAGGCTGCCGACGGCCGCAGGCCTGCATTTATTGGCCGTGTGCAGCGCCTGGACCGGGCCGGTCAGGTCGAGAACATTCATGTTCTCGTGGGCAAGCAGCACCACATGACGCGGAGGGACGGAATCGGACATGGGAGCCTTGTGCGGTCAGCGCAGGTAATCGGGATACTCGAACGCCAACGCAACGCCGGTGGCCGTCGCTTGACCATAGCGCTTCAGGATGCCATCGAGCGCACCCTCCAATGCCCGCACAGGCATCGGGTCGGCCGGGACCAAAAGCACCGCTGCGTCGCCTGGCGTCCGCTGTCGATCGGGAACAAGCACGAGCCCATGGCGTGTCACAACGGACGCGCCGGTGTCGGAGACCAGAGAGGTGTGGCCGCGGCCGGTGCTGGCATAGGCGTCCACCGTCAGCGCCAGCGTTGCTTCATCCACTCCAGTGCTGCCGAGTACCTCGATCCGGTCACGCCCATGCAGCCATCGATTGGTGTACAGCACCTTGGCCAGCGGCCATGCGGCTGCAATGCCTCGGGGGCGGAACGCATCGCTGTTGTGCCGCGATGACCACTCGCGTGCGCCGACCGTTGAAGCCAACTCCTGCGCTTTTTCGCGACCACTGATGGCCTCCACTAGCGCGATCGATGCGGGAATGGCTGCACTGACGCCGGCGGTCGATATCCAGTTCCCGTCCGCGATGTAGCGCCGATTCGGCGTCCAGCGAATGCCGGGGAACGACTTTGCACGGCGTGAAGCGGTCGACCAATGCGCCGTGGCGCGTCGCCCGTCGAACATGTCCATCTGCGCGGCGATGAGGGCACCGTTGCAGATCGTGACGATCGTGGCCCCCTGCCCGGCCTGCTGCGTCAGCCATGCGATGAGCCGCGGTGCCGCTGCCTGGGCGGGGACAACGATGTAATCGGCGCCTTGTGGGTGGCTGGCATCGAAGCGGGCCACGGTCATGTCCGTGGCGATTCGGAAGCCGGCGCTTCCAAGATCCGTGAATGTCGAAAGCGGCCCCGTATCCAGGGTCACCGCCAGCACGTCCATGGAGCCGGCACGCGAGAGGAGACCGAAGGGCACCAGGAAATCGCTGACTTCCACGCCCGCGTTGCCACCCACCACCACGACCACCGGGCGGGCACGTCCTGCGCGGGCCCGATAGGGCGGTATCACTTCCTGCACGGTTACCGAGCCATCCACCCTCGCCTCCATGGGCGATACCGGCTTGGACAGTGGTTCCGCACAGCCGGCCAGAACGACACACATCGCCCAGGCAGCATGACGGGCCAAACGTTGAACAGTGGAGGGTGCCATGTGCATTCGCAGGTGATGAAGAGCGGCGATTCTTCACGTACGCGGGGTGGCCAGCAACGACGTCAAAGCGTCATTTCCTGCCAGGGCGAGTGGTTTGGCCAGGCCCCGGCACGCGTCCTTGCCGGATCGCAGGGACACCGCCGCGATACGTTCGCCCTCGGGCGCGGTGCCGATGCAGACACAGCGACCAGAGGTGCATGCGCATCGTCGCCGACGATTGCCCGCAGCTTCAACCGAGCCACACTGCCCCACTGACACAAATTCGGCCGGCCTGCAGGCCCAGATTTAAAACAGTCGTTTAAAACAGGCATAACTTCGTCTATCTGGACAGCATCGGCCACATCGCGCAGACTTCCGGCCTTTCCGCTCTCCGGGATGTCATGGCCCACCTGCTGCTGTTGCACGGCCCCAACCTCAACCTGCTCGGCACCCGCGAGCCGGATGTCTACGGGCGCACCACGCTGGCGCAGATCGATGCGGCCCTGGTGGACCGTGCGCAGGCCGCCGGGCATACGCTGGCCTGCCTGCAGTCCAATGCCGAGCACGTGCTGGTGGGGCGCATCCACGCCGCGCGCGAGGACGGCACCGTCTACATCCTGATTAACCCGGCCGCCTTCACCCATACCTCGGTGGCGCTGCGCGATGCGCTGCTGGGTGTGGGCCTGCCGTTCGTGGAAATCCATCTGTCCAACCCGCATGCGCGCGAGCCGTTCCGCCACCACAGCTATCTCAGCGACAAGGCCGATGGCGTGATCTGCGGCTTTGGCGCCGACAGCTACCGGCTGGCGCTGGAAGCGGTGATCGCGCGGCTGGAACGCGACGCATGACATCTCGCTCACCCACGCCGGCGCCTGCGCCGACGGCCTGACCCCATTCCGCCGGCAGCCGCCGGCAACCTCCACCGATTCACCTCATGAGGCCCGTATGGATCTCCGCAAAATCAAGAAACTGATCGACCTGCTCGAAGAATCCAATCTCGCCGAAATCGAGATCAAGGAAGGCGAAGAAAGCGTGCGCCTGGCGCGCGTGCCCAAGGGCACCACCGTGATGAGCGCGCCGGTGCAGCAGTACGCACCCGCCCCGCCCGCGCAGGCCCCGGCCGCGGCCAGCATGCCGATGCAGTCGCCCACCGAGGCCTCCACCGGCGGCGCCAAGCAGGCTGCCGCCCTGCCGGAAGGCCACGTGCTGCGCGCGCCGATGGTCGGCACCTTCTACACCTCGCCCTCGCCGGACAAGCCGGCCTTCGTCAGCGTCGGCCAGCAGGTCAAGGCCGGCGAGACGCTGGCGATCATCGAGGCGATGAAGATGTTCAACCCGATCGAAGCCGACGTCTCCGGCACCATCGTGGCCATCCTCGGCGAAACCGGCCAGCCAGTGGAATTCGATCAGCCGTTGTTCGTGATTGGCTGAGCGGCGGGAATCGGGAGTGGAGAATCGGGAATCGGCAAAGCGGCCTCATGAACGCCTGGAGGCCTGGCGCGATTCCATGCAGCTTGTGGAAACGATCTATCGGTTCACCGAGGTCTTTCCCGAGCAGGAACGCTACGGCCTGACGGCGCAACTGCGCCGTGCGGCCATCAGCGTCCCGTCGAATATCGCTGAAGGTGCGGCGCGACGCTCAACTCCCGATTACGCGCGGTTTCTCTCGATTGCGCGCGGCTCGCTCTCCGAACTGGATACACAGGTCCAGATCGCCGTACGACTGGGCTATAGCAACACCGAAGACGAAGTCATCGTCAGCCAGCAGGTCGACCAGGTCTTTGCCAAGCTCACCGCATTGATGAATGCCTTACGCAAACGTGGAGCCGCACCATGATGCCCGCTTCTACCCATTCCCCATTCTCGACTCCCTATTCCCATGCTCGATAAAGTCGTCATCGCCAACCGAGGTGAAATCGCGCTGCGCATCCTGCGCGCGTGCCACACGCTCGGCATCCGCACGGTCGCGGTGCATTCCACGGTCGACCGCAACCTCAAGCACGTGGCCATGGCCGACGAGTCGGTGTGTATCGGCCCGGCTGCCTCCAGCGACAGTTATCTCAACATCCCGGCGTTGATCGCCGCGGCCGAGGTGACCGATGCGCAGGCCATCCATCCCGGCTACGGCTTTTTGTCGGAAAACGCCGACTTTGCCGAGCGCGTGGAAGAATCCGGCTTCATCTTCATCGGCCCCAAGGCCGACACCATCCGCCTGATGGGCGACAAGGTCGAGGCGATCCGCGCGATGAAGGCCGCCGGCGTGCCGTGCGTGCCCGGTTCGGGCGGCCCGCTGGGCGAGGACATCGTCGCCAACACCAAGGTGGCGCGCGAAATCGGCTACCCGGTGATCATCAAGGCTGCCGGCGGCGGCGGCGGCCGCGGCATGCGTGTGGTGCATTCGGAGGCCGCGTTGAAGGCCGCCATCGAAACCACCAAGTCCGAAGCCAAGGCCGCCTTCAGCAACGATCAGGTCTACATGGAGAAGTTCCTGGAAAATCCGCGTCACGTGGAAATCCAGGTGCTGGCCGACGGCCAGGGCGGTGCGATCCATCTGGGCGAACGCGATTGCTCGATGCAGCGCCGCCACCAGAAGGTGGTGGAAGAAGCGCCGGCCCCGGGCATCACCGAAGAACTGCGCAACGAGATCGGCAAGGTCTGCGTGGATGCCTGCATCCGCATCGGCTATCGCGGCGCGGGCACCTTCGAGTTCCTGTTCGAAGACGGGCGTTTCTACTTCATCGAAATGAACACGCGCATCCAGGTGGAGCACCCGGTCACCGAGCGCATCACCGGCATCGATCTGGTCTGCGAGCAGTTGCGCATTGCCGCCGGCCGCAAGCTGACCATCAAGCAGAGCGACATCGTGCTGCGCGGGCATGCGATCGAGTGCCGCATCAATGCCGAGGACCCGGAAACCTTCATGCCCAACCCGGGCCTGATCACCGCGTTCCATCCGCCCGGCGGCCCGGGCGTGCGTGTGGACACGCACATCTACGCCGGCTACAAGGTGCCGCCGAACTACGACTCGATGATCGGCAAGCTGATCGTGCATGGCCCCGACCGCGAGACCGCGATCGCGCGCATGCGCGTGGCGCTGAGCGAGATGGTGGTGGACGGCATCAAGACCAACATCCCGCTGCAGCAGCGCATCATGCGCGACAAGGGCTTCCAGGCCGGCGGGCAGAACATCCACTATCTGGAAAAGCGCCTGGCCGAGCGCAAGAACAAGTCGATCGCGCTGGTCTGATCGCACTGGCCAGTGCACCGCACAGCAAGCCCGGGAAACCGGGCTTGTTGCGTTGTTTCCCGGTGCATCGCGCCGGCAGTGCCTCACGCAGGTCAGGCACGCGGCCCGACGACACCCCGCACCGGCAACACCATGCGGCCAGCCGACCCATGCGTGGGAGCGCACCCGGGCGCGACGAGGTTCCACCGATAAAGCGCGGTCGCGCCCGGGTGCGCTCCTACCGTATCCGGGGTGCTGCCGGATCCGCTGCGCAGATCTTCAGTCGTCCGCGCGGATGCGCATCGCGCCCGCATCGGGACGCGATGCGCTGCATCGTTCAGCGCCGCGGCGCAGGCTGCTGGCTGCCCGGCACCGGCACGATGCCGCTGGAGGAGGCCGGGTCGACCACGGTCATGGTTTCGGTGGACCCATCCGGCCACACCACCTGGAAGGTGGAGCCGGCCGGCAATGTCGAAAACGGCATCGCGCTGCTGGCGCGGTAGACCGCAGCCACCTGGCTGGCACCGTGCCGTCGCTGCTGTTCGTCGGCGGCGACCGTGGTCGACTTGACCGACAGCGGCTGGTAGCGGTGATCGGCGGTGTCGATCATCACGATGCCCACGGCCGCGGCCGAATACGCCACAAACAAGGCGACCCAGAACCAGAACTTGGCGCCATGCGCCAGGCGACGGTAATTCATGACTGCGCTCCCGGCTCGGAGACCAAGCTATCGACCATCTCATCCACTCTGTCTGCTCCCTGCCGCGGCACCGCGGCATCGAATACGAACGACACGAAACCCTGTGCGCTGTCGCGCGAACAGATGCCCGCGTTGGCGCAATAACTGGTGACCAGGGTGCTGTCCGCGCTGCAATCCAGCCCGAGCCGGCACGCAGCCACCTGCCAGGCCAGCTCGGCGAACTGATCGCCGGCCACATATCCGTCGAGGCTGTCATCGCCACTGGCGCGCGCGCCCATTGCCGGCGCCAGCGCCAGATAGGCCTCCGGATCGCGTGAGGCCAGCACGCGCTGCACCAGCGCGCGCTTGTAGGTCGGTGAACGCTGCAGCGGTTCGCCCAGCGCCAGCAATGCCGCCTCGGCAGCCAGATTGCCTGCACGCGCGGCCGCGTGACGCTGCTGCGCCACCAGCCGCGGACTCAGGCCGTCGCTGGGCGCAAAGCCGGCGCAGCGTTGCGCCACGCGGGTGCGCGCCGCATGCATCGCCGCCACGCCGGGTGTGGGTTGCGCGGCGATCCAGGCGCTGTCGGCGGCGTAGCCGGCCGGGCTGGACGCATATGGCGCGCAGTAATCGTAGACGCGGCTCAGGCGCCACCCCGCCTGTGCATCGCCGGCGCGCACCTGCCGCTGCAATTGCAGCGCATAGCGGTACAGGTCCGGCTGCGCGTCCACCGCATCGCGGTACGGCAGCTGCAGGGCAGCGCTGCGTTCGGCAGGCGAGTGCGCCACCGCTGTAAGCGCGCCTGCGCGGGCACTGCCGGTAGCCGCTGAAAGCGCTGCGGTGGGCGCGGCGCTCGGTTGCGCGCGCACATGCCACCAGGCCGCCGCCGCGAGCGCGACGGGAGCCAGCAACAGCCAGAGATGGCGGGCACGAGCAAGCGGCATGGAAGGCGACGACCCTGCTGCGGAAAGTCCGGCAGCGACGGCGCGGAGTCTAGCACCCGCATCCGCACGCGCTGGCGCGCAAGCGGACGCTGCCGATGCGAACCAGGCAGGTGCAACGTATGAGGACGGTGCGCTGCACGCGTGGTGCGAATGGCGCGCAGCGCCAGGTCGGTTGCCGGCGCGTGCGCGTGATGCGCCGGCAGCGGCCGGCGCCACGGCGCTGCATCCACCGATCTGACGACGGCATCGGCCGTTGTCGCGCGCTCGACACGTCCGCTCGCCGAAACACCGTCGCGCAGGAGTCCGCCTGTACGGATGGTCTACGATGCACGCTTTCGAATTGCCCGACTGCCACGATGCCGTTTCTTGAACTGACCCTGCCCTGCTCCGACGCCACCCAGCCCCGTTACCAGAATGCGCTGGACGATATCGGCGCGCTGGCGGTAACGCTGCTCGATGCCAATGCCGATACCAGCAACGAGCGCGCCATTCTCGAGCCTGGCGTCGGCGAAACACCGCTGTGGAACACGATGGTGCTGAACGCGCTGTTCGACGGCGACAGCGATGCGCTGGTGCTGCTCGCCGCGCTGGAAGCCTTCGATCCCGGGCTGGACTGGAGTCAGGTCGCGTTCCGCACGGTCGATGACAGCGATTGGGAACGTGCCTGGATGGATCAGTTCAAGCCGATGCAGTTTGGCGCGCGCACCTTCATCGTGCCGTGGAATCACGCGCTGCCCGAGGCCGCGCAGGCGCCCGACGCCGCAGTGATCCGTCTGGATCCGGGCCTGGCGTTCGGCTCGGGCACGCACCAGACCACCGCGCTGTGCCTGCGATGGCTGGACAGCCTGGCCGGCAGCGGCGAGCTGCAGGGCCGCAGCGTGCTCGATTTCGGCTGCGGCTCGGGTATTCTCGCCGTCGCCGCGCTGAAGCTCGGTGCCGCCAGCGCGGTGGGTGTGGACAATGACCCGCAGGCGCTGCTGGCCACTGCCGACAATGCCGAGCGCAACGCCTTGCAGGCCCAGCTGGCGGTGTACCTGCCCCAGGACGAACCGGTGCAGACCTATCCGGTGGTGGTCGCCAACATCCTGGCGTCGGCGCTGGATGCGCTGGCCGACATCCTGTCCGCCCGTGTGGCACCGGGCGGGCGGATTGCGCTGTCGGGCATCCTGCACGGTCAGGAAGAAGAGCTGCTGCACCGCTACGCGCCCTGGTTCGAGCAACTGCGCTGCGAACGCGACGAGGACTGGATGCGCATCGACGGCGTGCGCCGTCACTGATGCCGCGCTGTGTCAGCGGGGTGGCCGGCCGGCGCGGATCTGCGCGGTGGTCACCGCATCGGCCACACTGATGGCGCGCAGGCGGGTCACCGCCTGCCAGCCGGCGCGCCGCAGTGCCGCGCTGCGCCACGGCCCGGCCTGCCGGGCCAGCTGCACGCGCAGGCCCAGCTCGGCCAGCAGCAAGGCTGCCCAGGCCGGCAGCGACCACGTCCGCGGGCCCAGGCTGGCCAGGCCGCCGGCCAGCGCCAGCAAACCCACACTGAGCGCCAGTAGCCGCCAGTGCCGCTGGCGCAACGCCCACCACCGCGGCGCCAGCCCGGCTGACCATTGCGTGCCGTCGGCCACCGCGGTCCACGCGTCCTGGCGTTGCCAGACCTGGTAACACGGCGCGCCCCGAAAGCGGGTGATCGCCGGATCCAGCGGCGAATGTGCCGGCCATGCGGCGGGCGGTGGCGCGGCGGGCGGCGTTGCCGGCATGGTGGAACGGGCGGATTTAGGAGCGGCTGGCTCGACCATGGATGTCCTCCTTGAGTTCGCTGTGATCCCGTCATCATTGACGCCCGGACAGTATCGCAAACATATCGGCATATGAAAGGTATACGAACTATCCCTGATTGCTGCTAGGGCTATATCTCCCGGCCCGTTCCCCACTCACGGTGCCGTGTGAGCAAGTTGTATGAGCGAGTCCGTGAGGCTCGCGCGCTGACCAAGCTGACCCAGGAAGCCCTGGCCGGCGAGCTGGGTGTGACCCGCAGCGCAGTGGCGCAGTGGGAGATGGCCGAAGGCACCGCGCCCTCGGTGGAAAACCTGATCGGCCTGGCCAAGCGCAGCGGCATGGCGTTCGAATATCTGGCCACCGGCCGCGGCGAGCGGACCTTCGGCCCGCCGGTGTCGGCGATCGCCGAAGAACCCGCGCAGTACCGCCGTCTGGACGACCAGCAACGGGTGCTGCTGACCCGCTTCGATACGCTGGCGCCGCGCCAGCGCAGCGGCCTGCTCGATCTGCTGCTGGCCGAAGGCAAGACGCGGCGCAGGCGTTGATTCGGGATTCGGGATTCGGGATTCGGGATTCGGGATTCGGGATTCGGGATTCGGGATTCGGGAATCGGGAATCGGGAATCGGGAATCGGGGGCAGGCTGCTTGGGGCGTCATTAGTGAGGCAAGCTCGGCGCCGGCAGCGCGACGGTTGGCCAACCAATGGGAATGCGTGCGCGCAGTCGATAGCAGCGGCATCTGCGCTTGCGGCTGCGTGCCGCACGCATGACGCGCCCGGGTTCGCCCATCGGCGTGCGCGTGGTTGAATAGGGTTCTTCCCGCTGCACGCCTGCCGATGTCCCAGACTCCGCCACCGCGCCGCCCCCTGGCCACGTTCCTGCGTGCGACGCCGGCTGCCCCCTCGCTGATACCGACCCCGGTGGTACCTGCTGCCGAAGCGCCGGCGCACGCGCCACCGGTGCCGGCCAGCGACCTGGTGCCGGCGCCGTCGGCGGAGCCGGTGGCCGCCCCGGCGGCGGCGCTGGTCCGGCCACCGGCTGTGCCACCTGCGACCACGCCGCGCAGCGACGCTGCGCCGGCGGACATCACCCTGCCACGCGGCGATTCCGGCCAGACCGCGGCAGACGCCGGGATGGATCGGCTGGCATGGACCACATCGGCCACTCGCCTGCTGCCCGGCGATCCTGCGGACGGCCAAGCGGCCGGCCCCGGCGATACCCGCGCCGCGCTCGCCGGCACTCCCACCGCACAGCCGACCGATGCAGATCCCAATGGCGCAGCTGACGGCGGCATGACAAGCGCAGACCGGGAGCGTGAGCACGGCGCCGCATCCAATCTCGCGGTCACGCCCGCGTCCGGTACCGATCCGGACAGGGACGCCGCGGCAAGCGGCGGCGGCGCGGGCGCTGCCGGCGCAGCGGCGCATGCCCAGTTCCAGCCGCTTCCCGCCCAGGCCGCGCCTGCGTTCGCACGCCGCCCACTGGCCCGGCCACGGCTGCGCGCCAGTGGGCGTCAGTGGGCATTGCTGGTCGGGCTGGTCGGCCTGCTGGCGTTGCAGATCGTCATCGCCGACCGCGCCCAGCTGGCTGCCGACGCGCGTTGGCGCCCGCTGGTGAGTGCGGCCTGCGCGGTGGCGCGCTGCACGCTGCCGGCCTGGCGCGAGCCGGCCGCGCTGACCTTGCTCAACCGCGATGTGCGCCCGCTTCCCGGGGTGCCGGGCGTGCTGCAGATCCAGGCCAGCTTCCGCAACGAGGCGCGCTGGGCGCAGGCCTGGCCGTGGCTGCAGCTGTCGCTGTCCGACGCCGACGGGCGGGTGATCGGCACCCGCGTGCTGGCGCCGCAGGAGTATCTGGGCCAGCCGCCGGCGCCGCAGGACACGCTCGCGCCAGGCCAGGCGGTGCAGGTGGCATTTGTCGTGCGCGAACCGGCCGCGAGCACGGCAGCCTTCAGTTTCGACTTCCGCTGAGCAGACGCGACCTGCATCGATGGCCACACGGGCGTGGCGAGCGGTGAGGTCACGCGCTAGACTCACTCCCCCTCGCCGGCCACGCGTCCCGGCTTCGTGACACTGGGAACCTCCTTTGAACGCAGCCCCCTCTCGTCCTGACACCAGTCGTGGCGCACCGAAGTCGCCGCTGCGCGAACACGTGGCCCAGTCCGTCCGCCGCTATCTGCGCGACCTGGACGGCAGCGACGCCGACGACGTGTACGAAATCGTGCTGCGCGAGATGGAGATCCCGTTGTTCGTGGAAGTGCTCAACCACTGCGAAGGCAACCAGAGCCGCGCGGCGGCGATGCTGGGCATTCACCGCGCCACGCTGCGCAAGAAGCTGAAAGAGTATGGGTTGACGTAGGACGGGAATCGGGAATCGGGATTGGGGGATCGTTAGAGCGTTGGGGTCTGGCAGTGCGCTAGCTGGCACGCTTGGTGATGACGCGGCCGATGGACGATCTCGTTGCGTGTTGTGGAATGCGCAGCATGTTGATGTCGGGTCGGGCTGCCCAAAGTGTTCGCTCTTGATCCCACGCGTCGGCGCAGGACTTCCGTCGCGCCCAGCGTGCCCTGCTCGCGCGCCCTCTTCATCTGATCGGGCCAACCGCCGGGGATCCGGCGGTTGGCTGCAGTGCTCAATCGGCGATGCCGGTCGCCTGGGCGAGTTGCCTGCTCAGTTCGGCAATTGCGTCACCGCTGCATGATCCGCTGCCGGGGCCGTGCCGCTGCCATGGTCCGGCACGATGGTGGCGAGCGTGTCGAACGGATCGTCGAACTTCTCCACCACGTTCTTGTCGTCATCGATCTGATAGGCGGTGTCGGCCTCGACGCCCTCTTCCCCGGTCTTGGCGATGATGTTGGTGTAGCGCTTGCCGTCCCAGCAGCGGAAGATCAGCACCGAGTCCTCGCCACCGGTCAGGGTGGAGCCCAGGCTGCCGATCAATCTGCTGTTGGCGCCCGCCGTCAGGATGCTGTTCTTTCCCGCGGTCAACTTGCTGCGGTCGCCCGCCATCAGCGTGCAGTCATCGCCGGCGGTGAGCCTGCTGCGGTCCCCGGCGGTGAGGAAGCTGTTGCTGCCGGCCAGCAACTTGCTGCGATCGCCAGCGATCTGGGTGCTGTCAGCGCCAGCGATCAGCTTGCTGCGGTCACCCGCGGTCTGCACGCTGCCCATGCCGGCGATCAACGTGCTGCGCGAACCGGCCGTCTGCGAACTCAGCTTGCCGGCAATCAGCATGCTGCGGTGACCGGCAATCTGGGTACTTTCGTGTCCTGCGATCAGCGAGCTGCCATAGCTGGCGATCTGGTTGCTGCCGTAGCCGGCGGTCAGATAGCTGCGCACGCCGCTGGTCAAGCTGCTGCCATAGCCGGCAATCAGCGAGCTGTCCTGCCCGGCGATTTCGGTGCTGCCGTAGCCTGCGGTCAGCGAGCTGTTGTCCTGCGCGGTCAGGGTGCTGCCATAGCCGGCAGTCAGCGTGCTGTCGCCACCGGCGGTCTGGCTGCTGCCGTAACCGGCGATCAGGGTGCTGGAAAACCCGGCGATTTCGGTACTGCCGTAGCCGGCGGTGAGCGAGCTGTTTTCCAGCGCGGTCAGCGTGCTGCCGTAACCGGCCGTCAGGGTGCTTTCGTAACCGGCCGTCTGCGTGCTGCCATAGCCGGAAATCAGGGTACTTTCGTAGCCGGCGGTGGAATTGCTGCCGTAACCGGCGGTCAGGATGCTGCCATGGCCGGCGGTTTGCGTACTGCCGTAACCGGTGGTGAGCCAGCTGATTTCCTGCGCGGTCTGGGTGCTGCCGTAGCCGGCGGTCAGCGTGCTTTCGTAACCGGCGGTCTGCGTGCTGCCATAGCCGGCAATCAACGAACTTTGAAAGCTGGCGGTGGAGGTACTGCCATAGCCTGTGATCAACCAGCTGCTGCTCTGCGCGGTCTGGGTACTGCCGTAACCGGCAGTCAGGGTGCTGTCGTAGCCGGCGGTCTGGGTACTGCCATATCCTGCGATCAGCGAGCTGTCCGGGCCGGCCATGGAGGAACTGCCGTAGCCGGCGATCAGCGAACTGCTTTCCTGCGCGGTCTGGGTACTGCCATAGCCGGTGGTGAGAATGCTCTTGTAACCGGCCGTCTGCGTACTGCCGTAGCCGGCAATCAGCGTACTGTCATGCCCTGCCGTCGAGGTGCTGCCGTAACCGGTGGTGAGCGTGCTGCGTTCCTGCGCGGTTTGCGTGCTGCCGTAGCCGGCGGTGAGGATGCTCTTGAAGCCGGCGGTCTGGGTGCTGCCGTAGCCGGCGATCAACGAGCTGTCCGAGCCTGCGGTGGAAGAACTGCCATAGCCGGCAGTGAGCATGCTGCCCTCTTGCGCGGTCTGGGTGCTGCCATAGCCGGTGGTCAGGATGCTTTTGAAGCCAGCCGTCTGCGTGCTGCCGTACCCGGCGATCAATGAACTGTCCGAACCGGCGGTGGAGGTGCTGCCGTAGCCGGCAGTGAGGTCACTGCCTTTCCGGGCAGTCTGCGTGCTGCCGTAGCCCGCCGTCAGGGAACTGTCGCCACCGGAGGTTTGCGTACTGCCATAACCGGCAATCAGCGTGCTGTCGGCACCAGCCGTCGAGGTACTTCCATAGCCGGTGGTGAGGTCGCTGCCCTTGCGCGCGGTCTGCGTGCTGCCGTAGCCGGCGGTGAGCGAACTGTCACCGCCAGAGGTTTGCGTGCTGCCGTACCCTGCAATCAAGGTGCTGTCGGCGCCAGCGGTGGAGGTACTGCCGTAGCCGGTGGTCAGGTCGCTACCGCTGCGCGCGGTCTGCGTACTGCCGTAGCCAGCGGTGAGTGAGCTGTCACCGCCAGAGGTTTGCGTGCTGCCGTACCCTGCAATCAAGGTGCTGTCGCCACCGGCCGTGGACGTACTGCCGTAGCCGGTGGTCAGGTCGCTGCCCTTGCGCGCCGTTTGCGTGCTGCCGTAGCCCGCAGTGAGCGAACTGTCACCGCCCGATGTCTGGGTGCTGCCGTAACCGGCGATCAGCGTGCTATCGGCGCCAGCGGTGGAGGTACTACCGTAGCCGGTGGTCAGGTCGCTGCCGCTGCGTGCGGTCTGCGTACTGCCGTAGCCGGCGGTCAGCGAGCTGTCGCCGCCCGAGGTCTGTGTGCTGCCATAGCCGGCGATCAAGGTGCTGTCAGCGCCGGCGGTGGAGGTACTGCCGTAGCCGGTGGTCAGGTCGCTGCCGCTGCGTGCGGTCTGCGTACTGCCGTAGCCGGCGGTCAGTGAGCTGTCACCGCCGGAGGTCTGCGTACTGCCATAGCCGGCGACCAGCGTGCTGTCGGCGCCGGCGGTGGAGGTACTGCCGTAGCCGGTGGTCAGGTCGCTGCCGCTGCGCGCGGTCTGCGTACTGCCGTAGCCGGCGGTGAGTGAACTGTCACCGCCAGAGGTTTGCGTGCTGCCGTACCCTGCAATCAAGGTGCTGTCGCCACCGGCCGTCGAGGTGCTGCCATAGCCGGCGGTCAGGTCGCTGCCCTTGCGTGCAGTCTGCGTACTGCCGTAGCCGGCAGTGAGCGAGCTCTCGCCACCGGAGGTCTGGGTGCTGCCATAACCGGCGATCAGCGTGCTGTCCGCACCGGCGGTTGCGGTGCTGCCGTAGCCGGCGGTCAGATCGCTGCCTTTGCGCGCGGTCTGCGTGCTGCCATAGCCGGCCGTGAGCGAGCTGTCGCCGCCGGAGGTCTGGGTACTGCCATAACCGGCGATCAGCGTGCTGTCCGCACCGGCGGTTGAGGTACTGCCGTAACCCGCGGTGAGGTCGCTGCCGGTGCGGGCGGTTTGCGTGCTGCCGTAGCCCGCCGTCAGCGAGCTGTCGTTGCCCGAGGTCTGCGTGCTGCCATAACCGGCAATCAGGGAGCTGTCGGCACCTGCGGTACCGGTGCTGCCGTAGCCGGCGGTGAGGTCACTGCCGTCCTGCGCAGTCTGCGTGCTGCCATAGCCGGCGGTCAGCGAGCTTTCTCCGCCCGAAGTCTGGGTGCTGCCATAGCCGGCAATCAACGAGCTGTCGGTGCCCGCGGTGCTGGTGCTGCCGTAGCCGGCGGTGAGGTCGCTGCCGTTCTGCGCGGTCTGGGTGCTGCCGTAACCGGCAGTCAACGAGCTGTCGCCGCCGGAGGTTTGTGTGCTGCCATAGCCGGCGATCAGCGAGCTGTCTGCACCCGCGGTTTCCGTGCTGCCGTAACCTGCAGTCAGATCGCTGCCATGGCGCGCGGTCTGGGTGCTGCCATAGCCGGCCGTCAGTGTGCTGCCGCCGCCTGCGGTCTGGGAACTGCCGTAGCCGGCGACGATGGTGCTGTCGGATCCGGCCACGCCGGTGCTGCCATAGCCGGCGATCAACTCGCTGCCGTTACCCGCGGTTTCGGTACTTCCATAGCCTGCGATCAGCTGGCTCTGATCGGCGCCGGTGAGCGTGCTGCCGTAGGTGGCGATTTCGCGTGTGCGCAGGATCGCAGCTGTAGCCTGTGCGGTTTGTGGATCGATGCCGTGGGTCGCGACCGGCATTGGCGCGGTGGAATGTGCAGCGCTTTCGACGAGCGGTGCGGTGAATTGCGCCTGCGCTGCCTTGGGAATGAAATCCGCGGCAATGACCGGCGTTGCCGGCGGCTCCGGCTGGGGCGGCGCGTGCTGCGCAATGCCCGCGGCAATGCACTGCATGGCACCGGCACGGCTGCCGGCGTAGACCACCTCGGCCCTGGGAAACTTGATCATGCCCTCCTCGCCCAGCCAGATGATGTCGGCGGTATCGACCATGCAGACCACCCAGTGCGCATCGGCATGCATGTTCAGATGCGCATTGGTCCCCTGTCCCCACAACAGGCCGGTCAGGCCGTTTTCCTGCTTGATGGTGGGTTGCCAATGCCGGCATTCGACACTGCCCGACTGCGGCCAGATCAGCCCGCAGTGGTCGGACATGTTGTTGGTGCAGGTGCGTAATGCCAGGACTTTTTCGCGATTCATAAGGGTGATCTCATAGGAATGTTCCGAGCAGCTGCGCAAACCGGCATGCATGCCCTGGCCGACGAACGGGTGCGGAGCGTCCCGCCGTGAGGGCGAGACGGATCGGCCCATTGGCAAGGGCAGTACCGGCACTGCGACGGTTGGTCATCGACGAACGCCACAAGGCGCACGCGCGCTGCGGTGTCTTGCTTGAATCGCAGGGTCATGGACGGCCGTGACGGCAAGACGCAGCGGGGAGTGATGGCAAGGCTGGCTCCTGCGCGCCAGCCGTTGCAGCAAGTAGCCACGGGACGCCTCGCCGAAAGCGTCGTTGCTGGTGAACCGGTTGAGTGAATCGATCAGCGAGCACAGATCGTCGGTCAGCCCGTCGCTGGTAACTGTCGCCGTAGCAGAAGACAGGTGCGCATGACCGAAGAACAGGCATGCGTTGCGCGCCCGAAAACAGGTCTTTTTGATCAATCTGCGACCGGCTCCGGATTGTGTTCGTCAGTGCACGACCGGAACCAAAAAGAGTTCTGCGCAGCCATCAACTCCCGTCGCGAAAGATTTCCGGACTGACAATGGAACGCCATCGCCACGCGCAGGCATGCAGCCACGCACCGTAGCAATGCCGTGCGGGGCTTTAAATGAGAACTGCGTTATTACTTGCAAGTGATCCATCGTCGCGTTCAGACGCTGCACCGTTGGCAGTTTCCATCCTGCTGGGAATTGCCCGAAGCGATAACTGCAGTCAGGCAACACGCGCAGCAACGCGCAGGCATCAGCAACTTTTGCGACTGGCGGCCTGCAGATGCAATCGCCGCCGCAGCATCGAACGCATCGAGCGTTGCGACGCATCACATCACGATCAAAGCCCTGGCACCCTCTGCCCGCACCGCGGCATCGTCGCCATCCCGGTGCTCGGCGCCGCTGCAAGTCTTGCGCCGAGGTGGGTCACACGTACATGCCCGGCCACAGCGGATGCCGCGGCGGTCACCAGCAACGCCACCGCTGCCGCGAACGCCCGGTCGGCGCTGATGCCGCCGCGCGACAGCGCGCCCGCCATCGGCCGCAGCAGCGCCTGGCAGCGCCTTTTCAGCGCATGGATCGACGCCATTGCGGGCGCTCGGGTCCATTCAAGCGCCGGCGCGGCCTACAATATGGGCTGCCCCGCTTTGATATCCCCCACCGATGGCCTCTGATCTCCTGCCCGTGCGCCGGGCCCTGCTCTCCGTTTCCGACAAGACCGGCCTGATCGATCTGGCCCGCGCGCTGGCAGCGCGCAACGTCGCGCTGCTGTCCACCGGCGGCACCGCCAAGGCGATCCGCGAGGCGGGCTTGCCGGTCACCGACGTCGCCGAGCTGACCGGTTTCCCGGAGATGATGGACGGCCGCGTCAAGACCCTGCACCCGCTGGTGCACGGCGGCCTGCTCGGCCGCGCCGGCATCGACGAAGCGGTGATGGCCGAACACGGCATTGTGCCGATCGACCTGCTGGTGCTGAACCTGTATCCGTTCGAATCGGTGACCGCCAAGGCCGACTGCACCCTGGCCGATGCGGTGGAAAACATCGATATCGGCGGCCCGGCGATGCTGCGCTCGGCGGCGAAGAACTTCGCCCGCGTGGCGGTGGCCACCGACCCGGCGCAGTACGCCGAGCTGCTGGCCGAACTCGATGCCAACAACGGCCAGCTGTCGGCGGCCAGGCGCTTTGCGCTGTCGGTGGCCGCGTTCAACCGCGTGGCGCAGTACGACGCGGCAATCAGCAACTACCTGTCGGCGGTGGCCGACAGCACCGAAAACGTGCCCACGCGCAGCCCGTTCCCGGCGCAGATCAATTCCAACTTCGTCAAGGTGATGGACCTGCGCTACGGCGAGAACCCGCATCAGGCCGGCGCGTTCTACCGCGACCTGTACCCGGTGCCGGGCACGCTGGCCACCTTCCAGCAATTGCAGGGCAAGGAACTGAGCTACAACAACCTGGCCGATGCCGACGCGGCGTGGGAATGCGTGCGCCAGTTCGATGCGCCGGCCTGCGTGATCGTCAAGCACGCCAACCCCTGCGGTGTGGCGGTGGGCGCAGCCTGCGGCGATGCCTACGAGCTGGCCTATGCGACCGACCCGACCAGCGCCTTCGGCGGCATCCTGGCCTTCAACAAGACCCTCGATGCGGCGACGGCCAAAGCCATCCTGGATCGCCAGTTCGTCGAGGTGCTGATCGCGCCGGACTATGAGCCGGGCGCGCTCGACTACGCCACCAAGAAAGCCAACGTGCGCGTGCTCAAGATCCCGCACGGCAACGGCCTCAACAACTACGACACCAAGCGGATCGGCTCGGGCCTGCTGATGCAGTCGTCCGACAACCGCGGCATGTCGCTGGGCGAACTGAGCGTGGTCACCCAGCGCGCGCCCAGCGAGGCCGAACTGGGCGATCTGCTGTTCGCCTGGCGCGTGGCCAAGTACGTCAAGTCCAATGCGATTGTCTACGCCAAGGACCACCGCACCATCGGTGTGGGCGCCGGCCAGATGAGCCGCGTGGTCAGCGCCAAGATCGCCGCGCTCAAGGCCGAGGAAGCCAAGCTCACGGTGGCCGGCTCGGTGATGGCATCGGATGCGTTCTTCCCGTTCCGCGACGGCATCGATGCCGCCGCTGCGGCCGGCATCAAGGCGGTGATCCAGCCCGGCGGCTCGATGCGCGATGGCGAAGTGATCGCCGCCGCCGACGAACACGGCATCGCGATGGTGTTCACCGGCGTACGGCATTTCAGGCACTGACGTGCCGGGAATGGGGATTGGGGAATAGGGAATCGCAAGAGCGGCTCCCTAGATGCCATTCCACATCGTACGGCCTGCACGAGCAAAGACTTTTCTATTCCCCATTCCCTATTCCCCATTCCCCAATCTCGGCACTCACATGAAAATCCTCGTCATCGGCTCCGGCGGCCGTGAACATGCCCTGGCCTGGAAGATCGCGCAGTCCGCGCAGGTGAGCGAGGTGCTGGTGGCACCCGGCAATGCCGGCACCGCCACCGAAACCAAGTGCCGCAATGTCGCGATCAAGGTCGACGACCTGGATGGCCTGCTCGCGCTGGCGCAGCGCGAAGCCGTGGCGCTGACCGTGGTCGGCCCGGAAGTGCCGCTGGTGCTGGGCGTGGTCGACCGTTTCCATGCGCTGGGCCTGCGCATCTTCGGGCCCACCGCCAAGGCCGCGCAGCTGGAAGGCAGCAAGGCCTTCGCCAAGGATTTTCTGGCGCGTCATGGCATCCCCACCGCGTATTACGCGGTGCATACCGAGGTGGACGCAGCGCTGGCCTACGTGCGCAGCAAGTCTGTTGAAAGCGGGGGCGCGCCGATCGTGGTCAAGGCCGATGGCCTGGCCGCCGGCAAGGGCGTGATCGTGGCGATGACGCTGGGCGAGGCCGAAGACGCGGTGCGCGACATGCTCTCGGGCAATGCGTTCGGCGATGCCGGCGCGCGCGTGGTGATCGAGGAATTCCTCGATGGCGAAGAAGCCAGCTTCATCTCGATGGTCGACGGCACCCACGCCTTGCCGATGGCCACCAGCCAGGACCACAAGCGCGTCGGCGATGGCGACACCGGCCCCAATACCGGCGGCATGGGCGCGTACTCGCCGGCCCCGGTGGTCACGCCCGAGGTGCACGCGCGGGTGATGCGCGAGGTGGTCGAGCCGACCGTGCAAGGCATGATCGCCGACGGTGTGCCGTTCACCGGTTTCCTGTACGCCGGGCTGATGATCGATGCACACGGCGCGCCCAAGGTGATCGAGTTCAACGTGCGCTTCGGCGACCCGGAAACCCAACCGGTGATGCTGCGCCTGCAGTCGGACCTGGTGGACCTGCTGGAAGCGGCCATCGACGGCAAGCTCGACACCGCGCAGGCGCAGTGGGATCCGCGTCCGTCGCTGGGCGTGGTCATCGCAGCCAGGCCGTATCCCGAATCCCCGATCACCGGCGAGGTCATCAGCGGCCTGGACGCGGTGCCTGCCACCGCCAAGGTCTTCCATGCCGGCACCGCATTGAGTGCAAACGGCGAGGTCGTCAGTGCCGGTGGCCGCGTGCTGTGCGTTGCCGCGCTGGGCGACAGCGTGCTGGAGGCGCAGCGCAACGCCTATGCCGGCCTGCAGCCGATCCACTGGGCCAGCGCCTTCCAGCGCAGCGATATCGGCTGGCGCGCGATCGCCCGCGAGCAGGACGCACAGGCCTGAGCGGCTTGCTCCGGCAGCTGGCACCGCGCGGCTACTGACAAAGAACTAGCCGCCCTCCACCCGGATGGCGCGTGCCTGCGGCAATAATGCCCAGGCACCTTGCCTTGCAGAGACTGTGGCCACTTCCTCCTTCGAAACCCGCCTTAGCCGCCTGTGGGCCCATGAAAAGGCCAGCTATGGCCTGCGCGTGTTCATCGCGCTGGCGGTGGCGATGGGGGTGTGCTGGCATTGGCAGCAGCTCACCGCGGTGCCGGCACTGTTCCTGGGCGCGATCGCCAGCGCCATCGCCGAGACCGACGACAACTGGCTGGGCCGCATCAAGTCGGTGCTGCTGTCGCTGCTGTGTTTCGCCGCTGCTGCGGCGTCGGTGGTGCTGCTGTTCCCGTATCCGCTGGCATTCGTGACCGGCATGGCGGTGGCGACCTTTTCGCTGACCCTGCTCGGCGCGCTGGGCGAGCGTTACGCCTCGATCGCGCAGGCCACCGTGGCCTTGTCGATCTACGCCATGATCGGCATGGACCAGCACGGCAGCCACGATCCGTCGGTCGCCTGGCATGGCGCGGCACTGCTGCTGATCGGCGCCACTTGGTACGGCGTGCTGTCGATCCTGTGGACCCTGCTGTTCGCCAATCGCCCGGTGCGCGAGCGGCTGTCGCGGCTGTTCTTCGAGCTGGGCCGTTATCTCAAGCTCAAGGCCGATCTGTTCGAACCGGTGCGGCAGAGCGACCTGCATGCGCGCCGGCTGGCGCTGGCCGAGCAGAACGCCAGGGTGGTTGGCGCGCTCAACGCGGCCAAGACCGCGATCATGAGCCGCTTCGGCCGGTCGGGGCGGCCGGGCGTGCAATCGGGCCTGTATTTCCGCCTGTACTACATGGCCCAGGAATTCCACGAGCGCGCCAGTTCCTCGCACTATCCCTACGAAGCGCTGACCGAGGCGTTCTTCCACAGCGACGTGCTGTACCGCTGCCAGCGCCTGCTCGCGCTGCAAGGCAAGGCCTGCGCCGCGTTGGGCGAGGCGATCCGCCTGCGCCATCCGTTCGATTATGGCGACAACAGCCGCCTGGCCACCGAAGACCTGCGGCAATCGCTTGACTATCTGCACGCGCGTGCCGATCCCGCACTGGCGCGCCTGCTCGGTGCGCTGGAATTGCTGGTGACCAACCTGCAGAGCATCGAACGCAAGCTGTCGGAAGCGGCGCAATCGGACTCCACCAGCGACAACCTCGACACCCGCCTGCGCGACTCGGCGCCGCACACCTTGCGCGAAATGGCCGCGCGTCTGATGCAGCAACTCACGCCCGGCTCGGTGCTGTTCCGCCACGGCCTGCGCATGGCCATCGCACTGGTGGTCGGCTACGCCATCATGCAGTCCATCCATGCCGACAACGGCTACTGGATCCTGCTCACCACCGCCTTCGTGTGCCGGCCCAATTACGGCGCCACCCGCCTGCGGCTGGTGCAGCGCATCGCCGGCACCCTGATCGGCCTGGTCGCCACCTGGGCGCTGATGCAGCTGTTCCCCGGTACCGAAGTGCAGCTGCTGCTGGCGCTGGCCGCCGCGCTGATCTTCTTCATCGCCCGCACCGATCGCTACATGCTGGCCACCGCCGGCATCACCGTGATGGCGCTGTTCTGCTTCAACCTGCTCGGCGATGGCTTCGTGCTGATCTGGCCGCGCCTGATCGACACGCTGATCGGTTGCGCGATCGCCGCGGCGGCCTCGTTCCTGATCCTGCCGGACTGGCAGGGCCGCCGCCTCAACCAGGTGATGGCCACGGTGCTGGCCAGTTGCGCGCGCTATCTGGCCCAGGTGCTGGAGCAATACGCCAGCGGCATGCGCGACGACCTGCCCTACCGCATCGCACGCCGCGACATGCACAACGCCGATGCCGCCTTGTCGGTGGCCTTGTCCAACATGCTGCGCGAACCGGGCCGCTATCGGCGCAACCTGGATGCGGGCTTCCGCTTCCTGGCGCTGTCCAACACCCTGCTCGGCTATCTGTCTGCGCTCGGCGCGCACCGCGCCGCACTCGATGGCGAACACGACCCCGCCATCGCGCAGGCCGGCGACTATCTTCAACACGCGCTGGGCGAAATCGCCACCGCCTTGCGCGAACGCCAGCCGCTGCCGGCGCACGACGAAAGCGAAGAAATCGCCACCGCCGAAGCGCTGGAGCAGCACGCCGTGCAGTTGCCGCCCAAGCAGCGCCTGGTGCGCGACCAGCTGGCACTGACCCTGCGGCTGCTGCCCAAACTGCGTGCCGCTGCCCTGGCGGTCACCACCGCGCCGGCAGAGGGCGCAGCGCGCCTGGCAACCAGCAAGGCCTAGTGCGTCGTCGGCGGCGATGCGCGTATGTGCCGCGCAGTCACTGCCGCATCCACATCAGCGACGAAGCCGAACCCTCCGATGCGCGCGCAGGTCCCACCTGCATCCGATCGCCATGGCGTCGTTCCGGCAGCCGCGCCTACTTCCAGTGCTTGCGCGCCACGCTCAGCCCCACCCAGCCCAGCGCCGCCACTGCCAGCACCGCCCCACCGATCACCACGCCGTTCCAGCCGGCCTGCGCATAGGCCGCCGTGCCCAGCGTGGACCCCACCGCACCGCCGATGAAGTAACAGGTGATGTAGGCCGAGGTGATGCGATTGCGTGCATTCGGGTTGCGCTGGTAGATCACGCTCTGGTTGGCGATATGCACCCCTTGCACCGCGATATCCAGCAGCAGCACGCCGACGATCAGCAACGCGATCGACTGCGGCGCAAACGCCAGCAACCCCCACGACAGCAGCAGCATCACCAGCCCGCCCCAGCTGACGCGGTCGCCATGGCCATGATCGGACCAGTGACCGGAGCGGTTGGCCGCCAGCGCGCCGGCCGCGCCGATCAGGCCGAACAGCCCGATCACCGCCGTGCCATAGCCATACGCAGGCCCGGACAACAGGAACGCCAGCGTGGTCCAGAACATGCTGAAGCCGGCAAAGATCAGCCCGCCCAGCACCGCGCGCGCGCGCAGCACCGCATCGTCGCGCAGCAGCGTCAGCACCGAGCCCACCAGCTGCGGATACGCCAGCTGCGCATTGCCCGGGTGCCGCGGCAGCCCGCGCCACAGCAGCCAGGCGGTGACCAGCAACAGGCCGGAGGCGATCCAGTACACCGTATGCCAGCCGCCAACGCCGGCCAGCACCCCGGCTGCGGTGCGCGCCAGCAGGATGCCCAGCAACAGGCCGCTCATCACCGTGCCGATCACCCGTCCGCGTTCGTGCGGGGCGGCCAGGGTCGCGGCAAACGGCACCAGGATCTGCGCCGCCACCGAACTGGCACCGGTGAGGATCGTGCCGGCCAGCAACATGCCGAAGCTGTGCGAGGCGGCGCTCACCAGCAGCCCCAGCGCACTGAGCACGAACAGGCCGACGATCAGCCCGCGCCGCTCCAGCCGGTCGCCCAGCGGCACCAGCAACAGCAGCCCCGCCGCGTAGGCCAGCTGCGCGGCGGTCACCACCGCCCCGGCACTGCGCACCTGGATCCCGAACGCCTGCGCCAGCGTCTCCAGCAAGGGCTGCGCGTAGTAGTTGCTCGCCACCGCCAGCCCGGTGGCGGCGGCCATCAGCACGACCAGCCGTCGGGGCAGGGGCGGATAGGGAGCGGTTTGCACACTCATGGCAGGAGCCTGTTGAAGGAAGGGGCGCAGTGTGGGCGGTGACGCGGCATCTTCCAAGCGCGCCTGGCCCACGCACCAGGGCGCTGCGGAAGCCTGCTAGGCTGCGCGCGTTCGCAAAGGAAACTGCATGTCCGGTCACAGTCAGTTCGCCCTGCTCAGGCAGCGCCGCTTCTTGCCGTTCTTCGCCGTGCAGGCGTTGGGCGCATTCAACGACAACGTCTATCGGCAGGCCATCATCGGCCTGCTGTTCTACCTGGGCATCGATGCGGCGCAGCGCACGCTGTACACCAATCTGGCGCCGGCACTGTTCATCCTGCCGTACTTCCTGTTCTCCGCGCTGGCCGGGCAGATCGCCGAGAAGCTGGAGAAGCAGAAACTCATCGTGATCACCACCACGATGGAGATCGCGATCATGTCGCTGGCGGCGGTGGGGTTTGTCACCGAGAACATGGCGATCCTGCTCATCGCGTTGTTCTGCACCGGCCTGCAGTCCACGCTGTTCGGGCCGGTGAAATACTCGATCCTGCCCTCGGTGCTGAAACCGGAGGAACTCACCGGCGGTAACGGCCTGGTCGAGATGGGCACCTCGATCTCGATCCTGTGCGGCATGATCTTCGGCGGCCTGATCTTCCAGATCGCCGGCAGCCACGGGCCGGTCGCCGCGGCCACCGCGGTGATCGCGATTGCCGTCACCGGCAACCTGGTCGCGCGGCTGGTGCCCAGGGTCGATGCCGGCGCGCCCGAGCTGAAGATCAACTGGAACCCCATCCCCGAATCGCGCGCCATCATGCGCCTGACCCGGCGCACGCCGGCAGTGCGCAACGCCGTGCTCGGGGTGTCGTGGTTCTGGTTCGTCGGCACCGTGCTGACCGCGCAGTTGCCCACCTACGCGCAGGTCAATCTCGGCGGCCAGCAGGATCTGTACGTGTTCGCGCTGGCGCTGTTTTCGATCGGCACCGGTGTGGGTTCGCTGCTGTGCGAGCGGCTGTCCGGGCGCACCGTGGAAATCGGCCTGGTGCCGCTGGGCGCGTTCGGCATCAGCGCATTTCTGCTGGACCTGTACTTCGCCCGCCCTGGTGCCGCGCCTGCCACCGCTCTGTCAATCGGCCAGTTCGTGCAGCAGGCCGGCAGCGTGCGATTGATCGTGGATCTGGTCGGCATCGGCCTGTTCACCGGTCTGTTCGTGGTGCCGTTGTTCGCCTTGATCCAGAGCCGCACGCCCAAGGCCGAACTCTCTCGCGTGATCGCCGGGCTCAACATCCAGAATTCGTTGTTCATCGTCACCGCCGCCATCATCGGCATCGCGCTGCAGTTGCCGCAGCTGGTGCTGTTCGGCGTGCGCATTCCGTTGCCGGGCCTGAGCATTCCGCAGGTGTTCCTGGCCCTGGCGCTGGCCAATACGCTGGTGGCGCTGTGGATCTTCACCCTGGTGCCCGAGTTCCTGATGCGCTTTCTCAGCTGGGTGCTGGTCAGCGTGCTGTATCGGCTGCGCGCGCGCGACATCGACCGCCACGTGCCCGACGAGGGCGCCGCGCTGCTGGTCTGCAACCACGTCAGCTACATGGACGCGCTGATCCTGTCGGCGGTGATTCCGCGCCCGGTGCGCTTTGTCATGTACTACAAGATCTTCCGCATCCCGGTGATGCGCTGGATCTTCCGCACCGCCAAGGCGATCCCGATCGCCGGCGCGCGCGAAGACCCCGCGCTGATGCAGCAGGCCTTCGACCGCATCGATGCGGCGCTGGCCGACGGCGAGCTGGTGTGCATCTTCCCCGAAGGCGCATTGACCAGGGATGGCGAGATCGCGCCGTTCAAATCGGGCGTGGAGAAGATCCTGCAACGCCGCCAGGTGCCGGTGGTTCCGATGGCGCTGCGCGGCATGTGGTCGAGCATGTGGAGCCGCCGCGACACCCGCCTGGGCCGCATGCGCGTGCCGCGCCGGATGCGCGCGCAGATCGACGTGGCCGCAGCTGCGGCGGTGCCCGGTACCGAAGCGACCGCTGCGCTACTCGAACAGCAAGTGCGGGCGCTGCGTCAGGATCACCCCTGAGCCCGGCGGGCGCAGGCTTTGCGTCCGTCGCGCGCCGCGAGTAGCCTGTGCGCCATCACACGTTTTGCCGCCGCGTTCGTCTAACGAACGCGACAGATCGTACCGGGGGAAGTCGTGCTCAACATCATCGCGCCTGAGGCGTCTGCCGTGATCGGCAGCTGCCGCTCATTCCAGCGGCCAGCCATCGCCTCGTCAGGGGCGTGCGGCCGTTGTCTGCGTACCCCTTCGACTGTCGCTCTTGCTGCGGCACGCACCCGATAATTCTCCCCACTCACCCATCAGTTCGCAGTCGTTTACCACCCAAGGAGCTTCACCATGAGTGCCATCCCGCCGCCGATCCATCCCTCGTCCAGCGCCGCACCCGGCCCGGTTCCCAATCACCTGATCTGGGCGATCGTCTCCACCGTGCTCGGCTTCTGCCTGTGCTGCCCGGCCCTGATCAGCGGCATCGTGGCGATCGTGTTCTCCAGCAAGGTCAACGGCCTGCTCAACCAGGGCGACATCGACGGCGCACGGCGCGCCTCCAACACCGCCAAGACCTGGTGCATCGTGACCAGCGTGCTGGCCGTCATCGGCCTGCTGATCAATATCGGCATGGTCGCCACCGGCGGCATGCAGGGCTACATGGACTACATGCAGCAGTTGCAGCACATGCAGTAATGGAACTGCGTCCACGCCATTGGCTTGGACTGGGGGCGGCCACCAGCGTGGCCGCCTTCGGCGTGAGCTTGCTGTATCGCTTCGATCCGAACGCGAGCAACAGCCCGTTCCCGCCCTGCGTATTCCGTGCCGTGACCGGTTGCTACTGCCCCGGTTGCGGCATGACCCGCGCGCTGTATGCGCTGGTGCACTTCGATCTGCCCGGCGCCTTCGCAATGAACCCGGCCGCCATGCTCGGCCTGTTCACCTTGCCCGGCCTGATCGCCTGGAAAGCCGGCTGGCGCGCACGCTGGTTTGCACCGGTGGTGGCGGTGATGTCCGAACCCAAGTTCTGGTTGTGGGCGTTGCCTACGTATTGGATCGCCAGGAACTTGCCGTGGTACCCATTTACCTTGCTGGCGCCGGGTTAGCCGCGAACAGCCGCTTGCCGCGGTGCTATTCCTACGCGCGGCGACGCGCCACGCATCGTGGTGTTACCGCACCCAGCCGGCAATCACCAGCAACGCCAGCACCACCATCCACAGCAGCAGCACGCGCCAGACCAGGCTCATCGCATCGCGCACTTCCGGCAGGCGGCGCCACACCGGCACCAGCCCCGAATCGGTGTAGTCGTGGGCTTCTTCGCGCAGCTCGGCGCTCACGCTGGCACGCGCCACCGCACCGAGAAAATGCGGCTCCAACGACCACCGATTGCCATGCGCTTGCCGCCAGGCGCGGAACACCGTGTCGAAGTTGCCCACCAGCGCCATCGACACCGTGATCAACTGCGCCACCGGCCATTCCAGCGCGGCCAGCAACCAGCGCGCGCCGGCCAGGTTGCGCGGCGGCAGCAGTACCGACAGCGGGCTCTCCACCGCCAATGCCGTGAGCCGATACAGCACCGCGCCGAACGGCCCCAGCAGCAAAAACCACCACAGCACCGCGAACCAGCGCCGCAGGCCGTTGACCACCACCGCTTCCACCAGCGACGGCGCATCCTCGTGCACGCTGCCGCCGGCGGCCTGCAATTGCGCGATCGCATCGCGGCGCGCGCCCGGCGCGTCGGCATCGATCACCGCCTCCACATCGCGGTCCAGATCGCGCGGCCCCCAGGTCCAGGCCAGCACCGCCACGCCGAACAGCAAGGCCAAGAAGCCGCGCCATGCATCGTCCAGCAGCCATTGCAGCAGCAATACCACCAGCAAGGCCGGCAACAGCGCCAGCGCGATGCCATAGCGCCCCTGCCACGCACCGCGCCCGGCGGCATGGCTGTCCAGCCGGCGCAGCCACTGGCCGAACCATTCGAAACGCCGCAGCCGCGCCACCTGGGCGGGCGCCAGGTGGCCCAGCGCAAGTGCGACGACGACAGCAACCAGGGTGGTGAACATGGGTGGGCCTCCTCAGCCGAGTCTAGCCGAGCCGATGCATGCGCACCCGATCCGCCCGCGCTGCAGCGCTCGCCCCGGCTCAGCCATGGACGCGATGCCAATGCTCGATCAGCGCCCGCGCAATGGAAATCCGCGGCGGCAGCCCGATCTGGCCTTCGCCGGCCAGTGCTGCGGTGACTTCGGCATGGCTGACCCAGCGTGCGTCTTCCAGCTCACCGGTGACCTGCGGCACTTCACTTGCCGCAGCGCGCGCGGTGAAGCCCAGCATCAACGCGCCCGGAAACGGCCACGGTTGCGCGCCCAGATAGCGGCAGTCCCGTACCCGCACGCGGGTTTCCTCGAACACCTCGCGCGCTACGGTCTGCTCCAGCGACTCGCCGGGTTCGACAAAGCCGGCAATCACCGAATAACGCCCCGGCGCCCAGCTTGCCTGCCGCCCCAGCAGCAAGCGCGCGCCATCGCTGACCGCCACGATGATCGCCGGGTCCACGCGTGGGTAATGCTCGGTCTGGCAGTGCGTGCAATGGGCGATGAAGCCGGCCCGGCCGAACGCGATCGCCCCGCCGCAGACGCCGCAGAAACGCGTGCGCGACTGCCAGTGCAGCATCGCGCGCGCGTAGGCGAACGCGGTGGATATGTCTGCCGGCCAGTCGGCGGCGGCCTGGCGCAGGTCGATGCGCTGTGGCGCTTCCACACCCAGCACATCGGCTGGCAGGCAGAACCAGCCCACGTCATCGCGCAGCCCAAGAAAGATCGCCCCGTCCGGCCCGTCGCCAAGCGCGGCACCGTCCATCAGCAGCGGTTGGCCATCCGCGTCGGCCAGCGCAGTGCCCTTGGCATCGAGCAGCAGCACGCGGCCTTGCGACCACAGGCGCGCCAGCGCAGCGGGATCGTCACGCAACAGATCGCCACGATCCAGCGGCGCATGGGTGAAGGCAAAACCGGGGGTTGAAAAAGAAGACTCTGACATCGGCGCAAGCCTGCCGATAATCGGCATTGCCCGCAAGCAGCGCACCGCGGATGCGGGCCTGGCTGGCGGCACGCGTTCAGACGTCGGCACAGCCCTGCCCTCGCCGGCACGCAGGGGCCGGCTCGCCATCGATGCCGATGATTGCAAAGGTGACTCCGCTACGCGCGCTGCAGCTGGCTGCCCGGCCTGCAGCTCGGAGATGAGCAATGCGGCCATCGCATCCCGGCGGCTACTGGTCAGAAAATGGCTGCCGAGCAAACTGCCGCGTGCAGGCGAGGCCTGTGCGCTGGCGCAAGCACTGCGCTGGCGATGCCAAGCAAGGCTGGCAGACCCGACACCGGCCCGGATCTGGTCTGCGACATGATGGGACGTTCTCTCGTGGATGACTGCAATGGGCGCGGCGACTCGCGTGACGACGGGGCGAGATCTTTTGCGCGGCAGAAGGCGCCAGTTCGCCCGCGACTCAACCGCACCATCAGACACGAACACAGGCGCCAGCAACCGCACCGATTCAGACGCTGAAGCTGCTACCGCACCCACAGGTGGTCTTGGCGTTCGGATTGCGGATCACGAACTGCGCGCCGGTCAGGCTTTCGGTGTAGTCCACTTCTGCGCCCATCAGGTACTGCAGGCTCAGCGGGTCGACCAGCAGCGTCACCCCGTCGGTGGCCACGGCCAGGTCGTCCTCGGCACGGTTCTCGTCGAACTCGAAGCCGTACTGGAAGCCGGAACAGCCTCCTCCCTGGATGTAGACACGCAAGGCAAGCTCGGCATTGCCTTCTTCCTGGATCAGCTCGCGCACCTTGCTGGCGGCAGCCACGGAAAAATTCAGTGGCCGGTCGATGGACTGATAGTCCGGGGCCGGGGCGGCGGTGGGGAGCGAAACGAGCGTACTCATGGCGTCAGCATGGGGGCCAGGCGACCCCACTTCAAGCGCTGCTTGCCAAATCCGGCGCCCCGCTTTAGCCGGGGCCACGCCCTAGGCGTCGGCAGTTTCGGCCCGCAAGGCCTTGACCGGCTCGGCACAGCCGGCCTCCGGCGCCGGCAATGCGGCGGTCGCGCCAGCGGTGGCGGCATGGATCAGGCGGCCGGTGAGCTGCGCGCCGGCGCTCATCTCCACCACCTGGTAATGCACATTGCCCTGCACCCGCGCGTTGGCGGCCAGTTCGACCCGCTCGGCAGCATGCACATCGCCGGTCAGCTGACCGTTGATGATCACCACCGGCGCGCGCACCTCGCCCTCGATGCTGCCCTGCTCGGCCACCGTCAAGGTGGCGCTGGCGCCGTCTTCGGCAATCACCTTGCCCATCACGCGGCCTTCCACATACAGCCCGCCGCTGAACATCAGGTCGCCGCGGATGACCACCTGCGGCCCGATCAAGGTGTCGACCACGGTCTGCGCACCACGGTTGGATTTGTTTCCGAACATGAGCTACTCCCCCGCGCCATTCCCGGCGACTTTCCAGTCGAATGTCTGAGTGACCGGCGCCCCATCGCCGCTCAGGAGGATTTTGACACGTTGCGGAGTGAATTCCTTCGGCAGGATCACACTGCCGTCCAATTGCTGGAAATAGCGGAACGAGTACGGCTGCCCGGCCGCGTCAGGCCTCTGGTGCAGCTCGTTCCAGCTCACCGTGACCAGTTTGCCGGCACGCACGCCCTCCACCACAAAGCGCAGCTGGCCCTGGCTGATCGCACCGCGGTTGAGGTTCTGGGTCAGCACCACGCTGTAATTCCAGGTGCCGCCGGCCTCGGCGGTGAATTGCACCGAGTGCGCGTTGAGTCCCTTGCGTTGCGCGGTGGAGCCCACCAGGCGCTCGTAGAACGCCACATCCGCGCGCAGCGCGGCGATCTGCTCGTCGCGCTCGGCCAGCGAAGCCTGCACCTCGGTATTGGCGGCGCGGCTGATCTTGTCGGACATCGCCAGGTTGACCTGGCGCTGCTGCAACTGCGCGATCTGCCGACGCTGCTGGGCCTGGCTGCGCTGCGCCCGCTGCAGCGCAGCCTCGGCCTCGACCAGACGCGGCGCCGCAGTGCGGCTGGCCATCCACCACGCCCCGCCCAATGATGCCAGCCACGCCAGCGCGATCACCAGCCACAGCCAGCGGCCGCTGAAACGGCCCCCCCCGGCGTCACGTTGGACGATCTGAACGCGTGCTGCTGGTCGCATGGGCATCGGGTCCGGACGGGCCGGCGCAGTCATGGGCGGCGTAGTGTGCCAGAGCGTCGGCAACCGTCGCGCTGGCGCTGGACCGGCGGTTATCCGATAGTTCCGTATTGTTCGCAGGAAGCAACGCCATGAGCGAAGCACATCTGTTCGTGATCGGCATCCTGCTGGCCTGGCTGGCCGGCATCCGTGTCTATCTGACCGTGTTCGGTGTCGGCCTGGCCGGCCTGCTCGGCTGGATCGAGCTGCCCCCCGCCTTGCACCCGGCACAGTCGTGGTGGGTGCTGGGCACGTCCGGTGCACTGGCGGTGGCCGAATTCTTCGCCGACAAGATCCCCGGCGTGGATTCGGGCTGGGATCTGCTGCAGACCCTGGCACGCGTCCCGGCCGGCGCCTTCCTGGCCGCGGCCACGCTGTCGCCGGACGGTGACCTAAGCACGGGCGTGCTGGCCGCCGGCGCCGGTGTGGCGCTGACCAGCCATACCCTCAAAGCCGGCACCCGCGCCTTGCTCAACACCTCGCCGGAACCGGCCAGCAACTGGGTCGCCTCGTTGGCAGAAGACACCATCGCCACCGCCGCGCTGGCGCTGGCATTGGCGCACCCGTGGCTGGCACTCGGTGTTGCGGTGGGTTCCAGCGTGCTGGCCACGCTGGTGGTGTGGTGGGTGTGGCGATGGCTATGGCGGGGCATGCGCCGGTTGGTCGCACCGATGCGCTCTACCACCACGCCGGCTGCACGTCGCTCCCCGCTATCGTGAAGTTCATCGCATAATCATCGCGACTGCAGGGAGTATCGATGGCCGCCCGAGATCCGGTTCCTTTCACCCGTGACGACACTGCCACGCGTAATCGTCCATTGCGTGCCGAGACGCCGCCGGCGGACTACTGGCGCCGCTGGGCCGACGAGGCCGCGGTGACGTCCAACGTTGCCGAGCCGGTGAGCGCGGCCATCATTCCGGCACCTGCGCTGGCTGTCGCCCCCGCATCGATCGTTCCGCTGGCAGCGCAGGCCGTCGTAACAGGCAGCACCGCCCACTCGACTGGCGCGGCGGCGCGCGACGGCGGTGACAACGTCGCCGCCGATGCGCCGTACCGCGTGCTGATCGTCGAGGACGATCGCTCGCAGGCGCTGTTTGCGCAGAGCGTGCTGCACGGCGCCGGCATGCATGCGCAGGTGGAAATGACCGCCGCCAGCGTGCCGCAGGCGATCCAGGACTACCACCCGGATCTGATCCTGATGGACCTGCATATGCCCGAGCTGGACGGCATCCGCCTGACCACCCTGATCCGCCAGCAACCGGGCCAGCAGTTGCTGCCGATCGTGTTCTTGACCGGCGACCCGGATCCGGAACGTCAATTCGAAGTGCTCGACAGCGGCGCCGACGATTTCCTGACCAAGCCGATCCGCCCACGTCACCTGATCGCCGCGGTGTCCAACCGCATCCGTCGCGCACGCCAACAGGCGCTGCAGCAGGCCGGCGAACAGGTCAGCGTGCGCAGCAATCCGGAGACCGGCTTGCCGACGCGCGGTCATGTGATGGAACTGCTGGCCGATGCGCTGGCGCGCAAGCAGGCCGGTGGCCTGTTCTTCATCGAAATCGCCAGCGCGCTCGGCCTGCGGGAGCGCTACGGCTATGCCGCCTACGAGCGCCTGATGACCCAGGCCGGGCATCGCCTGGCCAGTGCCGGGCACCCGTATCCGCTGGCGCGCCTGAACGACAACAGCTTCCTGCTGCTGGGCGCGGACATGCCCGAATCCAGCCTGGAACAGCACGCGCTGGAAATCCGCCAGCGGCTGTCAGCCAACGCCTTCCCGGTGCGCGAAGAAGAATCGGTCCACGTGCGCTGCGCCATCGGCGTGGCACCGTTGAGCCTCGGCTTCGACGACACCGGCAGCGCGCTGGAAGCGGTCGAGCGCACCGCGCTGCAGGCCCGCCTGCGCAGCGACGGTGTGCAGGCCTATCTGGCCCCCAGCCAGGCCGAACAACAGGAGCAACTGCGCCTGGTCGAAGGCCAGCTGGAACTGGCGTATCAACCGATCGTGGCGGTGGCCGGCGGCGACACTGCGCAGTACCAGGTGCTGCTGCGGTTGCGCCAGGCCGACGGCACGCTGCTGTCGGCCGGCCAGGTGATTCCTGCCGCCGAAGCGGCCGGACGCATCGCCGATCTCGACCAGCAGGTCATGGACCACGCGCTCGGCCTGCTGCATCTGTACCAGCATGCCCACCCGCCGCTGCGCCTGTTCGTGTCGCAGTCGCCGCGCACGCTGGCGCGCGATGCCTTCGCCGACTGGTTGCTCAAGGCGCTGGTCGAACGCGGCGTGGCCGGACAATCGCTGATCGTCGACCTGCGCCTGGACGATGCCCTGATCCACGCAGTCACCGTGCAGCAGTTCTGCGCCAAATTGATGCCGGCCGGCGTGCAGTTCTGCCTGAGCCAGTTCGAGCCCGGCGACGAGGCCAATGCGCTGCTGAGCCAGTTGCCGCTGAGCTTCGTGCGCATGGCCAACCGTTTCGCCGATGCCCATGGCAACGCTGCAGTCCGCGATGAACTGCGCGGCGTGATCGATATCGCCCATCAGCGCGGCCTGTTGATCATTGGCCAACGCATCGAAGATCCGCAGGCGGCCGCGGCGATGTGGATGAGCGGCGTGGACTTCATCCAGGGCAACCTGGTGCAGACGGTGGGCAAGGAGCTGGACTTCGACTTCACAAACGCGGTGCTCTGAGTGACAGCGCAGGCAGGAGGCCTTCGCGCCTGCAGCAGTCTGGCCACGCTGACCGCGCTGGTTGCAGCGCTGGGTGCGGGCCTGCAGTGGTGGGCCATCGACGGACCGTGGCGCGCAGTGACGGCGGTCTCTGCGGCGCTGGCAGTAGTGTTCGGTCTATGCACCGCGGCCGGGGCCTACCGCAGTACGCGCGCGCAGCACGCCCTGTCGCGACGTCTGGAGGACGCCGACGTCGCCTGTGAGCGCCTGCAGCAGGAACTGCAGCGCCACGGCGAGCTCGAGCAGGAACTGGTGCGCGCCAAGCAGGCCGCGGAGGCCGCCACGCTGGCCAAGGGTGAATTCCTGGCCACCATGAGCCACGAGATCCGCACCCCGCTCAACGGCATCATTCCGATGCTGGACCTGATCTCGCGCGGTCAGCTCAGCCTGGACCAGCGCGACATGCTGCAGACCGCCACCGGTAGCTCACTGCAGCTGCTGCGTATCGTCGACGACATCCTCGACTACTCCAAACTCGAAGCCAACAAGCTCGAACTGGAGATCACCACCTTCAACCTGCGCGAGTTGCTCGGCGGCGTCGTGCAGCTGTTGCAGCGCACCGCCGAAGGCAAGCAACTGCGCCTGGGGCTGGATATCGAGCCGTCGGTGCGACTGCTGGTGCGCGGCGACCCGATCCGCCTGCGCCAGGTGCTGGGCAACCTGATCGGCAATGCGATCAAGTTCACCGAACGCGGCAGCGTCGACATCCAGCTGCGTCGCCTGGGCGAGACCCGCGCCCAGCATCTGCTGCGCTTCCAGGTGCGCGACACCGGCATCGGCATCGCCCCGGATCAACAGGCGCGCCTGTTCCGCTCCTTCGCACAGGCCGACGCCTCCACCACGCGCCTGTACGGCGGCACCGGGCTGGGACTGGCGATCTGCAAACGCATCATCGATCTGATGGGCGGCCGCATCGGCGTGGAGTCCGAGCCCGGGCGCGGCGCCACGTTCTGGTTCGAGATTCCGCTGCTCAAGGTCATCGGCGACCTGCAGCACAACACCGGCGCAGATACCGCCCGGGTGATGGTGATCAGTTCCGACATTCGCCTGTCGCAACGCCTCAAGCGCCTGCTCGACAGCTGGGGCGTGTCGCACGTGCTGATGGAAACCACCCAGGAAGCGCTGGAGCGGGTGCGTCGCCACAGCGACAGCGAAGGCTTCCGCTGCGTCATCGCCGACCACGACACGCTGCGCTACAGCGCGCGCGCTGTGCATCGCGCGCTTGCCCGCCCGGACGACCTCAGCGGCTCGCACCTGATCTGGCTGTATGGCGACGAGCCGGTGCCTGCCGAGCTGCAGGACAATGCCACCCTGGTATCACGCCAGAGCCCGGACGAAACCCTGCGCTCGCTGGTGCTGCCACCCGATCCCAAGCCGGCCCACGCGGCCACGCTGGCTGCGGCGATGATTCCCGAGCCGATGGCGCCGGCGCAGACCAATCCGCGCGAAGTGCGCATCCTGCTGGTGGAAGACAACCCGGTGAACCTGCTGGTCGCGCAGAAGCTGTTGGCCGTGCTCGGCTTCGACGCCGACACTGCCACCGATGGCGAATCCGCGCTGAGCAGCATGGAGTCCACCCGCTACGACATGGTCTTCATGGACTGCCAGATGCCGGTGCTGGACGGCTATGCCGCCACCCGCCGCTGGCGCGCGATGGAAACCGAAAGCGGCGGCCGCCCGATCCCGATCGTGGCGATGACCGCCAACGCCATGGCCGGCGATCGCGAACGCTGCCTGGCCGCCGGCATGGACGACTACCTGTCCAAACCGGTCGCCCGCGAGCAGCTCGACGCCTGCTTGCAACGTTGGCTGCCGCGCCAACCGCTGCTGCCTGGTCCGACCACTGGCAGCCCAGCCGCAGTCGACCCCGAAAGCGCCAGCAGCGTCGCGCATGCGCGCGCCCTGCCGATCCTGGACAACAGCGTGCTCGATGAGCTGTACGAGGTGGCGGGCACGGACACCATCACCATCCTGCAGCTGTTCCTGGAAGATGCGCCAGGCATCATCGAACAGCTGGAAACCGCTGCCGCCAACCGCGACAGCATGCAGCTGCGCGATCTGGCGCATACGCTCAAATCCTCCAGCGCCAACGTCGGTGCCCAGGCGCTGGCCAATGCCGCGCGCCGGATCGAACTGGCCGCGCGTACCGGCACCATCGAACGCCCCTCGGTGATGGTGGCGTTGGTCATCGCCGAATACGCACGCGCCCGCCTGGCACTGCTCGGCCAGGTCGCGCGCCTGCAGACCAAGACCCGCGCCGCCCGCTAGGCGCAGCTGACAAGACGTAGCGAGCGGCCGTCAGGCGGGTGCGGACGACACGCAAGCGCCGAAGCGTGCGAATGGTACATGCCGATTCCGAGCACCGAACGCGCCCGCCTGACGGCTGCGCAGCAGCTCGGTCGGCGGCCCTCAATCGTCCAGCTTGGTCAACAGGTAATTCGGCTCGCCGATGCGCGCTACCAGATCCAGCTGCGTTTCCAGCCAGTCGATGTGCTCTTCTTCCGACTCCAGGATGTCCACCAGCAGCTGACGGCTCACGTAGTCGTTGACGGTTTCCGCATAGGCCACGGCCTCGCGCAGCACGGCGACCGCCTCGCGCTCCAGCGCCAGATCGCAGCGGAACATCTCGGTGGGGTTCTCGCCGATACGCAGCTTGCCCAGCGCCTGAAAATTCGGCAGTCCTTCGAGAAACAGGATGCGGTCGGACAGCTTGTCCGCATGCTTCATCTCGTCGATGGATTCCTTGTACTCATGCTCGGCCAGTTCTTTCAGGCCCCAGTTCTTCAGCATCTTGGCGTGCAGAAAGTACTGGTTGATCGCAGTGAGTTCGTTGTAGAGCACCTTGTTGAGGTACTCGATGACCTTGGTATCGCCCTTCATGCGATGTCTCCGAAACAGTGAGCCGGCCGCACTGTAACGCGTTGCCGCG
This sequence comes from Xanthomonas sp. CFBP 8152, assembly GCF_014199025.1. Classification (NCBI taxonomy): domain Bacteria; kingdom Pseudomonadati; phylum Pseudomonadota; class Gammaproteobacteria; order Lysobacterales; family Lysobacteraceae; genus Xanthomonas; species Xanthomonas sp. CFBP 8152. The sequence goes on from NZ_JACHNO010000002.1 coordinate 811,645, forward strand.
GCGCATGAAGGAACGCGAATCGTGATCAGTTGCGCGACGCCTGCCCGATCCCCGACCGCCGTCATGCGGCCTGCCGCAAGAGCGGAGCGTGCCTCGATCGTTCGCCGAGCAACCGCTGCAGACTGCCGATCGCACTGCATTCGGTCCCGAACCGACTGCATGGCCGGCAGCCAGGAAGACAACCTGGCGACAACGCTTCGGTAGCGCGAGGAAGGGGAAGCTTCAGCAAGAGCCAGCAGCCCGCAATCCGCCATGACAGCGCGCCGGAGGACGCTCAGGCAGCGCTGGCAAGCCCCAGCATGGGCAACGGCAGCGCACGGCTCGCATGGGCCTGGCTCAGCACGTCGCCCGCCATTTCCAGGCACGAGCCACAGTTCGAACCACAGCCGGTGCGCATGGTCAGCTCGGCCAGGCTGGCGCAGCCATTCTCGGCCGCTTCGCGGATCTGGTGGTCGGTGACCCCATTGCAGATGCAGACGTACACGGTATCGGTCGGGTGCTGACGATCCGGAAAGGACCGGCACTGATTGCACCGCAAACGAGAATAGGTGTCAATTCCAAACGTTAATCATTATTAATCCGCACCACACGAGCCCCGCCCCGCTTGCGTGGACGCTTGCGTGGGCTGTCGTGCCCGGCCGCACTGCTGCCCGGCAACCAGGCCTCCAGCGCACGCTCGGGCATCACCCCGACCGCCGCCGAGCCAGCGATGGTCTGTGCCAGTGGAGCCAGATGACGCAGCGCGCGCGCATAGACCCCGCGCTTGAACATCACCACATGCTCGACCGGATACCAGAAATCCACCCAGCGCCAATGATCGAACTCCGGCGTGTCGGTGTGGTCGAGCTTGAGATGGGATTCGTGGCCGGTGAACTGCAGCAGGAACCACACTTGCTTCTGGCCAATGCAGACCTGACGCTCGTTGCGCCGTACAGCCCGGCTGGGCAGGCGATAGCGCAGCCATCCGGGAGTGGCACCGAGCAATTCGACATGCTCGGGCAACAACCCGGTTTCTTCGCGCAACTCGCGGTACATGGCTTCTACGGGTGTCTCATCGGTATTCATGCCACCTTGCGGGAACTGCCAGCCGTCCCTGCGCACACGTCGTGCCCAGAACACCTGACCATCCTCTCGCATCAGCACGATGCCGACGTTTGGCCGGAAACCGTCCGGATCGATCACGATGCGGACTCCTGAAAATCTACTGTCACCGACTCTGCCACGGCGACGGCCGGCTCACAAGCTGAAAACGAAATGCTTGACAACACGCGGGCGCTTGGTAAGAATTATCGGCTCCCTAGGCTATGTAGCTCAGCCGGTTAGAGCACAGCACTCATAATGCTGGGGTCGGTGGTTCGAGTCCACCCATAGCCACCAAGGTGTTCATGCGCGTGCAGGCATGCAATAATCTTGGCCCAATACGTTTTATTGCCCCGTCGCCAAGCGGTAAGGCACCTGACTCTGACTCAGGCATCGGTGGTTCGAATCCATCCGGGGCAGCCATACACAAAAGGTCCGATCTGACGATCGGGCCTTTTTTGTTGCCCGATCACGCCCATTGGGATTCGCGTAGCCCTCGCCACACAGCACGTCGCAGACCGCCGCTTGCAGGCTCCCGATGCACCGACCCTAAAAACGACAAAAGCCCGGCATGGCCGGGCTTTTGAAGCAGGCGCCCCGGCGAACCGGAACGCAGCAAACGCGATGGATCAGCGCTTGGAGAACTGGGTCGCGCGACGGGCCTTGTGCAGACCGACCTTCTTACGCTCGACTTCGCGGGCGTCACGGGTCATGAAGCCAGCCTTGCGCAGCTCGGACTTCAGGGTTTCGTCGTACTCGACCAGCGCACGGGCGATGCCCAGACGGATCGCACCGGCCTGACCGGTGGTGCCGCCGCCGGAGGCGGTGACCAGGATGTCGAAGCTTTCGGTGTTCTTGGTGAGTTCCAGCGGCTGACGCACGATCATGCGCGCAGTCTCACGGCCAAAGAACTCGTCCAGCGGACGGTCGTTGACGGTGATGTTGCCGGTACCCTTGCGCAGGAACACGCGAGCGGTGGAGGACTTGCGGCGGCCAGTGCCGTAGTTTTGCGTGATAGCCATGATTAGATATCCAGAACTTGCGGCTGCTGGGCGGCGTGCGGATGCTCGGCACCCGAATAGACCTTGAGCTTGCGGTACATGGTGCGGCCCAGGGGGCCCTTCGGCAGCATGCCCTTGACGGCGATTTCGATCACGCGCTCCGGATGGCGCTGCAGCGCCTGCTCCAGGCTCTCGGTCTTCAGGTTACCGATGTAGCCGGTGAAGCGGTGATACTTCTTGTCTTTCAGCTTGTTGCCCGTGACCACGATCTTTTCGGCATTGATCACCACGAGGTAATCGCCGGTATCGACGTGCGGGGTATAAACCGGCTTGTGCTTGCCGCGCAGACGGCGAGCCAGTTCGGTGGACAGACGGCCGAGCGTCTTGCCGGCGGCGTCAACGAGATACCAGTCGCGCTGGACGGTCTCGGACTTGGCGGTGAACGTAGTCATGAGAAAACTCTTGAGTGGTCGGGCGGATTGCAGCGGCAATGACCGCTGGAACTTTGCCACGCGTTGTGAAGGCGAAACAGAAGAGGCGGGATTGTACGGGACGGCACAAGGCCACGCAAGTCGCCGGCCGGCCGGCGCTCTGGCGGTTGGCAGCGGCTCGGTCCGGGGCCAGAATCGGCACATGACCCAGATCTCCTCTTTCCGACTGCATAGCCCGCTCGACCGGCTGCTGGTCGAAGCCCAGCGCGCGCTGGACACGGTATTCGGCAATCCGCCCGCCGAGCGGCCCAATCCGGCCGCCGACACTCCCGACGTCGCGCTGGAACCGGACCAACGTCGCCACGCTGCCGGGTTGATGCGGATCAACCACGTCGGCGAGGTCTGCGCACAAGGCCTGTACTTCGGCCAGGCCGCCGTCGCCCGCGACGCCCACACCCAGCACCATCTGCTGGAGGCCGCGCAGGAGGAAACCGACCATCTGGCCTGGTGCGCGGACCGCCTGCACGAGCTGGATAGCCGCCCCAGCCTGTTCAACCTGCTCTGGTACGCCGGCAGCTACGCCCTCGGCGCCCTGGCCGGGTTGCGCGGCGACGACTGGAGCCTGGGCTTCGTGGTCGAGACCGAGCGCCAGGTAGAAGCCCATCTGGACGAACACCTGGAAACCCTGCCGGAGGTCGACCAGCGCAGCCGCGCGATCCTGCGCGTGATGAAGATCGACGAGGCGCGCCACGCCGATCAGGCCGAACAGGCCGGCGCGCGCATCCTCCCGCCCCCGATACCCGGCGCCATGGCCCTGGCCTCCAGGCTGATGAAAGCGGTGGCGTACCGGCTGTAGCCGGTGGGATTGGGGATTGGGGATTGGCTGGCGGCTGGCGGCTGGCGGCGCCTTAGCAAACCAAGCCCCACACCTCGCAACACTCAACTGGAGCAGAGCCCCCTTTGTTAAGGGGGCGCGCCAAGCGCGCGGGGATAGGATGCTACGAAGTGGGGCCCAAGATTTGCGTAGCAAATCTTGGGGGTCAGGCCCACGCAATGGGACTGACCACACGCGGGCCTGACAACCACTACCCAACCAACTTCAATCCGATCACCCCGGCCACGATCAGGCCGATGCAGGCCAGACGCGACCACGACGCGCTGTCGCCGAACAGGGCGATGCCGGCGATTGTCACGCCCAGCGCACCGATCCCGGTCCAGATCGCATAACCGGTGCCTACCGGAATCGTCTTCAGCGCCTGCGTCAGAAACCACAGGCTGATACCCGCCAGACCGATCGTCAGCACGGTCGGCCACAGGCGGGTGAAGCCGTCGCTGTACTTCAGGCCCATGGCAAAGCCGATTTCGAACAGGCCGGCCAGCAGCAGATAGATCCAGGGCATCGCATCACTCCTCAACTTGAAAAACGCACAAAAAAAAAGCGGCCCAGTGTCTGCACACTGGGCCGCCGTCGGCTGTGGAACGCGAGGTCATCGCGTGGCGGGCCGTCCCGCCTTGATTCTTCGCGCGCCTGCAGGCAGGTCGCACAACAGCTCGCTCGCTGCGCTTATTCGCTCAGGTTACGCCCGTGGAACAGTTCTTCGATCTCGCGCTTGAGCAGCGTTTCGATCTTCATGCGCTCCTTGAACGAGAGGTTCTTGGCGCGCTCCTCGAACAGGTACTGGTCCAGGTCGAAGTCCTTCAGGTGCATCTTGGTGTGGAAGATGTTTTCCTGGTAGACGTTCACATCGAACATCTCGTAGCGCGACTTCACGTTCTTGGCGAGGAAGTGCTGGATCGAGTTGATCTTGTGGTCGATGTAATGCTTCTTGCCCTTCACATCGCGGGTGAAGCCACGGACGCGGTAATCCATGATCACGATGTCCGACTCCAGACTCTCGATCAGGTAGTTCAGCGCCTTCAACGGCGAGATCACACCGCAGGTGGCGACGTCGATGTCGGCGCGGAACGTGGCGATGCCTTCCTGCGGATGCGTCTCGGGATATGTATGGACAGTGATGTGGCTCTTGTCCATATGAGCGACCACGGCATCGGAGATCAGCTCCTTGCCGGCCTGCTTCTTGTCGATGACGGGCTCTTCCGAGATCAGGATCGTGACCGACGCGCCCTGCGGATCGTAGTCCTGACGTGCGATATTGAGGATGTTGGCGCCAATGATCTCGGCAACATCGGTCAGGATCTGCGTCAGACGATCGGCGTCGTACTGCTCATCGATGTATTCGATGTAGCGCTGACGCTCCTCTTCGGTACGCGCGTAACAGACGTCGTAGATGTTGAAGCTCAACGCCTTGGTGAGGTTGTTGAACCCCTGTAGCCTCAGGCGAGGCAACGGCTTGACCACGTCGGTCTGTCCTTATGGAAGGCGGGAAAGGAAACAATTATGAGCCAAAGATCCCAGCAACGAAATGCCGATGTTAAGAATGGTTTACCTTGCATGACTCATGCCGTTAAGCTTCAAGAACTACACGCGGAACTGCCATGAGCCCAGGAAACACGACGGTTGTCACTACGACGGTACGTAACGCTACCCCTTCTCTGGCGCTGGACGCGGGCACGATCGAGCGTTTTCTGGCGCACAGCCATCGCAGGCGCTATCCGACCCGGACCGATGTGTTCCGGCCAGGAGACCCGGCTGGCACCCTCTACTACGTGATCAGCGGCTCGGTGAGCATCATTGCCGAGGAAGATGACGATCGTGAGTTGGTGCTGGGCTACTTCGGTAGCGGCGAGTTCGTCGGCGAGATGGGGTTGTTCATCGAATCCGATACCCGCGAGGTGATCTTGCGCACCCGCACCCAATGCGAGCTGGCCGAGATCAGCTACGAGCGGCTGCAGCAGCTGTTCCAGACCAGTCTGTCGCCGGATGCGCCCCGCATCCTGTACGCGATTGGCGTTCAGCTGTCCAAGCGGTTGCTCGACACCACAAGGAAAGCCAGCCGCCTGGCGTTCCTGGACGTGACCGACCGCATCGTGCGCACCCTGCACGATCTGTCCAAGGAGCCGGAAGCGATGAGTCACCCGCAGGGCACCCAGCTGCGCGTGTCGCGGCAGGAATTGGCACGGCTGGTGGGCTGCTCGCGCGAAATGGCCGGGCGCGTACTCAAGAAGCTGCAGGCCGACGGCCTGCTGCATGCACGCGGCAAAACCGTCGTGCTCTACGGGACCCGCTAAGCGGTGGCGGTCGCGGCTGGTGCAGCACTGCACCAGCCGCAGGTTGAACCGCATGTCGCACGGCATGCGGGCTGATGCAGTCCGGCACGCTCGGCCACCGACTGCCGGGCATGTCGACGGCCCGGCATCCATTGCTGCCGCCAGGCATCGGAGCTAACGGGAATCACGCAGCTTGTTGCAGCCGTGCCTGGCTGGAGCTGCGCACGAAGCGCGCCGCTACCGGCGCCAAGCGCTACAGCGCCTTGCCACCGCGATCGCGACATCCCCAGTTGAGGATCGGCGTGCCCGCAGGCAACACTTGCCGGAACAGCGCTTCGCGATTGACCTTCGGATTGACCACCACCGGCGCACGCGCCGCCTTCAGCAACGGCAGATCCGCAGTGCTGTCCGAATAGGCAACGGCGATGTCGGCATAGCCGCGCTCGCGCAGCATGCGCATCTTCTCTTCGTTGTGGCAGTGCCGTCGCGCAGTGACAGCACCCAGGCGAGGGCCGACCAGGCTGCCGATCACCGGCACGTCCTGATGCGCGACAAAGCCGAGAATCGCGCGTGCCAGTTCCGGCGGCGCGCCGGTGGCCACCACCACACGGTCGCCGGCAGCGCGGTGATCGGTGAACACCTTCAAGGCGTGCGGCAACAAGCGCTGCCGGATCTGCGCTTCATGCTTGAGCACGTATGCATCGATGAAGCGGTTGAACTCGCGCGTGCGGTGCAGACCGAAGGTCGCGATCCACACATAACCGGACACGCCGCGGCGGCGGGTCGGCAGCATCGCCACCATCGGGCCGAGGATCGGTGACGCCAACAGCGCCACCAGCAGACGCAACGGGTTGCGCTTGATCAACCAGGCGAACAGATGGCTGCCGGAGTCGCCGTCATACAGCGTGTGGTCGAAATCGAAGACCACCAGCGGTGCGTCGTCGCGCGGAATGGGATACGCCTCAGTCATGCGCGAAGAATAGCTGACGCAGCGCCTCGCCGGGTTCGGGCGCGCGCATGAAGGTCTCGCCGACCAGAAACGCGTTCACACCGTGGCCGCGCATCAATTGCACATCGGCCGGAGTGACGATGCCGCTTTCGGTGACCAGGATGCGGTCGCGCGGCACGGCGGCGCGCATGTCCAGGGTGGTCTGCAGCGACACCTCGAAGGTGCGCAGGTTGCGGTTGTTGATGCCCACAAGCGGCACCGGTACCTGCACCGCGCGCTCGAGCTCGTCGATGTCGTGCACTTCCACCAGGACGTCCAGGCCCAGTTCCATGGCCAGGCCGGAGAGCTCGGCCAGCTGCGCATCGTCCAGTGCCGAGACGATCAGCAGGATGCAATCGGCGCCGAGCACGCGCGCTTCGTAGACCTGGTAGGGGTCGACGGTGAAGTCCTTGCGCAGCACCGGCAGCGTGCAGGCCTCGCGCGCCTGGCGCAGATAGGCATCGGCGCCATGGAAGAAGTCCACATCGGTCAGCACCGACAGGCAACTGGCGCCGCCGAACTCATAGCTGACCGCGATGTCGGCCGGGTGGAAGTCGGGGCGGATCACGCCCTTGGACGGGCTGGCCTTCTTTACTTCGGCGATCACTGCCGGCTCGCCGGCGGCGATGCTGGCCTGCATGGCGGCGGCAAAACCGCGCGTGAGCGGCAGGTCGGCGCTGCGCGCAATCAGCTCGGCCAGCGGCACGCGCGCACTGCGCTCGGCGATTTCTTCGGCCTTGCGGGCGAGGATGGTGTTGAGGATGTCGCTCATCGTATCGGGTCCTGGCGGGCGGGCATTATCGGTCAAGACGGCCGCAACTGACCGCCACGCGCCAGCGATCAGCATGCCAGCGGTATTGTGGGATGCCGACGCGTGCTTGCCGGCGCATGGCGGTGGACAGCGATCAGGACTGCAGGGCGGCCTGTCGGGTGAAGGCGACGTAGGCGTCCAATCTTGCACGCGCCGACCCATCGGCCAGGACCGCAATCGCACGCACGACGCCGTCGGCGATGCTGTCGGACACCCCTGCCACGTAAAGGGCCGCACCGGCATTGAGGGCGACGATGTCCAGCGCCGGGCCGGGTACATTGTCCAGCACCTGCAGCAGCATCGTGCGCGACTGCGCGGCATCGGCCACCTTGAGGTTGCGGCTGGCCGACATGGCGATGCCGAAATCCTCCGGATGCACTTCGTACTCGCGCACCTGGCCATCGCGCAGCTCGCCGACCAGGGTGCCGGCGCCCAGCGAGAGTTCGTCCATGCCATCGCGCCCCCACACCACCAGCGCGCGCTCGGCGCCGAGTTCCTGCAGCACGCGCGCCTGGATGCCGACCAGATCCGGATGGAACACGCCCATCAGGATGTTCGGCGAGCCGGCCGGGTTGGTCAGCGGGCCGAGGATGTTGAAGATGGTGCGCACGCCCATTTCGCGACGCACCGGCGCCACCACCTTCATGGCCGGGTGATGCACCGGCGCATACATGAAGCCGATACCGGTCTGCGCCAGCGCGGCGGCGACCTGCTCGGGCTGCAACTCGATCGCCGCGCCCAGCGCCTCCAGCGCATCGGCACTGCCGGACTTGGAAGACACGCTGCGGTTGCCGTGCTTGGCGACCTTGGCACCGCCGGCGGCGGCCACGAACATCGCGCAGGTGGAGATGTTGAAGGTATGCGAGCCGTCGCCGCCGGTGCCGACGATATCGACCATGTGCCGGCGATCACCCACTTCCACGCGACGCGAGAACTCGCGCATCACCGTGGCTGCGCCGGCGATCTCGCCGATGGTTTCCTTCTTGACCCGCAACCCGGTGAGGATGGCGGCGACCATCATGTCGGAGACCTCGCCACGCATGATCTGACGCATCAACTCGACCATTTCGTCGTGGAAGATTTCGCGGTGTTCGATGGTGCGTTGCAGGGCTTCTTGCGGGGTGATGGGCATGGACGAGGACCGTGACAAAACGTGAGAAGGATGTGCGGGAGCGAGGTTGATCGATCAATCCTGGCGATGCAGGCGCAAACGGCGGCAATGCCATGCAGCGATGCGGCGCGCGGCGCTCACTGGCCCGGACGCCGCATGCGGAAGCGCGCCTGCGCCTGCACCTCGAAATAATCGGCGGCACCGCCCGCGCGCAGAATCGTCTGCACGGCTGCGGGATCGTAGATACCGTCCTGCAGCGCCGCGTGCGCCAGATGCACGCCGACCACTTCGCCCAGGACCAGCCAGGTTTCGATGGCCTGCCCGCCTGCGCTCTGCAGCGGCAACAGCTGGCTGAGCCGGCATTCGAAACTGACCGGGCTGGCCGCCACACGCGGGGCACCGATCAGCCGCGACGGCGCCATCTGCAAGCCGGCCAATGCGAACTCGTCGACCTCCGCCGGCACCATCGCCGCACTGGCATTCATCGCCTCGGCCAATGGGCGCGTGGCCAGGTTCCAGGTGAACTCGCCGGTGGCTTCGATATTGCGCAAGCTGTCCTTGCGGCCGATGCTGGCGAAGCCGACGATCGGCGGCACGTAGTTGAACGCATTGAAGAAGCTGTAAGGCGCCAGATTGGCGACGCCCTCGGCGCTGCGCGAGCCGATCCAGCCGATCGGCCGCGGACCGACGATGGCGTTGAACGGATCGTGTGGCAGACCGTGGCCCTGGCCTGGTTCGTAGAAGTGGAAGCTGTCGCTGGCGGTGCTCATCGTGATCCGGGTGCAGGCATGAACGAAGCGAGGTGGGAAACCCGCCGCACGGCGACGCGCGGGTGACTGCGGGTACTGCGCGCGTGGGCCGCCGGTGCAGCGATGGTGCTGACGACTGCATCGAGACTGACGAAGGTTGCAGCGACACTGGCGACGTGCGCGGTGCGCATTTCGATCAACGCTGCAGGAAGTTTTTCAGCAAGGCTTGACCGTGCTGGGTCAGGATCGATTCGGGATGGAACTGCACGCCTTCGACCGGAAACTGGCGATGGCGCAGGCCCATGATCTCTTCGATCGAGCCATCCGGATTCTCGGTCCAGGCAGTGACTTCCAGCGCCTCGGGCAAGGTGGTCTTGTCCACTACCAACGAGTGGTAGCGGGTGGCCTCGTAGCTGTCCGGCAGGCCGGCGAACACGCCCTTGCCCTGGTGGCGGATCGGCGAGGTCTTGCCATGCATGATGTTGCCGGCGCGAATCACATCGCCGCCGTAGACCTGCCCGATGCTTTGATGCCCCAGACACACGCCCAGGATCGGCGTGGTCGGGCCCAGCTGCTCGATCAGCTGCAGCGAGATACCGGCCTCGTTCGGGGTGCACGGGCCAGGCGAGATCACGATGCGCTCGGGCCTGAGTGCGGCGACCTGATCGACGCTCATCGCGTCGTTGCGCACCACCGTGACCTCGGCACCCAGGGCCTGCAGGTACTGCACGAGGTTGTAGGTGAAGCTGTCGTAGTTGTCGAGCATCAGCAGCATGGCAGGGGACTCATTGCGCGATCAGGAAGACCGCATAGATGTTTTCGGTATAGGTGATGGTGCCGGTCAGCAGGCTTTCGCCGAGGCCTTGCACCTTGCCATCTGCACCAGGTGGCGGCGGCGGTGGGGGTGCCGGTGGCGAGGGCGGCGAAACCACGGAGCTGGGCGTTGGCGCTGCAGGCGCAGACCAGGTGCCGGCCTCGACGCCATAGGCAAAACTGGGCGCCACATCGGAGATGCTGTAGATCCCGCCAAGCCCCACACCATACGCCGCGGCGAGTCCCTGAGCCGATTCGCGCGACTGCGTGGCGGCTTCGCGCTTGAGGTCTGCACGCAACGCAGCGGCATCGGCGTAGGCGCTCTGCATGGACAACACCTGGACATTCTCGTTGGCGTCCAGCCCACCCAGAAAGGCACGCACGTCCTTCAGGGACGAGAAGGTACCGCGGATCTTGCGCTCCACGCGGGTTCCCTGGAATACCGACTTGCCATTTTCGTAGCGCGACTGCGGAGAGATCGATAGCGACGAGGCATAGAGCGAATCCATCAGCACGTGGTTGCGTCGCAGGCCATCCAACACCGATCGGGCGCGTTCCTCGACGAATTTGCGCGCCAGGTCAGGCTGCAGGTCGGTGTTGCTGACCTTGAGATCGATGATGAAGCGGTCCGGGTCGACAGTGCGGAATGCCTGGCCTTTCACCAGCAAATGCGGCTGCGACGGCAGGCTGTTGATCTGCGCTGTCGCGGCGGGCGGCAGCATCAACAGGCTTGCGAGAATCCAACCGGCAATTCGCTTCATTGGGTCCTTCCTTGATGGGAGACGTGGTTATGCACGTGCATCGGCGTGAGCGCGCATTGCGACGTCCGCACAGAGCCGGTCGACCGACGCGGCCGTGGTCGCCCACGAGGTCACGAAGCGGATCACATGACTGCCATCGGCGCGCACTTCCCAGCGCTCGAAGTCGTAGCAATACGCCAGTTGCGCGGCCTGCTGCGCACTGACGGCGATGAACTGCTGGTTGGTCGGCGAGTCGCTGGTGAACTGCGCGCCAGCGGCCAGCAATCCTGCGCGCAGTCGCTGCGCCATCGCGTTGGCATGCGCAGCCAGCTCGAAGAACAGGCCATCTTCGAACAAGGTGGCAAACTGCACCCCCAACAGCATGCCCTTGGCCAGCAGCGCACCGCGTTGCTTGATCAGATAGCGGAAGTCGGCCTGCAAGTCGGGATTAACGATGACCAGCGCTTCGCCGAGCAAGGCGCCATTCTTGGTGCCGCCGATATAGAACGCATCGGTCAGCGCGGCAATGGCGGGCAGATCCAGATCGTTGCCATCGGCGGTCAGCGCGGCGCCCAGGCGTGCGCCATCCAGATACAGCAGCAGGTCGCGCGCGTGGCAGAAACGCGACAGCGCATCAAGTTCGGCACGGCTGTAGATGGTGCCGCTCTCGGTGCTGTTGGAGATGTAGACCAGGCGCGGTTGCACCATGTGCTCGTTGGCGTGCACATCCAGCACTGGCTGGATCAGCGCCGGCGTCAGCTTGTCGTGCGGCGCGGGCACTGTCAGCACCTTGTGGCCGGTCGCTTCGATGGCGCCGGTTTCGTGCGTGGCGATGTGCCCTGCCTCCACCGCGATCACCGCCTGATGCGGGCGCAGGAACGCCGCGATCGCGGTCAGGTTGACCTGGGTGCCGCCGACCAGCAGATGCACATCGGCCTGCGCCTGCGCGACTGCGCTGCGGATCAACGCAACCGCACGCGCGGTGTGGCGATCGGTGCCGTAGCCGGCGTTCTGCTCGGCGCTGGCCTGCGCCAGCGCCTGCAGCAGGCGCGGATGCGCGCCCTCGCTGTAGTCGTTGCGGAAGCTGATGCGCGCAGCGCTGCCCTGCCCGACCATCACAGCCCCTTGGCCGCCTGCGCAACCGCACGGAACAGCGCGCGGCCCTTGTTCATGGTCTCCTGCCATTCCAGATCCGGGTCGGAGTCATAGACCACGCCGCCGCCGGCTTGCACGTACAGATAACCGTCCTGGATCACGGCAGTGCGGATCGCGATGGCGGTATCGGCATCGCCGTGCCAGCCGATGTAGCCGACCGCGCCGGAATAGACGTTGCGCTTGACCGGCTCCAGCTCGCGGATGATCTCCAACGCGCGGATCTTCGGCGCGCCGCTGACGGTGCCGGCCGGAAACGTCGCACGCAGCACGTCGCTGTAGTTCAGGCCGGCCTTGAGCGTGCCGGTGACCTCGCTGACGATGTGCATCACGTGGCTATAGCGTTCGATCACGAACTGCTCGCCGACCTTGACCGTGCCCGGTTCGGCAACGCGGCCGACATCGTTACGACCGAGATCGATCAGCATCACGTGCTCGGCGCGCTCTTTCGGATCGGCCAGCAGCTCGGCTTCCAGCGCCTTGTCCTGTTCGGGCGTGGCACCGCGCGGACGGGTGCCGGCGATCGGCCGCACGGTGACCACGCCATCGCGCAGGCGCGCCAGGATTTCCGGCGAGGAGCCGACCACCTGGGTGCCACCGACGTCGAGAAAATACATGTACGGCGAGGGATTGAGCGCGCGCAGGGCGCGATACACATCCACCGGACGCGCACGGAACGGCACGCGCAACCGCTGCGACGGCACCACCTGGAAGATGTCGCCGGCGCGCACGTATTCCTGCGCCTTGCGCACCACCGCGTGATATTCCTCGCGGGTGAACGAAGAGTGGAAGTCCGACTCGTCGATCGCATCGGAAATCTGCGCCTGCGGATACCCGGCACCGCCCTGACGCAGGCGGTGCGCCAGTTCGTCCAGACGCCGGTTGGCGCGCACATAGGCCTGCGGCTGGCGCGGGTCGGCGTGCACGATCAGGTACAGGCGGTCCTTGAGGTTGTCGAACACCGCCAGCTCTTCGGACAGCATCAGCAGGATGTCCGGGGTGCCCAGCTCGTCGGGTTTGTCGCCACTACCCAGGCGCGGTTCGATGTACTGGATGCACTCGAAACCGAACCAGCCGACCAGCCCGCCGGTGAAACCGGGCAGGCCGTCGAGCTGCGGCACCGAATGCTCGGCGCGCAAGGCGTCCACTTCGGCCAGCGGGTCGGCGACCTCGCGGGTTTCCAGCACGTCACCATGCTCGCTGATTTCCAGCGTATGCCCGCGGAAGCTGTACACGCGCCGCGCCGGCAGGCCGATGATGGAATAGCGCCCGAAGCGTTCGCCGCCTTCGACCGATTCGAACAGATAGGTGTAGGCGCCGTCGGCGAGCTTCAGATAGACCGACAGCGGCGTGTCCAGGTCGGACAGCACTTCGCGGACGACGGGGATACGGGTGTGACCTTCAGCGGCCTGGCGCTGGAACTGCTCTGCAGTGATCAAGACGACTTTCCTTCCGGGACTCTGTGGCGGGGCGGACGACGGCAACGGGCCACCATCGCCACCAGCGGCGAGCGGAAGAGAAGGAGCGTGGAGTCGTCAGGCGGGACACACGGCTACTGTAGCGCAACTGCCGCGCCAGGGCAGCAGGCGCAAGGCGAAAGCCAAGCAAATTGCGAAGCCGGCTGGCCAGCCTGGCCGCCGTACAGCCAGCCCACGCTCTACCGATTCCCCAATCCCGATTCCCGATTCCCCGCCCTCAAGCGCTCCGCAACGGGCACTCCAGCGGCAAATGCATCCGCAACCGCGCCGGCACGCATTCGGTACGGAAATGCAGCGAGGTTTCCGGCTCGCCATCCAGGTTCAAGGTCAGCGGCTGATGCGAGACGATTTCCAGCCACGGCAGCCGCGCGCGCACGGCCACACGTTCCAGCGCGGCTTGTTTGCCCCCGGTGACCAGTGTGCCGAGAGTGGCGGCCACCTCGCCATTGAGCGCGGGCACGATGGTGACGTCGAGCAGCCCATCATCGATCAAGGCCTCCGGACACAGCGCCTGGCCGCCGCCGGCCTGACGTCCGTTGCCAAGGCCAAGTGCGATGAACTCGCCTTCCCAACTGAAATCCGGGCCGCTGAAGCGGGCGCTGATCGGGTCGATCCGGCCCAGGCGCGACATGCCGGTGATCAGATACGCCAGGCCGCCCAGCATCTTCTTCAGGCCCTCGTCGGTTTCGACGGTGACCTGGGTACCGAACCCGCCGCTGGCGACGTTGGCGCACCAGTGCGGGCCGTGCTCGGCGTCGATGCGCAGCAGGTCGATCGGTTCGGCGGCGCGCTCGGCGATCAGGGTCAACGCGCCGAGCGGCTCGATCGGCAGATTGGCAGCGGTGGCGAAGTCGTTGGCGGTGCCCAACGGCACCAGGCCCAGCGATGGCAGCGTAGCGGCATCGGCCGTGTGATGCGCCAGCGCGGCGGCCACTTCGCTCAAGGTGCCGTCGCCCCCGGCCGCGATCACGGTGTGCACGCCGTCGGCAACCGCTTCGCCGACATAGCGCTCGGCATCGCCGTCTTCCCACGTGACCCGAACGTCGAGCCGTATGCCACGCGTGCGCAGCGTTCCCACCGCCTCACGCAGGTCCGGATTGTCGGTGGACTTGCCGTTGAGGATCAGACGCCAGTGGGACGCGGCCATGCACGCTGCCAATGCTGTGAGGGTGGTGGACGCAGGCTAGCAGCGGCCTGCTGCGTGCATCGTGAATACGCGACGTCGCAGGGCTGTCATCGGCATGTCATCGATGACCCGGAGAGTGGAAGGCCATAGCAGGGACGACGGGCGGAGGCAGGATCAGCCTCCAATTTTCCTGAAGGCCGCTCCCGTGGGAGCGGCCTTCTTCTTGCGTGCAACGGCTGCGCGGCAGGCCGCGCTCAGGCGCCAGCGGCGAAGGCAGCCAGGCGCTCGCCGTCGAGCCGGTAGACCGTCCAGCCGTCCATCGGCTGCGCACCGGCTGCCTGATAGAACGCGATGGCCGGCTGGTTCCAGTCCAGTACCGACCATTCGAAACGCCCGCAGCCACGCTGCACGGCCAACCGGGCCAGATGCCGCAACAACGCCAGGCCGGCCCCCTGCCCGCGCGCCTGCGGACGCACGAACAGGTCTTCCAGATACAGGCCATTGCGGCCGAGCCAAGTCGAGTAATTGAAGAAATACACCGCAAATCCCAGCGCCTGGCCGTTTTGCTCGCAGATCAGCGCATGCGCGGTGGCGCCGTCGCCGAACAGGCTGACGCGCAAGTCCGCCGGGCTGGCCTTGACCGCATCGGGCTCGCGCTCGTACACCGCCAGTGCGGTAATCAGCTCGTGCAGCAGCGCCACATCGTCGGGCGTGGCGGCGCGGATCTGCAGCGCGGGCTCGCTCATCGCACCGCATCCACCGCCGCATGCATCTGCGCGATCACCTGCGCATAGTCGGGCGCATTGAAGATGGCCGAGCCGGCGACGAAGGTGTCGGCACCGGCGGCAGCGATCGCGCCGATGTTGTCGGCCTTGACCCCGCCATCGATCTCCAGCCGGATCGGCTTGCCCAGGGCATCGATCCTGTTGCGGATGGCACGCACTTTCTCCAGCGCCGAGGGAATGAAGGCCTGCCCGCCGAAGCCGGGATTGACCGACATCACCAGCACCAGGTCCAGCTCGGGCAGCACCCAATCCAGGATATCCACCGGGGTGGCCGGGTTGAGCACCAGGCCGGCCTGGCAGCCGTGCGACTTGATCAGCTGGATCGTGCGGTGCACATGGCGGCTGGCTTCGGGATGGAAGCTGATGATGGTGGCACCGGCCTCGGCGAAGTCCGGCACGATGCGGTCCACCGGCTCGACCATCAGGTGCACGTCGATCGGCGCGGTGATGCCGTGCTTGCGCAGCGCCTGGCACACCATCGGGCCGATGGTGAGGTTGGGCACGTAATGGTTGTCCATCACGTCGAAGTGCACCCAGTCGGCGCCGGCCTTCAGGACGTTGTTCACTTCCTCGCCCAGACGGGCGAAATCGGCGGACAGGATGGACGGGGCAATCGCCGTCGGTTGCATGGGCAGCTCGTCAAAGAACGGGGAACGCATTGTCGCAGGCGCGCACAGCCAGTGCATCCGCAACGGTCCAGCCTGCGTATGCACCTGACCGGCGCACCGCGCCCTTTCGCCAAGGACACCGCATGAAGACCACCGCGCTCGCCTCCGCTGCGCTTGTTTTGATGGCCCTCGCCCCGTCCGCCTGGGCACAGACCGGCCCGGCCGACTGGTCGGGTTTCTCGATCGGCGCCACTGTCGGCGGTGCCGACGTCAGTGGCGTGTCCGGCGGCCGCTTCGGCTTCGACACCAACCTGGACGGCCGCGACGGCGACCAGGTCAGCACCCCGACCGGTGCCGATGCATTCTCGCCCGGGTTCTGCGGCGGCGCGGCGGCCGGGCGCACCCCGGCCAGCGGCTGCAGCAAGGACAAGGGCGGCGCCGAATACGGTGCGCGGCTGGGCTACGACTGGCAGGCCGGCAACTGGGTCTACGGCGTGGTCGCCGAGTACACCCGCAACGATCTGCGCGACAGCGTCAGCGCCTTCAGCACCACCCCGGCGTTCTACACCTTCACCCGCCAGCTCAACCGCACCGCCGCACTGCGCGGCCGTATCGGCTATGCCTTCGGCGCGCAGGGCGACGTTCTGGCCTATTTCACCGCCGGCGTGGCACGCGGCGAGTTCGACCACAGTTTCTCCAGCAGCAACACCGCCAACAGCTTCACCAGCAGCGGCGGCGATAGCGCCGACGGTTACCAGGCCGGCCTGGGCCTGCAGCGCCGCTTGAGCGACAACGTCTCGGTCGGTGTGGAGTACCTGTTCACCCGCCTGCAGGACGAAGACACCCGCGTGCGGGTCGGGCCGGGCACCGCGCCGGCGACCAGTCCGTTCCTGCGCGTCAATCCGGCCGGCACCGATCTGCGCCGCAGCGATACCGACTTGTCGTCGAATGCGGTGCGCCTGACGGCGACCTATCGCTTCTGAGTCCTGGCGCCTGCGTGACCACGCCTGACCTGCAACGGGTCGGGCGTTTTTATTGGTGGCGCCAATGCAGATCCTGGTGCAGGCCGCCATATCGCCTGGCGCCGAGATCTGGGCGCAGGGCTGGATCAGCGTTTGCGCAGGCGCTGGATCCGATCGTAGGCCGCATTGATCTGGCTGGCCTTCCTCTCCGCCTGGCGGCGTGCTTCCGGCTCGGCGTTGGCCACCTTGTCGGGGTGGTAGCGCGACATCAGCCGGCGGTAGGCCAGATCGATCTCGGCAGTGGTGGCGTCCGGCTCCAGTCCCAGCGCTTCGTACGGGTTCTCGGCGCGGCGCTTGAACCAGCCGGCATCCACCGCATGCCCGATCGCCAGGCCGATCATCAATCCGACCACCGGCGCGCCGCGGAACAGCAGGGCGCCGGCCAGGGCGCCGAGCAATTTTCCGTACCAGGACATGGGCGATCGGGGGCAGGAGGCGGGGCTGGCGATCTTACCCGAACGCCCGCCCGGCCTGGCTGACGCGGCCTGCACGCGGCCGCCCAGGCCGGGCCCAATAAATACAGCGGCGCACGCCGAAGCGCCGTACACTACGCGGCCCGCTGCCCACCCGCGGGCCCGCCGGGTCCCGGGGACAGCGTCATTGCGACGTCCTTAGGAGTGCCTGTGTCGACCACGCTGTTGCAATCCGATCTGCCCGGCCTGCCGTTGCGTCACCGTGGCAAGGTCCGCGATGTCTTCGACATTCCCCGCGAGCGCCTGCCCGCCGATGCGCCCCCGGGCGATTATCTGTTGATGGTGGCGACAGACCGCCTCTCCGCGTTCGACGTCGTGCTGCCCGACCCGATCCCCGGCAAGGGCGAGATGCTGTGCCAGGTCTCCAACTTCTGGTTCCACAAGACCGAACACCTGATGCCCAACCACCTGGTCGACATCACCGTGGAGCAGGTGTTGCCCGAAGGCGTGGTCCCGGCGCTGTATGCAAAGCGCGCCATGGTCACGCGCAAGCTCAAGCCGGTGCCGGTGGAAGCGATCGCACGCGGCTACCTGATCGGCAGCGGCTGGAAGGATTATCAGCGCACCGGCAAGATCAGCGGCATCGAACTTCCCGACGGCCTTCGCCAGGCCGAAAAACTGCCCGAGCCGATCTTTACCCCGTCGACCAAGGCCGCGGTCGGCGACCATGACGAGAACATCGACTTCGATGCGATGGTCATGACCGTCGGCGCCGAGCTTGCCGAACGCGTCCGCGATGCCACCTTGCGCATCTACCGTTTCGCCGCCGACTTTGCCGCCGAGCGCGGCATTCTGCTGGCCGACACCAAGTTCGAATTCGGCACCGATGCCGATGGCCGCCTGTACATCATGGACGAGATGCTGACCCCGGACTCGTCGCGTTACTGGCCGGCCGACCAGTACGAACTCGGCACCAGCCCGCCCAGCTACGACAAGCAATTCGTCCGCGACTATCTGGAAACCCTGGACTGGGGCAAGACCGCACCCGGCCCCAGCCTGCCGGCAGAAGTGATCGAACGCACTCGCGCAAAATATGCCGAAGCATTGCAGCGGTTGGCGGGTATTTCGGTCGATTGATCTCCAAGGCCCCGCTCCCGGGGCTTTGAGGCTGTATTAAAGCAACGATGGCGGGCAGCGCTCTTTATCGAGCGCTGAAAGACACACCCGACGCGGTCTGTTGCCCAAGGAAGTCGCAATGGCTCTCTTGTTATTTGGCGTTCCGCAGATTGCCCGCGTTCGGCAACGCATTGCTGCACGGGTTGCTTTTGCGGCAAGGGCGTCCACCTGTCACATGCCGGCCAGTTTGGGCGATCCTGGACCCCGCAAGCCTTCACATAGCTGCAAGCGGCGCGCGTATAGCATCCCGCCCGCACTCCAGTTGCCCGCCATGATCAGGAGGATCCCTTGGCCCTTTTCCGAACGTCCCTGCACGCCCTCGCACTGAGCCTTTCGCTGGTTGCCTGCAAACCGCCAGCAGAGCCAGCCGTCACTGCGATGCCTGCTGCAACGGCCGCACCCCCGGCCTCGGCACCTGCCACCGCTTCGGCAACGCCTGCTCAGGCATCAACCTGCCCCACTGCCGACTTCTCTGCGTTTCTGAAAAGCTTCAGTGCAGACATTGCGGTACAGGAAAAGGCCACGGCCGATCCACTGACGATGATCCAGCTCGACCCGGACGCACAGCCCGAGCCCGCCCCGGTAACCCGCACGGTGCCGCTGGCCAAGGTCGAATGGCCCGTCATCCCCAACCTGGAGGCAGCCCGCAACGGCGGCCGCGAGGTGACGATTTCCGAAGAAGCCGATGGCCGCCAAGTACTGGTCCGCACACCGGACACCGGCGATCAGCAGGTGTACCACTTCGCCCAGCGCCCTTGCTGGATGCTGGTCAAGGTGGACGATCAGTCTTTGTAAAAACGTCTGTGAGCGCTGGAAGCAGTTTCTGCCGGCTTGATACCCTCACCTACCCCTTAAAACCGTCAAAGAGGCGACCTGATGCGACGCTTCATCTCTGTCCTACCTGCGCTCGGCCTGAGCCTGGTGCTTGCCGCATGCGGTGACAAGCCAGGGCCCGCAGCTGCCACCACCAGCGCGCCCGGTACGCCACCTGCCACTACCCCATCCCCGGCTTCGACAGAAGCAGATACACAAGGACGGAACGACATGATCAAGGAATGCTCCGGCGTGCGCCTGCACCTGAGCGCGTTGCCATCCGGGAGCGGCGGCTCCACCAAAACCCACCTGAAAATGGAGCGTGATGGCCAGCGCCAGGAAGTGGCAGCGCCTCCAGAGATGGCGGACTACACCGCAGTGGGCCTGGGTTGCGCGGAAGACGCAAAAGGAAGCACGTATTTTGTCGTTCAGTACGGCGAGCTTCCTTACGGCTGCGAATTTTGCGAATGGTTCTTCCTGTATGACATCAAGGGTCAGTTGCTGAATCACGCAACACCACCGCTGCATACGCAGGACGGCCAGCAGAGCCCGAATAACGATGAGTACGAACACAAACTCGAAGAGTTGGGACTGAAGCACCCGGAACTGGTGCCTTTCCAACCCTGAGCAAAGGATGCCCGTGCACCGATGGCGGTGCATGGCCAACGCAGTACGCAGTACATGGAGCAGCACCCGTTACAAGGAAGAATCTGTCTCATAGAAAGGAACGCACGACATGACCGACACCACGATCTATACCGAAATACTTCAGCCACGCGGCGCTGCATACAGCAGTGACCGAATCAAGCCCTGGAGCCATTATCGCGAGCCCATCGACAGCGGAGATGGCCGATTGCATGGCGAATCGCGTCGCTGGGGCGATGCCAGTCCACAAACCCAATCACGGGTAATCGACAGTCTTATCGACGCCTCGCGGGATGCCGGCCTTTCATCGCGCGAGACCGCTTACGTCCTTGCCATCGCCCGAGTTGAATCAGGCTTCAATCCTGATGCTGCTGCGGGCACGACGTCTGCCTCGGGCCTGGGTCAGTTCATCGACCGCACCGGCACGCATTACGGCGTCAACGCATCCAACCGCTTCGACGTGCAAACGCAGTCGCAGGCATTGGTGCAACATTTCATCGATAACCGTGATCTTGCGCGCAGCCGCGGTGAGGGCGAGGACTACATCTACAAATATCACCACGATGGCCCCAGCAAGGATTATGGCGGCCTTGCGCTATCGCGGCGCGAGATTGCCCCTCATCTGGACAACTACACCCAGTTTGTCGAACAGCGTCTTTCCCAGACGCAGGGCAATGCCGTGGACCGGCCGGCACCAGCGATGCACCCGGCCGAACCCAGCCATGGCGCTCGCAGCAATTTCCAGCAAACGATGGAACGCATGCTGCCCGGTCAAGGCAGTACCGATCCGCATATCACCGGTCATTACGGCGAGCACCGCGGCAGCCACGGGCCGCACGGCGGTACCGACTTCAACTACCAGGGTGGCCAGACAGGCCGCAACATGCAGCACCCGACGGTGCATTCGCCGGTCGCCGGAACCGTCACCTTCGCCGGCGGCAACTACGGCACTGTCAAGATTCGCGATGCACAGGGCAACTCGCACGAGATCCTGCATCTGGACGCACTCAAGGTGAAAGAGGGTCAGACACTGTCCGCCGGCGATGCCATCGGCACGATGGGCGGACGCGGCCCGAACGGTAACAGCCAGTACGCGCAGCATGTGCATTACCAGCTGCGCGATGCCAACGGCAAGCTGACCAGTCCGGAGACGTTCTGGAATCAGGGCCATCAGCAGGAGTCCGGCGCGCGCCACTCCCAGCCGGCGACAGCGGCCGGCAACGACACGCTGCGGCATGGCGAGCAAGGCGGCGATGTCGGCAAGCTGCAGCAGGACCTCAACCGTCTCGGCGTGCGCGATGCGCAGGGCAACCGGCTTGCCGAGGATGGCCGCTTTGGCGACAACACGCGTGAGGCGGTGATTGCGTTCCAGAAGCAGCACGGGCTGCAGCCCGATGGCGTGGTGGGGCGCAACACGCAGGCCGCGTTGTCCGCACAACCGGCCCAGGCACAGGCAGGACAGGCGCCGGCCGCTGCGCCCAAGGCCCCGTCGCTCGACGATGCCGCGCATCCGGACCATGCCTTGCACAACGCGATCCGCAGCAAGCTGCCCAGCATGATCTCCAACGAGACCGCGGCCCACATCACCCTGCAGGCCAAGCAGAACGGTATCGATTCGGCAGACAAGCTGCAGAAGGTCACCGTGCAGGATGGCAAGGCATTCGTCATGGGCACCACGCCGGGCTTCCGTGCGGCGGTGGATCTGAACCAGCCGGCTCCCACGCTGGAGCAGACCAGTGCGCAATTGCTGGCTGGCCAGGCTTCGCAGCAGCGCGCGCAGGATGAGCAGCAGCGGGTCGCGATCGGCGGCCGCTGACGGTTCGACGCCGCAGCACGAAAAACCGGCCAGTGGCCGGTTTTTTTGTGCCTGTCTGCTCTCGACAGTAGCGCCGAGAGCGGCGCTGCGGCCGCGCCCGACTGCACACGCCTGCGCGGATTGCCTGTCGTTGCCAGCGGATTGTGCGTCGCTGGAGGTTGGTGCACCCTGCAGACCGCGACAGGACGACATGCATGAAGCGCTGGCGATGTCGCACACGCAGCGATACTCCTGCTGCTCTGCGATGCCCTCCACACCGCAAAGTGGCGCGGCGCACAGAACGCAACACAGCTGTAACTTTTACTACTGTGCTGTCAGGGACTGTGCAAGTTTATCTGCCGGCACCTGTTGCCAGTCGCGATCGGCCGTGATGCGTATCGCCGCCGATCTTTGCATTGCACGTTTTCTGGGAGAGAGTCGTCATGCAAGTTCATGTCCTGGGCGCGGCGATCTGCTGCGCGCTATCGTTTTCTAACATCGCCACTGCTGCGGATCTTTCCGCGGATGCCGCGGTGACGCGCGCGCAATCCTTGTTGGGCAATCGCGCTGCGGCGCTGGCCAACCGTGCAACGGCCGATGCGTTCGTGCCGCGCGACAGCATTGTCGATGCCGATGGCAGCGAGCATGTGCGCTTCGATCGCACGTATCGGGGCCTGCCGGTGATCGGCGGCGATGTGGTGGTGCATTCGCGACGCGGGGTGATGGATCAGCTGAGCCAGAGCATGGACACCAGCGTGCGCCCGAGCATCGTGCCGGGCATCGATGCGGACACGGCAGTGCGCGCGGCCGGTGCGCAGTTCGATCTGGCACCCGATGCCGCGCCGCACGCAAGCCTGGCCTTGTATGCGCGCCAGGGCGCACCGCGGCTGGTCTATGAAGTGATCTACAGCGGCATCAAGCCCGATCAGACGCCGACCGAAATGCATTACATCGTCGACGCAGTCAATCAACGCATTCTCGAATCCTGGGACACGGTGCACACCGCCTGCGCGGGTGGCACCAGTGCGGCCGGCACCGGGCGTTCGCTGTATGCCGGCAGCGTGGCATTGGCAACCACGCGTTGCAGCAGCGGTTACGAGTTGACCGATCTGGGCCGCGGCAGCGGCGCCACCTACAACATGCGCAACAGCACCTCCGGCAACGGCACGCTGGTCACCGATGCCGACAATGCCTGGGGCAGCGGCGCCAACAGCGACACGGTGACCGCAGCGGTGGATGCACACTACGGCGTGGCGTTGACCTGGGACTATTTCCGCACCACCCATGCGCGCAACGGCATTGCCAACGACGGTGTCGGTGCGCGCAGCCGCGTGCATTACGGTAGCCGCTACAACAACGCGTTCTGGCAGGACAGCTGCTTCTGCATGACCTTCGGCGATGGCGACGGCAGCACATTCACGCCGTTGGTGTCGGTGGACGTAGCCGGCCACGAAATGACCCATGGCGTGACCAGCCGCACCGCGCGCCTGGTGTATTCGGGCGAGTCGGGCGGCTTGAACGAAGCCACGTCCGACATCATGGGCGCGATGGTGGAGTACTCCGCCAACAACAGCGCGCAGCCGGGCAATTACCTGATCGGCGAGAAGATCGTCCCGGGCAACAGCAGCGGGACGCTGGCCCTGCGCTACATGTTCAAGCCCAGCCTGGATGGCGATTCGCCCGATTGCTACAGCAGCAGCCTGGGCTCGCTCAACGTGCATTACAGCTCGGGCGTGGCCAACCATTTCTACTATCTGCTGGCCGAAGGCGCGGTGGTGCCAAGCGGCTTCGGATCGGGCACCAGCTGGAACGTGACACCGGCCGGGCTGGTCTGCAACGGCAACACGGCGTTGACGGCGATCGGCCGGTCGGCGGCGAGCCGCATCTGGTACCGCGCGTTGACGGTCTACATGACCTCCTCGACCAACTATGCGGCCGCACGCCGGGCGACGCTGAGCGCGGCCACCGATCTGTACGGCAGCACCTCCACGCAGTACCGCGCGGTTGCCGCAGCGTGGAGCGCCGTATCGGTCAACTGATGCATGCCGGCCCCTGCCACGCGCACGGTGCGTGGCAGGGAGCGCGGCTGCCACAGTGCCATTCGCGCGCGTATGCTTGGGTCATTCCTGGGAGGGAACATGACCGAACGCACCAAGACCGCGCGACCGATCGACCGCTATTTCGCCAGCTACGCCGACGATCACCGCAACACGACCAATCAGCAGATCCACGTGCTGGCGGTGCCGGCGATCCTGTGGTCGGTGGTGGCCCTGCTGTGGTGCATCCCGGTCGGCGGCACCTGGTTCAGCAGCGGCGTGTGGGCGGCGTTGGCGATGTTCGCGGCCTGGTCGTACTACAACCGCCTATCGCGTCCGCTCGGGCTGGGCATGTTGGGGATCTTCTTTTTCTTCGGCTGCCTGTGCCGGTTGATCGAAGGCAGAGTCGGACTCACCGGCCTGTTCGCCACGGCGCTGACGGTGTTCGTGCTGGCCTGGATCGCGCAGTTCGTCGGTCACCGGATCGAAGGCCGCAAACCGAGCTTTCTGACCGATCTGACCTATCTGCTGATCGGGCCGATCTGGGTATTGGCCAAGCTCTATCGTCAGTTGGGCTGGCGGTACTGAGCGCGAGCGACTGCAGAACGCAGCCATCGTCGGCTTGATCATGATTTGAAAGCGGCGTCGCGCTGCCGCGGCTGACACTCAGGGCGCATCGCCCTGCGGCGGACCGTGCGCCATGCGGGTCTTCCAAGCACACAGGCCCGGACGGGCCTCACTCGCCGATACCGAGCTCTTCGGGCAGGGGACGAAAGGCGCGCGGCGCATAACCGAAGTCGCGACGCGCCGGTTCCAGGTCGAATACCAGGTCATCGCGCATGCGCTGCAATGCCGCCGTATTCATGCCATTCAGGCGCCCCAGCCGCTGCGCAGCGGTCAGCGCAAGGCCGAACAGGCCGGGCGGCACCTGATACAGCCGCGCCGGTCGCGGCAGCGCCGCCAGCACGCGCTCCACCATCTGCGTATAGGCCAGCACTTCGCCACCGCCCACGGCATAGCTGCGCTGCTGTGTCGCCGGCTGGGCGACCACCGCCAGCGCGGCGCTGGCCAGATCGTCCACATGCACCGGCTGGCGCAACCCGGTCGCGTTGGCCGGCAGCACGAAGGCGCCGGTGCGCTGCGCCAGCCCGGCGATCTGGGTGAGCGTGCGGTCGCGCCCGGCACCATAGACCAGCGTCGGGCGCAGCACCGTGGCCGCGGCGCCACGCGCCTGGGCTGCGGAAAACAGCGCCTGCTCGGCATTTGCCAGGCGCTGCGCGACATCGCGCTCGGCCGCGTCGATCGAGTGTTCCTTGACCTGCAGACTGGTGGAACCGAACGCCACAATGCGCGGAGCCCGCACCGGATTTTCGGCGTACCAGCGTGCGAAATGGTCCAGCGGACCGCAGCTGAAGATCACCTCGAATGCCTCGCCCGCGGCAGCCGGCACGGCCAGATCGCCTTGCCGCCAGATCAGCCCGGAACGCGCGGCGCGCGGCTGGCGCGACCATGCCGTCACCTGCCAGCCGCGACCGAGCAGCCGCGTCAGCAGGCGTTCGCCGATCTGGCCGCTGCCGCCGAACACCAGGGCGCGCGGCGCAGAAACGGCAGTGGAAGGAGCGGGATCGGCAGCGGTCACGGGGTTCGGATGCAGTCTGGGTGACCCCAGCATAGCGAGTGACACGCAGTGGCGCGACGCCAAGCCGGCGGCGATTCGCGCATGCGCGCAGCCACGGCGTTGACGCGGACGTCAGTCAACGGTTTGTTAAGCTCTCTGGCCTGCTCGCGAATCTTGTGTTCCCTGCATGCCTTTCTCGCTGGAAATCCTGCTTGCGCTGCCATTTGTGATGGCCGCCGCCACTGCGCTGCTCTGGCGCACCGCCCGTTCGATCACTGCGTGGTTGGCTGCGGCCGCGCCGTTGGGCGGGCTGGTCATCCTGGCAACGCTCACACCGGCCGTGCTGCGCGGCGAGGTGATCGGCAGCCAGTACGCGTGGTTGCCGCAGATCGGCTTGATGTTCTCGTTGCGGCTCGATGGCCTGGCGTGGATGTTCGCATTACTGGTGCTGGGCATCGGTGCGCTGGTGGTGCTGTATGCGCATTACTACCTGAGTGCACGCGACAGCGCATCGCGCTTCTTCGCGTATCTCATGCTGTTCATGGGTGCGATGCTCGGCATGGTGCTGTCGGGCAACCTGCTGTTGCTGATGGTGTTCTGGGAACTCACCAGCATCAGCTCGTTCCTGTTGATCGGCTTCTGGTCGCACCGCAAGGATGCGCGCGAAGGCGCGCGCATGGCCTTCGTGCTGACTGCCGGTGGCGGCCTGGCCCTGCTCGGCGGCATCCTGATGATCGGCCGCATCGTCGGCAGTTTCCAGCTGGATGCGGTGCTGGCGGCCGGCGATCTGATTCGCGCCAGTGCGCTGTATCCGTATGCACTGGGGCTGGTACTGCTGGGCATCTTCACCAAGAGCGCGCAGTTCCCGTTCCACTTCTGGCTGCCGCACGCGATGGCGGCGCCGACGCCGGTATCGGCATATCTGCATTCGGCCACGATGGTGAAGGCCGGCGTGTTCCTGCTGGCGCGCCTGCATCCTGCCCTGGCCGGCACCGATCTGTTCTTCTACACGGTCACCAGCATCGGTGCGATCACGCTGTTGCTCGGCGCATGGCATGCAATCTTCCAGCACGATCTCAAGGGCGTGCTGGCGTATTCGACCATCTCGCATCTGGGCCTGATCACCATGCTGTTCGGCCTGTCCACGCCGATGGCGGTGGTGGCCGGCGTGTTCCACATCCTCAACCATGCGGTGTTCAAGGCCTCGTTGTTCATGGCCGCCGGCATCATCGACCACGAGACCGGCACGCGCGACATGCGCAAGCTGGGCAATCTGCGCCGCCTGATGCCGGTCACCAGCCTGCTGGCGATCACCGCCTCGCTGGCGATGGCCGGCGTTCCGTTGCTCAACGGCTTCCTGTCCAAGGAAATGTTCTTTGCCGTGGCGCTGGAAACCGATGCGCCACAGACGATGCGGGTGTTGGCCGGCATCGCCGCACTGCTGGCCGGCCTGCTCGGCGTGGCCTACAGCCTGCGCTTCGTGCACGACACCTTCTTCGGCCAGGGCCCGCGCGACCTGGACACAACCCCGCACGAGCCGCCACGCTGGATGCGGATTCCGGTGGAGGTGCTGGTGCTGATCTGCGTGGCCGTGGGCATCGTGCCGGCCTGGACCATCGCGCCGGTGCTGCGCGCCGGTGCCGCCGCCATCCTTGGCGAGCGCCTGCCCGACTACAGCCTGGCGCTGTGGCATGGCTGGAACTGGCCGCTGGCGATGAGCATCGCCGGCATGGTGGGCGGCACCCTGTTGTACATGGCGCTGCGCCGCACGCTGGACATGTACGCGATCCAGAACCGCTCGCCCGGCAAGGCGCTGTTCAACTGGAACCTGCGCGCGTTGTTCGCCGGCACCGTGCGCATGACCGATGCGGTCACCAACGGCAACCTGCAGCGCATGCTGATGCTGCTGGTGCTGAGCGCTGTCGTGGTGGCGCTGGTGCCGTTCCTGCAGGGCGGCGCATTGCCGGCCTGGCCGGCGCCCACCCCGCTGCCGCTGCTGGGCTGGACGATCTGGCTGCTGATGATCGCCTGCGCCCTGGGCAGCCTGTTCCTGTACAAGCAGCGCCTGCTCGCAGTGCTGGTGCTGGGTGGTACCGGCCTGGCCGTCAGCATGACCTTCGTGTTCCTGTCGGCGCCGGATCTTGCGTTGACCCAGCTGCTGGTGGAGATGGTGACGCTGGTGCTGATGCTGCTGGCGATGAATTACCTGCCCGAGCGCTCGTTGCCCGAGCCCGCGCGCCTGCGCAAGCTGCGCGATGCCGGCATCGCCGTCGTTGGTGGTGCCGGGCTCGCCGCATTGGCCTACACCTTGATGACCCAGCCCAGCCACACGGTCGCCGGCGAGCTGCTGCAGCGTGCGCTGCCGGAAGCCTACGGGCGCAACGTGGTCAACGTGATCCTGGTGGATTTCCGCGGCTTCGATACCTTCGGCGAGATCACCGTGTTCGCGATCGCCGGGCTGGTGGTGCATGCGCTGCTGCGGCGCTCGCGGATGGCGCCGGAGCGCAGCATGCCCGGCCCGCCGATCAAGTTGCCGGTGCCGGCCGATCTGGCGCAGATCATGTTCCCGCTGACGCTGACGGTGTCCCTGTTCCTGTTCCTGCGCGGCCATAACGCACCCGGTGGCGGCTTCATCGCCGGGCTGGTGCTGGCGGTACCGTTGCTGATGCAGTACGTGATCCAGGGCACCGCGTCGGTGGAATCGCGCTTCGGCTTCGACTACATCCGCCTGATCGGCATCGGCCTGCTGTGCGCGCTGGTCAGTGGCGCCGGTGCGCTGGTGTTCGGCATGCCGTTCCTGAGCAGCGGGCATCTGGAGATTCCGTTGCCGCTGCTGGGCGATCTGGAGCTGGCCAGCGCGCTGGGCTTCGACATCGGCGTGTATCTGGTGGTGTTCGGTGCGGCGATGTTGATGCTGTCGATGATGGGCACGATCAAACCCTCGCGCACGCGCAGCTCGCAGCGCGGCGAGATCGACCCCACCCAGCGTTCGACACGCACCGCGGAGCAGCATTGATGGAATTGGCAGTGGCAAGCGCGATCGGCGTCCTCACCGCATTGGCGATCTACCTGTTGCTGCGCGCGCGCAGCTTCGACGTGATCCTGGGGATGACCTTCCTGTCGTACGCGACCAACCTGCTGATCTTCGCCGGTGGGCGGTTGCGCAGCGGCCAGGCGCCGGTGCTGCGCGAGGGCGTGCCAGCCGACCTGCTGCACTACACCGACCCGTTGCCGCAGGCGCTGGTGCTGACCGCGATCGTGATCGCCTTCGCGATGACCGCGGTGAGCCTGGTGCTGGCGATCCGCAGCCGCAGCGACAACGGCAGCGATCATGTGGATGCGCATGAAGACGCCACCACCGGCGTGGACACGCGCGAGGCCCGGCGATGAGCCATCTGCTGATCCTGCCGATCCTGATCCCGATGCTGGGCGCGTCGGCGTCGCTGTTCGTCGAACATCGGCGCTATGGGCCGCGGGTGCAGCGCACGGTGGCATGGGCCAGCATGGCCCTGCTGGCCGTGTCGGTCATCGCCTTGTTGGCGCGCGCCGCCGAAGGCCAGGTGCTGGTGTACCTGCTCGGCGACTGGCCGGCGCGCATCGGCATCGTGCTGATGGGCGACCGCCTGTCGGCATGGATGCTGTTGACCACATTGATCCTGGGCGCGGCCTGCCTGCTGCATGCCTGCGCCGGCTGGGACCGGCGCGCGCCGCATTTCCATGCCCTGTTCCAGTTCCAGCTGATGGGCTTGAACGGCGCATTCCTGACCGGCGACATCTTCAACCTGTTCGTGTTCTTCGAAGTGATGCTGATCGCCTCCTATGGCCTGCTGCTCAGCGGCGGGCGCGGGCTGCAGATGCGTGTGGGCCTGCATTACGTGGTGTTCAACGTATGCGCGTCGACCCTGTTCCTGATCGCGCTGGGCCTGCTGTTCGGCGTGTTCGGCACCTTGAACATGGCCGAGCTGTCGCAACGTATCGCCGCGCTGCCGGCGCAGGACCTGCCGCTGGCCAAGGCCAGCCTGGGCCTGTTGCTGCTGGTGTTCTGCAGCAAGGCCGCGTTGCTGCCGCTGTACCTGTGGTTGCCGGAGACCTATTCGCGCGCACCGGCGGCGGTGGCGGCGTTGTTTGCGATCATGACCAAGGTCGGGCTGTACGCGACGCTGCGGGTGTCGGCGCTGTGGTTCGGCGCCGGTGCCGGCGCGCTGCAGGGCTTCGGCCGCCACGCATTGCTGTGGCTGGGCATCGCCACGCTGCTGATGGCCGCCTTCGGGGTGATGGCCGCATCGCGGCTGCGGGTGATGGTGTCGTATCTGGTGGTGTTCTCGGCGGCGACGTTGTTCATCGCCTTTTCGCTGGACGATGCCGGCGCATTGGGTGCGGGGCTGTACTACCTGCCGCACAGCAGCTTCGTGGCCGCGGCGTTGTTCATGGTGTCGGACCTGATCCGGCGTCGCCGCGGCAGCGCCAGCGACCGCAAGGAAGTGGTCGCGCCGCTGCCGCGGCGTGGGATCCCCGGCGCGATGTTCATGGTCGCCGCGGTGGCGGTCGCCGGGCTGCCGCCGTTGTCCGGCTTCCTGGCCAAGGCCGCGTTGCTGCAGCACGTGCCCGAGGGCCTGGTCGGGCCGGTGTGGTTCGCCATCCTGGGCAGCAGCCTGCTGGTGGTGATCGGCCTGACCCGTGCCGGCGTGCGCCTGTTCTGGCGCGTGCCCGAAGCAGTGCAGGACGTCCCCGAGCTGCAGCCGCAACGGCGTGCGCGCATGCGCCCGGTGGAGACTGCCGCCACGCTGCTGTTGCTGGGCGGGCTGGTGGCGATGACGGCCGGTGCCGGCCCGTTGATGCGCTACACCGACGCGGCCGGCGTGCAGCTGCGCGATCCCGGCGCCTACGTCGAGCAGGTACGCGCCACCACGCCGCAACGGAGGCAGCCATGAGCACGCGCTTGCCGCTGCGCAGCCGGCTGCTGCCCTCGCCGTCGCTGAGCGTGACGGTCTTCATTTTCTGGCTGTTGCTCAGCGACAGCTTCGGGCCGCAACAATGGGTACTGGGCTTGTTGCTGGGCTGGGTGGTGCCGATCTTTGCGGCGCGCCTGGACCGCGAGTTCGCCCGCATCGGTTCGCTGCGTTCGGTGCCGCGCATGTTGCTGGTGGCCGCCGGCGACATCGTGCGCTCCAACATCAAGGTGGCTGGCCAGGTGCTCGGCCCGGAGTCGCGCATCCACCCCGGCTTCATCTGGGTGCCGCTGGACATCGCCAACATCCACGGCATTGCCGCGCTGACCAGCATGATCACGCTCACCCCCGGCACGGTGTCGGCGGCGCTCTCGGACGACCGCAAATATCTGCTGGTGCACGTGCTGCACCTGGACGATCCGGACGCCTTGATCGCCGAGATCAAGACCCGCTACGAGAAGCCCCTGATGGAGATCTTTCCATGACCGGCCACATGTTCATTGAATCGACCATCGTCCTCTGCATGCACGCGGTGGGCCTGGCCATGCTGATGGCGCTGTGGCGCCTGCTGCGCGGCCCGAGCGTGCCCGATCGCATCCTGGCGCTGGACACCCTGTCCATCACCGCCATCGCCGAGCTGATGCTGCTGGGCATGTACCTGGATTCGCCGATCTACTTCGAGGCCGCGCTGGTGATCGCGATGCTGGGCTTCGGCAGCACCGTGGTGCTGAGCAAGTTCGTATTGCGTCGGGACATCGTCGAATGATCGCGCTGACCGAGTATCTGCTCAGCGCGCTGTTGCTGGTCGGCACCTTCTTCATCCTGATCGGTGCGTTCGGCCTGGTGAAGCTGTCGGACTTCTTCAAGCGCCTGCATGCGCCGACCAAGGCCAGCACGCTGGGCGTGGGCTGCGTGCTGCTGGCATCGGTCGGCTATCACCTGTTCCTGGGTGTGGATCCGCAACCGCGCGAGTTGCTGATCACCGTGTTCCTGTTCATCACCGCACCGATCAGCGCCCATCTGATGGCCAAGGCCGCGCTGTCGCTGATGATGGAAAACCGCCCGGAAGTACCCAACCATGGCGAGACGAAGAAGGAAGGCCTGCCCACGCGGCAGACGCAAGGCGATGTGGGCGAAAACGCCGAAACCGCCAGGCAACAGGCCGAGCCCGATGAGGGCCCGCACTGAGGTGTTGCAATTTCTTCGAGACCCGCTGCCCGGATGGTCTCGACATGTCGTTCTACGCGCGCGCTGTTCTACACCACACACGCTAATCGGCCTGATCGTGCAAGGCGCTCTGCCGGGTGCCGCTTTCGCTGCCGCCGAGGCAGCGCAGCGCCAGCCGTGACAGATCAACCGCAGCCTTCCGCATAATCCACCTGCGGCGGCTGCCCGACCCGCCAGCTGGCGACCTTGCCGTCGGCATCGGTCTCGAACACCAACGCGGACCCGGTGGCCGCATCGGCCATGCGCAGGGTGAACGCGCCGGGGACGTACTTGTGCGGCTGTTCGGTCAGACCTGCCGGATACAGCGCGCGCAGCTGCGCCAGCGTCATGCCGACCGTGCCGCCGCCCGGTGCGAGTTCCTTGGGTTCGGTGGTCTGATAACGCACGAGGCGATCGCCTTCGAACATGAAACCGAAGCGGCGCGCATCGTCGGCCCACTGCGGCCGTAACAGATAGCAGCCGCCATCGCTCGCCGGTTCGCCGCGCAGGTCGCCGCCCCAGGCAGCCCGCGCCTGCGTTGCGTCCATGCCCAGGCGCAGATCGCCGTATCCATCCAGGCGCGCGAGCGCAGCCGGCTGCTGGCGCAGGTGCGGCGGAAACGTGCCGGCCGGCGCAGTGGCTGGCGGAACCTCGCCGGTTGGCTGATCGTTGGCGGCTGCCACCGGCGCAGGTGCCGCGTCGGGCGCGGCCGTGGTGGCGTCCTCGGCACGGTTGCAGCCGGTCAGCAACAGCAGTGCGCCGATCAAACCAAGCAATCTGGTAGTCATGCATGCATTCCTTACGGGTCCGCCACAGCCTACACAGCCCACATCGCCACGGTGTGCAGAACGCGATGCGTTGCCTCATGCCGATGTCATCGGCGCTTCATTGGCGGCGGGCAAGCTGGGCGCCTCGCAGGACCGCCGCCATGACCCCACGCAAGACCGAGCTCGCCCTCACCGCGTTGCAATCGCACCGCAGTCCACTCACCCTGCTGCAGCGACGGGCGCTGATCCTGGCCGACGGCCAGCGCGATCTGGCAACGCTGGCCGTGCTGCTGGGCGGCGACGGCGCCGCGTTGGTGCAGGCGCTCTGCGCGATGGGCTATCTGGAATTCGGCACGCAGGCAGGGAGTGCGACAGCGACAATCGCTTTTCCGGCGTCTGCTTCTCCGGCGTCTGCCTCCTCACCGGCAGGCACGCCTGGCACCCAGTTGCTGCCGCCAGCGGCACCACCGAGCGAAGAAGACCTACAGCGCCAGCGCCGTCGCGCGGCCACCAACGCGCGGCTGTACCTGCTCGGCATCCTGCAGCTGCAACGCGACCCGGTGGCCGCCGCGCTGCATCGGCAGCTGCAGGCCGCACGCGCCGAGGACGCCATCGGCGCCGCCGTTGCCGAGGCGCTGCGCGCGTTGCCGCAGATCACCTCGGCAAGCTATGCCGAGCGCGTACGTGCACGGATCGGCGAGCTACTGCCGGATGCGCTGCAGGCGGCTTGAACGGACAACGGACACCGCTATGGGGTAAGTGGCGTGATCCAACAGCTGCAACTGATGCGTAACTGGCTTGATGCAACAGCCTGTGACTGATGCGTTGCAGTTGGCTTGATCCAACACCTGCGACTGATGCATTGCTGTTGGCTTGATCCGCCAACTGCGATTGATGCAATGCGGTTGGCTTGGTTTGCCAACTGCAACTGATGCAGTGCCGTCGGCCTGATCCGGCAGTCGCAACCGACGTTGCAGGCTGCTTGATCGGTCGGCTACAACTAGCGTGTTGCAGCCGACTCGATCCGACAGCTGCGACCTCTGCTTGCCGTATTGCCTGATCAGCACATTCGGCTAGCTGCCTGAGCTACTGCGCACCATCGGAGCTGGGCGCCTGAAACGCCGCGCGCAACCCGGTCCAGCACTGCTGGTAGTCACCCTGCCGGTGCGCGGCCTGCAAGGCCTGTTGGGTGGGGCGCAACACCGCACGCGTTTCGAACATGAAGGCCATGGTGTCGGCGATCACATCCGGGCGCGTCAAGTCCGCGTGCGAGGCCTTGTCGAAGGTCGCCGCATCCGGGCCATGCCCGCTCATGCAGTTGTGCAGCGAGGCACCGCCCGGCGCGAAGCCGTCGGCCTTGGCATCGTAGACCCCGTGCACCAGCCCCATGAACTCGCTGGCCACATTGCGATGGAACCACGGCGGGCGGAAGGTGTGCTGCGCCACCAGCCAGCGCGGCGGGAAGATCGCAAAATCCATGTTCGCCGTGCCATGCGTGTCGCTGGGCGAGGTCAGCACGGTGAAGATGCTCGGATCCGGATGATCGAAGCTGATCGAGCCGATGGTGTTGAAGCGGCGCAGATCGTAGCGATACGGTGCGTAGTTGCCATGCCAGGCCACCACGTCCAGCGGCGAGTGGCCGATGTCCGCACGCCACAGGTGGCCCTGGAATTTGGCTACCAGCTCGAAGGCGCCCTCGCGCTGCTCGAAGGCCGCCTGCGGCGTTTCGAAATCGCGTGCATTGGCCAGCCCGTTGGAACCGATCGGCCCCAGGTCGGGCAGCCGCAGCAATGCGCCGAAGTTTTCGCAGACATAGCCGCGCGCATCGCCATCGGGCAGCTCGACACGAAAGCGTACACCGCGCGGTATCACCCCGATCTGCTGCGGCTCCAGCTCCAGCACGCCGAGCTCGCTATGGATGCGCAGGCGGCCCAGTTGCGGCACCAGCAGCAGCTCGCCGTCGGCATCGTAGAAGAAGCGATCGTGCATCGATGCGTTGGCCGCATACAGATGCACGGCGACACCGGCCATCGCCTCCGGCCCGCCGTTGCCGGCCATGGTGTAGAGACCATCGACGAAATCGGTTGGTGTGGGCGGCAGCGGCAACGGGCTCCAGCGCAATTGATCCGGCGGCACCGGGCCGCGACCGAAGTCGTTGTGGAAGGCCGATTGCGCGATCAACGAGAACGCGCCATGCACCGCCGCCGGGCGGATGCGATAGAGCCAGCTGCGCCGGTTCTCGCTGCGCGGCGCGGTGAACGCGGTGCCGGACAACTGCTCGGCATACAACCCGTGCGCCACACGCTGCGGCGAGTTTTGCCCAAGCGGCAAGGTATCGGCCACCGCCTCGGTCGCGAACGCGTTGCCGAAACCGGTCATGTAGTGCTGGTTGTTATGCATGGCATGCGTCCGGATCTTGGCCCTCCCTCCCCGGATGCAGAAGGTCGGGATTGAGTTGAATCAGGCCGCTTTCTTACCGAAGAAGAGCTAAGGCCTGGCGGATTGAGCCCCTCTCCCCGCGAGGAGAGGGGCTTTAACGACGTGCGCCTTCGTTGCTTTGTGTCGTCGGAAAAACACTTTGCCTGAGCGCGCTTGATTGCGACCACTTGCCGCCCGCTTCGTTGGATCCGTACCGGAACTACATCCGACGTTACGGGCAGCCAGGCTGGGCACCACAACACGTTGCACCACTCAAACTCGCACCGACGCAGTTAACGGCACTAACCACAAATCCCAAATCCCGAACAGCGAATCCCCAATCCCCGCCCTCAAAGCACCCCACGCTTCATCTGATCGCGCTCGATGCTCTCGAACAGCGCCTGGAAATTGCCTTCGCCGAAACCCTCGTTGCCCTTGCGCTGGATGATCTCGAAGAAGATCGGGCCGATGCAGTTCTGGGTGAAGATCTGCAGCAACTTGCGCTGCTTGGTGTCCACGTCGGCATCGATCAGGATCTTGTTGCGGCGCAGGCGTTCGACATCCTCGCCGTGGTCGGGGATGCGCAGGTCCACCACGTCGAAATAGGTGTCCGGCGTGTCCAGGAATGTCACGCCGGCCTCGCGCATCTTTTCCACCGAGCTGTAGATGTCGTCGGTGAAGCAGGCGATGTGCTGGATGCCTTCGCCGTGGTAGGCGTCCAGATACTCGTTGATCTGGCTCTTGGGGTCGGAGGATTCGTTGAGCGGAATGCGCACGATGCCGTCCGGGGCGGTCATCGCCTTGGACACCAGGCCGGTCTTGGCGCCCTTGATGTCGAAGTAGCGGATCTCGCGGAAGTTGAACAGGCGCTCGTAATAGTCCGACCAGCGCTGCATGTTGCCGAAGTACAGGTTGTGGGTCAGGTGGTCGATGAAGGTCAGCCCGAAGCCGGCCGGATGCTGGTCGGCGCCTTCGATCGGCTCGAAGTCGGCGTCGTAGATGCTGCCCGCATCGCCATAGCGGTCCACCAGATACAGCATGCAGTCGCCGATGCCCTTGACCACCGGGGCCGGCACGGCGCGGGTGTCGGCCTTGTCCTGCACCGCTTCGCCACCGTTGCCCAGCACGGTCTGCAGCACGGTCTGCGCCGGGGTGCGGAAGCGGATCGCAAAGCCGCAGGCACTCGGGCCGTGCGCGGCGGCGAAATCGGCGGCAAACGAATCCGGGTCTTCGTTGAGCAGGAAGTTGACCCCACCCTGGCGATAGACGGTAATGGCACGGCTGCGGTGGCGCAGCACCGCGCTGAAGCCCATCTTGCGGAAGTAGTCGTGCAGCTGCGCCGCCTGGTCGGCGGGCGCGGCGAATTCGACGAATTCGAACCCGTCGATCCCCATCGGATTGTCGAAGGTGGTGACCTGCATGCCCAGGTTCGGGCGGGTCGCGGTACTGCTCGGTTGTGCGCTCATCGTCGTTTCTCCACGCTAGGCCGTCCGCAGGGCTATGCGGGGTGGCAGAAGACCCGCGAGAATGCGCAGGCCACCCAAGGTTTGTAGTTGCAAATGAAACCAAAATCAAGACACAGTGCAGCATGAGCGATCTCGACGCCCCTACCCCGCCGCAACATCCTGTGCTGCTCAACCTCGAGCAGTTTCTGCCGTATCGCCTGAGCGTGCTGTCCAACCGCATCAGCAGCAACATCGCCAAGGTCTACGGCGATCGTTACGGCATGGCCATCCCCGAGTGGCGGGTGATCACCATCCTGGCGCTGTATCCGGGTTCCTCGGCCAGCGAGGTCTCCGACCGCACCGCAATGGACAAGGTTGCCGTCAGCCGCGCCGTGGCGCGTCTGCTGGAGCGCGGCTTCATCCGGCGCGAAACCCATGGCGACGACCGCCGCCGCTCGATGCTGGCACTGTCGCCGGCCGGCCGCCAGGTCTACGAGACCGTCGCCCCGCTGGTCAACGAGATGGAACAGCGGCTGATGTCGGTCTTCAGTGCCGACGAGCAGCAGATCCTGGAAAAGCTGATCGACCGGCTGGCCAAGGACGGGCTGCCGCGCATGGCCGGCAAGGACTGATAAAAAAACCCCCGCGGTGCGGGGGTTTTTGCATGACGCGGCAACGACGGGTTACGCCTGCGGCGGCGCCCACTGCTTGAGGAAATCGAACAGCTTCCGGCGGTCGAAGCCTTCGCCCTTGCGCAGGTCCGGACCGGCCTGGGTGGTCAGCAGCTTGCCGTCGTTGTCCAGCACCAGCAGCGACGGATAGTCGTTGAGCTGTGCGAACTGCGACAGGAACGCGGCGTTTTCGTTGGCCACATCGCGATTGACCTTGACCACCACGAAGTGCGCATCGCGGAAGCTGCGCAACTCCGCATCGCCGCCCATCAGCTCGTCCAGCGCCTTGCACGGCTCGCAGGCCGCATTGCCGACATTGAGCACGATGCGCTTGCCGCCGCGCTTGGCCTCGACCTTGGCGGTCTCCAGATCGGCGGCCGGATCGCGCGAAGGGTCGTACTGCGCATTGAGCGCCGCCGCCGCGGCGATGTCCGCCGCAGTGGGCGTATTGCCCGAGGACACCGGCTGGCTGGGATCGGCGCTGGGCGGCTTCTGCATCGAGGTATCCAGCGGCCGTGGCGCCTCCTGTTGCTCGGTGGGCTGCCCGCAGGCGCTCAACAGACCTGCCAGCAGCAGGCCACAGACAGTGGGTTTGATCGGCATTGCTGTTCTCCTCACTTCACACCATGCATCAGTTTGTTGACCAGCGGGGCAATCAGCAACAGCAATACGCCCGCAGCGATCAACGACCAGAATCCAAAAGTGTAGCCCTTCAGGGCAGAGGCCACGGTCATACCAGTCTCACCGCTGACCGCGGAAGCGAAGATGCCCGACAGATTGTTGCCAATCGCGGTCGACAGGAACCAGCCACCCATGGCCAAGCCAACGACTTTGGCAGGCGCCAGCTTTGTGGTCATCGACAAGCCGATCGGAGACAAGCAGAGCTCACCGACGGTCTGGATGACGTAGACCATGAACAAGGTCCAGAAGGGAATCTTCCCGGCATCGTCCACAAGTGCGGACAACGCGTACATCAGCAGTGCAAAAGCCAATCCGTTGAAAATCAAACCCAGGCCGAACTTGCGCGGGATCGACGGATTGGCCGATTTCAATGCCACCCAGAGCCAGACGAACACCGGGCCAAGCGCCAGGATGGCCAATGTGTTGACCGACTGGAACCAGCCGACCGGGAACATCCAGCCGCCCAGATCTCGCTCCACGATGTTCTGGGCGAGGAAATTGAACGAACTGCCCGCCTGCTCGAAGAACATGAAAAACATGACGTTGAATACAAATACGATCAGCATCGCGATGGCGCGATCGCGCGGCACCTTGCCTTCCCGGATGCCTTCGAACAGGATCAGTGCGCACAGCGCCAGGAACAGGATGGTCAGAATCCAACCAAGGATGCTTGCATCGATCAGCAGCAGACCATAGGCAATCGGGATGGCGAAAAGCGTGCCTACCAACACTGCCAAGGTGCGTCCCATGCCTTCGCCGCCGACCGGCGGCAAACCGACCCGCCCGAGCTGACGACGTCCCAACCAGAACCAGACAAGGCTGATCAGCATGCCGATGCCAGAAGCAATGAACACGTACTTGTAGGCAGGCATCGCCTCGGTACCGAAAATTTTGTCGGCAAGTAAACCGGTCAAAATCGGCGCCAAAAATCCGCCTGCATTGATGCCCATGTAGAAGATCGTGAATCCCGAATCCCGACGCGGATCGTTCAGCGGGTACAGCTTGCCGACCATGGTCGAGACGTTCGGCTTGAACAGGCCGTTGCCGGCAATGATCGTCGCCAGGCCAATTTTGAACACTTGATCGTTTGGCACTGCGATCAGGAATAGGCCGACCGACATGACGACTGCACCGATCAGCAGCGAGCGCTGGTAGCCGATGAGTCGGTCGGCGACGAACCCACCAAACAGCGCTGAGGCATATACCAGCGCCAGATAAGCACCGTAGAGTCGATTGGCCGGGGCTTCGCCGGCGCCGGAGCCATCGTAAAACTGGGCCACGATATAGAGCGTCAGCGCCCAACGAATGCCGTAGAACGCGAAGCGTTCCCAGAATTCGGTCATGAACAGCATCCACAGCGGCCGGGGATGACCGAGCAGCGTGGGGAACTCGGGCGGTGCCGGCGGCGGCGGAGTGGCGGCGGAAGTCGGCGCGGTCGCGTCAACGCTCATGGAATGTCCCTTGCGTATTCAGTAATGGCTGGGTGCCCGGAGCGTACCCCGGGAGACGCGCGAGGATCACTTAGACGTCATGTACGCGTCAAATTCGCAGGACTCGCCGGCCTGATGGCGGCCAGT
The DNA here is from genome assembly GCF_014199025.1 of Xanthomonas sp. CFBP 8152. Classification (NCBI taxonomy): domain Bacteria; kingdom Pseudomonadati; phylum Pseudomonadota; class Gammaproteobacteria; order Lysobacterales; family Lysobacteraceae; genus Xanthomonas; species Xanthomonas sp. CFBP 8152. Next base: position 850,918 of record NZ_JACHNO010000002.1, read on the forward strand.
CTGCGGGGATGCAGCCCGTAGCGACCCGCTCAGCCCTTTTCAGGCTCACCGCGACCACCAACCGTCGGCTCACGACCCTCCACGCCCACCGAGGTGCGCACGTCGAACAGCTCCGGGAAGAACGTCAGCGCCAACGCCTGCTGCAGAAAGCCCACGCCGCTGGACCCGCCGGTGCCGCGCTTGAAGCCGATCACCCGCATCACCGTGCGCATATGGCGGAAGCGCCAGAGCTGCAACTGGGTTTCCACATCGACCAGGTCCTCGCATAGCGCGTACTCGCGCCAGTAGCGGTCGGTATTTTCGTAGATGCGCTCGAACACCGGGTGCAGGCTGTCGTCGGCCACGTGCGCACAGGTCCAGTCGCGCGCCTGGTATTGCGGCGGAATCGCATGCCCGAAGCGCGCCAGGTAGCGCAGGAACTCCTCGTACAGGCTGGGCGCTTCCAGCACCTCGCGCAGCCGCGCCTGCCCCTGCGGGTCGTACGCGAACACCTGCAGCATCTGCGGGTTCTTGTTGCCAAGCAGGAACTCGATATAGCGGTACTGCAGCGACTGGAAGCCGGACGAGGGGCCCAGCACATCGCGAAACCCCATGTACTCGCTCGGCGTCAGCGTTTCCAGCACCGACCACTGCTCGGTGAGCTGGCGCAGCACCTGCTTGCTGCGCGCCAGCACCTTGCGGCACTGCCAGACCTGGTCGTTCTGCAGGTGCACCATCGCCGCGCGCAGCTCGTGCGCCAGCAGCTTCAGCCACAGCTCGGAGGTCTGGTGCTGGATGATGAACAGCATTTCGTCGTGGTGCGCCGGCTCGGACAAGGGCTGCTGCGCCGACAGCAACTGGTCCAGCCGCAGATAGCCGCCGTAGGTCAGCGGCCCCTGCAGATCGGTATGGATGCCGGGTTCCAGGTCACGCAGGTTGTTGTCGACGGGCATGGCGTAGCGCTGGCGATGGGGTCGCCAGGGTAGCGCGCTGGCGACGGCTTGGCAGCCGGGGGGAGTCGGGAGTCGGGAGTCGGGAGTCGGGAGTCGGGATTCGGGATTCGGGATTCGGGATTCGGGATTCGGGATTCGGGATTCGGGAGGCGGGAGCGGGAGCGGGAGCGGGAGGCGGGAGCGGGAGCGGGAGCGGGAGCGGGAGCGGGAGATTGGATATCGGCTGGCTGGATGTTGAGGGCGACGGGGGTCTTCGAAGCGCTCTCCGGTGCCTGACGCATCGTTCTGCGGTGCGGACCTGCTGGCTGGACCGGCGTAGTCCGGGAGCTGCTCGGTGCAGCGGCGGCCTTGCTGGCGCTGCCGCGCACTGCCGCAGCAGCGTCCGGTCTGAGTGGGTGGGCTGCCCGCTTGCGCAAGCTGGCAATGCGGAGGCGTACGCGTCCGGCACTTCACACCCGAAAAATCCTGCAGCGTTCGCCTGCGCGCGCGCAGCCGCTGCCGGTGTCACCGTATCGTCAACCTAGGTCTGCAAATTCATGCAGAATCGAACGGCGCTGCCGGCCAGGGACGTGGCCGGACCAGGGGAGCGCTTCACGTCTCATGGATCAGGGGACTCTCATCTCATGCATGTGTTGCAGCGTCGTGCAGCCTTACTTCTCTGTGCGCTGGCGGTTGCCGGCCACGCCAACGCCCAAGTCGTCATCAGCCAGGTCTATGGCGGTGGCGGCAACAGCGGTGCCACCTTCCGCAGCGATTTCATCGAGCTGCACAACATCGGCAGCACCACGGTCAGCCTGGACGGCTGGTCGGTGCAATACGCCTCGGCCGCCGGCAGCAGCTGGCAGGTCACTCCCTTGGCAGGCAGCGTGCCGGCCGGCGGCTACTATCTGGTCAAGCAGGCCGATGGCAGCGGCGGCAGCGTTGCGCTGCCCACGCCCGACGCCACCGGCACCATCGCCATGGGCGGCGGCGCCGGCAAGGTGGCGCTGAGCAACAGCGCCTCGGCGTTGAGCGGCGCCTGCCCTACCGGCAACGCCGATCTGGTCGGCTATGGCAGCACCGCCAGCTGTGCCGAAGGCAATGCGCCCACCCCGGCGCCCAGCAATACGCTGGCGGTGCTGCGCGGCGGCGATGGCTGCACCGACACCGACAACAACACGGCCGATTTCGCCACCGGCGCGCCGGCCCCGCGCAATGCCGCCAGCCCCGCGCGTCTGTGCAGCGGCGGCGGCCAGCCGATCGCCACGCTGGCCGATGTCAGCCAGGCCGAAGGCAATAGCGGCAACCGCAGCCTCGTGTTCACGCTGAGCCTGAGCCAGCCGGCCGGCGCGGGCGGGGTGGGCTTCACCGCCGCCACCGCCGATGGCACGGCCACGGCCGGCAGCGACTATGTCGCCCTGCCCCCCTCCAGCTTCCGCATCGCTGCCGGCGAGCGCAGCGCCAGCATCACCGTGGACGTGCTGGGCGACACCACGCCCGAGCCCGACGAGACCTTCGCGCTGCAGATCAGCGGCCTCACCGGCGCGTTGCCGGCCACGCTGAGCGCCACCGGCACCCTCCTCAACGACGACTTCAGCCTGCTGCCGATCCACGCCATCCAGGGCAAGGGCGCACGCTCGCCGCTGGAAGGCCAGGTGGTCGCCACCTCGGGCATCGTCACTGCCCGCCGCAGTGCCGGCTTCTTCCTGCAGGCCGCGGATGCCGAAACCGATGGCGATCCGGCCACCTCCGAAGGCGTCTACGTCTACACCGGCAGCGCACCGCCGGACGCCGCTGCCATCGGCAACCGGGTGCGCGTGCAAGGCACGGTGATCGAGTACGTGCCCACCGCCGACCCGACCCAGCCGCCGCTGACCGAGATCGGTGGCAGCCTGACCGTGCTGCTGGATTCCACCGGCAACCCGTTGCCGATGCCGGTGGCGTTGAGCGCGAACTTCCCCAACCCGAACGGCGCCTTTGATCAGCTCGAGGCGCTGGAAGGCATGCGCGTCACCGCCGCCAGCCTTACCGTCAACGCGCCCACCGGCGGCAGCGTCAACGAGGTCAATGCCACCGCCACCAGCAATGGCGTGTTCCATGCGGTGGTCACCGGCCTGCCGCGCGCCTTTCGCGAGCCCGGCGTGCAGTTGCCCGACCCGCTGCCGGCCGGATCCCCTGCCGGCGTGCCGCGCTGGAACACTAACCCGGAAGTGATCGCCGTCGGCAGTGCCGGCGTCGGGGCCGAACGGCTGGACCTGGCCTCCGGCTGCGTCGTGCTGGATGTCACCGGCCCGCTGGATTACAGCTTCCGCCGCTACACCCTGTATCCGGAACGCACCCCGCAGGTGAACTGCAACGGTGCCGACCAACCGCGCCCGGCACCGTTGCCGCAGGCCGACGACGTGGCCGTGGCCACCTACAACATGGAGCGCTTCTTCGACGACCAGAACGACCCGGCGATCGGCGAACCGGTGCTCACGCCAGCGGCATTCCAGGGCCGCCTCAACAAGGCCTCGCTGGCGATCCGCAACGACCTGCACACGCCCGACATCCTGGGCACGGTGGAGGTGGAAAACATCAGCGTGCTGCAGACCCTGGCTGCGCGCATCAACGCGGATGCCATCGCCTCCGGCCAGCCCAATCCGCAGTACGTGGCCTACCTGCAGGAAGGCAATGACGTCGGCGGCATCGACGTCGGTTTCCTGGTCAAGACCGGCACGGTGTCGGCCGGCGTGCCGCGCGTGGAAGTGGTGTCCATCGCCCAGGAAGGCAAGACCACCACCTGGACCGAACCGGCGGGTGGCGTGAGCCTGCTCAACGACCGCCCGCCGCTGGTGCTCAGCGCCAGGGTGCACCAGGCCGATGGCCGCGTGTTGCCGCTGACCGCCATCGTGGTGCATCAGCGCTCGCTCAACGGCGCCGAGACCGACGATGCGGCCGGCACCCGCATCCGCGCCAAACGCCAGGCCCAGGCCGAGTACCTGGCGCGCCTGCTGCAGACGCGCCAGCAGCTCGACCCGGCCGAGCAGGTGCTGGTGATGGGCGACTTCAATGCCTTCGAATTCAACGACGGCTATGTGGATGCGATGGGCACCGTCACCGGCAGGCCGGCGCCGGATGCGCAGACCGTGGTGAGCGGCGATGGCGTGGACCTGGTCACCCCGGACTACACCGATCTGACCTGGTTCAACACGCCCGACCAGAGCTACTCGTACGCCTTTGACGGCAACGTGCAGTCGCTCGATCACATCCTGGCCAACGAGGCGCTGATGCGCGCACCCGGCATCGCCTCGCTGTCGGTGGGCCACGCGCGCATCAATGCCGACTTCCCCGGCACCGCGCGCAATGATGCCGATACGCCCACGCGCTTGTCCGACCACGACCCCACCGTGGTGCTGTTGCGCATGGCGCCCGCATTGCGTGCCGACCTGGGCGCAACGGTCACTGCGGCACGCGCACAGGTCACCGAAGGCGAGCGCATCGACTTCACTGTGGATGTGGAGAACCGTGGGCCCGACAGCGCGGCATTTGCAGCGGTGGCACTGGCCTTCGACGCCGCGGTGAGCCCACGGGTCACCGCGGCACCGGGCTGGAGCTGCCAAGCGGCGGAAACAGCGACCCAGACGGTGGTCACCTGCACCATCGCCTCGCTGGCATCGGGCAACGCACAGCGCTTTGCCGTGCAGGTCGACGCTGGCGCGGAACTGGCAGGACGCACCCTGACCCTGGCCGCCTCGGTCGCCTCGCAAACGCCCGACCCGCAGCCGGACAACAACACCGACACCGCCGCAGTGAGCGTGCAGCCAGCGCTGCGCAGCGACCTGGCAGTGCGCCTGGAAGGCCCTGCCACGCTGCCCACCACCGCCTTCAATGCCACCTACCGGGTGTTGCTGGACAACCGCGGCAACGCAGCGGCCACCGGTGCCAGCGTGCGGATCGAAGGCAACACGGTGTCGGCGCTGTCACTGCTGGTGCCGCCCAGCGGCTGGCGTTGCGCCAAGCAACTGCAATCGTTGCGCAGCGCGATCTTCATGTGCAGCACCGCCGCCGCAGTGCAGCCGGGCGCGCAGGCCGCGTTCCAGCTGACTGTCGCGGCAAAGCCGATTCCGGCCGAGCGCGCGGTGCGGGTGCAGGCCAGTGCCAGTTCGACCTCGCCCGATGCCAACCCGGCCGACAACGCGGCGCTGATCGTCACGCCGATCGGCGCAGGCGCCGGCCGCCGCTAATCGCAGTGCAACATGTCGCAGTTCTGTACTGCGATAAAGGGCGCGGCCTGGTCCGCGCCCTTTTTTTTGTGCAAGCCAGCATCATTGTGTGCTGCGGTGCAGGACAGCTTTTTGCTGCGTGGTCCTTAACATCGCAACTCATATCATTTGAAACTTCTTGGTGAAGGTGTCGCCGCAATGAGCGTAGCCGCGCAGTTCGAGATCGAATATCTGCAATACATGGACGCGGACGGCCAGTTCGTCCGCGACGACCTGCCGGCCGACGCCGCCAACCCGCAACAGTTGCTCGCGCTGTTCAAGCGCATGCTGTTCGTGCGCACCTTCGACAGCAAGTCGGTCGCGCTGCAGCGCACCGGCAAGCTGGGCACTTATGCGGCCTGCCTCGGCCACGAAGCCACCCACGTGGGCATCGGCGCATCGATGCGCAGCGGCGATGTGTTCGCGCCCAGCTACCGCGAGTACGGCACCATGTTCGAACGCGGCGTGCGCCCGCGCGATGTGCTGCTGTACTGGGGCGGCGACGAACGCGGCAGCGACTATCCGCGCGATGCCGATGCGGCGATCGACTTCCCGATCTGCGTGCCGATCTCCACCCAGTGCCTGCATGCGGCCGGTTCGGCACTGTCGTTCAAGCTTCAGGGCAAGCCGCAGGTCGCAGTGGCCTGCTGCGGCGATGGCGGCAGCTCCAAGACCGACTTCTACGCCGCGCTCAATTCCGCCGGCGCCTACAAGCTGCCGCTGATCCTGTGCGTGATCAACAACGGCTGGGCGATCTCGGTGCCGCGCTCGGCCCAGACCGGCGCGCAGACGCTGGCGCAGAAGGGCCTGGCCGGCGGCCTGCATTGCCTGCAGGTGGACGGCAACGACCTGATCGCCGTGCTCGAAGCGATGCGCCAGGCGCGTGCGCGTGCACTGGCCGGCGACGGCGGCACGGTGATCGAGTTTTTGACCTATCGCCTGTCCGATCACACCACCGCCGACGATGCGCGGCGCTACCGCGGCGAAGAAGAGGTCAAGCAGGGCTGGGCGCGCGAGCCGCTGCTGCGTCTGCGCCGCTATCTCACCGCGCAGGGCCTGTGGGACGAGGCGCAGGAAACCGCCTGGAAAGCCGAATGCGGCGCGCGCGTGGACGCAGAGGTCAACGCCTATCTCAACACGCCGGTGCAGCCGGTCGAAGCGATGTTCGATTACCTCTACGGCGACCCGCCGGCCGAGTTGCTGGCCCAGCGCGCCGAGGTGATGGCGCAGGAGGCCCGTCATGGATGAGCTCAACCAGTCACACCTGGCTGCGACACAGCAGGCCAGTGCCCCTTACCACGCCGCAGCCACGCGCGGAGAGATCGCCATGAGTTCGCCCATCACCCTGATCGAAGCCATCACCCAGGCGCTGGCCTGGGAGCTGGAACACGACCCCGCGGTGTTGGTGCTGGGCGAGGATGTCGGCGTCAATGGCGGCGTGTTCCGCGCCACCGCCGGCCTGCAGCAGCGTTTCGGCAGCGAGCGGGTGCTGGACACGCCGCTGGACGAAACCACCATCGCCGGCCTGAGCGTCGGCCTGGCCGCGCAGGGCATGAAGCCGGTGGCCGAAGCGCAGTTCGACGGCTTCGTGTACCCCATGGTCGATCACCTGATCTGCCACGCCGCCCGCCTGCGCAACCGCACGCGCGGGCGCCTGCACTGCCCGATGGTGCTGCGCGTGCCGTGGGGCGGCGGCATCCGCGCGCCGGAACATCACAGCGAAGCCAACGAGGCCATCTTCACCAACGTGCCCGGCCTGCGCGTGGTGTTGCCGTCCTCGCCGCAGCGCGCCTATGGCCTGTTGCTGGCCGCGATCCGCGACCCGGACCCGGTGATCTACATGGAGCCCAAGCGCATCTACCGCCAGTACAAGGAAGTGGTCGCCAACGACGGCGAGGCGCTGCCGCTGGACGTATGCTTCGTGCTGCGCGACGGCACCGACGTCACCCTGGTCACCTGGGGCGCGCAGGTCAAGGAAGCGCTGGAAGCGGCCGACAAGCTCGCCGGCGAAGGCATCAGCGCCGAGGTCATCGACGTGGCCACGCTGCGCCCGCTGGACTTCGACACCATTGCCGAATCGGTGGCCAAGACCGGCCGCTGCGTGATCGTGCAGGAAGCCCCGCGCACTGCCGGCTTCGGCGCGGAGATCGCCGCGCAGCTGGCGGAAAAATCGATGTACGACCTGCTTGCGCCGGTCGAACGCGTCACCGGTTACGACACGCATATCCCGCTGTTCCGGCTGGAAATGAAGTACCTGCCGAGCGTGGAGCGCATCGTCACCGCCGCCCGTCGCGCGGTGGCCGCCGGCTGACATGCGCGCCCGTCTGCTCTGCGATTATCGCGCCGCGTACGCCAACCCGATCCGCTTCCACGCCGGCCAGCAAGTGACTGTCGGCGTGCGCGATGAGGAATGGCCGGCCTTTGCCTGGGTCAACACCGGCGACGGCCATGCCGGCTGGGCCCCGGTGGCCTGGCTGCGCCCGCTGGGCGACGGCCAGGCCGAAGCGCTGCGCGACTACGACGCACGCGAACTCGATGCCCACCAGGGCGAGGACGTGTTGCTGCATTACGAACATGGCGGTTGGTGGTGGTCCGAGCGTGCCGATGGCATGCAGGGCTGGCTGCCGGCCGCCGACCTCGAGCTCCTCGACGACACCACGCCGCCGCTGCCTGCGGCGCAAGAGAACCTGCCATGAGCGAAGCCAAGAATTTCCACCTGCCCGACCTGGGCGAAGGCCTGCCCGACGCCACCATCGTCGAATGGTTCGTCAAGGAGGGCGACACTGTACGCCTGGACGATCCGCTGGTCTCGATGGAGACCGCCAAGGCGGTGGTCGAGGTGCCCTCGCCCTTTTCCGGCACCGTGATCAAGCTCGCCGGCGCCGCTGGCGATGTGATCGTGACCGGCGCGATGCTGGCGCAGTTCGCGCTGGACGCGTCGCAGCCGCAGCGCGCCGATGGTCAGGACACCGGACACTCGCACGGCCCTGCATCCACGCACACGCCCAGCACCGGTGACAGCGCCGCCGGCCCGACCACGCGCGTGGTCGCGTCCGACAACGGTGGCGAGATTGCCGACGCCGATGCCAGTGGCGAGAGCGAGCGTGACGACGCCGGCACGGTGGTCGGTGCGATGCAGAGTTCCAATGCCGTACAGAGCGAACAGGCGATTGCCGTGGGCGGCGTGCGCGCGATGCCGGCAGTGCGCTCGCTGGCCCGCAAGCTGCGCGTGGACCTGGGCCAGATCCGGGCGAGCGGCCCGGATGGCACGGTGACGATGGCCGATGTGAAGCAGGCCGCCGCGGCCGGCAGCGCGCCGTTGTCTGCAACGCGCGCTGGCGCGCCGGTCACGCCGACCAACGGCAGCAACGCGCCGGCAGCCGCGCCGCATGCCGCTGCCGGCACGCACTCGGCAACCAGCGGAGCCGGCAACGCGCAACCACGTGCAGCGCTGTCTGCCAGCGGCAAACCGATGCGTACCCAGTCGCCAGGCGTGGTCGCAAAAGGGCAGCCGGAGCAGCTCAAGGGCGTACGCCGCAACATGGCGCGCGTCATGGCCGATGCGCACAGCAAGGTGGTGCCGACCACGCTCAACGACGATGCCGACATCCACGCCTGGCAGCCCGGCAACGATGTCACCGTGCGGCTGGTACGCGGCATCGTGCGCGCGTGCCAGGCGGTGCCCGCACTCAACGCCTGGTTCGATGGCGAGGCACTCAGCCGCACCCTGCACACCCAGGTGGATATCGGTATCGCAGTCGATACCGAAGAAGGCCTGTTCGTGCCCGCGCTGCGCAATGCCGACATGCTCGACGCGCACGGCATCCGCGAAAGCGTCAACCGGCTGCGCCAGCAGGTGGAAAACCGCAGCATCGCCGCGTCGGAGCTCAGCGGCTATACCATCTCGCTGTCCAACTTCGGCATGTTCGCCGGCCGCTACGCCACCCCGGTGGTGGTGCCACCTTGCGTGGCCATCGTCGCCGCCGGCCGCGCGCGCTACCAGCTCACCCCGGTGATGGGCGGGGTGGAAACCCACAAGGTGATGCCGCTGTCGCTGACATTCGACCACCGCGCCGCCACCGGTGGCGAGGCCGCGCGTTTCCTGCGCGCACTGCTGGACGATCTGGCGCTGGCCAACTGACGCACGGGCAGCAAACAGCCGCGTCTACCACCAGGTGGGCGCGGCCGGCCGTGTGGCGGCCATTCGCACGCGCCTGGGCCCGCGGTTGCGTCCCGCGATGGTGAGCGGGCAAGGACCCGTCGAGATGGTCAGTGTGCGTGGTTACAAGCAGCGCGTGAAAGGCGGCATTTGGACTAGGCGCACCCGATCGGTTGCCAACGCCAGGTGATCGACAAGCAGGTTTTCGCCAAGCCACCGACCAACATCCTGGTGCGGTGCCCTCGCCGGTTGCGGGACCCTTGGCGGCATGGATGCCGCCAAGGAGCCTCCACGGACGGATTTACGGCGTGTCCCGCAAGCGGTGAGGGCACTGCACACTCGACGGACAAGGCTTTTGACTTAAGCATCTGATCGCGCCTAAACGACGCCACCGTTTTCAGTCTCGCTTGCTTTAAGTGTCGTGCTCCAAAGACCTGGACAGCGCGGATAGATTAGGTTGCAAAGCGGATGACCTGCGGCCTGGCTGCAGGGCCCTTTGCCCGCCCACCATCGCAGGACACGCCGCGAGTACGTCCTTGTAGGCTCTTACGCGGCATCCATGCCGCGTAAGGTCCCGCGACGGTGAGCGGGCAAGGACCTGTCGAGATGGTCGGTGTGCACGGTCAAGAGCGGTGCGCGATGTGCATCGTTGGAGAATGATGGGTGGGTTCAATGGCTCAGTGGTCGATGCATGTCGAGCAAGCAGCTTTTCATTCGACCACCGACCAACTTTCTGGTGCGGTGTCCTCGCCGGTTGCGGGACCCTTGGCGGCATGGATGCCGCCAAGGAGCCTCCACGGACGGATTCACGGCGTGTCCCGCAAGCGGTGAGGGCACCGCGCACTCCACGGACCAGTCTTTTTTTGATTCAAACATCTGATCGCGCCTAAGAATCCATGGGTCGAAGTCTTGACTGCGTTACGCATTGTGCCGCGATGGATTTGGACGATATGGAGAGACGCGCTGCCGAGCGGCGGCGCTGCGCTCTGGTTGCGGCGCCCTGTCCGCCCATCGATGCATTGCCCAGCGGCAACCCCGCATGACGTCCCACCGACCATTGCAGCGCAAATGCCTGGATAATCGGCCCATGTCATTTGCCCATCTCTCGCTGTCGCCTCAGCTGCAGCCATTCTTCGACACTGCGCTGGCACGCGCAGGTTACCGTACGCCCACACCGATCCAGCAGCAGGCGATTGCGCCGATGTTGCAGGGGCGCGATCTGATCGCGATGGCGCAGACCGGCTCGGGCAAGACGCTGGCCTATGCGCTGCCGCTGCTGCAGCAACGTTGCCTGGCCCCGGATACCGCACCGCGTGTGCTAGGTGCGCTGGTGCTGGTGCCCACGCGCGAACTCGCCGCGCAGGTCGAAGACACCTTGCGCCAACTGGCCGCGCATCTGCCGCGGCGGCTCAAGATCGTTGCGGCCACCGGCGGCAGTTCGATCAATCCGCAGCTGCTCGCGCTGCGCGGGGGTGCCGACATCGTGGTCGCCACGCCCGGGCGGCTGCTGGATCTGGTCGATCACAACGCACTGCGCCTGAGCGAGGTCGCCACGCTGGTGCTGGACGAAGCCGACCGCCTGCTGGAGCTGGGCTTCGGCGCCGAGCTCGATCGCATCCTGGCCTTGCTGCCGACGCAGCGCCAGAGCGTGCTGTTTTCGGCCACGTTTCCGCCCGCGATCGCCTCGCTGGCCAAGCGTCGCCTGCGCGACCCGCTGCGCATCACCATCGCCGCCATGCCGGAGGCCGCGCCTGCGATCGAACAACGCGCAATCGCCGTCGATGCCGGCCAGCGCACGCAACTGCTGCGCCACCTGCTGGAGGAGCACGGCTGGTCGCATCTGCTGGTGTTCGTCGCCAGCCGGCACACCGCCGAAAAAGTCGCCGAAAAACTCGGCAAGAGCGGCATCAGCGCGCAGCCGCTGCATGGCGAACTGAGCCAGGGCCGCCGCGAACGCAGCTTGTCCGCCTTCAAACAGCGCGAACTGCAGGTGCTGGTGGCCACCGATCTGGCCGGGCGCGGCATCGATATCGACGCGCTGCCGGCAGTGATCAATTACGACCTGCCGCGTTCGACGGTGGATTACACCCACCGCATCGGACGCACCGCACGGGCCGGCGCCAGCGGCCTTGCGATTAGCTTCGTCACTGCGGAGAGCCAACCGCAATGGCGCTTGATCGAAAAACGTCAGGGCCTGCGCGTGCCAACCAGCGTGATTGCCGGATTCGAACCGACCCTGGCAACAGCTGCCCCTGCGTCGCAGACGCCGATGACCGGCACGCGCGCGCCGGACGACAATGGCGGCATCAAGGGCAGGCGGCCAAGCAAGAAGGACAAGCTGCGCGCAGCGGCAGCACAGGCTGGCAAGCCGGACTGAGCGTTCGATGCGGTGACGGGCACGCGCATTGCTGACGACGGCCACGCAACGCGTGCCGACGCAGCGCAATCCACCGTCACGCCGGTGCGGCGAAGACTCAGTCCTGCTCGAAGTCCAGTTCGCCGCCCGGGGCGCTGTCACCGTCCGCACGCGCGGTGCGTTTGCCGGGCTTGCGCAGGATTTCCACGAAAAACTGCTCGCCACCTTCGCTGGTGAGCGCATTGATCGACCGGATCAGCTCGGCCGGCGGCAGCGGCGCAGCGCTGGCTTCGTCCACCCCAAAGCGCATGTCGAAGTCCCAATAATCCGCACCTTCCGGCAAGTCCTTGCGACGCTCGCGGCGGATGTACTTGCGGATATCGTGTTTGCTGGACTCCAGCAGACGATCGCGGTTCTTGCCTTCGAGGTTGAGCTGATAGGTCTTGCGCATGGCGACATCGGTTGGGAACTGGCCGCCTATTGTGAGGCCACACGAGCATTCTGCGTGAATGCCGGCGCTGCGGGTGGACGTCGGGCCTGCACCGCGACGAGGTCGGGAATCGACCACCAGCGCATGCCGGCCCTGCCTCTCGCAGCAAGCCCGGTCATTGCCGCACAGACGCGGCCACGCGGATTCGGGGAGGGAATCGAGCAGGTGGCACTTCTGTGAGCTCTGCGACGGGACCACGCCATCGTCGCAGACACCGCTCATGGGCTCGTGGAAGACGTGCTGGTCGGACGGAAGCGACGAGCCGGCGAGCGCTCGCAGCGCGAGTCAAGACATCCATCGAGATGTTGGAGTGACGGGATTCCTGGCTATAGACGCGCATTGGCCTCGCGCGGCACCTGTTCCGGTTCTGGCTGTAACGCCGGCATCGCACCCAGCAACAGACGCTCTGCCAGGGCACGTGTGGCCACGCGCAACTCCGGCACGGCGGTGATTTCCCAATAGCGCCCGCGCAGCAGCGGGCCCACGCAATACAACCCTGGCACGATCTGCCCGGCGCCATCGCGCACGCGCAGTTGCGCATCGGTATCCACGCCCAGACCCAGCGGATCGGCACGCAACAGCCCCGCCTCGCGCATGCCGGCGATCAGCGGGTCGCTGGTGCGGTCGATATCGGTATCCAGACCCGTGGCGCGGATCACCGCATCGTAATGACCGGTCTGCGCGTCGGCCGATCCACGCGGGCGGATCACCGCCTCCACGCCATCGGGCACCCAACGCGCACGCAACAGCCGCGCTGCGACAATCTGCAGTTGCCCCGATTGCTGCAAGTGCGCCAGCTGTTCCGCTGCGCCCGGCGCAACGCGGTGCCGCGCCACTTCCCAGTACGGGCGCAGATGGCGCAGGAAACGCGCACGCTGCGGCAACTCCAGCCGCTGCCACAGCGGTTGCAGATGCGGGCGCAAGGCATCCACCACGCGTCGCCAGTCGTCGACCACCGCACTGAGCTGACGCACACCGCGCAGCAGGCCACGCAGGTCGGCATCCTTGAGTGCGCGCTGCAGATGCGGCGGCAACTCCAGCGCCGCACCCGGCTGGCGCAGATGCGCCTGCGGCGCCAGGCCGCGTCGCGAGATCGCCAGCAGGCGGCCGCGATGCCCGCGCGTGTGCAGGGTCAATGCCACGTCCACCATGGTCAGCCCGGTGCCGACGATCAGCACATCGTCGTCCGGCGACAAGCGCGCCAGGGCATCGCCCTGCCACGGCCAGCCGATATAGCGCGGATGCACGCTCAGGCGCGGGCCGATCCCGGCCAGCGCCTGCGGCTGCAGTGCGCCCACCGCCAGCACCACCCGATCGCTGTGGAAGGCATCGCCATTGGCCAGGAACACGCGAAAGCCCTTGCGCGCACGCTCCACCGCCACCGCTTCCTGCGAAAGCCGCACGATCGACGCTTGCGCGCCACTGACCGCGGTATCCAGCTCGCTGCGCAGATAATCGCCATAGGCAAGGCGCGGCAGGAATTCCAGTCGCCCGCTGTCGCCCAGGTGCAGGGTGTCGGCGAAGGCGCCTGGTGCCTGCGCGTCGATGCCCAGGTCCTTGGCGCGCACGTTAAGCAGGTGCTCCGGCCGGGCGGCGCCGTAGGCGATGCCGCTGCCGAAGGTCTCGGCCACGCCGACCAAGGTGATGCGCACCTGCGCATCGGCCGTCTGCGCCAGCGCACGGACCAGCGCGGTACCGCAGAAGCCGGCACCGATGACGGTGATATGGGTTTCCATGTGCAACTCCCACTGAATGACCCGCACGTTGTGCCCGCAGCGCGGCGCAAACGTGTAAACAAATGGTTAGCGGCAAGCAATCGAAAACGCATGAGCTGATCATGCTTGGTGATGAGGCTTGCGTCGCAAGCGGCGTACGGACGGCATTGCACAAAGATGACAGCGCACGCGACCGCAGCCAGGTGCCGGTGCATGGCTCCCAACCTGGCTCGCAGCGCAGCGCTGCGCACCGCGATTTAGGGTGGCTGACAACACGTAGCGAGCAATCGCTCGGGGCGTGTGGACGGCGCGCTCAAAACCTGGGTGTACGAGTGGCACATGGCAATTCCGAGCACCGGCCGCGCGCGCCTGGGGATGAGCGCAGTAGATCGCCAGCCCGCTACGCGCGGTGGCGGCGCGTCGTTGGCAGAAGCGGTGGAAGTGGTGAAACGGACAGCAGACATTGCGATGCTGCGTTCAACACTGCAACGGCACCGAGCACCGCGTCACGACCGGGCTGCTCGATAATGTCGGTTTCCGATCGAGTGTCCGCCATGTCCATTTCCGCAGCATCCAAGCAAATCTCGCCACGCAATCAACGCGTGCTGATCGCAGGCGGTAGCCGTGGCATCGGCCTGGCCATTGCCGAAGCGTTCGTGCGCAACGGCGCGCAGGTCTCGCTGTGCGCACGCAATGCCGATGGCCTCGCACAGGCCGCCCACGCGTTGGCGCCTCATGGAGCCCCGGTACACACCTTCGCCTGCGACCTGTCGGACGCTGCGCAAATCGAGGCCTATGTGCAGGCCGCAGCGCAGGCACTGAATGGTCTGGACGTGGTGATCAACAATGCCTCCGGTTATGGACACGGCAACGACGATGCGAGCTGGCAAGCCGGCCTGGACGTGGATCTGATGGCAGCAGTGCGCTGCAATCGCGCCGCGCTGCCGTACCTGCGCAACAGCGATGCGGCAGTGATCCTCAATATCAGCTCGATCAATGCGCAACGTCCCACGCCACGTGCGATCGCCTACTCCACCGCCAAGGCTGCCCTGAATTACTACACCACCACGCTGGCCGCCGAACTCGCCCGCGAGCGCATCCGCGTCAACGCGATCGCACCGGGCTCGATCGAATTTCCCGATGGGCTATGGGAGCGTCGTCGCGACCAAGAACCAGAACTGTATGCCCGCATCCGCGACAGCATTCCGTTCGGTGGGTTCGGGCACGTGCAGCACATCGCCGATGCGGCGTTGTTCCTGGCATCGCCACAAGCGCGCTGGGTCACCGGGCAGGTGCTGGCGGTGGATGGTGGGCAGTCGTTGGGTGTGTGAGCACCGTATTTCTGCTGGCGGAGATGCCAATCGGCCGCACGCCGATCCATAGCAGCGTGCCTGCGCGCGACGAGGCGTTATCGATAAAACTCCGTCGCGCGCAGGCACGCTCCTACGAATAGCAGACAACCATTTCCTGCATTCGCGACACGCTAGCGACGACGGGCAGGTGCTGGTTGATGGCGGGCAGCCGTTGGGGTGTTAGCGGGGTTTGGGCTGGCGAACATGGCGATCCGCTGCGCGTAAACCTGTAGGAGCGTGCCTGCGCGCGATGAGGCGTTACCGATAAAGCTCCGTCGCGCGCAGGCACGCTCCTACGACACGGCGGCTCCTCATATCTATCCGACTGCCTCGCGACAAGGCGACTAGGCGGCATTAGTCAGCCAGCTCCGCAGCCTCGACGCTGTGCTCGCCACGCGCCGGTGCCAGCGCGGCGCTGACCATGGCGGCGGCGATGCGTTCGGCCGGGTTGATGCGGAAGCGGCGTGGCAGCAGCGGGCCGAGCGCGCCCAGCACGAGGCTGCCGATATGTTCGCCGGTGCGGCGCTGCGCGCGCTCGCCACCGATCAGGCCCGGGCGCACGAAGGTGAGCGAGGGGAAGCCGACCGCGCGCAGGTCGTGTTCCAGTTCGCCCTTGACGCGGTTATAGAAGATGCGCGAGTGCGCATCGGCACCGGCGGCCGAATTCAGTACGAATACCGAGGTGCCCTGCGCGCAGACAGCACGTGCCAGCGCCATCGGGTAGTCGTGATCGATGCGATAGAACGCTTCGCGCGAGCCGGCCTGCTTCATCGTGCTGCCCAGGGCGCAGATGGCCACCTCCATGCGCGGTGCGGTCCAGTGGTCCAGGCGCTCGAAATCGATCACCTGGTTGCGCAGCTTGGGATGGATCTGCGACAGCGGCCGGCGCGTGATCGCCACCACGCCGGTACAGCGCGCGTCGGCCAGCAGTTGTTGCAGGACATGTCCACCGACCAGGCCGGTGGCTCCTGCCAGCAGCACATCCATCAGGCCACCCCGGCCATCAGCGCGCACCCTCGGAAACGATGCGCGCACTGCTGGCGATGCGATCGCGCTCCACTGCCAGCAAGGTCAACGAGTGCGCCGGCGCCTTCCATTCGCTGCCGCCTGCCACCACGCGCCCGCCATGGCGCGCGGTGTCGATCAGCACGCGCCAGTGTTCGTCGTGCATCGCCGGCAGCGTGAACGATACGCCAGTGGAAGCGGCATTGATCAGCATCAGCAAGGTCACGTTGGCGGCGATCTCGCGCAAGCCGGTGGTCGGCGAACGACCATCCAGCCGCAGCATGAGTGCGCGCGCTTCCGGGTCGTGCCAACCGGCTTCGTCCATCTCGTGGCCGTCCGGTGCCAGCCAGGTGAGATCCTTCAGGCCCAGCGCTTCGTCGAACTTGCCATCGAAGAAGCGGGCGCGATGCAGCAGCGGATAACGCTGGCGGATGCGGATCAGCCGCCGCACGAACGCAGCCTGATCGGCGGCGGCGGCCTTGGTGGCGGCGGTCCAGTCGATCCAGGTCAGTTCGTTGTCCTGGCAATACGCGTTGTTGTTGCCATTCTGGCTGTGGCCGAACTCATCGCCGGCCAGCAACATCGGCGTACCCTGCGACAGCAACAACGTGGCCAGCAGGTTGCGCATCTGCTGACGGCGCAGTTGCTTGATGGCCGGATCGTTGGTGTCGCCTTCGACCCCGTAATTCGCCGAGATATTGTGGTCGCTGCCGTCCCTGCCCTCTTCGCCGTTGGCCAAGTTGTGCTTGCCTTCGTAGCTGACCAGATCGCGCAGGGTGAAACCATCATGCGCGGTGACGAAATTGACCGACGCAGTGGGGCGGCGGCCGCTGTGGTTGAACAGGTCGGCCGAGCCGGTCAGACGCGTGGCCAGTTCGGCCAGCTGACCGCCCTCGCCACGCCAGAACGCGCGCACGTTGTCGCGGAACTTGTCGTTCCACTCCACCCAGCCCGGGGGGAAATTGCCGACCTGGTAACCGCCCGGGCCGATGTCCCACGGCTCGGCGATCAGCTTGGTCTGGCTCAGCACCGGATCCTGGCGCACCGCATCGAGAAAGCTGCCCGACGGGTCGAAGCCGTAACGCTCGCGTCCAAGGATGCTGGCCAGATCGAAACGGAAGCCGTCGACATGCATTTCCTGCACCCAGTAACGCAGCGAATCCATCACCATGCGCAGCGCGCCGACATTGGTCAGATCGAAGGTATTTCCGGTACCGGTATCGTTGATGTAGAAGCGGCGATCGTCGGCCAGGCGGTAGTAGCTGGCGTTGTCGATGCCCTTGAACGACAGCGTCGGCCCCAGCTCGTTGCCTTCGGCGGTGTGGTTGTAGACCACGTCCAGCAGCACTTCCAGCCCGGCGTGATGCAACCGCGCCACCATCTGCTTGAACTCGGCTACGGTGCGCGTGGCCATGTAACGCGCCTGCGGTGCGAAAAACCCCAGCGTGTTATAGCCCCAGTAGTTGCGCAGGCCTTTTTCAAGCAAGTATTGATCGTCGACGAAGGCGTGAACCGGGAGCAGCTCTACCGAAGTGACGCCGAGTGAGCTGATATGGTCGATCAGCTCGTCGGTCTTCAGGGCCGAGAACGTGCCGCGGTTTTCCGGCGGCACTGCCGGGTGCAGCATGCTCAGCCCGCGCACGTGCGCTTCGTAGATCACCGTGCGGTTCCACGGCGTCTGCGGCGGGCGGTCCTGGCCCCAGGTGAAGGCCGGGTCGATCACCGCGGATTTGGGCATGAATGCGGCGCTGTCGCGGCGATCGAAGCTCAGATCCTTGTCGCGGTGGCCGATGGTGTAGCCGAACAGATGCGGTGCCCATTTGAGCTCGCCGACGATCTGCTTGGCATACGGGTCCAGCAGCAGCTTGTTGTGGTTGAAGCGATGCCCTGCCTCGGGCGCATACGGTCCGTGCACGCGATAGCCGTACAGCTGGCCGGGGCGTGCGTCGGGCAGATAGCCGTGCCAGACCTCGTCGGTGTACTCGGGCAGCGCCAGGCGCTCCTGCTCGCGCCCACGCTCGTCGAACAGGCACAGTTCCACGCGCGTGGCATTGCGCGAGTACAGCGCGAAATTGACCCCCAGGCCATCCCAGGTGGCGCCGAGCGGGTTGGGACGGCCTTCGCGGATGCGCGAGCGCTGAGTGAACTTGCGGGTGGCCATCGGTAACTCCTGAGAACGGTGAACTCAAAACGCTGAGCGAATGCGGGTGCCTGCGTGCCTGCGTGCCTGTATACGCTCACCCCGACACGGTGCCGCCTGCAGCGTGCACCATGCAAGGTGACAGAGGGACCGTTACTGGCGTGCAGTCGCCGGCAGGCCGGCCTGCTCGGCGGCGCGTTCTTCGGCATCCACCAGGCGCTCGGCCATGGCCCAATGCCGGTCTGCATGGCCGTCCGGGCGGCCTTCGGCCTCCCAGATCTCCTGTGCCAACTGGCGAAGCCGCGCTTGCCGTTCCATGTCGTTCATTGCGTACGTTCTCTTAGGGGGTCAACAACACTGCCACTGGCGCACGTGCAAACAGCGTGGATATCGCCACGCGGCCGCCTTGCGGCTGCAGCGTGCTGCCATCGAGCACATTACGGTACGTGGCGTGCGGCAATGCCAACGACGCCTGACCCCAGCTGGCCGGCGGCACCAGCAGCGGCAGATCGCCATCGCCTGCGTTGCCGGCACCCAGCCGCGTCACTGCCACCACCAGCGACTGGCCGCGGTACTGGCGGCGGAACGCAAGTACCTGTGCATCGCCGCTGACGGCCACGGCCAACGGTTGATAATCGCCCTTCGCAAACAGCGCCGGATGTTCGGCCCGCAACTGCAACAGCAGCGCAGTCAGACGTGCCTTGACCGCGCCATCGCGCCAGCTGCGCAGCAGCGTGTTCCAGTCGCGCGCCTGCGCCAGCCATCGCTGGCGCTGCGCATAGTCGACCGGGCGGCGGTTGTCCGGATCCACCAGCGACAGATCCCAGCCTTCGGTGCCCTGGTACAGGTCGGGCACGCCCGGCACGGTCAGGCGCAACGTGGTCTGTACCAGCGCATTGCGCGCACCGGCCGCGGCGATATGGTTGCTGGCGCGCAGCAGCGCACGCCGCAGCGGCAACCCGGCGCGGCTGCACAGCACCTGCTCCACGGTGGCCTGCACGGCCTGCTCGTAGGCGGGCGAGCCATCGGTCCAGCTGGTGTGCAGCTTGGCTTCGCGCACCGCCTTGAGCAGCCACTGCGCAACGCGCTCGGCGTACTCGGCCAGCGGCTCGGTCTGGTCGGCACCCAGGCCGATCGGCCAGGCGGCCACCAGGGTCTGCCAGAGCATCTGCTGGTCGCCCCCGGCCAGTGCCGGCGAGTCCAGCGTCTCGGTCAAGGCATCGAACTGGCTGCTCTGCTCGATCCACCAACGCGGCTGCTCGGACAGCACCGCCAGCCGCATGCGCAGGTCTTCGCCGCGCTTGTGGTCGTGCGTGGCGGTGGCCAGCAACGCGCGCGGGAAGTGCTTGGCGCGCTCGAGATTCTGCGCGTGGAACTCGGCCGCGTCGTTGGCGAAGTGGGTCGGATGGCTGCCGACCTCGTTGCGCGACAGCAGCACGCCATGCCGGTAGAACGCGGTGTCTTCCACCGACTTGGCATTGAGCGGTGCGGACAACTGCTCCACGCGACGACGCAGGATGCGCCGCAAGGCGACCTGTGCGCGGTCGGCGCCGGCATCGTCGAGCAGCCAGCGCTCGATCGCGTCGACGGCCGCAACGATGGACTCCGGCATGCCCTCGCGCGCACGCGCGGCGGTGGCGCGCAGGCGCTCGGCTTCGCTGCCGGTCACGCCCTTGGCACCGGCGTAGGTGCGGTACACCGGGAACCAGCGCAGCAACACGCACAGGCCGCGCGCCAGCATCTGCGGGCTGAACTCGCGCGTAGGCGGGTCCAGTCGCGCCAAGGCCGACAACGCACCCACGGCGCGATTGAATTCGGTCTGCAGCGGGCCGCGCAGGATCTCGTCGCGTGCGCTGCGCTCTTCCTGAGCAAAGTCGCCACTGCGCCCGCTCACCTTCTGCCAGGCACGCGCCAGTGGCTTGAAGCCGGCCGCATCATGCAGCACGCCGCCCACCTGGTCCATGAAGTCGTAGCCGGTGGTGCCATCGCAGGGCCAGTCGGCCGGCAAGGCTTCGCCGGGCGCCAGGATCTTTTCCAGATACAGCCCCAGCGTGCCGGGCTTGAGGCCACGTGTGCGGCCGGCCGCATCCAGCCGGCTGCGCAGCTTGCGCACGTAGCCGGTGGGGTCGGTGAGCCCGTCCACGTGGTCGATGCGCAAGCCGTCCAGATGGCCTTCGGCCACCAGCCGCAGCGGCAGCGCATGCACCGCGTCGAACACCGCCGGCAGCTCCACGCGCAATGCCACCAACGAGGTGATATCGAAAAAGCGACGGTAGTTGAGCATGTCGTTGCCCACGCGCCACCAGTTCAAGCGGTACGGCTGGCGTTCGATCAGCTTGTGCAGACGGCCATCGCCGCGCTTGGCGCCGTCGTTGTAGTCGCGCAGCCATTGCGCACGTGCGGCCTTTTCCGGCACCTCCAGCGTCTGCGGACGGATCGGGTAGCGCTGGTCGTAATGCGCCAGTGCCGCGCTGCCGTCGTCTTCGACCACCAGGGTGATCAGGCCTTCGGCCAGTGCGGTGGCATACGGGCGGTCCAGCACCGCCAGCCACAACTTGCCGTCGCGGCCCGGGGCGCGCCAGTCGATGTCGAACCAGTCGGCATGCTTGGCGCTGCGGCCGTTGCGCAGCACATCCCACCACCACGCGTTGTCCGCGTGCGTGGCCATGTGGTTGGGCACGATGTCGGCGATCAGGCCCATGCCGTGTTCGCGCGCGGCCTGCGACAGGGCGATCAGCGCCTCTTCGCCGCCGAGTTCGGGATTGACCACGGCCGGGTCGATATTGTCGTAGCCGTGTGTCGAGCCAGGCACCGCAGTGCCGATCGGCGACAGGTACAGATGGCTGATGCCAAGCCCTGAGTAATACGGCACCTGCGCGAGCGCATCGTGCAGGGTGAAGCCGACATGCAGTTGCAGGCGGGCGGTGGCGCGAAGCTCGATCATGGATGCGGTTCCGAAACGGCCGCGACGCGACGCGCCTCGGCAAAGCCCTGCAGCGCCGTACTCAGGCGCGCATGCGGCAAGGGATCGGGCAGGCGTCGACGCCAGTTGGGATGGACCTCGACGGTGCCCGGCAGATTGGGTTGTTCTTGCAGCGCCAACGCGTCTTCCACCGGCAGCAAGGCCAGGGGCGACACGCTGGTGGCGGTGAAGCGCAGCGCGCCCAGCAGCGGGTCCTCCGCCGCGCTGAGGCCGGCGTGTTCGACTGCCGCATCCAGGCGTGCCAGGTCCTTGCTGCGCGCGGTGGCGTCATCGCTGGCCTGCGCGGGCTGGATCAGTTCCAGCTTGCGTCGCCAGTCGATATCGCGGCCTTCGCGCCAGCCGGTCAGGGTGGGCAGATCGTGCGTGGTGGTGGTGGCCACCGCGTCCGGCCGCCACAGCGCCGGCGAGACGAAGGCGCCGTCGTCGTCGCGGGTGAACATCAACACATCGATGCCCATCACCCCGCGCCGCGACAGTTCCTCGCGGATGCCCGGCGGCACCACGCCGAGGTCTTCGCCAATGACGATCGCCCGATGCCGCCACGATTCCAGCGCGAGCAGATTGAGCAGATCGTGCAGCGGATAGGCCAGATACGCGCCCTCGTTGGAGCTGGCACCTTCCGGCACCACCCACAGCCGCAACAACCCCAGGATATGGTCGATGCGAATGCCGCCGCGATCGCGCAGCACCGCGCGCAGCAGCGCGATGTATGGCGCATAGCCGCTACGCCGCAACGCGGTGGGCGAATACGCACCAATGCCCCAGTGCTGGCCGTCGGCATTGAAGGCATCCGGCGGCGCGCCCAGCACCAGGCCGCGCAGCACGGTGTCGGCGGCCGCGGCGGCTTCGGCGCCATTGGGATCGAAGCCGACCGCCAGATCGGCGATCAAACCGATCTTCATGCCGCGCTCGTGCGCCTGCCGTTGCGCATCGGACCAGCTGCGCGCGGCCAGCCATTGCGTGAACACGTGCAGCTGCGGATCGCCATCGCCGAAATCCTGCGCGGCAAACCGTGCAAAACCCGCCAGCGCATCGCCGCCCTCGCTGCGGAAGGCAAGCAGATCGGGGTGGTCGGCGGGCACGCGGGTATAGAGATGACGCAGCAGCTGCCACTTGGCCTGCGCCGAGGCCGGCCAGTCGATCAGGGCGCTGTGGTGCAGCGTATCGAAGCGCTCGCGCAGGCCGGGCACCGCGTTGATCGCCTCCAGCGCGAGCTCGCCCAATACGCGCACTGGCGCTGCATGCAGGGGATCGAGAAAACGCCGGTCGCTGGGCGAATACGGGCTGTAGCCGCCGGTGACCGGGCGTGCGGCATGCACCGGGCTCAGGGCCAGGGCATCGGCACCGGCCAGTGCGGCATGCCGCACCCATTCCACTGTGCCCGATGCGTCGCCGATGCCGGCGTCGTCGATGCTGCGCGCCGAGTACACCTGCAGCGCCATGCCCCAGGCACGCGGTGCCGGCAGGCCGCAGGCATCGGCCACGCTGAAGCAGCGTTGCGGGGCGACCGCGACCTGCTGGGTCAGGCTGTCGATCTGCAGCGTCCAGTAGCCGAAGCGCTGCGGCGCACGCACCTGCCCCTGCGCATCGGCATGCGCCGGCTCGCTGGCGCCGCTGTCGTCCAGCCAACGGCCGCTGGCATTGGCGGCAACCGATACCGGCAGCAACCCGGCCACCTGCACGGTCAGCAGCGGCGCCGGCTCGGTGGCCTGCGCCTTGCAGCGACGCAGGCTGTCTTGGCGCTGCGCAGCGGTGCCGGCGGGCAGCTCCAGCGCGGTGAGCACCGCATGCAGCGAGTGATCGGACACCTGCCGTGGCTGGTCGCTGGCATCCACCCAGTCCACCATCACCCCGGCCGCGCCGGCCAGCGCATGCAGATCGCTTCTGCTCAGATCGCGGGTGCTCATGCGCGCGCCTCGTGCCAGGCGATGAAGCCATCGACCGGCAACTGCTGCGCGTCGGCAGCAACGTTTTCGACATGCGCCACGCGGCCGCGCAGCGGCGGCATCGGCACCGCCGAGGCGCCGACGTTGAAGGCGATATGCCACAGCCCGTCGGGCAATTCCCAGCTGGCGGTCACTGCACCGTCGGCCAGCACGCTGGCGCCCACCGCGCGCGCCTGTGCAAGCCCCGGTACCAGCCACTGCCGACGCACGCCCAGCAGCGCCTTGAACCAGGCTGTCCACTGCACGCCTTCGCCCTGCGCGGCGTCCTCGATCGGCGAGCGCGAGGCGGCAAAGGTGTCGTGACTGTTCGGATCGGGGATGGTGGCGCGCTGCGCTTCGTCGGCGAATGCGGCGAAATGCGCGAATTCGCGGCGCCGCCCTTCGCGTACCGCATCGTCCAGCGGCGGGCCGAAGTCGGTGAAGAACAGGAACGGCTGCGTGGCGCCCCACGGCTCGCCCATGAAGAACAGCGGAATCATCGGCGTCAGCGTGGTCAGTGCCAGCGCAGCACGCAGGCGCTGCGGCGATACCAGCACGCTCAGCCGCTCACCGCGTGCACGATTGCCGATCTGGTCGTGGTTCTGCGCGAAGACCACGAACTTGTGCGGCGGCAGCGCCCCACTGGGCTCGCCACGCACATGCCCGCGCGGGTCCGGCTCGCCCTGGTAGGCGAAGCCTTCGCCCAGCACACGCGCCAGGTGCTGGGTGGGTTTGTCGGCGAAGGCGGCGTAATAGCCTTCCGCTTCGCCGGTCAGCAGCACATGCAGGGCGTTGTGGAAATCGTCGTCCCATTGCGCGGTGTAACCGCGTTGCAGCTGCGAGGCCTGGTTGGCCTCGTTTTCCAGCACCAGATGCACATGGCGGCCGGCCGGCAGGCTGGCCTGCACGGTCTGCCGCAAGGTATCCAGGAAGGCATTCGGGGTGATCGCATGCACCGCATCCAGGCGCAGGCCGTCGAAGCCGTATTCGTGCAGCCACATCAGCGCATTGTCGAGAAAGTAACGCTGCACCTGCGGCTTGCGGAAATCGATCGCTGCGCCCCACGGGGTGGGCTTGTCCTCGTTGAAGAATGCGGCGGCATAGCTGTGCAGGTAATTGCCGTCCGGGCCGAAGTGGTTATAGACCACGTCCAGCAACACCATCAAGCCGTGTCCGTGCGCGGCGTCGATCAGGGCCTTCAATTGATCCGGCGTGCCATAGGCTTCCACCGGCGCGTACGGCAGCACGCCGTCGTAGCCCCAGTTGTGCGCGCCCGGAAATGCGCTCAGCGGCATCAGCTCGATCGCGGTGATGCCCATCGCCGCCAGCTGCGACAGTTGCGCCTGCACGCCGGCGTAGCCGCCGCAGCTGCCGACGTGCAATTCGTAGATCACCGCCTCGTCCCACGGCCGTCCCTGCCAGTGGGTGTTCTGCCAGGCGTAGCCATCGCTGCGCTGCACGGCGCTGGAGCCGTGCACGCCCTCGGGCTGCCAGCGCGAGGCCGGATCCGGCACCGGTTCGCCGCCATCGACGCTGTAGCGATAGCGCGTATTCGCCGCGCAGGCGATCACCGCGCTGAAGAAGCCATCCTGCGCGGCCTGCAACGCGACGCGCGCGCCGTCGTCGAAGACCACGTCCACGCTCCCGGCGTCCGGTGCCCAGAGCGCGAAGCGCACCTGTCCCTCACCCGCTGGCCATGCACCCCATGCCGGCGTGGTGTCGTTGCGCTCGTTCATTCTTACTTCTCCGCTTGCAGATAGATCGTGGCCAGCGGCGGCAGGGTCAGGCGCAGGCGTTGAGCGTGCCCGTGCATGCCCATCGGCTCGGTCGCCAGGCGACCGCTGTTGCCGAGGTTGCTGCCACCGTAATGGGCACTGTCGGTATTGAGGATTTCGCGCCAGCCGCCGGCACGCGGCACGCCAACGCGATAGTCGTGGTGCGGTTGCGGGGTGAGGTTGCTCACCGCCAGCAAAGGGGCGCCGCCATCGGGATCGTGGCGGATGAACGCCAGTACGCTGTTGCGCGCGTCGTCGGCCACGCTCCAGTCGAAACCGTCGGCGCGATGCGTGCCGCGATACAACGCCGGCACCCGGCGCAATGTGGCGTTGAGATCGCCGACCAGTTGCTGCACACCGCGATGCGCGGCGCCGTCGAGCAGATGCCAGTCCAGCGATTGGTCGTGATTCCAGTCGTTCCACTGGCCGAATTCGGCGCCCATGAACAGCAGCTTGTCGCCCGGGTGCGCCCACATCAGCGCCAGATACGCGCGCAGGTTGGCAAAGCGCCGCCAGTCGTCGCCTGGCATCTGCCCGAGCAGGCCACCGGTGCCATGCACCACTTCGTCGTGCGAGATCGGCAACACGAAACGCTCGGAGAACGCGTACACCAGGCCGAAGGTGAGCTGGCTGTGGTGCTGCGCGCGCTCGGCCGGATCGCGCTGCATGTAGCTCAGCGTGTCGTGCATCCAGCCCATGTTCCATTTGTGGGTGAAGCCCAGGCCGCCCGCGCTGATCGGCGCGGTCACGCCCGGCCAGGCGGTGGACTCTTCGGCGATGGTCAGCACACCGGGAAAGCGCGTGGCGATCTCGCTGTTGAGCTGGCGCAGGAAGGCGACCGCTTCCAGATTCTCGCGGCCGCCATGCGCGTTTGGCACCCACTCGCCTTCGGCACGGCCATAGTCGCGATACAGCATCGAGGCCACCGCATCCACGCGCAGGCCGTCGAGGTGGTAGTGGTCGATCCACTCCAGCGCGCTGCCCAGCAGGTAGGCGGTCACTTCGGGCCGACCGTAGTTGTAGATCAGCGTGTTCCAGTCGCGATGCATGCCTTCGCGCGGGTCGGCATGCTCGTACACCGCGGCGCCGTCGAACTGCGCCAGGCCATGTGCGTCATCGGGGAAGTGCGCGCTGACCCAGTCCAGGATCACGCCGATGCCGGCGCGATGACAGGCGTCGACGAACTGCGCAAAGCCATCCGGGCTGCCGTGGCGCGCAGTCGGCGCATACAGCCCTAGCGGCTGATAGCCCCAGGAGCCGCCGAACGGATGCTCAGTGATCGGCAGCAACTCGATATGGGTGAAGCCGAGCTGCTGCACATAGGGGATCAGTTGTGCGGCCAGCCCTGGCCAGTCCAGCGGCTGGTTGTGCCCATCGCGCCGCCAGGACGCGGCATGCACTTCATAGATCGACAGTGGCGCCGGCGCGGCATTGGCATCTCGCGCGGCCATCCAGGCGGCGTCGGTCCAGGCAAACGCTGCCGCGCTTGGCACCACCGAGGCGGTGGCCGGCGGCAATTCGCTCTGGCGCGCCACCGGGTCGGCCTTGAGCAACACACGGCCATCGGCAGCGGTGATGGCGTACTTGTAGCGCGTGCCGGCTTCCACACGCGGCAGGAACAGCTCCCAGAAGCCACCGATGCACTGGCGCATCGGATGCCGGCGCACGTCCCAGCCATTGAAATCGCCCACCACTGCCACGCGTTGCGCATGCGGCGCCCACACCGCAAAGCGCACCCCGGGCACGTCGTCACAGTGCAAGTGCTGGGCACCCAGGGCGCGACGCACTGCCTGGCCGTCGCCGGCAGCGATCTGCAGCAGGGTGGATTCGTCCAGCGTGGCGGCAAAGGCGTAAGGGTCTTCGATCTCCTGCACCACGTCCGGCCACACGATGCGCAGCCGATACGGGCCTTCGACCGCCAGCGTGCCCTCGAACACACCATCGACCGGGCCGGCCTGCATGCGCGCCAGCAACTTGCCGCGCGGATCGATCAGGCCCATCGCCTCGGCACCGGGCGCCAGCACGCGCACCAGCCGGCGGCCGTCTGCCTGGAGATGCGAACCCAATACCGCGAATGCATCGGCAGGCAGGCCATCGGCCAGCGCCTGAACGCGCTGTACTGGATCAGACATCCCGTCCATGGTCACCGCCGTCGCTTCCGTCTCCTGCCCCTGCACGCCCAGCCGTTCGCTCATGACACCGTCGCAAACGCGGGAGCGGTCGCGGCGGTGCGTTCGTACAGCGAGAGGTATTTCTTGCCCGCCACGTCCCAGCCACTGGGACGCAGCATCGCCGCGCGGCGCATCGCCGACAGCAGGCTGGGCAAGCGGAAGGTGCGAAACGCGCGTTCCAGGCAGCGGCGCAAGGCCTCGACGCTGGCGTGCTGGAACAAAAAGCCGGTGACGCCGTCATCCACCGTGTCGATCAGACCACCGGTGGCGTGCGCGATCGGCAGGCAGCCAAAGCGCTGCGCATACATCTGGCTCAAGCCGCACGGCTCGAAGCGCGAGGGCATTAGCAGGAAGTCGGCGCCGGCAAACATGCGCCGCGCCAGGCCTTCCTCGAAACCGATGAAGGCACCGACCTGGCCCGGATAGCGCCGGGTCAGCTCGGCGACCTGTTGCTCGATCTCCGGCTCGCCGCCGCCGATCACCGCGATCTGGCCGCCGGCCGCCACGATCTGCGGAGCGACCTCGCAAATCAGGTCCAGGCCCTTCTGGTGCACCAGCCGCGATACCACCGCAAACAGCGGGCCGGTGCTCTCGCGCAACCCGAAGGCCTTGCGCACCTGCGCAGCGTTGGCCTGACGGCCCTGCCACTGATTCACGCTGAAATGCGTATCCAGATATTCGTCGGTGCGCGGGTCCCAGCTGGCGTCGATGCCGTTGACGATGCCGGTCAGCGCACCCTTGGCGGCGCGGCCGGCCAGCAGGCGGTCCAGGCCACAGCCCTGCGCCGGGCCGGTGATCTGCTGGGCATAGCTGACGCTGACCGTGTTGACGTGGTCGGCATGCACGATGCCGCCGCGCAGGAACGACATCTGCCCGTAGAACTCCAGCTCGGCCACATGCTCGGCCGGAATGCCCAGCGCAGCGGCCATCGAATACGGCACCAGGCCCTGGTAGGCCAGGTTATGGATGGTCAACAGGCACGGCGTGGTGCCGCCGGACCAGCGCACATAGGCAGCAGCCAGCGCGCACGGCCAGTCGTTGAGGTGCAGCAGGCGCGGCTTCCAGCCCAGCCCGGCATGGCCGGCGGCGATCTGCGCGGCAGCATGCGACAAGGTGGCAAAGCGGATCGCGTTGTCTTCGAACTCCGAGCCGCTGGTGCTCACGTACGGCGAGCCATCGCGTTCGAACAGCTCCTTGGACAGCAGGATGTAGATCGGCAGGCCGTCCGATTGCACGATGCGACCGATGTCGCAGGCCGGCAATGCGGCGTGCGCCAGTACCCGTCCGACGATCTCCACCTTGCCCGCACGCGCCAGCACCGCACGGTAGCCAGGGATCAGCACCCGGACGTCGTAGCGATGGCGCAGCGCGCGTGGCAGCGCCGCAGCCACATCGCCCAGACCGCCAGCCTTGATGAAGTCCGCCATCTCCGACACCACAAACAAGGCACCGCGGGTATCGGCCGGCGACACCGGCAGGCGCTCGTGATGGCGAATGAAGCGACCGCGTGCATCACGCGGTCGCCCGCTCTTCTTGAGAGTGGGGAGCATCGTGCTGCGCTCGAAGCGTGCAGTAGTGGCGTGAAGCGGCATCATGGCAACCATCTAAACGTCCGTCGTAAAGTGGGTGGAGACGGAAAACAGCGAAGCGACAACCATCATCTGCCGATTCAGCCAGACGACCTGCTACGAATGAGGAGCGGGGCCAACGCGCGTACTCCACGTTGTCCTTGGGACGAATCTACACCCCGGGCAAATAAAATATGCGTGAATACGTGCTGACTTTTCCGCGACACCGACATGCCCATGCGCATGGTTATGCATGCCCACTGGCATAAGCGGCGCATTGCAGTGCGATGACATCCCTGCCGTGGTGCGCGATCGTTGAAACGCACCGAAAGCGGGCGATGACGGTGGCGCCCGCCATCACCCGCCTGACTTGTTCAGGCATGCACGCAGGTTGCGCATCGCCCACTCCCTGGCATCGGCGGGCATGCCGGACCAGCCCAGACCTGTCCAGACCGCTTAAGCACAACGCCTGCGCGCCGATAACCAGCGAGAGCATCAAGACTTTCCGAGATCCCGGCGCATGGCAGACCAGCCTGAACTTCCAAGCCGCCCACGTGGCGGGCTGCGCCGCCTGTTGCCCTGGGGCGGCGCGGACAGCGCACGCCCGGCCGCCGCCCTGCCCAGCGTGATCGGCAGCGAGCGCAGCGGGCACGGCTTGGCCGCGCATCAGCTGGTGCCGGCCAAGAACAAATCCGGCGCGCACGACCCGGCCGCCGCCACCGCCTTGCTGATGCGCCTGTTCTCGCATGCCGCGCATCCGGAGGCCTTGCTGCTGGCCTTTGCAGAGGGCATCACCAGCCTGCACGGCGAGCTCGGCGACATGGGTGTGCGCCTGAGCGCGGCCTATGCGGCCGGCGACTGGCCAGGCTACGGTCGCGCCTTGCGGCAATTGATCGACAAGTACATCCGCACCATCGATACCGGCGATTCGCTGGCCGAAGGACGCACCGAAGCCGAACAACTGCGCGACCTGCTGCGTCACGCGCTGGGCAATGCATTGGCCACGCTGCTGCAACGCAGCCCGGAATTGGCCGAAGAAGCACAGACCCTGGCCTCGGCACTGCGCCATTGGCGTCCCGGCCATGAGCTGATCACCCTGGAACAACGCTTGCGCGAACTGAGTCATCAGATCGGCCTACGTGCCGAAGATGCCAGCGAGCAGCAGAATCTCCTGCTCGGCTTGTTCGACCTGTTGCTGGAGAACGTTGGCGAACTGCTCGACGATCGTAGCTGGCTGCAGGGCCAGATCTCGGTGGTCCGCCAGCTGATCTCCGGGCCGTTGGACGTCGGCTCGATCGAGCAGGCGCGCGGCACCTTGCGCGAGGTCATCTATAAACAGGGTCTGCTCAAGCAGGGCATTGCCGACTCCAAGACCGCGATGCGCGAGATGATGGTGTCCTTCGTCGAGCGGCTCGACGGCATGGCCACCAGTACCGGCGAATACCACGACCGCGTTGCCGGCTATTCGCAGGCGATCGGCGATGCCCGCAGCATTCCCGACCTCAACCGGCTCCTGCAGGACGTGTTGCAGGACACTGCCGGCGTGCAGGCGCAGGCGCTGGCCGCGCGCGACGAGCTGCTGGCCGCACGTCGCCAGGTCGAAGACTCCGAGCAGCGCATCGCCTTGCTCGAACAGGAGCTCAAGGACGTGGCCGGCCTGGTACGCGAAGACCAGCTGACCGGCGCGTTGAACCGGCGCGGCTTCGAAGAGCTGTTCCAGCGCGAGGCCGCACGCACCCAGCGCGGCGGGCAACCGCTGTGCGTGGCGATGCTGGATCTGGACGACTTCCGCCGTCTCAACGAGACCCACGGCCACGCCGGCGGCGACGCCGCGCTGCGCCACACCGTGGACGTGGCCAGGTCGGTGCTGCGCACCACCGATGCCATCGCCCGCTTCGGCGGCGAGGAGTTCGTGCTGCTGTTGCCGGACTCCACCATCTTCGAAGCCAGCGCGGCGGTGATCCGCCTGCAGCGCGCCCTGGCCCAACGCTCGTTGCTGCACGACGACGTGCGCGTGTTTGTCAGCTTCAGCGGCGGCGTGGCGCTGCGCCATCTCGACGAAGCCCAGGACGATGTGATCCGCCGTGCCGACCGCGCCATGTACGAGGCCAAGGCTGCCGGCAAGAATCGGGTGATCAGCGCGGATTAGCCCCGCAGACCCCGGTCTGCAGCGTCGATCGGTCGGACCAGGCACCCGGCGCACAACCCAGATGCGCCGGAGGTTCTTCGATTGCTTTGCCGGGCCCCGATCACGACCAGCCGCTGCAGTGCGGCAGCCAGGTGCTCTCCCGGCCCGCCGCAGTACGGCGTCAGTGCGCCGCCGGCTTCCCGCGCAGCTTCTGGAACAGCATCACCGCGCCCAGCACGATCGCACCGGCAATCACGCCGACCAGCATGTTGCCCAGTGCATCGACCAACCAGCCCAGGCTGCCGGCCGACTTGGCAAGGTCCTGCACGATGTGATGCAGCGCCGGGATGTTGTGCACCAGGATGCCGCCGCCGACCAGGAACATCGCCAGCGTGCCGGCCACCGACAGGAACTTCATCAGCCACGGGGCGGCCACCAGGATGCCGCGACCCAGCGCAGCCAGCGCTGCGCCCTTCTTGGTCAGGTACAGGCCCAGGTCGTCCAGCTTGACGATGGCCGCGACCAGGCCGTACACGCCGATGGTCATCGCCAGCGCGATCGCCACCAGCACCGCGACCTGCTGCCCGAACGAGACCCCGGCCACCACGCCCAGCGACAGCACGATGATCTCCGCCGACAGGATGAAATCGGTGCGGATGGCGCCCTTGACCTTGTCCTTTTCCAGCGCCACCACGTCTACATTCTGGTCGGCCAACGCGCGGGTGCGCTCGGCATGCCGCTGCGCTTCGTCTTCCTCGTCGTGCAGGAACTTGTGCGCCAGCTTCTCCACGCCCTCGAAGCACAGATAGGCACCGCCGATCATCATCAGCGGCATCACCAGCGGGATGTTGTAGCCGCGCCCGCGCAGCCAGGCCTCCAGGGCGCTGATCGCCAGCGCCGCCGGCACCAGGATCACCTTGTTCATCAGCGAGCCCTTGGCCACTGCCCACACCACCGGCAGCTCGCGGTCGGCGGTGACGCCGGTGACCTGCTGCGCGTTGAGCGCCAGGTCGTCGCCAAGGACGCCGGCGGTCTTCTTGGCCGCGACCTTGGTCAGGATGGAAACGTCGTCCAGCAGCGTGGCGATGTCGTCGAGCAGGGTGAACAGGCTGGCACCGGCCATGCGGAGATCCTTCGTGGGTGGCAGTGGATTCTCGCCGATCCTGCACCCGTATGGAGTAATGGCAGACCGTTGCAGGCCATTGCCGACCGGCGAGGCGTGATGCCGACGCCCGCCGGCCGCACGCACCGGCCATGCCCGCTGACCTCGCGCCGCACACCCCTGCGCCATGGCCACATGCCTGGATTCACCGCCTGACGACCCGCCGCTGGCCACACTCGCGCTCTTGCACGACCGCCGGAGATGGCCTTGAGTCCGAACGACCCGTACCGCACACCGGCCCCGGCCGCGATCCCGGCCGACACCGGCGTGGTGGGCGGCATGAGCCGTCGCACGCAGATCCTGCGCCTGTTGCTGCGGTATCGCGGGTCGGGCGTGTTCGCCGGCATGAACCTGGATCCGGCCGCGATCAACGAATACGAAGTGCCCGCCGAAGGCACGCCCGACCAGTTCGTCTCCGACCTGGAAGCGCTTGGTCCCACCTTCGTCAAGCTCGGCCAGATGCTGTCCACGCGCCCGGACATCGTGCCGCCGGAGTTCGCCACGGCACTGGAGCGCATGCAGGAGAACACCAGTTCGGTGCCGGTGGAGCGCATCCGCCAGATCATCGAAGAGGAACTCGGGGTGTCGGTCAACAAGGCGTTTTCGTTCTTCGATCCGGTGCCGCTGGGCTGCGCCTCGCTGGCGCAGGTGCACCGCGCCGCCTTGCGCGACGGCACCCCGGTGGCGATCAAGGTGCAAAAGCCCGAGGTCGCCGCCCAGGTACGCTCGGACCTGGACGTGCTCAAGAGCTTTGCCACCGCTGCCGACCGCCTGACCGGCATCGGCCGGCGCGTGCGCTTTGCCGACTGGCTGGGCGAATTCGGCAAGACCCTGCGCGCCGAACTCAATTACGAAGACGAGGCCGAGACGCTGGTGCGCTTCGGCAAGCATCTCAAGCCGTTTGCGCTGTTATGGATTCCGCAACCGGTGTGGGACCTGAGCAGCCGCAAGGTACTGACCATGCAGCTGGCCGAGGGCGTGCGCGTAGACAAGATCTCCGGCCTGCGCCGCACCGAACAGCCGATGGACAAGCTGGCCGCAGAACTGGTCAAGGGCTATCTGGACCAGATGTTCGTGCATGGCGAGATCCATGCCGACCCGCATCCGGGCAACCTGCGGGTGCTGCAGGACGGGCGCCTGGCGATCTTCGACCTGGGCATGGTGGCGCACGTGCCGCCGCGCCTGCGCGAGCGTCTGCTCAAGCTGCTGTTCGCCGCCGTCGATGGCCGTGGCGAGGAAGTCGCCGAAGAGACCATCGCGCTCAGCACACGCCTGGAGGATTACGACGAAGACCGCTATCAGCGCGAAACCGGGCAGATGATCGCCCGGTACGCCGCGCACGACACCACCTCCGAGGGTCGCGTGGTGCTGGATCTGGTGCGCATCGCCACCGCCAACGGCCTGCGCACGCCGCCGGAGCTGAGCCTGCTCGGCAAGACCCTGTTGAACCTGGAAGGCGTGTGCCGCACGCTGTCGCCACACCTGGACACGCGCCGCATCGTCGAGCGCCACCTGCAGCATGTGATGCGCGCGCGCCTGAAAAAGTCGCTGTCGGCCGCCAATCTGGCCAGCGAGGCGATGGAACTGCAGCATCTGGTGCGCGAAGGACCGCGCCGCATGTCCGAGATCTTGTCGCTGGCGGCGGAGAACCGCCTGCAGATGCGCGTCACCGGGCTGGAAGAATCGCATCTGATGGAAAGCCTGCAGAAGATCGCCAACCGCGTGGCGGCCGGCATCGTGACTGCGGCGCTGATCATGGCCTCGGCGCAGATGATGCGTATCGAAACCGGCTTGAAGCTGTGGGGCTATCCGGCGATCGCGATGCTGCTGTTCCTGCTCGGTGTCGTGTTGGGCCTGGGCATCGTGCTCAGCGCCCTGCTGTTCGACCGCCGTGTACGTGCGCGCGAAGAACGCGGGCATCGATAGCGCTACACACAAACCACACCTCCGCGTAGGAGCGCACCCGGGCGCGACATGGCTCCATGCGGCGTTGCCCGCCAAAACCGCCGCGTCAGGCTATCAAAGTGGATCGGGCGATGTGGCGTTATCGAGTCGTCGCCTGTGCGAGCGGCGCGCCAGATGCGGAATGCAGATGCCGCAGATCTCTAGCCAGCGCCACCGCGACCAGCTGATCGTCAGCGCGCGCGATGCGCCGTGCTGCGGCAAACGCTCGACGCCAACAAACATTTCAGTCAGCTTCAACGCGGCATAGTCTGTCATCCGGGCGTCACATTGAGTGTGGCGCACAGGACATGGCGGGCAAG
The DNA here is from genome assembly GCF_014199025.1 of Xanthomonas sp. CFBP 8152. Classification (NCBI taxonomy): domain Bacteria; kingdom Pseudomonadati; phylum Pseudomonadota; class Gammaproteobacteria; order Lysobacterales; family Lysobacteraceae; genus Xanthomonas; species Xanthomonas sp. CFBP 8152. The sequence continues at coordinate 885,266 of NZ_JACHNO010000002.1, forward strand.
GCGTCCGGTACGCGCTCGCATCATTCCCCCACGGACGCTGCCGCATGCATTGGATGTTGCTGTTTTCGCTGTTGCTCCTGCTTTGGCTATTGGTCGCCTCGCCGCGTCTGGCGTGGCTGAAGGCCGGTCTGTTGTCGTTGCTGCTGCTGTTGCTCAGTGCCTGGGGCCTGGTGGATCGGCTCAGCGGCGACGGCATCAATGCTGCCACGCTGTATCACCTGCGCGCGGACATGGACGGTGCCGGCGTCAGCGACTTCTCCGGCTATATCGCCGTGTTTATCGGCATGGTGCTGCTGTCGCTCAGCCCGCTGGTATTGCTCAGGGTGCAACGTTTTCGTCGCCCACGTGGAGGCAACGCGGTGTTCGGCGGCTTCGTGGCGATGTTGCTGGTGAGCATTGCAGTCAGCCCCTTGTACCGCGATGGCAAACGCCTGTACTACCAGTTGCGCCCGGTGGATTACGCCACCGTGGTACCGGAATATCTGGTGCCGCAGCAGCCCTTGCAGAAGCGCAAGAACATCGTGTGGATCTACGGCGAGAGCCTGGAACGCACCTATTTCGACGAAGACGTGTTCCCCGGCCTGATGCCGAACCTGCGCGCGCTGGCCGGCGAGGCGGTGGACGTGCGCAACCTCACCTCCACCGAGGGCAGCGGCTGGACCATCGCCGGCATGGTCGCCTCGATGTGCGGCGTGCCGCTGACCACCGCGCCCGGCGATGAAAACAGCATGGGCCGCATGGGCCTGTTCCTGCCGGAAGCGCGCTGCCTGGGCGACTATCTCAAGGACCAAGGCTACCGCAATCACTATGTCGGCGGCGCCGATGCCAGCTTTGCCGGCAAGGGCAGTTTCCTGTCCAGCCATGGTTTTGATGTAGTGCACGACGTCGGCTACTTCCGCGACAAGGGCGTGGCGCCAAAACACTTTTCCGCCTGGGGCGTGCACGACGATGTGCTGCTGGACGATGCCTGGGACAGCTTCCAGACGCTGTCGCGCGCCGGCCAGCCGTTCATGCTCACCACGCTGACCATGGACACCCACCACCCTGCCGGCCATCTGCCGCTGGCGTGCAAGGGCCAGCACTACGACAGCGCGTTGGGCGATATCGGTTTGCTGCATGCGATCAAGTGCAGCGACCGGCTGATCGGCGAGCTGGTCGCGCGCATTCGCAACAGCCGTTATGGCAAGAACACCATCATCGTGATCGCCTCCGATCACCTGGCGATGCCCAATGATCTCAGCGATGTGCTGGCCAAGCAGAAACGCGAAAACCTGCTGCTGTTCCTGGGCAAGGACATCGCCCCGCAGCAAGTGGTCACGCGCGCCGGCAGCACGCTGGATTCGGGTGCGACGCTGTTGCAGTTGCTGGAGCCGGGCATGCGCACGCTGGGCTTCGGCCGCTCGCTGCTGGCCAGCGATGCGCCCCCCAGCGCCAGCATTGCGGCCAGCCGCGACAGCGGCAAGGACTACCCGCGCTATCTCGCTTACGCACGCACGCTGTGGACCGGGCGCAGCACCCGCATGCTGCGCATCAACGGCAATGGCGATGTGGTGGTGGGCGTGCAGCAGGTACGCCCGCCGGTGCTGCTGGAATACGACGACGACACCAATCTCAAAACCGTCTATCTGGAAAACACCTCGCGCCAGTTCGACCGCTCCCGCACCGAGGGCACGCTGGCGTATGTGGATCGCTGCACGGCGTTCGAGGACGGCTCGGCCGATGGCGATTGGTGCGCGCTGGTGGTCGACCGCCACCAGAGCATGAAGCTGTACCGCGACCCGGACCTGACCCGCGGCATCGCCGTGGACGCGCCGCTGGAGGCCAGCCAGCAAGGCCCGCGTCCACGCGTGCGCCAGCCGATCATGCTCACCCAGGCCGCGCGCAAGACCGAGGCCGGGCGTTACATGCTGGAGCTGTACGCCAAGCGTCGGCCCACCCGTGCCTTCTGGGTTGAGGCAGTCTCGTCGGAGCGCAAGGTGGTGCTGGCCCAGCAATGGGTGGTGCCCGATGCGGCCGGTCGCATCCGCATGCCGGTGGGCCTGGAACACGCGGTGGACGATCTGGAAATCCGCGCCTGGCTGGACTACACCGAAGACGTCAGCGTGGACGACCTGGCCCTGGTGAAGCAGACCCAGGTCGCCGATCGCTCCTGAGTCTGGCTGTCATTGTGGTCCTAGGCCGGGCGATTTGGATGAGGCAAAGGCAAAGGCAAAGCCCAAGAGCAACGTCGAAGCGTGCGATCTGTGGCCTGGCTGCAGGGTCCCTGCCCGCCCACCCCCGCAGGACACGCCGCAAGTACGTCCCTGTAGGCTCTTACGCGGCATCCATGCCGCGTAAGGTCCCGCGACGGTGGGCGGGCAAGGACCTGTCGGGATGGTCGGTGTGCATGGCGCAAGCAAAGCAGGACGTGCGTTGTTTGGATCACTGTGCGTCCGACCGGCGTCTCGTCGAAAACCAAGCAGAAACAGGTTTCAACACGCGGCTACAAATCTCTCATCTGCCTAGTGCCGTGCAAACCGGGCAACACGCTTTCAAAAAAGCAGCCGAGCGACTTTCTGGTGCGGTGTCCTTACCGCTTGCGGGACCCTTGGCGGCATGGATGCCGCCACGGAGCCTCCACGGACGGATTCACGGCGTGTCCCGTAAGCGGTGAGGGCACCGCACGCTCGACCAACCACGCTTTTGACCTAAGCGTTTGACCGTATCTAAACAACGCCAACACTCGAAATCCCGGTTGTTTGGAACAGTTGGACGGTTCGGATAACTCAGTTGTAGCGCGGCAGATCCGAAGCCCCACTGCAGCGCCCTTTCCAGCGCACTGCATCCACGCGCCGACTCAATCTTCCGATGCAGGTGTGCCATCGGCTGGATCGCGCGCCACCGCAGCACCTGCACGGCTGAAGCGGATTTCCTGCGGCGATTGCAGCGCAATGCCCACCGTTTCCATTCGCTGCAACAACGCAAAGAACAGCTCGCTGCGTACTCCATACGAATCGCGCGGGCTGCGCACATAGGCGAACGAATTGAAATTGACGTGCCCGCCGGCCAGCGAATCGATGAACACCGAGGGGGCAGGATCGGCCAGCACCTTGGTGTGCTCAGCGAACAGCTCCAGCAGCATGTCGCGTACCTTTGCCACGTCGGTTTCCAGCGGCACCGAGAACTGCAGCTGCACCCGCCCCATCGGGTTGGACAGGGTCATGTTGCGCACGCTCTTGGTGATCAGTTCCGAGTTGGGCACAATCAGCGTGGAGCGGTCGCCGACCTGGATCTCGGTCGCACGCACGCTGATCTTGCGCACGTCGCCTTCCTGGTCGCCGATGCGTACCCAGTCGCCGATCTTCACCGGCCGCTCGGCCAGCAGGATCAGGCCCGACACGAAGTTTTGCGTGATCGCCTGCAGACCGAAACCGATACCCACCGACAGCGCGCTCAACACCAGCGCAAGCCGCTTCAGATCCAGGCCCAATGCGGTCAGGCCCCACACCACCACGATCAGCCAGCCCAGATAGCGCGCCACCGTACTGATGGAATTGCGCGCACCGTCATCGAGCTCGGTCTTGGGCAGATAGGTGTTGAGCAACCACTGCTGCACCACGTGCACCAGCCCCATGCCGAGCAGGAACACGCACAACGCCCTGAACACATCGCCCGGGGTGATCACCAGCTCCTTGCCGATGGTGATGCCATGGGCGATGTTCTCCGCCCAGTCGGTGACCACGCTGATGTTGGCGCCATACGGCGTCAGCAGCACCGCGATGCCCAGCAGCACCAGCAGCACCCGGGTCGCCGCCGATATCAGCAGCCCGAGCTGCACCAGGCGTCCGCTGCCGATGCTGAGCGCATGCGACAACGCCCGGCTGAAGCGCCCGTCGGGCTTGAACAGCCAGGTCATCAGATCGTCGGCAAAGACGACCAACACGCCGAGCAGACTGCACACCAGGGTGATCCAGATGATCTGCCGCTCCACGAACAACGCCAGATTGAGATAGCCGAACAAGGCCGCGATCAGCGCGAAGATCACGGCCAGATGGCCCAGCAGGCGGATCAGCACGATGAAGCCGCCACCGCGCGAGACCACCGGCGGCGGCGCGTCGCCGTCCGGATCGGCCACCCCGGCATTTGCTGCATGCGCGCGCAAGGACAGACTCAGCCCGGCCAGCGCCGACAGGATCAACCCTGCGTACAGCAACGCGGCCAGTGCATCGGTGGCGGTGATCAACGCGGGACTGCTGCCGGCCACCTCGTTGACCTTCATCGCCATGCCGCTGAACCAGATCACTGCCGCGGTGGCCAGGCAATGCACGCGCAGGCGGTCGACGGTGGCATCGTCCAGCGGGAACAGGCGCCAGCTGGGCTGGTGTTTCATCAACAGGCTGGCACTGAGCGAACCGACGAAGGCAGCCACCACACTGACGGCGATAAATCCGGTCAGCAGTTGGTCCAGATCGTCGGGCAGCTCGCCGAGCGCGCGGATACCTTCGACCAGCACGAATGCCGCAACCCCCAGGCTCAGCGTGCCGACTAGCAGAAACCACAGTGCCAGCCCCGAGCGTCGCAGGCGTCCACCCGGCGCACGCGAGGCCGCATAGCGACGCCCCAGGTGGCGCAGGAAGATGCGCAGCGGGAGTGCCAGCAGCAATGCCACCACGGCACTGGTGATCAGCCCGCCCACGCCGTTGGTTGCCACGCCTGCCTGCAGCATCTGCACCGTCTTGTCGGACAAGGCCCGCAGGCGCGCACGATCGTCCGGCCATTGCTGCCCGATCTGATTCCACAATGTCGGCGACAACGGCGATGCCACCCGCGTGGAGAGCTTCACGCTGAAGCGTTGCACGCGCTCGCGTTCGAGCCGGTCGGCCAGGTCCTTGGCATTGGAGACCAGCAGCGTGGCCCGGATGAACTCGGCATTGAGCTGATCGCGCTCCTTGATCAGCGCCCTGCGCTGTTTTGCCAGGTCGGCCGGTTCGTTCTGCGCCGCGACACCGAGCCCCTCCAGCCGCCCGTTGAGCTCCTTGAGCGGTTGCTCCAGCGTGCGGACCAGATCCTGCGCCTGTCGCTGCGCACCGGCGACATCGTCGGTCAGCTTGCCGAGCTGCTCGGTATCGGCCTGCTCCATGCCCGCATCGGCCTGAGACAGCACCTTCTGCATGCTGTCGAGCTGAGTCTGTGCGTTCTCCAGCAGCGTGTCGTCGTCCTGCGCAAGGGCGGCGCCCACGCACACTATCCACAACGCGACCAGCAACAGCACGCGCTGCAGCACGCCGCGATGGGCACCCGGGGCAACTCGGAATTTAGACACAGGCAGACATCGGACAGGCGCAAACCAGCGCGGTGCGGGCATCTTAAGCCACTGCTTCCAGCCAGTCAGATCGAAGCTGCCGCGAGAGTTCAGCCTGGCAAAGCTCGCCAGGAACGATTGCCACCGTGCGATTGGAGGTCTTTCCGCGATCCAACCTACAGCGCCGGCCGTTGCAGTGGGCATGCCTGCCGGACATCCCGACCTGCGCATGAACGCGGTGCAGCTTGTCACCTTGCGGCAACGGTGCGCTGTCGCAGAATCGAGTCACCGCTACGACAGACGCAGCGGATGACCGCGAAGGAGACACTCTATGCAGATTCAGATCCAGACCGACAAGCACGTGCCGCATGACCCCTCCGTCGTGCAGCATGTCGAGAAGACCTGCTCCGCCCAGCTGGCGCATTTCGCCAACGACATCACCCGCGTCGAGGTGCATTTGCGCGATGAAAACGGCCAACGCGGCGGCGCGGCGGATCGAACCTGCAGCATCGAGGCGCACGTCGCCGGCCTGCCGCCGATCGCGGCCACCAATAGCGCCGACACCACCGCCTCGGCGGTCACCGGCGCCGCGCGCAAGTTGCGCACCGCCATCGAACACGCGCGCGGCAAGCAGCACGCCAAGGCCACCACACCGCCGCCTGAAATGCTCTGATCCGCGCCTTGGCAGGGTGGCGCCAGGCGCTCCCCGCCAACCGATGCACCGGGTGGCATCGCAGTGCAACGACGTGTCGATGCGCGAGCCGGCGTCCAGACGCTGATCCAGAAATGCCATCGGCCCGCTGCAGTGTCACTGCAGCGGGCCGATGTGTCTTGATCTGGTGCGCCCGGAGGGATTCGAACCCCCGACCAATGGCTTCGGAAGCCACTACTCTATCCGGCTGAGCTACGAGCGCCTGGTCGGGCATTATGCCAGAACCGCCGCCGCGCGCGTGACAGCCGCATTGCGGGCCTGCCGAACGGCTGTTGGGCACCACCGGGCTGCCGAGCGGGGCTCAACCCGGATCCAGCGTCCGTACAGGCCAGCATGGCACGACGTCGTAGAGCCGCCTGACAGGCTGGGCGATGCCTGGCTCGATCATTGACCAGCGCATGACCGCAGCCGCGCCGCGCTGCTACCCTTTGCAACATGAGCAAGCATGGCATTGAACAGCTGCCGACAGCGCCCGCGCTGACCCGGCCGCAGCGGCTGGGGCAGTACTGGAAATTGGTCCGAGGCGATCGTCCGATCGGCAGCCTGTTACTGCTGTGGCCTACCTGGTGGGCATTGTGGCTGGCCGCCGGTGGCCTGCCGCCGCTGTGGACGCTGTTCGTGTTCACCGCCGGGGTCTGGCTGACCCGCTCGGCCGGCTGCGTGATCAACGACTATGCCGACCGCTGGCTGGACCCGCACGTGGAGCGTACCAAGTCGCGCCCGTTGGCCACCGGCGCGGTGTCCGGGCGCGAGGCGCTGTGGGTGTTTGTGATGCTGATGCTGGTGGCATTCGCGCTGGTGCTCACGCTCAACTGGCTGACCGTGGCCCTGAGCGTGCCGGGCGTGTTCCTGGCCGCCAGCTATCCCTATCTCAAGCGCCACACCCACCTGCCCCAGGTCTATCTGGGCATGGCCTTTGGCTGGGGCATCCCCATGGCCTTCGCCGCGGTGCAGGGCAGCGTGCCATTGCTGGGCTGGCTGCTGTATGCGGCCAATATCCTCTGGGCCACGGCCTACGACACCTGGTATGCGATGGTCGACCGCGAGGACGACATCCGCATGGGCAGCAAGTCCACTGCCATCCTGTTCGGCAGGTTCGACCTGATCGCGCAGGGCCTGCTGTATGCAGCGATGGTTGCGGTGCTGGCACTGGTCGGCCTGCGCGCCGGTCTCGGCACCGCGTACTGGGCGGGACTGGGCATTGCCGTGCTGCTGGTGGCCTACGAGTTCCGCCTCGCCCGCCATCGCGAACGCGGCCCCTGCTTCCGCGCCTTCCTGCACAACAACTGGGTCGGCCTGGCGATCTTCGTCGGCATTGCCGCGGCCCTGGCGGTGCGCTAACGCGCAGGCAGGTAAATCGCCCCGGTTTAAGTCCCTCTCCCGGCGGGAGAGGGGTTGGGGTGAGGGTACGGGCGAAGCCCCATGGCGCAGCTCACACTCCGTAGCCCACCCAACCTCACGGCACCCGCGCGCACACCCACGCATCCACCCGGTGCACCCCCGCGCGCCGCAATGCCTGCGCGGCCGCATGCAGCGTGGCGCCAGTCGTCATCACGTCGTCCACCAACGCCACATGCGCCGGCAATGCGCCCCGCGCGATGAAGGCATCGCGCAGATTGCGCTGGCGCTCGGCCGCATCCAGCTCCGATTGCGGCGCAGTCGCACGCACGCGGCGCAACAACGGCAGGCAGGGCAAGCGCAGCGCATGGCCCAGCGGTTTGGCCAGCTCAAGCGCCTGGTCGTAGCCGCGCTGGCGCAAGCGCTGCCGGTGCAGACTCACCGGCACCAGCGCCTGCGGACGCGGCAGGCCTGCACAACGTCTGGTCATCAACTCGCTGAGCAAACGCCCGGCAGCCAGATCCTGATGAAACTTGAAACGCCGCAGCAAGCCATCCACCGGCCAGCGATAGGTGAAACACGCATGCACGCACTGCAGCGGTGGCGGATGCTGCAGGCATTGCCCGCACAGCAGCGCGTCATCGAAGGAATCCAACTGCATTGCGCAACACCGGCAGGCGTGCCGGTGATCCGGCAACGCGGCGCGACACGACGGGCACAGATCGCAATCGGCGCTGCCTGCTTCCGCGCACACCAGGCACCTGCTCGACAGCAGCAGCCGCAACACCCGGTGCGGCCACCTGTAAACCGAACGCACCCCATCGAAGTTGACAGCTTCTCCCATGCTCACCAGACTGCCTGGCTTCCAAGCCGCTGACTGTCAGGAAACCCCGATGTCTGTTGTCGTACGCCATGACTGGGATCGCAAAGAGCTGCAGGCGCTGTTCGATCTGCCGTTTCCGGAGCTGCTGCACCGCGCCGCCAGCGTGCACCGCGCCCATTTCGATCCGGCGCAGGTGCAAGTCTCCACGCTGCTGTCGGTCAAGACCGGTGGCTGCCCGGAAGACTGCGCGTACTGCCCGCAGGCGCAGCGCTACGACACCGGGGTGACGGCGCAGAAGCTGATGGAGACCGAAGAAGTCGTCGCCAAGGCACGCCAGGCCAAGGCCGCCGGCGCCTCGCGCTTCTGCATGGGCGCGGCCTGGCGCTCGCCCAAGGAGCGCGACATTCCCAAGGTTGCCGCGATGATCCGCGAGGTCAAGGCGATGGGCCTGGAAACCTGCGCAACGCTCGGCATGCTCGACGCCGGCCAGGCGCGCGCGCTCAAGGACGCCGGGCTGGACTACTACAACCACAATCTGGACACCGCGCCGGATTACTACGACTCGATCATCCACACCCGCCAGTATCAGGACCGCCTGAACACGCTGGAGCACGTGCGCGATGTCGGGCTGAAGACCTGCTGCGGCGGCATCGTCGGCATGGGCGAAACGCGCGAGCACCGCATCGGCCTGCTGCTGGCGCTGGCTACGCTGCCGGCGCATCCGGATTCGGTCCCGATCAACCAGCTGGTCCAGGTTGCCGGCACCCCGCTGCACGGCACCCAGCAACTGGATCCGTTCGAATTCGTGCGCATGATCGCGGTCGCCCGCATCACGATGCCGCATTCGATGGTGCGCCTGTCCGCCGGCCGCGAAGCGATGAGCGACGAACTGCAGGCGCTGTGCTTCCTGGCCGGTGCCAACTCGATCTTCTACGGCGAAAAACTGCTCACCACCGGCAACCCGGACACCGAACGCGATCAGGCCCTGTTCCAGCGCCTGGGCCTGCGCCCGATGCAGATCACCGTCGACGCTGCCGACCACGACCACCCCGGCACCGTGCATGCGGAGATCACCCGCAACACGGCCTGCGAGCACGCTGCCTAACCGCGAATCGAGCGCCCGGCACCGATCGTCGGTGCCGGCTGGGCGCGCCAAGCGCGGCAGGCTACGCTAACGGCCCTTTCTGTCGTTGAACGCTCCCATGGCTCGCCCCGATCTTCACGAACGGATTTCGTCGCTGCGCACATTGCGTGTGGCCCAGGAACGGGTGCGGGTGCGGCGGCTGGTGGGGCGTCGCGATGGCGTGCGGCTGGAAGTCGACGGCCGCTGGCTGACCGGTTTCTGCTCCAACGATTATCTGGGCCTGTCGCAACAGTTCGAAGTGGTCGCCGCGTTGCAGGATGCCGCCGCGCGCGATGGTGCCGGCGCCACCGCCTCGCATCTGATCTGCGGCCACCACACCGCGCACGAGACGCTGGAGCGCGAGATCGCCGACTGGCTCGGCTATCCGTCGGCGCTGCTGTTCGGCAGCGGCTTCATCGCCAACCTGGCGGTGCAGCAGGCCTTGCTCAGCGAGGACGACGATGTCTGCGTGCAGGACCGGCTCAACCACGCCAGCCTGCTCGATGCCACGCGCCTGGCCGGCTGCCGGCTGCGCCGTTATCCGCATCTGGACGTGGAAGGCGCGATGCGCCAGCTCAAGGGTTCGCCAGAGGGTGCGGCGATGCTGGCCAGCGACGGCGTCTTCAGCATGGATGGCGATGTCGCGCCGCTGCGTGCGCTGAGCCTGGTGGCGCGCATGCAGCAGGCACTGTTCTATGTCGACGACGCCCATGGCGTGGGCACGCTTGGCCCGCAGGGGCGCGGCTGCGTTGCCGATGCCGGACTGGGCGTGGCCGAAGTGCCGCTGCAACTGGTGACCCTGGGCAAGGCGCTCGGCGGCTATGGCGCGGTCGTTGTCGGCGGAGAAGCGCTGGTGAGCCACCTGGCCGAAACCGCGCGTCCCTACATCTACACCACCGCGTTGCCGCCGGCGCAGGTCGCTGCGACCCTGGCGGCCGTGCGCCTGGCGCGTCGCGACGATTGGCGGCGCGCCAGACTGGTCGAGTCGATCGGCAGTTTCCGCGATGGCGCACGCCGGCATGGCTTCGAACTGATGGCCTCGGATACGCCGATCCAGCCCCTGCTGTGTGGCGAAGAAGCCACGGTGATGGCGATGTCCGCCGCGCTGGAACAGGCCGGTTTTCTGGTCGGCGCGATCCGCCCGCCCACCGTGCCCGAAGGCAAGGCACGCCTGCGTGTGACCTTGTCCGCATTGCATACGCCGCAGCAGGTGCAGGCCTTGATCGAGGCCATCGTGCAGGCGCGCGATGTGGTCAGCCGGCAGCCGCTGCGTGCGTCTGCTTGAGGGCCACGATCAAGACGGTTGCGCAGTAAACACGCCGCCGCAGTCGATGCTCGAGGTGGCAGCGTACGCGTCGCTGATGTCGCCGGATCGCTGGGGTTGGCACGGTCATGCAGGCCGGTAACGGGCCTGGTGCGCAGCGCAGATCAGCTCCACGCGCAGGCGCATGCTGACGCAGCACACCTCGCGCCGCACGCGCTGACCCCTGCGCCAGACAGCGACAATCAGCGACAATCCCCGCATGCATATCGATGTCATCGGCCACGGGCCTGCGCTGGTTCTTCTGCACGGTTGGGCGTTGCACGGCGGCGTGTTCGCACCGTTGGTGGAACGCCTGGCCGCGCAGCATCAACTGCATCTGGTGGATCTGCCCGGGCACGGTTTCAGCCGTGGCGACAGTACGCCGCTGGCGCTGCCGGACGTGGTCGCCGGCATCGCCGCCGCCACGCCGCCGGCGGTGTGGGTCGGCTGGTCATTGGGCGGGCTGTTCGCGCTGCATGCCGCGGCCACCCAGCCCAAGGTACGCGGGCTGGCGATGATCGCGGCCACGCCGCGTTTCGTGCGTGGCCACGCTTGGCCGGACGCGGTCGAGCGCGAGGTGTTCGTGCAGTTCGGCCAGGACCTGGCGCGCGATTATCGCGGCACGCTGGAGCGGTTTCTGGCGCTGGATACGCTGGGCTCGGCGCATGCCCGCAGCGAGTTGCGCAGCCTGCGCGAGACGCTGGTGGCGCGTGGCGAACCGGCCGCCGAGGCGTTGCAGGAAGGCCTGCGCCTGCTGGAACGCAGCGACCTGCGCCGCGCGCTGCCGCAACTCGCCCGTCCCAGCCTGTGGATTGCCGGCCAGCGCGACCGGCTGGTACCGGCGGCCGGCATGCACGCCGCCGCCGCTCTGGCGCCGCACGCGCAGGCACTGACCATTGCCGGTGGCGGGCACGCACCGTTTCTTGGCCATGCCGACCAGGTCGCCGAGGCGCTGCAACGCTTCGTTGCGTCCGTGCCGTGAGCGGATCGTCGATCATGCGGCATCGCTGATCGAGGACACACGCATGGATCTGGGAATCGCCGGGCGCTGGGCACTGGTGTGCGCCGCCAGCAAAGGCTTGGGGCTGGGCTGCGCACGCGCACTGGCCAGCGAAGGCGTCAACGTGGTGATCGTCGCGCGCGGCCGCGATGCCCTGGAGCAATCCGCCGATGCATTACGCGCACTGCCGGGCGCCGGCGAAGTGCGCAGCGTGGTGGCCGATATCGCCACCCCGCAGGGACGCAGCGATGCGCTCGCCGCCTGCCCGCAGGTGGATATCCTCATCAACAATGCCGGTGGCCCGCCGCCCGGCGATTTTCGCCAGTGGGAACGCGACGACTGGCTGCGTGCACTGGACGCCAACATGCTGGCGCCGATCGAACTGATACGCGCCAGTGTCGATGCGATGCGCGCACGGCGCTTCGGCCGCATCGTCAACATCACCTCCAGTGCGGTGAAGGCGCCGATCGACATCCTGGGCCTGTCCAATGGCGCGCGCGCCGGCCTCACCGGCTTCGTCGCCGGGCTGGCGCGCAGCACCGTGGCCGACAACGTCACCATCAACAATCTGCTGCCCGGCCAGTTCGCTACCGACCGCCTGCGCGGCAACTTCGCGGCGATTGCGCAACAGCTAGGCAGCAATGCCGAAGACGTCGCCGAGCGCAAGCGTGCGGGCATTCCGGCCGCACGCTTCGGCGAGCCGGACGAATTCGGCGCGGCCTGCGCGTTCCTGTGCAGCGCGCAGGCCGGCTACATCACCGGGCAGAACCTGCTGATCGACGGCGGCAGCTATCCCGGCACGTTCTAGCGCGCAGCGGGTGGTGGCGACTGCGGCGGCCGCGCGTTCGTTTTCGGCCACCATCCGGTGCGTCGAAACCCATTGCCGGTTGCCGCGCAGTCGCCGGCAGACCGACCGATTGCCAGGCCGCACCCCATAGCGATTCCCTCCGCCCCGGCCACAGGCGACAATAGCGCCGCTCATGACCAGTACCTTCGACCCCCGCCACGTCCGGCGCGCCTTTGCGCGTGCCGCCAGCAGCTATGCCGCCGCCGCCGCGCTGCAGCGCGAAGCGCAAGCGCGCCTGCTCGAATCGCTCGACTACCTGGGCGAGCAGGTGCCCAAGGTGGTGCTGGATGTCGGCGCCGGCCCCGGCCATGCCAGCGGCACAATCAAGAAGCGCTGGCCCAAGGCGCAGGTGATCGCGCTGGATCAGGCCATGCCAATGCTGCGCCAGGCGCGCAAGGCGGCGGGCTGGTGGAAGCCGTTCGCACAGGTCTGCGCCGATGCACGCGCCTTGCCGGTTGCCGACGGCAGCGTGGATGTGATCTTCAGCAACCTGTGCCTGCAGTGGGTGGAAGACCTGCCGGCGGTGTTCGCCGGCTTCCGCCGCGCGCTGCGGCCGGGCGGCTTGTTGCTGTGCTCCACCTTCGGCCCGGAGACGCTGATCGAGTTGCGCGAGGCCTTCGCCCAGGCCGACCCGGCCCCGCATGTCAGCCGCTTTCCGCCGATTGCCCAGTTCGGCGATGCCTTGCTGATGTCCGGCTTCCGCGACCCGGTGCTGGACCGCGACCTGTTCACGCTGACCTATAGCGACCTGCCTGCGTTGATGCGCGAGCTGCGCGCGATGGGCGCCACCAACGCACTCAGCAATCGCCGCGCCACCCTGACCGGACGCGGCCGCTTTGCCGCCGCCAGCGCCGCCTACGAGCCCTTGCGGCGGCCGGACGGCACCTTGCCCAGCTCCTGGGAAGTGATCTATGCCCACGCCTGGGCACCGGCGCCGGGCGCGCCCATCCGCGAGCAGGGACACGATGTCGCCAGCGTCCCGGTGGCCTCGATCCCGATCCGCCGCCGCATCGACTAGCGGCGGTGCAGATCGCCGGCAGCAACGCAGCCGTTGCCGGCGAGACACACAGTTTTGCGACGACACCAATGCGGACCTGTCAGGCTCGGTCCTGACACCCGGTAGAATTCAGCAGTCAACGGCCGCATGTTCGTGTTGCGGCTTGTCTTTTCGACGCCTGAACCGGCGTGGCTAGCAAAACGCAGCGCGCAGCCGTCAGGTGGCTGCAGACGGCGCGCAAGAACCTGCAACGCGTGGTACATGCAGGTTCCGAGCACCGGCAGCGCCCCGCCCGGCTGCTGCACTGTCATTTTGATAGCCGCTCCTAAGGTTTGCGGCCCCCGCCCCCCAATCGGCTTTCCCAATGTTGAAGTGGCTCATCATCGCGCTGTTCATCGCATCGGCGTTGTACATCCATTACCGCGGCCGCGTGCGGCACCGGCTCAGCCGGCAGCTGCTGGACCATTCCACCTTCATGGCACCGATCAACACGCTGATGTATCTGTGTTCGCGGGTGCCGACCACACCGTTCATCGATCCCGGCAAGGAATTCCCGGAGCTGGCACCGTTGCGCGCCAACTGGTCGCTGATCCGCGATGAAGCGGTGGCGCTGCAGCAGATGCAGAAGATCCGCGCTGCCGACGGCTATACCGACATCGGCTTCAACTCGTTCTTCCGCCGCGGCTGGAAGCGCTTCTATCTGAAGTGGTACGGCACCGCGCACCCGTCGGCGTCCGAACTGTGCCCGCAGACCACCGCGTTGCTGAAGTCCATCCCCACGGTCAAGGCCGCGATGTTCGCCGAGCTGCCGCCGGGCAGCGAGCTGCGCCCGCACCGCGACCCGTTCGCCGGGTCCATGCGCCTGCACCTGGGGCTGGCCACGCCCAACGACGACCGCTGCTTCATCGACGTCGACGGCCAGCGCCACAGCTGGCGCGATGGCGAGTGGACGATGTTCGACGAGACCTACATCCACTACGCACGCAACGACACCGACCAGGACCGCATCATCCTGTTCTGCGACATCGAGCGCCCGATGCGCTGGCGCTGGGCCGCGGCGGTGAACCGCTTCGTCGGCCGCAGCCTGCTCTCGGCCGGTGCCTCGCCCAATCAGGAAGGCGACAAGACCGGCGGCATCAACCGCGTGTTCCGCTATTTCTATGCCGCCCGCCTGAAGGCCAAGGCGCTGAAGGAACGCAACAACCCGCTGTACCAGACGCTCAAGTGGGGCATCTTCATCCTGGTGGTGGTCGGGATCGTGTTGCTGTAACCCGCCCACCACGTAGGAGCGCACCCGGGCGCGACCGGCATTGCCGGTAACGCCTCATCGCGCCCGGGTGCGCTCCTACGCCGTGCCGATCGATGCGCTCAGCGCGACACCTGCGCGATCCATTCCTGCAGGTTGTAGTAGTTGGTGACGCGGGTGAGCTTGCCGTCGCGCACATCGAAGAACGCACCGCCCGGCAGCACATAGGTCTGCCCATTGGCTTCCGGCAGGCCTTCGTCGGTGGTGTGGTAGACCCCGTGCACCACGTACTCGGCACCAACCCGCGTGCCGTCGTCGTTGGCGGTGACCACGATGTCGCGCAGCTGCTCGCGGTAGCTGTCGTTCATGCGCTGCAGGAAGGCAGCGAATTCCGTCCGGCCGATCTCGCGCGGCCCCTGGTTGAGGTCGTGCGCGACGTCGTCGGCCAGGAACGCCAGCATGGCGTCCCAATCGCCGCGATTGAATGCTGCGTAGTAGGCCTGGACCAGGCCGGTGGCGTGTTGCCGATTGCGCTCGCTCATGCTCGAACCTGCCGCTGGGAAAGCCGCATCATAGAGCGCGTCTTGCGCTTCAACACGCCCGCCATGCGGCATACCCGGCGTCAGGCGCCCTGTACCACCAGGTCGCGATGGAAGTAATAGACCTCCTGCAGCAGGAAGCGCCAACTGGTGTGGAAACTGCGAAAGCGCGTGCTGGGCGTGGAGGAGGCCAGCGCGTCCACCCCCAGCTCTTCGCTCAGCCGCAGCGCGCGCGCCATGTGCAACGGGTCGCTGACGATGATCGCCCGGTGCATGCCGTGCCGGTCCATCAGCGCACGTGCCTGTTGCAGATTCTGCCGGGTGGTGCGCGAGACCGTCTCGATCACGATCGCCTCCGGCGGTATGCCGTGGCGTAGCGCATAGCGCCGCGCCACCTGCGACTCGGCAAAGCGGGCGCCATTGCCGAAGCCGCCGGTGAACAGCAGCCGCGGCGCATAGCCCTGGGTGTACAGGTCCAGCGCATGCCGGATGCGCTCTTCAAACACCGGCGAAGGGCGCGCATCGTAGGCCGCCGCGCCCAGCACGATGATCACATCCGCCGGCGCGGCCTGGTCGCGATCGCCGACCCAGACGATCCAGCCGGCCACGCCCACCAGCCAGATCAAGGTCAGCATGCACAACCGCCAGCACCAGCCCCACAGACCGATCCCGCGCGACCGCCTGCTCACGCAGCAGCCCAAGGCAGCGCATCCAGGTCGACATTGCCGCCGGACAGGATCAGCCCGACCCGCCGCCCGGCAAAGCGCGCCGGGTCGGCCAGCACCGCTGCCAGCGCAATCGCCGAGGACGGCTCCACCACCTGTTTGAGCACCTGCCAGATCAGCCGCATCGCCTGCACCGCCGCCGCATCGTCCACGGTGATCACCTGCGTGCCGGCGGCCTGCAACAGCGCGAAATTCGGTGCGCCCAGAGTGCCGCGCAGGCCGTCGCAGAGCGTGTCTGGCACGAAGTCGACCAGGCGCTCGCCGGCCGCCAACGAGCGCGCGGTATCGGCCGCCCCGCTCGGCTCGGCCAGCACCAGCGCGCAGCCCGGCGCCGATTGCAGCGCCAGCGCAGTACCGGCGGCCAGCCCGCCGCCGCCGACCGGTACCACCAGCACATCCAGCCCGCCGCTCTGCTGCAGCAGCTCCAGCGCGGCGGTGCCCTGCCCGGCGATCACCGCCGGGTCGGTATACGGATGCACCAGCGTCGCACCGCTGCTGGCCTGGACTGCGGCACACATCTGCTCGCGCGCCGCGATGGTGGGCGCGCAGCGCCACAGCGTGGCACCGTGACGGGAAATATTGGCCAGCTTGGCGGCCACCGCGCCTTCGGGCACCACCACGTGGCAGCCGATCCCGCGCGTGTGCGCGGCAAGCGCCAGTGCGGCGCCGTGATTGCCGGACGAATGGGTGACCACGCCGCGCGCGGCCAGCTCTGCCGGCAACGCCCACACCGCGTTGCAGGCACCACGGAACTTGAATGCGCCGCTGCGCTGCAGGTGTTCGGCCTTGAAGAACAGCTGCGCACCGCAGAGGGCGTCCAGGCTGTGCGAGGTGAGCACCGGTGTCTGCGCGCACTGCGGCGCGATGCGCGCAGCGGCTTGCAGCACGTCGGAATGGGCAAGAGGGGCCGTCTCGATCATGCCTGCAAGATTAACGTATCGCCTCCACCTTCACGGCTGTCCGCGCATGGCCCGCGCATGCTGGATCGATGCAGAAGCACCACATTGCGGCACAGTTAAGGACCGATTCAATGCATCGGCTCGAAAGTGGCACCATGGTTGCAGGAGGGCACCATCCATGAAATTCCGTCTGATCTTCGCCGCCGGGCTGTTGGCCCTGGGCGGCTGCGCAACGTACGACTACACCGGCGCTGGGTCGGGCGGCTATTACCGCGGCGCGCCTGCGGTGCAGTATCGCTACCCGCCGGGATACTCCCCGTATTTCTACGGCAACCCGTACGGCAATCCTTATGGCGCCGGCTCGATCGGGCTCTACGACTACCCGGTGTATCCGGTCTACCGCGGCGGTGGCGGCTATTACTATCGCCAGAACGATCGACGCCCGCAGTACCGGCCGCCACGTCCAAACGGATCGTTCAACAACGGCCCGCGTCCAAACGGGCCTCGTCCCAACGGGCCACGCCCGCAACAGCCCAATCGTCCACCGGCGACCGGTGCGCCGCCTTCGCGGCCGCCTCCCCGCATCGGTGCGCCGCCGCGGGTGATCCGCGAGATTCAGCGGCAGACCGCGCCCCGCAACACGCGTGAGCAGACCCCCTGAGTCGCTGACTGCGACGTGGCCCACAAATGGCGATGTTGGGGGCTTGCGTTCAGCCGGCACTTGGTCGCAAGCTAGGTGCTCTGTGTGACCCGCCACGTCATGTTTTGACCTGGCCCGCCTCACTGACCGACTTATGTCGATGTCCGACAGGGAAATCTGGATCCCCCCTGTTCCGGCCCTGTCGGATATCGGCGCCTCCAACGCATAAAGCCCCGGCATGCCGGGGCTTTATGTTTTTGTCGTCCGGTCCGCTCTGGCTCGCCCAGGCATACCCGTTCGAGAAGGCAGGGGCTGCGGCTGGCGTTGGATCGCGGAAAAAAATAAGGGTCGGCAGTCCCCCGACTACCGACCCTTACGCTACCCCGTCGCACGCGTGGCTGGCCCCTGTTCCAATTCCAGCCTTGCGCCCATGTCGCAATGCCACGACGGGTGCAGTAGGGATATCCGCACGGAACATGCCAACTTGAGGGTCAGTGTTCGATAATGTGATTTACATCACAATTTTAACCGTCGAGTGACCTCGCTTCCCCCTTCAGCCGATACTTTCGCGGCCGCCAACCTCCTTCTGCTCCCGGTCCACGCCCATGTCCGACACTTTCTATCGCTACGACGTCATCGTGATCGGCGGCGGCCATGCCGGCACCGAGGCAGCCCTGGCCTCCGCGCGCTCAGGTGCACGCACCTTGCTGTTGACCCACAACATCGAGACGGTGGGCGCGATGAGCTGCAACCCGGCCATCGGCGGGATCGGCAAGGGCCATCTGGTCAAGGAGATCGACGCGCTGGGCGGGGCGATGGCACGCGCGGCGGATCAGGCCGGCATCCAGTGGCGCACGCTCAATGCCTCCAAAGGGCCGGCGGTGCGCGCCACCCGCTGCCAGGCCGACCGCAACCTCTACCGCAACGCGATCCGCCGCATCGTCGAGGCGCAGCCCAACCTGACCGTGTTCCAGGCGGCGGTGGACGATCTGATCATCCACAACGGCGCTGCCGAACCCGACAGCGTGCGCGGCGTGGTCACCCAGACCGGGCTGCGCTTCGAGGCGCCCTCGGTGGTGCTGACCGCCGGCACCTTCCTGGCCGGCAAGATCCACGTCGGCGAGACCCAGTACGCGGCAGGACGCATGGGCGACCCGCCGGCCACCACGCTGGCCGCGCGTCTGCGCGAGCGGCCGTTCGCGATCGACCGGCTCAAGACCGGCACCCCGCCGCGCATCGACGGGCGCACGCTCGACTACAGCGCGATGGCCGAACAACCCGGCGACGATCCGCTGCCGGTGATGTCGTTCATGGGCCAGATCGGCGATCACCCGCGCCAGGTCAGCTGCTGGATCACCCAGACCACCGAGCAGACCCACGACATCATTCGCAGCGCACTGCATCGTTCGCCGCTGTATTCCGGGCAGATCGAAGGCATCGGCCCGCGCTACTGCCCGTCGATCGAGGACAAGGTGGTGCGCTTTGCCGACAAGACCAGTCACCAGATCTTCGTCGAGCCCGAAGGCCTGGAAGTGGCCGAGATCTATCCCAACGGCATCTCCACCTCGCTGCCGTTCGACGTGCAGCTGGCGCTGGTGCGCTCGATCCACGGGTTTGCGCAGGCGCATATCACCCGCCCCGGCTATGCGATCGAATACGACTTCTTCGACCCGCGCGGGCTCAAGGCCTCGCTGGAAACCAAGGCGGTGGGCGGGCTGTTCTTCGCCGGGCAGATCAATGGCACCACCGGTTACGAGGAGGCCGCCGCACAGGGGCTGCTGGCCGGGCTCAATGCCGCGCGCCATGTGCAGGGATTGCCGGCGTGGTCGCCGCGTCGCGACGAGGCCTACCTGGGCGTGCTGGTGGACGACCTGATCACCCACGGCACCACCGAGCCGTATCGCATGTTCACCAGCCGCGCCGAATACCGCCTGCAGCTGCGTGAGGACAACGCCGATGCGCGTCTGACCGGCGTCGGCCGCGCGATGGGCCTGGTCGACGATGCGCGCTGGGCGCGGTTTTCGGCCAAGCAGGAAGCGGTGCAGCGCGAAAGCGCGCGCTTGTCGGTGCTGTGGGCGACCCCGGGCAATGCGCTGGGCCGCGAAGTGGCCCAGACCCTGGGCGTGGCGGTGAGCCGCGAAACCAACGTGCTGGACCTGATCAAGCGCCCCGAACTCAACTACGCCACGCTGATGCGCGTGCCGACGCTGGGTCCGGGCGTGGACGATGCGCAGGTGGCCGAGCAGGTGGAGATCAGCGTCAAGTACGCCGGTTATCTGGATCGCCAGCGCGACGACATCGCACGCCAGCAACGCCACGAAACCACGCCGATTCCGCAAGGATTCGATTATGCCGGCGTGCGCGGGTTGTCGATCGAAGTGCAGCAGAAACTCGAGCGTGTGCGCCCGCAAAGCATCGGCCAGGCGCAACGGATTGCCGGCATGACGCCGGCGGCGATTTCGCTGTTGCTGGTGCATCTGGAGCGCGCGCGCCGCAGTCAGGTGGCGTAAGTGGTCGCCGATGCGCTGGCAGGTGAATGTCGGCCGTGCGTTCGGGCTTCTGCGTTTACATGCTGAAAATGCGTGGATGATGGTCAGCAGACGTCACGGCACGATTCCATGCCGCCGCGTGCGAAGCAAGCATGCCGCTAGCGCGTCGGCGTCGACGATGCCGGAACGTTTGATGGAGGTCACGAGGTTTTCAGCGGCCGAAAGTATCGGGAGCGCCAGATGATCGGAGCCGTCCGGCCCGGCGCAGGGTTCCCTCAACTGTCGTGGGTGGCGCTCGACGAACTGTTC
The DNA here is from genome assembly GCF_014199025.1 of Xanthomonas sp. CFBP 8152. Taxonomy (NCBI): domain Bacteria; kingdom Pseudomonadati; phylum Pseudomonadota; class Gammaproteobacteria; order Lysobacterales; family Lysobacteraceae; genus Xanthomonas; species Xanthomonas sp. CFBP 8152. Next base: position 905,537 of record NZ_JACHNO010000002.1, read on the forward strand.
GTCAGTCCTGTGCAATGGCGTGGTCGGACAATCGACACCGATTGAAGACGCGCACCACCTGTGCGGTCGACGGCGGCAGGCCGGCCTGTTGCGATCGCGACGGCGGTCTAGTCGTCGTCCTCGGCGGCGGCCTCGCGACCCTGCTGACGGATGAGGTTTTCCTGGCGTGCGTCTTCGATCGAAGCGCGGATGGCACGCACGTCGGCGCGGCGGGTGTCGAACTTGAAGCGGCCGGTCAACACGCTGTCCGGGCGCAGCTCGCCCTTTTCGAACAACGCCCACATCTCTTCGCCGTAATGGGTGTCCAGCAGCTCCGGGGCGAAGCGGCCGAGGCAGTCGCGCAGGTTGTGCACGTCGCGCAGCAGCATGTCGCGTGCGGCGTTGTTGCCCGCAGCACTGACCACCTGCGGGAAATCGATCAACACCGGGCCCTCGGGCGAAACCAGCACGTTGTATTCGGACAGGTCGCCGTGCACCAGGCCCAGCGACAGCATCTTGACTACATCGCCGATCAGGCTGGTGTGGAAGCTGCGCGCCTGCTCCGGCTCCAGCTCCACTTCGCCCAGCCGCGGCGCACTGTGGCCGGCCTCGTCGGTGACCAGGTCCATCAGCAGCACGCCGTGGAAATAGCCGCGCGGCTTGGGCACGTGCACGCTGGCATCCATCAGTTGATAGAGCACCTCGGCTTCGGTGTTCTTCCACGCGGTCTCGGCTTCGCGCCGGCCGAACTTGGTGGCCTTGCCCATCGCGCGCGCCTGGCGGCTGCCACGCACCTTGCGGCCTTCCTGATATTGCACGCGCGCCTGGAAACTGCGTTGCGCCATGTCCTTGTAGACCTTGGCGCACAGGATGTCGGCGCCTGTGCCGACCACATAGACGGATGCTTCCTTGCCGCTCTTCAGTGGTCGCAACACTTCGTCGATGATGCCGTCGTCGATCAGCGGTTGCAGGCCCTTGGGGGTTTTCATGGACTAAGGGGACCGATCCGAAACAAACCAGGAGCGATTATGCGGCAACCAGGGTGAAGCGCTTACATGTCCAGGCACAAGCTGCGACCGGGCGCATGCATCGGCGCGAGCGCTTACCATGCGCGGACCCGTCCAACCCGCGATCCGATGCCCGAGCACGCCCCCAGCCGCCGCAAACGCTCCGCCACCGTGGTCACCGCCGGTAGCGAACGCAGCCTGCCGCATGAATTGATGCAGCAGATCGCCGCCGCCCAGGGCGACCCGGACTTCATGACCTCGCTGGGCCGCGGGCTGGTGGTGCTGAGCGTGTTCGCCCAGCACGCGCGCGAGGTGACGATGTCGCAGATCAGCCTGGAGACCGGCATCTCGCGTGCGGCGGTGCGGCGGGTGCTGCATACCCTGGCCAGGCTGGGCTACGTGGGCGAGCAGGGCCGCGGCTACGTGCTGCTGCCGCGCGTGCTGGGGATTGGCGGCGCGTATGCGGCGTCTTCGTCGATGACTGCGGCGGCGCAGCCGGTGCTGGACGGGCTGCGCGACCAGTTGCACGAATCCTGCTCGCTGGGCGTGCTGGACGGCGACGACCTGCTGTACGTGGCGCGCGCCGAGACGGTGCGCATCATGTCGATCGGGCTGCGCCCGGGCACACGCCTGCCGGCCTACTGCACCTCGATGGGCCGCGTGCTGTTGGCCGCCCTGCCCGGCGACACCTTGCAGGCGTACCTGGAGCGCACCACGCTGCGCCCGCGCACCGACCGCACCGTGACCCAGGCATCGACGTTGCGGGAGGTGCTGGCACGCACGCGCCGCGAAGGCATGTGCCTGACCGACCAGGAGCTGGAAATCGGCCTGCGCTCGATCGCGGTACCGGTGCGCAACCTGCGCGGCGAGGTGATCGCCGCGCTCAACATCGGCGCCCAGGCCGGGCGCGTGAGCCTGCAGACCATGCAGACGCAGTTGCTGCAGCCGTTGAAGCAGGCCGCGCAGCGGCTGGGTGCGTTGTTGAGCTAGTGGCCGCCGGGCGCGCTCAGCGCGGCCGGCGCAGGAAGCTCACCACCGCATCCATCCAGGCGGCATGGGTGTCCTCGACATGCGCCACGTGATCGGCGTGCGGCAGCGTGACCCAGCTGCGGTCTTCGCTGCGCAGACGTGCGTACAGGTGCGCGTTGTCCGCCTGGGTCGCGATGGGATCGTCGACGCCACGCAGCAGCAAGACCGGCAGCGTGGTCACTTGCTCCGGCTGGAAGGCGAACTGCTCCATCGCGCGCCAGTCGGTGCGCACCGGGTCGGCCGATACCGCCTGCGCCACATAGGCCGCACGCACGCTAGGCGGTGCGGCGTTGGCGGTGATGAAATCCTCGCCGGCCGCCGCGGCCGTGGTGCGCGCACGCAATGGCTGCGCTGGCGCCGGGGTGGTATCGGGCGCTGCGTCGACATCGTCCGGGAAGCCGTACAGCACCAGCGCCGACACCGCTTGCGGATGTTGCTGGGCGACCAGCAGCGCCACCCGCGCGCCATTGGAATAACCGAGCAAGGCCGGCGGCGGCAGCTGCGGATGCTGGCGGGCGACCCAGCTCAGTACCGCATCGACATCAGCCACCGCGCGCGCGGGCGTGTTCCAGCCGCTGCGATCGCGCGCACTGCCGCCATAGCCGCGTAGATCGACCGCGTAGGCGGCATAGCCGGCCTGCGCCAATGCCGCCAGCACCGAGCGCGCATCGCGCGGTTCGTCGGGAACCTGCAGATCGAAATTGGGCAACGCACTCCAGGTGCGCCCGTGCACCAGCAGGATCGTGCCGCGCGGCTGCGCCGGGACGCGCGACCATACCGCCAGCGTCTGGCCATCGTCGGTGCGCACCTGCGCCAGCTCGGTTCCGGGGCCGGGATGCGGTCGTGCCTGCAGCCCGGATACGGTGAGCAGCAGCAAAAGCAAACAAACGGTACGCAGCAGCATCGGCAACCTCGTGGGCAATGTCCTGTGCGAACGGAAGCGGTGGTCCGTTGCGGCATGTCCATCATCCCGTCGTTGACGGGTGATGTCATCAGCGGCGATGTGCATACGGAACGGCCAGGTTGCAACGCAGTGCGCGCGTTGGATCGCCATCCTGCCCGGCGCGCCATGAGTGCAGGCCACGGCCGCAGCCAACCGAACCGGTCGCATTGCCCGCCGCATGCGGTGCAAGCGCAACGTGCCTGCTGTATTTGCGCCTGGCCGTGGCCCTCAGCCTTCGCGCGCCGGCTGTTCTTCGCCTGCCTGCTCTTCGAGGATGGGTTTGGCCAGCGCGAAGGCATGGTTGGCGGCAGGCACGCCGCAATAAACCGCGGCCTGCAGCAACACTTCCTTGATCTGCTCGGGCGTGACGCCGTTGTTGCGCGCGGCGCGCACGTGCAGCTTGAACTCCTCGTCGTGGCCCAGCGCCACCATCATCGCCAGGGTCAGCAGCGAGCGGGTGTGCGCGGGCAGGCCATCGCGGGTCCAGACGGTGCCCCAGGCATAGCGGGTGATCAGCGCCTGGAACTCGTCGGTGAACTCGGTGCGTGCGGCCAGCGAGCGCTCGACATGCGCATCGCCCAGGACGCGTCGGCGCTCGCGCAAGCCCGTCTGGTAACGCTCGTCTTCGTGCATCGGAATCTCTCCTGCGCGGGGGAATGGGGGAATGGGGGAATGGGGAATCGGGTGCTGGCGGCCGCTGCAGGTCAGCTGCGGCCGCGCGGTGCGCGCTGACATATCAGGCGCATGGGTCGCCATCGACATGGCCGGCAACAGACAGCCGGCCGTGGCCAGCTGGGCGCAGATGCAACGCATGAGCGGGAATGCCGAGCGCCGTACCTGCCGGATCGGGGTACCGGCTCCACGCGTCCGGCAGTTGCCTGGCCGGGTGGACGGTCACCCGTGGTCGGCCTGCAGAAAGCCCAGCACGCTGTGGTTGAACGCGGCCGGCGACTCCAGGTTGCAGATATGCCGGCCGGGCACCTGTGCGAAGTGGCCGTGCGGGGCGGCGTAGGCGATCTCGCGCAGATCGGCCGGCGGACAGACCGGGTCGTCGTCGCCGGCCAGTGCGAGCAGTGGCAGTTCCAGCGTGTCCAGCGCGCCGCGGAAGTCGGCGTGGGCCACCGCCTGGCAGCAGGCGATATAGCCCTGCGGCGATGTCGACACGAAGGCGGCCACGATCATGTCCAGGCGCTGCGCATGGCTGAGCGCAAACGACGGCGTGAACCAGCGCTGCAGGGTGGCATCGACCAGCCCCGGCAGGCCTTCGCTGCGCACCTGCTCGATGCGCGCATTCCAGCTCTCGCTGCTGCCGATCCTCTGCGCGGTGGCGCACACCACCAGCCGGCGCAGGCGCTGCGGCGCATGCAGGCCCAGCCATTGCCCGGTGAGTCCGCCGATCGACAGGCCGCAGAAGTCGCTGCGTGCGATCTGCAACGCGTCCCACAGCGCCAGCACGTCCTGGCCCAGGTCGGCAACCCGATACGGGCCGGGTGGCGTGTCCGAATCGCCATGGCCGCGGCGGTCGTAGCGCAGGATGCGGTAATGCGGCGCAAACGCAGCGATCTGCACGTCCCACATGTGCAGGTCGGTGCCCAGCGAATTGCAGAAGGTCAGCCAGGGGCGGCCTTCGGTGCCGTCGAGGCGGTAGTGCAGGCGATGCGTGGGCAACTGGAGATAAGCCATCGGAGCACCGTCAGCGGGATGAAGAGCCGGCCAGCACGCGATCGATCCAGACCGAGGACATGCCGCGCCAGCTGTCCACATCGAACACCGCCTGCAGTTGCGCCTGCGTGAGTACCGCGCTCACCTGCGCGTCGTCGCCGAGCACCTCGCGCAGATGGCGCTGCTGCGCCTGGGCGCGTGCCACCGCCTGTTCGACCAGCGCATGCGCCTGCGGCTTGCCGAGCCGTGGTGCCAGCGCGAACACCGCCGCCTCGGCATACAGCGCGCCGCCATGGCTGTGCAGGTGCGCGCGCATGGCCTCGCGGTCCAGTTGCAGGTCGGCCAGGCAGCCTTGCATCTGCGCCAGGCTGCCGGCGGTCAGGCGCACGATCTGCGGCAAGGTCTCCCATTCGGCATGCCATTGCCCGGCGGCGCGTTCATGCGGCTGCGCCATTGCGCTGAACAAGGTCGCCACCAGGCCGGGCACGCGGGTGGCAGCAGCGACCGCGGCGACGCTGGAGACCGGATTGCGCTTGTGCGGCATCGCCGAGGAACCGCCCTTGCCGGCTGCGGCCGGCTCGAACACTTCGCCGACTTCAGACTGCATCAGCAGCACCACGTCACCGCCGATCTTGCCCAACGTGCCGGCCAGCAGGCCTAACGCACAGCCGACCTCGACGAGGCGATCGCGCGCGGTATGCCACGGCATCGCGGGCAACGGCAGCGCCAGCGTGGTTGCCAGCGCCTGGGCGACATCGAGTCCGCGCGCCTGCAACGACGCCAGCGTGCCGGCCGCACCCCCGAACTGCAGCACCAGGCCATCGTGCTGCAAGGACTGCAGGCGGCGGTACGCGCGCTGTAGCGCATCCAGCCAACCGGCGACCTTGAGCCCGAACGTGATCGGCACCGCCTGCTGCAGCAAGGTACGTCCGGGCAGGCCGGTGTTGCGTTCGCGCGCGGCCAGCGCAGCCAGCTCGGCGCACAGGCCTTGCAGGCGCGGCAGCAGCAGGTCGAGCGCGGCGCGCAGCTGCAGCACCGTGCCGGTGTCGATGACGTCCTGGCTGGTGGCGCCCCAGTGCACCCAGCGCGCGGCCTGCGCATCGTGGGCGGCCACGCGTGCGGTCAGCGCCTTGACCAGGGGAATGGCGGGATTGCCGGCAAGTGCGGTGGCCTGGGCCAGCGCGGCCTGATCGTAATGCTGCACGTCGCATGCGGCCGCAATGGCCTGCGCGGCCTCGGAGGGAATCACGCCGCACTGCGCCTGTGCGCGGGCGAGTGCGGATTCGAATTGCAGCATTGCCTGCACCCGCGCCGTGTCGTCGAACAACGCGTCGCAGGCAGGCTCGCCAAACAAGGATCCCAACAGGGAAGACGTCACAGTCATGCATGGCCTCGGGTGGCGTGCCGGCAGCATGGCACCGATGCGCGGGAGTGCCAACCGGCGGGCGCGGCGCTTGGTGGTATGCACGCGCGGTTTTCCAGGCTGGTCATGTGCGCGTGCTGCATGTTTGGCCAAGGCGCGTGTTGCGGCGGATCACCGCATTGCACGCAGGTGCCACGCGATCACGATGGATCACCGAGGGCAGCGCGCGCTGGCACCTGCCTGCCCGGCGCGCGGCGACAGGTGCGCCGCATCTGCACGCAGGTGCAGGTGTGCTGCTCGCACGGAGACAACCATGCATGGCAACCCGCGCACCGACGGCGCGATCAATAGTTGAAAAACACCGTTTCCGCATCGCCCTGCATGTGGATGTCCCACACGTAATCGCTGCCACCGCGCGATTGCGCCAGCAGCGTGCTGCGGCGCTCGCCCGGCACCAGGGCCAGGATGGGGTCGCTGCCCAGCTGCGGATCGTCGGCGAAGTACAGCCGCGTCGACACGCCGCGCAACAGCCCGCGCATGAAGACCAGCACGGTCAGATGCGCGGCCTGCATCTTGCCGTCCGGGCCGGCGACCTGGCCCGGCTTGACGGTGCTGAAGGAAAAACGCCCCTGCGCGTCGGTCGGCACGCGGCCCCAGCCATCGAAGCCGGGATCGTGCGCCTGGCAGCGCGCATCGGCGGCATGCGCATAGATGCCGGCCGCATCGGCCTGCCACAGTTCCAGCACTGCGTCGGCCACCGGGTTGCCGGCGCCATCGAACACGCAACCACTGATCCGCACGTGCGTGCCCGCGGCCTGCGCAGGCGCGAGCTGCGCGCGATACAGCGGCTCCAGCCCGAGCCGGTAATACGGGCCAACGGTTTGCGACGGGGTGGTGTGCAGGCTCATCGATTTATTCCCAGACCGTTTGCTTGCGGCCGCGCAACACGATGTCGAAGCGGTAGGCCAGCGCGTATTCGCTCACCGCGTTTTCCCAGTCGAAGCGGGACACCATGCGTTCGCGCGCCTGCGCATCGTCCACGCAGTTGTAGATCGGGTCGTGCGCCAGCAACGGGTCGCCGGGGAAGTACATCTGGGTGATCAGCCGCTGCCCGATGCCATCGCCATGCAGCGAAAAATGGATATGCGCCGGCCGCCAGGCGTTGTAGTGATTGCGCCACGGATACGCGCCCGGCTTGATGGTCTTGAACGCGTAGCGGCCGTGGTCGTCGGTGAGCGCCTGGCCGGTGCCGCGGAAGTTGGGGTCCAGCGGTGCGTCGTGCCGGTCGCCGGCATGTTGATAGCGGCCGGCGGCATTGCATTGCCACACCTCGACCACGCTGTTGCGCACCGGCTTGCCATTTTCGTCGAGCACGCGGCCGGACACGATGATGCGCTCGCCCAGCGGCGCGCCCGCAAAGCCGGCGGTGAGGTCGGCGGCATGCTCACCCAGGGTGAGCCGATTCAATTGCGGCCCGGTGACTTCCGACAGCGTGGCCGGGAGTTCGATCGGCGCGCGCGTGGGGCCGCGCAATGCGGTGGATGCGTAGGGCAGATGCAGGTAGGCCGGCTGCGTGCCGATCCGCGGCCGGCGATAGCCGAGCAGCGGATCGATCGACGTGTCAGAGCTGGGGTCGCGCATGCGGGATCTCCATCGGTTGCGCTACGGCAGGATCAAAACGTGGGTGTGCGGTCTTGGCAGCGGCGGTTGCAATCGGCGCACTACACGCGCTCGATCGCCAGCGCCACGCCCTGCCCGACCCCGATGCACATGCTGGCCAGCCCAAGCCGCCCGTTGCCCGCCTCCAGTTGCCGCAACAAGGTCAACGCCAGCCGCGCGCCGCTCATGCCCAGGGGATGGCCGAGCGCGATGGCGCCGCCATTGGCGTTGACGTGCGCGGCATCGTCGGCCAGGCCGAACGCGCGCGTGCAGGCCAGCACCTGCGCGGCGAAGGCTTCGTTGAGTTCGATCGCGTCGAACTGCGCGATGCGCAGGCCCAGGCGCGCCAGCAGGCGCTGCGTGGCCGGTACCGGGCCGATGCCCATGTAGGCCGGCTCCACACCGGCCGAGGCGAAGCCGAGCACGCGTGCCCGCGGGGTCAGTCCATGCGCGTGCACGGCCTGCGCAGAGGCCAGCAGCAAGGCGGCAGCGCCATCGTTGAGACCGGCCGCATTGCCAGCCGTCACCGTGCCGGGCTGGCGGAACACCGGCTTGAGCTTGGCCAGCATCTCGGCGGTGGTGTTCGGGCGTGGATGCTCGTCGCGATCGATAGTGGTCGCCTCGTCCCCTTTGCGTGCGGCCACCGGCACCGGAGTGATTTCTGCATCGAAGAAACCGGCCGCCTGTGCGGCGGCTGCACGCTGCTGGCTGCGCAGCGCGAACGCGTCCTGGTCTTCGCGCGCGATGGCATGGCGCTGTGCCACGTTCTCCGCGGTCTCGCCCATCAGATCCACGCCATAGGCGCGCTGCAGGCGCGGATTGACGAACCGCCAGCCCATCGTGGTGTCTTCCAGCTGTTGCGTGCGCGCGAACGCGCTCTCGGCCTTGCCCATGACCCAGGGCGCGCGGGTCATCGACTCGACCCCGCCGGCGATCGCCAGCCCCAGCTCGCCGGCACGGATGCCGCGCGCCACCGTGCCGACCGCGTCCAGCCCCGAGCCGCACAGGCGATTGAGCGTGCTGCCCGGCACCGAACTGGGCAGCCCTGCCAGCAACAGACTCATGCGCGCGACATTGCGATTGTCCTCGCCGGCCTGATTTGCGCAGCCCAGGTACACGTCGTCGATCAGCGCCGGTTCCAGTTGCCGATTGCGTGCCATCAACGCGGCGATCGGTAGCGCGCCCAGGTCGTCGGCGCGCACGCCGGCCAGGGCGCCGCCATAGCGGCCGATCGGCGTGCGGATGCCATCGATCAGATAGACCTCGCTCATGCCTCGGCCCCGGCTGCCTGCTTGCCATGCGCTACATCGGTGCGTGCCTGCAGCGCGCGCAGCGCCTGCAATTCCGCAACGCTGGGTGGCATGGTCTGCGCCAGGTCGGCGGCGAAGCGGATCGGCCAGCCGGTGGCCGCGCGCACCTGCTCGCGGGTGCTGCCGGGGTGCAGGGCGGTGACGGTGAGTTCGCGGGTCACGGGGTCGGGCTCCATCACGCACAGGTCGGTGACGACCACGGTGGGGCCGGCGCCGGGCAGGCCGGCACGCTGCCGCGCATCGCCACCGTCCAGATGCCCGACGGTGGTGACGAAGTCCAGCGCCGGCACGAAGCTGCGTCTGGATTGGCGAATGATGATGAACACCTGTTTGGCGCTGGCCGCGATCTCCGGCGCGCCGCCTGCGCCGGGCAGCCGCGTCCTGGGCGCGTCGTACGGGCCGATCACCGTGGTGTTGAGGTTGGCATGGCGATCGATCTGCGCCGCGCCCAGGAAACCCACGTCCACGCGGCCGCCCTGCAGCCAGTAGCGGAAGATTTCCGGGGTGGAGACCACGGTGTCGGCGGTGTCGGCCAGTTCGCCGTCGCCGATCGACAACGGCAGCACCTCCGGGCGCGCGCCGATCGGGCCAGATTCGTAGATCAGGGTGACATCCGGCGCATGCGTCAGCCGCGCCAGGTTGGCGGCGGTGGACGGCAGGCCGATGCCGACGAAGCACACCGCGCCATCGGGCAGGCGCCGCGCCGCCGCCACGGTCATCATCTCGTTGCTGCTGACCTCGCTCATGCGGCCACCTGCAGCAGCGAGTGCGCGTACACGCGCTGGAACGCAGCAAAGTCCTCGGTGTCGAGGATGTGCGTCTGGATCCAGGCCTGGAAGCGTGCGCGGTCGCGCGCGATCGCATCCCAGGCCAGGTAGAAGCGGTTGTCGCGGGCGTAATAGCCATGCGCGTACGACGGTGCCGCACCGCCGGGCACGTGGCAGACCGCATCGACCACCCAGCGCGGCAGGATGCAGGCGTTGGGCGGCGCATCCAGCGTGTCGACGATCGCTTCCACCGTCACGATCACCTTGCGCGCTGCCAGCGCGGCTTCCTTCTGCACGCCCAGGATGCCCCACAGCAGCACGTTGCCGCGGCGGTCGGCCTGCTGCGCATGGATCACGGTGACATCGGGCCTGACGGCCGGCGTGGTGGCCAGCGTTTCGCCGGTGTACGGGCATTGCAGGAACCTGATGCTGTCGTTGACGCGCGGCAGGTCGGAGCCGACATAACCGCGCAGCACCGCGAACGGCAGGCCCGAGGCACCGGCCACGTACGCGTTGGCCATGTCGGCATGGCTGTGTTCGCGGATCTGCAGCGGCTGCGGCCACGCATGTTCGACCGCATCGCGCAGCCGGTGCAGCGAGCCGACGCCGGGATTGCCGCCCCAGGAAAACCGCAATGCCGATGCACAACCGGCGCCGATCAGTTGGTCGTAGATCAGGTCCGGGGTCATGCGCACCAGGTGCAGGTCGCGCTTGCGCTGGCGGATCACCTCGTGGCCGGCCGCATGCGGAATCAGATGGGTGAAGCCTTCCATCGCCACGCAGTCGCCATCGGCGATCAGCTGGGACACCGCTTCTGAAAGGGGGACGATCTGGGCCATTGCTTCGGTCCTGCGCAGCGAGCGTGTGGTCACGTTAGGCGCAGCTGCACGGCCCGGTCAATGCGATTATCGGTGCATCAATTCGATAATCGCACAATTTCGGCAAGCGACCGACGCTCCAACATTGTCTCCGGTGTATACATAACTTCGCTTGCAAGAAGACGCCAGCGCCGGCATGCGCGTCAACTGGTCGCCAGCCGGCGCACCGCTGCCGATCCGCACCCCAGGTTGTCTACAAACCCCAGGAGCCACGGTCATGTCCCAGTCCAAGCAGCTGTTTCCCCTCAATGCGTGGTACGCCGTCGCCTGGGACCACGAGATCAGGCACGCGCTGACCCCACGCAAGGTCTGCAACCTGGACGTGGTGGTCTATCGCACCACTGCCGGGGCGGTGATCGCGCTCGAAGATGCGTGCTGGCATCGCCTGGTGCCGCTGTCGATGGGCAAACTGCGCGGCGACGATGTGGTGTGCGGTTATCACGGGCTGGTCTACAACAGCCAGGGCCGCTGCGTGCACATGCCCTCGCAGGAGACCATCAATCCGTCCGCGTGCGTGCGCAGTTTTCCGGTGGCCGAAAAGCATCGCCATGTATGGATCTGGCCGGGCGACCCGGCGCAGGCCGACACCCGCCTGATTCCCGATCTGCACTGGGCGCACGATCCGGCCTGGGCCGGTGATGGCCGCACCATCTATGCCAAGTGCGACTACCGGCTGGTGCTGGACAACCTGATGGACCTGACCCACGAGACCTTCGTGCACGGCTCCAGCATCGGCCAGGACGAGATCGCCGAAGCGCCGTTCGAGGTGATGCATGGCGACCGCTCGGTGGTGGTGTCGCGCTGGATGCGCAATATCGACGCGCCGCCGTTCTGGGCCAGCCAGATCGCGCGCCATCTGGACTACCGCGGCAAGGTCGACCGCTGGCAGATCATCCGCTTCGAAGCGCCCGGCACCATCGCCATCGACGTCGGCGTGGCCATCGCCGGCACCGGTGCGCCGGAGGGCGACCGCAGCCAGGGCGTCAACGGCTACGTACTCAACACCATCACGCCGGAAACCGACACCACCTGCCACTACTTCTGGGCGTTCATGCGCAACTACGCGCTGCATGATCAATCGCTGACCACGCTGACCCGTGCAGGCGTCACCGGCGTGTTCGGCGAGGACGAGGCAGTGCTGGAAGCGCAGCAGCGCGCCATCGACGCGCATCCGGATCACACCTTCTACAACCTCAACGTCGATGCCGGCGGCATGTGGGCGCGCCGCGTGATCGATCGGCTGATCGCCCAGGAGCAGCGCGCGCAGGAACTGTCGCTGCGCATGGTGGGCTGAGCACCGCATCGGAGGTGTCCATGTCACCCGCCACCCCGTTTCGCAGCAGTGCCGCGCAGACCACGCGCGCGCTGCTGTCGCTACGCGAACTGATCCGCGACGGCACCGCCGGCCGGAACGCGCTTGCCCGAGCTGGCGGTGGGGCAGCGGCGGGGCATGTCGCGCACTCGGTGGCACGGCGTTGCAGCGGCTGTGCGAACAGGGCCTGGCCAGCGCACTGCCGGGCGGCGGCTAGGCGGCGCAGGCCTTCGGCGAACGCGAGGTGCACGATGCGATCGAACTGCGCGGCACGCTCGATCGAAGACCACCGGGGCGCGCGCGCCGAAGCGCTGATGCGCGAACACGCACGGCTGGCCCATCGCAATCTGCGCCACGTGCTGCAGACCCCGGCGGCGATCACCCAGGTGCGCAGCGGCGCATTGATCGGCCGCGCGCATCCCGCCACTGCCGGCAGCAGCCGGCCCACCCTTCTGCCTGGAGTTTCCCATGCGTAAAGACACCCGGTGGCACCGCGCCCATGTGGTCAGCATTGCCGACGCCTGCGAGGGCGTGCGCGAAATCGTGCTCGACCCGGGCACCGCGGCGCGCGGCTTCGAGGTCGGCAGCCATCTGGATTTTCGCGTGCAGCTGCACGGCCGCGCCGACGTGCGCTCGTACTCGCTGGTGGGCGAGCCGCGTGCCGATGGCCACTACCAGATCGCGGTACGGCAGATGCCCGACAGCCGCGGCGGCTCGCGGCACATGTGGACGCTGCAGCCCGGCGATGTGGTGGAGATCTCCCCGCCCAGCAACAACTTCACGCTGGACGAGGGCGGCGAGGAGATCCTGCTGATCGCCGGCGGGATCGGCATCACCCCGATCATCGGCATGGCGCAGCGGCTGGCGCGCCGCCATCGCGCGTTTCGCCTGCTGTATGCCGGGCGCACGCGCCGTGCGATGGCCTATGTCGACGAACTGGAAGCGCTGCTCGGCGAGCGCCTGCAGCTGCAATGCGACGACGGCGCCGGCCCGGCGGATCTTGCCGCCGCGCTGGCGCGGCTGTCGCCCAATGCCGAGGTGTACGTGTGCGGCCCGCTCGGCATGCTCGAAGCGGTGCGCCAGCACTGGCATGGCGCCGGGCGTCCGCGCGCGCGGCTGCATTTCGAAACCTTCGGCAACAGCGGGCGGGTGCCGGCGCAGGCGTTCGTGGTCAAGCTGCCCGGGCTCGGCCTGGAAGTGCCGGTGGCCGAGAACGAATCGATGCTGGATGCGCTGGCCGACGCCGGAGTCGAGCTGATCGCCGAATGCCGGCGCGGCGAATGCGGGCTGTGCGCGGTCGAGGTGCTGGACAGCGCGGCCGATATCGACCACCGCGATGTATTCTTCAGCGACGAACAGCGCCGCGAGAACCGCAAGCTGTGCGCCTGCGTCTCGCGCGCGGTGGGCGGCAGCATCAGCATCGATACCGGCTACCGCGGCGCGCTGGGCTGAGCGCGGCCATCGGCACGCCAGCGCGCGTGCAGCGCGTGTTTGCATCCTCACGCGCATGCGCGATCATCTGCGCATGGAGTCGACTCACTACAGGACGGTCCCGGCGCCGGCACTCAACCCGCGCCAGGAACAATTGGTGGCATTGGTGCGGCAGCAGGGCTTTGCCGAGGTGGAAGGGCTGGCGACGCGCTTCGAGGTGACGCCGCAGACCATCCGTCGCGACCTGACCCTGCTGTGCGATGCCGGCGTGCTGCGCCGCTATCACGGTGGCGTCAGCATGCCCTCGAGCGTGGAAAACCTGGCCTACACCGCACGCAAGGCGCTGCAGGCGCGCGAGAAGCAGCACATCGCCGCGCGGGTCGCCCGCTTCATTCCCGACGATGCCTCGTTGTTCATCAACCTGGGCACCACCAACGAAGAGGTCGCGCGCGCCTTGCTGCAGCACCGCGGCCTGCGCGTGATCACCAACAACCTCAACGTGGCGGTGATGCTCAGCGCCAACCCCAGCTTCGAGGTGATCGTGGCCGGTGGCGTGGTGCGCGGGCGCGACCAGGGCGTGACCGGCGAGGCGACGGTGGAGCTGATCCGGCAGTTCAAGGTGGACTTCGGGGTGATCGGCATTTCCGGCATCGATCTGGACGGCACCTTGCTGGACTTCGACTACCAGGAAGTGCGCGTGGCCCAGGCCATCATCGAACACTCGCGGCAGGTGCTGCTGGCGGCCGACCACAGCAAGTTCGGCCGCAACGCCATGGTGCGACTGGGCGCGATCGCCCAGGTGCACGACTGGTTCACCGACCGGCCGCCACCGCAGGAACTGGCCGCCGTGCTGGCCGAGGCCGGCACCCGCGTGCATCTGGCCGAGCCTGGCGACGCCGGCTGAGCCAATTGTTCGTTTTTGTGCGTTTGCGGCATGGGCATGTCGATCGGGCTGCTTTCATGATGCTCCTTGACTATCGAAATACCGGCTTCGATAGGCACTTTTATTTCCCAAGTGCTTGATTCCCACGTCTAACGGCTCTTCACGCCCCGAAAAGGTTTGATGTTCGAATATGTTCGAACATGACAACTTGGGTTCGCTGTTGGCGCGCCCGGACGGAGACACCGATGGGCGAGACATACGATCTTCTGGTGATAGGCGGCGGCATCAACGGGGTCGGCATCGCCCGCGATGCGGCCGGGCGCGGTCTGTCGGTGTGCTTGTGCGAACAGGACGATCTGGCCGCGCATACCAGCAGCGCCAGCACCAAGCTCATCCACGGCGGCCTGCGCTACCTGGAACAGTACGAGTTCGCGCTGGTCGGCAAGGCGCTGGCCGAGCGCGAGGTGCTGCTGCGGCTGGCCCCGCACATCATCTGGCCGCTGCGCTTCCTGCTGCCGCATCAACCGCATCTGCGCCCGGCCTGGATGATTCGCGCCGGGCTGTTTCTGTACGACCATCTCGGCGGCAGCAAGCGCAGCCTGCCGCGCTCGCGCCGGCTGTCGCTGCGCACGCACCCGGTCGGCCAGCCGCTGCAGGAATCGCTGCGCACCGGTTTCGTGTACTCCGATGCCTGGGTGCAGGACGCGCGGCTGGTGGTGCTCAATGCGATGGACGCCGCCAGGCGGGGCGCACAGATCCGCACGCGCACCCGCTGCGTCGGTGCCTGGCGCGATGCAGGCTTCTGGTACGCCGAACTGGAAGATCGCGACGGCCGCCGCCGCACCGTGCAGGCGCGTGCGCTGGCCAATGCGGCCGGGCCGTGGGCGGTGTCGTTCCTGGACACGGTCGCCGCAGTGCCGCACACGCACGCACTGCGCCTGGTCAAGGGCAGCCACATCGTGGTGCCCAAGTTGTTCGACCACGACCACGCGTACATCTTCCAGCAACCGGATCGGCGCATCGTGTTCGCCATTCCGTACGAGCATGACTTCACCCTGATTGGCACCACCGACGTGGATTACCAGGCCGACCCCGCCGCGCCCAGGATCGATGCGGCCGAGGTGCAGTACCTGTGCGATGCGGTGAACCTGTATTTCCAGCAGCAGATCGCTCCCGGCGATGTGGTGTGGAGCTATAGCGGCGTGCGTCCGCTGCTCGACGATGCCGAGGACAACGCCGCCGAAGTCACCCGCGATTACCAGCTGGAAATGCTCACCGATGGCGCACCGTTGCTCAACGTCTTCGGCGGCAAGCTCACCACCTATCGCAAACTGGCCGAAGAAGCGGTCGACCGCCTCACCCAGGCGCTGGGTGCACGCAAGCCGGCATGGACCGCGCGCGGCGATGCATTGCCCGGCGGCGAACAACGCGATATCGCCAGCCTGCTCGAGCGCGTGCGCAACGCGTACCCGTGGCTGCCGGCGCCCACCGCGCAACGGCTGGTACGCAACTACGGCACCTGTGCGGAACAGCTGCTGGGCCAGGCGCAGGACATCGCCGCCCTGGGCACGCACTTCGGTGCCGACCTGTATCAGGCCGAGGTGGATTACCTGCGTGCCCACGAGTGGGCCGTGACCACCGACGACATCCTGTGGCGCCGCAGCAAACTCGGCCTGCGCATCGACGCAGCCGGGCGCGAACGCCTGGAGGCATATCTGCAGACACACTCGGTCCGGCAGGCGGACGGCGTGCCGGCCTGATCGAACCACGCTGCCGGCGAGGACGGGTCGCGCGGCAACGTATCCTGGCGCATTTGCCGGCATCATCCTGAGTCACGTGGAGGGCACCCTGATGAGCATCACCGAAGACCCCTGCGCGCCAATGCGCGCATCGCACCACCCTGGCTGCGTCATCGCCATCGGCACGAGGACGCGCGCATGAGCCGCCAACTCGTGGGTGAGTTGATTTCCGAGGCGGTGGCGATGTTCATCATCATCGCGCTCGGCGATTCGGTCGCGGCGATGTACGTCCTCTACGACCCCAGCCCGTACCAGAACGCCTACTGGGGCGTGTGCATCGCCTGGGGCCTGGCGGTGACGCTGGCGATCTATGTCACCGGCTCGGTGTCCGGCACGCATGCCAACCCGGCAGTAACGCTGGCGCTGGCGTTGTTCCGCGGTTTCTCATGGAAGAAGGTGCTGCCGTACTGGGGTGCGCAGGTGATCGGTGCATTCCTGGGCGCGGCCATCGTCTACCAGTTGTACGGCCCGGTCATCGACCACTACAACCAGGTGCAGCAACTCACCCGCGAAGCCGGTGGCGCCGCCGGGGTGTTCTTCACTGCACCCGGCCTAGCGGTGACGCCGATGCATGCGCTGGTCGACCAGATCATCATCACCGCGTTCCTGATCTTCGGCATCTTCGCCATCACCGAACAATTCAACGAAGCCGCGCCGACCGCCAACTCCGGCGCGCTGATGATCGGCCTGCTGGTGGCGACGCTGGGCGCGTCGATGGGCTATCTGGAAGCCTGGGCAATGAATCCGGCACGCGACTTCGGCCCGCGCCTGTTCGCCTACCTTGCCGGTTGGGGCGAGGCCGCGTTGCCGGCCAAGGACAACTACTGGTGGATTCCCATTGTCGGGCCGTTGATCGGCGGCCCGATCGGCGCGCTCGCCTACCAGTGGCTGATCCTGCCGTTCCTGCCGGCACGCGTGCGCCATCTGCAGGGCGGCAAACCGCCGCTCGATCCGCGCTGATCGTACTGCGGCACGACTGACAGCACTGCCCCGCTGCCGGGCAGGCCATGGGTTTATCGGCCTCTCCAGCAGCGGCGTGCACCGCCCACTTTCTCGCCGTGCGCCAGCGCCGGCATTGTTCGAGGAATCTCCGATGGAAAAGCAATACGTCCTTGCGATCGATCAAGGCACCACCAGTTCGCGCGCGATGCTGTTCGATCGCAACGGCAAGGTGGCCGGCGTGGCGCAGCGCGAGTTCGGCCAGATCTTTCCGCAGCCGGGCTGGGTGGAACACAACCCGCGCGAGATCATGACCAGCGTCTACACCACGATCACCGAGCTGCTCAACAACGCGCAGATCGATGCGCGTTCGATCGCCGGTATCGGCATCACCAACCAGCGCGAGACCGCGGTGGTGTGGGACAAGGCCACCGGCCAGCCGATCTACAACGCCATCGTCTGGCAATCGCGGCAGACCAAGGACATCTGCACCCAGCTCAAGGAGGCCGGGCACGAGCAGATGGTGCGCGACAAGACCGGATTGCTGATCGATGCCTATTTTTCCGGCACCAAGGTCAAATGGATCCTCGACCACGTCGACGGCGCCCGCGAACGCGCGCGCAACGGCGAACTGGCCTTCGGCACCATCGACAGCTGGCTGATCTGGAATCTCACCGGCGGCAAGGTGCATGTCACCGACTACACCAATGCCTCGCGCACGCTGATGTACAACATCCACACGCTGGAGTGGGACGCCGAGCTGTTGGCCATGCTCGACGTGCCGAAGGAAATGCTGCCGGAGGTGCGCTCGTCCAGCGAAATCTACGGTATGACCCAGACCCAGTATTTCTACGGCGAGCAGGTGCCGATCGCCGGGATCGCCGGCGACCAGCAGGCGGCGCTGTTCGGCCAGGCCTGCTTCGAACCGGGCATGGCCAAGAACACCTATGGCACCGGCTGCTTTGCGCTGATGCATACCGGCGACAAGGCGGTTGCGTCCAAGGCCGGTCTGTTGACCACGATCGCCTGGGGCATCGACGGCAAGGTCGAGTACGCGCTGGAAGGTTCTATCTTCGTCGCCGGCTCGGTCGTGCAGTGGCTGCGCGACGGCCTGCGCATGCTCGGCAAGGCCAGCGACTCGCAGGCCTATGCCGAACGTGCCGGCGACAACGACGGGGTCTATCTGGTGCCGGCCTTCGTCGGCCTGGGCGCGCCGTATTGGCGCAGCGATATCCGCGGCGCGGTGTTCGGGCTGACCCGCGGCACCACCAAGGAACATTTCGTGCGTGCGGCGGTGGAATCGATGGCGTACCAGACCCGCGACGTGCTGACTGCGATGCAGGCCGATTCGGGCATCGAGCTGAAGGAGCTGCGGGCCGACGGTGGCGCCATCGCCAACGACTTCATGGCGCAGTTCCAGAGCGACATGCTCAATGTGCCGGTCCTGCGCCCGGAAGTGGCCGAAACCACCGCGCTCGGTGCGGCGTATCTGGCCGGTCTGGCGACCGGCTTCTGGAGCAGCCGCGAAGAGATCGCCAAGCAGTGGGCGGTGGATCGCCGCTTCGAGCCGGCCATGGCCGACGACAAGCGCGAACAACTCTATGCCGGCTGGCAGCAGGCGGTGGAAGCGACGATGGGCTTCCGCATCAGCTGACCCCGCTGCCTCAAAAGACGACGCCCGCCACCAGGCGGGCGCTGTCCTTTTTCGTCAACCGCTTGCATGGTTGCCGACGACCTGCATGGATCACGCATTGCAGGGCTGCACGCTGCAGCCCTGCAATGCAGCAGCGATTATTGCCCGCCGGTATTGGCGCGGCCGGCAATCGTGTCCGGATCCCAATGCTCCTTGATCAGGCCTTTTTCGATGCGGAACATGTCGAACCAGGTGGTGGTATAGGTCTTGCCGGGATCACGCGGATCCGGCAGCGTGCGCACCGACACCAGGGTGACCAGATCGCGATCTGCAGTGATGGCCACCAGCGGCAACTGCACACGTGCCTGTACCGGCGTCGGCGGCACGAATGCTGTCAGGAACGCGATGAAGGCATCGCGACCGTTCGCCACGTTCGGGTTGTGCTGGATGTAGTTCTTGTCCATGTATTTCGGCGCTTCCTGCACCTGGCCAGCCTCGAACACGATGCGCCAGAAATCGTAGACCAACCGCTTGTTGACGGTTTCGGGCCAGGTGGATCCGAGCAGCATCTTCTGGTGGTTGGGATTTTCAGTCACTGCGGTCTGCGCGAACGCAGCCATCGGCGCCACCAGCATGACCAGCAGCAAGGCGCGGGAAAACAGCTTATTCATGGAGGAGTCCTTACGTGGAGACGGGCGCTGCGCCTGCCGGAATGCCAACACGGTGCACCGTTGATTGGGGGACGACGCGCCTTGCACACAGGGTTTTTCCACGCGTCGCCGCCAGCCTAACGGCCGCGTCCGCTCACCCGCTAGCCGCCCTGGAGTGCACCAGGGCACCTGTAGTATTGGTGGTAATCAGAAGATAACCACGGCAGTCGATTTTCTCTCTCGCACGCATGTGGCACCTCGACGGCCGCCAACGCTGCGCTCAATCCGGCAGCTCCACCAACGGCAACCCCGCATAGTTTTCGGCCAGGGTGGCGCGCCCGGCCTCGCTGCCCAGCAGATAATCCAGCTCTGCGGCACGAATGCGTGCGGTGAACGCGTCCTGGTCGTCGAAGGTATGCAGCAAGGTGGTCATCCACCATGAAAACCGTTCGGCCTTCCACACCCGCTGCAGCGCCAGCGCCGAATACTGCTGCAGCACCGTGGTATCGCCGTGCGCGTTCCAGCGCCCGAACAAGTGCGCCAGCAACCCGACATCGGCCAGCGCCAGATTCAGGCCCTTGGCGCCGGTGGGCGGCACGATATGCGCCGCATCGCCAGCCAGGAACAGGCGCCCGTACTGCATGGGTTCGGCGACGAAGCTCCGCAACGGCGCGATGCTTTTTTCGATCGATGGACCGGTGACCAGTTGCGCAGCCAGCGTCTCAGGCAACCGCGCACGCAACTCGTTCCAGAACGCCTGATCGCTCCATGCCTGTACCTGCGCATCGGCCGGTACCTGCACGTAGTAGCGCGAGCGCGTCGGCGAGCGCATCGAACACAAGGCAAAGCCGCGTGGGTGGTGCGCGTAGATCAACTCGTCGTGGACCGGCGGGGTGTCGGCAAGCACGCCAAGCCAGCCGAACGGATACACCCGCTCGAACAGGCGCAATCGCGCGGGCGGAATGCTGGCGCGGCTGATGCCATGGAAGCCGTCGCAGCCGACGATATAGTCGCAGTCGATACGCAGGCGCTGGCCGTCGTGGGTGAATTCCACGGCGGGCGCATCGCTGTCCACCGCGCGCAGCGTCACGTCCTGGGCGCTGTAATACGTCGGTGCAGCGCTGCGCGCACGGGCGTGCATCAGATCGGCGGTGACCTCGGTCTGACCGTAGACGGTGACACTACGCCCGCAGCCGCGCAGCAGATCGATGCGCTCCCGCCGGCCATCCAGCGACAGTTCGAAGCCGTGATGCGGCAAGCCTTCGCGCTGCACGCGTGCGCCAACGCCTGCTTGGTGCAACAGCTCCACACTGCCCTGTTCCAGCACGCCGGCGCGGATACGCCCCAACACATGCTCCGGGGTCTGTCGCTCGATTACCGCGGCATCGATACCGGCCCGCAGCAACAGCTCGCCCAGCAACAGGCCGGAGGGGCCGGCGCCAATGATCGCGATCTGGGTTCGCATGCAATGCTCCTGCCTCAGCCGACGGATGCAGGCCAGTGTGGGTAGCCAAGCACGTGCTTTGAAGGGATGATTGCGCGCAGTGCTTGGACTTTTCGACGATGCCCACACGCGCGCACGCCAACGCCGCAGCCACTGCGGTCCCCGCCTTCGGCCTGTATGGCGAGCAGCACGCCGACACCCCGGAGTTGCTGCACTGGGAGTCGATTGCCGCACGCAGCCGGCTGCATGACTGGCGCATCGCTCCGCACCGGCACGAAGACCTGGCGCAACTGCTGTACGTGCAACGCGGGCCGGCGACGCTGCAGCTGGATGGCCGCAGCCAGCGCGTGCGTGGCGCACGCGTGATCTGGCTGCCACCGCTGTGCGTGCATGGTTTCAGATTCGATCCACAGGTACGCGGCCACATCATCACCTTGTGCATGCCGTTGGTACGTAGTGCGTTGAATGCCGCGCCGCTGTTGCAGCGTGCACTGACCATCCCGCAGGTCCTGCAGGCACAGCACGCACGCGGATTGCTCGACGCGCTGTTCGCCAGCATTGCCGACGATCACGCATACCGGCGCATCGGCCACGAGGCCGCATTGCACGCCGCCGCAGCGCAACTGTTGATCTGGACCGCCCGCACGGCGCTGGAGCACGCGCAGGATGCGGCTGCGGTGAGCCCGTACGCCGACCCGGCATTACGCCATCTCCGTGGCTATCAGGCGCTGATCGACCAGCACTACCGCGCGCATTGGCCGATCTCCCGCTATGCCGGGCAGCTGGGCCTGACTCCGGGTCATCTCAACGCGTTGTGCCAGCGGCTGGCCGGCGCCTCGGCGCTGCAATTACTGCAGCGCCGGATCATGCTCGAAGCACGCCGCAGCCTGCGCTACACCAGCCTGAGCGTGCAGCAGATCGCCGCCAGCCTAGGATTTTTCGACGCTGCATACTTCAGCCGCTACTTCGCACGCCATGCCGGCTGCTCGCCGACGCAATTCCGCGCTGGCGATTAAGAGCGGCTGACAAAAACCACTGAAACGCGAGATCTCGATCGTCTTGAAAGGTGATTGAACGATGGGGATGCGTTGGTTGCAGAGCGGCTGGTCTGGAGATTGGCTGCAGGGCCCTTGCCCGCCCACCATCGCGGGACACGCCGCAAGTACGTCCATGTAGGCTCTGGCGCGGCATCCATGCCGCTCAAGGTCCCGCGACGGTGGGCGGGCAAGGACCCGTCAAGATGGTCGGTGCGCACAGTTAAGAACAGTAAGAGCAATGCGTGATGCACGTTTCGATACTGATGCGCCGGCTCGAGGTCCGACATATGTTCGACAAGCGGCTTTTCACCCAGCCACCGACCAACTTTCTGGTGCGGTGTCCTTGCCGATTGCGGGACCCTTGGCGGCATGGATGCCGCCAAGGAGCCTCCACGGACGGATTCACGGCGTGTCCCGCGAGCGGTAAGGGCACCGCGCACTCGACCAACTCGGCTTTGGAGCGTCCAGACGATGCGCGAGCTCTTGGTCGCCTTGAAAGGTGATTGAACAGTGTGGATGTCGGGCGCAGAGCAAACGATCTGCGGCTTCGCTGCAGGGCCCTTGCCCGCCCACCATCGCGGGACATGCCGCAAGTACGTCCTTGTAGGCTCTGGCGCGGCATCCATGCCGCTCAAGGTCCCGCGACGGTGGGCGGGCAATGACCAGTCGAGATAATCGGTGTGCACAGTTAAGAACAGTAAGAGCAGTGCGTGATGCGCGTTGTTTAGATACTGATACGCCGGCTCGGAACCCGACACACGCGCGACAAGCAGCTTTTCACGCGGCCACCGACCAGCTCCCTGACGCGGTGTCCTTGCCGGTTGCGGGCTCCTTGGCGGCATGGATGCCGCCAAGGAGCCTCCACGGACGTATTCACGACGTGTCCCGCAAGCGATAAGGACACCGCGCCCTCGACCAACCAGGCTTTAGACGTAAACGTCTGACTGTCTCGAAACAATAAAGCCACTCGAACGCTTGGTTGCTTTGCCTAAAAGTAATTGAACATTGCGGATAGATCGGCCCCGGAGCGGCTGATCCACGGCTCGCCTGCACCCCCACCGCCCAGTATGTTGCGCCGCACCGGTCAGAACGGGTACTGCGGCACTTCGTTCTTGATCGTCAGCCATTGCCAGTGGGTGTACTGCTCCCAATCGGCCGGTCCGCCGACACTGGTGCCGTTGCCCGACGCACCGGTCCCGCCGAAGGGATTGATGACTTCATCGGCCACGGTCTGATCGTTGATATGCAACAGGCCGGTGTGAAGCTTGTCGCCCAGGCGCATCGCACGCGACACCGACGCCGACAGGATGCCCGCAGCCAGACCGTACTCGCCATGGTTGGCCAGTTCCGCGGCTTCTTCGTCGGTATCGAACACGGTGATGTTGATCACCGGCCCGAAGACTTCTTCGTCGAAGGCACGCATACCCGGACGCACGTTGGACAACACCGTCGGCGCATAGAACAGGCCTTCGTTGCTGGCGCCGGCCTCCACCACCGCACCGGCGGCAACGCTGTCGTCCACGATATCGATCACCCGCTGCAGCTGACGCTGGTCGATGATCGGGCCCAGTGCCACGGTGCCGCTGACCGGATCGCCGACCGGCAGATGCCTGGCCTTTTCGGCCAGCCGCTGCGTGAATGCATCGGCAATCCCGCGCTGGACCAGCACCCGGCCGGTGGCCATGCAGATCTGCCCTTGATGCAGGTAGGCGCCGAATGCCACTGCAGAGGCGGCCTTGTCCAGATCCGCGTCGTCGAGCACGATCACCGCGTTGTTGCCGCCCAACTCCAGTGACACCTTCTTCAAATGCCGGCCAGCGATCTCGCCGATGCGCCGCCCGGCCGCGGTGGAGCCGGTGAAGGCAATCATCGGGACATCCGGCGACTCGACCAGCGCCTGTCCGATGGCTGCATCGCCGTGCAGTACATGCAGCAAACCCTTCGGCAGGCCTGCTTCTTCCAGTACCTGCGCGATGACCACGCCACCGGTATACGGCGTGCGCGGGTCGGGCTTGAGCACCACCGCATTGCCCATCGCCAGCGCCGGGGCGACCGAGCGCAGTGACAGGATCAACGGGAAATTGAACGGGGAAATCACTGCGATCACGCCCAGCGGCAGGTGCCGGGCCAGGCTGAGCTGGCCGGCGCCCGTCGGCAGCACCTGGCCAACCGCCTGCAGCGGCAGCGCCGCAGACTGCTGGTAGATCACCACCGACTCGTTCACTTCGCGCTGGGCCTTGGGCAGGATGCCGCCGGTTTCGCGCGCGATCAGCAGCGTCGCTCCGGCACTGCGCGCTTCCATCAGCTGCGCGGCCCGGTGAAACACCGCAGCGCGCTCGCGCGGCGCAGTGGCTGCCCAGGTACGTTGCGCTTTCTTGGCCAGCGCCACGGCAGCGGCGACATCGGCCAGGTCGGCCTTGCCGACTTCGTGCAGCAGCGTGCCGGTGGCCGGCTCGATGATCTGCACGGTGCCGCCGTTGCCGGGTACCCAGTCGCCATTGAAGATGCAGCCATGCCACGCCGGAGCGGCGCTTGCGGCAATCGCGGTATTGGGGAGAGCGTTCATGGTCTGGCCTCCTGCTGAGGGGGTGGTGTTACAGAGTGGTGGACGCCAGCCCGCCATCGACCGGCAGGGTGATGCCGTTGATCCAGCGCGCCGCATCGGAAGCGAGAAACACGATGGCCTCCGCCACCTCGTCGGCATACGCCGGCCGCGTCATGCGCTTGGCATCTTCCTTGACGCGCTCCTCGCCGAGCATGCTGACGAAGTCGCCAAGAATCGGCGTAAACACCGGCCCCGGCGAGACGTTGTTGACGCGTACGCCGTGCTCGGCGAACCAGGGCCGCGACTGCAGCAGCGTCCACACGATCAGCGCTTCCTTGAAGTACTGGTAGCAGGTGGCGTGCGCCACCGGATGCGCCTGCAGCCATGCATGGCCAGACGCAAAGCTGTCGGTGGCGGCCAGTTGCTTGTGCAGTTCCAGGCGCTGCGGCCACTCGGCACCCAGGATGGAGGCCACATTGATGATGGAACCGCCGGGCGCCATGCGCGGCAGCAGCGCCTGGCTCAAATGGCGCAGGCCCAGATAGTTGACGCGCGCCACCGCCTCCAGCGGCGCGGTACCGGGAACGCCAGCCACATTGGCCAGCGCATCGACACGCGCCGGCAAGGCCTGCACCAGCGCATCGATGGACGCCGGGTCGCCGAGATCGGCCTGGTGGAACCCGTGCAGCGACATCTGCACCGGCGTGCGATCGACGCCGATCACCGTGGCGCCATGGAAACGGGCCAGGCGCGCGACTTCGGCACCGATGCCCGATGCCACGCCGGTGACCACGATCGTCTTGTTCTGCAAATTCATTGCCACTCTCCGAAGAGGCCGGCCGTACCGGCGCTAGAACACATGGACGTACTGCAGGTTGACGTTGTTGCCGGAGGCGGCGTTCTTGACCTCCACCGGCAGATACACATTGGCAAACAGCATGTTGTTGGCATCCATCCGCCACACGCCACCGGGCCCCGCATAGAACACGCTCTGGCGGGTGTCGGCCACGCGTTGCCCATTGGTGCGGTTATCGCGGAACTGGGTGAGGTAATAGGCATTCACGCCAAGCCGGATATTGGGTACCACTTCCCAGGAGGTGGCGACGTTGATCCAGCCCGCGTCGCCGGCCTGGCCGTTGCGGAACTCGAAGCCCGGTGGCAGGTTCGGCCGCCGCTCGCTGCGAAAGTTGTAGATGTAGTTGATGCGTGCGCTGACTTCCCAGTTGGGCATCGGGAACACGGTGAACGCATATTGCGGCACCAGCGACCAGTAGCCGGCGCCCTGATTGAGGTCGCGATCGCGGTCGAACTTGCCGATCGGCGCGATCGCATCGATTTCGAAACGCTGCGAAAACACCGGCCTGCCATTGCGGATCACCGGCAGCATCTGCAGATACGGGCCGAAGGTCAGGTCGCCCACGCCGGCGCCGTTGTCGCGCAAGCTGGCAATGCTGTTGCGCCCGAACGAAGCATCCAGGTTGATCAGCGGCAGCAGCGTGTTGATGCCCAGTGCGCCCCCGAAGAGCTTGTACGGGGTGACATAGGCGACCTGGGTCAGCAGCAGCGTGGAATCGATGCGTGGGCGGTCGAACACCGGCACGTCGTTGCCGCGGGAATCCTTGATCGCGTCCAGTGAGCTCTGGCGCAGATAGGTGATCACCGCCCAGCCGGGCGTGGTGCGGGTGAAGCCGTCCAGATAGCTGGTGCCGCCGGTATTGATGCCGTTGGTCAGCGTCGTACTCTGCGGCAGGCTCTGTGCGCCGGCCGTGCCGGCAGCAAGCAGCGACAGCATGCCAAGCGCTGCACGGCGCAGCGCCGACGCGCGGGAAGACAACCCAGACAGGACCGATCGATAGCTCACTGCGAACATCTCCAGCATTGGGAGGGACAGCGGGAACTGCGGCGGAACAACGGTCAGGCAGGCGCGATCGACACGCCGGCAACGGCGCGTGCGCAGGTCAACAGGAAAGCTGGCCGTGCGCCTGCACGGCAGCGGCGGATTACACGGTGTCCAGGCGGCCCAGCCGGTCGAGTGCGCGCAGCAACGGCGCCTCGCTGCTGCCCAGCACCGCGCTGAGCTGCTGTTCCATGCGCAGCACTTCGGCCTCGGCAGCGCTCAGCAGGGCCACGCCGGCGCTGGTCAGCGACAGATGCTGCATGCGTCGGTCCTGGCGTCCGCGCACCTGCCGCAGCAGGCGGCGCTTGACCAGGCGTGCCACCACGATCGCCAGGTTGGGCGCCGACACGTGCAGCACGTCGCCGATCTGGCGCTGGTTGATGCCTGGGTTGCCGTCCACCAGCATCAGCAGCGAGAAGTCGACCGGCTTGAGATCGAACGCAGCCACGCAGTCCTGAAACATCCGCCGTACCAGCAACTCGGTGCGGGTGATGCGGTAGCCCAGCAGCCGCAGCAGGCGTGCCTGATCCACCGTGGTGACGGCATCCTGCAGCGATGCGGCAGTGGCAGTGGCAGTGACGGACATGACGGTTCTCGCAACGAAGACAACGGACGAACCGGTGCGCGCAACGCTCGCCGCCCGCAACGCCGATCCGCGGCATGAGCTGCATTGTAGACGCGCGCAGGCATGCCGATGTGGGCGTGGCCGCCAACCGCGTGGCACCGCCGTGCAGGCAGGCCGCCACAGGCTGACGCCAGTCCGGCGCTTGCACATGGCGGCCGCATGCGACGGCAGGCAGGTGTGGGAAGCGACGGTCATCCAGGCAGAGCTGAGGCATGGGGTCCGGGGCCGGCAGGTGATTGCGTTGCACAATAGTTATGTATCATAACTATATTGCCAAGCTGCAGCGCAACATGGTCGTGCTCGCCAGGTTGACCAGGTGGGCCGATGGGCGTGGCGGGCGTGGCGGGCGTGGCGGCAACCGCCTGTGACCGGCGAGCCTGGCACAGGTGCGCGCGGGGTATGCCGGGCCTGGCAGCGATGGTGGCAATTACGACGGCAAGGCTGCCGCCGTCGCCAGAGGACGCCTGCGGACCCAGCCCACTCGCCCAGCGCATCTCCGCGCCAGGTAGGCCGCGTGCATGCGC
This sequence comes from Xanthomonas sp. CFBP 8152, assembly GCF_014199025.1. Taxonomy (NCBI): domain Bacteria; kingdom Pseudomonadati; phylum Pseudomonadota; class Gammaproteobacteria; order Lysobacterales; family Lysobacteraceae; genus Xanthomonas; species Xanthomonas sp. CFBP 8152. The sequence continues at coordinate 932,853 of NZ_JACHNO010000002.1, forward strand.
GCGGCCTGTGGCCAGCGGATTACGGACTACGGATTACGGCAGCCAGAGCTTCTCAAGATCGCGGAAACCCCAGTCGGTGGGGCTTTCCATCTGCGCGATGCGGTCCTGGCAGTCCGGGCGCGACAAGTCGATGTCCTGCACCAGCACATGGCTACGCAGCTTGGCCGAATAGAACACGCGCACCCTGGGCTTGAGCAGCGCATCGGGGGTCTGCTCGATCACCACTGCCAGTTTCTGCGACTCCAGCCGCACCAACGAGCCGACCGGATAGATCCCCAGCCGGCGTACGAAGGCCTGGAACACTGCCGGATCGAAATGTCCCTGCCACGACGCCATGCGCTTGAGCGATTCGGCCGGATCCCAACCACGCTTGTAGGGACGGTCCGAACTGATGGCGTCGTACACATCGCACACCGCGCCCATCCGCGACATCAGCGCGATGTTCTCGCCCGCCAACCGGTTCGGATAGCCGCTGCCGTCCATTTTTTCGTGATGGTGCAGCGCGATCTCCAGCACCACCGCGTTCTGCACGCCGCCGGCCACCAGCAGGCGATGACCGTCCAGCGGGTGCTGGCGCATGATCTCCATTTCTTCGTCGGTGAGCTTGCCGGGCTTGTTGAGGATGTCCAGCGGCGTCACCGCCTTGCCCATGTCGTGCAGCAGGCCGCCCATGGCCGCCTCGACGACCTGCCCTTCGGGCAGACCGAGCTGACGCGCCAGCCCGCTCATCAGGCCGGCCACGGCCATCGAATGCAGATAGGTGTAGTCGTCGGCGGTCTTGAGCCTTGCCACGCTGATCAAGGCCTGCGGATGCCGCAAGACCGAATCGTTGATGGCTTCCACCAGCGGCATCGCCGCCTCGGTGTCGACGGTGCGTCCCAGCCGCACATCGCGGAACATCGCCTCGACCATGTCGCGGCCGTCTTCGAAGATCTTGCGCGCGCGCACCACTTCGGACTCGATACCGACCTGTGCGGTGACGCTATTGGTTCGCGCGGTGCGCGCGGTGGGGGCCGGCTCGGGGGGTTCCGGTGCCGGCGGCGGCGGTTGCTCCGGCTCAGGCTGCGGATCGGGTGCGCCCGGCGCTGCCGTGTCCAGGTCCAGCCCACGCGCGGTGTCGATCACCAGTTGCTCGATCCGGCTGCCATGGATCTTGTCCACGTCATCCGAATCGACCAGGAACGAGGTCTTCCAGAACGGATGGTGCACCCACGCGCCCAGCAGCTTGTAGACATACATGCCGGGGCGGAGTTGATCTGAGTCGATGGTTCTGAGCATGCCGGCGCTGATCTGCAAAGGGTCCGCGGAAGAGCCCGCCATGACGATGGAGGGTCTGTCGGGTTATCGGCAGTGCGCGGGATTTCTTTGGTAAGGGCGACTTCGCTAGCGCCATGCGACGACCGCCGGCCGAGCAGTTCAGCGCACCGGCTGGCGCATACCCGACACGGCGATGGCCGCACGCATCGGCGACACACTGCAGGCCAGATCCGGGGCCGCCGGCAACCGGCCAGCGTCCACCAGTACGCCCCCCGCACAGCGGCGAGGCGATCGCGCCGAAGCGGCCCACCCCGATCGCCCATTCTCTACTTGAAACGGCGTGATGCACTCCAGCACGAACTTGCAGGTGTCATGGCGCGCTGGGTCAACGGATGATGCTGGTGCAGGAAGCGCAACGGCATTGGCAGCCTCACGCGTGACCACGCGACCACGCAGCGCCACCACGATCAAGACGCAAGCACGCTCGCAACTGCGACGGCCTTCGACAGTGCATCGGCACTGCAACGCAACAACGACCACCGTCTTGCAAAACCGCACCGGCACTCTAGGCCGATCGCAGGGGCGTTCAAGACAGCGGCATGCATGGCTGTGCGCTTGTCGGGCAAGCCGGCAGAGCGCTTCGCCCGGCTCTCCACGCATTCGTCGACCTGTCTGCGCAGCGGCATTTGCGGTGTGCGCATTGCCTGCGCGGAAGCGATCGACCTTGCGCGTCGTTCAACGGCATATAACTGTTGGCGGCAGTGCGTTGAACGCCGCTGGATGCGTATGACTGCAAACCGCCACGCGCGCAGTGCTGCAACGCGATCCATTCGAAGCTGCAGCGAAAGTGCAGGCGTAGCCTCACATATTCTGGAGCCGGCTGTTCCAGCATGCTGGGCCGCTGCGTCATGCAGGGCCACAGCCAGATGGTTCCACTGCCACGCCAGCGCCTCCCGCGTGCCGGCGCTCGCCCGCTATCATGCAGGCAGTGCCCCGCACCGGGCGGCCCGCCGACATGCCGGAGATCATCGTGACCCCGATTCGCTCGTTCCTGGAACATACCCCGCAACTGGGCGCACGCGTCTATGTCGATCCTGCCTGCACCATCATCGGCAAGGTGAGCCTGGGCGATGACGTGTCGGTGTGGCCGGGCACGGTGATTCGCGGCGACGTCAATCATGTGCAGATCGGCGCACGCACCAACGTGCAGGACGGCACCATCATCCACGTCAGCCACCACAGCCCGTTCAACAAGGCCGGCTACCCGACCGTGATCGGCGCCGACGTCACGGTCGGCCACGGCACCATCCTGCATGCCTGCAGCATCGAAGACCTGTGCCTGATCGGCATGGGCGCCTGCGTGCTCGACGGCGCCACCGTCAAGCGCTACGGCTTTGTCGGCGCCGGGGCGGTCGTCGGCCCGGGCAAGATCGTCGGCGAAGGCGAGTTGTGGCTGGGCAATCCCGCACGGCTGGCCCGCACGCTCAGCGACAAGGAAATCGAGAGCCTGCATTATTCGGCGCAGCATTATGTGCGGCTCAAGGACCAGTACCTGGGCCTCTCCAGCACCGACTGAATCCTTGTCCCTGCGCTACGGCTGCAGACCGGCATCGGCATCGTGCGATACGGATGCGCCGCCATGCGCCTGCCGCATACGCCCCTTGCATGACGCGGCGGGCACGCAGGCGGGCAGAGGTGACGGCAGGAACACGTGGCAGGCCGCGCCGCCCTGGCAGCGCGGACCCGCAGCCAGGCGCAATTCACGTGGCGCCAGTCAGGGGCGCCGGTGACCTGCCGCGGCTCACGGCCGCGTGGCATGCTCCAGTGCCGTCAACGTGGCCAGCGCCTGGGCGCGCGATGCACCGCACATGTCCTCGGACGGACGCAGGCTGGCGCACACCGCCGGCCGCGTCGGCAACCCGAACAGGCGACAACGGCCCTGGCCGTCGAGCTGCACGCAGGGTACGCCGGCCGGCTTGCCTTGCGGCATGCCGGGGATGGCCGAACTGATCGACGGCGCGATGCAGCAGGCCGCGCAGCCGGCGCGGCACGGGATGTTCTTGCGCATGCCGCCAGTGTAAACCGCCGCCACCTGCCGGCAGCGGCAGCGTGGCTAGCGCGGCGGGATGTAGCTGGACAGGCGCACGTCGAAAAAGGCCTGCACGGCAGCGAGATTGCTCTTGGCCTGGATGTCTGCGCCCACGTCGCGGCTCATGCCGAGCACGTCGTCATCCGGCCAGCCGGGGCCGAAGCACCATTGCGTGCTGGGGATATTGTTCGCCTGCAGATGGGCCAGCATGCGCGTGGTGGCGACCTCCGCGCTGCGGTTGCCGGCCGGGTAGCCGTGCTCGCCGAGATAACCGCGCTTGCCGGCATCCCGCAGGGCGTCGATGAAGGGCGTCACCATCGTGATGCCGGTATCGGGCTGGATCACTTCGTTGCGCCCGCCCGGTCCGACCCAGTTGCCGCCGCCAGCCCCGTTGTTGTCCAGATAGTTGTGCGCTTCGTAGACGATGCGGTTGTAGGGATCGGGGATGTCGAACAGGCCCATCGAATCCTTCTGCCAGAGCCGGGCACTGGCATAGCCGTTGCCGCACACGAACACGAAGTGGTCGCGGTCGCGATCGATGATGGTCTTGCAGCACGCGGTGGCGGTGTTCTGCCAGTGCGCCGCCATCGACAGCACGCTGCCGTCGGCGGCGCGCTCGTCGCCCTGATAGGGCTCGTTCATCACGCCCCAGCCGAACACCGCCGGGTGCTGCCGGAACCGGTTGACGATGCGTGCCCACAGGTCGGGCAGGCCGGACGCGTTGTAGAGCGTGCACCCCGGCGTGCCGATCACGCGGTACTCGTACAGCTTGAGCAGCCCGTCGCGGCGATCGAAATAGCCCTGGTAGCCGAAGTTGCGCAGCGGATAGGTGTCGGCCCAGACCGCGGCGGCCGCCGCATCGTCGATGCGGTTGCCGCGCGCATCCACAAGCGCGCCGCTGGCGTCGCGCCGATAGCCCGACTTGACGGCCACCCGCTGCGGCAGGCGCATGGAGTCGTGCAGCTCCACGATGGCGCGCTTGCCGCGGGCGGCGATGTGGTCCAGCGCATCCTGGACCTGGCTGCAGTAGGTCTCGTTCAAGGCCAGGCCCTGCCCCCGCGTGAAGCGCGCGGCGGTGGTCGGCAGCCGGAACAGCGGGCAGGCGCCGGCGGCAGCCACGTGCTGTGCGGTAATGGCGCGGTAGTGCGTGCCGATCTCCGCATTCTCCACATAGCTGTTGGAGGCCAGGCCCGACAGGTTCAGGCCCGCGAACGGCAGGGTGGCGCTCTGCGCAGCCGCGCGGCCGCCCCACCCGAGGCCAGCCAGTGCCACCGCGCCGGCTGCGCCCTGCAGCACGCGACGGCGGGTGATGCCGGCTATTGCTGCCGGCGTCTGGTCGATGGGGTGCGAGGCTGCCGGTGCCGTGCGGCGTGGGTGTGGATGGTCGGACATGGGCGCCTCCTGCGGTGCCGTTGGTGGAGATCCTTGGCGGTGGTGCTCCCCTCTGCCGCACCGGTCTGACGGCGATGGTGCAGGTGTGGCAGCGGCGCGATCTGCGCTCCGGTTTGCACTCCGGGCACTGCATGCAACCCCGCATACGTTTACATCGCATTACATGCCACGCCGACGAGCGGGCGCCGCGTGCGGGAGGCGCGTGTTCGAGCGCCGTGCCGGCGAACGCTCCGGCGCTGCCTGTGCAATGCGCGCCCTGCCCGCGCCCTCCCCACCGGCACGGCGTGCCATCGCTCGCGTGCTACCGTGCCGGATCACCGGAGCGCGCCGCGACCGTTGCAGCAGCAACAGTCACGACGCGGTCTAATTGCCAGCCACCGCTCGCCGATCACCGCTGAATTCGCCATGCCCGAGTACCGCTCCAAGACCTCCACCCACGGCCGCAACATGGCCGGCGCCCGCGCACTGTGGCGCGCCACCGGCATGCGCGATGGCGACTTCCACAAGCCCATCATCGCCATCGCCAACTCGTTTACGCAGTTCGTGCCCGGGCACGTGCACCTGAAGGATCTCGGCCAGCTGGTCGCGCGCGAGATCGAACGCGTCGGCGGCGTGGCCAAGGAGTTCGACACCATCGCCGTGGACGACGGCATCGCCATGGGTCACGACGGCATGCTGTATTCGCTGCCCAGCCGCGAGATCATCGCCGACTCGGTCGAATACATGGTCAACGCGCATTGCGCCGACGCGCTGGTGTGCATTTCCAATTGCGACAAGATCACCCCCGGCATGTTGATGGCCGCGCTGCGGCTCAACATCCCCACCGTGTTCGTCTCCGGCGGGCCGATGGAAGCCGGCAAGACCAAGCTGGCCGAACACAAGCTCGACCTGATCGACGCGATGGTGATCGCCGCCGACGACAGCGCCTCCGACGAAAAGGTGGCCGAGTTCGAGCGCAGCGCCTGCCCCACCTGCGGCTCGTGCTCGGGCATGTTCACCGCCAACTCGATGAACTGCCTGACCGAAGCGCTGGGCCTGTCGCTGCCGGGCAACGGTACCGTGGTGGCCACGCACGCCGACCGCGAGCAGCTGTTCCTGCGCGCCGGGCGCGTGGCGGTGGAACTGTGCCACCGCTGGTATGGTGGCGAAGATCCCACCGCCCTGCCGCGCGGCATCGCCACCTTCGAAGCCTTCGAAAACGCGATGACGCTGGACATTGCGATGGGCGGCTCGACCAACACCATCCTGCATCTGCTCGCCGCCGCGCAGGAAGGCGACGTGCCGTTCGGCATGCGCGATATCGACCGCCTGTCCAAGCGCGTGCCGCAGCTGTGCAAGGTCGCGCCGAACACGCCCAAGTACCACATCGAAGACGTACACCGCGCCGGCGGCATCATGGCCATCCTCGGCGAGCTGGCGCGTGGCGGGCTGCTGCATACCAACGCGGCCACGGTGCACGCACGCACGCTGGCCGATGCCATCGCGCAATGGGATGTCACCCAGACCGACGCGGAGGCCGTGCACACGTTCTACAAGGCCGGCCCGGCCGGCATCCCCACGCAGATTGCCTTCAGCCAGGCCACGCGCTGGGACAGCCTGGACACGGACCGCAGCGAAGGCTGCATCCGCGATGTCGCGCACGCGTTCTCGCAGGAAGGCGGCCTGGCCGTGCTGTACGGCAATATCGCCCGCGACGGCTGCGTGGTGAAGACCGCAGGCGTGGACGAATCCATCCACGTGTTCGAGGGCAATGCCCGCGTCTTTGAGAGCCAGGATTCGGCGGTCAAGGGCATCCTCGCCGATGAAGTGAAAGCCGGCGATATCGTGGTGATCCGCTACGAAGGCCCCAAGGGCGGACCCGGCATGCAGGAAATGCTCTACCCCACCAGCTATCTCAAATCCAAGGGCCTGGGCAAGCAGTGCGCCCTGCTCACCGACGGCCGCTTCTCCGGCGGCACCTCGGGCCTGTCGATCGGCCACGCCTCGCCGGAGGCCGCTGCGGGCGGCGCGATCGGCCTGGTGCGCGACGGCGACAAGATCCTGATCGACATTCCCAACCGCTCGATCAATCTGCTGATCTCGGACGAGGAACTTGCTCTTCGTCGCGCAGAGCAGGATGCCAAGGGCTGGAAGCCGGTGGAAGTGCGCCCGCGCAAGGTCACCACGGCGTTGAAGGCGTACGCGTTGCTGGCGACCAGTGCGGATAAGGGTGCGGTGCGGGACAGGGCGATGCTGGACGGCTGAAGCATTGCCATGAAGACCGCGGATTCTTAGCGCTCTTCATCGTATCCGGGCATCGGACTGTGGAAGGCCTTTCAGTCCCAACGCCTGACCGCAAACGCCACAGCGGGTTGGCTTTGCTTGCCCGCAGCGTCACCCACCGCCGATGCGCAGCCCATCCAGCGGGCTGCGCACCGCAGACGCACCGCGCCCGAGCACATGCGTGTAGATCTACGTGGTTGCCACATCCTTGTGGCCCAACAGCTCCTGCATGGTGCGCGCGACATCCTCGGCCGAGAGCACTACTGGAATGCGCAGCGGCAGCTTGGCGCGCACCAGATTCTGCATCCAGGGCAACCGCACGCCCGGACCTCGCGATACAGAAACAGCAGTGCCGCCAGCGCCTGATTCTGCGTGCCGGCCGACACCTGGCCGCGCGTCGCCCGTTTGGTGAGAAGCACCTCGACCTCTGCCCGCCGCATCTGTACTGGATGCCGTTTGCCGTTGGCCAGAATGAAGCGTCGGATCCAGCCCACATACGCCTGCTCGGTACGCAGACCCGCGCTTCAATGCAACATTGGACCGGCATTGAAGCAGTTCGGAGGCAATGACTGGCTGGTGTATGGCTGCACTGATGGCCGTTCCGGAACCTCTGAACAACGCCCCCCAGATGCGCGACACTACACACCTACGTTGAGGAGTGATCCATGCAACTGACGTTCGGTGACGCTGAGGGCCTGGGCAAGCGCAAGCAGACCCGCCGCGAGATCTTCCTGAGTGAGATGGAGAAGGTGGTGCCGTGGAAGCAGTTGCTTGCGCTGATCGCACCGCACTATCCGGTGTCGGGGCGGCCGGGTCGGCAGCCGTACGTACTGGCGACGATGTTGCGGATTCATCTGCTGCAGCAGTGGTATGCGTTGAGCGATCCGGCGATGGAAGAAGCGCTGCACGAGATTCCGACCTTGCGGCGCTTTGCCCAGCTCGGTGGCTTGGACGACATTCCCGACGAGACCACGATTCTCAACTTTCGGCGCCTGCTGGAGACCCATGGCTTCGCCGCACGAATGCTGGAGGCCGTCAACGCGCATCTGGCGCGCAAGGGCCAGAGCCTGCGGTCGGGAACGATCGTCGATGCGACGCTGATCGCTGCGCCCAGTTCGACCAAGAATGCCGACCATGCACGTGACCCTGAGATGCACCAGACCAAGAAGGGCAATCAGTATTACTTCGGGATGAAAGCGCACATTGGCGTAGACGATGTGTCCGGATTGGTGCACCACGTGGAGTGCACGGCGGCCAACGTCGCCGATATCACACAGGCGCACAAGCTGCTGCATGGCAAGGAAGACACGCTCAGCGGGGATAGCGGTTACACGGGTCTGGAGAAGCGTGCGGAGATGGCGCGCAAGCGCAAGTTGCGCTACCTGATTGCAGAGAAGCCGTCCAAGCTCACGCAGGTCAAGAACGCGCGCGAGTTGCAGTGGACCAAGCGCTGGGAGCACGCCAAGGCCAGCCTACGGGCGAAGGTGGAACATCCGTTCCGGGTGATCAAACGCCAGTTTGGTTACGTCAAGGTCCGCTATCGCGGCCTGGCGAAGAACACGGCACAGGTGCTGACGCTGTTTGCGCTGTCGAACCTGTGCATGAAGCGAAAGCAATTGCTGCCTGTCGTGGCCGAGATGTGCCTGTGATCCGGGGAATTGCGCGAAAAAGCACCGAAAACGATGGAAATTCCAACGTCTGAGCGCAGCTCAGCGTGCCGATGTCACATGTCTCGTCATTGGGTAGTGTTGATCAGACCATCCTTCCGTAGTGGTCGCTGCCGGTGCGCCCAATCCTGCCACTTCGTTCGTCTTTATCCTCACGCCGTACGGTAACGGCGGCATTGAGTTGCACGGCGAAGGTACTGGGACCGAGTCCGCCACCAAACCCGCGTATGACAGTCTCAACAAGATGTCCAGCTCGGACCTGGCCGCGCTTTTTCAGGAGGCTAGTCGTGCCAATGGGCGGTAAGCTGACAGGGGCATTGGCTGGAAAAGCTGGGTTTCAGCATCGGCAGCAAGCTGCAGATCGCCGTGCGCGATGGAGAACTGGTGGCGACTGTGGCGCCATGCCGAGGCCAAGGAGCCTGATCGCCTGAATGACGATTCGTGAGTAGATGGGCCAAGAGTTTTCTCATAGCCTCGGCTAAGAGCGGACGGTCGAGTCAAGAGGGTAAGACTGCATCGTTGGCATCCATCCAGCGAGTACCACCCATTCGTTGATTGGAACAATCACGTCCTTGTATGCTCGGTTGACACAGATATTGCTTTGACGCTGGCTAGGGCACCGGGCCAACGTTCTTCGATTCCTCTTCGGCGGGCGCTGCCAACCAGTCAATGGAGACTAACCTGTGCCCGCGATCAATCGTCGCCAACTGCTGCTCGGAAGCCTATCGCTCCCCTTGCTAGGCAGGCCATCCGCCAAGCAAGTACAAATGCAACCCGCGGGGGCCTCGTTCGAATCACTTCTGCGACCCACCGTCCATTCGGGGGGCGAGCGCTGGAAGCTCACAAAACGCATGTCCCATTACGGCGTACCAGGCGTGGTCGTAGCGGTCCTTCGCGACGGACAGGCAGTGGCTACGAAAGGCTACGGGACAAGACTGGCCGGACATGATTCACCCGTTGGGCGCGACACCCTGTTTTCCGTTGGCTCGGTGAGCAAGGTCGCGACCGCTACACTTTGCCTGAAGCTGGTCGCGCTGGGCAAACTGGACCTCGATGTAGGCGTTGATCGCTGGCTGCGCCGTTGGCACTTGCCGAAGGGGCCCGACGGCGATACCAGCGACATCACCCTACGAATGCTGCTGTCACACACCGCTGGCTTCAACGTCCATGGATTCAAGGATTTCGAGCCCGGCGCACCGTTGCCATCGCTTGTACAGACATTGAATGGCGTATCGCCAGCGTTGAACAAGCCCCTGGAACGGATTGATCAGGCGGGAAGCCGATCCCGCTACTCGGGAGGCGGCTACATGATCGCCCAAGCTGTCATGGAGGATGCGATGGGGCAAACCTTCGGGGCGTTGGCCCGCCAGTACTTGTTCACTCCGCTAAAAATGCGCCGCAGCCGGTTTGATGCGGCTCCTGCGGTGGACACCGCCGACATTGCTCACGGCCACGACAGCAGCGGCAAGCCTGAGGCCTTGCCCCGCGGCTGGCAGAGCTTTCCCGAACTCGCCCCTTCCGGGTTGTGGACGTCAGCCGACGATCTCGCCCGGTTGGTCGAAGCACTCTGTGCCAGTTATCGCAGATCCAATGGCTTTCTGCCGCAAGCGCTGGCGATGGACATGATGACGGCGGTTTCGCCGGGCACGTTCGGCTTGGGGCCACGGCTGGCCGGAGAAGGCGATGCCAGAATCTTCCAGCACGCCGGGGCGAACGACAGCTACAAGGCCTACATCGAGGGCAACCTCGACAGTGGCGACGGCCTGGTGATCGTCAGCAACGGCGCAAACGGTGACGTTCTGGGCGATGAGATCCGCAACGCCGTGTCCGACTCGCTGGGTTGGACGGGCGATTGGTCGGTGAAGATCAGCCCTGTAGCCGCTACGGGTTTGTTCAACGAGTTTGCCGGCACATATCTTCGGCGCCCATGCCAAAGCCACGAGATGCTAGGGATTCTGGACACCGGCTTCGATATTCCGGACCTCGCTGTGCTTCGCACTCCCGATGGACTGGAGTTGCAGGTGAAGGGAAAGCGCAGACCCCTCATGCCCGTAAGCAGCAACCGATTCGTGGTCCCCGATGCGTACATCCCGGCTGGAACGTTGCAGATCGCATTCAATCGTGGAGCAATGCATGAGGTGGGAAGCCTGATGATTGTCGCGGGAGGCGGTGTTGCGATCTTCGATAGGCAGGCGCGGTGATTTGCTTCAAGCGTTCGAAAACGCCCGCGTATCGCATCCGGTTCGGTCGGTTTGGCAGGGTGACTTCTGCGGATCGTAAGTAGTTAAGGCAACGCTGATCAAGCCCCGTTTCCACGTTTCGCGGGGAGGTTGGATGCACATAGACGATGGGGCGCGTAGATCGCTGTGCCCATTCAGGGCAATCCCGGTGATCGAGGCCTCCGTTGGGAGGCCTCTGTGCTTCATGTGGGCAACCTTGCGCGCGCCAGGTACAGGTTGGCCAGCCCCAAGGCCACGAAGCTGCGCGTCGCGTTCTTCTGCAAGCCCCGATAGCGCACCTTGTTGAAGCCCCACAGCCGTTTGATCACCGCAAACACGTGCTCGACCCGTGCTCGGATCCGCGACTTGTCGCGGTTCTTTCCTCGCTGTACTTCGTCAACCTGGCCGCCTCGCCTGGTCCGTTGATTGGTGAAGTCTTTCGCCTTGGGCGCATGCGCCTGGATCAGCGTCTTCTGGCTGGCATAGGCACTATCTCCATACACCCGCCGCTCATCGCCATGTAGCAGGTCTTCCAACAGATGCTTGTCATGCACGTTGGCCGCCGTCACCGCCGCGCTGTGGGCCAGGCCCGTGCGGCTGTCCACGCCAATGTGCAGCTTCATCCCGAAGTACCACTGCTGGCCTTTGCGGGTCTGGTGCATCTCCGGATCGCGCTCCTTCTTGACGTTCTTGGTCGAACTGGGCGCGCCAATCAGCGTGGCGTCCACGATCGTCCCGGTGCCCAGCTTCAGACCCTGCTTCTCCAGTTCCTGGTTCACCTGCAAGAACAGCTCCGCGCCGAGGTCGTGGGTCTCAAGCAAGCGCCGGAACTTCAGCAGCGTGGTCGCATCGGGCACCCGCTCACGCCCCAGGTCGATGCCCACGAACCGGCGTAGCGCGGTGCTGTCCAGCAACGCCTCCTCGCAGGCCTGGTCGGCCAGATTGAACCACTGCTGGACGAAGTACATCCGCAGCATCCGCTCCAGGCCAACTGGATGGCGACCTTTGCCGGCCCTGGGATAGTGCGGGGCGATCACCGCGCACAGTGCCACCCACGGCACCAGCGTCTCCATCCGTGCCAGGAACACATCGCGCCGCGTCGGGCGACGGTACTGTTCAAACCCGTTGCCCTGGTCAGCTGACATTGCCAAGGTCTGCTGCTTCATCGGCTTGCACCACCATCGCTGCGAAGCACTTATCCTCGCATCTTTGGAACTTGATCAGCGTTGCCTTAGGCAGCAAGAGTCTCAGCTCTTGCGACAGCTTTGTGTCCAACTGGCAATACCAAAAAAAAGGAGGTGTGTGATGTTAGATGGTATCTATCACGTAGATTTCTCTTCCAATTCCAGTTCGTTCGGAGATGGGATCGCTGTCTTTAAGGGGGCAGTGTCAACGGTGGTGACTCTGGCTACATCTACTCAGGAACCAAGAGTGAGGGTGACAGCTCATTTACTTCCAAGCTCACGATCAAACGTTGGAATCCATCCGCCCAATCCATTTTTGGTCCCGTAAATGAGTTCTCGCTTGAACTTAGCGGCAACACTTCTGCGGCCAATGACTTCATCGCTCAGGGCCACGTTGCAGGTCAGCCACAGCTTAAAATTACTATCAGGGGCAAGTATCTTGGGGCCGCTGCTTAATTGACATTAGGCCCGTGGAAAACGCCGCGAGCGGTATTCGCCCGCTCGCGGCGTTGTTCGGCCTATTCCGCCGGTATGATCGTAAGGCCGCGCTTCGTCACTTTCACTCGCGCTTTTCGGCCCACTATCAACCCCGCCGCTTGTAGCCAATCACCACTCAGACGCAAGACTGGCACCTGCCTCGGTCGGTAGCGCAGTTCGACATCCTTATGCTGGCTTTCGTAGTAATGGTAGCCAACCGTCAGTAGGCGAGTCTTCGGCAAAGGCTTGCGCTTTGTAGCCATTTCATTCTCCTAGAGTGCGTTCATTTCGCCCCCTGTTCAGAAGGGCGGCCGGGCGCTTGAACACCGCTCTAGGACGGCCCGCAGTTTTCCCCTTTCGGGTGTTGTATGGCTGCGCGCCACCCGGCCACAGAAAAACACTGGGCACAAAAAAGCCGCATAGCTTTCGGGCGCGGCCTGCCGCCTAGAGAAGGTGTGTTCAGCACCTTGGTCAAATCTAGCGCTGCCCATCGCTTGAGTCAAGGCACGGGAAAACCCCGAGGTCCGCCTAGTTGTGGCATGCTTGACCAGCGGTAGCGGCGCGGGGACTGCAGGCGCATCTACCTAACAATTCATTCAAGCCGAAGCCGCTTCGCGGCTCGGCTTAATTCAGGCGTTAGGCGCTCGGCATTTTCTTCGTTGCGGTCATCCGATTGCTTTGTGCGCATCGGCTGACGGACACTTGGTTGATGGCTTGGTCGGAGAGATCACTTGGCAATCCCTGCAACGGACGCATTGCGTGACAATCGGTTGGCTGGCTTGCCAGCAAGGTCGGCGACTTGCCTTGAGCACCGTTGGCCTAACAACTCAATCAAGCCGAACTGGCTTCGCCAGTCGGCTTATCTCGGGCGTTAGGCATCTGGAAGCCCTCCCCCATGCGAGTCTTCGCATCCTGCATGTCATGCCAGCAAGAACTCGGACATCCCAGTTTCGAGCCAATCTTTGCGCCCTACTACGAGGACAGGCTAGCGCCCATCAGATGCTCGCGTGGGCACGATTCCATGCTGATGCTTCAGAGCCTCAAGTTTGAGGTGTTGCTTGAGTCTGGTGCTGCCGCGCTGGCGGCAGGTTTCACGCTGGAAGCAGTCGCGAGCTTCTCTGCAGCTCTAGAGCGATTCTTTGAGTTCTGCACGCGGACGATGCTTATCCATCAAGGGCTGCCAGCATCAGACATAGAAGCGGTATTTTCAGAGATGTCTCGCCAGTCCGAACGTCAGCTGGGTGCCTTTCTCACGATGCATCGCCTTGTCCTTGGCACAGCCTACGCGCCGAGCAAGAAGATAGTTGAGTTTCGCAATGCCGTGATTCACAAAGGCCAGATTCCTACGCCCGCCGAAGTAGACGATTTCTGTACCAAGGTCTACACGGAGGTACTACGCACTACAAAAGCACTCAAGGACCGCTGCGGCGCCGCAATTCAATCTGTTGTTTCAGAAGACATGAGAGCGCGGGCGTCTAAGCTTCCGCCTGGCACGAAGGTAGCCACGATGGCTGGTGGCTCCTTCTTCTCGCTAGTCTCAGATACTCATCCACCCGACTTCAAGTCTGCGTTTGAAGCCCACAAGAAGTGGGCTGAGCTCCTTGCGCAGGCGCTACCGCACATGGAGCGACTCAACAAGTCACTCCCGCCGCGTCCCGCAGATGCCTGATCCCTCCATCGAGAAGACCCGCCCCAGCAAGCCGGAGCGAGCTTCTCATGTCAAACGTTAGGCGTGTGGCTTCTTCTTCGGCATGGCGCCGCCGCTTGCACCAACCAATCCGCCAACTGACACTTGGCAGGTCACCTCATCGGACGGTCAACGTGGCAAGCTCTGCATCGGACGCAGCATAAGACAATCAGCCTGCTGGCTCGCAAGCCCTGCCGGCTATCTTCGTTGGGCCGTCTCGGCCTAACCAGTCAATCAAGCCGACTCGCCTGCGGCACGCGGCTTATTTCCAGCGTTAGGCCCCGGAATAGATACTCATGCACGCTGAACTAGAAGACTGGAAAAACGGATGGCATGGGCTGCGACTTAGCTTGCTACCCCAAGAGATTTCTCGTTTGATTGAGTTGCTCCAAGACTTACAGCAAGACCCGGAACAACACTTCCATATCTCTTCGGACTACTCAGCGGAATCTGGGCTTGGTGACATCGAGATCTCGACTGCTACAGATAGCGAGCAGCACAACATGTCGCTCAGCGGGCTCGCACTTGCGCCAAGCACAGATAAGCCGGCACTCGGGGCCTAACAACTCAATCAAGCCGAACTGGCTTTGCCACTCGGCTTATCTCGGACTGTAGGGCGCTGTCTATGCATGCCACTATTCTGCGGGTAACAACTTGGGACAGGTCGCGAGCTTGGACAGATGATGTCGCGCACACTCGCAATATACTGGTTCGTATGCTCCGCGAGTCCTCGCCACTTGGCCACATTCAAGCGAAGCGCTTGGTCAAGGCGGTGCTCGCCGGTACAGAGACAGACCTTCCACTCCAAGACGCAACGCTGGCTCAACCGATGCGCCATGCTCTGCAGTCAATCGGTGCCGATGTCCAGCTTGTCCTACCATCGGCCTAACAATTCATTCAAGCCGAACTGGCTTCGCCAGCCGGCTTAACTCATCCGTTAGCCGGCAAAGGAACCCATGGCGCACCTAGATAAAAAGCAGCGAGGAGTGGCCCTCGGCATGGCTTCGGGCCTCGTCGCTTCTCTGCTCGTTGTATTCCTAGCATCACGGGCGTTCTTGAGCTGGGACGCACCAGATCGCGCAGCCATCAGCTTGTTGTTGCCTGCCACGGCAATGTTCGTAGCTATCGCGCGCATGGCCAAACACCGCTTCTTTACGCCCGCAGACATTGACGGCAGCCCGCTGAGTGTTGGCACTGGTCGTGCTAAAACTCTGCAATCTCTACTTCAAAATACGACGGAGCAGCTAGCGTTGGCACTCCCCGTATACGTCGCCGCCCTACTGAATACGCGCCCCGGTATCCAAGCCGCAGTTCCAGCATGCGCTTGTGCCTTCTTGCTTGGGAGGCTGACATTCTTTGCAACCTACAGTGGCGGTGCGAGCGCTAGGGCACTGGGGTTCGCAATTACGTTCTATCCCACTGTGCTACTTCTGATCTGGCAACTCATGCTGCTTCCATCCATGGTTGCCGGCTAACAATTCATTCAAGCCGAACCCGCTTCGCGGGTCGGCTTAATTCAGGCGTTAGGGCTCATGACAGAATCCCGAACTTTGTCCTTCTCCAACTGGCTCCACCAAGCCGTACCATCCAGCACTCCCGATGGAGTCGTGGCTTACAACTTCAACTTGGCGGAATGCGGCGACTGCGACGTCCCCCCGCCCTGAGTAGCGGCCGGGTTTAGAGTCCTGTAATGACCCACTGAATTCCTGCTCAGGTGTTACTTTCCCCGAAGGAGACACCGATGAGCGAAGTGATGGAAGAAGAGATCAAGCGCTGGACGGCCCGGCGCAAGTCGGCGCTGGTCCTTGAGATCATCCAGGGCAAGACGACGGTGGCCACGGCCAGCCGCCGGTTCGATCTGGCCCCGGCAGAGATCGAAAGCTGGGTAGAGGACGGCAAGCGCGGCATGGAGAACGCGCTGCGGGCCAAGCCCGAGGACGTTCGTGAGCAGTACGAGCGGCAAATGAAGGACCTGCAGGAAGCCTATGGCGAGGCCATGCTGGAGATCCGCGCACGAAAAAAACTGGCCTCCCTGCTGGGCAAGGACGAGAGCTGATGCTCTCGATCCAGCAGGGACTGAAGGAGGATGGTTTCGTGGTGTCGATGGCCAAGCTCTGCCAGTGGTTCGGTGTGTCCAGGCGGACCGTGTATTACAAGCCAACAAAAGCGCCGTCACGGGTG
>NZ_JACHNO010000003.1:0-829108 GCF_014199025.1 Xanthomonas sp. CFBP 8152
AGAGGAAGTTGCCGCCGCTGCACCTCAATCCGCCGTAGCGTCTTTCCGTGTAGCGAGCCGCCCATCATAGCCGGCTTTTTCGTTTCGTCAACACCCTAAATCAGGGAATTTTCGAACCCTTTCCGCTCTGGTTCCGCGTTTGCGGGGCCGTTGCGTCGGGGGAGGCGAACTATAGGCCCAACCGAAGAGTTTGGGAAGGGTTTTGTGAAAAAATTTTCACGATTTTCTTCTCGGCCGCAGTGGCATGTCCTTACAGTGCACCACGGCAAGCCGCCGATCCGATTCAGACGTTGCGCGCCTCTATATAGATGTCATCGCACAGGGGAACTTGCCGCCGTGCAGCAACCCTGCGGCAGCTCAGCCGCTGATCAGCGCCACGCGGGCGAAATTGCGTTTACCCACCTGGATGACACCTTCAAAACCTGGCCCGAATTGGCGCGCTGGATCTTCGACCACTTCACCATCGATCTTGACCGCCCTCTCCTTGAGCTTGCGCGTAGCTTCCGAATTACTCGGCGTCAGGCCGGCTGCGGTAAGCAGGCCTGCGATGCGCAGACCTTCGGCGGGTACAGCGACCTCCTGCAGCGGCAATAGGCTGGTGTCGCCCTGCCCTGTCACTACCGCGTGCCAGCCGGCGATGGCCTGCTCTGCAGTAGCAGCGTCGTGGAAACGCGCGGTGAGTTCGCGCGCCAGCCGCAATTTGACCTCGCGCGGGTGCAGTTCACCTGAGGCGACCTGCGCCTTCAGGCGCTCTGCTTCGGCCACGCTGATGTCGAAAGACAGCAGATCGATCCAGCGCCAGGTCAGCTCGTCGCCGATCTTCATGGTCTTGGTGACGATGTCGATGGCCGGCTCGTTGATGCCGATGTAGTTGCCCAGCGACTTGGACATCTTGGCCACGCCGTCCAGGCCTTCCAGCAGCGGCATGGTCAACACGACCTGCGGCGCTTGGCCGTAGTGCTCCTGCAGGCCACGCCCCATCAACAGGTTGAACTTCTGATCGGTACCGCCCAGTTCGACGTCCGCCTTCAACGCGACCGAATCGTAGCCCTGGACCAGCGGATACAGGAACTCGTGGATGGCGATCGGCTGCTGGCCGTTGAAGCGCTTGGCGAAGTCGTCGCGCTCGAGCATGCGTGCCACCGTGTGCTGCGCGGACAGCTTGATCATGTCCGCCGCGCTCATCTGGCCGAACCACTCGGAGTTGAAGCGCACTTCGGTGCGTTCGCGGTCCAGAATCTTGAAGACCTGCTCCTCGTAGGTGCGCGCGTTGGCCAGCACATCGTCGCGGCTGAGCGGCTTGCGGGTGACGTTCTTGCCGCTCGGGTCGCCGATCATGCCGGTGAAGTCACCGATCAGGAAGATCACCTGGTGCCCGAGCTGCTGGAATTGCCGCATCTTGTTGAGCAGGACGGTGTGGCCCAGATGCAGATCCGGCGCGGTGGGATCGAACCCCGCCTTCACCCGCAATGGCACGCCTGATTTCAGCCGCGCTTCGAGCTGATCGAGCTTGAGGATCTCCTCGGTGCCGCGACCGATGAGTGCGAGGGATTCTTCGAGAGTGGCCAACCACAAACTCCAGCGGCTTTTGCCGTCAACAACGTGAACGATGTTAAACGCAGGTTAATTCCGCGCCAAATGAAAATAAGCGAACAGGCTCAATGGTTTGACGCGCTGTTACAGGCTGTCTATGGTACCGGCGATTGGGCTCGTACTTCGAGCCAGCGAGGAATTTGAACGATGCAGAATTCAGAGCAGGGCCGTGCACGCAAGCAGCGCTTTCACGAGCGCCTCCACGTCCTCCACGACACTGCCCTGCATCGCAAGCTCAAGGCGCATCTTCCGGCGGCCTTCAACGACCAATGGACGCGCCGTCATTGGATCCATGCGAGCCTGTTCGCGACCATTGGTGCACTGGTGGCCACGATCGTGCCGGGCTTCTCCAATGCCATCGATACCCCGCTGTCCAGTCATTCCACGCTGGCCCTGCCGCTGCCGCCGTTGGTTCCGAGCCGCAAGCAGCTGGCGCCGAGCACCGACTGGGAAATTCTGCAGGTCAAATCAGGGCAGACGCTGAGCACCTTGTTCGGCGAGTTGGGAATCCCGACCACGGTGATGTACCAGGTGCTGGCGCATCCGGGCACCAAGGAGGCGCTGACCAAGCTGCGTCCTGGCGCCGAGCTCGCCTTCGATATGCCCACGCCGGGCGAGCTGCGCGCATTGCGCTTCGACCGCGACGACAGCCACCGTGTGGAGTTGCGCCTGCTGGGCGACAGCGTGCGCGAGAACGTCACCGAGCGGGCCACGACCACGCGCACGGTGGTGGCAAGCGGGGAAATCAGTAGCTCCCTGTACGCCTCGGCCGGCAAGTCGGGGTTGTCGCCGGCGGCGGTGGCGACCATGACCGACGAGATCTTCAAGTACGACATCGACTTCGACAAGGATCTGCAGCCGGGCGATCGTTTCAGCGTGGTGATGGACGAGACCTGGCGCGAAGGCGAGCGGATCAATACCGGCGACATCCTGGCGGCGACCTTTACCACCGGCGGCAAGACCTACACCGGTTTCCGCTTCGAGCGTGCCGGCAAGCCGGCCGAGTATTTCGACATCACCGGCCGGCCGTTGAAGAAGAGCTTCATCCGGATGCCGGTGGCTTACAGCCGCATCAGCTCGACCTTTGGCGCACGCAAGCATCCGGTGCTGGGCACGATGCGCATGCACAAGGGTGTGGACTACGCGGCAGCGTCGGGCACGCCGATCATGGCCGCTGGTGACGCGCGGGTGGTGTTCGTTGGGACCCAGCGCGGCTACGGCAATGTGGTGGTCCTGGACCACGGCAAGAACTTCAGCACGCTGTACGGGCACATGTCGCGCTTCGGGAAGATCAAGGCCGGCCAGCGCATCAACCAGGGAACGGTGATCGGCTATGTCGGCATGACCGGCCTGGCGACCGGCCCGCATCTGCACTACGAGTTCCGCGTCGCCGGGCAGCAGCGCAACCCGATGTCGGTGACCATGCCGCCGCCCGAGCCATTGCAGGGCGCCGAGCTGGCCGCGTTCCGCGCGCAGACGGCGCCGGCGCTGGCGCGTATCGAAGGCATGGAGAAGTTGATCTACGCCGACGCCGGCAAGCCTGCCAAGGGCAAGCCACGCGGTTGAGTGGGTGCGGCTGACTCGCCGCCGGCCTGGCGCTCGCCGATCGGACGGCTGTGCACCGGTTCGCGAAGCGGTATTTAGCTTACGCGTCGCCGCCGCTGGCGCAGGATTCCTGCCAGCGGCGAGTGGAAGCCGTGGTGCCGAGACGACAGTCGGCACCGTGAATGGAGCGCTTGCCTGGCGAGCGCATCGTCGATCATTCAACCGCGATGCGTGCAGGGCCGGTTGACTCTCCCACCCTGGCTGCACAAGCTGCACGACCACTGGCAACTGGCTCTGGCATGCCTGCTCCGGAACACCTGGAATCCCCGCTCTACCTTGGCCTGATGTCGGGCACCAGCGCCGATGGCATCGATGCCGCGCTGGTGCGCTTCGCCGACGACAGCCATCGCCGCTGCGAACTGGTTGCCGGCACGACGGTGGCCTGGGAGCCGCAGCTGCGCGAAACGCTGGTGATGCTGGGCCAGGGCGCCGAGCTGATCGCCATCGATGCGCTCGGGCAACTGGATGCGCAGGTGGGGCTGGCGTTTGCGTCCGCGGCCAATCAACTGATCCGCGACAGCGGCATCGCGCGTGCGCAGGTTCGCGCAATCGGTTCGCACGGACAGACCATTCGGCATCGACCCAAGGCCGATCCGGCCTTCACCTGGCAGATCGGCGATGCCAGCCGGATCGCCGAGCACACCGGCATCACCACGGTAGCCGATTTCCGCCGGCGCGATGTGGCCGCCGGCGGTCAGGGCGCGCCGCTGATGCCGGCCTTCCATCTGGCCATGCTGGGCGCGGGCGACGAAGACCGCGCGATGCTCAATCTGGGCGGCATCGGCAACCTGACGCTGATCCCGCGCGATGGCGCGGTGCGGGGCTTCGATACCGGCCCGGCCAATGCGTTGCTGGACAGCTGGTGCCAGCGGCATCAAGGCACGTCGTTCGATGCCGATGGCGCGTTTGCCGCCAGCGGGCGAGTCGATACGGCGCTGCTGCAGGCATTGCTGGCCGACCCGTGGTTTGCGCTGGCGCCGCCCAAGAGCACCGGACGCGAGCAATTCCATCTGGACTGGGCGATGCAGGCGATGCGGTCGCTGGGAGACGTGGCGCTGTGCGCGGCCGATGTACAGGCAACCCTGCTCGAACTGACCGCGGCCAGCGTCGCCGACGCGTTGCTGCGGCTGCAGCCCGATACCCGCCGGGTGCTGGTGTGCGGTGGCGGGGTGCGCAATCCGGTGTTGATGGCACGACTGGCGGCGCGATTGCCGGGCGTGGTGGTGGAATCCAGCGCGCGGCATGGGCTGGATCCGGACTATCTGGAAGCAATGGGGTTTGCGTGGTTGGCCGCGGAGCTGCTCGCAGGCCGTGCAGCCAATCTACCGTCGGTAACCGGGGCGGCCGGGGCGCGGTTGCTGGGAGCGATCCATCCGGCGTGAGCGGCCTGGATCGGCTCGATCATCCGCATTCGTAACATCCTCGCGCCTAATGGATTCGCACGCGAAGCGCTGGCCGACCGTTTTCAGTGCTACGGACCATTTCCTGCCGGTAGCGCCTTGAGCGCGGCAATCGCTTCGGCCAGGGCATCGACTTCCGGGTGTTGCAGGCCGCCGGTGACTTCGTATTCGCTGGCGAACAGGCCCTGTTCGAGCAGATGCATCACGGTCTGGTGCTGGGTCCAGCCGCGTGCGACGGAGATGCGACGGATCCTGTCCACCAGCAATGGATCGATGTCCCGCAACACCAGATCGGTCATGCCTACTCCCTATTCGCAAGGTTCCCGGCGCGTTGGATGATCATCCCGCAGCGCCTGGGCCACCTGCAACCGTCAAGCTGCGGCAGTGTGCCGGCGCTGCTGCAGGATAAGCATCCCGCACAGGATCACTACGGGGATCGCAACCAGCGCTGTCCCGACGAAGAACAAGGCATACCCTTCCAGCAGGGTTCGTCCCTGTGACAATGCCTGGACCGACCAGCCCGAGAAGCCTTTCAGCGCCTTGCCCGGCATGGCATAGAACGAGCTCAGTAAAGCGTACTGAGTTGCGGTATAGCCAAAACTCGTGAGGCTGGACATGTAGGCGATCAGCGCGGTTCCGGCAAAGCCGTTGGCGAAGTTATCGATTGCCATCGCCACTGCAAATTTGCTTGTGTCCGGCCCGACATAGGCCAGCCATGCAAATGCCAGATTCGAACAGGGACCCAATACTGCACCAGCCATCAAGGTCGCAAGCACTCCCCAACGCACCGAGACCAGACCGGCCGCTGCAATGCCGACGAACGTGGCAACCAGACCCACCGAGCCACGGATGGCACCGACGGTATCCTCGGACAAGCCGAGGTCGACGTAGAATGGGTTGGCCATCGGCCCCATCACGAAATCGGCCATGCGATAGACGCTGATGGCTACCAGGATCAGGATTGCGCCACTGCGGTGCTCACGAATGAAGGCGAGAAAGGGCCCGGCGATGGCGTCGAACAGCCCCCGCGGCGTCCATAGCGACGCAGCCTGCGTTTGTACGGCGATGACTTCGCGAGCCGGCTCACCTGCCATCGTTACGGCGATCACACCCAGCACCATCAGCGCTGCCATGACTTCATACGACACTTGCCAGCCGACGCGTGCGGCGATGATCAGGATCAGCGCATCGGTGACTAACAGGGCCGAGCGATAGCCTAGTGCCGACGCAGAGGTCAGCAGGCCGAGTTGCTCACTATTGTCGGCACTTTCAATGCGCCACGCGTCGATGACGATGTCCTGGGTAGCGGAGGCAAAGGCAACCACCACCGCCATTACGCCGAACACCACCAAGTGTTCCCAGGCGACGCCCATCACCAGTATCTGGCCGCCCTTGGGCTGGACCAGCGCCATGCCAACCAGGCCCGTCGCCACGACCGCCTGCGATAGCAGCATCCAGCCGCGGCGGCGTCCCAATCGGCCCAGCAGCGGCACGTCCGTCTTGTCGACAATCGGTGCCCATAAGAACTTCATGGTGTAAGCCAGGCCTACCCAGGACAGGAAACCGATCGTGTCCAGCTCGATGCCTTGCTTGCGCATCCAGAAGCCGAGCGTGTTGCCAACCAGATACAACGGCAGACCGGAACTGAAGCCCAGCAGCAGCATCGCCAGCACTTTGCGCTGGCGCAGGTTAGTCAGTACTTGCTGCCAGCGCCGACGTGGCTTGGTGACCTGACTCACTCGGCGTAATCCACGAGGTACGGCGCGTGGTCGGAGAAGCGCTGCTCGCGGTAGATGGAGCAGGCCTTCACCTTGTCGCGCAGGCCGGGGGTGACCAGTTGGTAGTCGATGCGCCAACCGACATTGTTGGTGCGCGCCGCGCCGCGGTTGCTCCACCAGGTGTAGTCCTGGCCCTGGGGATGCAGTACGCGGTAGGTATCGACCCAGCCGCGGCCGCTGGCGGCGCTGGCGTCTTCCAGCGCATCGGCGCACAGGCCGTTCAGCCAGTCGCGCTCGGGCGGCAGGCAGCCGGAATTCTTCTGGTTGGATTTCCAGTTCTTGATGTCCAGCGCCGAGCGCACGATGTTCCAGTCGCCGCACAGCACGTACTGCCGGCCGCTGGCCAGCCACTGCTCCAGGATCGGCCGCAGCCATTCCATCACCTGGAACTTGTAGCCCTGGCGCAACTCGCCCGAGGAGCCGGACGGGATATAGAAGGACACCACGCTCAGGTTGCCGAAGCGCGCTTCGACATAGCGGCCCTCCTCGTCGAACTCCGGCCAGCCCAGCGCGGTGCGCACGTCATCGGGTTCGCGCCTGCTGTAGATGGCCACGCCGCTGTAGCCCTTCTTGGTGCTGGCGTCGCGGAACCAGGCCTTGTAGCCGGTGGGCAGGAACTCGGGGCCGGCCAGCTGATGCTCCTGGGCCTTGGTTTCCTGCACGCAGAGCACGTCGGCGTCCTGGTCGGCAAACCACTCGAAGAAACCCTTGGTGACGGCCGAGCGCAGGCCGTTGGCGTTGAAACTGATGATGCGCATAAGGGCCGGGAATGGGGAGTTGGGAATGGGGAATCGTAAAGCCTACCCCAGCGCAGCTGCGAAGGTTGCCGAGGCGCGATGCGTTTACCATTCCCGATTCTCCACTCCCCACTCCCGTTGCCATGACCGACCACCGCACCCGCTTCCTGCAGCTGGCCCTGGGCGCCGATGCCTTGCGCTTTGGCGAGTTCACGCTCAAGTCCGGGCGGCTCAGCCCGTATTTCTTCAATGCCGGACGCTTCGATTCGGGCGCCAAGACCGCGCAGCTGGCGCAGTGCTACGCCGATGCGATCGATGCGGCCGGGGTGGAGTTCGATCTGCTGTTCGGGCCGGCCTACAAGGGCATTCCGCTGGCGACCGCGCTGGCCTGCGCCTACGCCGGGCGCGGGCGCGATCTGCCGCTGGCGTTCAACCGCAAGGAAGCCAAGGACCATGGCGAGGGCGGCAGCCTGATCGGCGCGCCGCTTGAGGGGCGCAAGGTGCTGATCGTCGACGACGTGATCACCGCCGGCACCGCGATCCGCGAGGCGCTGGGCATCATCCGGGGTGCCGGCGGCATTCCGTCCGGGATCGTGGTGGCGCTGGACCGGCAGGAGATCGCTTCCGAGCAGGATCGTCGGTCGGCTGCGCAGGCGGTGGCGGCCGAGGCCGGCATCCCGGTGATCGCGGTGGCCAATCTGGGCGACCTGCTTGCTTTTGCGGCAGGAAACGCCGACCTTGTGGGCTTCCGGGAACCGCTGCTGGCCTATCGTGGCCGCTACGGCACCGGCACCACGGGCTGACGGCAGGCGACAGGGGGGTGCAATGATGCCGAGACACATCCGTTTGGCGTTACTCGCCGCCGTTGCGGCAGCCGCGGCCGCCGCGCCTGCCATCGCGCAGGACAAGCCGGCCGCCAAGAAGCTGTATTGCTGGAACCAGAACGCCGCCCGGGTGTGCAGCGATACGCTGCCGCCGGAGGCGGTCAATCAGGCGCGTGACGAATTCAACGCCAAGAGCGGCCTGCGCAGCGCCGAGGTGCAGCGCGCCATGAGCAGCGACGAGCGCGCCGCCGCCGCAGCCAGCGAGCAGCAACGCCAGGCCGATCTTGCCGCCGAGCAGATGCGCCAGCGCACCGACCAGGCGATGTTGATGTCCTACCAGAGCGAGGACGACCTGCGCCGGGTCTTCAACGAGCGCATCGCCATCGTCGACAACAACATCCACACCGCGCGCTTCAACGTGACCAGCCTGCGCGAAGGGCTGGCCAGCATGCTACGCAGCGCCGGCGACCGCGAGCTGGCCGGCCAGGCGGTGGCCGACAAGCTGGCCGCCGACATCCAGCAACGTCATCGCGAGCTGATGGCGCAATTGCGTCTGCAGACCAGCTTCGAGCAGCAGCGGGTGGCGCTGGACGGCGAGATCGCCGACATCCTGCAGCGCTACCGGGCGATGAAGGAGCCGCCGGCCGGCGCGGCGCCCACCGGCTGACCGGCGCAGCCGTCATTCCGGCCCGTGCGGCGCACCGCCGCGTGCGGCATTTCCCGATCCGACGCCCTGCCCGCATAATGGCCGGTCCTACTCCCTGCCCACGAGGCTCTCCCGCATGGCCCGGATCATCGCCATTGCCAACCAGAAAGGCGGCGTCGGCAAGACCACGACTGCGGTCAATCTGGCGGCCGGCCTGGCGCGCGCGCCCAAGCGTGTGCTGCTGGTGGATCTGGACTCGCAGGGCAACGCCACCATGGGGAGCGGCATCGACAAGCGCGATGTGGCCGCCTCGACCTGCGACCTGTTGCTGGGCGAAAACACCGCCGCCGAAATCCGGGTCACCGCACCGGAAGGCTTCGACCTGCTGCCGGGCAACATCGACCTGACCGCTGCCGAGATCCAGCTGATGGATCAGGACGAGCGCGAGCAGCGGCTCAAGCGCGCCCTGGCGCCGATCCGCGATGAGTACGACTTCATCCTGATCGACTGCCCGCCGGCGTTGTCGCTGCTGACGCTCAATGCCCTGACCGCGGCCGACTCGATCATCGTGCCGATGCAGTGCGAGTATTACGCGCTGGAAGGACTGACCGCGCTGCTGGAAACCATTGAGGCGTTGCGCGCAAACCTCAATCCGGCGCTGGAAATCGAAGGCGTGCTGCGCACGATGTTCGACATCCGCAACAACCTGGCCAACGCGGTGTCGGCCGAGCTGACCGAGCATTTCGGCGACAAGGTGTTCCGTACCATCGTGCCGCGCAACGTGCGCCTGGCCGAGGCGCCCAGCCATGGCCAGAGCATCGTCGGTTACGACCGCACCTCGCGCGGTGGCGTGGCCTACCTGGGGCTGGCCGGCGAAATCGTGCGCCGCCAGAACGACCGCAACAAGGCCTACCGGCCCGTGGAGACCGTCTGATGAACAAGCCGATCCCCGCAAAGAAGCGCGGTCTGGGCCGTGGCCTGGAAGCGCTGCTAGGGCCGAAGGGCGCGGCCGCCGCAGCGGCGCCCAGCGCAAACAGCGAGGAAGCATTGCAGCCGGGCGACAGCCTGCGCCAGTTGCCGGTTACCCAGTTGCAGCCGGGCAAGTACCAGCCGCGCAAGGAGATGGACGAGGTCAAGCTGGCCGAGCTGGCGGAGTCGATCAAGGCGCAGGGGGTGATCCAGCCGATCGTGGCGCGCGAGCTGGCGCCGGGGCAGTTCGAGATCGTGGCCGGCGAGCGTCGCTGGCGCGCCTCGCAGCTGGCCGGGCTGAGCGAGGTTCCGGTGGTGGTGCGCGAGCTGGACGACCGCACCGTCATCGCGATGGCGCTGATCGAGAACATCCAGCGCGAAGACCTCAACCCGCTGGAAGAAGCGCAGGCGCTGCAGCGCCTGATCGACGAATTTTCGCTGACCCACGCCGAGGCCGCCGGTGCGGTGGGCCGCTCGCGTGCGTCGGTGTCCAACCTGCTGCGGCTGCTGGAATTGCCGGTGGCGATCCGCGTGCTGCTGGAAACCCGCCGTCTGGAAATGGGCCATGCGCGTGCGCTGCTCACCCTGGCGCCGGAGCTGGCCAGCAAGCTGGCGCAGGAAGCGGCCGACCAGGGCTGGTCGGTACGCGAGGTCGAACACCGTGCGCAGCAGTTCGCCGCCGGCAAGGTGCCCGGCGCATTGCGCAAGGGCAAGCCGGCCGCCGCCGCGCCGCAGGCCGATATCGCCTCGCTGGAAACCGAACTGTCCGAATCGCTGGGCACCAAGGTGGTGTTCAACCACGGCCGCGGCGGCAAGGGCAAGCTGGTGATCCACTACACCGACCTGGACACGCTGGACGGCGTGCTCGAACGCCTGCGCCTGCAGCGCAGCTGAGCCTGTGTGCACGCACCAGGAGCATCCCCGGCAATGAATCCCGCCAAGGTCGATCGCAAGCACCTGCTGCGTCTGACCGACCTGCCGAACGTGGGGCCGGCCTGCGAAAAGGATCTGCAGCGGATCGGCATCCGGGTTGCCGCGCAGTTGCGCGGTCGCGATGCCTACGACATGTATGCGCAGCTGTGCCTGCGCACCGGCGTGCTGCACGACCCCTGCGTGATCGACGTGTTCCTGTCGATCACGCGCTTCATGCAAGGCGAGGCGCCGCGGCCATGGTGGGCGTTCAGCGCCGAACGCAAGGCAACGCTGGCCAGCGAAGCACCGCTCAGTCTGGGGTGAGTGCGCGCACGTGATCAGGCGCTGCCATCAACCGGAGCAACCCATGAGCAGTGAAGACGACCAGATCAGCCCGGGCGGCAGCACGCTGCTGCTGCATGCGCAGGAAAAGCAATTCGAGCCGGCACACGGCGGTGACTGCATCGAGCAGATCAGCGCACATATCGAGCAGCATCTGGGGCCGATCTTGGCAGTTCCGCACAAAATCGTCTCCGACGCCATACCTCTGGACGTGGCGAAAGGGATTGGGGGACATCATGGCGTTTGATCGCGTCGACGTCGCCAAAAGCGCTTCGGACTGTTCTGAGCGCCGCCTGCCTGCTCGCCGGCTTCCGATATCTCCAGGACCACTGCAATGACCATTCTCGTCACCGGCGCCGCCGGTTTCATCGGGGCCTACACCTGCCGCGCGCTGGCTGCGCGCGGTGAGTCGGTGGTGGGCCTGGACAACTACAACAGCTATTACGACCCGCAGCTCAAGCGCGACCGGGTGGCGGCGCTGTGCCCGGGTATCGATATCCGCACACTGGATCTGACCGACCGCGACGGCCTGGCTGCGCTGTTCGACGAGATCCGGCCCACGCGCGTGGTGCACCTGGCCGCGCAGGCCGGGGTGCGTTACTCGCTGGAAAATCCGTCCGCCTACGTCGACAGCAACCTGGTCGGCTTCGTCAACATGCTCGAACTGTGCCGGCACCGCGGCGTGCAGCATCTGGTGTATGCGTCGAGCAGTTCGGTATACGGCGATTCGGCCACCCCGCCGTTTTCCGAGGACCAGCGCGTGGACCAGCCGCGCTCGCTGTATGCGGCGACCAAGGCCGCCAACGAATTGATGGGCTATACCTATGCGCAGCTGTACGGCCTGCGCGCGACCGGGCTACGGTTTTTCACCGTGTACGGGCCGTGGGGCCGGCCAGACATGGCGCCGCTGATCTTCAGCCGCGCGGTGCTGGCGGGGCGGCCGATCGAGGTCTTCAACCACGGCAGGATGCAGCGCGATTTCACCTTCGTCGACGACATCGTGGCCGGCGTGCTGGGCGCGCTGGACACGCCCGGCAGCGAGCCGGTGCCGCACCGGGTGTTCAACCTGGGCAACCACACCCCGGTGGAGCTGGAGTACTTCATCGACGTGATCGCCCAGGCGGCCGGGCGCCCGGCCGAGAAGGTCTACCGGCCGATGCAGCCGGGCGACATGGTCCGCACCATGGCCGATACGCAGCGCGCGCGCGCCGCCTTTGGCTTCGAGCCGGCCACCCCGGTCGAGCGCGGCCTGCCGCAGGTGGTGGACTGGTGCCGCAGTTATTTTGGCGATCGCGCCTAGGGCACACGTTCGCTTCATGCCTGACTCAGACAGTCAGGGCACAATGCGCGATCTTTTCGCTCCGCCTTCATCTGGCCACCACGAATCCATGAGCCACCCTCAGCTTTCCGTTGTCGTCCCGGTGTTCAATGAGCGCGATAACGTCGCCGCGCTGGTCGGCGAAATCGTCGCCGCCTTGCGCGGGCTGGTGGCGTTCGAGATCGTCTATGTCGACGACCACTCCCGCGACGACACCCTGGCGGTGCTGCAAGGCCTGAAGAGCACCACGCCGGAACTGCGCGTGCTGCACCACGTGACCCAGAGCGGCCAGAGCACGGCGGTACGCAACGGCGTCAAGGCCGCCCGCGCGAGCTGGATCGCCACGCTCGATGGCGACGGCCAGAACGATCCGGCCGACATTCCCAAACTGCTGACCGCACGCGCCAGCGCCGAGGCGCAGGTGAAGCTGTTCGCCGGCTGGCGGGTCAATCGCCAGGATTCGGGGTCCAAGCGCTGGGCCAGCAAGTGGGCCAATGCGATCCGTGCGCGCATGCTGCACGACAACACCCCCGATACCGGCTGCGGCATCAAGCTGTTCGAGCGCGAGGCGTTTCTGGATCTGCCCTACTTCGATCATATGCATCGCTATCTGCCGGCGTTGATGCAGCGCGCCGGCTGGCGCACGGTGAGCGTGCCGGTGCATCACCGTCATCGCACCGCCGGCGTGTCCAAGTACAACAACCTCAATCGCGCGCTGGTCGGCATCCGCGACCTGCGCGGCGTGGCGTGGTTGATCACCCGCAGCAAGCGCACCGTGGTGCAGGAGCGCTGATGGAACTGCATTGGCTGGACCAACCGCTGACCTGGCTGTACTGGACCGGCCTGCATGTCACCGGCTGGAAGCTGATCGGCTATGTGGGCGCACTGATGTTCGGGGGCCGCTGGCTGGTGCAGTTTGTCGCCTCCAAGCGCGCCGGCAAGCCGGTGATCCCGCGCATGTTCTGGTACATGAGCGTGGTCGGCAGCCTGATGACGCTGAGCTACTTCGTGTTCTCGGCCAAGCAGGATTCGGTGGGCGTACTGCAAAACCTGTTTCCGGCGTTTACCGCGTTCTACAGCCTGTATCTGGATGTGAAGCATCGCGGCTGGAAGCGGGATCGGGCGGTGCATTGAGCGGCGATTGGGGAGTCGGGATTGGGGAGTCGCAAGTGCGGCACTCCTGCTCCACGTTTCCGGGCTTTGAGGCGATGCTGGCTGCGTAGCTGAGCTGATGGAGCAGGCTGCACGGCTCTGTTTTGCGGTGGATAACGCCAGGCGCCCGATAGCTGGGGGACGATGCGTTTTTCCGTACGTCGCGATGCGATGGTCACCGACCCGGGATGAGGCGCGTGGCCGACGCCGCGGCTGTTTGCTCATCGGCATGCTGTGCCTATGTCCAGCGCGCTCCTCCATCGTCCGTTGTCCGAGTCGGCGCCGATTGCGGTGCATTGGCACCTGCGGCTATACACGCATCAGCAGGTACCCCTGTTTGCCGACTGGCGTTGCGCGCGGGCAGCCGCGGCCAGCCTCGCAGCGGCCGGTCGTTGGCAGGGTGCGCAGTTGCTGTGCTGGGTGCTGCTGCCGGACAGTTGGTGTGCGCTGTTGCAGGCACCGGGAAAGGCCGCGCTGCTGCAACTGGCTGCCGTTGCGCGACAAGCGGCGGCCGAGGCGATCAATCGCGCGCGCGGCCGTGGCGGGACGGTGTGGCAGCCGCAGATGCAGGCGTCAGCGCTTGCGCTGGATGACGACCATCGACAGTTCGCGCGCTCGCTGGTGGCGTTGCCACTACGTGCAGGGCTGGCCGCGCAGATCGGTGGATATCCTTACTGGGATGCGGTCTGGCTGTTGCACGACAACGCTGCACACGGCGCCGCGATTCCTGTGCCGGATGATCGCGCACGCATGCCGGGTCTGGAAGGCAGGTGACGTGATCACTGGCGTCTGACCGGCGCGAGTCAGACGTACAGATGCGCGTCGTCGCCTGTCAGCTTCGCGCGATATCTGTCCAAGCGGCGTCTGTTCGGGCGACGTCTAACCTCGGTCACGGCGGGCTGCACGTTGCGATGATCGTCTCTCTGCCAGCGTCGAACACGGTGTGGGCGGCAACTACGGCGCCACGATCTGCTCTGCCGGCATGCCGGCAGAGCAGTCGACCGGTGCGCACCGGTCGATCAAAACTCCAGCGGATGGTCCGGCAGCAGGGCCTGCAACTGGCTGCGGAACAACCCGCGAATCCGCTGCAATGCGGCTTCGGTGTCGGCCTCGAAGCGCAGCACCAGGATCGGCGTGGTGTTGGAAGCACGCACCAGACCCCAACCGTCGGCGAAGTCCGCGCGCAGCCCGTCGATCGTCGACAGCCGGGCCGATTCGAACGGCGATTCCTCGCCAGCCTGCGCACGTTCGACAAAGCGCGCGACCAGTGCATGCGCATCGCCGTCTACCGGCACCTTGATTTCCGGCGTGGACACGCTTTCGGGCAAGGCGTCCAACACCTCGGACGGGGTCTGCTCGCGCTGGGCCAGGATTTCCAGCAGGCGTGCGGCCGCATAGATACCATCATCGAAACCGTACCAGCGCTCCTTGAAGAAGAAGTGCCCGCTCATCTCGCCAGCCAGTTCGGCGTCGGTCTCGCGCATCTTGGCCTTGATCAGCGAATGCCCGGTCTTCCACATCAACGGGCTGCCGCCATTGCGCAGCACGTAGTCGGACAGTTTGCCGGTGCACTTGACGTCGTAGATCACCAACGCGCCGGGATTGCGCTGCAGCACATCGGCGGCGAACAGCATCAGCAAACGGTCCGGGAACACCATCGCGCCTTGCTTGGTGACCACGCCCAGACGATCGGCATCGCCATCGAAGGCCACGCCGATATCGGCATCGAAGCGCTGCACCATCTTCACCAGATCGTCGAGGTTGTGCGGCTCGCTCGGGTCGGGATGATGATTGGGGAAGGTGCCGTCGATCTCGCAGTACAACGGAATGACCTCGGCGCCGATGGCTTCCAGCAGGCGCGGCGCGATATCGCCGGCCACGCCGTTGCCGGCATCCACCACCACCTTGATCGGGCGGTCCAGCTGCACGTCGTCGGCGATGCGCTGGATGTAGGCATCGCTGATGTCGCGCTGTTCCACATCGCCAGGCGCTGCCGCGGTGTGCAGGCGGCCTTCGTTGATGCGCTGGTGCAGTTCGGCGATCGCCGCCCCCGACAGGGTCTCGCCACCGATCACGATCTTGAAGCCGTTGTAGTCGGGCGGATTGTGGCTGCCGGTGACCGCCACGCAGCTGCCGGCGCGCAGTTCGTAGGCCCCGAAGTACACCACCGGGGTGGGCGCCAGGCCGATATCGATCACCTGGCAGCCGGCGCGGCGCAGGCCGTCGATCAGGCCGTTGGCAAGTTCCGGGCCCGACAGCCGTCCATCGCGGCCGACCACCACCTCGCGCAGGCCCTGCGCCTGCATCACGCTGCCGATGGCCTGGCCGATCAACGCGGCGACGCCGGGGTTGAGGTCCTTGCCGACCACGCCACGGATGTCGTAAGCGCGGAACATCTCGGTGGCGACCTGCACGGCCGGCACCAGCGCCGACGGCGCGGCCGGCGCATCTGTGTCCAGCGCGCGCGCTTGGCTGGCGACACTGGCGTCGTGCTGCAGGCTCTGGCTGAAGGTCGGTTCGTCGGCGATCGACTCGCCGGCCACGCGGCGGCGCGGCAAGGCGACGCGGCCACGGCTGGCCAGTACCAACAGCACCGCGATGACGAGCAGCAGCGCGGCCACGATGGCGCAGCCAACGGCGCCCAGACCCAACGGGCCGTCATCGCGTTGCGGCACCGCGGCGGCCACACGCAGGCCGCTGTCACCCAATGGCCTGGCCAGGGTTTCGGCAGCATCGGCCAGCACCGCATCGCCTTGCTGGGCGACGTTGTAGCTGCCCTGGCGCAAGGCCAGGTACGCGCTGCCGGGCACTGCGATCGCATCCAGCGGGCCGGTCAGGCGCAACAGCGGCAGGCGCGCATACGCCACCGCTGGCTGTGCGCCCAGTCGTACTGCTGCCGCCACACCGAGACGGACCTGCTTGACATCGCGCACCACGTGCACCTGCGCACGCTCGGCCAAGAGTGCCGACTCGAGCAGGCTCAGCCGCGCGTAGCCGAAGTCCCCGGGATTGTCGTAGGCGGCGGTGAGATCGCCGGACAAGACCTGCACATCCTCGGCGCCCTTGAAGCGCTCGCGGATGATCGAGGCGGCGGCCAGCGCGTCGCCATTGGCCAGCGCGGCGATGACCTGCGGCTGCTTGAGCATGGCATCGAGCTGGCTGGCCTGTTGGGTCATGGCCTGGCTGACGTCCTGCACGGCGCGGTCGCGCGCCCGTTCCAAGTCCTGCGCAACCGCATCCTGGCGCCATTGCGCGTAGCTGCTCCAGCCGAACCAGGCGGCCAGCAGCAATAACGCCGCCCCCAACACCGGACCACTCGTACGCACGCTGGACATCGACTGCCTGCGCTCGTTCGCCTTGCTCATGTGACGCCCCCCGTCAGCGCACGCCGGTGTGGCCGAATCCACCCGCTCCCCGCGCGCTGTCGACGAAAGTATCCACCACTTGCAAGCCCACGCGCACGATCGGCAGGATCACCAACTGTGCGATGCGGTCGCCCGGCTCGATGGTGAAGGCCTCACGGCCGCGATTCCAGGTGCTGATCAGCAGCGGCCCCTGGTAATCGGCATCGATGAGCCCGGTGCCATTGCCGAGCACGATGCCGTGGCGATGGCCCAGGCCCGAGCGCGGCAGGATCACTGCGCACAGCTGCGGGTCGGCCAGATGGATCGCAATGCCGCTGGGAATCAGCGCCGCATCGCCGGGCTCCAGCGTCATTGGCGCTTCCAGCGCGGCGCGCAGGTCCATGCCTGCGCTGGCGTCGGTGGCGTAGGCCGGCAGCGGCCACAGGTCGCCGAAGCGCGGGTCGAGCAGCTTCACCTGCAGGGACTGGGTCGGGGTGCTCATGCCTGCAATCTCTCCGCGATCAGGGCCAACAGCTGGTCGGCCAGTTCGGTCTTGCTGCTGCTGGGGAAGACGCGCTCGCCGCCCTGCCAATAGGCGGTGGCGGCGTTGTTGTCGCTTTCGAAGCCGCCGCCTTCGATCCCCACCTGGTTGGCGATGATCAGGTCCAGCCGTTTGGCGGCCAGCTTGCCACGCGCGTAATGCTCCACGTCGTGCGTTTCGGCGGCAAAACCGACCACCAGCTTCAGCGCGCCGGTCTGCGCGGCGACCTCGGCCAGGATGTCCGGCGTGCGCACCAGTTCCAGGGTCAGCGTCTCGCCGGTCTTCTTGATCTTCTGCGCGACCACCCGCTTGGGGGTGTAGTCGGCCACTGCAGCGGCACCGATGTAGATGTCGGCCGGGAACGCGTCCAGCACCGCATCGCGCATCTGCGCAGCCGAGCGCACGTCGATCCGCCGGACGCCGGCCGGAGTGGTCTGGTGCACCGGACCGCTGACCAGCACCACGTCGGCACCCTGGCTGGCGGCGGCAGCGGCCAGGGCATAGCCCATCTTGCCGCTGCTACGGTTGCCCACGTAGCGCACCGGGTCCAGGTCCTCGAAGGTGGGGCCTGCACTGATTACGATGCGCAGGCCGTCCAGTTGCGCGCTGCTGGGCACGAACGCAGGCGCAGCAGCACTCTTGGAGGCGAGCAGCATGGCACTGACAGCACCGGCACCGCCGACCAGGGCGGCGATGATCGCCGCCGGCTCGGCCAGCCGACCGGGGCCGGACTCGCCTTCGGCCAGCGGGCCGTCATCGGGACCGACCACGCGCACGCCGCGTGCCGACAGGCTCGCCATATTCGCCTGCGTGGCCGGGTGCAGCCACATGCGGTGGTTCATTGCCGGGGCCACGGTCAGCGGCGCAGTGGTGGCCAGGCACAGCGTGCTGACCAGGTCATCGGCCAGACCATGCGCCAGACGCGCCAGCAGGTCGGCCGTGGCCGGGGCGACGATCACCTGATCGGCCCAGCGCGCCAGTTCGATATGTCCCATCGCCTGCTCGGCGGCACTGTCCCACAACGTGGTGCGGGTGGGCTGCCCGGACAGCGCCTGGAAGCTGAGCGGGGTAACGAATTGTTGCGCGCCGCCGGTCATGGCGACCTGCACCTGCGCACCGGCGTCGCGCAGGCGACGGACCAGTTCGAGCGATTTGTAAGCGGCAATGCCTCCGCCGACGCACAGCAGCAAGCGCTGTCCGTCCAAGGGGCGGGCCTGAGTGGAGCCGATCACGTCGGAGTCGTCCTACGGTTACAAGGACAACTAGATTAGCCGATGCCCCCGTCCGGTCTGATAGGCGTGAGCGATGAGCACCGGCAATCTCGCCATATGCACATTCACGACTGGCCCACCCACGAACGCCCGCGCGAGAAACTTCTGGCGCGCGGGGCCCCTGCCCTGTCCGATGCCGAGCTGTTGGCGATCTTTGTCGGCTCCGGCCTGCGCGGCCAGGACGCCGTCCAGACCGGGCGCGACCTGCTGCTTCGCCACGGCCCGCTGCGCGTACTGCTGGATCGCACGGCACCCGCCCTGGCGCGCCTGCCCGGCCTGGGTCCGGCCTCGGCCTGCAAGCTCAGTGCGGCGCTGGAGCTGTCGCACCGCCACCTGCTGAGCGCACTGGAACGCGGCGACGCGCTCAGCGACCCGCCCAGCGTCGGCCGTTACTTTTCGCAACGGCTGCGTGCCCGCTCCTACGAAGTGTTCGCGGCGCTGTACCTGGATACCCGCCATCACGCCATCGCCTTCGAGGAACTGTTCACCGGCACCATCGACGGGGCCGACATCCATCCACGCGAAGTGGTGCGGCGGGCGCTACTGCACAATGCCGCGGCGGTGATCGTCGGGCACAACCATCCGTCTGGCAATCGGGAACCGTCCGAGGCCGACCACGCGGTCACCCGGCGTCTGCTGGATGCCTTGGAGCTGGTGGATATCCGCCTGCTGGACCACTTCGTGATCGGCGACGGGCGTCCGGTCTCGCTGGCCGAGCGCGGCTGGCTGGGATGACAAGGTGGTGACCTGAACCATCGGCCCGACCGCGGGGCGCGCGGTCGGGTAAAATCGGTGGTTTCGTTCCAAGCAGATCCCACGTGAAAGCCCAACTCCGCGCATTGATCGGCCAAGGCATTGAAGCCTTGCGCGCCAACGGCACCCTGCCTGCCGACACCCTGCCGCCGGATTTCGTGGTCGAGCGACCCAAGACGCGCGAGCACGGCGACTTCGCCACCAATGCCGCGATGCTGCTGGCCAAGCCGGCGCGCAGCAATCCGCGCGCGCTGGCCCAGGCGCTGGTCGCCGCATTGCCGGCCAGCGACGACGTGGCCAGGGTGGAGATCGCCGGCCCGGGCTTCATCAACTTCCATCTCGCCCCCACCGCCTACCAACGCGAAGTGGCGCATGTGCTCAAGCAGGGCCACGACTACGGTCGCGGGCTGGCCGGCAATGGCCGCTCGGTGGGCGTGGAATACGTCTCGGCCAACCCGACCGGCCCGCTGCACGTCGGCCACGGCCGCGCAGCGGCGATCGGCGACAGCCTGGCGCGCGTGCTCGATGCCAACGGCTGGAACGTCAAGCGCGAGTTCTACTACAACGATGCCGGCGTGCAGATCGAGAACCTGGCCTTGTCGGTGCAGGCGCGCGCGCAAGGGCTCATCCCCGACAGCGACGGCTGGCCGGAGAATGGCTACCGCGGCGACTACATCGCCGATGTGGCCAACGCCTACCTGGCCGGCGACACCGTCGACCTGGAAGGCCATCTGGTCACCGGAGGCAAGGACCCTGCCGATTTCGACGCGATCCGTCGCTTTGCCGTGGCCTATCTGCGCAACGAGCAGAACCACGACCTGGCCGCGTTCCGCGTCGATTTCGATATCTATTTCCTCGAAAGCTCGCTGTACAAGGACGGCAAGGTCGAAGAGGCGGTGCAGAAGCTGATCGCCTCCGGCCATACCTACGAGGAAGGCGGCGCGTTGTGGTTGAAGTCCACCGACTTCGGCGACGACAAGGACCGGGTGATGCGCAAGTCCGACGGCACCTACACCTACTTCGTGCCGGACGTGGCCTATCACCTGACCAAGTGGCAGCGCGGCTACGAGCGCGCGATCACCGAACTGGGGGCCGATCACCACGGCTCGCTGACGCGCGTGCGCGCCGGCCTGCAGGCGCTGGAACTGGGCATCCCGCAAGGCTGGCCGGAGTACGTGCTGCACCAGATGGTCACGGTGATGCGCGGCGGCGAGGAAGTGAAACTGTCCAAGCGTGCCGGCAGCTACGTCACCCTGCGCGATCTGATCGAAGAAACCAGCGCCGATGCGGTGCGCTGGTTCCTGATCGCGCGCAAGCCCGACTCGCAGCTCACCTTCGACATCGACCTGGCGCGTCAGCAGAGCAACGACAACCCGGTGTTCTACGTGCAGTACGCGCATGCCCGCGTCTGCAGCGTGCTGCGGCAGGCGCAGGAGAAGGGCTACAAGTACGAGCAGGCGCATGGACTGGCCGAGCTGGCGCGCCTGGACGACGAGCACTCGCTCAACGTCATGGTCGAGCTGTCGCGCTATGCGGAGGTGGTGGAAATCGCCGGGCAGACGCTGGAGCCGTACCAGATCGCGCAATACCTGCGTGAATTGGCGCACGCCTTCCACACGTGGTATCACAACACCAAACTGCTGGTGGACGATGCCGCAGAGCGCGACGCCAAGCTCACCCTCGCCGTCGCCACGCAGCAGGTACTCGCCAACGGCCTGGAACTGCTTGGCGTCAGCGCCCCAGAAAAGATGTAAGCCGGGCCGCATGGCCCGCAACGACGTGATTCGGAGAAGTGGTAGATGGCAGCACGACGCGGTAAGAGTCAGGCGCGACGCAATACCAGCAATGGCACCCCTGGTTGGGTGTGGTTGGTGGCGGGCGCTGCGATTGCGGCAGTGATCTTTCTGGCCGCGCCCAACCTGTTCAAGAAGGACGGCGACGGCTTCCTGCGCGTAGGCCCGCGCGCCAACCCCGACGCGCAGCCCGAACCGGTGGCCGATGCCGACGTGGATACGCCGGCCGAGCTCCCCAAGCCCAGCGCGCAACCGCCCAAACCGCAAGCCAAGCCCGGCGATGCGCAAACCCAGTACGACTTCTATACCTTGCTGCCCGGCAAGGAAGTGCAGATGTCCGATGCCGAACTGGCAGCCAGTGCGCGCGCCGAAGAAGCCGCACGTGCGCGCGCAGCGCTGGAAGGCAAGCCGGTCGCGCCTGCGCCGGCTGCGAGCGTGGCGGCAGCCACGCCGGCGGCCAGCGTGCCGGTTCCGTTGAACGGAACTGCAGCCAGCGCGCCGAAGCCGTTGGCGGAGGCCGCCCCAACGCGTCCGGCCGCCACGCCGGCGCCGGCCAGCACTGCGGCGCTCACCACGCCAGCTGCAACGGCTGCGCCGAAGCCGACTGCGGCAGCAGCAGCTGCCACGCCGGCATCCCCCGCCGCAGTGACGGACAACACCCGCTACATCCTGCAGGCCGGCTCGTTCGGCGCCTCCGGGGATGCCGAATCGACCAAGGCCAAGCTGGCGATGATGGGCCTGGCCGCACGCGTCGAATCGGCCGACATCAGCGGCAAAACCGTTTACCGCGTGCGCATGGGGCCGTACGGCAGCGCCGGCGAACTGGCCGAAGCCAAGCAGAAACTGACCGGTAGCGGCTTGCCCGCCATTGCGATCAAGGCGCAGTAGCCGCAGTGCTGCAGCGCGCCGCCGGCCTGTGGTTGTGGTGGGGACTGATCGGCGCGGTGCACGCCACCGAGCAGATCCCCGACCGCATCCGGATCGACGGGCAGGACGCGGCACTGCTGGCCGAGCCGTTGGCGCCGGTGCTGGACGACCAGGCCACCTGGCAACGTTTCGTGACGCGTGCGCGGCAGGCGCTGGGCAGTTGCAGTGCAAACTGGCGTGGCTATCGGGCCGATTGGCGCGTGGAGCAGGCGCAGGTATTGCTGGATCGCGTCGTCATCGGCGCCTGCGACACCGCGCCGCCGGCATTGCCCCTCGATGTGCTGTTTCCCGGACGGACCGCCCCGGTGGCCGCGGATTGGATCGATGGCGAGCTGGTGATCGCCCTGCCAACCGCCGCGAGCACCGGCGACACCGCACCCGGCGCCGCAGAAGCACCGTATTTGCTCCTGCAGGTGCGACACGGCCGCGTAGTGACGCGCGAGCCGCTCAGTGAGGCAGGGTTGCGCGCGCTTCGCGCCCAGGCCAACACACCTGGTCCTGCCACCACACCCTGACCCCTTCGCCTCATCCCCTTGTTCGCAGGAGTTATCCCCATGTCCAAGACTGTTCTGATCACCGGTGCCACTTCCGGATTCGGCAGCGCTGCCGTGCGCCGTTTTGCCGCCGCCGGCTGGAAAGTCATCGCCACCGGTCGCCGCGCCGAGCGCCTGGATGCCTTGGCTGCCGAACTGCCCGCCGGTCAGGTGCATACCGCCGCCTTCGACATGCGCGATGCGCAGGCCTTGTCGGCGGCGATCGACGCGCTGCCGGCCGACTTCGCCGACATCGATGTGCTGGTCAACAACGCCGGCCTGGCGCTGGGCACCGCCCCGGCGCAGCAGGCCGACCTGGCGCAGTGGCGGCAGATGATCGACACCAACGTGACCGCACTGGTGACGCTGACGCACCGGCTGCTGCCCACCCTGATCGAGCGCCGCGGCGCCATCCTCAACATCAGCTCGGTCGCGGCCACCTACCCGTATACCGGCGGCAACGTCTACGGCGGCACCAAGGCGTTCGTACGCCAGTTCTCGCTGGGGCTGCGCTCGGACCTGCATGGCACCGGCGTGCGCGTCACCTCGATCGAGCCGGGCATGGCCGAGACCGAGTTCACCCTGGTGCGCACCGGTGGCAACCAGCAGGCCTCGGACACGCTCTACGGCGGCGCCGAGCCGATGACCGCCGAAGACATCGCCGAGCAGATCTTCCACGTCGCCACGCTGCCGCCACACCTCAACATCAACCGGCTGGAGCTGATGCCGGTGAGCCAGTCGTTCGCCGGCTTCCAGGTCGCTCGCCGGCCCGCCTGACACGCCGACCGTTGCCGGCCGCTGACGCGCGCCGGCAGGTGGGGCTGCAGTGGAAGTCGCGGCCCCGGTGTCGCCAGGCAAAGCCCTGGTCCTGCGCAAGCCCTCGGGGCTGAGCCCGGGGGCAGGTGCCCGGGCCGGCATCGCCGCTTCCACCCGCGCCGGCGCTCGGCAACGCCCACGTCGCCGCTAACCGGCGGCCCGGTCCAGGGGCACGCGTCGCGGCCCCGGGGCCGCACGCAGCAGCCGCCCGCGCAGGCGCAGGCACGGCCGCTCCACGGCGTAGTGCAGCAATGCCCCGGCCAGCAGGGTCGCCAGCGCATAGGCGCAGAACGCCAGCAGCGGATGGCCCTGAAGCGCGTCCCCGGCGGTGCGCTCGACCAGGCGGAACACCGCCTTGTGCACCAGGTACAGGCTGTACGAGGCGGCCGCGATCCAGCCCACGCCGGGCAGCGCGCGGCGGCCGATCACGCTGGACCTGCCGGCCGCGGCGAACACCAGCAGCGCCAGGGCCGCCGACAGCACGGGCCAACCCAGCACGTTGCCGCTCAGCCCGGTGCGTTCGCGGAACAGCCACAGCGCAACGGCCAGCAGCGTAAGCCCCGCCAGCACGCAGGCGTCGGCATGCCGCTGCAGGCGCGCCCAGTGCAGGGGCCGGTGGACCTTGAAGGCGGCGAGCATGATGCCGGCCAGCAGGCCGTCGAGCCGGTTCCAGGTCGGGTAGTAGATGTCCTCGACGAACCAGTTGCGTTCCATCGCCCCGCGCGCCTGCGCCGCCGCATCGTGGATCCAGACGCTGCAGCGCAGCAGCATGCCGGCGGCCACGAGCGCCAGGCACAGCCGCACGAAGCCGCGCGCGCTCAGGCGTCCGGCGCAGGCGACCGCCAGCAGCGGGAACACCAGGTAGAAGTGCTCCTCCACGCACAGCGACCAGATCTGCGAGAACGCCGGATTGCGGTAGTCCGCGGTGACGTTGAACAGGAAGAACACGAACTTCCACCACGGCTCCATCCGCGGCACCTCGCGGATCGCCGGCCACCACAGGTACAGCGCCAGCATGACCCAGAACGCCGGCAGGATGCGCAACGCGCGCCGCAGGTAGAAGTCGCCGAAGCGCAGGCGTTCGCCGCGCGCCAGCGGTGTCAGTACCTGGGTACCGATCAGGAAGCCGCTCAGCACGAAGAACAGGTCCACGCCCATCCAGCCGTAGCGCGACAGCCAGGTCCAGCCCGGGGCCAGGTCGCCGATGAGATAGGTATGGAACAGCATCACCCAGACGATGGCGATGCTGCGCAGCAGGTCGAGACCGGGAAGGCGTTGTGGGGGGGACACGATCAGCAGGGTCGCGAGGGGGCACCAGCGATCTTACCCGCAGATCTGGCGCAACGCCGCGGGCCGGAGCTGCTGCATCCAGGCCGCGACGGGCCAGGGCCCGCCACAGCGGACGAGGGCGGCGGTGCCCTTCAAATCGGCTGCCCCCCCTTCGAAGGGGGACGGCGAACCCGGCGTCAGGCCGTCTGCACCAAGCGCGCCTTCGCGCACAGCGGACAGCTCGCGAGAAAATCTGCGGTCGCCTCGCGCATCGCCTCGAACGATCGCCCATGCAGGTACAGCGCGGTCTCCGACGGACCCTGCCAGCAGCTCATCACCCTGCCCTGGCCTTCGACCAGCCAATCCAGTTCCGCGTAGA
This sequence comes from Xanthomonas sp. CFBP 8152, assembly GCF_014199025.1. Classification (NCBI taxonomy): domain Bacteria; kingdom Pseudomonadati; phylum Pseudomonadota; class Gammaproteobacteria; order Lysobacterales; family Lysobacteraceae; genus Xanthomonas; species Xanthomonas sp. CFBP 8152. The sequence goes on from NZ_JACHNO010000003.1 coordinate 24,903, forward strand.
CGTGGTTCACGTCGCACTCGGCGTACACCGCATCCGGAAGGTCGGTGTCGTTGAGATAGGCTGCCATCGCCTCGGACGCCCCGAACGCCAGCAGCGCGCGGCCGTCGTCGAACACCGGCCGCGAACCCCGGTCGCGGCCCGGCGGTCGAGCACCCCGGTCAGGGCCTCGATTGAGGCCGGGTCGCCGGACGCCAGCGCGACCCCGATATCGCCGCGCCCGACCTCGCCGATCGGACTGACCTCGGTGCCCCCCCCCCCAGGATCTCGCCCAGGCCATGCCCAGCCATGATCCCGGCCAGCGGATCCTCGAAGAGCTCGCCGTGGTGCAACGGTTGCAGGCGGGTGTTGAGTTCGACCGTGAGCCGCAAGGGCCCGGCAGCCGCGGGCGAGGCAGAAGACGAGGTCGTCTTGGCGTGGACGCGGGGCCTCAGCCCAACGGTTCGTCGGACAGGTAGGTGTAACCGGTCAACCCTGCTTCCAGTGCGTCGCTCAATTCCTGTGCGCGCTCGGGCGATAGCTGCGCGGCGGCGATGCGCTCGGCATAGGTCGCACGTAGCGTGTCCAGCTGATAGCCCACGTAGTCCAGCATCACATCGGTGGTATCGCCGCGGCGCTGCTGCGCGATGCGGTAGCCGTCGCCGTCCACGGCCACTTCCACCGCATCGGTATCGCCGAACAGGTTATGGATATCGCCCAGGATTTCCTGGTAGGCACCGACCAGGAAGAAGCCGATGCGATAGCTCTGCCCCGGATTCAACGCATGCAGCGGCATCGAGCTGTCCAGGCTTTCGTTCTCGACGTAGGTCTTGACCATGCCGTCGGAATCGCAGGTCATGTCGGCGATGATGCCGCGCCGCTGCGGCGCTTCGTTCAAGCGTTCGATCGGCACGATCGGGAACACCTGATCGATCGCCCACACATCCGGAATCGACTCGAACACGCTGAAATTGACGAAATACTTGTCCACCAGCCGCTCGTTGAGCTCGTCCAGCACCGGGCGATGGCTCTTTTCGTCGAAGCTCAGGCGTGCACGTACGCCGTGAGCGATCGCATAGAACAGGTCGTCGATACGCGCGCGGTGGGTCAGGTCGATCTGGCCCAATGCGTAGGCACTCAGGCCTTCGGCATGGAAGTGCTGCGCCTCCTGGAACAGTTCCACCGCCGGGCGCACATCGAGCTCGTCATGGATCTCGCGCAGGTGGCGGATCGCTGCCGGCTCGTCGTCATGCGCGTCGGGCACGCGGCCTTCCGGCGCCTGCTCCACTTCGGACACGTTGGCGATCAACACCGCGTGGTGGGCGGTCATCGCGCGGCCGCATTCGGTGACGATGCGCGGCGGAGTCAGGCCGTGCTCTTCGCAGGCGCTGGCCAGGGGCTGCACGATGTTGCTGGCGTAGGAATGCAGGCCGTAGTTGATCGAGCAATAGCTGCGCGAGCGCGTGCCTTCGTAATCGATGCCCAGACCGCCGCCGACATCCACGTGGCTGATCCGCGCGCCCAGCCGCGACAGCTCCACGAAGTAGCGCGTGGCCTCGCGCATGCCGTTGGCGATGTCGCGCACGTTGGAGATCTGCGAGCCCATATGGAAGTGCAGCAGGTTCAGGCTGTCGGCGTACTCGGTATCGCGCAGCGTCTTCCACAGGTCCAGCACCTGGCGCGGCGACAGCCCGAACTTGGCCTTGTCGCCACCGCTGTTCTGCCACTTGCCCGCGCCAAGCGAAGCCAGGCGCATGCGCACGCCCAGACCCGGCTTGACGTCCAGTGCGCGCGCCTCTTCCAGCACCAGCTTCAGCTCGGAGGGTTTTTCGATGACGATGAAGGTCTGCAGGCCGAGCTTGCGGCCGATCAGCGCCAGGCGGATGTATTCGCGGTCCTTGTAGCCGTTGCAGACGATCAGCCCACCCGGGCGCGACAGCGCCAGCACCGCCATCAGCTCCGGCTTGCTGCCCGCTTCCAGGCCGAAACCCTCGCCATGGTGCGACGCCAGGGTGCCGGCCACGCCACGATGCTGGTTGACCTTGATCGGGTACACGGCTGTGTAGCCGCCGGCGTAATCCCATTCGGACTGCGCCTGCGCGAACGCCGCCTGCAACTTGCCCAGGCGCTGGCCCAGGATGTCCGGGAAACGCACCAGCAGCGGCAGCTTGGCGCCGGCCGCGCGCGCGGCGTCCACCACCTCGGGCAACGACACCGACGGACCGTCGCTGGTCGGCGTGACCACCACATGTCCGGCGTCGTTCACATCGAAATACCCGTCGGCCCAATGCGGGATCGAATAGGTCTTGCGGGCTTGGTCGAGGGACCAATCGCTCATTTCGCTGACTCGGCTGGGACAAAAAGGGCGTGAAGTGTAACGCCTGGCACGCGCAGGGTCCGTTACAATCCGCGCCGACTTCACGCCCCTCTCCCGGTTGGAGCGGGGTTGGCGAGGGTTCGGCATGGCCGTCGGCAGCTTGCTTGCACGCGGCTGCGTCCGGCCGTCATCCGGCGCCAAGCGCCACCTTCTCCCGCGTGGGAGAAGGAACAGCCCCCATCTTTTAGGACTTTGCATGAGCGCCAACGACAACTGGTACATCGAACACTTCCAGCCCACCGGCTCGGCGATCGGCTTCCGCATCAGCGGCAAGCTGGACGAGGTGCAGTCCCCGTTCCAGAAGATCGAAATCTACCAGACCACCGACTGGGGCAAGCTGATGCTGATCGACGGCGCGGTGATGCTGACCAGCCGCGACAATTTCTTCTATCACGAGATGATCAGCCACCCGGCGCTGTTCACCCATGCCGCGCCCAAGCGCGTGGTGATCATCGGCGGCGGCGACTGCGGCACCCTGCGCGAGGTGCTCAAGCACCCGGGCGTGGAAAGCGCCACCCAGTGCGACATCGACGAGCAGGTCACCCGCATGTCGGAGAAGTACTTCCCCGAGCTGTGCGATTCCAACCACGATGCGCGTGCCGAGCTGCTGTTCGACGACGGCGTGGCCTACATGGCCAACTGCCCGGCCGGCAGCGTGGATATTGTGATCGTCGACTCCACCGACCCGGTCGGCCCGGCCGAAGGGCTGTTCAACAAGGCCTTCTACGAAAGCTGCTTCAAGGCATTGAAGGACGACGGCATCCTGGTGCAGCAGTCTGAGTCGCCGCTGGCGCTGCTGGAACTGATCAAGGAAATGCGCACCGAAATGGGCAAGGCCGGCTTCCAGTCGTTCAAGACCCTGCCCTTCCCGCAGCCGTGCTACCCCACCGGCTGGTGGAGCGTGACCATGGCCAGCAAGCAGGCCAACGCCGAGTTCGCCTTCCGCCAGGACGCCGCGCAGGCCAAGGGCTTCGAGACGCTGTACTACACCGCCCACCTGCACACCGGCGTGCTGGTCGCGCCGCCGTTCGTGGCCAAGGCGCTGGGCGAGTAAGACTGCCAGCGGCACAAGGTGAACGGTCGCCAGATGGACATGACAGGCGCGGAGCAGCCGCCATGTCCATGCGGCAAGCGCCTCCGCGCAGCGACTGCGCCCGCCCGACGACGATCACGTGCCGGTCTTAACTGCCGTAGCCTGGCACCCCACGACCGGCGTAGCGGTCTGCGCGCATGCTGCGGCAAGCGCAGAGCACCGCAGACCGCCGCTTGAAGCGACTTCCCGATCCACTGCGTGCACCGCTTGGCACGGCCGGTGCTCGGAATCGGCATGCACGACGCCGTACGCTCCGGCTCTAGGCGCACCGTCCGCACGGCTTACGACTGCTCGCTACGTCTTGTCAGGCATTCTTGGGCCGCGCAATCCCCGCCAGCTGACGGCTACCTGCTGAATCTGTCAGCAGCCTTACAGCCGTGCCAACACCTCGGCTTTTTTGGCGTCGAATTCTTCCTGCGTGACCAAACCCGCATCCAATAGCTGCTTGAGCTTGCTCAGCACCTGCATCGGATCATCGGTGACGGCCACCGCGATCGGCGGAGCCGAAGGCACCGCACCCTGCGCTGCAGGAGCGTGCACCACCACACCGCCGGCCGACGCGCGCAACTTGTCGAATTCCAGCTGCTGGCGTTTTTCGTAGGCGGATTCTTCCACCTGCTGCGCATAGGCATACACGCGCCGCGCCTGCTTTTTTGGAAGGCTATCGATGGATGCGTACGCGCCCTGCGTGGTGCGGCACATGATGGTGGCCCCGAGCATCTGTTCGCTCATGTGCACATCGAGCACCTCGCGCCAGGGGAAATCGCGAAACGTCATGCCGAACAGTTTCGGGTAGACCACAATGAACCTGCGGTTGGTCAGCACCACCGCGTCAGGTGACAGGTTCATCACCATCTTCTTCTGCACGGCGATGTACTCGACCTGCTCGTCGCGAGTCAGCAACTCGGTGACCTTGGGCAGGATCCTGCCCACTGCCGTTGGGTCCTGCTCGTCCGTCAAAAACTGCGCCAATGCGTCCATCTGCCCTCGCCAACGGCTGAGTCAATGCGTTGACCGTGACACTACAACAACCCGCATGGATGCCCGTGCAACGCCAATGACCGTATGCGGCGCGGCTACAAGGTGCGGCCTCAAACAGAATTGCCGTCTGCCAAGTCGCTGTTGAACTACATCTGACGCAGAAGGGCGGACGCTGCCGCCCGCCGTTCCTGGATCGTTCGCTTACATTAGAAGCGGACTTCGAGTGCCGCGTTCAGTACTTCGGCACGATTGATGGTGGTGTCTTCGGCGTAGTCATAGTAATCGTTGGCGTAAATGTAGTTGGTGTACATCGCGCTCACACTCGCGTGCTTGCCGATATCGACGCCCAGGCCGAGGCTCGCGTAGCCACCGTAGATTTCATCACTCATTTCTGCGACCTCCGCATACCATGAGCCAATACGCACCACAGCAAACAGTGGAGTGTCACCAAAGTTGAAGCGGGCCGTACCGCCGATGCCACCAAACTTCACTGCTGGAATAAAGACATCGTCGGTCGAGTCTCCGCGGTCCAGGCGCCCAACCGATCCCTCGAGCCCGATCAACGTCACCGAGCCGGCACGCCAGCGATAGCCGGCACTGAGGCCAAGCATGTCCTGCTTGTAGCCACTGAACACCTCGCCCCTACCACGCTGCACGCTGATAAACGCGCCGCTGTCGATACGCGATTGCTCGGTCCGCGCAGTGCCCGTTGCTGGTACTGGCGCTGCTGCGTACGCCGGCGCAGGCGGCGCATCTACCGCAGGCGTCTGCGCCGTGACGGTGGCAAATCCGCCGGTCTGGTCGACCACACCTGCACGTCCGCTTCCACCGACGGCGGTCGGCGCGCCGCCGGCTTGCGACGGACGCGACTGCGGCGCTGCCGGCGCAGGGGCCTCCTGCGTACCGGCCTGCGGCTGCTTTTGCTGCTGCCGGTAGCTGTCCCAGCCGCGCGACAGCGATTGCGCTGAAGCCTGTGCCGTGACGCCAAGCGCCGTGCAGGCCAATAGCAGTATTGCAGTCCTTTTCATCGTATTCCCCATGAGTGGTCCCCCATCGTTCCCGCATCCGTGCGCGCGCGGGCGAACCCGACGGCGTCTGGAAGTGGCGCAGTTGCTGTCATCTCTCCGGGGGCGTCCCCGCATCACTGCAATGCCCAAGGCACCGGCCGTGGCACACCGGCGTGGATGTGCGCGACGCGCGCGTGATGCAGCCCCCTGACCGCAGCGCGCACAGTGTCTGGAGTCTCATTGCCTGTCAAGAAGCGGCGACACGCATGTCCAACCGCACTCTGCCGGGGTGAGCTTCGACATGTTCCGCCACTACCGATCCGCCGCGAGCCGATCGCCAGCTCCCATTGCGATCGAGCGAGATCGCACCGCGGCCGTGGTGCCGCGTGTGGCCGTCCAGTGCATCGGCAGAGCGCTCCCGCATGCCGTCCGATCCGGTGATTTTGCAAAACCCGAGTGCTTCAACCGCTTGAATAGCAAGGCTGTTCCATGTCCGGAACATTTCATTTGTTAAACAAATGTAATTTCAGTACTCGCAAGTTCTAAAATCCGCCGGACCGATCCCTCGCGATCATCGTGAACCCTGCCAGACGCGTGATCGCTCCGCGCCGCCAAGGTCCGGAGACTTGTCATGCATTACCAGCCGCTGGACACCTCCAGCCTGCAAATCGTCACGCCCGTGCTGCTCAAGCAGGGCACCCGGTTGCTCGAGCCCAACGTCTATCGCGCGCATCTGGATGGGCAACTGGCGGTGGTCAAGGACTACAGCCGCTACCGCCGTACGCTGCTGGCGCCGATCGCGCGGCTGATGGTGCGGCACGAGGCCAAGATGCTGGCTCGGCTGCACGGCTGGCGGCATGCGCCGGCCCTGCTCGGCACGCTGGGCGGGCTGGCGCTGGGCATGGAGTTCATTCCGGGCGACACCCTCAGCGCCAGCGCGGTGGTCGGCCAGGAGGTGTTCCAGCAGCTGCAGCAGGCGCTGCGCCGCCTGCACGCCGTCGGCATCACCCACAACGATCTGCACGGCACCAATGTGGTGATCAGTGCCGGCGTGCCGGTATTGATCGACTTCACCTCGGCCTGGCGCTTCCCGCGCTGGTTGCGGCGCGGCCTGCTGGCGCGTCAACTGCAGCGCAGCGACGTGGCCAATTTCCAGAAGATGCGCCAGCGTCTGGCCGGGATCGCGCCGACCGCCCACGAGGCCGCACGCAGCGCCGAGCCGCGCTGGGTACGCACCATCCGCGGCAGCTGGAAGCGGCTGTATCGGCACCTCAAGCGCGATGCGCAGCCAACCAGTGCCAACTGAAGCCCGCTGACCGGCAGGCCGCAGACCCGCCGCCGAGGCAGCGCGCACCCGCCGTGATGCCTGGCCGGTGACGTGCAACCGCGCCCTGCATCCAGCACCAGCGCCGGCATCTGCGCAACAACGCATATCGATCTGCGTCCCGCATGCTGATCCGGCGTCGTGGGCCACAGGCCACACCCGCCGGGCTGCAAGCCTGACCATCTCGATGCCACGCCAACGGTGCGCCGATCGCCCTGGCGAGCAGTCGCCAGGGTGCCGCGCAACGGCGCGGAGGAACAGCAGTGGACAGGGGTACATGCCGATGCCGCGCACCGGCGGCGCCCTCCAGGCGGCTAGCCCGTCGTCCGGTCGCCGCCCCGGTTCCTCAATGCGCGCTTGCCGCTTTGGCTGCCGCCGGCTCGCGGTAGGCGATCAGTTGCGGCGCGTCGGCGACGAAGCGGTCCAGCACGCCATCGGCGATCTTGACCGGGCCACCGAAGCGCGTGGCGCCGGGAATCGAGGTAATCGCTGCGGCGGCGGCGGCGATCCGCTTGGCATCGGCAAACGCAATTGACGCCTGCGCGTCACCGCGATTGGCGGCATCCAGGCCGGCCGCGGTCTGCTGCAGCGCGCGGCCCCAGCCTTCCATCGCCTCCAGCCAGGGCCGCGATTGCTCCGCAAAGCCCTTGTCGGCCACGCCTGCGCGAATGGTCTGCGGCGCGGCCGCGAATGCATCGGCCGTACGCGCAAGCTCGGCGATGGCCTGGCTGCGCGCTGCCGCATCGCCCAGCGCAATCGTCTCGCGCACCTGGTCGAGCACGGCCTTCAGCCGCGGCGCCTGTTCCTGCCACGGCTGGCTGCCGAAGGTGGGCGCCAGATGCTGGGTATCGAAGAAGGTCAGCAGCGCGGCGGTCAACTGCGCGTCGCCACCGGCCAGGTCGCGTGCGGCCGCATGCCAGGTGCGCTCGGCGTCGTAGCCGGTGTCGTTCCAGGCGAAGGCGGTCAGCCCCATCACTGCGACCCGGCTGGGCACTTCCTGATTCATCGGGTTGGAGACGATGCCGGACAACTCCGCCGACAGGCCGGCCTCGCGCCGCGCATACGGCGCCATCAGCAGGCGCCCGGCCGAGGTTTCGAAATCGTTGACCGGGTAGTTGTCCCACAGCAGCGTCTTGCGGCCGAACGCCTTGGTCGCCGCGCGTGCATCGGGAATGGAAATGGCTGGCGGCACCACGTCGGTGCCGGTCCACTGCACCACGATCTTCGGGTCCAGATGTTTGCGCAGCGCTTGCTTGTACGGGCTTTCCTTGGCGTCGTAATACTCGGTCGGCACCATGATCAGTTCCGAGGCTGCATCGTGGCGGGCGACCAGATCGGCCTGCACCAGGTTGAGCAGATGCGACTGCGCGATACCGGCCGCCTGCGCACCGGAATCGCCGAAGGTGGCCTTGTCGCGCTCGCAGTTCCACTTGGTGTATTCGATATCGTCCAGCGCCACGTAGAAGCTGCGCACACCCAGCGCGCGGAAGGCATCGAACTTGCGCAGCAGCGCCTTGGCGTCGGCCGGATCGGAGAAGCACACCGTCGGCCCCGGCGAAATCGCATAGACGAAGTCGACATGGTTGCGCTTGGCGGTGGCCGCCAGCTTGCCCAGCGCCTTCAGCGTCGCGGCCGGATATGCGTCGCGCCAGCGGTCGCGTGCGTACGGGTCGTCCTTGGGGCTGTAGATGAAGGTATTGGCCTTGCTGCGGGCGAGAAACTCGATGTGCTTGCTGCGGTCGGCCATCGACCATGGCGCGCCGTAGAAGCCTTCGATGGTGCCGCGGATCGGCATCGCCGGATGATCCTGGATCGCCAGGGTCGGAATGGCCGGGCGCTCGACCAGCTGGCGCAGCGTCTGCGCCGCATGGAACAGCCCGTCGTTGTCGTGACCGGCTAGCGTGATCAGGCTGCCGGTGCCGAGTGCCACGCTGGCGAGCGTATAGCCCTCCTTGTGGGTGTCCTGCACCGCCTTGCTGCGGCTCAGCGCATCGCGCACCACTGCCGCCTCGCCGGTGCCGAGCACGATGTGCGGCCGGTCGAGTGTTGCCGGCAGACGCGCTGCGGTGGCGATCCTGGTGACGCCGGCCGTACCGAGGATGCGGCGTACCAGCGCGACCGATTCCGGATCCGCACCCGGCGCCGCTACCAGCACCACTGACTGACCCAGCGTGACGGTGCCGCCCTCCAGCGTGATCGAAACCGGCGCGGGGAAGATCGCCGGCTGGGTGACCGGCTGCGCCAGTGCGGGGACTGTCGCCGCTGCCAGGCCCGCTGCCAGCCAGAGCGAGAGCGGGCGCAAGCCCGATTTCCTATCGCGTCGCTTCATCCCCTAACTCCGGTATTGAAATGGTATTAGGTGATAGAGTAGGCAAGTCGTCCCGTGGGGACAAGCAGGACCGGTCTCGAAAGATTTTGAACCAAACCGCCAGCTAGGAGCTGGATCACGGGCATCACGTGAATGCCAACGCTGCCTCAGGTGGCGGATCCGATCTTCGGTATTGAAATGGTATGAGCGCGCTGCGTGGCGTGGCACCGCTCGGGTCCTGTAGCGGACCAGCTGCTCGGATGAAGTTGAGCTCCGGCGCACCGTTTCGCAGACGCATCGACAGCCAGATGCCGCCTGCCCACGAGTGGCGAGTGACCGACGATGCAACTGTGGACGCCATGGCGCCGCGTCGCGGCAATCTTCCGATGGCTTGTGCGATAGCTGCGACATCTCAGCAATCGGCCGATCGCCCAGGCACCAACGGCGCAATGTCGACCGAAGGCGCTGCCCGCTGACGCCTTACAGCGCGTCGCTGTCCAACTCGCCGGTACGGATCCGCACCACACTGCCCAGGTCGTAGACGAACACCTTGCCGTCGCCGATCTTTCCGGTCCCGGCCGCGGTCACGATGGCTTCGACCACGCGCTCGGCCTGGTCGTCGGTCACCGCCACTTCGATCTTCACCTTGGGCAGGAAATCGACCACGTATTCCGCACCGCGATACAGCTCGGTATGCCCCTTCTGGCGCCCGAAGCCCTTGACCTCGGTCACCGTGATGCCAGCCACCCCGCAGCCGGCGAGCGCTTCGCGCACATCGTCGAGCTTGAACGGTTTGACGATGGCCATGATCATTTTCATCGGTGCAGATCCAGGGGCATGACAGGGCGCGCAGCATACCGTGGAAGGCCGTAACACTCACCCCGCAGCGTACTGCCGTCGCCGCGGCCGACAGCCGAATGGGACTATCCTTACCGCCTGCCGACTGCCTTGCCGATGTCCCGCGTGTCCCGGCCTGCATTAGGCTCCCTACGGACCTGCGGAGAACACTCATGATCGATTTCAACCAGCTCGACGACCTCGCCCGCCGCCTCAGCGACCTGGTGCCGCCGGGCCTGCGCCAATCGCGCGAAGAATTGCAAAGCACCTTCAAGGGCGCGCTGCAGGCCGGCCTGGGCAAGCTGGACCTGGTCACCCGCGAAGAGTTCGACGTGCAGCGCGCGGTGCTGCTGCGCACGCGCGAAAAACTCGACGCGCTGGAACAGGCCGTGGCCGCGCTGGAAGCCCGCGCGCCCGCGACGCCGCCCGCAGCGCCACCTGTCACTCCCTGATCAGGGCCTTCCACCATGAGTCTGGCGCTGGTGCACAGCCGTGCCCGCGTGGGGGTGCATGCGCCTGAGGTTCGGGTGGAAGTGCATCTCTCCGGCGGGCTTCCCTCCACCCAGATCGTGGGCCTGCCCGAGGCCGCGGTGCGCGAATCGCGCGAACGCGTGCGTGCGGCGCTGCTGTGCGCACAATTCGAATTTCCCGCCCGGCGCATCACCATCAACCTGGCCCCGGCCGACTTGCCGAAGGAAGGCGGCCGCTTCGACCTGCCGATCGCCCTCGGCATCCTGGCCGCCAGCGGGCAGATCGATCGCCAAACCCTGGCCGATTACGAATTTCTCGGCGAGCTTGCACTGACCGGCGAGTTGCGCGGCGTCGATGGCGTGTTGCCGGCCGCCCTGGCTGCCGCGCAAGCCGGGCGACGGCTGATCGTACCGCTGGCCAATGGCGCCGAAGCGGCCATCGCCGGACACGTCGAAGCCTTCACCGCGCGTACGCTGCTGGAAGTCTGCGCCGCGCTCAATGGCAGCCAACGCGCGCCTGCTGCCGAAATGGCGATCCCGGCGCTCGGCGCGCGTGCGCTGCCGGACATGGCCGATGTCCGTGGCCAGCCGCACGCACGTCGCGCATTGGAGATCGCCGCCGCCGGTGCTCACCATTTGTTGTTGGTCGGCAGCCCGGGCTGCGGCAAGACCCTGCTGGCCTCTCGCCTGCCCGGCCTGTTGCCGGAATCCAGCGAAGCCGAGGCACTGGAAACCGCTGCCATTACCTCGGTCAGCGGCCGCGGGCTGGATCTGGCACGCTGGCGACAGCGGCCCTACCGAGCCCCGCATCACACCGCCAGTGCGGTCGCCTTGGTCGGTGGAGGTACGCATCCACGCCCCGGCGAGATCTCGCTGGCCCACAACGGCGTACTGTTCCTGGACGAGCTCCCAGAGTGGCAGCGGCAGACCTTGGAAGTGTTGCGCGAGCCCTTGGAGTCGGGCCTGGTGACGATCTCGCGCGCAGCGCGCAGCCTGGATTTCCCGGCACGCTTCCAGCTGGTTGCTGCCATGAACCCATGCCCGTGCGGATGGGCCGGCGATGGCAGCGGGCGTTGCCGCTGCAGCAGCGACAGCATCCGCCGCTATCGCAGCCGCATCTCCGGCCCGTTGCTGGACCGGATCGATCTGCATGTCGAAGTACCGCGACTGCCCCCGCAAGCCTTGCGCAGCGGTGAAGTCGGCGAAAACAGCGTCAGCATGCGTACGCGCGTAGTCGCCGCACGCCACCGGCAACTCGCGCGTGCCGGTGCACCCAATGCACAACTGGATCAGGCTCAGACCGATCACCACTGTCGCCTGCAGGGCGGTGATCAGGTGCTGCTGGAACGCGCCATCGAACACCTGCAACTGTCCGCGCGCTCGATGCATCGCATCCTGCGCGTGGCCCGCACCATTGCCGATCTCGACGACAGTGCAGCCATTGCCACCGGGCATCTGACCGAGGCCATCGGCTACCGCAAACTGGATCGTGCCATGGGTACGGCAAGCGCGGCATAGCAGCGCCTGATCCAAGCGCGTCGACGCGATGGCATTCGTCCGCCGTACAACGATGCCGCGCCGTTCCGTTAGGACGCTAAGGAGTTCGGGACACCGTGCGGTCACCCGCTTCATCCATCGCCGGCTGTCCGCTACTGGCTTGGCGGCAAAACGCGTGCGCTTGCCGCTATCGGGCAGCACAGCATTTTTGCCAGTACGTCCACACGCTCTCTTCAGCGTCGCAACATCCATTTCATGGCGATGCACGTACAACGTCCGCCACACCACTGCGCAGAGGCCGCCATGAGCCGACTTCCCAACCTAGTCACCGTCCCATCCCTGGACCTGAATCGCTATCTGGGCACCTGGTACGAAATCGCACGGCTGCCGATTCGCTTCGAAGATGCCGATTGCACTGATGTGTCGGCGCACTATTCGCTGCAGGACGATGGCACGGTGCGGGTACAGAACCGCTGCCTGGCCGCCGAGGGCGAGTTCAAAGAAGCAATCGGGCAGGCGCGCGCCATCGATGACAGCAACGCGCGACTGGAGGTCACCTTCCTGCCCGAAGGCCTGCGCTGGATTCCTTTCACCAAAGGCGATTACTGGGTGATGCGCATCGATGCGGACTACACCGCCGCGCTGGTCGGCGGCCCCGACCGAAAGTACCTGTGGCTGCTGGCAAGGCTGCCGCAGCTGGACGAAAACATCACCCAGGCCTATCTGGCGCATGCGCGCGAACAGGGCTTCGATCTGGCCCCGTTGATCCACACCCCGCACACCGGGCGACTGACGGAGCAGCCACTTCCCTGATTTTTGTGCCGAGCCGACGAGGCAGGCTGCACCACTCCGGCGAGGACCCGCACCTTCGACCAGCGAAGGTCTTGTATCTCTAGGGAACTGGTTGCAACGATCGATCAGCTGTAGAGCTAGACCAACGCTAGAGCGGCTGAGCTGTGGCTTGGTCGCAGTGCCCTTGCCGCCCGCCTACCGTCGCGGGACACGGCGCAAGTACGTCCTTGCAGGACCTTGTGCGGCATCCATGCCGCACAAGGTCCTGCAATGGTGGGCAGCCGACAACTTGCTGGTGCGGCGCCTTACCAGTTGCCGGACCTTTTACGGCATGGATGCCGCCACGGAGCTTCCACGGACGATGCGCGGCGTGTCCCGCAGGCGGTGAGGGCATCGCGCCCTCGACGACCAGCCCTGGCCTATCTGGTAGTGGAGGACTGGCGACCGGATTGCAGGCCGACTCAACCGTTGAGAGCGCCCAGATCCTTGGCCGCAGCCTGCGCGCCCTCCAGGCTGTCGAAGGCGACCCCGGTGTCCCCGACCACATACTTGGTCAGCTCGCCATCGCGGGTGGTTTCCTGCATCTTGAAGATCGGCACTGCATCGGTGCCGCCGACGCGTTCTTTCTGCGTTGTCATGGTGATTCCTCCAGGGAGAGTGCCTTGCACGGAGCCGGGTGGCGCCGCGGCTCCCGCGTGGGAGCACAGACGGCCCGACCCTAGCGCGCCGCCTTGTGCGGGCGCGTGAATCCATTGACGAGGCCGATTGCCACGTCCCCGCCACTGTCATCTGCAGAAAATCACATCCGCTTCGCTCCCCGGACGCGCGCAACCCATGTGTCTGTCGTACATTCGCGTCGTGCAACCTCACCCGTCCACCGTCACTGTCTCAACCGTCTTCGCGCGGCACCTCCGGATGCGGCGCAGGTGCGCCGCGCCGTTCATAGGGCGCTGCGCGCCAGCGATGCGCTGCTCGGGCTGTTGTGCGTAAGCTCGCCTCCACGCAGATGCGGGTGGTGAGGTGAAGCGTCAACGCATCATCAGTGTGACCGTATTGCTTGTGCTGCTATGCGCAGCACTTCCGATCAGCCTGTCCTACTACTTGGCATGGCGGCTGGCGCTGGACCGCGAGGAAAGCAAACTCGCGCAGCTCGCGGCACTGTCGATCCGGCGCACCGATACCGCCTTCGACGAGGCGCATGGCGCGCTATTGAGCATGGCCGCATCGCAGCTGCCGCCCTGCTCCCCATCGCATCTGGCGCAGATGCGCGCACTGGTGCTGGCCAGTCATTACATCGTCGAACTGGGATACATCCAGCAGGGCCGGTTGCGCTGCACCTCGTGGGGGCCATCACCGGAGGCCGTTGCACACACCACGGCCGATTTCGTGGTCAAGCGCGGCATTGCCGTCACCACCCGGCTGCGCCCGCTGGCCAATCCGCAGCATCTGCTGATGGCCTTGCAGCTGCGGGACTACAACGTCCTGATCAATCCGGACACACTGACCGACATCAACCTGCCGCCCGGCCTGCAGTTGGCGATCGGCACGCCGGACGGACAGATACTGAGCAGTACCGGCACCGCCGCCGAGCAGTTGCTGATCGCACCGCCGGCCGATGCATCCGGCACCGGCGCAGATGCCCAAGCACTGTCCGGCCGCGACCGCCGCGGCGACTGGGCCGCGGTCGTCACCGAGCCCATAGCGTATCTACGCGGGCCGCTGGCGGCCGCACGGCTGCAAGTGGTACCGGTCGGCACTGCGCTGGCCCTGCTGTTGGTCAGCCTGGTGATCTGGATATCGCGGCGGCGATTGTCGCCGCTGGCACGGCTTGAAATTGCAGTCCAGCGCAATGAGTTCGTCGTGCATTACCAGCCGATCATCGCACTCGACACCGGCGCCTGCGTCGGTGCCGAGGCGCTGGTGCGCTGGCAGCAACCCGATGGCGTGCTTATCCCGCCCGATGCCTTCATTCCGCTGGCCGAAGAAAGCGGCTTGATCCTGCCGATCACCGATCTGGTGGTGGCTGAAGTCATCCGCGACCTCGGCCCGACCCTGGCGACCGAACCCTCCCTGCACGTGGCTATCAATGTCTCCGCCGAAGACATCAAGAGCGGCCGTGTGCAGACCGTGCTTGCCCAGGCGCTGCACGGCACCAGCGTGGACAGCGGGCAGTTGTGGGTGGAAGCGACCGAACGCAGCCTGATGGACATCGAAGCGGCACGCGCCACCATCATCCACCTGCGCGGTGCCGGCCACACGGTGTCAATCGACGACTTTGGCACGGGCTATTCGAGCCTGCAGTACCTGCAGGGGTTGCCCCTGGATGCGCTGAAGATCGACAAGTCCTTCGTGGACACCATCGGCACCCACTCGGCCACCAGCGCGGTGACCTCGCACATCATCGACATGGCCAAGACGCTGCAGTTACGCACCATTGCCGAAGGCGTGGAACGACAGGAGCAACTGGACTATCTGCGTGCACACGGCGTGGATCTGGCCCAGGGCTGGCTGTTCTCGCGCGCGCTGCCGGCTACCGGCTTCATCGCCTACCACGCGCTGATGCGCGGCGCCGCGCAATGACCAGCGCCAGTACGGCACCCTGCTGACCGGGGCTGTCAGAACGCGCAGTCGACCAACAGCCACGACGATCCGGGCACCGTAATAAACGTTGTGCGCGCACGGCATTCTCGAATCGCAGCGCAGGTGCTGATCTCACCCGCACGCAAGCTCAAATTGCCCGAAAGCGTGTTGCCCGAGCTGGCGCTACCGCTTTGAGTTCCCCCCTGCCGCAAGCACCGATGCTGAGCACCCGGCAAGGCGCAATCTCGTGTGGCGATCCGGCAGGGACTGACTGCACCCCAAAAAAAGGCCGCCAATGGCGGCCCTTTCGATCAGGCGCTCTGCAGGGCGCCTTCGCGTTGTCGGCGTACCGGCTTGGGCCGGCTCGGGAACGCGTGCCGCACGATCCGCCACATCACCTGGCCGAACTGGCGCGGCAGCGAGCCGGTGTTGTAGTGCTGGCCGTAACGCGCACAGATCTGCTTCACCTCGACCGCAATCTGCGCGTAGCGATTGGCCGGCAGGTCCGGGTAGAAGTGATGCTCGATCTGGTGGCTCAGATTGCCCGACAGCACGTTCATCAGCTTGCCGCCGGTGAGGTTCGAGGAACCCCGCAGCTGACGCAGATACCAGTGGCCGCGCGACTCGTTGCGGATCGACTCCTTCGGGAACACTTCCGCATCGGCGGTGAAGTGGCCGCAGAAGATGATCACGAAGGTCCAGATGCTGCGCAGCACGTTGGCGGCCAGGTTGCCCAGCAGCACGGTCAGGAAGAAGGGGCCGGCAAGCAGCGGGAACACGATGTAGTCCTTGAGCATCTGGCGGCCCATCTTGCGGCCGACCGGCAGGAACGAGGCGCGCAATTCGGCCGCCTTCATCTTGCCGGCGAACCAGCGGCCCAGGCGCAGGTCCTGGATCGCCACGCCCCACTCGAACAGCAGCGCGAAGAACACCGCCACGAACGGCTGTAGCAGGTAGAACGGGCGCCAGCGCTGCTCGGGGAAGATGCGCAGCAGGCCGTAGCCGATGTCGTCGTCCATGCCGCGCACGTTGGTGTAGGTGTGGTGCTTGAAGTTGTGCGTCTTGCGCCAGTTGTCGCCGGTGGCGACGATGTCCCACTCGTAGGTGTTGCCGTTGAGCTGCGGGTCACCCATCCAGTCGTACTGGCCGTGCATGACGTTGTGGCCCAGCTCCATGTTCTCCAGGATCTTGGACAGGGTCAGCAGCACCACGCCGGCGATCCACGCCGGGATCAGCACGCTGTGCACGAAGGCGCCCAGGAACAGCAGCGCGCGACCGGCCACGCCGGTCCAGCGCACCGCCGCCACGATGCGGCGGATGTAACGCGCGTCGGCGGCGCCGACCTGGGCCTGGACGCGGGCGCGGATGGCATCGAGTTCGTCGCCGAAGGACTGCAGTTCGGCAGCGGACAGGGCACGGTTGTGGACTCGGCTCATGAAGATTCCTTACAGATCCAGGATCAGGTCAGTGCTCGGGGCACTGATGCACAGGCGGACCTGTGCGGTGGGTTCGTTGCTGCGCTCACCGGTCAACAGGTGGCGTGTGGTCCCGGACTGGCGCGCGCAGGCGCAGCTATTGCAAATGCCCATGCGGCAGCCGTGTTTCGGACGCAGGCCTTGCGCTTCCAGCCCTTCAAGCAGCGACTGGCCGCGCGGCAGGCTGAGCGTACGGCCGCTGCGTGACAGCTGGACCTGCACGTCACCGGCTTCGCCGTCTTCCAGCGTCGGCACGCTGAAGGCTTCGGCCTGGAACGCGGCCACGCGGCCCTGCAGGCGCGCACGCGCAGCCTGCACGAAACCGCCCGGGCCGCAGACCATGACGTGACGGGCGGAAAGATCGGCGATCTGCTCCAACGGATAGGTATCGATGCGTGCAGCCGGCGCGGTGCCTTCGCGGGTGGCCAGCAACCGTACGCGCAAGCGCGGATATGCGGCGGCCATTGCCTCGAATTCATCGACGAAGCAGGCTTCGTCGCGCTGGCGCACCCAGTACAGCAGGTCCACGTCCATCGGCATGCCGGCTTGCGCGGCGGCCTGCAGCAACGCGCGCATCGGGGTGATGCCCGAGCCGGCAGCCAGCAGCAACAGCGGCGTCGGGGCGGTCGGCAACAGCATGTCGCCGAAGGCCGGATCCAGCGACACCACCGTTCCGATCGGCGCAGCGCCGGCAAGGTAGCGGCTGACCAGCCCACCTTCGATCGCCTTGACGGTAATCGCCAGGCGGCCATCGGCCAGCACGGTCGGGCTGTAGCTGCGGAGCAGGCGGCGGCCTTCGATCTCCACGCCCAGGCTGACGTGCTGACCGGCCTGCAGGCCCCGCCAGTGGCCATTGGGCCGCAACACCAGGGTCACCGCATTGCTGCTGGCCGCCGTACGCGCGACCAGGCGGGCCATCGGCCGTTCCAGCGTCCACAAGGGATTGAGCCGGGTCGCCCAGAAATCGAACAACTGCGGCGACACCAGCCGGCGCGCCAGACGTGTCGGCAACGGTGACTTGGACTTGGGAGGAGATGCCAGGTTCATGGATCGCACTATACGCATGCATGCACAGCCGTGTATACAGTTGTATATCGACCAGAGGGGCTATGATTCAGGCCCACGCCCGGCTGCCGTCCCATGACCTCCATCGCACTGCCTTCCCACGACGCGCCGCCGTCACGCAAGCCGGCGATTTCACGCGAGGATCTGATCGCTGCGGCGCTGTCGCTGATCGGACCGCACCGCAGCCTGTCCACGCTGAGCCTGCGTGAAGTGGCACGCGAAGCCGGCATCGCGCCGAACAGCTTCTATCGCCAGTTCCGCGACATGGACGAGCTGGCGGTGGCCTTGATCGATCTGGCCGGGCGTTCGTTGCGTACCATCATCGGCCAGGCCCGCCAGCGCGCCACCTCCACCGACCGCAGCGTCATCCGCGTGTCGGTCGAAGCCTTCATGGAACAGCTGCGCGCCGACGACAAATTGCTGCACGTGCTGCTGCGCGAGGGGGCGGTGGGCTCGGATGCGTTCAAGCAGGCAGTGGAGCGCGAACTCAGCTATTTCGAAGACGAGCTGCGGGTGGACCTGATCCGCCTGGCCGCCGCCGACAACGCCAAGCTGCATGCACCGGCGCTGGTGTCCAAGGCGATCACCCGGCTGGTGTTTGCGATGGGCGCGGTGGCGATGGACTCGCCGCCGGAAAAAGACCCCGAGTTGATCGAGCAGATCTCGCAGATGCTGCGCATGATACTGACCGGCGCACGCACGTTGGGCACGCACGGCGGGTAACGATGGCTTGACCTCGGAAGCGACCTGTCTGTTGCGCTTTCATCGGTGATGTTCGGTCGTTGCGCGATGCGGTCTTGCTGCCAGCGCAGGGATCAAGTCGCATGCAAGCACTGTGAGTGCGTCCATAACCTTGCAGCCGTTGTCCGTAGTGCCGTTCAAGAGCCTAGCGTTGTAGAAAACAATCTTGGTGTTACCGGCTGATGGGCTGGTAGCCACTCTCCATGGCGCCAGTGACGTAATGCCACTGGCCAATCCAGCGACCTGTCGTACGCCCTTGCTCGCGCGCGTCTTTGCACGCTGGCACCAGCAGCCTCATCTATGACGGCGCATGCACAGTTCAGTCTTGTCGCGACGACACTCACATCCAAGCACACGCGTTTCACTCCTGTCTGGCCAAGGTGGCGCCACGTTCGCGATCTGCTCGACAGACGCACCTACAGCTACCCCGGAGACGACATGAGCAACCACGACACCCCTCTCGACAAGCAGGAACGCAAGGCCGAAGCGCAGGATCTGAATCGTGACCCGATCTCCGGTGCACCCGGTTCGCATCCGGTGGGTGTGGGTGTAGGTGGTATCGCAGGCGGCGCTGCCGCGGGCGCACTGGCCGGCACCGTGTTCGGTCCGCTGGGCACCTTGATCGGTGCTGCCGTTGGCGTAGTGGCAGGCGCTGCAGCCGGCAAGGGCGTGGCCGAGCGGCTGGACCCGACCGTGGAGGCCGAATACTGGCGCCAGGAACATCAGAACCGTCCTTACTACAAGCAAGGCACCGATTACGATCGCGATTACGCCACCGTCTACGGTTTTGGCCTGCAGGCGCGCGAAACGCGTCCGACCAGCACCTGGGAGGAAACCGAAGCGACCCTGGCCGGCGAATGGCCACGCAATCGCGGCGAATCGCGGCTGGAGTGGGACGAGGCGCGACTCGCCGCCCGCGACGCCTGGGAGCGCGCTGATCGCACGCACAGCGTCTACCGCGAGGGCGACACGCACTATGAAGGCCGCTTCGACAGCGCGGACTATCGTGATGCCGAGTATTCCTACGACGACTATCGCCCCGCCTACCGTTATGGCATGCAGGCACGTCAGCTACATGCCGGCCGCCAGTGGGACGACCATCTGGAGCGTGACTTGGGCGATGGCTGGGACCGTTTCAAGTCCAACTCGCGTCTGAGCTGGGAAAAGGCCAAGCATGCGGTACGCGAGGCGTTCGATTCCGAGCGTCACGACGAGACCGCGCGGCGCAACCCGACCGACCCGCGCGTCTAGAGTGCAATAGCCTGGCGCAAGCCACTCTGAGGTTTAAGAAAAATAACGGGCCGATGGGCCCGTTATTTTTTGTCGAAAGCAGCGCCAGACACACTGCGGCGCAGTGTGCACACGACTCAGCTGGAGCTGTTTTCCACTGCACGGATATCGCCACGGAATTCGCGTGCATTCTGCCCCGGCGCCGACGTCATATCGCCCTGTTGCTGCTTGAGCCTCTGCTTGCGCGCAGCCACCACTTCCTTGGCCAGGGCGATACGCCGACCCACCACCATCTCGGTCAGCCAGTCGATCAGCATGCGCGTGTACTCCTGCTGGTGCTCCTTGACGCTCAATGCGTGATCGGCACCGGCAATCACACGCGCACTCAGCGAACGCGCACTGACGAAGGCATCGGCGTAGTTGCGCAATACCGGATGCGGCACGATCACATCGTGTTGCGCCTCCACCAACAGCACATCGCCCCTGTAATCGGCACAGGCGGCCAGGGCGATGTTGTCGTCGGGGGTCAGTACGCGTTGCCGATAGTCCATCAGTTCCGGATCCGCGTTGAGGCTCACCTTGGGGCGATCCCAGTGCTCGTCCTTGTAGAGCGCGGGCGAGCGCAACGCCAGCCATTCCACCGGACGTTCGCGCGTCAGCAATGCCGACAGGTAGCCGCCGTAACTGAGCCCGACCACTGCGATCGACTGCGGATCGACATACGGCAGGCCGGCAAGCTGATCGTAGGCGGCCTTGATGTCGTCCAGGTTCTGCGCGCGTGTCACGCTCCGGCGCATCGATGCGTAGCCTTCGTGACCGCGCAGATCGAAGGTCATGCAGATGCAGCCCAAGCCCACCGCTTCGCGCGCGCGCACCAGGCTGTGGTGTTGGTTGCCGCCCCAGCCGTGCACGAACAACACTGCCGGAATGCCGGTGGGCGTCAGCAAGGTACCGCTGAGTTCGTCCCGGTCGACCGGAATCTGGATGCTGGAAAGTTTGGCTTCCATTAGGTGGTGGATACCCTCCTGTATTTGAAGCGCGGACCCGGCCCGGCGCGCTCTGCACGGTAGTAGATCTGCGCATCCGCGGGCGGTTCGCCCTGATAGATCTCATGCGTGGATGCACGCACCCATTGCAGGTTGGCGTCATCCTGAAAGCTGGAGATCGCGGCGAGCTCGGCCGGTGTCGCGCCGCCAACGCGCCAGGATTGCTCCAGCACCCCGCAGACCGAACCGACCTGCCCATCGCTGCCACTGACCACATCGTAATTGCGCCGCGAGATGTGTACTTCAGGATAGGCGGCGGTGATGAATCGATCGTATCTGCAGGCTTGCTCGATCACGCGCTGTTGCAGGGACGGCAATGCAGTCATGGCCAGTGCCTCGAGCGATCCGCGATACACATGCAGCGATGAGCCGCCGTAGACCTGTTCATCCTGCGCATTGCGCACGTTGCATTGCGTCCCGTAGTAGGCGATCTGAATGCCGGCGACGCATAGCTCACCCACGCTGTGTGTCACGGGTCGCAGGATGTTGCGCTCCAGTACCGCGCCATGCGTCCCCAGGTAGTCCTCCGGCAGGCTGTCCAGCAGCTGTGCGAGTTGCGCTGCGCCGGCGATACGCCATTGACCATTGCCCCCAACGCCGGTCGGCAACTTGAGTCGCACGCCGCCATCGGGTAGCAGGATCTCCAACGCATGCAGGGCATCCATGCGCGAAAACACCGTATAGCCGGCCAATGTGGCCGGCTTCAGCGCGGTGGCAAGCGTCTGGTTCCAACCGGCGATGGTGGTTGCGTGGTCGGCAATCAGCGGATGGCCGATCACCTTTGTTGCCAGGAAGGCATGCGGCACGATGCCTCCCAGCACGTCCGCAGCATCGTCGATACCCAGTCCATGCGCCTGTTCCGTCGTTAAGGTCTCATCGGGCACATGAAACACGGCCCCCGCACCAGCATGCCTTGTGGCGGTACGATCACTGGCTTGGCCCGCCCCGTGCACGTCTAGCAACCGTGCAATTTCGCCGCAGACCCAGGCGTGCGTGACACGCTCGTGGCCGTGCTCGGGCAGCGGCCGAGTGACGTGCCCCACGACTCGGCAGTACTGCTTGTAGGCCATCGCGCCTCCCCTCGCAGCATCAAGCCGCGTGCCGTTGCCGGCTTGCCCAAACAGCCGAGACGCCTGTGGGTGCCATAAGGCGTCACGCCGGCACCGAAAAAAAACGGCTTATTTCAGCGTCAAATAGAACGCAAACACAATCACGAGGACGACGATCAAACTGATGGCGACACGTCCCCCACGTAGTTCGACCAGGGCATGCCACCACACGCGTGCTTCGGGGGTACCGCTTGCGGGTTGCGCCTTACGACGGATTTCGCTGTCCTGCATCCTGAGTACTCATCTCCATAACGTCATCCCGCATCCTAAGCATCAGACGTTACACGGGTGTGGAACGATTCAGAATCTTCCGTAAATTGCGGCGTTGCACGCATGCTTCTCCAGCTTCAACGCAGCCATCCGCTGGTCCGCACTGGCAACGCATAGGCCTGAATTGCCGGTGGTTCGGGTAATGCAATCGATTGCTGACCGCTGCTCAACATATCGATGCGGATTCGATCGAAGCCCTCCTGCGCGCGCCGTGGAGTGCATACACAGTGTGTAGAGGCGCAGCCGCAAGCTGACCAGTTAAGCGCACACTGCGACCGTTCGTTGAATGGTCGGGTTCGATGATCATTCGTTGACACAGCCACAGTTACCCTGCATGTCAAATTGTTTAACCCGGACTACGCGAAGTCATGAGCAGAGACCCATCCGTCATCGATGTACAAGCCGAGATCG
Organism: Xanthomonas sp. CFBP 8152; assembly: GCF_014199025.1. NCBI lineage: Bacteria > Pseudomonadati > Pseudomonadota > Gammaproteobacteria > Lysobacterales > Lysobacteraceae > Xanthomonas > Xanthomonas sp. CFBP 8152. The sequence goes on from NZ_JACHNO010000003.1 coordinate 47,492, forward strand.
CGCATTGGCAGGCGCGACACGCGCAGGGCAACCTGGGTGCAGGCAAGTTCAGCGAATTGTCTCCGGTGGTGAAAATGGCCTGCGACATCTACCTGCAGGCGCCGCGGTCGAGCGATCAGGAACGTTTGCGCCTGTTTCGCGACCGCCTGGAGCATCACTTCATCTCATCGAGCACACAGTCCAACTACGAGCAATTGGCCACCGATTGCTGGCAGCGGCTGGGTACACGTAATAGCTGAGCAGGCAAATATCGAGCAGGACCGTTACTTATTGGAGAGCACCATGAAAACCCCGTATCAAGTGCAGCAGGAGCTGGAGCGATTGGAGCGGCTGGTTCCGCACATCGTCAGCGACCAAGGCGACCGCGCGGAGGACATCCTTGGCTTCCATATTGCCAGCCTGCTGGGCAGTGCCCCGACCAGCGAACATGCGCTGATTCGCGAGCGCACTGCACGCATGGCGCGTGTGTGCCGCACCGCACAGGACACGGCGCGCGCGCCGACCAGGCCGTTTGGCCTTGGCCCTGTCATCCAGCCGCAGATGGCTTGATCGGTAGGCGCCGATCCTCGCATCACCGGAGCCGCGTAGCGGCTCCTTTGCATTCCACTGTCGGCTACGTTGGCCGCATTTTTTAGGATCTCCATGAAATCCCTTCTTGTCGCGACATCGCTCCTTGCCGTGCTTTCCCTTACCGCTTGCGATCGACCCGGCGGCGATGCATCGCGTACTGCGCCAGCAGTATCGCCCAAGCCCACTGCCGCACCGGTTAGCGGAACCGGTGCGGCCGAATTGGCCAAGGGCGACGCCGCCGTGCTCGGCGTGCTGGCGGCGCTGGATGAAAACGAAATCGCGCTGGCCAAGCAAGCCATTGCGCAGGATCTTGGCGGTGCGACCGACACGTTTGCCAAGCAGTTGCTGCACGACCACGAAGCCGACCTGGAAAAGAGCAAGGCGCTGGGTGCCACCGGCAGCCCCCGTGCCGATGCAATGCGCGCCAAGGGCAAGGCGGCAGTGGATGCATTGGCAAAGACATTGACCTTGCCCGATGGCAAGGACGCATACCGCAATGCCTTCCTGCGCACGATGGTCAGCGATCACGGCGACACCATCAAGATCATCGATGCCGAACTGCTGCCCGCCGCCGAAAGCGCGCCGGTCAAACAGCATCTGGAAGAAAGCCGGCGCGTGGTGTCGGCGCACTTCGAGCGTGCCCACGCGGTATCCTCCTCGCGCTGAGCCTGTTGCATCGGCACCCATCCGACGCGCCGGCCTGCCCGGCGCGTTTGCGTTTGGGGCTTGTCGGTCCGGCGCGCCCTACGTCCGTTCGCCATCCTGTTGCCACACGCGGCCAACACAGCACGTGCAGTAGTGACTTCACTTCGCAGCAGGCGGCGCTGGCCTATCGTGCCGCATCGATTCTGCGCAGGAATGCCCATGCAGTTGCTCATCACCGGTGGCACCGGCTTCATCGGCCAGGCCTTGTGTCCGGCACTCGTGCAGGCCGGGCACCAGGTCTGCGTGCTGACCCGCGACCTGCGGCGCGCAGCGCGTCGCCTGCCCGGCATGACTGTGGTGGACACGCTGGACGGCGTGCAGGCCGATGCGGTCATCAATCTGGCGGGCGAGCCGCTGGCTGCCGGCCGCTGGACCGATGCGCGCAAGCAGCGCTTCCGCGCGTCGCGCTTGGGCATGACCGGCCAGCTGCACGCCTGGATCGCGCAGCAGCCGGCCGAACAGCGCCCGTCGGTGCTGATTTCCGGCTCGGCGGTGGGCTATTACGGCGAGCGTGGCGACAGCATCCTGACCGAGGCAGACCGCGCCGGCGACGATTTCTCTGCACAGTTGTGCCGTGACTGGGAGGCCGAAGCGACCAGGATCGCCGCGCTCGGCCCGCGCGTGAGTTGGGTCCGCACCGGCATCGTGCTCGATCGCGACGGCGGCGCCCTGGCCCGTATGCTGCCGGCGTTTCGCTTTGGCGGCGGCGGCCCGTTCGGCGATGGCCGGCACTGGATGAGCTGGATCCATCGGGCCGACATGGTGGCGTTGCTGCTGTGGTTGCTGGAACAGGGCCAAGCCGGTGCCTACAACGCCACCGCGCCGACCCCGGTCACCAATACCGAGTTCGCGCGCACCCTGGCCCACGTGCTGCATCGCCCGGCGCTGCTGGCGCTACCAGCCCGCCTGCTGCGCCTGGGTTTCGGCGAAATGGCCGAGCTGCTGCTGATCAGCCAGCGCGTGCTGCCGCAACGCGCCCTGGATGCCGGCTTCCGCTTTCAGTACGTCCGCCTGGAAGCGGCGTTGCGCGCCATCCTGCAGCGCTAGCGTGTGCGCCGCCTGGCTGGACCCTGCGCGATGAGCGGCGCTGCAACGGACTGTCGGGCCATGCACTAATATTTGCCTAACGACCATCTCCGACAGTGCTGCGGATCTCGGACTGGCCCTGAGCCCGGCGGAACACCTATGCACCTGCTGCTTGTCGAAGACGACACCATGCTGGCCAACGCGATCTGCGATGGCGTCCGCCAGCAGTCTTGGACTATCGACCACGTCGGCAGCGCCAACGCCGCCAAGACCGTGCTGGTGGACCACCGCTACACCGCAGTACTGCTGGATATCGGCCTTCCGGGCGAGTCCGGGCTGACGGTGATCCGCTTCATGCGCGGCCATTACGACGCCACGCCGGTGATCGCGTTGACTGCGCGCGGCCAGCTGACCGACCGCATCCGCGGCCTGGATGCCGGCGCCGACGACTACCTGGTCAAGCCGTTCCAGTTTGACGAGCTGATGGCGCGATTGCGTGCGATCACCCGACGCAGCCAGGGCCGCGTGGTGCCGTTGCTCGCGCAGGGCGATGTCTGCGTGGACCCGAGCAACCGCAAGGTCACCCGGGACGGCAAGTGGGTGGCATTGAGCTCGCACGAATATCGCCTGCTGCTGGCACTGATGGAGCGCGCTGGGCGTGTGGTCACCAAGGATCAACTGGAAGAAGGCGTCTACGGCGGTCCGTCCGAAGGCGGCAGCAACATGATTGCGGTGTACGTGCACCAGCTGAGACGCAAGCTGGGCGATGAGCTGATCTCCACGGTGTATGGCCAGGGCTACATGGTCGGCAAGGCGCCCGAATGAAATCGCTGCAGGCGCGCATGCTGGCGGCGCTGGCCGCGATCGTGTTGTTGAGCTGGTCCACCTCCCTGTGGATCCTGGTCGCCCTGGTCACCCAGGGCCAGCACAGCGTGTTCGAGCAGGAGCTCAACATGTTCGGCGACCAGCTGATCAGCGCCTTGCCCGACGCGCTGGAGCACCGCTTCGATACGCCACCGGAACCGCCGGCTGCGGTCGACGTGCATACCCCGATCGGCAATGTCTCCTCGCGGATGAGTTTCAAGCAGACCTTGATTGCGATGGTGCTCAACACCTTGCAACTGGGCGTCCTGGGTGTGCTGGTGTGGTGGGCGGTACGCACCTCGCTCGCACCGCTGCGCGCCATTTCCGGCGCCATCGCGCAACGCACCGGGCTGGAGACCGAACCGGTGCCGCTGGCGCAGGTGCCGGACGAGATTCGTCCGCTGATCGGCTCCTTCAATTCCCTGCTGGCCCGCGTGGAAAAAACCGTGCAGGCCGAACGCGATTTCGTGGCTGACGCCGCGCATGAACTGCGCACGCCGCTGTCCGCGCTGCATGCCTACGCCGAGGTCGCGCTGCGCGCACCTACGCTGGAAGCCAAAGACGCGGCGCTGCAGCAGCTGCTGGAAACCGCGCGCCGCAGCAACCGCCTGGCCGAGCAACTGCTGGATCTGGCGCGGCTGGATGCAGGCATCAGTTCGGCGACGTACCAGCAGATGGACATGGGCGAACTGATCTCGCATGTGCTGGACGAATTCAGCGTGCAGGCCGATGCCCGCCACATCAATCTGCAGGTGGAGGCATCGCCGTGCCTGCTGCGTTGCGATGTGGATGCGGTGGGCATCCTGATCCGCAATCTGGTCGACAACGCCATCCGCTATGGTCGGCCCTACGGCATGGTGGAAGTGAGTTGCGGCTATTGCCTGCGCGCCGATGCGCTGCATCCGTTCGTCCAGGTCAGCGATGACGGCCCCGGCGTGCCGGAAAGTGCCCACGCGTCCATCTTCGAACGTTTCTACCGGATTGCCGGCAGCCAGGTGCAGGGCAGCGGGATCGGGCTGTCGCTGGTTGCCGGTATCGCGCGCCTGCACCAAGCCACCATCGAAACCTGCGAAGGCCACGAGGGCGGCGGCCTGTGCGTGCGCGTGGTGTTCGCCAACGAGGGCATGCGCCACACCGGCTGAACGCACACGGCGCGCGGCAATCGTCCATCGCCCAACCCAATAAGTTTCCAACATCCGCTGCCTACAGTGCACTCACCGCACGCATCCAGGATGCATGGTGATGTTTCACTCGATCCGTTCCATCCCGCTTCCTCCCTCCGCCGCCGTTTTGCTGCTGGCACCACCTACGGCTGCCAACGACAGCGTTGCCCCTGCTCCTGTGGCCGACGTGCCCCTACTGGACTTCCGCTGTGGCCGCACCGGCACGCGCAATCGCGACATCTGGAGCGGGCTGCCTGACATCCGCAGCGCACGTCAGGCGCGCCGGCTGCGGCAGTTGGCCAAAAGCGGTGCGTTGCTCACTGCCGCCGCGATGGTGTCCGCGCTGGCGGTGGCCAGTTATCTGATGCATTGAGCGCGCGGCCTCGGTCGCGCGCGATTGCCCCCATCTGCTCCACTTTCCAGGTATTTGCCCATGTCGCCCCATTTCCCTGTCCGTTGCTGCGCGCTGCTGATTGTCGGCGTGACGCTGATCGGTTGTGCCAGTACGCGCCCGATGCCCTACAGTCAGTTGCCGTCTTCGAGCTATCTGCGCCCGCATGATGGCAGCCGTGGTGACCGCATGCCGTACGCCTATCAGAGCGAGGTGGATTGGACGCGCTACCGCGCCGCACTGGTCGAGCCGGTCACCATCTATCGCGGTCCGGACGCGCAGTTCGAAGACGTTCCCGAGCAGGACAAACGCATGCTGGCCGATTACATGCAGCAGCAATTCGGCAATGCGATCGGGCGGCGTTGGCAGCGCGCCACGGTGGCCGATCGCGACACCTTGCGCGTGCGCATCAGCCTGACCGGTGCCAAACCCAGCAAGCGAGTGCTGGGCACTTTCATGAAGGTGGATCTGGGCGGCGGTTCCTATAACGCGGTGCAGGCCGCACGCGGCAAGGAGGGCGCATTCTCCGGCTCGGCCAGCTACGCGGTGGAAATCTTCGACGCGCAGAGCAACCGCCTGCTCGCCGCCTATGTCGAAAAACAGTATCCGAGCGCAATGAACATCAAGGCCAGCCTGGGTGCCTACGACGCGGCAAAGGCAGGTATTCGCAAGGGCGCCGAGCAGTTGGTCGAGGGTATGAAGTAGCTGGGAATCGGGAATCGGGAATCGGGAATCGGATTATCGGAAGCGATGGCTTCTAGTTTTCTTCTCCCACCGGGAGAAGGTGCCCCGCAGGGGCGGATGAGGGTGCGGGCGAAGCCTCGCGGCTCCGGAACGACACGCGGGCTTGGCCGGCGCCTCACGCCAACTCTCGCTTGCGGCACGGGCGCTCCAAGGCACGCGCGCCACGGCGCGCAGGCCGTGCCTTCTCACTCCGTGGGGAGAGGGGCTCCATATCCCGCATCTGGCAATTGATACGGACGAGATGCCCAATCTGATTCAGATGTCAGATCCAATCACGTGGCCGATCACATGAGCGCAACAAGAAAGCGATCGCCTCGTTGACGACCAAACTACGACAAAGGCCGCCGCTGTACGAACAGCGGCGGCCTTTGTCAGTTTGCACTGCCGACGCCTTGCCAGCGTGCAATGCCATCTTGGTGCTGCAGTATCAGCGCGTCACGCGTTTGGCCACTTTCTTGCCGACGGCCTTGCGGGCAGCGGTGGTCTTGGCCACTGCGCGCGTGGCCGGGGTCTTGGTGACCTTGGCGGCTTTCTTCAGGGTGGTCTTGGTCACCGCCTTCTTGGGCGGGGCCTCTTTCACTGCGACCTGTCTGGTGGCGGTCTGCTTGGCCACCGGTGCCTTCTTGGCGGCGGGCTTGACGATGGCCTTGGCGACCGGCTTCTTGACCGGGGCCGACTTGGCGGCAGCCTTCTTTGCTGCCGCGCGCGCGCCCAGCGTGGCCACCGCGCTCTTGCGCGCTGCGCTCTTGGCAGCGGTCTTGGCACTCAGCGTTGCCGCTTCGGCCTTGGCATTGGCCTTGGCGGTTTCCAGCTTCTGCTTGGTGCTGGCCTTGGTGTCGGCCAGCTTCTTTTTAGCGGCATCGGTGGTGCTGCTCAGCTTCTGCTTGGCTGCATCCTTGGTGGATGCGAGCTTCTGCTTGGCGGCGTCCTTGGTGGCGGTCAACTTGTCCTTGGCGGCCTCCTTGCTCGACACCAGCGAGCGCTTGGTCTTGGCCACGCTGCGCTTGACCGTGGTGGCTGCATCGCCAGCCTTTTCGACGACGCGCCGTTCGATCTTGACCACGGCCTTGCGCGCCTTGGCGACGCGGGTCTTGACCTGTGCCACCGCCGTGCCGGCCGCGTCCTGCACGCTGGCCACCGCGTCGCCGGTGGTGCTGGCGATGGGCTCGCCCAGTTCGGTGGCGCTGCTCTTGACGCTATCGACAGCGTCGGACAGGGTTGCCGTTACACCATTGCCGTTGCTCATAGACCCTCCTTAAGGGCACCAGTGCTGAAAACGCGGGCGATGCGCAGCGGCATGCGTATGCTGAACAGGCATCGGATCAAGCGGACGCTACGCCGGGCTCAAGCGACTGTCAACGCAGCGACGGGAAGGGATCGGCGGCGCTTTCACCAAGCGTTAAATTGTCCGCTGGCACTCTCGTTCAGCTTGATTTACGCAGTCAGACGCCCTATTCCTCTTCCACCGTGTAACCCGGACCCGTTGCATGCGCCCGCTGCCCACCTTGCTGACCCTTTCCCTGGCCGCTGCCTTCGGCGGATTTGCCGCCACCGGCATCAATGCCTGGATGGACAACCGCGCCGAGGCCACACCGGCCGGTGCCGCCACCGCCTTTACCTTGCCCGCAGCCGCCGCGTTGCCGGCTGCCGTCGCCGGGCAACCGGTGCCGTCGCTGGCGCCGATGCTGCAACAGGCAATGCCGGCAGTGGTGAGCGTCAATACCAAGCAGGTGGTGCGCGTGCGCAACCCGTTCTTCAACGACCCGATCCTGCGCCGGCTGTTTCCGCAGGTGCCGCAGGACCGCATCAACGAGTCGCTGGGTTCGGGCGTGATCATCGATGCGCAAAAAGGCTATGTACTGACCAATCACCACGTCATCGAAAATGCCGACGATGTGCAGGTCACGCTCGGCGACGGGCGCACGGTCAAGGCCGATTTCATCGGTTCCGATGCCGATACCGATATCGCGCTGATCCGCATCAAGGCCGATAACCTTACCGACATCAAACTGGCCGACAGCAATGCGCTGCGCGTGGGCGACTTCGTGGTGGCGATCGGCAACCCGTTCGGCTTCACCCAGACGGTCACCTCCGGCATCGTCTCGGCGGTGGGCCGCAGCGGTATTCGCGGACTGGGCTATCAGAACTTCATCCAGACCGATGCCTCGATCAATCCGGGCAATTCCGGCGGCGCGCTGGTCAATCTGCAGGGCCAGCTGGTGGGCATCAATACCGCCAGCTTCAATCCACAAGGCAGCATGGCCGGCAATATCGGCCTGGGCTTGGCGATTCCGTCCAACCTGGCGCGCAATGTGGTGGAGCAATTGGTGACCAAGGGCGTGGTGGTGCGCGGCACGCTGGGACTGGAGACCCAGAACCTCACCCAGCAGATGCTGCAGGGCCTGGGCGTGGATTCGTTGCGCGGCGCCCTGGTGACGCGCGTGCTGCCAGGGTCCGCTGCCGCCGCTGCAGGCGTACAGCCGGGCGATGTCGTGGTGGCCGCCAACGACCAACGCGTGGACAGCGCAGAGGCGCTGCACAACTATGAAGGTCTGCAGGCGGTGGGTAGTGCGGTGCGGCTGGAGATTCGTCGCGACGGTAAACCGCTCAAGCTCACCGCCACCTTGAAAGAGCAGGATCGCGCGGTCACCGGCGACATGCTCGACCCACGTCTGGGCGGCGCCATCTTCGTGGATCTGCCCGAGTCGCTGCGCCAGTCCGGGATTACCGGCGTCATGGTCAGCGAGGTCAAGCGCGGCGGTCGTGCCGCAGCCAACGGTCTGGTCAGCGGCGATGTGATCGTGGCCAGCAGCGTCGGCGAATTTGCCGATCTGGCCAGCTGGCGCGCCAATTTCCAGCGCAAACCGCAGCAGTTGGTCGTGCGCATCCTGCGTGGCAACGCGCAGTACGACGCGTTGATGCGTTGACGTGGCGTGCACTGTCATCGGCGTGCACTAACACCTCCTACACCGCAGCGATGCTATTGCTGCACCACGCCCGCATGCTATCGCGGCTGCCATCAATGACCGAAGGAGATATCGCATGAGCCCCACCAATACCGACCAGCTGAAAGAAAATCTGAGCGAAGCCAGCACCCACCTGAAGTCTGCCGCCAGCGCCGCAGGCGAAGCAGTCAAAGGCGCCACCAGCGCTGCGGGCGATGAGCTCAAGCTCGGTCGCGCCAATGTCAAGGCAGAGCTTTCCGATACCGCACTTGCCGGCATGGCTGCTGCAGAGTTCGGCGGCGCCGCTGCCAAGGAACAGCTCGACGTGCTGGTCAGCAAGGGGAACGACCTGCTGGACAGTGCAACCGATCTGATCCGCGAGCGTCCGCTGGCCGCATTTGGTGTGGCATTTGCGACCGGTTGGATCATCGCCAAGCTGGCACGTAGCAACGACAACTAAGTCGTGAGCGATCAGGCCTCTACAGCTGCCGCTTCCGACGCGCCCAACGCGCGGCCGGAGACGCCGGGACTGGACGAAAGCGTACGTGCTGTCGGCGCAGCCGGCCGTGCAACGCTTGGCTCGGCCAAGGACACCAGCCGCGCATTGCGCCGGCTGGTGTCGGCCGACTTGCAACTTGCACGCAGTGCCTTCGGGCGCGGACTGGCCTGGGCATGTGTTGCCGTGGTCTTTGGCGCGTCTTCGTGGTTGTTGCTGGCAGGTGCGATTATTGCGCTGCTGCAACGTGCCGGTCTGTCGTGGTTCCAGGCGATGTTCTTTACCGCGTTGGCCAGTTTGTTGGTCACCGGCATTGCGGCATGGCGGGTGTTCTTCTACTTCGACCACACCGGCTTGAATGCAACACGTCGTCAGCTGATCAAGCTGGGCATCTTTGATGACAGCAGCGACGACGACGATGCCCACGCGTCGGCTGCCGATGGAGCACGCACATGAAGTTTGGCACCTTGCGTCAACGCGTCGAACGCGCAGAGTTTCTGGTGGAAGGGCGCGCACAGGAAACGCGCCTGCATTGGGGAGAGTTGCGTGATACCTGGCGTGCCGGGTGGTCTCCGTTGCGGATCGTGGTCGTTGGTTTCGGATTGGGTTTTGTCACCGGCCGTAACGAACCGCAGGCGGCATTGGGCAGCATTGCCAGCAAGCTGGGCGGCATCCCGAAGATTCTGCAGATGATCAGCACGATCTCTGCCCTGTTCACCGCACATCGTGCGCAGGAGGCTTCCGAGCAGGCCGAACGCGCCGCGGACAGCGCCGAAGAGGTCGCTGCCGATCCACCGGTGACGGTGGTGCATGCGGCGGTCGATCGCGCCGCCTGAGGATCCGTTCCCGAGCCATCGCTCGGGATCACGCTGACGGATCTGTCATCCACTGTGCGGCAGAGCCCGCCACCGACGCTGTCGCGGACCACGTTATCCGCACGCCCTCACTACGTTATCCGCACGCCCTCTGTGCGCTGCGTTGACGCGCTAGGCTGATAATGGCGCACCGCTGGCAGCACGCCAGTCTGCTGTCAGGGCGCGCATGACTCTTCCCGTCGACTTAATGGATGCTGCCGTTGCGGCAGAATCGCTCCCGCCGCCACCGGCACCGCGCCCACGCGCACCGGTCTCGTTGGTGGTGCTGGCCACGCTGGCGGTCGGTTACACGCTGTGGGCTGCACAGACGATCATCCTGCCGGTGATGCTGGCGGCGTTCTTTGCCTTAATCGGCAACCCCATTCTGCGCGGTCTACGCAAGCTGTATATCCCACGCTTTCTCGGCGCCTTGCTGGTGCTGTGCCTGGGCTTGGCCGGTACCGTGACACTGGCCGCGCAACTGGCCGGGCCGGCAGCCGAATGGGTGCAGCAGGCGCCCAGGCAGATGCGCCAGATTGCGCGCGACGTGCGCGATTTCACCAAGCCGGTGATGCAGGCCAACCAGGCCGCGGAAAACTTTGCACGCGCTGCCGGCGGCGACGGCCAGCGCAGCGTGCAGATCGTGCGCACACAGATGGACGACCCCTACAAGGCGCTGGTGCGCACGCCGAAACTGGCCGCCTCGGTGCTCGCGGTGGTGCTGCTGACGTTCTTTTTCATGGTCTACGGCGAAAGCCTGCAACGCCACGCGATCGCCTTGCTGCCCAATCGACAGCAACAACGCTTCACCACCGAAATCATGCTGGATATCGAGCGCGAGGTCTCGCGCTATGTGCTCACCATCAGCGTGATCAATACGCTGGTCGGGCTGATCTTCGCCGGCATTCTCTATGCGCTCAAGATTCCGCTGCCCGAAGCGCTGCTGTGGGGCACGGTGGTGGCGCTGCTCAATTTCGCGCCGTACGTGGGCCCGTTGATCGGCGTCATGCTGATGCTGCTGATGGGCTTTGTGGAATTCCGCACCACCCTGTCGGCGATGCTGCCGGCGATCCTGTACCTGGCGCTGCACACCATCGAAGGCCAGGTGGTCACCCCGATCGTGCTCGGCCGCCGCATGGCGATCTCGCCGTTGATGCTGATCCTGGCGCTGATGCTGTTCGGCTGGCTGTGGGGCATGGTCGGCCTGCTGCTGGCGGTACCGCTGCTGGTCTGCATCAAGATGGTGCTGAGTCGGGTGGAAGGAATGCAGCGTTGGGCCAGGCTGCTGGAGTAGCGGGGAATCGGGAGTTGGGATTCGGGAATCGCAAGGGCAGTGGCTGCGCTCTAGCCATTCTCGATTCCCGACTCCCCATTCCCGGCATTACAATCGCGCGATGAGCTTCCACATCAGCGCCATCACTCTCGACCTCGACGACACGTTGTGGCCCTTTGCGCCGATCGGGGCGCGGATCGATCAGGTGGTGTACGACTGGATGCGCGAGCACAGTCCGGTTACCGCCGAGCGGTTCCCGGTGGAGGCGATGCGCGACCTGCGCGAGCGCAGCTTTGCCGACAACCCGCACCTGCACCATGATCTTAGCGCGCTGCGGCGGTTGACGCTGGAAATGGCGTTGCGCGAGAGCGGCGGCGACCTGGCCTTGCTGGAGCCTGCGTATGAGGTCTTCTACGCCGCGCGCAACCAGGTGGAGTGCTACCCGGATGCGCTGGACGCGCTGGCGCGTATCGCCGCGCATGTGCCGGTGGCAGCGCTCAGCAACGGCAATGCCGATCTGCAGCGCATCGGGCTGATGCATCACTTTGCGTTTCAGCTGGGCTCGCGTGAGCACGGCAGCGCCAAGCCGGATCCAAGCATTTTCCTGGCCGCGTGCGCGCGCCTGGAGGTGCCGCCGGCGCAGGTGCTGCATGTGGGCGACCACGTGCGCATGGACGTGCTGGGCGCGCTGGATGCCGGGCTGCGCGCCTGCTGGATCAATCGCGATGGAGCGCAGTGGTCGCACCCGACCCAGCAGCCGGATCTGGAGTTCGACTCCATGACCGGGCTGGCCGATTGGCTGGACGCGCAGCAGCCGCACCCTGGCGCCGCACACGCCGGCATCTGCCTTCCCGCCTGAGCCACTTTTTGCTCGGCGCCGGGCGCCGCTTCCGAGGATTTCCATGTCGCAGCTCACCGGTTTCATCGATCCCAACGCCGCAGCCTTGCCACTGCATGTGCTCGACCGCGAAGGCTTTGCACGTTGGTGCGCCGAGCAGCCCACGCGCGTGCTGTCGTGGGCACAGGCGCAACGGTTCGATGCCGCGCCGGGCAGCGTGCTGTTGTTGCCGGGCGAGCAGGGACTGGCCGGCGCGGTGCTGGGCATCGGCGACCGCGCCGATGCCTACGCCTACGCGCATGCACCGATGGCGCTGCCGCCGGCCAGCCGCTGGACCCTGGCCAACACGCTGAGCGAGAACGAGCAGGCACTGCTGCATCTGGGCTGGGGCCTGGGTGCGTACCGCTTCTCGCGCTACCGCAAGGTGCCGCGCGTACCGGCCGAACTGGCCGCCACGCCGGCGCCACAGACACGTGCCTTGATCGAGGCCTGCATCCGCGTGCGCGACTGGGTCAACACCCCGACCGAGGACATGGGCCCGCAGCATCTGGAAGAGGCCACGCGCGCACTGGCGCAAACGCACGGCGCCCAGGTCGATGCCATCGTCGGCGAGCAATTGCTGGCGCAGAACTTCCCCACCATCCACGCGGTCGGGCGCGCCTCGCACCGGGCGCCGCGGCTGATCCAGCTGCAATGGGGCGATGCGGCGCATCCGCATCTGGTGCTGGTCGGCAAGGGCGTGTGCTTTGACACCGGCGGGCTGGATCTGAAGCCGGCCGATGGCATGCGCAACATGAAAAAGGACATGGGCGGCGCGGCGCATGCCTTGGCGCTGGCCGGCCTGGTGATGGCGCAGCAGCTGCCGGTGCGACTGACCCTGTTGATTGCGGCGGTGGAAAATGCCGTCGGCCCGGATGCGTTCCGCCCGGGCGAGGTCATCACCACCCGCGCCGGCGTCACGGTGGAAGTGGACAACACCGATGCCGAAGGCCGCCTGGTGCTGTGCGATGCGCTGAGCTACGCCACCGAGCAGCGCCCCGATCTGATCCTGGATTTCGCAACGCTCACTGGTGCCGCACGCATCGCCCTGGGGCCGGACCTGCCCGCGCTGTTCGCCAACGACGATGCGCTGGCACAGGCCTGGCTGAGTGCCGGCGAGCAGACCCGCGACCCGGTCTGGCGCATGCCGCTATGGCGCCCATACCTGCGTTACCTCAACAGCCATGTCGCCGACATGGCCAACGCCGGCTCGCGCATGGCCGGCGCGGTCACCGCCGCGCTGTACCTGGAGCGCTTTGTCGCGCCGGGCCAGCTGTGGGCGCATCTGGACGTGTACGCCTGGAACGACAGCGACCGCCCCGGCCGCCCGGCTGGCGGCGAGGCGCTGGCGCTGCGCTCGGCCTTTGCGATGCTTCAGCAACGCTACGGCGGCTGAGCCCGCCGCCCACGCAGCGCGCGCGCCATCAGCACGCGCCTCAGGTGGCGCCGGTCATCCCTGGCTGCGCAGCAACGGCGCGATCGTGCGCATGCGTGTCTGCGTCGCCGGGCCGACCAGCGCAAACGCGGTCTCGCCTTCGGCCCAGTACTGCGCCAGTAGACGGCCATCGCGACGTTCGCCGGTGGGCATCGGCCCGCTGCGCGGACGCAGATACAGGCCGATACGCGCGCCGTCGGCATCGCTGTAGACCAGCATCGCTGCCGCGCCTTCGGGTGTGGAAAGCAACTGCCCGCCGCGCAGCACATAGCCCTGCACGCGCAAATCCGGCACCACACCGGCATGGCCGAAATGCGTGCGCAACCACGGTTCCAACTCCGCGCGGCGCTGCACGTCCAACGCAACGCCTGGATGCGCGTCGGCATCGGCAAACAGGCGGTATGCGGCCACTGCATCGGCCATCGGCACGCGCTGGCTGGCGAACCGGCTTTCGCGCAACTGCCAGCCCAGCCCGGTGCCCAGGCCCAGCGCCAGCACGCAACTGACGGCCATGGCAGCCAGGACCCGGCGGCGTTGCTGCAGGCCACGGCGGAGTGCCGCAGGCGTCAGCGCCAGCGTGGCCATCTCCGACTCCAGGCCGGCATGCGCGGCGCGCAGCGCTTCGGCATCGCGTTTCCAGCCCGCCACGCGTGCAGCCTGCGCCGGGTGCGCCTGCAACCAGGCGGCCACCGCTGCGCGTTGCGCCGGCTCCAGCCGGCCATCGACATAGGCGTGCAGTGCGTGTTCGTCAGGCGGCGGGGTACTGGTCATTTCAGGATCCTCAATGCGGGTACATGGCGCACGTGGCCTTCGTTCAATGCACGCAGGCGTTCGCGCGCACGCGACAGCCGCGACATCACCGTGCCGATCGGGATGCCGAGGGTGTCGGCCACCTCGCGGTAGCTGAAACCCTCCACGCTGACCAGGAGCAGCAAGGCGCGCTGTTCCGGCGGCAGCAACGCCAGGCTGGCCAGCATGGCGCGGCCGTCGTGCACCTGCTCGGCCGATGCGGACTGGCTGGGCTGCTGCGGCGCGAACAAGCCCACCACGCGCTGCCAGCGCGCGGCGCGTCGCTGCCCGTCCAGAAACTGCCGGTACAGGATGGCGAACAGCCACGGCTGCAGGGCTTCGGCGGTATGGCGGGTGCACCAGCGCCGCAGCGCGCGTTCCAGCGTGGCCTGCACCAGGTCGTCGGCGCTGGCGGGCTCGCCGCTCAGCGAGCGCGCGAAGCGACGCAGCGCCGGCAGCACGGCACGCAGTTGGTCATCGTCCAGAGCATCCATCGGCAGGTTTGGTGGTGGCATCACACAGTAGACGCGCTGGAGCGTGGACTATTCCCACGTTCGATGCGCGTGCCACAACGCCGGGGCGATCGCGGGAATAAGTCGGCCTGCACGTCGTCTCACTGCATCGACCACTCACCGCAGCGACCACCGGAGCCAGCCATGACCTTGCCACCTCCTTCCCCACCGCCGCAGCATGGACGCGTTCGCGCGGCGCCCTTGCTGGGGATCGCCGCGATTGCCGGCGGCCTGGCGGTTGCGTTCGCCTGGACCGCCGGCTGGATCGGTGGCGACCGGCTCACCGCCGCGCGCATGACCGACACCATCGAAGCCAGCGGGCCGCCGCATCCGGGCTTCCGCCGCGCGCATACCAAGGGCGTGTGTGTGAGCGGGGAATTCAAGGCCAGCGGCAAGGCCACCTGGCTGTCGTCGGCACGCATCTTCAGCCAGGCCAGCACGCCGGTGCTCGGGCGCATGTCGATCGGCGGCGGCGACCCGCATGGCGCCGATGGCGCGGCCCGCGTACGCAGCATGGCATTGCTGTTGCGCAGCGACGACGGGCAGGAATGGCGCACCGCGATGAACAGTTTTCCGTTCTTCGTGGTGGCCACGCCGGCCGGCTTCCAGGCATTGAATGTAGCCTCCAGGCCGGACCCGGCCACCGGCAAGCCCGATCCGGCCAAGCTGGCCGCGTTCGGCAAGCAGTATCCGGAAGCGGCCAAGTTCCAGCAGTGGGCCAAGACCGCAGCGTGGTCCAACAGCTGGGCCAACACGCAGTACAACGGAGTGAATGCGTTCCGCGCGATTGCCGCCGATGGTCGCGAGCGCTACATCCGCTGGTCGATGCGTCCGCATACGCCGTTCCAGGAACTCAGCGCCGAGCAGCGCGCGCAGGCCGATGGCGATTTCCTTGCCACCGATCTGGACACGCGCCTGGCGCAGGGACCGCTGCGTTGGGACATGGTGCTGACCGTGGCCGAACCGGGCGATGCAGTGGACGATCCCTCGCAGCCATGGCCGGAAGGCCGCAAGCAGATCGTGGCCGGCACGGTGTCGATCGATCATGCCCAGCCGCAGGCCACCGGCCCGTGCCGCGACCTGAATTACGACCCGCTGATCCTGCCCAAGGGCATCGCCGGATCCAACGACCCGATCCTGGCAGCGCGCTCGTCGGTGTACTCGCAATCGTTCAACCGGCGCGAGCGGGAGATCGCCAATGGCACAGGCGGCGGCGCCACCGGCCAGGGAGCACACCAATGAGCAGTCACACGCACTTCAATCTGCCCGCACGCGTGCTGCATTGGTTGATGGCCGCGATGATCCTGACCATGCTGTTCGTTGGCGTGGGCATGGTGGCTTCGGTGACGCAGCGGCCGTGGTTGATCGATCTGCATCGTCCCTTGGGGATCGCGATCCTGATCCTTGCGGTGTTGCGCCTGATCAATCGCCTGCGCAACCGTCCGCCGCCGCTGCCGGCCGACTTGCCGGACTGGCAGAAGGCCGCCGCGATCGCCTCGCACTGGTTATTGTATGCGCTGATGCTGGGCATGCCGTTGATCGGCTGGGCGATGCTGTCGGCCGGTGCTTATCCGGTCGTGCTGTGGCCGGGCGCGAACCTGCCGGCGATTGCGCCGCACGATCCTGCGCTGTACGCCTGGTTGCGGAGCGCGCATGGCTGGTTGGCGTACCTGTTGTTCGCCACCGTGCTGGGGCATCTGAGCGCGGCGCTGTTCCATGCCTGGGTGCGCCGCGATGGCGTGTTTTCCAGCATGGCGCGTGGCGAGCGGTCTGCGCGTTGATGGATGGGTGTGGGCTCCCTTCTCCCCTCGGGAGAAGGTGCCCCGCAGGGCGGATGCGGGGACGGGCGAAGCATCGGATTCGCCGCGGTCTGGAGTGGCTTTGCCCCTTACCCTCTCTCCCCAACCCGTCTCCCGGCGGGAGAGGGGCTAGTGCTTAACGCTGGCGTTTGGTCTTGGCCGCTGGCGCGGATGCTTCGATGCCCTTGCCGGTGGCGGCCCAGTAAATCCCGCCATACAGATGCTCCAGATAACGCGGGTCGTTGTAGGCCTCGGCCAGATGGCCGAGCGCGGTGGCGAACACGCGGCCACCTTCGAAGTGGTGGTACCACGCCACCGGGTGCTGCCTGCCCATGCCCTTGGCGACCTGACCTGGCCAGATCAAGCTGGGGTCGTAACTGGTTTCGTCCACCGTCAGCAGCGTGACCAGGTCATCGCTGTACGGCGGATCGTATTCGTACCATTCGTCGGTCCACACCCAGCGCCTGGGCAGGCCGGCAGTGGCCGGGAAGTCGGCGTCCACCACGTCGACCATCGCGGTCTGCATGTATGGATGGGTGCGGAACGAGCGGCCGATCAGGTGGTCGTACCACTCCCAGTCGCCGCGCTTGATCGCAAATGCCTTGTGCACCGCCACCACGCCGCCACCGTTGCGCACGTAGGTCTGAAAGTTCGCACGCTGCGTGGGATCCAGATCGGTGGCCGGCGTATTGAGCAGCACTATCGCCGCATATTGCGATAGATCGCCATCGAAGGCCTTGGCATTCCACGCCCACACCAACTCGACGTAATGCTTGCGCGCCATCGCTTCGAACTGCGGCTTGGCGACCGGGATATAGTCGTGGTGATACTGGTTGGGAATCGCCGCCACCAGGATCTTGAACTGCTCGGCAGACGCGTTGAATGCGCATACCATCAGTAGACCCAACAGCCACAGAGGTTTCATGCCGTTCGCTCGCAGGGGATCGTTCTGGCCCGGCAGTGTACCCGCGCCCGCGTGGCATGCTTTTCGCTTTATTTGGAATCGCTGCAGGTTGCGGCAAGGCACGATCGATACGCGGCAATGCGCAGCCCGTGCGATCCGGGGTTGCGCTCGCTGACAGCGCGACGCGTCTGCGTCAGACGCATCACAGCCAGCCTTTCTGCCGCGCCAGCCGATACGCTTCGATGCGATTGGCCACGCCCAGCTTGCCGATGCATTCGGACAGGTAATTGCGCACCGTGCCATGCGACAACTGCAACTGCTGCGCGATCTCGCTGGCCGAGCGGCCTTCGCCCGCCAGCCGCAACACCGTGCGCTCGCGTTCGCTCAAGGGATCGGCTTCCACCCAGGCGTCCAGGGCCAGTTGCGGGTCGATCACCCGCCCGCCACGTTGCACCTGACGCAGTGCGCTGACCAGTTGTTCGGCCGGCGCGTCCTTGAGCAGATACGCCGCCACCCCGGCATCCAGCGCGCGGCGCAAGAAACCGGCGCGGGCGAAGGTGGTGACGATCATCACCCGCACCGGCAGCGCTTGGCGCTGGATGCGCTGAGCCAGCTCCAGGCCGGTCAGGCCGGGCATTTCGATATCGGTGATCAGCACGTCCGGCTGCAGGCGTTGCAGGTCGCGCCAGGCACTTTCGCCATCGCCCGCGTTGCCGACCACCTCGATATCGTCTTCCAGTCCAAGCAAGGCGACCAATGCGCCACGCAGCAGCGCCTGGTCTTCGGCCAGCAACACCCGGATCATTGCGCGCGCTCGTATGCAGACAACGGTGGCGCACGATAGCAGTGGTGGTGCCCGCCGTGCATTGCGTGAAACGCAGCGGGCGTGTGCGCGATCAACGCGACTGCGGCAGCAGCGGCACCGGCAATGGCGGCTGCGCCGTCGCCAGCGTGGGCTGCGGCAACGGCACGCTGGCGCGCAGGCGCATACCGCGTGGCAGCGCGTCCACCTCCAACGCACCGCCCAGGCCGTGCAGACGCGTGCGCATGCCGTCCAGGCCATTGCCGGGCACGATCACCCCGCCACGCCCGTCGTCGGTGATGTCCAGCACTGCCTGGTTGCGCTGCGCGCGCAGGCTCACGCGCATCCGCCTGGCCTGCGCATGCCGTTGCACATTGGTGGCCGCTTCGCGCACCACCAGTGCCAGCACGGTTTCGTATTCCGGCGGCAATGCCAGCGTTTCCAGCTCGTATTCCAGCACGATGCCGTCCATGTCCAGCAACACCCGCGCCGACGCCAGCTCGGCCACCAGGCCGGCGGCGCGAATGCCGGTGACCGCGCGCCGCACCTGCGCCAGGGCATCGCG
Organism: Xanthomonas sp. CFBP 8152; assembly: GCF_014199025.1. Taxonomy (NCBI): domain Bacteria; kingdom Pseudomonadati; phylum Pseudomonadota; class Gammaproteobacteria; order Lysobacterales; family Lysobacteraceae; genus Xanthomonas; species Xanthomonas sp. CFBP 8152. The sequence continues at coordinate 66,206 of NZ_JACHNO010000003.1, forward strand.
CGAAATCTGCGCCACCGCATCGATCTCGCCACGCGCGGCGTGCGGATCGCGCGCGATCAGGCGCGCGGCCAGATCGGATTTGAGCGCCACCAGCGACAAGGTATGGCCGAGCAGATCGTGCAGGTCGCGGCCGATACGTTCGCGCTCGGCGGTGGCGGCCAGCCGGCGTACCTCGTCCTGCGACAGGCGCAACAACGCGTCCTTGCGTTCGTTGATGCTGTACACCGCCCCGACCGCGGCCATGCCCAGCACCGACACCGGCAACCACACCAGCGATTGCAGGCGCATTCCCAGCCAGTGCGCCCAGCCCAGGTAGAGCACGTTCATCACCACCAGTATCGCGAAGTGCCGCCATAGGGCATGCCGTGTGGACGGGCGCAGGCTCAGGCAGGCGAAGACGAAATAGCTGATCCCCGAGGGATACACCGGCAGCAACGCGGCACTCAGCAAGCCCATCGCCCAGGCGTAGCGATACAGGGTGCCGCGTGGCGCCAGCAACATGCGCGCGTACAACAGCAAGAAGACCGGATACGACAGCAGTGTGCACAGCAGCCAGGTGCTGTCGTAGCCGCGTGAGGAAAACACCGGCACCACGAACACCCAGCTCGACCACAGCAGATGCACGCCATCCATCCACGGCGATTGGCCCTGCGCCAGCCGCGCGGCAACCTGCGAATTGGCGGCGGGGCGAAGCCAGGCGGGTAGCGACACGCGCATCGGGGTGGGTCCATGTGGGTGATCGGATTCTGCCACTGCCGGGCCCGGCTGCGCGCGCGCTGCTGCAGGTCGCTGCGAACCAGTGCGCTCATGCATCTGCGCTGCACCTGCTCGCGGTGGTCATGCGCAGCACTGACCTGGGCGGTCGCGCAGACCAACGACAGCAATGGACGCAGCGCACGGGGGTTCCGGCATGAGGATGCTGCAGCCTCGCCCATCCTGGAAAGCCCGGCCAGTTGCCGCTGTCATGCACGGCAGGTGACAGCTGTCACTGGTGGATGCCGCCGCTGCGGTCGCATGCTGCGCAGCACCTCGCAGCAGCGTTGGTCGCGCTACCGTTCGTCGCCGTAACCGTATTGGTGACTTCCGGCAGCTTGCGGCGACGCCCGCGGCCGGTCACATTTCGCGCAGCATCCCGTCCTGGTCATCGATGAATACTTCTGCCGATCTGCTCAAGCAACTGCGTATCGACCGCCAGCGTCCTGCCGCCCCTGAACCTGCACGGCGCGGCGTCTGGATCGCCGCGGCCGTGGTCATCGTCGTGCTGCTGGCGGCCGCGGCGTGGTGGTTCACCCGCCGCCCGGCGGCAAAGGTGCAGACCGCACCGGTGGTGGCGATCAGCGCCGGCAGCAGCAGCGCCTCGGTGCTGGACGCATCGGGCTACGTGGTGGCGCGGCGCATGGCCACGGTGTCGGCACAGGTCACCGGCAAGGTGCGCGAGGTGATGATCGAAGAAGGCATGCGCGTCGAACAAGGCCAGGTGATGGCCACGCTGGACCCGCTGGATGCCGATGCGCAGCGCACGCTGTCGGCATCGCAGCTGTCGGCCGCGCGCAGCCAGGTCGACAACATGCAGGCGCAACTGGCGGTGGCCAATGCCGATGCGACGCGGCTGCAATCGCTGGTCGGCGCGCAACTGGTGTCGCGCTCGCAGTACGAGCAGGCCACCGCACAGCGCGATGCCTTGCGCGCACAGCTGCAGAATGCGCAACGCAATGTGCGCGTGGCATCGGACCAGCTGGCGATCTCGGCGATCCGCTCGGACTTCAACGTGGTGCGTGCGCCGTTTGCCGGCGTGGTCACCTCCAAGGCCGCGCAACCCGGCGAAATCGTCTCGCCGCTGTCGGCCGGCGGTGGCTTCACCCGCACCGGCATCGGCACCATCGTGGATATGGAATCGCTGGAAATCGAGGTGGAAGTGGGCGAGTCCTATATCGGTCGCGTGCAGCCGAAGATGCCGGTGGAGGCGGTGCTCAATGCCTATCCGGACTGGAAGATTCCCGGGGAGGTGATCGCCATCATTCCCACCGCCGACCGCGGCAAGGCCACGGTGAAGGTGCGCGTGGCGTTCAAGCTCAAGGACCCGCGCATCGTGCCGGAAATGGGCGTACGGGTGAGCTTTCTGGAACGGGCCAACGCGCAGGAAGCCCGCAAGCCGCAGGGCGTGCGCGTGCCGGCTGTAGCGCTGGTCGAACGCGATACGCGCACGGTCGCGTTCGTGGTCGGCGAGCGCAGCACCGTCAGCATGAAGACGGTCACTCCCGGGATGGTGATGGGCGAGGACCGCCAGGTGTTGTCGGGGCTGCAGGCGGGCGACAGCGTGGTGCTGGATCCGCCGCAAAGCCTGAAGGACGGCGACACGGTAGCCGAAGCGGAAGCGGGCACTACCGAGTAGCTGCGCCGGCAACTGCGGTCACCACGTGGGCAGCGACGCCGCTCCGGGGAGCGCGGCGCCCACAGTGGCAGCAGTGGCTGATGCGCTCGTGGCAGCTGGATGGCGCTGTGATCGCGCAGAGCGATGCAACCACGTAGCAACGATCCCGGCGACGTTGGTGATCCACAGCCAGCGTCGGCATCGGTCAGTGCAGACCTGGCCGCCTGGCCTGTCGCCGCCATGCGTCCTGGCGCAGTCACCCAGCAGTTAGGTCTGTCGTCATCCAGCCTCGCACCGTCTTGCCGCGTCACCGTCACCGTCACCGCATCGCCGTGTTGTCGTGTTGTCGTGTTGCCGCCCCATGCAATCGCGGTCGCCATGCCGCACCGCGCTTGCCTCTTTCCATTGCACCGTCAGGAGTCGCCATGACCACTCTCGTCAGCTTGCGCAACATCACCAAGACCTACCAACGCGGCCCCGAGCAGGTGCAGGTGCTGCACGGCATCGACCTGGAGATCGCCAGCGGCGACTTCGTTGCGTTGATGGGCCCGTCCGGTTCGGGCAAGACCACCTTGCTCAATCTGATCGGCGGGCTGGACAACCCCAGCGGTGGCGAGATCGAGATCCAGGGCGAGCGCATCGACCGCATGAGCGGCGGCCAGCTCGCGACCTGGCGCAGTCACCACGTCGGCTTCGTGTTCCAGTTCTACAACCTGATGCCGATGCTCACCGCGCAAAAGAATGTGGAGCTGCCGTTGCTGCTCACCGCGCTCAACGCCGCGCAGCGCAAGCGCAATGCGGAAATCGCCCTGACCCTGGTCGGCCTGCAGGAACGCCGCAACCACAAACCCAGCGAGCTGTCTGGCGGCCAGCAGCAACGCGTGGCGATTGCGCGGGCGATCGTGTCCGACCCCACCTTCCTGATCTGCGACGAACCCACCGGCGATCTGGACCGCCACAACGCCGAGGAGATCCTGCGCCTGCTGCAGGAACTCAATCGCGAACACGGCAAGACCATCGTGATGGTCACCCACGACCCCAAGGCGGCCGAGTACGCCACCCATACCATCCATCTGGACAAGGGCGAGCTGGCCGAAGCGCCGCTCGTGCTCTAAGGGAGTGCTGCCATGAAGTACCTGTCGTTGGTGTGGGCGCAGTTGTTCCGCAGCAAGACCCGCACCTTGTTGACGTTGCTGTCGGTGGTGGCGGCGTTCCTGCTGTTCGGCATGCTCGATTCGGTGCGCGTGGCCTTCACTTCCGGCGGCAGCGTCAGCGGCGTGAACCGCCTGGTGGTGGCCTCGCGCCTGTCGATCACCCAATCGCTGCCGATCAGCCTGGAGCCGCAGATCCGTAGTGTGCCGGGCGTGCGAGATGTGACCTCGGCGATGTGGTTCGGTGGCATCTACCGCGACCCGAAGAATTTCTTTCCGAACTTTTCGGTGGCGCCCAATTTCTTCGACGTCTACAGCGAGTACGAACTGCCCAAGGAGCAGCTCAAGGCATTCCAGACCACACGCACCGGCGCCGTCGTCGGCGAAACCCTGGCCAAGGCCAATGGCTGGAAGATCGGCGACACCATTCCGCTGCAGGCCACCATCTTCCCCCGTGGCGGCAGCAACGACTGGCCGCTGCAACTGGTCGGCATCTTCCGCATGAAGGACCGCGCGGTGGCGGCCAACCAGGAGCGCCAGTTGATGATGAACTGGAAATACTTCGACGAGTCAAACGACTACATCAAGAGCAGGGTCAGCTGGTACACGGTGACGCTGCGCAGTGCCGACCAGGCCTCGCGCGTGGCGCAGGCGATCGATGCGTTGTCGGCCAACTCCGATCATGAGACCAAGTCGCAGACCGAATCGGCGTTCCAGCAGGCCTTCATCAAGCAGTTTGCCGATATCGGCCTGATCGTCACCTCGATCATGGCCGCGGTGTTCTTCACCTTGTTGCTGCTGACCGGCAACACCATGGCGCAGGCGGTGCGCGAGCGCATACCGGAGCTGGCCACGCTCAAGACGCTGGGCTTTCAGGACCGCACCGTGTTGAGTCTGGTGCTGGTGGAGTCGGTGCTGTTGATCGGCCTGGGCGGCTTGATCGGCATGGGTCTGGCGTCGCTGGTGATCCCGCTGGTGGCCGCACGCAGCGGCGGGGTGATGCCGGTGCAGGGCGTGCCGCTGCAGACCTGGTTGGTCGGGCTGGGCCTGATGGCCGGCATCGGCATCGTGGTGGGTGTGCTGCCGGCGCGACGCGCGCAGCGCTTGAAGATCGTCGATGCCCTCGCCGGCCGCTGACAGGAGCATGCAGATGCAAACCAAATGGAAGAACCGTCTCGTCAATCTGCTGTCGGTCGTGTCGCTGGCCGTCGGGTTGGCTGTGTGGATCGCACTGCCGTGGGTCGGCGTGCTGGTCGCCGCCGCCTTGCTGGCGGCGTGGCTGGTCGCCACGCGCAGCGGCCGGCTGTCGTTGGCCGCCGCACGTATCGGCATCGCCACGCTGCCGCAACGCTGGGGTGCCAGCTCGGTGATCGTGGTCGGCATCGCCGGCGTGGTCGGCGTGCTGGTGGCGATGCTGGCGATGGGCCAGGGCTTCCAGGCCACGCTCAACAGCACTGGCGATGACACCACCGCGATTGTTCTGCGCGGCGGCTCGCAAGCGGAGACCAACTCGGTGATCACCCGCGACCTGGTGCCGCTGATCGGCAGCCTGCCCGGCATCGCCGCCGATGCCGGGGGCCGCCCGCTGCTGTCGCCGGAGCTCTCGCAGGTGGTCAACATCGCCTCCAAATCCGATGGCACCGACGTCAACGCGCAACTGCGCGGCGTGGGCGAGCAGGCCTGGGCGGTGCACGACAAGGTCAAGCTGGTGCAGGGCCGGCGCTTCACCCCCGGCCTGCGTGAGATGGTGGTCGGCAAGGGCGCGTTGAATCAGTTCCGCGGACTGGAGCTGGGCAAAACGCTCGCCCTCGGCAGCCAGCAATGGACCGTGGTCGGCGTCTTCGCCTCCGGCGATGCGCACGATTCGGAGCTGTGGACCGATGCGCAGACACTGGCCACCACCTACAACCGCAGCGCCTACCAGTCGATCAACGTGCGCACCACCGGCAAGGCCGGTTTCAGCCAGTTCAAGACCGCCATGGCCGCCGATCCGCGGCTCAAACTGGATGTGGAAACCACCCGTGCTTACTACGGCAAACAGGGCGGCGGCTTGAACAGGTTGATCAGCATCCTGGGCACGGTGATCGGCGCGATCATGGCGGTGGGCGCGGTGTTTGGCGCGCTCAACACCATGTATGCGGCGGTGGCGACGCGGGCGCGCGAGATCGCCACCATGCGCGCGATCGGTTTTCGCGGCACGCCGGTGGTCATGGCGCTGATGCTGGAGACCATGCTGCTGGCGCTGCTGGGCGGCTTGCTCGGTGGCCTGATCGCCTGGGCCATCTTCAATGGCTACAGCGTGTCCACGCTGGGCAGCAACTTCAGCCAGATCGTGTTCCAGTTCAAGGTCTCGCCGGAGTTGTTGTGGAGCGGGCTGAAATGGGCGCTGGGTATTGGGCTGGTCGGCGGGCTGTTCCCGGCCTTGCGGGCGGCGCGGTTGCCGATCACGACGGCGTTGCGTGAGGTTTAGGCGGGCCGCTGGCCCGCCCGGGAATGGGGAATCGGGAGTGGGGAATGGTGACAGCCAAGGCAGAGGGAGTGCGGCTGCTGCGGCTGAACCTAATGCGGGATGTCATCGTTTTGTCACTGCACTGCGGTAGATGCGCGGAGCGGGCCGGCCGTAGGCTGGCCGGCCGTTGCATCCATCGATCTTGTCCATGACGCGCCTGATTCTGCTGGCCTGCGCCTGCCTGTGGCTGGCCGGCTGTTCCTCGTCCTCCACCTCGCTCAGCGAGCGCCTGGTCGCGCCCGGCGGTACCTCGCCGTTGCTGGATGCCGAGCGCATTGCTGCCACCATCGCCACGGTGCCCAACCGCAGCGGGCATGTGGTCACCCGCGATCAGGTGCCGATCTTCTGGCGCGCGATCGACCCCGGCCAGTACGCCATGCACTACCGCTATCTCGGCCAGCGCCACGATCCGGCGCATGCGCTGGATGTCGATTTCAGTTTCAAGCTGCCCACCGCGACGCCGCCGACGCCGCGCGGCACCGTGGTGGTGCTGCATGGCTGGATGATGGATGGCGATTCGCTGCTGCCGTGGTCGCTGGAACTGGCGCAGGCCGGCTACCGGGTGATCACCATCGACCTGCGCAACCACGGCCATTCCGGCGGTGGCCCCTCCGGGTACGGGACGCGCGAATCCGACGACGTCATCGACGTGCTCGATGCGCTGCAACCGCGCGGCGAGATCCGCGGCCCGCTGTACCTGTTCGGCATTTCCTACGGCGCTGCCACCGCGCTGTTCGCCGCAGACAAGCTCGGGCCGCGCGTGACCGGCGTGGTGGCGATGGAATCCTTCGCCAACGCCGGGCGCGGCATCCGCGACATGGTCCCGCACCTGCTCGCCAGCCAACCCAGCGGCTGGCGTGGGCAGGCGGTGGCCGCGTATGCGCGCTGGCGCTATGCCGACCAGAATATCGATGCGGTGATCGCCGCCGCCGACCGCCAGCTGCAGCTGGATCTGGACCACGTCGATGTCGCGCAGGCCTTGGCCGACACCCGCAGCTGCGTGCTGCTGGTGCATGGCGATGCCGATCAGCACATTCCGGTCGCGCATGGGCGTGCGCTGGCGCTGGCCAACCCGCGCGCGCACTACGTCGAGCTGCCTGGCGAAACCCATCTGAGCCTGCCGCTGCGATTGGACCTGCTCGGTGGGCCGATCGACCAGTGGCTGGCGCAGACGCAACAGGATCCGGGCCACTGCCCCGCGCCGCAGGCACTGCCGACCTCCACGCTGGCGGTGGCGACACCGGCGGTAGCGCCGCGCGGCTGAGAGCGGCGGACAGACGTCGGCAACAGTCGTCAGGTAGGAGCGGACCGTGCGCTCCGAACGGACCTGCACGAATGGCATACCGATACGGGCAGTGCCTGCGCCCGCGCGGCGGTGAGCGCAGGAGTCTGGTTGCTCGCTCTGCATCCGGACGGGGGCGGCGCACCGGCAGGCTGCCGAAGCAGGCAACCGCGCTGCTGCACGCCGCGCAACGCAGTCGCTGCGCGATCGCCCGGATTGCGCGCGACCGATGCCTAGGGCGCCACGGCAACCGGTCGCCGCGACCGCCACACGCTATCGCCGACGAACAACAACAGCCCCACCCAGATCGCCGCAAATCCGATCGCGCGCCCCTGATCGAACGGCTCATGGAAGAACCACACGCCCAGCAGCAACTGCAGGCTCGGCCCGATGTACTGCAGGATGCCCACCAGCGACAGCGGAATCCGCCGCACGCCATATGCAAATCCGATCAGCGGCACCGCGGTCACCGCACCGCCGAAGATCAGCAGCAGATCGGTGCGCAGATCCCAGCCGCTCAGAAAGGCACCGCCATGGCCCTGCTCACCCCAGCCCGCCAGCAGCAGCGCAGGCACCAACAGATACACGCTTTCCACACCCAACCCAGCCACCGGATCCACCGCCACCAGCTTGCGCAGCAAGCCGTAGGCGCCGAACGACAATGCTAGCCCCAGCGCAATCCACGGCGGCGCACCGGCATCGAGGGTCAGCCACAGCACGCCCGCCGCCGCACACACCACCGCCACCCACTGGATGCGCTGCAGGCGTTCCTTCAGCACCAGTACGCCCAGCAACACGCTCAGCAGCGGATTGATGAAATAGCCCAGGCTGGCTTCGATCACGTGCCCGGCGTTGATCGCCCAGATGTACAGGCCCCAGTTGAACGCGATCGCCACGCTGCTGCCCGCCAGCATCCACAACGCGCGCGGCTGCGCGACGATCTCGCGCCACCAGCGCAGGCCCGAGCTGGCCAGCAACCACCCCACCACCAGCAGCGCGCTCCAGACGATACGGTGCGCGATGATCTGCAGCGACGGCACCGCCTTGAGCAGATGCCAATACAGCGGCACCAGTCCCCAGATCACGAAGGACGATGCAGTGATCAACAACCCGCGACGCGCCTCGATCGGCGAAACCGCCGTCATCGCCTCGCCTTGGCCAGGGTCACCACCAGCACGCCGGACAGGATCACCGCCATCGCACCGATGTCATGCGCGCTGAAACGCTCATGCCCGAGCCAGGCGCCCAACGCCACCGCAATCACCGGGTTGACGTAGGCGTAGCTGCCGGCCAACGCCGGGCGCACGTGATGCAGCAGCCACACGTAGGCGGTAAACGCCACGATCGAGCCGAACACGCACAGGTAGGCCACGGCCAGCAGCCCCTGCGAGGTCGGCAGGCTGTGCGGGCGCTCGCCGATCAGCAGGCCGGTGCTGACCAGCAACACACCGCCGCACAGCATCTGCCCGGCGGCAGTCATGAACGGCGACGGCAGGTCGCGCCCGCGCGACCAGACCGAGCCGAATGCCCAGCCGATCGGCGCGATCAGCAGCAACACCAGCCCGCCCGGCGTGGCGGTCAGGCTGCTGCCGGCGTTGAGCCAGACCACGCCCAGAAAGCCGATCACGATGCCCAGCCATTCGCCACGGCTGGCATGTTGCCCGCGCAGGGCGCCGAACAAGGCCATCCACAGCGGCACCGATGCCACCGAGGTGGCGGCCAGGCCGGACGACACGCTGCGCTCGGCCAGCACCACCATGCCGTTGCCCAGCAGCAACAGGGCCGCACCCATCATCGCCACATTCTTCCACTGCGCGCGCGTCGGCGCAGCCACACCGCGCCAGCGCAGCACCGCATACAACACCGTGCCGGCCACGATGAAGCGCGCCCCGGACACCATGGTCAGCGGCAGCGCGCCGCCTTCCAACGCAAAGCGGATCGCCAGATAGGTCGAGCCCCAGACCACATAGACCAGCAACAACGCGACAACGACCAGGCCATTGCGCGCAGGCGCAGCAGCATCGTGTGAAGAGGACATCGGAGATTGCCAAGTGCAGCGGAAGCTTCAATTCTAGATCACCTGCCCACGCCAACGTCGTACGCCCTCAAGCGCCTGCCGCGCTATGGTGCGCATTGATCCTCAGATCGGAGTGCATATGCAGCGTCGCGTCCCCTGGTTGACCTTGGCCGTCCTGACCGTGCTATCGGCCAATGCGTTGGCACGCGTGCCCGAACCCTGGGAACCCAGCGGGCGCAAACTCCTCGAGGCCGGGCTGGACGGTTCGTTGGCGCCGGAGATCGCGCCCGAACAAACCGAACTCAAGGTCATGCTCTCGGCAAACCGCGCCGGCGCTTACCTGCTCGGCGTCGCCAGCAGCAGTTACCGCACGCAATGGTGCCTGCCGGCCGGCAAGAGCGGCCCGCCGGATCTGCAGGCGATCATCGCCGATATCGGCGCGCTGCCCGATGCGCGCCTGGACGAGGCCGCACCTGCGTTGATCGTGCAGGCGTTGGCCAAGCGCTACCCGTGCCGCAAATAGGCGGCGCGGTCGCCGCAGGCCGGCTCGACCAACCGCCACGCAATAGCCCGATGCACTGACGTTCGCCTCGCCGATCGCCGGACGCCCGGGCTCGAAAGCACCAGGGCGTTTGCACACCGCTGGTCCTACTTGCGCGCGGCGTCACTGCCGGCGCGGATCGCCTTGAACTCTGAACCGTCCTGCCAGCTCGGCCACTGCCGGCCGTTGGCCAGCGCCACGCCGACGTCGTAGACCAGGGTGGTGTCGGCCGCGTGGCCGCTGGCATCCCATTGCGGGGTCCAGCGATCGCAGGGCTGGTGATAGCACTCGGCAAAATACTTGTCGCGCAGCGCCTTACCGGCCGCCACGCCGCCGTCGAGCATGTCCAGCCCGGGACCGGCAGTGATCGCCGGCACGCCCATGCGCGCAAAGGCGAAATGGTCGGCGCGGTAGAAGAAGCCCGCTTCCAGATTCGGGTCCGGCGAATAGCTGCGGCCGCGCGCCTTGGCCGCGGTTTCCAGATCGCCTTCCAGCGACACCCGTCCGCGTCCCCACGAGGCGATATCGCGGGTGGGGCCATCGGGGCTGAACATCTCCATGTTGAGCACCGCCACGGTCTTGTCCAGCGGCGCCAGCGGATGCGCGGCGTAATAGTTGGCGCCAAGCAGGCCCTTCTCTTCCGCCGTCAACGCGATGAAATACAGCGTGCGCTGCGGCTTGGGGCCGGCCGCGAACACGCGCGCCAGTTCCAGCACGCTGGCCACGCCGGTAGCGTTGTCCACCGCGCCACGCCGCACCGTGTCGCCGCCGGCATCGGCCTTGCCCACGCCGAACGCATCCCAGTGCGCGGAAAAGATCACCGTCTCGTCCGGATGCTGGCTGCCGGTGAGCTTGGCCACCACGTTATGGGTGACCACGCGCTCGCGCTTGAGCTTGAAATCCACCGACAGCGTCGCATCGCCCAACACCATCGGCGCGAAGTCGCGCTGCTGCGCGCGCTGCTTGGCCTGCGCAAAATCCAGCCCGGCGCGCTGGAACAGCGACACCGCCAACGTCTGCTGCATCCAGCCACGCACCGGTACGTGCTGCGCCTTTGCATCGGCATCGCTGCGTTCGATATCGAACAACGGCGACAGGCCCGAACTCTGCACCGTCGCCCAGCCGTACGCGGCCGGCGCGGTCTCGTGCACGATCAACACGCCGGCGGCACCGCGACGCGCCGCCTCTTCGTACTTGTAGGTCCAGCGGCCGTAATAGGTCACCGCCTTGCCGTCGAAGGCGCCAGGCTGACTGGATTCGAAGTCGGCATCGTTGATCAGCACCACCGCGATCTTGCCGCGCAGGTCCACGCCCTTGTAGTCGTCCCATTGCCGCTCCGGCGCGCTGATGCCGTAGCCCACGAACACCAGCGGTGCATTCTTCAAGCGCACCGCGTCCTGCGGACGCAGGCTCTGCAGGGTCACATCGGTGCCATTGACCAGCGCCTGGGTCTTGCCGCCGACACCCAGGTTGGCGCGCACCGGGCCATCGACCTGGGCGCGTACCAACGGCACCGCCTGGGTCCAACCGCCCTGCTCGCCGCCCGGCTGCAAGCCGGCAGCCTTGAACTGCTCGACCAGGTAATCGACCGTGCGCTGCTCGCCGGCACTGGCCGGCGCCCGGCCCTCGAACTCATCCGAGGCCAGCAGGCGCACATGCCGCGACAACGCTTCGGCGTCGATGCCGCCACCGGGCAGATCGTTGGCGGCCTGCGCCACGCCTCCCACGAACAGGCAGGCGGACAACAACAGGATGCGCATCGGATTCACGGCATGGCCTTGCAACAGATAGATGACACACAGTTTACAAGCGCGCGGCTGCCACGGGAGTGCTTTGAGCCGCGTTGGCAGGCGCGATGTCTTCTTTTCTAACAGGCCCCTTGGGCTGCATGGATGCTGTCACGGAGTTCAATGGGCGGGTGTACGGCCTGTCCCGTGCGTGGTGATGGCATCGCGCCTTCGACTCACCGAGCTTTTGAATCGAGCCTCTGATCGCGCGCAAACACGGTTACGGTTCAAGGTCTCGATTGTTTTGGCATTGTTTTCCGGAGCCTGTGCAGTGCGGATAGATCGGTTGCAGGGCGGCGGATCTGCGGCTTGGCTGCAAGGCCCTTGCCCGCCCACCATCGCGGGACACGCCGCAAGTACGTCCGTGTAGGCTCTTACGCGGCATCCATGCCGCGTAAGGTCCCGCGACGGTGAACGGGCAAGCACCCGTCGGGATGGTCGGTGTGCATGGTTGCAAGCGGGGCATGACCTGCGCTGGTCGGATCACTTGTTCGTTCGACTAGCGCCTCACCATCTCCCGATCGCAAGCCGAGCAGCAGACAGGCTTCAACACGCAACTTAAAACGTCTCAGCTATTACCGCTAGCCGAGCAACAAGCTTTCAAAAGCAGCCGACCAACTCTCTGGTGCGGTGTCCTTGCCGGTTGCGGGACCGTGTGGCGGCATGGAGGCCGCCACCACGCCTCCACGGACGGATTTACGGCGTGTCACGCAAGCGGTGAGGGCACCGCGCGCTCGACGGACTAGGCTTTTGACTGTCGCCGAACGATGCGACGACCCGCTACAGCGTTCGAGTGGGGGGTGTTTGGCGCTAATTGGTACGCTTCGCGCGATCCAGCCAGCACGCCAGGCCCTGCGCGTTGAGTTCGATATCGGTACCCAGCAACTGCGCCACGCGCGCATCGTCCAGCCGGCAGCCGTGCAGGCGGGCGCGCTGCAGATACAGGTCGGTCAGCGCCGCCAGCATGCAGCGATGGCGGTCCGCACGCTGCGCGCAGTCCAGCGCGATGGCGGTCATCGCATGGATCTGCTCGACCAGCGCCTGCGCCAGCGGTGCCGGCGATTCGACCCGGCCGTAATGGGTGAGATACATCGCCTGCGGCGCGGTCTCCATCAGCCGCGCGATCGAGTGCAGCATCGCCTCCGGCTCGAACTGTACCGGCGAGGAGGTCGGCAGGATGAAGGCGCCTTGCGCGCTATCGAGCTGGCGATACGACAGGCCGAAGGTGTCGCCAGTGAACCAGCTGCGGCTGCGCGCATCCCACACGCACAGGTGATGTCGTGCGTGGCCCGGCGTCTCGATGGTGCGCAGCGCGCGCTCGCCCAGCATCACGGTCTGTCCGTCGGCCGCTTCCACCACGCGCTCGGCCGGCACCGGCACGATCGCGCCATAACTGCGCGCCATTTCCGCCTCGCCGTACACCGCCGTGGCGCCGGCGATCAGCCGGGTGGGATCGATCATGTGCGGCGCGCCGCGCGGATGCACCAGCACCCGCGCATTGGGCAGGTGCTGCAGCAACGCTCCCGCTCCGCCGGCATGATCCAGATGCACGTGGGTCAGGATCAGCCAGTCCACCTGCGCCGGCGTCAGCCCGGCCGACTGCAATGCGGCCAGCATCTGCGGCACCGACAGCGAAGTACCGCAATCGACGAAGGCGCCACGTTGCGCCTCGACGATCAGATACGCCGCATCGAACTGCACACCGCCAAAGCCGGTGTCGATGGTGTGGATGCTGGAATCGGCGGTCGTTGTCATTGCTTCCCCACGGCTATGCGAGAGGCCACAGTCTAGCCACCCCGGCTCCACGGGTGTCGTTACGCCTCGCGCAACACGCGCAGCGCCGCCAGGATCACGTCCGCCTCCACCTGCGCGTGCAGGCCCGGCAATTGCAGGTCGCTGCCCTGCTCGGCCTGCTTCAGCCGCGCAATCAGCTGGCCCGCATCGCGTGGCGAGGCGAAGCCCTCGCTCTGCAGCAGCAAGGCACCGGCGCCATCGTTCAACTTGAAATAGAACTGCCCGTCGCTCTCGCGATACTGCTTGAACACCGGAGGCGCGCTCTTCTCGCTCACCGGCGTCGCAGCCGCATCGCCCTGGCCGGACAGGTCGCGCAGACCCACCGCAGCCCGCAGCTCGGCCAGAAACGGCGTTGCGTAGCGCGCGCGCAGACGTGCACCACCGGCGCGCAGAATCGCCTCGATCTTGCCCGGCTCGGCCATCAGCGCCTCATAGCGCGTGCGCAGCGGTGCGATTTCCTGATCGATACGCTCGAACAGCCGTTGCTTGGCATCGCCCCAGCCGATGCCATCGGCAAAGGCCTGCGCAAAGGCCGCTGTTTCCTGCGGCGTGGCGAAGGCCTGGTACAGCTGGAACAATGCCGACCCCTGCGTGTCCTTGGCCTCGCCCGGCGCGCGCGAATCGGTGAGGATGGAGAACACCAGCTTGCGCAATTCCTCGCGCGGGGCGAACAGCGGAATCGTGTTGCCGTAGCTCTTGCTCATCTTGCGGCCGTCCAGACCCGGCAAGGTCGAGACCTGCTCGTCGATCACCGCCTCGGGCAGGGTGAAAAAGTCGCGGCCATACACGTGGTTGAAGCGCTGGGCGAAATCGCGCGCCATCTCGATATGCTGGATCTGGTCGCGTCCCACCGGCACCTTGTGCGCGTTGAAGATCAGGATGTCTGCGGCCATCAGCACCGGATACATGAACAAGCCGGCGGTCACGCCCGCGTCATCGTCTTCGCCATCGGCGCGATTCTTGTCCACCGCCGCCTTGTAGGCATGCGCGCGGTTGAGGATGCCCTTGCCGGCCACACAGGTCAGCAGCCACAGCAACTCGGTAGTCTCCGGCACATCGGACTGGCGATAGAACCCCACCGTTTCCGGGTCCAGGCCGCAGGCCAGCCAGCTGGCGGCGATCTCCAGCGTGGAGCGCTGCGTCCGCGCCGGGTCCTGCGCCTTGATCAGGCTGTGCAGGTCGGCCAGGAAGTAGAAGCTTTCCGCATCGGCAGCCGCACTGGCCTGGATGGCCGGGCGGATCGCACCAACGTAATTGCCCAGATGCGGGGTGCCGGAGGTGGTGATGCCGGTAAGGACGCGAGTGGTCATCTGCGTAAGGCCAGGGAGTCAGCACGCAAGTTTAGCGGTTCCGTGCCCCTGGCATGGCTGCGGCGCTGTCTTGCGGCTGTCGCTGCCGGCATCGGCGGCAGACGCGCAACAGGCCGCATCGAGCGGCCCGTTGTGTGCAGTTGCGCTCACCACCTCGGGCAAGCGCGATTGCGCGGCACCGTCAGGTGTCGTCGCGCAACGACTTTTCGAAGGCGCGCACTTCGCTCTGGGCGCGATCGCGGTCCCAACCGTAGCGCTCCTGGAGCTTGCCCTGCAGATACTCGGCATTGCCTTCGGCAACCTTGAAATCGTCGTCGGTGAGGTCGCCCCACTTGGCCTGCGCCTTGCCTTTGAGCTGGGTCCACTTGCCGGAAATGATGTCGGTATTCATTGCGTCGACTCCGCTGATGCGGTCGCGATTGACCGTGCGCGCAGGTTGCCCGGGGCGCCGTTCGCTGTAGATCAAAAACCGTCAAACCCGTAATCACCGCACTGAACGGTTGCCGACGCTTTGGCGCAGCTTTTCGCCTTGGCCGCGCCGTTGCATGCCCGAGCGCGTCATTGCGCAGCCCTGCTTGCGCAAAAAACTCGGGCAAAAAAAACGGGCCTTGCGGCCCGTTTTTCTGCATGCAGCGCTAGATTACTTGCGCGCAGCGTCTTCCACCTTCTCGCCAGCGCCCTGCACGTCCTTGCCGGCACCTGCGACGGTGTTGCAACCCGACAGCATACCGACCGACAACACCGACAGCACCAGCAGCACAATTGCACGCTTCATAACAGACTCCTTCGTGGGTAAAGCGGCGGCTTGCCGCAGATCAATCAAATCAAACAACTAGGGTTCAAACAGAACGCAAGGATCAGCACTTACCGTCGCTGCAATTGTCGGCCTTCTTTTCGACCTTCTCGCCTGCACCCTGCATGTCCTTGCCGGCGCCGGCCATAGTATTGCAGCCAGTCATCACACCGGCCGAAAACAGGCCCAGTACCATCAGTGTCAGCAGTCGCTTCATCGGTCTTCCTCAGTTCTGCGTTCGGTGCAGACGCACCGTGTCTGGCGCCAAATCTGACTGCGCGGCCGTGGATTTGATGTGAACGTGGCGTGCTGCGTTCAGCGATCGATCAATCTCGCATCAGTGTCGACTTGCCGAACAGGCTCTCGACCAGATCCACCGCCAGCTCGGCGGTGGCGTTGCGGTTGTCCAGCACCGGATTGAGCTCGACGATGTCCAGCGATCCCATGCGCCCGGTGTCGGCGATCATTTCCATCACCAGCTGCGCTTCGCGGTAATTGGGCCCACCCGGCACGGTGGTGCCCACGCCCGGCGCGATGCTCGGGTCCAGGAAATCCACATCGAAGCTCACATGCAGATGAGTATCCTCGCTCATGCCCTGCAGGGCGGTCTCCATGGTGCGCTTCATGCCGGCCTCGTCGATGTAGCGCATGTCGTAGACATCGATGCGGTGCTGCTTGATCAGGCGCTTCTCCTCCGGGTCCACCGAGCGGATGCCGATCTGCCGCACCTGCTCGGGCAGCAATGCCGGTGCGCTGCCGCCCAGATGCGTCAGCGCCTGCGGGCCCAGCCCGCACAGGCAGGCCACCGGCATGCCGTGCACATTGCCCGACGGCGTCACCTCGCTGGTATTGAAGTCCGAGTGCGCATCCAGCCACAGCACCCGCAGCGGGCGTTGCTGCTCGCGGCAATAGTTGGCCACGGCGGTGATCGAGCCGATGCCCAGGCAGTGGTCGCCACCGAGCATGATCGGCATGCGGCCGGCGCGCAGCTGCGCATAGCTGGCCTCCATCAGCGCCTGGTTCCAGGCCACCACCTCGTCCAGATGGCGGTAGCCGGCCTGCGGGGCCTGCCAGGGATTGCGCGGGCCATCCAGATTGCCCAGATCGCGCACCTCCACGCCGCGGCCGATCAAGGCCTCCTGCAGCCCGGCGATGCGCAACGCCTCTGGCCCCATCCGCGCACCACGGTGGCCGGCACCGATGTCGGTGGGAACGCCAATCAGGGAAATCGGCAGGTACTGCGTCGCCATGCATTGCTCCAGCATCGAGAAAGCGCTGAAGTCTAGTCGCCGGCTCGCGCACTGACGCGCGGCAGCGCAGCACGGCGCCCGGCGTGCGTCACCGATCACGCAATCGCATCTGCCACTGCAGCAATCCAAAGTGCGGCCGATACTGCGTGGCGGGCAAACGTCGGACCGGCACGGACGGCAGGCGCAACGCCGCAGTGCAGGGTGCGATGCAGTCCGCCGTGGCGCTACCAGGTACCGGCCGCGGCCGCTTGGCGGCGCCAACGCGTTCCCGATGGCTGCTCGAAGTGACGTGGTTGGGCAGTTTGTGGCGTATCTGCGCTTTGCGGGCTGTGCTTGTCTGACCGCACAGTTAAGAGATTGGGGCTGCTATGACGATGGCCGAAGGTGCCGATGCTACTGTTCGCCCGCCAGCGCGGGTCCCGGTGTCATCGACAGGGTCTTTCATCGCGCAGCGGGTTTCGTACAAGGGGAGGATTTCATGCCGCATAACGCCGTCAACCAGGTCGTCAAGGCTGCCGTGGGCGAGGTCGCGCGGGCGTCGCATCACTACGATCTGCTGCGCATCGGGCGCGAGTTTGCGCAGACCATCGAGCGCGAGCCGGGCATCCGTCTGTTGATGCTGTCCACTGCCGACGGGCGTGCCATCGCCGAGCAATCCAGCCTGGACGTGGATGCTCGCCGTCTGGCAGCGATGGCCAACTCGTTCCTGACCCTGGGCGAGACCCTGGCGCGCGAATCCGGTCTGAGCGAAGCCGATTACGCCACCGTCAGTACGCGTGGCGGGCAGCTGGTGCTGATCCGCATTCGCGCCGACAGACCGTTGACGCTCACTGCGGTGGGCGGCAGCGACCTCAACGCCGCGGCGCTGCTGTTCAATGCGCGCGACTGCGCCGGCCGCCTGGCGACAGCGCTGGCGCAGCCGACGAACTGAGCGCTTGGCACTGTTCGTGCTTGCGCCAGTGCACTGATTTCTCACCGCTCGTAAGGACGACCCGTGTCAAAACTCAATCTGGAACACCTGCATTCGATCGCCGGCTTCGTCGGTGCTGCCCTGGTCGATAGCGACAGCGGCATGGCGCTGGGCATGACCGGCGGCACCGATCTCAACCTGGAACTTGCCGCGGCCGGCAATACCGAAGTGGTGCGTGCCAAGCGCCGTATCGCCGAGCAGCTCGGCCTCAACGACACCATCGAAGACATCCTGATCACCCTGGCACGCCAGTACCACCTGCTGCGCCCGCTGGAGAGCAACGGCACGTTGTTCCTGTATGTCGTACTGGATCGCGCCAAGGCCAATCTGGCCATGGCCCGTCACGAACTCAAGGCGTTCGAGAAGACCCTGGATTTCGGTTGATGCCCACTAGGCGGCGCACGCGCGTCGCCTGCCCGGCCTGCCGGTCCGCATCGGCAGGCACCGCACTTTCTCCGCGCCGACGCGGCGCCATGTCATGACCTCACCCATTCACACCATGCGGGTCGCCACGGCCGGCCTGGACCTGCTGCACACCACGCGCCTGAAACTGGCGTGCTCGTTGCTGCTGGCCGAGCGCATCGACGTGCAGTTGGGACAATGGCCGCACCACGCCGCCGACGTGGTGGTGCTGGGGCTGGAAAGCGCCGACGGGCTGGCCGCCTGGCAGGCCTTGCAAGGGCAACCCCTGCGGGTGCTGGTGGTGTCGCGAGCACCGGTCGGCGGCGCCTGGCTCAAGCACGGTGCCACCGTGCGCGAACTCAACGAGCAGATGCGCGTGCTGCTGTCCTCCTCCGCGCACGCGCAGGTTGCCGAGCCGGCCCTGCTGATCCGCCATTGCCGCGGCGAATTCGGCACCGCTGCGGTGCTGCTACGCAACGGGCATTTGCAGGTGCGCGTGGACCCGGCCAACGGCTGCGTGCAGCTTCCCGCCGGCATTGCCTTGTCCGAGCTGCTCGCGGCCCTGGATCGCCCCGGTTGGCAGGTTGCACCGGACGCCGCCGACAGCGCACTGAGCCAACGTATTTCGTTCGAAGCGCTGTATTTCGCCCTGCCCGATCACCTGCGCCCCGCGCTGCCGGCGGTCGAACCCAGCCATGCGCTGCAGTTGCGGCAATGGCCGGAGCTGAGCGCCGAGACCAGTTCGCCGGCGCAACTGCTTGCCATTGCCCACCTGCATGCGCGCCCGTGGCGCCCGCAGGCGCTGGCCAAGGCTTGCAAGCTACCGCTGCAAACGGTGGAATGCCTGTTCGCCGCTGCACTCGCCAGCGGCCTTGCCCAGATTGCGGAGATTGCCGTGCCTGCAACGCAGCCCCGTCCGGACAGCAGCAATTCCCGGTTTTTCTCCTGGGTCGCACGTCGCTTTGGCCTCTCTCTCTTTCAGGCGCAGTCATGAGTGTTCCGGCCAACAAACTGGTGTTCGTTGGCGGCATGGGCGCCGGCAAGACCACCGCCGTACGCGCCATCTCGGACGTGGAGCCGGTCAGCACCGAGATGCCGCTCAGCCAGGATGCCTACGGCGACAAGACCTACACCACGGTCGCGCTGGACTACAGCTCGATCGAACTGGAGGACGGCGAGTTGCTGCACGTCTACGGCGTGCCCGGGCAGAAGTACCTGGATTTCATGTGGCCGCTGGTGTGCGACGGCGCGTTGGGCGTGATCGTGCTGGTCAGCGCGCGCGATCCGCAGATGCGCGAAGCCACCCTGGCATTGCTGCGCGAGTTTTCGCAGATCGCACCTGCGGCAAGCCTGGCAGTGGGCATCACCATGACCGACGACATGCAGGACTTCCTGCTGCCGCCGTTCCGCGACGCCCTGGTGGCCGAAGGCTTCCGCATCCCGGTCATGCGCGTGGATGCACGCTCGGCCACCCAGATCACGTTCCTGGTGAAGTCGCTGCTGTCCTATCGTTACACCTCGGCGACCAGCTGATCGGGCGCGTACGTGGCATTGCCGACGTGGTCGGCGAGCGAGAAAAACAAGGAATCCGGTCACGACGGTGCCTGAAAAGGGCGTCACGCGGGGGATGCCGCCTCTAGGGTGGCGGCGACGCGTCCATCTTCCTTGATGCCAGACACGCGACGCGAACGTCATACATGCGAGCGCTTTGCCTGACTTGTTCAGTATGGCGCGCGATCAATAACTAGGGCATCGGGACGTTCCCGACATCGCACAGGACATGCCGGTCATGCGGCATGGGCAATCGCACCGGCCGTAGGCGGCCAGTGCAGCCTGCATCGGCGATCGTGCTGCAGTTGTCGTGCGCGCCCGGCAATGCGTTGGACAGACCGTTCGTCAAGCCGTCTGGCACAGGCATCGACGCGCGGCAGCGGCGGTGCCATCGGTGACGCGCAGCGGAGACCCGATGCGCCGGGATCGGCCGCTGCAGGGCGGCTTCCCCGCCGATGCCAGGTGCTGATCCAGCACCACGATCGGATAAAGTAGCGCGATGACAATCGAACTGAAGCCCGGCGGTCTGCTGATCGCGATCGAAGGTATCGACGGCGCCGGCAAGACCACCCTCGCCCGCAGCCTGGCCACCACGCTGGAAGCGGCCGGCGCGCGCGTGGTGCTGAGCAAGGAACCGACTAATGGCCCGTGGGGCACCCAGCTGCGCCAGTCCGCCGCCACCGGCCGCCTCAGCGCGGACGAAGAAGCCGAGCTGCTGATCCGCGACCGTCACGAGCACGTGGATACCCTGATCGCACCGGCGCTGGCACGCGGCGACATCGTGATCCTGGACCGCTACTTCCCCTCAATGATCGCCTACCAAGGCGCCGCCGGCCTGCCGCTGGACGATCTGCTGGAGCGCAACGCCTTCGCGCCGCGCCCGGACGTGCTGCTGCTGCTCGACCTGCCCCCGCCCAGCGGCCTGGCGCGTATCCGCGCCCGCGGCGATGCACCCAATCACTTCGAAACCCAGGACAACCTGGAACGCTGCCGCAGCATCTTTGCGCAGTTGCAGTTGCCGGGGAAGCACGTCGTGGATGCCAGCGCCGATGCGGACAGCGTGCTTCGCCAGGCCCACGCCATCGTCGTTGCAGCGCTGGCCGAACGCCTGCGCGGCCAGGCCAACCATGCCGACGCCGACAAGGCCGCACTGAAACTGCTATCGGCCGGTCGCCCGGCCTGAGTTGCTGCGCGTACTGTGCGCAGGCAACAGCACCTGGCGCAAGCAATTCGCGTGCTGCGAGCAGATGCCTGTTCTCGACCAATCGAACCCGGGAAAACGGAGGCGTTCTGGGGACGCTAACCCAATAGCGCAGCCGGTACCGAGCTACCCGGACATTCCGGGATGGGACGCAGACCTTCGTGGTGCCGGCACCCGGATTCGAACTGGGGACCTACCGCTTACAAGGCGGTTGCTCTACCAACTGAGCTATGCCGGCAAAGGCAGGCGCGTTGCGCGCCGGTGCGCATTCTAGCGCAGCGCGGCGCAATCTAGCGACCGCTGACGCGCCGCGCCCGCGGTGCCCTGCAATGTGCCGATCGCGGCCGCGCTGCGCACATCGATCCACCAGCGCGATTGCCCGGAGCCGCTGGGCAGCAATTGCGCCGGGAACCCCGCGCCGACCAGGCTGGCCTGACGTCGCTCGGCACGCTCGCGACTCTGGTACTGCCCCAGCGCGATGGTGTTGTTCTCACCCTGGGCAATCACGTAGTAGTCGCCCATGCCGGCGGCGGCGATGCGCTTGACCAAGGCCTGCGCCGCTGCACGATCGCCGACATTGGGCAGCATCACCCGGAACGTACTGATCCCGGCGTCCTTGTCCTCGCGCACGCTGGTGCGCGTGGCCTGACCACGCAGGCGCGCCAGCGCGGCATAGGCTTCGGCGCGCGCCGCGTACGGCCCCAGGCTGGCACAGCGCTCGGGCGCAGCGGCCGGGGTAGGTACCGCTGGCGATGGCTTGATCGCAGCTGCTGCAACCTCGTTCGGTGTTGGAGCGACCTTGGCTGGCGCTGGAACCTGTGCCGATGACTGCAGCGTATCGGTCCGCTTCGCGGCGGCCGCAGCTGGCGACGAAGACGCTGCCGCTGGTGCCGTCGATGTCGATGTCGATACCGGTGCATCCGATGGTGCGGTCGGCGTGGCGTCCGAAGCTGCCGGGGTCGTGCCTGCCTCGCCTGCCGCTGCGGGCCTCGTTGCTGTCGCAGTGCTCGGCAGCACTTCCAAGCGCGCCACACCGGCCGGCTGCGGCGGTGCAGCCACTGCTATCGGTGCCGGTTGCAACGCCCACCACAACGCCACACCGGCATTGAGGACGATCAGGACAACGATGAATGCGCGTACGTACATGCAATGGATTCTAAGAGGGGGTCAGTGACAATGGGCGAGGGCTCGTCGACTTGCTGCCGACGCCAGACGCTGGCGCAGTGTACGAGTACCACCGGTTCGGCCTCACGGCCGCGCCCGCCGCGTGCTCTTAGCAATTGCGTAGCTCGCCATTCAAGGCGCCAGCGCAGACCTCGCCCAGGTCGCCAGCCCATCCAGCACCAGCGCCGCGCGGAAACTGGCACCGGGCAACAACGGCAACAACGGCGGCGCGCCGCCCCCGTGCACCAGCAGCTGCACCGGCACCCCCAGGCTGCGTTGCGCATGCTGCAGGCTGCGCTCGATCAGCGCCACTGCGGCGCCATCGCAGCCGGAAGTCAGTGCGTCGTCGGTGTCGTCGGCCAGCTCGACATAGGCCCCGCCACTGGCCGGCAACTGCACCGCACGCGCATGCAGCGCTTCGCGCATGGTGGTCGGCGAGGCGGCAATACGTCCGCCGTGGTGCCGTCCATCGGCGCCGAGTACGTCGATGGTCAACGCGGTGCCCACGCCGGCCACCAGCACCGGTGCGTCGCCGCGCGCGCCCAGCAGCGCCAGGAAGCGATCCACCCCGAAGCGGCTCGGGTCTGCGTAGGCGATGCGGATGCCGGCGCATTCGGCCGCGGTCCGCACGATGCGCACCTGTTGGAAGCGCTCGCGCAGGCAGCCGAGCATGCGCTGCGTCAATGCCGGCGCAGCCACGCTGGCCACATGCGCAATACGCCCGGTGGGCAAGGCCGACAACGCGGCCGCATCCATCGCCTCGGCACCGTGCGGCCAGGCCTGCACATCGCCGGCGCGGCCGCCCTGCAGCGGTGCGTACTTGAACCGCGAATTCCCCAGGTCGAACAGCCACTCGCTCATGCAGGTCTCACGCTCACTTCTCCGGAGTGGAACAGCCGCACCGTCTGGCCCAGTTGCACCCGCAACGCACCGTCGGCAGCCAGGCCAAGCGCAATGCCGCGATGCCGGGTGCCGGCCTCTTCGACCTGCACTGCGCGCCCGCTCAACACGTCCAATGCCGCATAGCGGCTCAGGAACGGGGCCAGCCCCTGCGCCTCGAACAACTCCAGCGCCGGCAGCAGCGCGGACAACACCGCAGCCACCACGGTCTCGCGCGATACCGTGCGGCCGGCCAGCGTGTCCAGATCCACCCATGGTTGATCGATCGCAGCGGCGGCCGCAGCTGGCATATGTACGTTCAAACCCAGCCCGATCACCGCGCGCGCGTTGCCGGCCATTTCGCCGCCGCCTTCGATCAGCAGGCCGCCCAGCTTGCGCTGGCGCGCCAGCAGATCGTTGGGCCACTTCAGCCCGACATCGGTAAAACCGCAACCACGCAACGCTTCGGCCACCGCCACACCCACGGCCAGGCTGAGCCCGGCCAACTGGCCCAGTCCACCGCTGAAACGGCGCGAGGCCGACAGATAGATGTGCGCACCCAGCGGCGAGGTCCATTGGCGCCCGCGCCGGCCGCGCCCGCCGGTCTGCCGCTCGGCCAGCAGCACCGCCACGCCCCGCTCCGGCGCCGGGCGCGCCAGCAAGCTGGTGTTGGTGGATTCCAGCGTCCAGGCGATCTCCAGCGCAGCCAGGCCTGCCAGCGCATCGGCCGACATCGCCGCACGAATGCGCGCGTCGTCCAGCAGGTCCAGCGGCGCCGCCAGGCGGTAGCCGTCCCCGGCCCGCCCGTCGATGTCGACTCCGGCCGCGCGCAGATTCTGGATGCGCTTCCACACCGCCGCACGGGTCAGCCCGGCATCGCGCGCCAGCGCATCGCCGGATAGCCGGCCGCTCGCAAGTTTGGCCAGCAAGGCGCGGTCATCCACGGCAAGTCCCCAAATCGATCCGTGAAAGTATGCGCCAAGCGTCCGCACCCGCCCACCCTGGCTTGCGTGAGGGAGTGAAAAGCACGTTATGATCGGCGACTCACGCCGCTTGCCCTGGATGTGGACGATGCGCCGAATCACGGTTTGCCTGCTTCTGTTGTTGGCTCCGCTTGCCGCGCTGGCATCGGACCAGCTGGCCGATGGCGATCATGAGAGCTGCGTCAGCAGCAACTCGGCGGCCCGCGGCAGAACCCCCAACGGCGAGCCAGCAACCGCGTCGCGCGCGCCCGCGCACAAGCCCGCGCCGGCCACCGGCGGCGGTGGCAGCGACGGCGACGGCCTGTTCCCACGCATGCGCATGATGCCGCGCTGGCATAGCTTCCTGCCGGGCATGTTCCGCTGATCCAGTGGTTGTTGCGCCGGCTACGCCGGCCGCCCCCCGATGTTCCCGATGCGTTATGGCTGCCGGTCAGCCGCCGCTGTGCCTGGGTCGCTGCGCTCGACCCGTCCCGCCAGCACCGTCTGCGCGCCTTGACCGCGCAGTTCCTGCAGCAAAAGACCATTTCTCCGCTCGACGGGCTGCGGCTGCAACCGCACGATCACGTCCTGCTGGCGGCCATGTGTTGCCTGCCGCTGCTGACCATCGGCGCGGCCGGCTGGCGTGGCTGGTCGCAGCTGATCGTCTACCCGGACGCGTTCCGCGTGCAGCGCACGCACATGGATGCGGCCGGGGTGATGCATGCCTGGGACGACACCCTGATCGGCGAGGCCTGGGAGCAAGGCCCGCTGATCGTCAGCTGGGCCGATGTGCAGGCCGACCTGGACGACCCGCAGGCCGGCTTCAACGTGATCGTGCATGAGATGGCGCACAAGCTCGATGCGCTGGATGGCGCCCTCGACGGCACCCCGCCGCTGCCGCGCGATGCGCAACGCGCCTGGGCACGCGATTTCCAGCGCGCCTTCGATACGTTCTGCCAACGCGTCGATGCAGGCGAAGACACCGAGATCGACCCGTATGCCGCCGAAGCGCCGGAAGAGTTCTTCGCGGTGGTGAGCGAATACCACTTCTCCGCGCCGCAGCTGCTGGCGCGCGTCATGCCGGATGTCGCTGCGCAGCTGACGCGTTTTTATGGACCTTCGCCGTTTGCATCGTCAGCGCAGCGCTGTTGGTGTGGTGACACGCCTGCATGACTTGGGCTGTCGTCATGCAATGCTCTAGCCCGCATCAATCGCATGCGTTCCAACCGACTGACCACCACAATGCGCGATGCCGAACGCGAGACGGATCGACATCGCCAGCGCATTGCCAGGCATTCACACTAGCCCAAGATCGCGCGGCCTGGCACCGGGAAACACCCGTTCCAACTGCGCAGGCGACAATCCCCACAACCGACTCAATACACCGCCGAACAGGCTGCGGTAATTGGTGAGCACCGGGTAATCGCGGTTCTGCAGCAGTTGCGCCTGCGCAACGGCGACCTGCTCGCCCGCGATCCGACCGCCGCGCACGCTGCCACCCAGCACCCAGTAGGCGGTGCCGTGCCCGTGATCGGTGCCCTTGCTGCCGTTTTCGCGAAAGGTGCGGCCGAACTCGGACAGCACCACCACCACGGTGTCCTTCCATGCCGGTCCCAGGGCGTCGGCGTACGCCGCCAGCCCTTCGCCCAGATTGCGCAGATTGTTCGCCAGGCCGCCTTCGACACTGCCCTGATTGGCGTGCGTGTCCCAGCCGCCGACATCGACAAAGCCCAGCCGATAACGCTCGCGCATCAGGCTTGCCATGCGCCGGGTTTCGTCGGCGAAGGAGCGCGCACTGGCGGCGCCGCGACCGGCCTGCTCCATCTCTTCGCGCAGCTGCGCGGTGACCTGCCGACGCAGGGCCAGTCCTTCGCGCGCGGCCGCTGCCAGCGGCGTCGCGTCGTACATCTGCGACAGGATCTGCGCCTGACGCGCATCCAGACCGCCCTTGCCGATGCCCCGCAACGACACATTGGGCAAGTCGCCGCCGCCCTGGAAGGTCAGCGGCAAGGAATCGGTAAAGGCAATCGCAGGCACTCCGCTCAGCACACCCGACAGGCGCGCCATGAAGCCGGAACGATAATCGCGGCGCTGGCGGCCGGCCTGTCCGGATTCGATATCGTCCTGGGTCTCGAAGTGACTGCGCGACAGATCGTCGGTGCCGGCAAACGGCACGAATGCCAATTGCTGGCGTTGCCACAGCGGCAACAGCGCATCGCGCATCACCGGGTTGAGACCCCATTGCGCATCCAGCGCAACGGCACTGTTCGGATTGGCCGCATCCGGTCGTGCGATCGCCAGGGTCGGGCGCGCCTGGTAATAAAAATCGCTGGCATGCGGCACCAGCAGATTGTTGCTGTCGTAGCCGCCACGCAGAAACACCACCAGCATGCGCGCGCTGTCGCGTGGCGCAGCAAACAGGCGACCGCTCCAGGGCAGACTCGCGGCCGCTGCGGAAGCAAGCAGAAATTGACGTCGTTGCATGGCGCGCTCCCATGGCGATGGTCGCCAATAGACTGTTGAAACAGCAGGCGTTGACTCGGCAGCCGTTGCATCGGCGACGTTCGAATCAGCGATAGTTGAAGTCCGGCGATGACAGCAGGAATCCATTCCACTCTGCGGGCGAACGCGCCTGCCCCAGGGCATCACGCGTGGCACTGGACAGCGACGGTGCGGCCCAGCGGTACGATGGGCGCATGTCGATCTGGGTCAGCGCCGGCAGTGGCGTGTCGTTATCGCCATCCAAGCGGAACAGTTGCTTGGGCCCGCCACCCAGCGCACGCGCCACCTCGAAGCGCCGCGCCAGTTGCCCGGAGCTGGTCCATGCCTGCGATTGCAGCGACCAGCCATCGGGGGTGATGCGCCCGAACAGCGGCCCGCCGAGTTGCTGCACCCAGCTCACCATTGGCGCGGCATTGACCACCGGCTGGCCCTCGTACGCCAGCCGCATCGCCGAAACCACGAACCGGTTCGGGTCCTTGAACTTGCGCGGTTGCGCCTGCGCAAACTCCGCCGAGTCCAGCATGGCCTGCATGACGCTGGCGATGTCGCCATCGCTGCGTCGAAACGTGTTCGCCATGCGCTCGACCAGCGCGGCCGGCGGCTTGTCGCTGACAAAATACTCGGCCAGACGCTGCGACACGAACTGCGCGCATGCCGGCTGCCGCACCAACAGCTGCACCGCACGCTCGATCTCATCCAGCCCGCCCGCGGCGATGCGCTGGCCCAGCAAGGTCTTGTCGCCGGGTTGATGACGCGCAGGATTGAATTCGAACAGCCCCTTGCGCACCACCTGCGGTTGCCCCGGCGCAGCAGTCGACAGGGGCGGAACGCCCTCGGCCTTGACCGGCACTAGACCGGCACCGGTGAGGATCAGTGCCAGTTGCTGCACATCCTGCTGGCTGTAACCGCCATGCACGCCAAGCGTATGCAACTCCATCAGTTCGCGCGCGTAATTTTCGTTGATCTTGCCTCTGGCGTTCTTGGCGTTGTCCAGATATTCCAGCATCGCCGGGCTTTCCAGCGTCGCCATCACCAGGTCGGCAAACTTGCCGGTGGCATGCGGGCGGATCGCATTTTCCATGTAATCGGCCACCATCCATTTCACCCGCCCCTTGTCGGCGTACACGCTGAAATGGTTGAGCCAGAACCACACCAGCTGCTCGCGCGTCTGCTCCGGCGCATACACCGCACGCAACAGCTGTGCCTGGCGCGCCTGGGTCAGCATCTGCCCGCCACGCGCCTGCCACGCCTTGCGCAAGGCGGTCTTTTCGTCGCCATCTGGCATGCCTTGCAGGCGGATCTTGTCGGCCTCGTACTGCATCAGCAAGGTCGGCAGGGGCGTGTGCAATGCATCGAATTGCTGCAGTTGTGCATGGATCGGCGCTGGCAATGCCGCATCGTCGCTGGCTTGCAACAGCAACCTGCCGTAGCGCCTGGGACCGAGCCGCTGCAGCTGCGCTACGCTATCGGTATCTACGCCGTAGGTCGCACGCTGCAGCCAGCGCGTCTGTGCCGGCGTCAGTGCCGAATGGGCAGCACTGCACGACATGGCGAAGGCACAGCCCGCCAACAGCCATGCCAGCTGCCAGCGGTGACGGCCGGGCGCGCCCACTGGACGCTCGCTGAGCCAACGCATCTGTGCATTGCGCTCGAACATGCAGCTCTCCATCGCAACAGCCTGGAAGCAGCTCAGTATGGTCAAGCCAACGCGCGGGGCGTTAAACGGTTGTCGGAATGCGCTGCGACGTTGACCACGGGTTCATTCCGCAGCGCAGGCCGGTCACAGTCCCGGCGGCAGGGTCACGTCGAAGCGGGCGCCGCCCAGTTCCTGCGAGCGCACCACCTGCAGCTCGCCGCGGTAGGCCTTGATCAGATCCTGCACGATCGACATGCCGATGCCGTGGCCTTGCACGCGCTCGTCGCCACGCACGCCACGCTGCAGGATCTTGGCCACATCTTCCGGCGCGATGCCCGGGCCATCGTCTTCCACCGACAGGATCAATCCGGCACGACGGCTGCCGGTGGTAGGACCGGGCTGTGCGGTCAGCAGCACGCGGCTGCGTGCCCACTTGAAGCCATTTTCCAGCAGGTTGCCCAGCAGTTCCTGCAGATCGCCCGGCTCGCCATGGAAGCGCGCGTCGGGCGAAATATCGAACTCGCACAACACGCCCTTGACCGAATAGACCTTCTCCAATCCGCGCACGATCTCTTCGGCGGTCGACTCGATCGGCAGCGGTGCGGCAAACAGCTTGTGCCCGCTGGAAGCCGCGCGTGCGAGCTGGTAGGACACCAGATCGTTCATACGGCGCAGCTGCACATCCATCTCCTCGTGGAGATCGCGCTCGGACTGACCGCTATCGAGCTGGGTGCGCAATACCGCGATCGGCGTCTTGAGGCTGTGTGCGAGATCGGCCAGCGTATTGCGCTGGCGGTCCAGATTGTCGCGCTCGCTCTCGATGAAGGCGTTGATGCTTTCGGTCAGCGGCTCCAGCTCGCGCGGGTGTTGTTCGCTCATGCGCTGGATCTCGCCGCGCTGCACCTTGGTCAACTCGTTGATGACCCGCCGCAGCGGACGCAGGCTCCACTGCAGGATGAACGCCTGCAGCACCAGCAGCACCACACCGGCGCTGCCGAGATAGAACCACACCGCGCCACGGAACACGCGCAGCTGCGCGCCCATCGAGCGCGCATCTTCCATCACGTAGATGGTGTACGGAATCTCGCCGCCGTGTTCGCGCTCGACGTAACTCACGCCCAGGCCGTAGCGGTACAGCTGGCCCACGCTGCCGTCGATCTGGGTCATCTCCAGCGGGCCGATGAACTCTTCCTGGCGTGGCTCGAGCATGCGCCCGTGCGGAATGTTCGGGCCTTCGGCCGACATCGAGGTCCAGCTCTCGTCCGGGCGCACGACTTCCACGTACAGCCCGCCGCCGGGCACATCGAAACGCGGATCCGGCGGCTGGCCGCCGATATACAGCGAGCCGTCGCGGACGAAATCGATATTGGCGGCGTACGCAGAGGCGTAGTTCTTCAGCCGCTCGCGCAGATTCTTTTCGGCGGTGTCGGCAAACGCGACATCCAGCGCATAACCCGCCAGTGCAAGGAAGGCCACCAGACTGAGGCTGGCGGCCAGCAACTGGCGGGCCTGCAGGGAGCGCGGCCGCCAGCGTCTATACCACTTGGAGCGGCCCGGCACCTGATCTTCCTGCTTGCCGATGCGCGGACTCAGCCTTCTGTACGCGGAATGGCGAAACGATAGCCGCGACCGCGTACCGTCTCGATCGGCTTGAGCTCACCATCGGGATCGAGCTTCTTGCGCAGGCGCCCGATGAAAACTTCCAGCACGTTCGAATCGCGATCGAAATCCTGCTGATAGATGTGCTCGGTCAGATCGGCCTTGGAGACCAGTTCGCCGGCATGCATCATCAGGTACTCGAGCACCTTGTACTCGTAACTGGTCAGATCCACGTTGGCGCCATTGACGCTGACCGTCTGCGCTGCCAGATCCAGCGCGACCGGGCCGCATTCCAGGGTCGGCTTGCTCCAGCCCGCCGCGCGCCGCAGCAGCGCATTGACGCGCGCCAGCAACTCTTCGACATGGAACGGCTTGACCAGGTAATCGTCGGCACCCTGCTTGAGGCCTTCGACCTTGTCCTGCCAGCTCGAACGCGCGGTCAGGATCAGCACCGGGAACTTCTTGCCCTCATCGCGCAGCGCCTTGATCAGTTCCATGCCCGACATCTTGGGCAGGCCGAGATCGATGATGCCGACATCGAACGGGACTTCGCGGCCCATGTACAGGCCTTCTTCGCCGTCTTGTGCAGCGTCGACAGCAAAGCCTTCACGCTTCAGACGCGCGGCAAGGGTCTCGCGCAGCGGAGCTTCGTCTTCGACCAAAAGGATACGCATGCACTCTCCCTAGTTACGTTGTCGGCCAATTGCCGGGGGATTTATAAGACTGAACGCAGAACTATCTACGCCTAGTGGTTATCGTCGCGTGGTGGCACATCGAGTGGCGCCTGGCTGCGCGGCGGCGCGGCCTGCATCTGCTCCGACTCGTACACGGTGTGCACACGGCCATCCTTCATGTACTTGACCCGGTTGAGATTGCCCCCATCGAACGGCACGCGTTCGGCGCTGAGGATCTGTCCACCGGTGGACCGTTGCACCTGCCGAATGGTGTCCGAGAGTGTGCGTCCATTGCCGCGCGCCGATGGCGGCAACGCCTCGCGTCCCGCATGCGACATCGGATATCCCTGTCCCCACGCCGACGGCGTTGCCATGGCTACCCCAAGGGCAACCAGGACGACATAGCGAGCGCGGCAGAACGGCTGGGTCACAATGAATCCTAGCGGGTTGTTCAGGAACATTCAAAATTCGTGAAACCAACCACCGGTGCCAGCATGGTCGAGCCCGAGAATAGACCCAAATTCTTGATTTTTCGGGGTGAATCCCATCTGAACTTTTCAGCTTTGTGTTAACGCTGTTCAGTGAAATGAATCCCGGACGTGCATGGAAAGGCGCTTTGCCCTGGATTCCGCCGTCGGGCCTGACGGGCGACATCGCTGCCGAATGCGGTCAACGGATATGCCGGTTCAGGTAATGCAAGCCACAGACCAGTTCAGGCCACCACGCGCCAGGCCTGGGTGTCGGTGCGCTGCAAGGCCTGCTCGACCAACTCCCAACCGGCACCGGGTCGGTGCGCGCCCTCGCTCAGGACCTGCCGGAACGCGCGTCCGCCCGGCTGGCCATGGAACAGCCCCAGCACGTGCCGGGTCATGTGCTTCAATGCCAGGCCGTGTTCCAGTTGGGACTCGACGTAGGGCCGCAAGGCGCGCAGCAAGTGGTCGCGCGGTTGCTCTGTACGTCGATCGAGGGCCGCATCCAGGCGATGCAGCAGGTAGGGGTCGTGGTAGGCGGCGCGGCCGAGCATGACGCCGTCGGTCTGGTGCAGGTACTCCATTGCGGTTTCCACCGCCGCAATGCCGCCATTGAGCACCACCGGCAACGCGGGGCGCTCCTGCTTGAGGCGATACGCCCAGTCGTAACGCAGCGGCGGCACTTCGCGGTTTTCCTTGGGCGATAGGCCCTTGAGCCACGCGTTGCGGGCATGTACCACCACCATGGCCGCGCCGGCTGCGACCACTTGGTCGACGAAACTGGCGAAGACGGCGTAGTCGTCATCGTCGTCCACGCCGAGACGGCATTTGACCGTGATCGGCAACGTGGTCGCCGCACACATGGCGGCAACACAGTCGGCGACCAGCGCCGGCTCGCGCATCAGACAGGCACCGAAGCGCCCGGCCTGCACGCGATCGGACGGGCAGCCGCAATTGAGGTTGATCTCGTCGTAGCCCCACTCCTGCGCGATCGCCGCGGCCTGCGCAAGCAGTGCCGGCTCGCTGCCGCCCAGTTGCAGCGCCAGCGGCTGTTCGACCGGATCGAAGCCGATTAACCGCGCGCGATCGCCATGGATCACCGCATTGGCGTGCACCATCTCGGTATACAGCCGTGCCGAGGGTGCCAACAGGCGATGGAAAACCCGACAATGGCGGTCGGTCCAGTCCATCATCGGGGCGACGGACAGGCGCAGGGAGGCGGCGTAGCGATCGGCGGAAGCGGTCATCGACATGTGGCTACAGCGAGCAGCCATCGGAATGCGGAGCAGGATCAACAGCTTACACGGGTGTCGGCGAATCTGCCGCGCGCGGCGCGGCATGCTGCCAGGCCGATCTGCCGAAGCGCGCTGCAGGACCACCCATTCATTGCACCGTGTAATTGCCCCGTATCGGCAGGCCGAATTCGAGCACGACGCGCGTTTGGGATTGCGCAGGTGGCACGCTTCGCCGGCCGGCATCACAGCTGCTTGTGCACCGGCAGGGGGCGAACGACATCGCGCTGGCGCTGCTGTCGTTCCTCTCGCTCGCCGGGTCCGCGTTAATGGGCGGCATCGCTGCAGATGCGCAGTGCCTGGTGGCGTCCGCCGATGCCGGCCGAACGCGGTGCATCATCAGTGATCAGCGGAGCTTCTTTCGTCCAGTGCCGGCACGGTGCACGGCGCCTGGACGGGATCTGCAGTTACAGGTTGCGGAAGCCCACACGCTCTTCGGCGCTCAGCGGCTTGCCGAGGGCGTGATACGAGGCGACCAGGGTGATCAGGGCGGTGCCCAGCACGGTGTAGAAGCTCCACGAAGTAGCCAGCACGTGTACCTGACCGAACACCAGGGCGACCACGGCAGTGGCAGTGCACAGCACCATGGCCAACAGGGACATCAGGAAAGGGATGGAGGGATCGAGCTTCATGGTCCGGGGGTTCCAGTGTGCGATAGCGGAAGCATCGGCGTTCGCAGCGCTTTCTTGAACTGTTTTTTGCGGTTTTCGGGAACAGATTTTAAGCAAGTCAGCGCGCGCTCAGATTTATGTCAAAGCCTTGGCGCACAAAGGTTTGGCCGTCAGGAAACTCCTGACGCAGTGGCAGAAAAATCACCGCTTCCGCCGGATATCCAACGCACCTGCGGCAGAAAACCGACGGGGCGGTGACCGCACTTTTCGGCGGCCAGCCAAGGCAGTTTCGGCGCGTCGGCCAGCAATCAACAGATTCGGGATCAACCGTGCACGACATTTAGGGCGCGCACCGGCCAACCGGCAACCGCGTAGGTGGCCATAGCGAAACTGGTGGTCGCTGGCACGCACCGGTGGCGTCAGCGCGCGCGATGGGGTGCTGCGAGCGCGGCCACCAAGGCACCGGATATCGAGGTGCAGGACTCAGGCGATGGCGATCAGCGACTCGCCCGACGGCCACCGTGACGGAGCTGGCGTCGCAACCACGTACAGCGCGTCGAAGATGCCCGAGCGCGAGGCGTGTAACCCGCTCGGATGGGGCCTACAGGCGGCTGGCCGGTGGATAACGGTGCGGCACCCTGCAGCAAGCATTACCGATGGCTCACGCCGGCATTGGCGGCCGGACTGGCATCGGCATCGGCATCGGCCGCATGGCGTATGCGAGTTTGCTGACGCCTGGCGTTACGCATGCCAGGCTCGCCACGCATGACTGGCGCGCTCAGCGCGCCGGGGACGTCGCAAACTCGCCGCGTTGCAGCTTGGTCACATCGTTGCCCTGCCCGTCCTTGAGGCTGAGGTCCGCGCCCTTGGCGGCCAGATCCTTGAGCACGTCGGTCCGCTGGAACAGCGCGGCGTACATCGCGGCGGTCTGGCCGGCGTTGTTGCGCTGGTCCGGCGCGCAGTCGGCCTGCATCAGGCGCTTGGCGATGCCCAACTCGCCCTTGAAGATCGCACCCATCAGCGCGGTATTCCCGCGCTTGTCCTGCACACACGGGTCGGCACCGGCGCTGAGCAACTGCTCCACTGCCGGGCGCTGGCCGTGATAGGCCGCCAGGATCAGGGCGGTGTAGCCCTTCTCATCACGGGTGTTGAGGTCGTAGCGCGAGCGGATGAACTCGGCCAGCATGTCCTGCCGCCCTTCGCGTGCCGCGTCGAAGAAGTACTCGCGCAGCTGCAGCTTGATTTGCGCCGGGTCGGCGGCGGCAGTCGTGGCGCTGGTGGAGACAGATGCGGGCGAGGCGGCGTTGGCAGCCGCAGACAGGGTGCCAAGCATCAGAAACAGCAGGGTGCGCATGTGGCTCTCCCGGTAGCGAAAACGGCACCGCGGCACAGGCCGCGGTGCCGTGGGTGGATCAGTCCTGCAGGCTGGAGGCCAGCTGCTTGACCCGTGCTAGGTCGCCCTTGGCGACACGCGTCACGCCAGTGCCGTACTCGGGGTCGGCCTTGTACAGGAACGACAGCAGGATGTGCTTGCTCTCGGTGTCGGTGGTGGCCAGCGACTCGCCGAAACTCTGCACTAGATCGGCACGATCCTTCTTGCTGTAGGACCGATACAGCTCACCGGCCTGCTTGAAGTTCTGCTCGCGGGTGATTTTGGCCTGCTGGGTGGTGCCCGACAGCGGCAACGCGCTGTAACGCGCGGCGGTGTCCTGCGGACGCGGCTCCAGGCGGCTCGGCTCGTAGTTCACGCCGCTGGTGGTGTGCCCGTTGTTGCCTTCGCCATCCTGGTTGCCGTTGTTGACGGCCACACGCGGACGGTTGACCGGCAGGTTCAGGCCGTTGGCACCGATGCGATACAGCTGGGTGTCGGCGTAGGAAAAGATGCGACCCTGCAGCAGGCGGTCTTCCGACGGCTCGATGCCCGGCACCAGGTTGGCCGGCGCCATTGCGACCTGCTCGGTTTCCTGGAAGAAGTTGTCGACGTTCTTGTTCAACACCATCTGGCCGACCTTCTGCTCCGGTACGTCCGGCCAGATCTTGGTAGCGTCCAGCGGATCGAAATCGAACTTGGCCAGGTCTTCCGGCTTGAGCACCTGTACGTACAGGTCCCACTTCGGGAAGTCGCCCTTCTTGATCGCACCGACCAGATCGTTGGTCAGGTGGCTGTAGTCCTTGGCCTGGACGGCGGCGACCTGCTTGGGGTCGAGGTTCTTGATGCCCTGCAGCGTCTTCCAGTGGAACTTGACGTAGTGCACTTCGCCCTGCGCATTGACCAGCTTGTAGGCGTGCACACCGTTGCCATCCATGAAGCGGTAGCCGGCGGGGGTGCCTTCGTTGGAGTACAGCAGCGTCAGCGTGCGGGTGCCTTCGGGCACGTGCGAGAAGAAATCGAAGCGGCGCGAATCGTCGTCCAGGTTGGTGCGCGGGTCCGGCTTGAACGCGTGGACCATGTCGGGGAACTTGATCGCATCGCGGATGAAGAAGGTCGGGAAGTTGTTGCCGACCAGATCCCAGTTGCCTTCGCTGGTGTAGAACTTGGTGGCGAAGCCGTGCGGGTCGCGCAACGTTTCCGGCGAATGGTTGCCGTGCACCACCGAGGAAAAGCGCACGAACACCGGGGTCTTTTCGCCGGCACTGAACACCTTGGCCTTGGTCAGGCTGGACAGATCGGCGGTGGCGGTGAACTCGCCTTTGACGCCGGTGCCGCGTGCATGCACCACGCGCTCGGGAATACGCTCGCGATCGAAGCGCTGCAGCTTCTGGATCAGTTGCACGTCCTGCAGCAGGGCCGGGCCATTGGCCCCGGCGGTCTGCGAATTCTGGTTGTCACCGACCTTGGCGCCGTTGTCGCGGGTCAGAGCGGATTGGGCGAAAACCGGCGGGGCGATCAGCGTCGGGGCTAGCAGGGCTAGCACCATGAGGGATCCAGGGCGCATGGCGTCAGCTCGTTTGAGGGAGCTGAATCATCGCCAGCAGACCGAAGCGTGAGAAGTCGTTAGTTATGATCGCTGCGATAGGCAAACATGATGGTGGGTGCGTTGCGTGATATGTATCGCTAAATGCCCCGGCAGTAGGTTGCAGATAGGCGAGCAATGATCCACAGACCGTCTTCGTCTGCATGGACGCAAGTGCGGCGGGAACAAGCTGATGCTGCGATACGAGGTTGCAAACGTTCGGGGTGGTGGTCAAACGTCTTCGTCTTGCATCCGTTTTAGGTCGAGCTGACGTTTCGGGCAGGATGCACTGCGCCTCGCATTCAAGATGCAGCTGCAGCATCAATCAGCACTGTCGTGGCACTGCGCTCGTCAGGGTGCGAATGGCGGACGCCATGCGTCGGTCATGCAGCGCTGCCGATGCAGGTTGCTGCTTGTCAGCGGGCCACTGCATCAATGCAGCAGTGATCGATCAACGCCCGATCACCCGCTTGAACGGTGGCAACGCGTCGATGATGCGTTTGCCGTAGCGACGTGTCAGCAGGCGCGAGTCGAGGATGATCACGCGCCCGTGGTCGCTGGAACTGCGGATCAAGCGGCCCGCAAACTGCGTGAGCGTGCGCAGCGCGTGCGGGATGGCGATCAGGTTGAAGGCATTGTGGCCGCGACTCTCCAGCCATTCGCTCAGCGTCGAGGTCTGCGGGTCGGTCGGCACCGCGAACGGCACCTGGGTGATGACCACGGTGGTGCAGGCATCGCCGGGAAGATCCAGGCCTTCGCCGAACGAATTCAGGCCAAACAGCACCGAACCCTCGCCGGCGGCGATACGGCGCAGGTGTTCGGTGATCAGTTGCGACTTGTTGCCCTCGCCCTGCACCAGCACGCGGTTGCGCTGCGCCAGCGGCATCAGGTCAGCGACCTTTTCCATCTTCCAGCGCGAAGTGAACAGCACGATGCTGCCCTTGGCGGTCCAGTCGAGTTCGCGCACCAGGTAACGCGCGACTTCCTTCGGGTGACCTTCGCGATCGTCGGGAGTGACCGGGAAGTTGGGCACGACCAATTCGGCCTGGTTGGGCAGGTCGAACGGTGAAGCCAGCGAGGCCATTTCGGCGTGATCGGGCAGACCGTTGTCGATCGCGAACGATTGGAAATCGCCGCCGCCGGTCAAGGTGGCCGAGGTCATCACCACCGAATCCACCTCGTTCCAGATCATCGTGCGCAGCACCTGCGCAGCCGACACCGGCGAGCAATGGCAGATCAGATCGCCGTCGCGCGAGAGCGTGATCCAGCGTGCCATCGGCGGCTGGCCTTCCTTATCTTCGCGCCGCCAGCCGCTCCACAGATTGTGTTGCTGCTCGGCCATCTCCAGGGCCAGGCCGAGGCTGCGCTGCAGGCGTTCGCGCGCCGAGTCGTCCTGCTTGCCCTTGGCGATCGCACTGTGTGCGGCATGCACCCAGTTGAACAACGCGCGGGTTTCCTCGCCGAGTTCTTCGATCGCCGGGCCCCATTGCGGCGGCAGCTTGCCGTTGGCCGCACGCCACAAGGGATCGCGCTCGCCGGGCTCGGGCTTCCACACACGTTCGACCTCGGCGTGGAAGGCCTTGAGCAGCTTGGACACGCGCGCGGCCACCTCGATCGCCTCGTTGGGCAGCAGGTTGCCGAGCTTGTCCTTGTCCACCGCGCGGTAGGCGGCAGCGATGAGGATCTGCAACCGGCCGGTGCGCTTGGCCATCTCGTCCAATGGCAGGTTGGCGGCGCCCTGGTCGATCGCCACACCGGCGATGTGATGGCCTTCGTCGAGCACCAGCAGCATGTCGGCGGGCGGGGCGATCAATGGCTGGCCGTTTTCGGCGTCGCCCAGCGACAGCGACGACAGCAGCAATGCATGGTTGGTGACCACGATCTGCGCTTCGCGCACGTCGGTGCGCGCCTTCAGCACCGGGCATTGCGCGGCGTAGCTGCAGCGGCGACCGGCACAGCCGGAGGCCGGCGTGGTGATGCGCAGGCGCAGCGGCACCGAGATCTGTTCCGGCGCATCGTCCAGATCGCCGTTCCAGCTGCGCTCGGCGTAGGCCTTGGCCAGGCGCTTGGCCAGATCCGCGTCGGCCGGGCTGAGCGGGCGGTCGTAGAGCGCCTGCTCATCGTCGAACATGCCTTCCTGGCTGGCTTCGCCCTGCAGCTCGGCAGCGTTGCGCGTGCACAGGTAGCGGGTACGGCCCTTGGCCAGCGCGACGGTGGCTTGCAGCCCGGTGGCCGTGAGGAAGGCCGGGATGTCGCGCTCCACCAACTGCGACTGCAGCGCCACGGTGCCGGTGCTGATGACCAGTTTTTTCTTGGTGGCCAGCGCGATCGGCACGCCGGCGGTGAGATAGCCCAGGCTCTTGCCCACACCGGTGGGCGCCTCGGCAATGCCGATGCCGCCGGAGGTGGCCAGCGCGCGCGAGACCAGGCCGATCATCTGGCTCTGCGCCCGCCGTGTGGCGAAGCCGGGCGTGTTGGCCTGCAGCTTGGCGTAGGCCTCGCGGATGCCGGCCTTGATGGGGTCGGTCAGAACGCGCTGGGTGGGAACAGGCGCCGACGGCGCGGCCGGTGGGGCGACTTCATTCATCGCGCTATTTTCGCACGGACCGGCGCAGCGCCTGCGACCGGCGTAGCACTCGGCTGAACGTGTTTGCTGGCGCGGGGCGGCGCCACCGCCAGCCTGGTCCCGGGTACGCACGCTGCACGGCCACTGCATGCGTCGGATCCGCTCATCGCCGGCGGGCACTGGCCGCACGTTCTGACCCGAAAGGTCGCGCAATGGATGCCGACCCAATCACCCTGCGCTGCCTGCAACGAGCAGGCAGCGTCGCGCCTCGTGTCAGCGGCCTTGCGTCCGCGGCGGCCATGCATGGCGCGCCCATACCAGTCCGATGACTACCATTGCGACGCCCATCAGCAACATGCCGGCGCCCACGCCAGTGGGCCCGAAGCGTTCATACAGCAGGCCACCGCGATTGACCGCAGCCAGCGCCTGCGGATGCAGCAGCGTCCACCCGCCCTGCCCGGCACTGACCAGCCCGACCACCACCAGGGCGATGGCTTTGAGCGGAATCATGGGCGCGGGCCGGCGGCGGGCGGCACGCGTTGCAGGCTGCCTGCCAGCGTCCACACCAGCACGCCGATGCCCACGCCTTGCACCGCCATCAGCACGAAGTGGGCGATGCTGGCCACCATGCTGATCTGACGCACATTGCCTTGCTGCAGCAACAGCATCGGAATCGCCTGGAAGGCAACCTCGGCAAACAGGCAGCCCAGCAGCAGCCAGAGCGCGGCCAGCCCGGTACGCCGCAACGGGCTTTGCGAGGCACGCCACAGCAGAACCAGCCCGAGCAGCAACGCGATCAGCATCGGCACGCGCGACAGCAGGCTGGTGACCAGCGTCAGCAGGATATCGGTGGCGGTGACGCTGCCCACCTCAGTCGGCACTGACCAGAAGGGCCTCGCGCGCGCGCAGCGCGGCGTAGACCGGGTCGGTGTCCGGGCGCACCCCGTGCCACAGCGAGAAACTCTCGGCGGCCTGCTCCACCAGCATGCCCAGGCCATCGACGGCGTAGCGGCATTGCGCCGCGCGTGCCCAGGCCAGGAATGCGATGGCGGTGGCGCCGTAATTGAGATCGACCGCTGCGGTGAGGCTGTTGACCAGGCCCAGCGGCATGGCGAACGCACCGGCGTCGCGATCGCGCCCAGCCGCGGTGGCGTTGACGATCAGTTCGAAGTCGCCCAGATCGCGCAGGTCTTCGATGTAGCGCGAGACCACCCGCCCCGGTTCGCCGAGCGCATCGCACAAGGCATCGGCGCGCTCGGGCGAGCGGTTCACCACCACCATCTCGGTGATGCCCGCTTCCAGCAGCGCCGGCGCCACGCCGCGCGCGGCACCACCGGCGCCGAGCAGCAGCACTCGGCGACCACGCAGATCCAGCCCGTGGCGGTCGGTCAGATCACGCACCAGGCCGGCGCCATCGGTGTTGTCGCCCTGCCACTGCCCGTCGTTGCGCACCAGCGTGTTGACCGCACCGGCCAGACGCGCGCGATCGCTCAGGCTGGCCGACAACCCGAAGGCGGCTTCCTTCAGCGGCAGGGTGACGTTTGCGCCCTTGCCGCCTTCGTCGGCGAAGCGCTCCAGCGCGGCAGCGAACTCTTCCGGCGGTGCGTCGATGGCGGTGTAGTCCAGCGCGATGCCGGTCTGCTTCCCGAAGTCGGCATGGATGGCCGGCGACAGCGAATGGGCGACGGGGTGACCGAACACGGCATAACGGGATACGGGCATGAAACGCTCTCTGGTTGACTAGACTGTGCGCGACTTGAGGCAGGAACCCCGCATGCAACTTCGATGGACACTGCTCGCGCTGGCGGCAAGTTTACTCTGCGTCCCCGCCGCGTCGGGGCTTGCCGAATTCGGCATCGAAGGCATGGGCGTGGTCTCCACCCCGGCCAACGAAGCGCGCGCCACGCTGAGTCCGGACGGGCAACGCATCGTCTGGGCCAGCGACCGCGCCGGCGGCAGCGGGGGCTGGGATCTGTGGCAGGCCCGGTTGAGCGGCGGGCGCTGGCAGAACGCAGACGTGCTGCCGATCAACACCGCGCAGGACGAGACCTCCCCGCTGTTCAGTGCCGATGGCCGCTGGCTGCTGTTCGCCTCCACCCGCCCTGGCGGTGCCGGCGGCGCCGACCTGTATCGCGCGCCGGTGGACGCGCAGGGCCGGATCGGTGCGGTGCAATCGCTGGGCGCGGCGATCAACAGCCGCGGCGACGAGCGTTCCCCGACACTGTCGCTGGACGGCACGCGCCTGTTGTTCGCCAGCAACGGCCACGGCGGCGCCGGCGGCATGGACATCTTCGTGGCGCGCTGGGAGGGGCAGGCCTTCATCGCGCCGGTGGCGCTGAGCGATATCAACAGCGCTGCCGACGAGCTGGATGTGGCCTGGCTCGGCGATGGACGGGGGCTGGTATGGGCACGCGGCCAGCAAAATGGTCCCAGCCAGTTATTGCTGGCGACCTGCAACAACGGCCATTACACCGTGGGCCAGGCATTGCCGCTGTCGTTCAACGGGCCGCAGGAACGCACCTTCGGTGCGGTGGTGGATGCGGCCAAGCCAGGCGAGTTGCTGGTGACCGGCAGCGCGCGCGCGCCACGTGCGGGGCAGTTGGACATCTATCGGATGAAGGCGCCGGCGGTGGATGGAGATACGAGCTGCCGTTGAGGATGGGTGGGTGCGCAGACTCGGGCCAGGAGCTGCCGGGAATACGACTTCGCGCCAAGCTGTTGTAGAGCGGATGATCTGGGTCACGCTGCAGGGATGCTGATCTGAGGTTTGACTGTAGGGCTGCTGATCTGAAGCTTGGTCGCAGGGCCCTTGCCCGCCCACCATCGCGGGACACGCCGCAAGTACGTCCTTGTAGGCTCTTACGCGGCATCCATGCCGCGTAAGGTCCCGCGACGGTGAGCGGGCAAGGGCCAGTCGAGATGGTCGGTATGCATGGTCAGAAGCGGGAGCGGCAGCCGGCGGTCAGATGCAGCGGTGGTTGCATGATCCTTGTGATCTGGCAGACGTGGTCTGATTTCCAAAACTTTCCGTCGAAGGCGGGCAGCAAGTGGATTGGGTTTGCCCCCTGTCGCTAATAGTCATCCACACATGCATACAAGCGGCCAGGCCGCTGCGTTAAGTCACCTCGCTTAAGTCATCCCGCTTTTGCAGTTCCGTCAGCGCACGACCAACTTGGCAAGCGTGATGTCCTTACCGGTTGCGGGAACCTTGGCGGCATGGATGCCGCCAAGGAGCCTCCATGGACGGATTCACGGCGTGTCCCGGAAGTGGTGAGGGCATCGCGCCCTCGATCAACCAGGCTCTCGCCTGCATGCAACAGGATGCAGCCAACGAACACCACTGCGCTCACTGCAAGACGGGCACAGTTGCGCTAGGAAGCAGCATATAAACCTCGTTCCCCGCGGTTCCTCCACGCCATCCGCACCACGCCTGACGACTGCGCGCTAGATTTTTTGTTAGCGCTCCAACGCAGCGATGCAGTGGCGACGGCCGCGCTCAATACACATCGCGCCGATAACGTCCCGCTGCGGTCAGCGACTCCAGGCGCGCCTCGCCCAGCAATTCGCGCAGTGTGGCATCGACCTCACGCGCCATGCTGTCCAGGCTGCCGCAGACATGGATCACCGCACCGCGATCGATCCAGTGGCGCAAGGTGTCGCCGGTCTCGCGCAAGTGATGCTGCACGTAGCGCTTGTGCGCCTGGTCGCGCGAGAACACCCGGTCCAGCTGCTGCAGATGGCCACGCGCATGCCAGGCCTGGAGTTCGTCGGCAAACAGACCATCGTGCGCGGCCTGCCGTTCGCCGAACAGCAGCCAATGCCCGTGCACGCTGGCCAGCTCGGCTTCGCGCAGCAGACTGCGCAAGCCGGCGATACCGGTGCCGTTGCCGATCAACACCATCGGCGCCTGTTCGACGCGATGGAAGCCGGGGTTGGTGCGCAACCGCGCGCGTATCTGCCCACCGACGGGTGCGTGGCAGATCAGCCAGCCCGAGCCCAGACCGGGGCTGCCGTCGGTACCTGTGGTCAGGCGTACCACTGCAGTCGCAACGCCATCGGCCGACACGCTGGCCAGCGAGTAGTCGCGGGTCGGCAGCCAGGCGCAGGCGTCCAGCCAGCTCTGTGGATCCGGATGCGGTGTTGGCGGGCGCGTGGGCGGCTCCGGCAGCACGCGCTCGGCAACGGCCTGCTGCAGCGGCAGCAACTGCGCATCGACATGCACCAGCGCGTCGGGCGGCAGTCCCCACGCAGCCAGGCACGCGCGGACGTGCGTGTAGGCGTGCGCCGGCTGCACTTCGAGAATGTCGCCGGCCTGCCACTGCGTGCCGGACGGTGGCAGCAGATCGATCTGCCAGATCGGTGCTCCCTCGCTACCCGGGTTGAGATGCGTGCGCGCCGCCAACGTCCAGTGCAGCAGCGTCGGGCGTGCCAGCGGCACGGCGGCCACCGGCGCACCGGCAATCTGCGCCAACTGCGCATGCCATTGCGCCAGGGCCTGCGGATCGGTGTTGTCCATCTCCACTGCCGGAAACAATGGCTGCGCGCCTTGCGCCTGCAGCCACTGCTCGATGCGTCGCGAAAACCCGCAGAACTGCGCGTACTGGCGGTCGCCCAGGGCCAGCACGGCATAGGTCAGCTGCGACAGCGTCATGCGCTGGCGCAACAGTTCGCGCTCGAAGCTGCGCGCGGTGTCCGGCGGCTCGCCATCGCCGAAGGTGCTGACCACGAACAAGGCATGCCGTGAGCCCTGCAGATGCTGCGCGGTGAGCTGTGCCAGCGAGCGCACCTGCACCGGCAGACCGGCGGCCTGCAGATGCGCGGCCGCCTGCCAGGCCAGCCGTTCGGCAAACCCGCTCTGGCTGGCGAACCCGATCAACCACGGCTCGGCTTGCGAGGCCGCAGGTGCACCGTGCAGGACATCGCGCGCGGCACGCAGCGCGCGCTTCTTGCGGCGGCGATCCAGATAGAGCATCCAACCGGTCACGAAGAACACCGACATGCCGACACTGGCCAGCATCACCACGATGCGGCCCGGCAGCCCGAAGAAACTGCCCGAGTGCAGCGGAAACATGCTCACCAGCAACTGCTGGCCGCGCGGCAGCAGTGCATAGTCCTGACGACGCTGCAACGCACCGCTGCCCGGCTCGATCTCCAGATTGTCGTAGGCGCGATCGTGATCGGGATGATCGGGCAGGAACCGCACGCTCAGCGGTTCACCCGCACGCGGCGGAATACGCAGGTCCAGTGCCGTGCCGTGCGTGCCCGGGATGGCATCCAGGGTGCGCTGCACGGCTGCGAAATCCACCGTGGCGGGGCGATGATCGCGCCCGTCGCCACGCATCGCCGGCTCGGTGCCGAGCAAGGCCACCACGCCGTCGCGGTACCAGTTGTAGGACCAGGTCAGCCCGGTCAGCGCCACCAGCAGGTACACCAGCAGACACCAGGTACCGAACACCGCATGCAGGCTCCACAGAAAACTGCGCCCCTGCCGTCGCCACTCCACCGCCCACCAGGTGCGCAGACTCCACCAGCGTCGCGGCCAACGCAGATACAGGCCGGAGGCGCAGAAGAACAGCAGGATCAGGGTGCTTGCACCGGTCACCGCCTGGCCGCGCTTGCCCGCGGTCAGATGGCGATGCAGGTCCTCGATAAAGGCAAACGCGCCGCTCAGCCGCGGAGCGGCAACTTTCTCCCCGGTATACGGATCGAAATACACCCGGCCGCCGCCCTTGCCGGCCAGGCGTGCGGTGGACGGGCGCTTGCCGGTCGGATCGATCAGCATGCGGGTGACCGCCTGTTGTCGATCCAGATCGAGCCGGCGCAGCAGCACATTCACCGGCAATGGCCGCTCGCCTGCCGTATGCCGTTGTGCCAGCTGTGCGATGGCCGGATTGGCCAGCCGCACGATCTCGTCTTCGAAGGAC
This sequence comes from Xanthomonas sp. CFBP 8152, assembly GCF_014199025.1. Taxonomy (NCBI): domain Bacteria; kingdom Pseudomonadati; phylum Pseudomonadota; class Gammaproteobacteria; order Lysobacterales; family Lysobacteraceae; genus Xanthomonas; species Xanthomonas sp. CFBP 8152. Next base: position 110,368 of record NZ_JACHNO010000003.1, read on the forward strand.
ATCAACGCGCCGGTCAGCCCCATCACCGACAGCACCAGCCCGGCCGTGATGCCGAGCAGCCAGTGCAATTGGAACAGGGCGGTCTTAAGCACGCGCGAGCAGCCTGCAACAGTGGGCCCGCCATTGTAGATGAGAATCGTTATCGCAGTTTGCGTGGCGATTTGAGGCTTGCGTCATTGACGCGACGCGATCACGCAACGATGGGCCTGTCACTCGTTCATTGCAGCGACGCCGGTACCCGCTGATCCGCGGAAGGCAGACTGACCAAAGCCGCCTGCGCTGCACGATCCTTGCTCATCCAGCAGGTTGCAGCACGCCGTACGAAGCACAGGCCGCGAGACAACGCGGCCTGCGGGATCATTGCGTCTTTCGAATCACGCCAAGCCTGCAAGCGCCGATTACCCGCCTGGGAGGCGTCACAGCACCGCCTCACCGCACTCAGCCTTCCCGCAACCAGCGCGCCACCTGCGGCGCGAAATAGGTCAGCACGCCATCGGCGCCGGCGCGCTTGAACGCCATCAGCGCTTCCAGCACGCACTTGCGTTCGTCCAGCCAGCCATTGGCGGCGGCGGCCTTGAGCATCGCGTACTCGCCGCTGACCTGATAGGCGAAGGTCGGCACGCGGAATTCCTGCTTCACCCGGCGCACCACGTCCAGGTACGGCATGCCCGGCTTGACCATCACCATGTCCGCGCCCTCTTCCAGGTCCAGCGCGATCTCACGCATGGCCTCGTCGCTGTTGGCCGGGTCCATCTGATAGGTGGTCTTGTCGGCCTTGCCCAGATTGCCGGCGCTGCCGACCGCATCGCGGAACGGGCCGTAGAACGCCGAGGCGTACTTGGCCGAGTAGGCCATGATGCGCACGTTGAGGTGGTCCTGCGCGTCCAGCGCGCGACGGATCGCACCGATGCGGCCATCCATCATGTCCGACGGCGAAATGATGTCCACACCGGCTTCGGCATGCGACAGCGATTGCCTGACCAACGCCTCGACGGTGATCTCGTTGAGCACATAGCCCTTGGCGTCGATGATGCCGTCCTGGCCGTGCGTGGTGTACGGGTCCAGCGCCACGTCGGTCATGATGCCGAGTTCGGGAAACCGCGCTTTCAGCGCACGTACCGCACGCTGCGCCAGGCCGTCCGGATTCCACGCCTCGGCCGCGTCCAGGCTCTTGCCGGCCGGGTCGATCACCGGGAACAGGTCGATCACCGGAATACCCAGCTCCAGGGCCGCTTCGGCTTCGCGCAGCAATTCGTCCAACGACAGACGCTCGACGCCGGGCATGGACGCGATCGGCGCGCGGCCGGACAACTCGTGCACGAACACCGGCCAGATCAGGTCATCGGTGGTCAGCGTGTTTTCGCGCATCAGGCGACGCGAGAACGCATCGTGGCGCATGCGCCGGGGACGGTAGTGGGGATGGGCCATCGGGGGCTCCTGTCAGCAGCCCGCAAGTTTACGCCCGCGATCCGTCGCCGGACGCGCTGCGACGCTGTGTCGCAGCGCTGCAACGGGCCGGATCACGCTGCGATCAATGCAAATGCAAGCGTGATCCGCCTGGACCACACGGTCAGCTCACCATGGGGAGTGTGTCCGGCTGGCGGCGGTGCCACGCGTCGATTGTCTCCATCGCCAGCAGGTACACAGCGCTTCGAGATCGCGCGGCCTGCTTGGAAGGCAATGCCGCGTGCTAGATCACGCCGCCGCCCAGGCTCAGACGGATCACCCCGACCACGATCACCAGGCCGTTGAGCAGCAAGCCGGTCTTGGCACGCCCGCGATTGCCGGCCGAGGTGAACAGCAGCGCGATCGCCGCGATCAGCGCGCCCACCGCCGCGAACGGAATCAGGAACCAGTTGCCCCAGCCCAGCAGCGGGATGAAGGCCAGCACCATCCACAGCAGCGCCACAATGCCCCACAGCAGGCTGATCAATCCCACGTGCCACCTCGCCATTTAAAGAATGGCATCAGCTTAGCGCCGCGCCCGCCAAGACGCTGTGGGCAGATGGTCACCCTGACCAATGGCGGCTTGGCGGTAGCCTCACGTGGGCATGGCTAGGGTGCGGCAAAGTCCGGAGCGATTCAGTCCGGGCGCCGGATCATCGCTACCATCATCGTCAACAGGGCCCACACCATGAACAAGCATGTCGTCATCGCCGCTGCGCTAGCCATGCTCCTGGCCGGTTGCGCCAGCAGTTCCAAGGTGATGCTGGGCCAGGCGCGCGCGCCGATCGACCCGGCGCTGGTGCGGGTATATTCCAACGCACCGGCTGGCTCGGTGGAGATCGCCCAGCTCGAATCCACCAGCGCTGCCGGCTTCGGCACCCAGGGCCAGACCGATGCGGCCGTGCAACGTCTCAAGCGTGAGGCCGCCAAGCTCGGCGCCAACGGCGTGGTCATCGTCGGGGTGGGCTCGGAACGCTCCGGCGGCGGCCTGTCGGTCGGCGGCGGCAGTTACGGCGGCCGCGTCGGCGGCGGGCTGGGCATCGGCATCCCGACTACCCAGAAACGCGCGGCGGGCATGGCGATCTGGGTGCCGGCGGGGGCTAGCGATGCCACTCGCTCTCCGCCTGGCCAATGAACCGCCTGTCTCGGATTCGGATGCCTTCGTCAGCAAAACTCCTAGTAACGAAATGCTGGGCGTTTTTGTGGGCGCTTCTGGCAAGAGGCGCACCGAGCCGACTTGTAGTGAAACCCCAAATCGGATGCAGTATCCTTTGGCGGCAGCCAGGTTGGGACCGCCTGAGCCTTGCGTGCCAGGCTTCCTTTCTACTGCGCTTGTTCACTTGATCTTGGCAGAGTGCAGTCGTTGGCCTCAGTCATCTAAGGAATCGTCATGAAAAGCTGGATATGGATGTTGATGTTGGCGATGTGCTTTGTGGGCGAAGCCGCGGCGCAGAAGAAGGGAGTCACGCTTGTTTGTCGCTCTGACGATCCGTTCGTCTTCTGTACGCAGGGCTGTAAAGACGAAGACAAGAATTGGATACCGGTAGATCCGATTAGCGCGACCTGGGTTGCCGTACCTGGATATTGCCTGTTCCCCAGTCCGTCACCTTGCTGTGCCGGCCCAGTGTGCCTCCAGGCCTGGACGCCGACTGCCATCACTGCGCTTGCGCAATATCAGAGCATTTGTCCGCAAGCAAAGAAGCAAGGAAAGTGGACAGGTCAGAAGCGACCCGAGAATGTTCCATTCGCTCATTAATTGTGCGGTGGCTTATCAGTGAGACCTTCTCGCCAGCGCGCAGGTCACTCTCTTTCTATTCCGAATGAAGCTGTATTGCCTTAACTGGCTGCAACTCCGAGTAGCGCTATTCATTAAATCGGCGCGGCCTTCAGGGCCGCGCCTTAGTTTTAGCACTTGAACCGCGCAGAATAATCAGTTCGGCAAACCCTGCTGAGCTTACTTCTGCTGCGCTGGAACAAACTGCGTTTCCACCGCCTTGGCCAGCTGGTCCGGTGGCAGCAGGCCCTGGTCGAGCAGGAAGTTGTTGAAGGCCAGGCGGTCGAACTTCTTGCCCAGGACCAGCTCGGTGCGCATGCGCAGTTCGAGGATACGGGTGTAACCGTAGAAGTAGCTGCCGGCCTGCCCGGGCGCGCGGACGGTGTAGCGGTCCAGTTCCTGGCGAGCCATCGCTGGCGAGAGGCCGACGTCGTCTTCGAGCACCTGGCGCGCGCGTTCGCGGTCGATCAGGCCGAGGTTGAGCATCGGGTCGAGCATCGCGCGGGCGGCGCGCAGCAGGCGGAACTGCAGGGCGATCAGCTGACCGTCGAGCGGTTCGTACGGGACCATTTCGGCTTCGGCATACAGCGCCCAGCCTTCAACGTTGACCGAGTTGAATGCAAACAGGCTGCGCGCCAGCGACACGCCGCGTTCGACCATGGCGGTGAACTGCAGCTCGTGTCCGGGGCGGCCTTCGTGCGCGCTGAGCGTCCAAGCGGCCGAGCCGAAGTTGAAGTCGTCGTACTGTTCCTTCTTGGCGCCGTCTGCGGTCGGGTTACCCAGCGGCAGCACGAACTGGCCCTGCTGGCCGGTATTGCCGATCAGCGGTGCCGGCAAGAAGTGCGGCGCCGGTTGCGCAGCACTTTCGGCCGCACTGCCCAGGCGCATCTGCATCGGGCGGTTGGGCACATCGACGATGCGCTGCTGACGGATGATCGGGTCGATCCGGTCGATCACGCTGCGGTAGTGGGTTTCCAGCTGGTCGTCGGCGATCTTGTTGCCCTTGAGCGCACGGATCACCTGCACATAATCGCTGCCCTGCACGCCCTTGGCCTTGGCCACCAGCGGCGCCAGCGGACGCATCGCCGAGCGGGTTTCCATGAATTCCAGCTGCGCGCGCTGGATCAGCTGCTGCGGGCCGATATCGATGCCGACCTGCTTGAGCTGGAAGGCATACAGCGGTTCGGGCAGGCGGGTGTCCTTGCGCGCCTTCGGCAGTACCGTGGTACGGGTCCAGCTGGCGTAATCCTTCAACTGGGTGGACATCGCCTTGAGCGCTTCGTCGCCGCCGGCGATCTTGTACTTGGCGAACAACTCGCCGATGCCGGCGACGTAGGTATCCACATTCGCCAGCGCCTGCTCCACTTCGCGCCGGGTGGGCTGCAGCAAGGCGGTGTTGCCAAGCTGTTCTTCGTAGCGCTGGCGGGCCAGTGTGGTGGTCGGCGTGCTGCCCGGCACCAGGCCGACGTAGCGCTTGAGGCGATCCAGCGCCTTGGCGCGGCGCTCGGGCACGGTCTGGTCGGACAGCAATCCATTGAGGCCGCTGAAGACCAGCTGTGGGGCGTCGTTCCACGGCAGCAGATAGCGCTCGTTGAGTTCGCTGCCTGCGATGTTCTGCTCGGCCGCAGCGATCATGATCTGCAGGTCCTGGCGCACATTGACGTCGCGCTCGGTGGCCAGCTTGGCCTGCAACGCAGCGCGCGCCTTGCTCATCGCATCGCGGTAGCGCGCGGTGTTGTTTGGCCCCAGGTCGATGACCTGGTCGTCGTAGCCGGGCACGCCGAAGAAGCTGGCGTATTCGGGCTGGAACGGCGCCTGCGCGTTCAGCAGGATCTGTGCGTAGCCGTTGCTGGTCTGCACCCAGGCCGGCGTGGCGGGCTGGGCCTGCGCGGTTTTACCGGGCTGTGCCTGCAATGGCAGCGAAGCACCGAGCGCCAGCGCAACGGCGAGAACGAGTGGTTTCATGGGGCGGATCCGCAAGTTGAGTAGCGCGACCCTACCCATCCGCAGCGGTGGCGGCAATGCGTCTTAGGTCATGGCCCGCAGGGTTGCGGCGGCGCTTGCGGGTCAGCTACCAGGTTGATTGGATCGGCCTGTCCGCTGGCGAATGTCAGCGTTTGGTAGCGCCATTGCCCGTGCCTGCGGGTGGCGTCCACCTGCAGGCTTCCCTCGCCGCGCGGCCCGTGCAGGTCCACGCTGAAGCGGGCGTCTCCTGCCTGACCGGTGTAGCGGATACTGCCATTGGGCAGGAACGCGTCCTCGACCGGTGTCCCCAGCGCCCGGGTCACGCGCGCATCGGCACGCGCGATGCAAAGCGCATCGCGGTACACATCGCTGGACTTCAGCGTTGCGGCAACCACCGAGAGCAACCCGCCAATCGCCAAGGCCAGCAGCAGGAACAGCGCCACGCCGATGCCGGGGACGATCCACTTCCAGTGCCGGCTCCAGACGTTGGGCGATTGCAGCGTGCGAGGCGATGCAGCGGGAATCGGCGGCGGCGATGACATGGCAACGTCCTTGTAGACCAGCGGTTGGCGCACGACTGCAGGTGGGGCGAGCGACGAACAACGCCACAGCGCGACCAACGCCGCCGGATGTTGCCGATGCTAGGCATCGGCGGCCACTTTACCACTGCTGTTCGCGCGCGCCCTGGCACCCGGTTGTCGGCCGCTCAGGGCGTCAGACAGCGCTGGATGAATGCCTCTGCGGTCTTGTAACGATGCAAGGCAGTGCTGCCGGACAAGCCGTGCTTGGCGCCGGGATAGGTCATCAATTCGAAGGCGGTGCCACGCGCCTGCAACGCGCTCATCAGCGCGGTGGAGTTGGTGAACAGCACGTTGTCGTCGGCCATGCCGTGGATCAGCAGCAGCTTGGCGCGCAGGCCGTCCAGATGAGTGGCGATGCGTGCGTCGCGGTAGCCGTCGGCATTGCCGGCCGGCAGGTCCATGTAACGCTCGGTGTAATGGGTGTCGTACAGCCCCCAATCGGTGACCGGTGCGCCGGCCACACCGCAGGCATAGGCCTCGCTGTGCCTGGCCAGCAGCATCAGCGTCATGTAGCCGCCGTTGGACCAGCCCTGCACGCCGATGCGTGTGGGATCGACCCAGCGCTGCGCCTTGAGCCAGGCCACACCCTGCAATTGATCGTCCACTTCGACGGTGCCCTGCCTGCCATACAGCGCGCCACCGAAGGCGCGGCCACGCCGCGGCGTGCCGCGGTTGTCCAGCGAGAACACCACATAGCCGCGCTGGGCAAGGTACTGATCGAACAGCGCATCGCCACGGCTCGGCCAGGCATCGAGCACGGTCTGCGCGGCGGGGCCGCCATACACGTACACCACCACCGGATAGCGCTTGGCCGGGTCGAAGTTGTCCGGTTTGATCAGCCGATACTGCAGCGGCGTGGTGCCGTCGGCAGCGGTGAGCGTGCCGAATTCCACCGGGCGCTGCGCATCGCGGTATCTGGCATACGGGTGCTGCGGATCGGCCAGATCGTTCTTCAGCAGTGTGGCGATCTTTTCGCCATTGGCATGGAACAGCTCGATCTGCGGCGGCGTGGCGGTGTTGGACCAGGTATCGACATACACGCTGGCATTGCCGGCGAAACTGGCGGCGTGCGTGCCGTGGGTTGTCGAACGTTGTTCGATCGCACCGCCGGCCAGCGGCACGGCGTAGAGGTGGGCCTGGGTCGGCGATTCCTTGCTGGCGGAAAAATACACCGTGCTGGCTTGCTCATCGACGGCGAGCAGTGCATCGACCACCCAGGCGCCGGAGGTCAGCGGCGTGAGCGTGCGCCCGTCTTCCGATGCCACATACAGATGTTCGTAGCCGCTGCGCTCGGAGTTCCAGATAAAGCGACCGTCCTTGAGAAAACGCAGATCGTTGTGGAGCGGCACCCAGGTCGGCGAGGTCTCGGTGACCAGCACGCGCTGCTCGCCGCTGGCCAGCGTGGTTTCGATCAGCTCGAGGGTTTTCTGGTCGCGCGACTGGCGCTGGAAGGTCAGCCGCTGCGCATCGCGCCAATCCACCCGTGCCAGATAGATATCGGGGTTATTGCCCAGCTCGATCCAGCGCGGCGCAGCGTTGGCGCGCGGTGCGATCACACCCAGTCGCACGGCCACATTGGGCTGGCCGGCCTGCGGATAGCGCTGGCTGATGACCTCGGTGTGGTCGGCATAGACTTCCGGGCGCTTTTGCACCGGCACGCCGGATTCGTCGATACGCGCGAAGGCGATCGCCGAGTCGTCCGGCGCCCACCAGTAGCCGGTGTGGCGATCCATTTCCTCGTCGGCGACGAACTCGGCCACGCCGTTGCCGATGGTCTCGCTGCCGTCGCTGGTGAGCTGCAGCTGCTTGCCGCTGGCCAGGTCGATCACCCACAGGTTGCGCTCGCGCACGAAGCTGACAAAGCCGCCCCTGGGCGAGAGCTTGGCGTCGGTGGCGAAGCCTTCGCCGTGGGTGAGCTTGCGCACTGCCGCCGCGCCGGTCTTGCGCAGGTCGTACAGATACAGTTCGCCACCGAGCGGGAACAACAGTGCATGTGCGTCCGGCGCCCATTGGTAATCGACGATGCCGGCGAAGGTGGCGATGCGTTGGCGCTCGCGGCGTGCCTTTTCGACATCGCTGAGCGTTTCGGTGCCGGGCAGGACGATTTTGGAATCGACCAGCAGGCGGGTCTGGCCGCTGGCGATGTCGTACTCCCACAGATCCAGTTGATTGCGGTCGCTGTCCTTGCCGCGCAGGAAGCTCACGCGCGAGCCGTCGGGGGCGACCTTGGGTTTCATCAACGTCGGGCCGGACAACGGCAACGGGCCGGTGATGGCGTCGAGGGTGAGTTTTTCGGCGTGGGCGGTGGTGATCGTGCTGAGCATGAGGGCAAGGGCGGCGAACAGGGCGCGCATCGAAGATCCTGTCGTGAGATAACGCACAGGATGCGGGCGCGTGGGGTGTTTGAGAAGCGCGGCGGCTGATGGCGCGCGTGGACGTCCTGCCATTTTGTGCACGCGGCGCTAGGCGCGCGGACCGTACCCTTACCCCAACCCCTCTCCCGGAGGGAGCGGGGCTCAGGCGCCGTGTTGAATTGCTGTACGTGCGCTGTTTTTGCTACTGCACCCTCAGCGCTTGCCGAACAGATGCTTGCGCTCTTCCTCGCTCAGCGGCTTGCCGGCGTTGGGGTTGACCTGCTCCTTCAGCGCATACGCACGTTGCGTGGCCGGGCGCGCGGCGATGGCGTCGTGCCAGCGCTTCAGATGCGGGAACTCGGCGTAATCGGGGCGGAGGTCGCCATAAACCTCGATCCAGGGATAGCTGGCCATGTCGGCGATGCCGTACTCCGGGCCGGCCAGGAACGCGTGCTCGGCCAGGCGCTTGTCGAGCACGCCATGCAGGCGACGCACCTCGGCGTTGTAGCGTTCGATCGCGTAGGGAATCTTTTCCGGCGCATAGACGCTGAAGTGGCCCATCTGGCCGCTCATCGGCCCCAGCCCGCCCATCTGCCAGAACAGCCATTCCAGCGCGGCAATGCGGCCGCGCGCGTCGCGCGGCAAGAAGCGGCCGGTCTTCTCGGCCAGATACAGCAGGATGGCGCCGGATTCGAACACGCTCTGCGGGGGGCCGCCGTCGGACGGTGCGTGGTCGACGATCGCCGGCATCTTGTTGTTGGGCGAAATCTGCAGGAAGGCCGGCTCGAACTGCTCGCCCTTGCCGATGTTGACCGGCTTGAGCGTGTACTCCAGCCCGGCTTCTTCCAGGAACAAGGTGACCTTGTGGCCATTGGGGGTGGGCCAGTAGTACAGGTCGATCATCGTGCGCTCCAGTTCGGCAGGGGATGGCACGCGGCCGCGCGCCTTGACGGCCGATAGTACGACCAAGCCAGCTACCTGCGCGTGCGCCTGCCGTAGCGCTGATTGGAACGATGTGTGACGCGATTGGCTCGTGGCCGATGCTGCAGTGCAAGTTGACTTGGTTAAGGCTGCGCTCACAAATGCTCGATTGTTTCATCGACCTTCGCCTGTCCCGCCTGGGGCCGGCTTATCTTCATTTGGGGAAGGAATCATCGTGAGAGAGCCACGCACCCTGCCGCGCACGCGGCGTCTGACGTCTGCCCTGCTGTTTGCCCTGTCGACGCCACTGGCCGCGCAGACCGCGCCGGCACCGCAGTCCGCATCCACCGTCCCCGGCGCGGGCCAGGCCGATCCTGCCACGCTCGATGCGGTGCAGGTCACCGGCATCCGTGGCAGCCTGACCTCGTCGATGAACGTCAAGCGCGATGCGCAAGGCATCGTCGACGGCATCGTGGCCGAGGACATCGGCAAGTTCCCCGATACCAACCTGGCCGAATCGCTGCAACGCATCAGCGGCGTGTCGATCGACCGTTCGCTGGGCGAAGGCTCGCGCGTCACCGTGCGCGGCGTCGGGCCGGACTTCAACCTGGTGCTGTTGAACGGCCGGCAGATGCCGGGCGCCAGCATCGAGGAATCCAACGCCTCCAACTCACGCGCGTTCGACTTCGCCAACCTCGCATCGGAGTCGATCTCCGGCATCGAAGTGTTCAAGACCAGCCGCGCCAGCACGCCCACCGGCGGCATCGGTGCGACCATCAACATCAAGACGGCCCGGCCGCTGGACAACCCGGGCCTGCATGCCAACGTCGGCCTCAAGGGCGTGCACGACAGTTCCAACGAGAATCTGCCCGGACGCCTGCAGGGCGATTCGCTGACACCGGAAATCTCCGGCATCTTCAGCAACACCTCGGCCGACGGACGCTTCGGCGTGTCGCTGAGCGGTAGCTACCAGGAACGCGACTTCGGCTACAGCCAGGTCGGCGTGCCCAACGGCTGGCGTTCGTTCCGCGGCGATTCCACCGCCTACGGCACCATCCCGCAGCCAGGTACGCCGGGCTCGGAGAACATCGTCAACCGCCCCGGCCCGAACGATATCTATTCGGTGCCGCAGAACCTCAACTACCGCGTGGTCGGCGTGGAGCGCCAACGTACCAACGGCCAGTTGACGCTGCAGTACAAGCCGCTGGACAACGTCACCACGACGCTGGATTACACCTATTCGGAAAACAAGATCCAGCAGCAGCGCAACGAGATGTCGGTGTGGTTCAACTATGGGCCGTCGGCCAGCGCCTGGACCAATGGCCCGGTCGCCGGGCCGGTGACCTATTCGGAAATCGTCAATCCGGCCACCAGCGATCTGGCCACCGCCGGCTCCAATGCGGCCACGCGCAACCAGAACAAGTCGCTGGGTTTCAACGTGGATTGGGCGGTCAACGATCAGTTCAAGCTCAACTTCGACATCCACCGCTCCACCGCCGAAGCCGGCGCGGACAGCCCGTACGGCTCGAGCAACTCGCTGGGCGTGTCCGGTTTTTACCGCGGCACCTCGGTGGTGGATTTCAGCAAGGATTTCCCGGTGTTGCAGCAGCAGCTGGGCTTTGGCCTGACCGGGCTGGATCCGTCGCGCACGCTGGTCACCGGCTCGGCGTTCCGCAACAGCTACATGAAGTCGGAGATCGACCAGGCCCAGGTCAACGGCGACTTCACCTTCGAAAACTATTCGCAGTTGAAGTTCGGCATCGGCAGCACCGAGGTCAAAAACCGCTCGGCGTTCTCCAACGTGCAGCGCGACACCTGGGGCGGTGCCGGCACCGCGGCCGATTATCCGGACGATCTGTGGATCCCCAGTTCGTTCGCGCAGTACTTCGATGCGATCGACGGCAGCGGCAATCCGGCGCAGTTCAACCAGCTGTTCCTGTTCGACTTCGAACGTGCTCGCCAGGCTGCCGCGCAGGTGGCCGGCGACGAGGCGCTGTACCGCACCTCGCCGGTATTCACCACCGACCGCCGCGTGACCGAAAAATCCAAGAACGCCTACCTGCAGTGGAACAACAGCTGGGACGATCTGCGCGTGCCGATCAGCCTGGCCGCCGGTGTGCGCTACGAAGAAACCAAGGTGGACGCGCAGGCGCTGGTGCCGGTGGCGGTGGGCATCGACTGGGTCGCCAACAACGAGTTGCCGATCCGCCTGGCCGACTCTGCGTTCGCCAGCGGCAACGGCAAGTACGAGTACTGGCTGCCCAGCCTGGACCTGAGCTTCAAGCTCACCGAGGATCTGGTGCTGCGCGGCAGCTACGGTGAAACCATCGGCCGGCCCGGCTGGGGCGATATCCAGGGTGGGCAGACGCTCAACCAGATCGCGCGCCTGGAAGGCGGCACCGGCCAGGAAGGCAATCCCGGCCTCAAGCCGCTGCTCTCGCACAACATCGACCTGTCGCTGGAGTGGTACTACAGCGATGCCAGCTACGCCTCGGTGGGCTTCTTCCGCAAGAACATCGACAACTACATCGGCGTAACCACGCGCAACGATGCCTCGCTGGGCTTGAACACGCCGGTGGGTGGTGCGTACTGGAACGAAGCGCTGGGCAACGGCTGCGCCTCGGCCGACCTGACCTGCATCCGCAACTACATCTTCCGCAACCGCGGCGGTGCGCCCGGTGTGGTGCGCGGGCAGGACGATTCCAACGGCAACGCCACCGGTGTGATCAGCGGGCAGCCGGGCGATCCGGTGGCCAACTTCGCCATCACCGCGCCGGCCAACCAGCGCTCGGCCTCACTGGACGGTTGGGAGCTCAACCTGCAGCACATGTTCGGCGCCAGCGGCTTCGGCGTGTCGGCCAACTACACCATGGTCGACTCCGGCCTGACCTACGACAACTACGTGATCGGCGAGCAGTTTGCGCTGGAAGGGCTGAGCGACTCGGCCAACGTGGTCGGCTTCTACGACAGGGACAAGTGGCAGGTGCGTGCGGCCTACAACTGGCGCGACGAATTCCTGGCCGCGCGCTTCGATGGCAGCGGCCAGCCCAATCCGGTCTATACCGAAGCCTATGGCCAGCTGGATCTGAGCATCGGCTACCAGTGGACCGAGAACCTGTCGCTGAGCCTGGAGGCGATCAACCTCACCGACGAGGTGCAGCGCCAGCACGGCCGGCACCCGAACCAGATCATCTACGCCACCCAGACCGGCCCACGCTACATGCTGGGCGTGCGTTACAAGTTCTGGTGATGCCACTGCTTCACCAAGCGTCCCGGCAGCGCGCCTGCCGGGACGCTTGCATGGCCTTCCGACGTGCCGACCGGAGTTGTTGCATCCGGCACTTGCCACGCGAAGGGTCACTGTCCAAACATGGGCCACGCGCCCCGCGTGATGTGGCTTCCCCATGACCAATGCCGTGTTATTGAACAATCTCGATCACCGCGATCTGCGCGTGATCACCGCGCACGGCGCCGCCTTCGGCGATGACGTGATGTCGGCCGCGACCTTTCCGCAGGAATTTCGCCAACTGCAGGCGCAATACCCGATCGTGTTCCATCGCAGCGGCGAGCGCAGTTTTCGGCCGCTGGCGTTGCTGGGATTGCGCCTGGGCGAAAACCTGTTCCTGGACGGCGCACGCTGGGATGCGCCGTACGTGCCGCTGGCGATCCAGCGGCAACCGTTTTCGATCGGCGAGCAAGCGGACGGGCCGATGGTGCACGTGGATCTGGACAGCCCGCGCATCAGCCGCAGCGAAGGGGAAGTGCTGTTCCGCGAACACGGCGGCACCAGCGAGTTTCTCGACCACATCAGCCAGGTGTTGCGCACCTTGCACGATGGCCTGGCGGCGAGCGAGGCCTTCGTCGCACGCTTGCTTGGCTACGATTTGCTCGAACCGTTCGTGTTCGAGGCCACGCTGCAGAACGGCCTGGAATGCCGTCTTAGCGGGCTCTACGCCGTGCACGAAGAGCGCCTGCGCGCACTCGACGATGCGGCCTTGCTCGATTTGCACCGGCATGGCGATCTGGAACCGCTGTACATGGCGGTGGCCTCGATCGCGCAGTTCCGCCATCTGCTCGACCGCATGCAGCGCCGTCATGCTGGCTGAGCCGCGCGCCATCGAAGAACGGCACGGGCTGGACCCACAGCAGCTGGACCCGGCCGTGCTGCGCTCCACCACGCCCCTGGTGTTGCGCGGGCTGGTGCGCGACTGGCCACTGGCGCAGGCCGGCGCGACCTCTGCGCAGGCGGCGGTCGCCTACCTGCGCGGTTTCGATCGCGGCGAGGCAGTGGTGGCGCAGGTCGGCCCGCCGGACATCGGCGGGCGCTTCTTCTACAACGCGGACATGAGCGGCTTCAATTTCCGCCCCGAACGCGTGCCGCTGAGCGTGGTGCTGGAGACCCTGCTGCGCGATCTGCACAACCCGCAACCCCCGGCGATCTATGTCGGGTCCACCACGCTGGACACCTACCTGCCCGGCCTGCGCGCGCACAACCCGATCGCCCTGCCGCAGGCGCAGCCGCTGGCCAGTATCTGGATCGGCAACCGCACCCGCATCGCCGCCCACCAGGACCTGCCCGACAACCTGGCCTGCGTGGTCGCCGGGCGCCGCCGCTTCACCCTGTTTCCGCCGCAGCAACTGGCCAATCTGTATATCGGCCCGCTCGATCTCACCCCTGCGGGGCAGCCGGTCAGCCTGGTCGATATCGCCGCGCCGGACCTGCAGCGCTTTCCACGCTTTGCGCAGGCGCTGGAACACGCGCTGGCGGCCGAGCTGGAACCGGGCGATGCGCTGTTCATTCCCAGCATGTGGTGGCATCACGTCGAAGCGCTGACGCCGTTCAACGTATTGGTGAATTTCTGGTGGCGGCAGAGCCCGGCCTACATGGATTCGCCGATGAACGCGCTGATGCTGGCGCTGCTCACCCTTCGCGACCTGCCCGCCGAACAGCGCGCCATCTGGCAGGACGTGTTCGACCATTATGTGTTCGACGCCGATGCGGACACCGCCGCATACATGCCGGAGTCCGCGCGCGGCGTCCTGGCGCCGATGGACGAGGCCCGTGCCCGCAGCCTGCGCGCACGATTGCTGCAACGCCTGAATCGCTGAGGATCTGACCCGATGACCGACACCGCCCCTTCCGACCCACAACAGCGCCCGGTACGCCGCGTCGTCATCGCCGGTGGCGGCACCGCCGGCTGGATGGCCGCCGCCGCGTTATCCAAAGTGCTGGGCCGGCACCTGCAGATCGTGCTGGTGGAATCGGACGAGATCGGCACGGTGGGCGTGGGCGAAGCCACCATCCCCAGCCTGGTCACCTTCCACCGCCTGCTGGAGATCGACGAGGCCGCGTTCATGGCCGCCACGCAGGCCACCATCAAGCTGGGCATCGGCTTCGAACACTGGCGCGACGTGGACCGGCACTACATCCACTCCTTCGGCCACACCGGCACCGATCACTGGAGCGCGGGCTTTCAGCATTTCTGGTTGAAGGGCCGGCAGCGTGGCGTGGCGCGCGACTTCGGCGACTATTGCCTGGAACTGCGCGCCGCGCAGGAAGGCCGCTTTGCGCATCTGCCCAATGGCGGCATGAACTACGCCTATCACCTGGATGCCGGCCTGTACGCGCGCTTCCTGCGCCGCTTCAGCGAAGGCTTCGGCGTGCAGCGTATCGAAGGCCGCATCGGCAGCGTGGAGACCGACGCGCACAGTGGCTATCTCACCGCGTTGATGCTGGACAACGGCACGCGGGTGGAAGGCGACCTGTTCCTGGATTGCACCGGCTTTGCCGGCCTGCTGATCGGCAAGACGCTGGGCGTGGGCACGGACGATTGGTCGCAGTGGCTGTTCGCCGACAGCGCGCTGGCGGTGCAGACCGAGTCGGTCGGCGCGCCGGTGCCCTACACCCGCTCGCGCGCCGATCAGGCGGGCTGGATGTGGCGCATTCCGCTGCAGCACCGGGTCGGCAACGGCATCGTGTACTCCAGCCGCTACATGGACCAGGACAGCGCCGCACAGGTGCTGCAGCGCAATCTCAGCGGCCGCGCACTGACCCAGCCGCGCGCACTGCGCTTCACGCCCAATCAGCGGCATCGGGTGTGGGAAAAGAACTGCGTGGCGCTGGGGCTGGCCAGCGGCTTCCTGGAGCCGTTGGAATCGACCAACATCCATCTGATCCAGCGCGGCATCATCCGGCTGATGCAGACCTTCCCGCAGGTCATCAACGATGTCGACATTGCCGAGTACAACCGCCAGGCCGCCGCCGAAATCACCCATATCCGCGATTTCGTGATCCTGCATTACCACGCCACCGACCGCCGCGATACGCCGTTCTGGCGCGATTGCGCGGCGATGGACATCCCCGACACGCTGCGTCATCGGGTGGAGTTGTTCCGCCAGAGCGGGCGGGTGTTCCACCAGGCCAACGAGCTGTTTGCGGAAAATTCCTGGGTGCAGGTGATGCTGGGCCAGGGCATCACGCCGAAGCAGCATCACCCGGTGGCCGACCTGATGGGCGATGCCGAGCTCCGTCATTTCCTGGAGAGCATCCGCACGCGGGTCGATGCCGCACTGGCACGCCTGCCTGCGCATGCGGACTTTCTGCACCGCTACTGCCCTGCGCCGCCGCTGCCCGAGCCGGCCACACGGCTGCCGGCCGATGCGGCGCTGGCTACCGGGGCGGGATGAATTTCGCGCGCGGAAGGCGCCTGCCTTGGCTTAGACCACCCCAGCAATGCTAGATTGCCGCTTTGCCGTCCATTGCGGGAACAATGGCCGGCCTCGCCGCAGCATCTTTCGCAATCGGGGTAAGGGGGACGCATGTTGGATCTGACACAGGGCCGTATGGCACGCCGGATCGCGCCGGTCATTTTGTTGGTTGGCCTGGCTGCCTGCTCCAAGCAGGACGACAAGGCCGCCACCACCGCGCCTGCCACCGGCGCCACGCCTGCGGCACCGGCCACCGCGCCGACGCCGGCCACGGCGGTGTCGCCGCAGGTGCAATCGATGGCCGCCGACCAGTTGCGCGCATCGGCCACCAAGGCCTTGCAGGACAACCGCATGTACGCCCCGGCCGGCGACAACGCGGTGGAGTACTACCTGGCCTTGCGTGAAAAGCAGCCGCAGGACGCCACCGTCAACAGCGCGCTGACCGATCTGCTGCCGTACACGCTGATCGCCGCCGAACAGGGCATCAGCCGCGAAGAATTCCCCGAGGCGCAGCGCCTGATCGCGCTGATCGAAAAGGTCGACCCCAAGGCACCGGCACTGCCGCGCCTGAAGAGCGGCCTTGAAAACGGCATGAAGACCGCCGCCAGCCGCTCCGAACAGGATGCCGAGCAGGCCAAGAAGCTGGTCGAGGACAAGGCCAAGCAGGCCGCCGAGCAGAAGCGTCTGGCCGAGCAGCAGACCCGCGAGGCGGCCGCTGCGCAGCAGATCGCCGCGCAACAGGAAACCGCCCGCCAGCAGAGCGCAGAGGCCGAACGCCAGGCCGCCACGCGCCGTCAGGCCGAGGCCCCGGCACCCACTCCAGCCGCCCCGCGCCCGGCACCGGCGGCCGCCGCAGCTGCACCGGCCGCGCAGTCGCTGCGCCCGATCAGCACCCCGGCACCGCGTTACCCACCGGAAGCGCTGCGCGCCGGCACTTCCGGCGAAGTGCTGGTGGAGATCACCGTCGGCACCGACGGCTCGATCACCGCCTCACGTGTGCTGCGCGCCACCCCGCCACGCGTGTTCGACCGCGAAGCGCTCAATGCGGTCAAACGCTGGCGCTTCGAGCCGGTGGCCGCACCGGTGACCACGCGGCGCACGCTGTCGTTCAACCCGGGCGGTTGAGTGGGGCGTTGGGCGATCGAGTAGTTCTGCATGCGGCTGAGTGAGTCCGTTGGTTGATCGCTTGATCGCTTGATCGCTTGATCGCTTGATTGCTTGATTGCTTGATCGCTTGGTTGCTTGATTGCTTGATTGTTTGGTTGCTTGGTCGTTGATCGCTTGATTGGTCGATCGTTTGTTGATTGCTGGCTGATGGCTGATGGCTGATGGCTGATGGCTGCCGATGATCGATGCACTGCACTCCCGGCGAATGTCGGGCACCAAACAAAAAGCCCGCAGCGATGCGGGCTTTTTGTTCGCTGGTGATCCGTCCCCTCATCCGCCCTTCGGGCACCGCCTCCCGAAGGGAGAAGGGACACTAGGCACCTCTCATTCCGAGAAGGAACTGTAAGCCCCTCTCCTGCGGGAGAGGGGTTGGGGTGAGGGTACGGCGACAGAGTGGACGTCACGCACTGCGCAGACAACGACGTTCAATCAACATCAGCATCAGCATCAGCATCAGTAATCGCGCATTCGTACAGGCGGGCGATCCGCGCCCTCATCCGGCGCTACGCGCCGGCTTCTCCCGGTGGGAGAAGATGCATCAACCGGAAATTGCCAACCGTTCCTGGTGGTAGCGACGCACCGCCGCGTACCACAGCACCGCGGCCACACCGAAGCCCGCCAGCAGGTACACCGCCCAGGTCTGCGCAGTGATCTGCTCATGGCGGATCACCTTGAGCAGCATCTGGTTCTGCGCCAGAAACGGCACCGCGAAGTGCCATAGCTGCGTCTTCAACGGATACGCCATCAGTGCATAGCCCGGCAGCATCGGCAGCAGCAACAGCCAGGTCATATGCGCCTGCGCTTCCTTCATGCTCTTGGCGGCGGCGGCCAGATAGGTCAGCAGCGACGTGCCGATGAACAGCATCGGCACCAGGATGAACAGCATCTGCAGCATCGGCACGAAGCCGACGTTGAGCTGGCGGCCCAGGGTCGAGGTGGACAGCTGCGCACTCAACTTGAAGGCCAGCAGGGTCAGCAACAGCGACACCATGCCGACCACGCAGGCGGCGGCGATCTTGCCGCTGACGATCGCACTGCGCGGCGCCGGCGTGGCCAGCAAGGGTTCCAGCGACTGGCGTTCGCGCTCGCCGGCAGTGGCATCCAGGATCAGCGAGGCGCCGCCCAGGAACGAGGTGATCACCAGCAGCACCGGCAGCAGCATCGCCATCATCTGCCCGCGCTTGGCTTCGGCGGTGGCCAGGTCCTGCGCGGCGATTTCCAGCGGCCTGCCCACCTGCGCATCGATGCCGCGCGCCAGCAGGCGCAGTGCACCGACCTGCTGGCTATAGCTGCCGAGTGCGGCCTGCAAGCGCAGGCTCGGCACGTCGGCCTCGCGCCGCGTGCTGTCCTTGATGACCTCCACCAGGGCCGGGCGCCCGGCGCGCCAATCGTCGGCATAGCTGTCGCTGATGCGCAGTGCCACATCCACATCCTGATTGCGGATCGCGGCGGTCAGATCGGCCGGCGCATCGACCGCATTGAGCCCCTGCGCGGCCAGGAACCGCACCAGATTGGGCGCGTTCTCGCGGCCGAGCATGGGGATCTCCAACGGCTTGTCGATCTGCGTACGCACGCGGCTTTCGCTCAGTGCGCCCATGCCCAGGATCAGCACCGGATACAGCAATGGCGACAGCAGCAAGGCCAGTGCGAGCGTACGGCGATCGCGGCCGATGTCGCGCAATTCCTTGCGCAGCACCGTCCATAATGTGGACAACAACGATGTGGTGCTCATGCGTGCAGTCCCTCGTCCGAGCCGATCGCCTTGACGAAGGCGTCTTCCAGGTTGCTTTCACCGGTGCTGGCGCGCAGTTCGTCGGCGCTGCCGCAGGCCACCACCGTGCCCTTGGCGACGATGACGATGCGATCGCACAGCGCCGCCACCTCCTGCATGATGTGGCTGGAAAAGATCACGCAGCGCCCTTCGGCCCGCAGCTGCTGCAGAAAGCCGCGCATAGCGCGCGTGGTCATCACATCCAGCCCGTTGGTGGGCTCGTCGAGGATGACGTTGCGCGGGTCGTGCACCAGCGCGCGCGCAATCGCGGTCTTGGTGCGCTGGCCCTGGCTGAAGCCTTCGGTCTGACGGTCGAGAATGTCGTCCATGTCCAGCGCCGCCGACAGCAGGCGCGTGCGCTCGGCGATCCGCGCCCGCGACAGGCCATGCAGCTCGCCGAAATAGGCGATGTTTTCGCGCGCGGTCAGCCGCTTGTAGACCCCGCGCGCATCCGGCAACACGCCCAGCGCGCGCCGCACCGTCACCGGGTCGCGGGCGGCATCCACGCCATCCACCGTGACGCTGCCCTGGTCGGGCGACATCAGCGTGTAGAGCATGCGCAAGGTGGTGGTCTTGCCGGCGCCGTTGGGGCCGAGCAGGCCAGTGATCTGGCCGTCGGCAGCACTGAAACTGACCCCATCGACCGCCTTCACCAGCCCGGTCTTGGTCTTGAACGACTTGTGCAACTTGTCGACGACGATCATGCGTGCGCCTCCGTGGCGTGGTCGGTGCGGCTCATGGTTCCCATCCGTTGAACGAGGTAAACGCGGGCACGTTGTTGAGGGTGGCCACGCACTGCGCATCCAGTGCCTTGGCATTGGCGGTCTGCAGGAACTGGCCCAACACCTTGGGCATGCAGCCCAATCGGAACACCCCGTGGCCCTGCCCTGGCGCCACCAGGTGACGGCCGTTGGGCAGGCCCTGCAGCACACGCTCGGCATAGCGCGGCGGCGTCACCGGATCCAGCTCGCCCGACAGCAACAGCACCGGCACGTCGGATCTGAACGGTGCGGCGTCGGCAGCCGGGGCCGGCTTGGTCGGCCAGGCCTTGCAGGGTGCGAAGAACATCTGCGCCACTTCCGCCCCCAGCAAGGTGTCGTCCTTGCCGGCTGGCGGCGTGTAGCGACCGGCGTCTTCGCTGCACAGCACCGACCATTGCATCGGGCGGTTCATCTGGTCGGACATGTCCGATGCGCTCATCTGCGCCAGTGCCATCAGCGAGGCATAACGCCCTGCCGCCGCTTCGTCCAGCATCAGCGGCAACAACGAGGCGGTTTCCGGCGCATACGAAAACCCGAATGCCAGGCCGACCACGGTATCGGCCGTCACCTGCTCGTGGTGCAGTTCACCGGTGCGCGGGTCGCGGTAATCCACCGCAACCGGCGCCTGACGCAGACGCTCCACCACCTGCCGCAGCTGCGTGCGCGTGTCCACCCGAAAGCGTTTGGCGCATGCCGCTTCCTTGCGGCATTGCGTGGCCTGCAGCGCGATCGCATCTTCGAACGTCCGCGCGAACTCGCCGCCGATCACCAGATCGTTTGGCGCCACGCCATCGATCACCAGCGTGCGTGTGTGTTGCCGATAGCGCGCCGCATACTGCTGTGCGACCCGGGTACCGTAGGAGCCGCCAACCAGATTGAGCGTCTGCACGCCCAGCGCGGCGCGCACCGCATCCAGGTCGCCAATGGCTTCACTGGTGGTGTAATAACGCGGATCGGCATCGTTGCGCAGCCCTTGTGCACACTGGCGTGCGTAGTCGGTCAACTGCTCGGCGGTGGCAGCGCTACTGTTTTCCAGTACGAGCGGCTTGCCGGCGGCATCGCGGCACGCAAGCGGATGCGAACCGCCGGTGCCGCGCTGGTCGACCAGGAAGATGTCGCGCCGCTTGCGGACTTCATGCAGCCCCATGTCCACGATCGCGGCGACCTGGGTGGCCGATTGCCCCGGCCCGCCGGCAATGAAAAACACCGGATCCGGCGTGCTGCCGGCGCCGGCCTCGCTTTCCAGCCAGGCGATCTTCAAGTCGATGCTGCGCCCGGTCGGCGCGGCCGGGTTTTCCGGCACGCGCAGGCTGGCGCATTGCGCTTCGATATTGCCGGCCGCGCTGCCGGAACTCAGCGTGCACGGTGCAAATTGCAGCGTGCCGTAACGATTGCCTGCGGCGGTGCCGGTCTGCGGCTTGGCTGCACGCGGCTGCGCGCTGCCGGGCGCCGCGTCAGCCTTGGCCGCAGGAGCTGCGTTTTCAGCCGGTTTGTCCGCGCGCTGACATCCGGTTGCCAGCAATGCGATCAGCAGCGCCGCCACCAGTGTGGGTTGCTTCACCATGTTCACCATCTCTCCTGATAGTTCCTGTCCCCTGACGCCGCATCCGGTCGGGTGTGACCGGAGCGGCTACTGCCCGTCTTCGTAAAGAAAGACGTGCTCGATCGATTCCCCGAACAGACGCGCAATGCGAAACGCCAATGGCAGACTGGGATCGTACTTGCCGGTCTCCAGCGCATTGATGGTCTGCCGCGACACGCCCAGGCGTTCGCCCAACTCGCCTTGCGACCAGCCGCTGGCCTCGCGCAATTCGCGCACCCGGCTATTCATTCGAACCGTCGGGCATTGACGCTTTTGGTGACGCCGTAGATGGCGCACAACATCGGAAACACCCACAACATCGCCACCGTCGCGGGGATGTCGATCAACTGGGCGGCCTGCAGGAATCCGCCGGTCATGTACGCGCCGCTGACCAGGCCGGCGGCAATGGCGATCGACTCCAGTTCGATGCGCCGCTGCATCTCGTCCGAATCGCGTACGTAGCGCGCCACCGCGCGGATCACCAGGGCGACCAGCACGGCCGGCAACAGGGCGATCAGCACGCGCGCCCAGCTCGGATCCACATGCGCAAGCAAATATCTCCAGAACAGCATCACCACCACATACAAGCCCATCGGCACGCCGAATTCGCGGTGATAGCGCCGCGCCAGTGCCGGCCGCGTGCTGTCGCGCAGGCTGCCGCGCGACAGCCAGAGCAGCAGCGCCAGCAACAGGCAGGATACGCCCACGCCCGCACAAAGCCCGGCAAGGTGGGCACTCAGCGGCAGCAGCCGCCAATGGCCGAGCGCACCCACGGCGAGCAGGCCGGCTCCCAGACAGAGCGCCAGTAGCGCATTGCGTCTGCAGCGGGTCATGCGCGGTGCCTCGCGTGCGCCGATGTGCGCACTGGCAGGCCACTGTCCCCCATCCAGGCATCGCTACGCAGCGGCCGCTGCGACGACCATGCCGGTATGCAATTCCATTGCCGATGCTGCTGACGCATTCCCTTCGCCTGTCAAGTCAACTTGACAGGCACGATGCACCTGGCACGGCCGTATGTCAAGCACCCTTTACACATTCGACCGCATGCGGTCCCTACCCATCGCCACGCGACGACGGCAGCAGGAAGACCAAGCACGCCGGTCCGCAGCACCGGGCCGGAGCTGGGCCACGCTCTGCGATCGAACATTGGCGGAAGCGGTGATGCGTCTGAAGATCTGGTTGGCAATTGCACTGAGCGGCTGCATGACGACCTCTGCCGTGGCACAGCAGGCAGCACCTGCGCCTCGCACGATCCAACTGGATCTGGCCACCGCCGGCGAACCAGTCGACCGTTTCTACGATCTGTCGATCGGCTCGGACTTTCCCGGCACCTTGATCCGCAGCGACAGCCAGGCGCAGCTGGTTCCGGCGGTACAGGAGCTGGGGTTTCGCTATATCCGCTTCCATGATGTGTTCCATGACGTGCTCGGCACGGTGAAAGACGTCGACGGCACGCTCTTCTAGGATTGGACCAAGCTGGATCGGCTCTACGATGCGCTGCTGGCCAAGCGCATCCGTCCGTTCGTCGAGTTGGGCTTTACGCCCGGCGCGATGAAGACCTCCGAGCAGACGCTCTTCTACTGGAAGGGCAACACTTCGCATCCGGACCCGGCCAAGTGGACGCAGCTGATTGATGCGTACGTGCGCCACATCCGTGCACGCTATGGCGCCGACGAGGTGCGGCAGTGGTACTTCGAGGTGTGGAACGTGCCCAACCTCAAGGACTTCTGGGAGAACGCCGACCAGCAGGCCTACTTCGACCTGTATGCGAACACCGCACGCACGATCAAGGCGATCGATCCGCAACTGCGCGTCGGCGGCCCGTCCACCGCCGGTGCGGACTGGGTGCCGGAACTGCTGGCCTTCGTTGCCAAGAACAAACTACCGATCGACTCCGTCACCACGCATACCTATGGCGTGGAGGGCGGCTTTCTCGATGAAGACGGCAAACAGGACGTCAAGCTGTCGGCATTGCCGGATGCCATCGTCGGCGATGTGCGCCGCGTGCGTGCGCAGATCCAGGCCTCGCCGTTTCGGATCTGCCGCTGTATTTCACCGAGTGGGCAGCAGCTATACGCCGCGCGATCTCGTCAATGACAGCTGCATCAACGCGCCCTACATCCTGACCAAGCTCAAGCAGGTGCAAGGCCTTGTGCAGGGCATGAGTTACTGGACCTACACCGATCTGTTCGAAGAACCCGGCTTCCATGGCGGCTTCGGGCTGGTGAATCGCGAGGGTATCCGCAAGCCGGCGTGGTTTGCCTACAAGTATCTGAACGCGCTCAAGGGCCGCAATGTTCCGCTGCGCGATGCGCATGCGTTTGCGGCGGTGGATGGCCAGCGCATCGCCGCACTGGTCTGGGATTGGCAGCAGGCGGTGAGCAATACCCAGTTCTATGCCAAACAGGTGCCGAACACAGACAGCCCAGTGCTGGTGTTCCGCCTGGCGCACGTGCCGGCCGGCAACTATCGGCTGCAGGTGCGCAAGACCGGCTACCGGCGCAACGATCCGCTGTCGCTGTACATCGACATGGGCATGCCCAAGGACCTGGCGCCGCGGCAGCTGGCGCAGTTGCAGCAGGCCACGCGCGACACGCCCGAACAGGACCGGCGCGTACGCGTCGGCGCCGATGGCGTGGTGGAGATCCGCGTGCCGATGCGCAGCAACGATGTGGTGCTGATGACGCTGGAGCCGTCGGCGCGCTGAGCGCCCAGCACGCCATCGCGCCTGCAATCAGGCGAGGCGTTGAGGGTGGATTCCGTGCGCGCAGCCATGCGCGCAGTTCGGCGCGACGTCCCGACCGTGCATCGTTCGCGACATCGGGTGCGTCATGCGTGCGTTGCGGCACGTCGCGCGCATCGCCGCAGGACACTGCAGGCACACACCCCAAGGTCCAACGCATGCTTGCAGTCGCTCAGTCCGCGCAGCGCACAAGGTAAAAAGCGAATCGGCGTGATCGCATCGACCCGATGTGCAGGACTTGAAGCGGCAAAAAAAGACGTAGCGCGCAGTGACCAGTGGGTGCAGACAGCGCGTAGGAACCGCAGTGCACGAGTGGCACACGCCGGTTCCGGGCGTCGGCCGCGCCTATCTGACAGTGAGCGCAGTCGTTTTGATGACAGCCCTTACTTGAGATAGGTCTTGAGAATGGCGGTGATGTCGTCTACCGCCAGTTCGCGCTCACCCAGCGCCTCCGGTGCCGCGACATGGTGCTTCAAGTGCTCGCTGAGCAGCTCGACCATCAAGCCCTGCGCAGCGCCACGAAACGCCGCCACCTGCGTCAGCAACGCGGTGCAGTCCACGTCCTGCGCCAGGGCTTTCTCCAGCCCCTCCACTTGCCCACGGATCCTGCGCACGCGGGCGAGCAGTTTGGATTTTTCCTGATTCAGATGCGCCATTGCCGTATACCCCCTGGGGGTATCTGAGATACCATAGGGGGGTATCGTAGCCAGAGCCCCTTCCGATGTCGATCACGCACGCCGCGCCGCACTGCGCGCAGTCGCACACATTCGCCAGCGCCAATCCGCTTGCCGAGCGCAGCACTCGCAAGGCCGTCATCCTGACCGTAGTCATGATGGTGGTAGAGATCGTCGGCGGCTGGACGCTCAACTCCATGGCCCTGCTCGCCGATGGCTGGCATATGAGCTCGCACGCGCTGGCGCTGGGGCTGGCACTGTTCGCCTACCGCTTCGCGCGGCGCAATGCCAACGACCTGCGTTTCAGCTTCGGCACCTGGAAGGTCGAAGTGCTCGGGGGCTATACCAGCGCCATCCTGCTGTTGGGCGTGGCCGGCCTGATGGCGTTCCAGTCGCTGGAACGGCTGTTCTCGCCCAAGCCCATCCAGTACCAGGAAGCCACCGTCATTGCCGTCATCGGCCTGCTGGTCAACCTGATTTGCGCCTGGTGGTTACGCGACTCGCATGGCCATCACCACGGCCACGACCACGCGCATGACGGTCATGGTCATGGTCATGGTCATCACCACGATGGGCATGCCGATCTCAACTTGCGTGCCGCGTATCTGCACGTGATGGCCGACGCGGCGACCTCGGTCCTGGCGATTGTCGCGCTGCTTGCCGGCATGTACTGGGGCGTGACCTGGCTGGATCCGATCATGGGCATGGTCGGCGCGGTGCTGGTCGCCGTGTGGGCGGGGGGGCTGCTGCGCAGTACCGGCCGCGTGCTGCTGGATGCGGAGATGGATGCGCCGGTGGTGGAAGAAGTGAAGCAGGTCATCGCCGAGCTGCCGCATGCCATCGACATCGGCGACCTGCATGTCTGGCGCGTGGGCAGCGATCGTTATGCCTGCGTCGTCAGTCTGGTCACGGCGGCCAACATCGATGCGGACCTGGTCCGCACTGCCTTGCAGATCCACGAAGAACTGGTGCACATCACCGTCGAATTGCAGCGCCCGCCAGCGGCGCGGGCTGCGGCCTGACGATTCGGCAGCGCGCTACATTCGTCGCCCTGCAGTAGTCAGCGCGGAAGCGGTCAGCGAGAGCCCGAACAGCAGTGGCTCCAGTTGCACCACGCCGGAGCACAGGATGCGACTGCAGCAGCGCACAGTGGGCGAGAGGGATGGCCGGGACAGCATCGCGATGCTGTCGAGGGGCTTGAACGCGTCGGCGCCGGCGCACCGGCGCGATCGGCAGTTGCCGAGCAAGCCAGCCCGGCACCGTGGATTGGCTCAGGTTTTCGCCGGCGCCGGGCTGACGTATTTCTCGCGGCGGATCTGCGCGTTCGGCAGGCCGGCGGCCTTCAACGCCTCGATGCAGCTGTCCACCATGTCCGGGTTGCCGCACAGGTAGGCGATATCGCCCTGCGCGTCGGGCGCGCATTCGGCCAGCTGCTGCTGCACGTAACCCTGGCGCACATCCGCATGCGGCTGCTCGGGCAATGCGCGCGAAAAACACGGCACATAGCGGAATTGCGGATGCGCATCGGCAAACGCACGGAAGTCCTCGCCGTACAACAGCTCGGCCGGCGTGCGTGCGCCCTGCAGCAGCAGCACCTGCACGCCGCGGGTGGCGATCGCCTCGGCCAGCAGCGGCAGCATCGACCGGTATGGGGTGACGCCGGTACCGGTGGCGATCAGCACATAACGCCGGTTGTGGTCGCCCGGCGGCAGGCAGAAGCGTCCGTAGGGACCGCTGGCCTGCAACTGGTCGCCGATCTGCAGGCCTTCGAACAGCGCGGTGGCCGAGCCGCCGGGCACGAAGCTCACCGCGATATCCACTGCCTCGCCCGGTCCGAACGCATGGTCGTGGATGGTCGCCAGCGAATAGCTGCGCTTGGTCGGCGTACCGTCGGCGGCATCGAAATGGATCTGGATGAACTGCCCGGGCTGGAAATCCAGCGGCTGGCCGTCGTCACGCAGGAACTGGCAGTGGGCCACGGTGGGCGCAATCATGCGCCGGTCGACAAGCTTGAGGGGGAATTGAACGGGCACGAACGTATTTGGGACAGTCTGTGATCGGGGCTTGCCCCCGCGGGCTTCTATAATAACGGCCTGCAACTCGCTGCGCCGTCACGCTGACGCGAAGGAACATCTTGAATTCTCCATCTCCGATCACCGCACCCGCGCTGCGTGTGTGCGATCTGCGCAAGACCTACGACAACGGCACCCAGGCGCTCAAGGGCGTTTCGCTGGATGTGGCGCCAGGCGATTTCTTTGCCCTGCTCGGCCCCAACGGCGCCGGCAAATCCACCCTGATCGGCATCATCAGCTCGCTGGTGAACCTGTCCGCGGGCCAGGTGGAAGTGTTCGGCACCGACCTGGTCGGCCATCGCAGCGATGCGATGCGCCTGATCGGGCTGGTCCCGCAGGAGGTCAACTTCAATCTATTCGAAAAACCCTTCGACATCCTGGTCAATTACGCCGGTTTCTACGGCATGCCGCGCGCCGAGGCCGAGCGCCTGGCCGAAGCGGAGCTGCGCCGCTCGCACCTGTGGGAAAAGGCCCAGGTGATGAGCCGCACGCTGTCCGGCGGCATGAAGCGCCGGCTGATGATCGCCCGCGCCATGATGACCCAGCCGCGCCTGCTGATCCTGGACGAGCCCACCGCCGGCGTGGACATCGAGATCCGCCGCGACATGTGGCGCGTGCTCAAGGAGATCAACGCCGCCGGCACCACCATCATCCTCACCACGCATTACCTGGAAGAAGCCGAGCACCTGTGCCGCAACCTGGCCATCATCAACCACGGCCAGATCGTCACCCAGGGGCCGATGCGCGAGCTGCTGGCCAAGCTGGACGTGGAAGGCTTCCTGTTCGATATCGACGGCGCCCTGCCGGCCGAACTGCCGGTGATCGAAGGCACCACGCTCACCGCCATCGACGGCCACACGCTGGACCTGGACATGCCGCGCGCGATGGACCTCAACCGCGTGTTCGCCACGCTCGGCAGCGCCGGCATCCGGGTGCGCTCGATGCGCACCAAGAGCAACCGCCTGGAAGAGCTGTTCGTGCGCCTGACCGGTGACGCCCCGGTACCGGCCAGCGCCCCCACGCCTGTCGCCCCCAACGGCACACCGCCTGCGCAGCCGCGCAGCGGAGGCCAGCCATGAACGAGATCCGCACCGTGACCGAACCCACCAATGCGCGCCGCAACTGGATTGCGCTGGGCACCATCGTGCGCCGCGAAGTGCAGCGCATCCTGCGCATCTGGGGCCAGACCCTGGTGCCGCCGGCCATCACCATGACGCTGTACTTCTTGATCTTCGGCGGGCTGATCGGCTCGCGCGTGGGCGACATGGGCGGCTACTCGTACATGCAGTTCATCGTGCCGGGCCTGGTGATGATGAGCGTGATCCAGAACAGCTACGGCAACATCTCCTCCAGCTTCTTCGGCGCCAAGTTCGGCCGGCATGTGGAAGAGCTGCTGGTCAGCCCGATGCCCAACTGGGTGATCCTGTGGGGCTACGTCTCCGGCGCGGTGCTGCGCGGGGTGATGGTCGGGGCGTTGGTGCTGATCATTGCGATGTTCTTTACGCCTGTGCGTATCCCGCATCCGCTGGTCACGCTGACCACGGTGCTGCTGGGTGCGACCATCTTCTCGCTGGCCGGCTTCGTCAACGCGGTGTACGCCAAGAAGTTCGACGACGTGGCGATCGTGCCGACCTTCATCCTGACCCCGCTGACCTATCTGGGCGGCGTGTTCTACTCGGTGAAGTTGCTGCCGCCATGGGCCGAAGCGGCCACCCACGCCAACCCGATCTTCTACATGGTCAACGCGTTCCGCTACGGCCTGCTCGGCAGCTCGGACGTGCCGATCTGGGTCGCCTACGCGCTGATGCTGGGCTTTGTCGCGGTCCTCAGCGCGCTGGCGCTGTGGCTGCTGCGCCGTGGCGTGGGGCTGCGGAGCTGATGACGATGGCGATGCGTATCCTCATCCTGGGCGCCGGCGGTACCGGCGGCTATTTCGGCGGACGCCTGGCGCAGGCCGGTGTCGATGTGACCTTTCTGGTGCGCGACGCGCGCGCGGCGCAGCTGCAGGCCGATGGCCTGCGCATCCGCAGTCCGTTGGGCGATGCGGATCTGCCGGTGGCGCATGTCACCGCGCAGGACCTGCCGGCCCTGGTGGCGCAGCGGCCGTTCGATCTGGTGATCCTGAGCTGCAAGGCCTACGACCTGGACAGCGCGATCGAGGCGATTGCGCCGGCGGTGGGCGAGCACACCACGGTGCTGCCGATCCTCAACGGCCTGCGCCATTACGCGGCGCTGGACGAGCGTTTCGGTGCCGCAGGCGTGCTGGGCGGGCTGTGCTTCATCAGCGCGACCAAGGGCGAGCACGGGCAGATCCTGCACCTGGGCAAGCCGGCGGCGATGACCTTCGGCGAGCGCGATGGCGGCGCCGCGTCCGCGCGGGTGCAGGCGCTTGCGGCGGCCTGCGCGCAGGCCGGCATCGATCATGTGGCCAGCGAGCAGATCGCGCAGGAGCAGTGGATCAAGTACAGCTTCCTCACAGCGCTGGCTGCAGCCACCTGCCTGATGCGTGCGCCGGTCGGGGCGATCGTGGCCACCGACGACGGGCGTGCGTTGATCAACGGCTTGTACAACGAATGCCTGTGGGCCGCCGATGCGGCCGGGCAGCCGATTCCGGAAGCCTCGCGCGCCAAGGCGCTGCAGACCTTGTTGCAGGTGGATTCGCCGCTGAAGGCCTCGATGCTGCGCGACCTGGAAGCCGGCCAGGAGGTGGAAGCGGCGCAGATCGTCGGCGACATGTTGAAGCGGGTGCGCGAGACAGGGCGCAATGCGCCGCTGCTGATGGCGGCGAATGTGCATCTGCAGGCGTATCAGGTGTTGCGGCATAGCTGAGGGATGGCGTGCGGGTGCGGCAGGGATACGTGTAGACCGTACCGCCATCCCCTCTGCGGGCACCGTCCCCGGTGGGGAAGGGTGCGCTCCGGCTACCGGCTTTTCTTTTGGGCGCGGCTTGCACCTCGGGTAGCGGAGGTCGCAGCTAGTTGGCACCCTTGTGGCCCCGATCGGGCAATCTGCGCAAACAACCGGCCGCTGGGGCCTGCTTCGATCAGGCGCATGCGTCGCCTTGGCGCGAGGCGTCGACACACCTCACGCGATACCTCCGCAATGCGATGCCTCCGACGTGGATGTTGCCACTGCCTTCGCGCCATCACGACGCGGTGCACACGATGCTCTGCCTCCCCTCGCCCGTGTCGCCTCCGATGAAGCTGCTCAGCCACCTGTTCCGTGCCGGTCATTTCGTGATCCTGGCGTTTTTCGTGCTGTGCGCGGCGGGTCTGGTGGCGATGGCCGCACTGGAGCTGTGGCATGGCTTTACCCCCGGCGGCGACATGGTGGTGCGCGACCGCTTCAACGTGGTGCTGGAGGCGATCGGCCTGCTCACCGTGGCGCTGGTGACGCTGGAACTAGGCCAGACCATCTTCGAGGAAGAGATCCTGCGCGACGTCAAGGTCAGCGGTCCTACGCGTGTGCGCCGCTACCTGTCGCGGTTCTTCGTGGTGATCGTGATTGCGCTGGCGATCGAGACGCTGGTGTCGATCTTCGAGCTGATGCACGACGACCCGGCCAAGCTGCCGTATGCGGCGGCGGTGGGCCTGTGCGCGGCGCTGTTGCTGATCGCCTGGGGGGTCTTCGTCAAACTCAATCGCAGCGCCGAAGAGCTGGAGCCCGAGGCAATGGCAGAAACCAAGCGCGAGGACCGCGAGGTCGAGGAATAAGCGCCGTCAGCTGCTGGCCGCTGGCAGCGGCGGCACCGTGGTCGGCTTGCCGTCGTCGCCGAGCGCGATCATCACGAAGTGGCCGCGGGTGCACAGCTCGCGTGCGCCGCTGAGCAGATCCTCGGCGATCAGTTCCACTTCCACCTTGATCGAACTGCGCCCCACCGACACCACCCGCGCGATGGTTTCCACCATCTGGCCCTGACGGATCGGCAGCTTGAAATCCACCTGGTCCGAGCGCGCTGTCACTACCGCACGGCGCGCATAGCGCGATGCCGCCAGGAAGGCGGCCTTGTCCATCCACGCCAGCGCCTGCCCACCGAACAGCGTGCCCATGTGGTTGGTGTGGTTGGGGAACACGATCTCGGCCATGCGGACTTCGGTCGGTGGCTGGGTCTGCAGGCTGTCTGACATGAGGGGTCTCCAGTGAAGGGGGCATTGCGTGCCAGGGCGATTGCAGCGGCCTGGCACCGACAGGATAGGCGGTCGGCTGCAGCGGCGTACGCCGGAACGTAGCGCAGCGGCGATTGGCAGCCATCTTGCCGACGCGGGCGCTGCACTGCGCTTGCGCGCGGCTGCCGTGGGCGGGTTTTGGCCGGTGGCCGGCATGCGGCGTGGCTGTCGTGTACCGCCACGCGCACGATGGGGTTTGTCGGGACGGCGGTCGCGGCCGGGGCCGCTCCTACGGGAGCAGCAAGATGGCGTCGCGATCACTTGCCAAGGCGGCGGCATGCAGCCACCTTTCCGATGCAATGACGTGCAACCGCAGGCGCGCAGGCAACTGCACGGCCACGTGGCTCAGAGGCTGGTCTTGACCGCGGTTTCCACCTGCGCCGGCGACTGGAAGCCGGGCAGGCGTGCCACCTCGCTGCCATCGCGGTACAGCGCCAGGGTCGGGGTCTGGCGCAGGCCCAGATCGCGGAAGAACTCTTCGCCCACCACTTCCAGCTTGACCTTCAACAAGGCCACGCCTTCGGCCGCATCGCTGTTGGCGAACTTTTCCAGCGACATGTCGAGCATGCGGCAGCCGGGGCAGTTGTCCTTGTAGAAATCCACCAGCACGCGCGGATGCGCGGCCAGGGTGGCGGTGTAGTGCTCAGGCGAGGTGACGGTAATGGTCTGCATCATGGGAATCGTTCTTGCATTGGGCCAGGACTTCGTCGGTCCAGGCGGCGATGGCCTGCGCGTCGCGCACACCGTGGGGCATCTGTTCAATGGTCAAACGCGGAAACGGGCTGGCGAAGAACTGGGCGATGCGATGCACCGCACCGCAAAAATAGTCCTCGCCCCACTGCGTTTCGCCGGTGCCGAACACCGCCACCCACCGTGGCCTGCCCAGCGTTTCGACCAATTCGACGATGAAGCGTTTCATCTCTGCCGGCGTGCGGCCACCGTTGTCGGTCCAGCTACCGAGCAGAAACAGCTCGTACTGCCCCGGCGCGTGCGGCACCTGCGCCAGGGTCTGCACATCGGTTTCCACCCAGGTCACCGCATGCCCGTCCGCTTCGCAACGCAGTGCAACACTGCGCGCGACATCACGCGTGTTACCGCTCAACGAGGCCAGTGCGAGCAGGATGTTCATGAGGCGGGGAATTGGGAATGGAGAATAGGGAATCGGAAGAGCGCGGCGTTGTCTGCTTTTGCCATTCCCGATTCCCTATTCCCGATGACTCACAGATCGTCGAAGCCGTTGTCCGAGTTGGTCTTCTTGTACGAGGCGTTGCGCATTTCGAAGAAGTCGGTCTTGGTCTCGGTGAAGTTGTCGGCGTAGGCCTTGATCCACGGCATCACGTTGTCGTTGGCGCCTTCGTACAGCTTCTCGATGCCGAGCATGCCGGCCATCTTGTTGGCGCGGTACTTCACGTAGCGGATCATCTCGTCGACGTCGATGCCGTCGATGCCGTCCAGCACTTCGGCGGTCCACTGGGTTTCCAGGTCGATTGCGTGCTCGAACGCCTTGTGCACGTAATCGGTGAGCTGGTCGCCCTGCAATGCCTGGTTCTCGCCGATGATGGCGCGAATCAGCTCGCTGATGAACTTGGAATGGGCCAGCTCGTCGCGGTTGATGAAGCTGATGATCTTGCCGGTGCCGGTCATGCGGTTCTGGCGCACCAGATTGTAGAAATACGCAAAGCCGGAATAGAAGTTGATGCCTTCCAGGATCGAGGACTGGATCAGCGCGCGGATCAGCGTTTCGGCCGTCTTGTCGCGCATGAAGTCTTCGTAGGCGCCCATGATCGGCGCATTGCGCTTGATGATGGTCGGATGCGTACGCGCGATCTCGAACACGCGGTTCTGATCGGCCAGGCCGGTGATCGAGGCCAGCACGTAGCTGTAGCTCTCGTTATGGATCACTTCCTGCTGGCCGATGATCGCGGCATTGGCATGCGCGGCCGGGTCGGTGATGTATTCGGCGACGTTGTAGATGAAGCGCGTCTGCGGCGAATCCAGCGTTGCCAGCAGGCCGATGATCGAGTCGTAGGCATTCTTCTCGCGCGCCGACAGCTCGTTGTACTGGCGTGCGTCGCCCTTCATGTCCACTTCGTCGGGGATCCAGAAGTTGGTCGACAGCTCCTTGTAGGCCCGATAGAAGGACGGGTACGGGATGTCGTTCCAGTTGAGGATGCCGGACGTCTGGCCATTGATGATGGCGGTGGAGCGATTGGGGTGACGCGGCTCCAGGATCTTGATGCGCTCAAGCGGTGTTGCGGACATGGGTCTTTACTCGTATTTCAGGCGTCGCGCGCGCGCAGCAGGGACGACGGCAGCGATCGTTCTGGAGGAAAGCCCCCTGAGTCAGGGGGCGCGCCGAGGGCGCGGGGTGTGGGAGCTGATGAAGCAGGGTCCACGGTTCGCAACGCGAACCGTGGAAGCGAAGCGCGAATGCGCTTAGCTGCTACACCACTCGCATTCGCTGATGTCGATGTCGTTGGAGCGCACGTAGTACGTAGTCTTCAGGCCTTCGCGCCAGGCCGTCATGTGCAGGTCCAGCAAGGTGCTCGCACGGATGGTGCTGGGCACGTAGAAGTTGAAGCTGATCGACTGGTCGATATGCCGCTGGCGACGCGCGTTCTGGCGCACGCTGGCGAACTGGTCGACCTTGTAGGCGCCCTTTTCGTAGTACGGCCAGGTTTCCAGCGACAGGCCAGGTGCGGCGACCGGGCGACGGAAATCCTTCTTTTCTTCGTAGTAGAACGCGCTGTAGATCGGGTCGATCGAGGCGGTGGAGCCGGCGATCTGCGCGGTGCTCATGTTCGGCGCAACTGCCAGCATCCAGGCATTGCGCACGCCGTTGACGGCCACCTGCGCGGACAGCTCCAGCCACTGCGGGCTGTTGTAGTCGCGCGCACGGAAATACTCGCCGGTGTGCCAGTCGCTGCCGCGGAACACGCTGTAGGTGCCCTTTTCCTTGGCCAGCTCCATGCTCGCCTGGACGGTCAGATAGTTGATGCGCTCGTACAACTCGTCGCTGTAGTCCTCGGCTTCGGTGGCATTCCAGTGGATGGATTTCTGCGCCAGCAGATGGTGCCAGCCGAAGGTGCCCAGGCCGATGGCGCGGTACTTCTGGTTGGTGATGGTGGCCTGCGGCACCGGCAATTGGTTCAGATCGATCACGTTGTCGAGCATGCGCACCTGGATCGGGATCAAGCGCTCCAGCACGTCGGCGCCCAGCAGATCGGCCTGGTCTGCCTGCACGGTGATCGCACGGCCCAGGTTGATCGAGGACAGGTTGCACACGACGAAGTCGCCGGCCTTCTTGGTGGTGACGATCTGATTGCCGCTGATGATCTCCTGCATCATCCGCGTCGGGCTCATGTTCTGCAGGATCTCGGTGCACAGGTTGGACGAATAGACCATGCCCTCGTGCTTGTTCGGGTTCTTGCGATTGACCTCATCGCGATAGAACATGAACGGGTTGCCGGTTTCCAGCTGGCTGACCATGATCCGCTTGAAGATCTCGATCGCCTTGACCGTCTTGCGGGTGATGCGCTCGTCGGCCACCACTTCCTCGTACTTGCGACGGAAGCTGCTGTTGGCGTCGCCCTTCTTCTCATCAAAGAAGTCCTGCAGGTACCAGCCCTTGATCCGCTTCACTTCGTGCGGATCGAACAGGTACCAGTCACCGCGACGCTCGACCGCTTCCATGAACAGGTCGGGGATGCACACCGAGGTGAACACGTCGTGCGCGCGCAGGCGCTGGTCGCCGTTGTTCAGGCGCAGATCCAGGAACGACTCGATGTCGCGGTGGAAGATGTCCAGATAGACCGCGATGGCGCCCTTGCGCTGGCCCAGCTGATCCACCGACACCGCAGTGTTGTTGAGCTGCTTGATCCACGGCACCACGCCGCCGGAGGAATTGGACACCCCGCGGATCGCCGAACCGGACGAACGCACATAGCCCAGGTAGGCGCCCACGCCGCCGCCGTGCTTGGACACGCGCGCCACGTCGGTGTTGGAGTCGTAGATGCCCTGCAGGCTGTCGTCGACGGTGTCGATGAAGCAGCTCGACAGCTGGCCGCCGACCTTGCCGGCATTGGCCAGGGTCGGGGTGGCCACGGTCATGTACAGGTTGGACAGCGCCCAGTAGGCCTCGCCGACCAGCTGCATGCGGCGCTCGCGGCTGCCCTTGCCGTTGCCGATCTCGTCCTGCATCAGGTACAGCGCGATGGTCAGCCAACGCTCCTGCGGCAGCTCGAACACGCCGCGCGAGTTGTCGGTGGCCAGGTAGCGCGTGGCCAGCAGGTACAGGCCGTTGTAGGCGAACAGCTTGTCGCGCTCGGGCTCGATCATCTTGCCGGCTTCGATCAGTTCGTCCTTGGAGTAGCGGCGCAGGATGTCGTTGGAATAGACATTGCGGTCGGCCAGGCTCTCCTGCAGGCCGACGAACGAGCCGTACTTCTGGCTGGCGTCGTAGAAGCGGTTGCGGCTGGCGCGCTTGTACAGGCGGCGCAGGTACAGGCGAGCGGCAAAGTGCTCCCACTCCGGGGTGGTCAGATCGACGCGGGCCTCGGCCTCGCGGATCAGATGGTCGACCAGGTCGTCGGCGTTGACGCTGTCCTTGCGGTCGACGAAGCCGAACACCGAGCGCTTGTAGTCGGACACGTCCAGCTGCGGGAATTCGGCGTGGATCTGGTCGATGGCGCGCTCCAGGCGCTCCGGCTCGAACGGGATCCGGCGGTTGCCGGCTTCCTTGGTGATCCAGGTGGCGACGGCTTGTTCTTCGATGGTCTGTGCGTGCATTGCAATGGCTTGGCGGGGAGGCGGCACGATATCCGACGGGTCGGTCAATTCCGGCGCGCCGCAACCGGGCGCGGCGACACTGGCGGGAACGCTGGTGGGTGTTGCGGTACCGGCGGCGATCGCGGCAAGGGTGTCGTTGGTGGTCATGCGTCCTCCATGCGTAGGCACACGAACCCGGCTGGGGACGGGCTGCGACCGGATTCCCTGGACAGCGATGGCGGTGCGCGACGACCAGCACGCAAGACCCACGGTCTGCGGCGGCATCGCCTTCACCAGCCATCTCCTTCCCGGAGATTCCACGGCCGCCACCGCGCGGTGTGCTGTCGCGCAGTGGTCGGTGGCGAAACAACCGCAACCCCATCGGCCCACGCAGTCCGCGCCACGGCATTGCCATGGATGGCTGGATGACACCGAATGCGGTTGCGGCGAGGAGGCTGATCGACCGCATACCGACTGCAGATCGTGCTCTTTCAGGTCCAGCTGCTTGGGGCAGCCAACCACCGACTCCCCCAAGATAGTGGGGTACCCATGAGGGGTCAACACATAATGTGGGAAAAGCCCGTAAACCCTTGTGGTGCAAAGCGCCATCTGACGAACGGTCGATTCGCCGCCACGGACTGCCCAATCTGAGTGCGCAGTCAAGGCCCGAAACGGCAATTCTGTCGACCGGTTGGGTCCGGTTGGGTCGGCTGCGACACCCATCGATGCTGAGGCCGGTCGCGCTTGGCCGTGACTGCCTCAGGCGGCACCCCACGCCTGGGGCGCCTGCTCTGGCCCCGGCGACGGGAGGAAACTCGCCCTGCCGACTTTAGGTCGAGGGTGCGGTGCCCTCACCGCTCGCGGGACACGCCGTGAACCCGTCCCTGGGGGCTCGATGGCGGCATCCATGCCGCCAACGGTCCCGCAATCGGCGAGGACACCGCACCAGAAAGTTGGTCGGTGGTCGCGTGAAAGCTGCTGTAGCGCATTGCGCGTCGGACGCTGAGCCGGCGCGTCATGATCGAACAACGCGCATCAAACACGGCTCCACCCGTGCACACCGACCATCTCGACTGGTCCTTGTCCGCCCACCGTCGCGGGACCTTACGCGGCATGGATGCCGCGCCAGAGCCTACATGGACGTACTTGCGGCGTGTCCCGCGATGGTGGGCGGGCAAGGGCCCTGCAGCAACTCACTGCGTCGAGGGTGGGCAGGCAAGAGCCCTGCAGCCAAGCCACAGAACCAGCGACGCCGGTCCGATGGCCACGAAGGCGCTGTCAGCCGCTCTCAAGTAAACGGCGTGACGCCTTGCGCGCTGCCCGTGCGCAGCAATCAGATCTCGGTCGGGCCGATATGGTGGCGCTTGCGGTAGCGGATCGACGACCACACCGAGGCGGCGATGAAGGCCACGCCGATCAGGCCGGTCAGCACTTCCGGCACGTGGTATACGGTGCCGACCAGCATGATGATCGCCAGCACGCCGATGGCGTAATGGGCGCCGTGCTCCAGGAACACGAACTCGTCCAGCGTGCCCTTGTGCACCAGATAGACCGTCATCGAACGCACGAACATCGCGCCGATCGCCAGGCCCAGCATGATGATCACCACATCGCGGGTGATCGCGAACGCGCCGATCACCCCGTCGAACGAGAACGAGGCGTCCAGCACTTCCAGGTACAGGAAGGCGGCAATACCCGAGCGCTTGGCCGGGCCCATGCCGTCCTCGCCCTCTTCGGCCTCGAACAGCGCGTCCACGCTGCCGACCAGCAGGTACAGCAGGATGCCGCCCAGGCCGGCGAACAGCACGCTCTGGAAGATTTCGTCAGGCAGGAACAGCTTGGTGCCCAGCAGCACCGACACCGCCACGATCACCGACATCGCATCGGCCTTGCCCAGCTTGCCGACCAGCCGTTCCACCGGCCCGAGCCAGTGCAGCTTGCGCTCCTGGTCGAACAGGAAGTTCAGGAACACCAGCAGCAGGAACATGCCACCGAAGGCGGCGATGGACGGGTAGTTGTCGGTCAGTACCTGGCTGTAGCGGTCCGGCTCCTTCAGCGCCATCTGCATCACCGGCACCAGACCCATGCCGGTGGCCACCGACACGATCACGATCGGAAACACCAGGCGCATGCCGAACACCGCGATCAGGATGCCGACGGTGAGGAACAGCTTCTGCCAGAACGCATTCATGTGCTTGAGCACGCCGGCGTTGACCACCGCGTTGTCGAACGACAACGACACCTCCAGCACGCTCAGCACCAGGCACAGCCACAGCGCCTGCCAGATGCCCATCGCGGAGGTATGACCCCACCAGGCAGCCAGGCCCAGGCAGATCGCTGTGACCAAGAACGACATTCTGAAATCGCGAAACATTGACACTCCCAGGCGGGCCGAGACGACAGCCGGAGCAACCGGCCAGGGCGGGGCCCGGCAGATCCGGCATGCGGTGGAGGATGGGGGACCGCGGCGTGACGCAAGGTCAGGCCGGGCGTGGCTCGCCCATTATAGGGAGTGTCACCGCCATCAGGGTCGCATCGTCCGGATCCGGGCGGACCCCGAAGCCCAGGCTCTGGCACATTGCCAGCATGGTGCGGTTCTCGCGCAGCACCTGGCCTTCGATCTGCTTCAGGCCCAGCCAGCGCGCGTACTCGATCATGATGCGCATCAGCTGCCAGCCGATGCCGTGGCCCTTGAGGTCGGAGCGGATCAGGATGCCGTACTCCCCGCGCTCGTAGTCGGCGTCGGCATGCAGCCGCACCGCGCCGAGCATGTCGCCGGTCTTGGGGTCGATGGCCACCAGCGCGATCGAGCGCGCGTAATCGAGCTGGGTCAGCCGCGCGATGAATTCGTGGCTGAAATGCTTGACCAACTGGAAGAAGCGCAGCCGCAGGTCTTCGTCGGTCACCCGCGCGAAGAACGCGCGGAACAATGCATCGTCCTCGGGGCGCACCGGGCGCACCAGCGCATGCGTGCCATCGCCCAGCCCGATCTGGCGCTCCCATTCCTTCGGATACGGAAAGATCGCAAAGCGCGGATGACCGCGCCCCTTGTGCAGCTTGCGCGCCGGTGCCACCGCCACGCGCGCGTCCAGCGCAATCACGCCATCGCGGTCGGCCAGCAGCGGGTTGATATCCAGCTCGGTGATCTCGGGGATGTCGGCGGCCAGCTGCGCCAGCTTGACCAGCACCAATGCCACCGCGCGCTCGTCGGCGGCCGGCACGTCGCGGTAGGCCTTGAGGATGCGCGACACCCGCGTGCGCCCGATCAGTTCGTGGGCCAGACGCAAGTCCAGCGGCGGCAGCGCCAGCTCACGGTCGTTGATCACTTCCACCGCAGTGCCACCGCGCCCGAACACGATCGCCGGGCCGAACACCGGGTCGTCGGCGATCCCTGCGATCAATTCGCGCGCCTTGGGCCGCAGCACCGTGGGCTGCACGATCACCCCGTCGATCACCGCCCTGGGGTGCGCGGTGCGCGCACGCGCCAGGATACCGGTTGCCGCTTCGCGCACCGCCGCCACGCTGGACAGGTTCAGGCGTACGCCGTCGACATCGGACTTGTGCGCGATGTCGCTGGACAGCACCTTCAAGGTCACCGTGCGGCCGACGGCCAGTAACGGGTCGGCCAGCAAGGCGGCCTCGTTGGCGGTGGCGGCCACCTGCAGCGGCACGATCGGGATGCCATAGGCGGCCAGCAGCCGGTTGGTGGCCACCGGATCCAGCCAGCGCTGGCCCGCGGCCAGCGCCTCCTCCACCAGCGCGCGGGCGATGCCGGCATCCACCACGAAATCTTCCGGCAGGCTGGGCGGGGTCTCCATCAACGCCGCCTGCGCCTCGCGGTAGCGCACCAGGTGGGTGAAGCCGCGCACCGCGTCCGATTCGGTCGCAAAGGTGGGCACGCGCGCGGCATTGAGCGCGGCAATCGCCGCATCGTCCTGGCCCAGCCATACCGCAAACACCGGCTTTTCGCGCTGGTGGCGGTTGCGTTGGTCCAGCGCGCGGGTCAGCGCCTTGGCCGCATCGGCCGAGGAGGTGAATGCGGTGGGCACGTTGACCACCAGCAGTGCGTCGTTCTCGGGGTCGTCCAGCAAGGCTTCGATCGCCGCGGCATAACGCGGCCCGTCGGCATCGACGATGATGTCGACCGGATTGCTGCGCGACCAGCCCTGCGGCAGCGATTGATCCAGCCGCTCCAGCGTCTTGGCCGACAGCTCGGCCAGGGTGCCGCCGCGCAGCACCAACTGGTCCACCGCCAGCTGCCCCACCCCGCCGCCATTGCTGAGGATGGCCAGCCGCCGGCCGGGAAAACTGCCGAGCCGGCCCAGGGTTTCGGCGGCGGCGAACAATTCGTCCAGCGCACCCACCCGCAACAGGCCGGCACGCGCGAATGCCGCGCCATACACCGCATCCGAGCCGGCCAGCGCCTGCGCGTGGGTGTCGGCATTGGGATTGATGCGGAACTGGCGCCCGGACTTGACCACCACCACCGGCTTGGCACGCGCGGCGGCGCGTGCGGCCGACATGAACTTGCGCGCATCGCCGATGCGTTCGACATACAGCAGGATCGCGCGGGTGCGGTAGTCGGTGGCGAAGTAGTCGAGCAGATCGCCGAAATCCACATCCAGCGTATCGCCCAGCGACACCACCGCCGAGAACCCCACCGAGCGCGCCACGCCCCATTCCACCAGTGCGGCGGCAATCGCGCTGGATTCGGAAATCAGCGCCAGGTCGCCGGCCTGCGGGCAATGCGCGGCGATGCTGGCATTGAGCCGCGCATGCGGGGCGATCACGCCCAGGCAGTGCGGGCCGAGGATGCGCATGCCCTTGGCGCGCGCGGCCGCCTCCATCCGCGCAGCCGGCGAGCCGGGGCCACTGCCCAGCCCGGCGGTGAGGATGATTGCCGCGGCCACCCCGCGCCGCGCCGCGATCGACACGATGCGCGGCACGATGCGCGCCGGCGCGGTGATCACCACCAGGTCCGGCACCCAGGCCAGATCGGTCAGCCGCGCCACCGTGCGCACGCCATCGATCTCGCTGTAGCGCGGGCTCACCCAGCCGATCTGCCCGGCAAACCCGGCCGCGCGCAGGTTGCACACCACCGCCCGCCCGGCCGAGCGATCGCGCGGACTGCCGCCCACCACCGCCACGGTGGTGGGGCGAAAGACCTGCTGCAGGTGGTAGGTACTCATGGCTAAAAGAGACGCGGAGAAACGGACACGGTACACGTCGGCCCGAGCGCACGTCATCGATCGCGCGGCACAGAACAGCGACGCACCGCCCCTTATTTGTTGTGAACGATTCGCATTTTCGTTAATATCATGTGGTCAGCCAGCTTCCTGCGCCGCCCCGCGCCCTCCGCCAGCGACCCACTCGGAACAGGGCCCCCCAATGAAACTGCTGACCTTGTCGGCGCTGCTGCTCGCTGCGTCCGCCTCTGCGCACACCCCTTATCTGGCACCCAACACCTTCGCGCCCCAGCCCGGCCAGACGGTGACCCTGGACGCGGCCTTCGCCGAGACCTTTTTCGTCCCGGAAGCGGCCTTCGACCAGAGCCACTTCAGCATCACCGGGCCCGACGGCCGCGATGTCGAACCGGCCCGGGTGCAGCCGCTCGACACCCGCACCGTGGTCGAACACACCCTGGGCAAACAGCCCGGCACCTATCGGGTCAGTACCGGCCTGCGCGTGGGTGCGCAGTTCCGCACCTGGGAGCTGGACGGCAAACGGCAGACCGTGCGCGACCCGAACGTGGCCATGCCCAAGGGCGCCACGCTGATCGCCAGTTTCCAGTCGCGCACCCTGGCGGAAACCTATCTGAGCGTCGGCAAACCCGATCGCCGCGCACTGGCGCCGCGCAACCGCGGGCTGGAGCTGGTGCCGGTAACGCATCCAAACGACCTGTACGTCGGCGAGACCTTCGCCTTCACGGTGCAGTACGACGGCGTGCCGCTGGCCAGGCAGAGCGTGGACATCAGCGAGGCGGTCTGGACCTCCGACCGCAAGCCGGCGCAGGTCAGCGTGACCACCGACGCGGCGGGCCGCGCCACCCTGCAACTGGACCGCGCCGGCACCTGGCTGGCGCTGACCCGCCACCGCACCCCAGCCCCGCCCGATGCCCCGGTGCGCGAGTACAGCAACAGCACCACGCTCACCTTCCAGGTGCGGGAGCCATAGCGCCGCGCAACCGCTGCGGCGGTTGCATTGCCCCACCAGCATGACGCCACCGGCGCGGCGCATCCGCCCGGCCCACCGATCCGCCTGCAGGCCCAGCCAGCGCCACGGCCCGGCACCGTTTTTCCCTCAAGAGGCAACCCATGAACCCTGGCTCCCTGGCCGGCGCGTGCCTGTGCGCGCTGCTGCTGCTTCCTGCGACCGCAATCGCCCAGTCCGACCCGCGCCCGCTGCTCGGCGGGCACGGCAACAACGTGCA
This sequence comes from Xanthomonas sp. CFBP 8152, assembly GCF_014199025.1. NCBI lineage: Bacteria > Pseudomonadati > Pseudomonadota > Gammaproteobacteria > Lysobacterales > Lysobacteraceae > Xanthomonas > Xanthomonas sp. CFBP 8152. The sequence continues at coordinate 152,250 of NZ_JACHNO010000003.1, forward strand.
AGCCTTCATCACTCAGCATGACGACGACCACGACGGCCGCATTACCGCCGCCGACTTTGCGGCCTTCCGCCGCGCCCGCTTCGACGCCACCGACCGCAACCACGACGGCAGCGTCGACGAGGACGAGTACGTGGACGAGTTCCGCCAGCGCCGCCAGCGTGCGCTGGAGCAGGAACGCGGCGCTCAGGCGGCACAGGGCCGGACCCGTTTTGCCGCACTCGATATCGACGGCGACGGGCAGGTGTCGCGCGCCGAATTCGATGCCACCGGGGCGCAGGACTGGACGCGCGGCCAGGCGGCGCTGGAGGCGGCGGCCAAGGAGGCCGGCACCGAGCGGACGCTCGCCTTCGATCGCGACGGTGGCCGCCCGGGCATGCCCGACAGCGGCTCGGCCGAGGGTTTTGTCGCGCTGTACGACGAAAACGGCGACGGCAAGGTGGGCCGCAAGGAGTACGCGGACCTGCGCGCAGCGCAGTTCGCCAGTGCCGACGGCGACCGCAACGCGGCGCTGTCGCTGGACGAGTACCGGGTGGAGTTCGAGGACCGCCTCAACCGCCGCCTTACCGCGCTCGAGCAGGCCGACGACCGCCAGGTGCATGTGCGTTTCACCGTGCTCGATACCGACAAGGACCAGCGCATGAGCTTTGCCGAATATCAGGCCTCGGGGCTGCGCACCTTCGCCCGCGTCGACCGTAACCACGACGGCGTGGTCGATGCCGGCGATGCCGCGTTGCCGCCGCCAGCGCCGGCCACCACATCGGCCCGGGCCGACTGACCTGCTGATGCGGGCCTTGGCGCCCGCGCCCCTGGCCCGCCACCGGCGGGCCCACCCAGCCACGCGACCGCTCTTGCCGCCCGCAGCCAGGTGCGCGCCTTCCGGCGCCCTCCCTCTTTCCTGACTGTGGACTCCACGATGACCTCGACACCGACCCTGCTGGCCCTAGCGATCGCCGCCGGCCTGGCCTTCCCGCTGCATGCCGAACAGGCACCCGCCGACGCCACCACCTTCGACCCGGTCGAAGTGAAGGCCGCGCGCGACAAGCGCGCCTCCAGCAACCAGAACGTCACCACCCTCGACACCGCGCAGCTGCAGCAGGAGCAGGCCGAGAGCATGGAAGACCTGGTGCGTTACATCCCCGGCGTCAGCATCGCCGACATGGGCCGCTTCGGCGAGAACGGCTTCAACATCCGCGGCCTGGAAGGCGACCGGGTGGCGATGACCATCGATGGCCTGTCGATGGCCGAGGGCGTGGAGACCGCGCGCGACTACGAGTTCTTCCGCGCCGGCCGTGGCGGCGTTGACGTCGATTCGCTCAAGCGCGTGGACATCGTCAAGGGCGCCGACTCCATCAGTGCCGGCAGCGGCGCGCTCGGTGGCGCGGTGGTGTTCACCACCAAGGATCCCTACGACTACCTCAAGGCACAGGGCAACGACAGCTATGTCGGCCTGAAGACCGGCTACACCGGCCATAACGACCAATTGCTCGGCAACCTCACCGTCGCCAACCGCAGCGGCATCGTCGAATCGATGTTGACCTACACCCGCCGCGAGGGCCACGAATCGGAAGGCTGGTACTCCAGCACCGACATCGACACCGGCAGCGCGCGGCGCACGCCCGACCCGGTCGACAGCCAGAGCGACAACGTGCTGGCCAAGCTCGACGTGGTGCCGAATGCGCAGCACCGCATCGGCGTGGTGTACGAACGCAATCGCTCGCAGAACCGGGTCGACAACCTGAGCCGCGTCAGCGCGCCCAGCTACGCCGAGCGCATCGGCGAAGACAGCAACGACCGTGACCGCTATGGCCTGCGCTACATCTGGAACGCCGACAACACCTTGTTCGACACCATGGAGGCGCAGCTCGACCGCCAGCAGACCGACAGCCGCGGCACCACCCGCATCCTCACCCAGAGCGGCAGCTCGAGCACCCCGGCCACCGCTGCCACCACCCGCTGCACGGTGGCGCTGCCGTGTCGCCGTGCCGAGGACCGCGACACCGAGCAGACCCTGGACCGCCTCGCGGTCGACTTCGACAAGCGGCTGCAGGGAAGCGGCTGGTCGCAAGCGCTGCTGTACGGGGCAGCCTGGCAGCGCCGCAGCATCGATTTCAGCGCGATCGACTACCGCTGGAACAACGCCGGCACGCTGGACACCGCCACCGTCGACCCGGCGCAGGTGCCCAAGACCGATGCCGACACGTGGAGCGTGTACCTGCGCGACCGCATCGGCCTGCTCGACGACCGCCTGCAGCTCACCCTGGGTGCACGCTACGACCACTACCGCTACGCGCCGACGCTGTCGTCCACCTTCGTCGACGTCACCGGCACGGTGCGCGAGGTGACCTTCGCCTCGCCGACCTGGCAGGCCGGCATCAGCTACGCGTTCACCCCGCAGCAGACGTTGTGGTTCCAGGCCGGGCGCGGCTTCCGGGCGCCGACCACCGCCGAGATGTACGCCCCGACCAGCATCACCGCACTGACCCGGCTGGACACAGGGGCCACCGTCAACGTGCCGACGGTGGCCGCCAACCCCGCGCTCGAAGCCGAGCGCAGCCTCAACCTGGAACTGGGCTGGCGCTGGGAAAGCGACTGGGCGCGCGTGGGCCTGTCGGTGTTCCGCGACCGCTACGACGACTTCATCCAGAGCGAGACGGTCACCACCGATGCCGGCACGCTCTACCAGACCTGTACCCGCGGCGTGTGCACCACGCGCAACGGCTACGCCTACACCACGCTGCTCAACGTCGGTCAGGTCCAGGTCAAGGGCGTGGAACTGGATGCGCAGTTCAAGCTCGGCGACGCCTGGCTGCTGCGCGCGGCATGGACCCACAATCAGGGCGAGCTGGAAGATGGCCGCCCGCTGGACAGCATCAATCCGGATCGCGGCGTGCTCGGCCTGAGCTGGCAGGGCCTGGACGAGCGCCTGCGTGTCACCGCCAACATCACCCACGCGCTGGCCAAGCAGGCCAAGGACGTCAACGTCGAGAACGATATCTTCGGCGCTGCGGCCGAGCCGTTCCTCAGCGACGCCTACAGCGTAGTCGACCTGTTCGGCAGCTACCGCTTCAACGCGCACGTGCGCGTCAATCTCGGCGTCTACAACCTGTTCGACGAGCGCTACTACCAGTGGGCGCGCATCCGCAATGTCACCCGCGGCGATTTCTATCTGTACGGCTATGCCACCGACGACGGCATCGGTCGCTACAGCGAACCGGGGCGCAACCTGCGTGCCACGCTGTACGTGACCTTCTGATGCGATCGCTGTTGCGCATCGCTGCATGGCCTGCCGTGCAGCGATGCGCGGTGGACCAGGCACTACGGACCCGAGCCTGCACATGCCGCGCGACGCCTGGTGCCGGTCGCGGAGTCAGCCATCAGGTCAGAGGTGCCGCAACACATGCGGCACCTCGACCATCGCAGTCCTCATCCAGGACATGGCGGGGCGCAACTGTCCGCGCACCCCGCCCCCTTCCCGCTGCGCTACAACAAGGTGCCGCTGAGGATCGCGGCAGCAATGCTGAAATAGATCACCAACCCGGTGACATCCACCAGCGTGGCCACGAACGGGGCCGAGGCGCTGGCCGGATCGAAGCCGAGCCGCTGCAGCACGAACGGCAGCATCGAGCCGGACAGCGAGCCGAAGGTGACAATGCCGATCAGCGCCGCGCCGATGGTCAGCGCCACCATCTGCCAGTGCGGGCCGTAGTCGTACAGGCCGGCGGTCTGCCAGATGGTGATGCGCACGATCGCCAGGATGCCCAGGATGGTGCCCAGGGTCAGCCCGGTCGGCAGCTCGCGCAGCGCCACCTTCCACCAGTCGCCCAGGCGCAGTTCGCGCAGTGCCAGCGAGCGGATCAGCAGCGAGGTGGCCTGCGAGCCGGAGTTACCGCCGGAGCTCATGATCAGCGGAATGAACAGGGTCAGCACCACCGCCTTGGACAACTCGTCCTCGAAGTGCTGCATCGCGCTGGCGGTGAGCATTTCGCCCAGGAACAGCACGCTCAGCCAACCGGCGCGCTTCTTGATCATCTGGCCGAAGCCGATCTGCATGTAGGGCTTGTCCAGCGCCTCCATGCCGCCGAACTTGTGCACGTCCTCGGTGGACTCGGCGATCAATGCATCCAGCACATCGTCCACGGTGACGATGCCGAGCACATGGCCATGGGCATCCACCACCGGGATCGCCAGCAGGTCGTGGCGGCGGATCAGGCGGGCGACTTCTTCCTGGTCCAGCGCCGGGTCCACCGTGACCGGCGGGTTGACCTGTGCCACCTCCAGGATCGACGCGTCCGGCGCGCCGGTGATCAGCCGGCGCATGGTGACCACCTGGGTCAGCACGCGGCTGTGCGGATCGAGCAGATAGATCGCATAGACCGTCTCGCGGCTGCGCTCCACCTCGCGGATGTGCTGCAGGGTGCGGCCCACCGTCCAGTCGGCCGGCACCGCCACGAACTCGGTGGTCATCAGCGCGCCGGCGGTATTGGGCGGGTAGCGCATCAACGCCTGGATCGACAGCCGCGCCTCGGCACTGAGCAACCACAGCAGTGGCGCGCGCTGGTCGGCATCCAGGCCGTGGAAGATGTCGGTGGCGCGGTCGTCGGCCATCTGCCCGAGCAGGGATGCGGCCTGCTCGGCCGGCAGCAGCGCGACCAGCGCGCTGGCGGCGTGCAGCTCGGGTTGTTCGAGCAATTTCACCGCACGCGGCTGCGGCAACGCGGCCAGCACCTGTGCGGCCTCGTCGCGGCCGAGGGTGTTGAGGTATTCCACCGCATCGGCCGTGTTGAAGTCGGCGATGGGTGCGATCAAGGCATCGACGCCTTGGGCAAGGCGCAGGGTTTCGTTGTACATGGGGTTCGCCTGGTGACGACCGTCGTCGATGACAGCCGGCGAACCTTGACGTCTCAGGCGCGCGCCAGCTGGGTCATCGACCCGGGTCTAGGGTGACTGTCGCTGGACATGAAAAGGGCTCCGAGAGTGCGCACCGGCCGGTGGTCCGGGCGGCGGCGCGGCGCAGTCTGCGCGCCTGCGCCGCCTTGGTCAATGCCCTGCGCGGGCGGCGCTCAGCGCGCGTCCAGGCGACCGTGCACGGCATGGCTTCAAGCGCTCGATCGGGCGGCCGGGCGTCGGACGCAGCACGCGCACCTGCGGCAGATCCACATGGGGAGCAGCCGGAAGATGGCGCGTATGTCGCGCAGGATGCCCCGGCGTTCGATGGCGATCGCCTGCAGTGTGGCAGGCAGCACACGCTGATCCAGGCCGACATGTCGCTGCGGGCGGCATAATGCGTCCCTCAACGGAGAGCGCGCATGCATAGCGGTGGTCTGGAACTGGCTCTGGTGCTGATGCTGGCCGCCATCGTGGCGGTGCCGGTGTTCAAGCGCTTCGGCCTGGGCGCGGTGTTGGCCTATCTGGTCGCCGGTGTGGTGCTCGGGCCCGATGGCGTGGGCGTGGTGCAGGATGCCGAGCGCATCAGCGGCGCGGCCGAAATCGGCGTGGTGATGCTGCTGTTCGTGATCGGCCTGGAACTGTCGCCGGCCCGCCTGAAGGTGATGCGTCATTCGGTGTTCGGCGCCGGCGCCACCCAGGTGGTGGTGACCACGCTGATCCTGGGTGGCCTGCTGATGCTCGGCAACCTGGGCTGGAAAAGCGCGTTGATCGTCGGCGTGGCGCTGGCGTTGTCGTCCACCGCGGTGGGCCTGCAGCTGCTGGCCGAACGCAAGGCGCTCAATAGCGACTACGGGCGCCTGGCGTTCGCCATCTTGCTGTTTCAGGATCTGATCGCCATTCCGTTGCTGGCGGCGATTCCGCTGCTCGGCGGCAGCAAGAACGCCACGCTGGCGTGGCCGGACGTGGCCAAGGCGGTCGCGGCACTGGCGCTGGTGATCCTGTGCGGACGCTTCGTGCTGCGCTATCTGTTCAACATGGTGGCGCGCACGCGCATGCCGGAAGTGTTCACCGCCAGCGCCTTGCTGGTGGTGCTGGGCACCGCCTGGATCATGCAGGAAGCCGGATTGAGCGCCAGCCTGGGCGCGTTTCTGGCTGGCGTGCTGCTGGCCGATTCGGAATTCCGCCACGAGCTCGAATCGCAGATCGAGCCGTTCGAAGGATTGCTGCTGGGGCTGTTCTTCATCTCGGTGGGCATGGGGATCGATCTGAACCGGGTGGTCGCCGAGCCCTGGTTGATCGCCAGCGGCGTGGCGATCCTGCTGGTGGTGAAGTTCTCGCTGCTGGTCGGCATCGGCAGCGTGGCCAGGCTGCCGCTGCGCAGCAGCCTGATGCTGGGCAGCGTGTTGTGGCTGGGCGGCGAGTTCGCCTTCGTGGTGTTCAACGAGGCCGATCGGGTCGGCTTGCTGGAGCGCGCCAACCACGACCGGCTGGTGGCCATCGTCGGCGTGTCGATGGCGCTGACGCCGCTGTTGCTGCTCGGCATGCAGCGCATCCTCAACGGGCCGCTGCGGCTGCATGCGCCCAAGTCCGACCGCCCGTTCGACACCATCGATGCGCAAACGCCCAAGGTGCTGGTCGCCGGCATGGGCCGCTTCGGTCAGGTGGTCGCGCGCCTGCTCACCGCGCGGCATGTGCCGTTCGTGGCACTGGAACACAACCCGGATACCGTGGAAGACCTGCGCCGCTTCGGCAGCCAGCTGTACTACGGCGACCCCACGCGACCGGAACTGCTGCGCGCCGCCGGCGCCGATCGCATCAAGGTGTTCGTGATCGCGGTGGACGACCCGGAGACCAACATCAAGACGGTGCGGCTGATCCGCCGCCTGTACCCGCAGGCCACCGTGCTGGCACGTGCACGCAATCGCCAGCACGCCTGGAAACTGATGGACCTGGGTGCCGAACCGTTTCGCGAGGTGTTTGCCTCCAGCCTGGAACTGAGCGAACGCGTGCTGACCTCGCTCGGACTGGGCGAGGCGGTCGCCAGGGATCATGTCAAACGGTTCCGCCAGCACGACGAAGAGTTACTGCATCGCCAACACCTTGTCTATGACGACGAAGCCAAGGTGATCCAGACCTCGCGCGACGCACGCACGGATCTGATGAATCTGTTCGAGGCCGACGTGAAGGCCGAACCCGCGCCCACCACGCAGGATCGCTGAGCGTTTCGTAGGAGCATGCCTGCGCGCGACCAGGCATTACCGATAAAGCCCGTCGCGCGCAGGCACGCTCCTACGTGGAGCTGCGGCGGCTGTATGCCGCTCGCCTCCGTCAGCGGCGTGGTGTACGCGCTGCGGTCTTGCTGGCCGACGTCTTCGCTGCGCCCTTGCCTGCCGCGGTTTTGCCAGCGGTCTTTGCGACCTTGCCGGTTGCGCGTTTGCCCACAGCGCTCTTGGCCGCGCTGCTAGGCGCCGTAGCCGCATCCTGCGATGGTCTTGCTGAAGCGGCGGATGCGCGTCTGGCTGGCGCCTTGCTGACCTCTTTGGCTGGCGCCTTGGCGACCTTGGCGACCTTCTTGGCAGATTTGCCAGTGGCTTTCTTGATCGGCGTCGTGGCGCTGCCACGCGCCTCCGGTGCGCGCCGCGGCGGTGGCTTGCGGCCCGGGGTAAGCGCGCGCCAGGCGTGTCCGCCGTTCATGGCCAGCAAGGCATCGGCAGCCGATGGGCCGGCGCTGCCGGCGGCATAATTGGGGAAGTCGCTGGGCGGTTGCTTCCAGGCGTCCAGGATCGGTTGCACGATGCGCCAGGCACCTTCCACCATTGCCGCGTCCTGGAACAGGCCGGCTTCGCCATTCATGCAGTCCTGCAGCAAACGCTCGTAGCCCACCGTGTATTCCTTGGGGAACCAGTCGCGGTAGCGGAAGTCCATGCGCACCGGTGCCAGACTGACCTGCGCGCCTGGGCGCTTGACATCGAACTGCAGCGAAATGCCTTCGTCGGGCTGGATGTGCAGCACCAGCCAGTCGGGGCCGTAACCGCCTACCTCGGTACTGCGGAACGGCGCCAGCGGCGCAGGCTTGAAGCGGATCGCGATCTCGGTGGTGCGCTCGCGCAAACGCTTGCCGGTGCGCAGGTAGAACGGCACGCCGGCCCAGCGCCAGGTGTCGACCTGCAGTTTCATCGCCACGTAAGTTTCGGTTTCCGAATCTTCCGGCACCGTGTCTTCTTCGCGATATCCCGGCACTGCGCTGCGGCTCACCGCACCGGAGGCGTACTGGCCACGCACCACGTCTTCGGGCTTGATCGGGCGCACCGCTTCGATCACCTCGGCGCGGCGCCGATGCATCGCTTCGGTGGTGAACGCGGCCGGCGGTTCCATCGCAATCATCGCCAGCAACTGGAACAGGTGATTGGGCACCATGTCGCGCAGACAGCCGGTGGGATCGTAGAAACGTCCGCGCCCTTCCACCCCGATGGTTTCGGCGGCGGTGATCTGCACATGGTCGATGCGGTCGCGGTTCCACACCGGCTCGAACAGGCCATTGGCGAAGCGGAACGCCAGGATGTTCTGCACGGTTTCCTTGCCGAGGAAATGGTCGATGCGGAACACCTGATCCTCGTGCAGGACCTTGGCGACGGTGGCGTTGAGCGCGACGGCGCTGGGCAGATCGTGGCCGAACGGTTTTTCCACGATGACCCGACGCCAGCCCTCGCCCTCGCGTTGCTTGACCAGCCCGGCGCCGCCCAGGTTGAGCAACACCGGCTCGAAGAAGCGCGCGGCGGTGGCCAGGTAAAACAGCACGTTGCCCTGGGTGCCGTAGCGCTTGTGCAGTTTTTCCAGTGCGGCATCCAAGGTTTGATAGGCGCCCAGGTCGGTGAAATCGCCGCGCAGATAATGCATGCGCTCGCGCAGCCATTCCCAGGTGCCGGTATCGAACTCGTCGGTCTGGAATTCGGCATCGCGGCTGCTGAGCAGGGCGGTCATCGACTGGCCCATCATCGTACGCCACGAACGCTCGCTGATATCGCCGTGATCCATGCCGACGATGGCGAACTGCTCGCCCAGTGCGCCGGAACGACGCAAGTTGTACAGCGCCGGCATCACCAGGCGCTTGGTCAGATCGCCGCGCGCACCGAACACCACGATGATGCACGGGGTTGTGGCTTGTTCGTTCATGGATGTGTTTCCTCTTCGCCCATGCGTCCGTGCAGGCGCAATGCCGCATTGACCAGAGCCACGTGGGAATACCCTTGCGGGAAGTTGCCAAGCATGCGTTTGCTGCGCGGGTCGTACTCTTCGGCGAGCAGGCCCACGTCGTTACACAGCCCGAGCAGACGTTCGAGCAGGACCCGTGCCTGCTCGGTGCGCCCGAGCAGGGCGTAGTTTTCCACCAGCCAGAAGCTGCAGGCAAGAAAGGTGCCCTCGCCGGCCGGCAAGCCGTCGGCGCTGTCGTCGGCGCGATAGCGTTCGACCAATCCATCGATGGTCAGATCGCGTGCAATCACATCGGCGGTTGCGGCGATGCGCGGATCATCGGCCGGCAGGAACCCCACGATCGGGATCAGCAACAACGCCGCATCCAGGCGATCGGAGCCGTAGCTCTGCACGAAGTGACCGTCCGGGTGCACGCCCTTTTCAAGCACTTCGGCGCGGATGTCGTCGGCGATGCGCCCCCAGTGCGCGCGCTTGGCCGCATCGGCGTCGGTGATGCCATCGCGCGCGCCGCAATCGAATGCCAGCCAGGCCATCACCTTGGAATGCACGAAATGACGGCGCTCGTCGCGGATTTCCCAGATGCCTTCGTCGGGCAGGCGCCACACCGTTTCCAGCGTCTCCAGCACCTTCTCCAGCAACGATGCCGACGAGCCCTCGTCATCGGACGGCGGCGCCACGCCCTTTTCGCGCGCGTAATGCAACGCGCCGATCAGCTCGCCGTAGACGTCGAGCTGGAACTGATCCACCGCACCGTTGCCGATACGCACCGGGCCGGAATTTTCATAGCCGGGCAGCCAGTGCGCTTCCCATTCCTGCAGCCGGCGCTCACCGGCGATGCCGTAGAGCGCCTGCAGCTGATCCGGCGAACCGGCGATGGCGCGTTGCACCCAATCGCGGAAGGCCCCTGCTTCATCGCGGTACCCGGCCTGCAGCAAGGCAATCAGCGTGAACACCGAATCGCGCAGCCAGCAGTAGCGGTAGTCCCAGTTGCGGGTGCCGCCCAGATGCTCCGGCAGTGATGCAGTGGGCGCAGCGACGATGCCGCCGGTCGGTAGATAGCTGAGCCCTTTCAACACCACCAACGAGCGACGCACCTGCGCGGTCCAGGGGCCGACATCGGTGCAGCGACGCGCCCAGCCATGCCAGAACGCGGTCGTGCGTTGCAGCGCCTGTTCCGGATCGATCGCCGCCGGCGTGGGCTGATGCGACGGGCCGTGGCTGAGCAGAAACCAGGTACTCTCGCCCTGACGCAGCGTGAAGTCGGTTTCGGTGCCCATGTCCTCGCCGTGCAGCGCCTGCGGCGAGCGCAGGGCAAGCTGGTCGGGACCGGCAATGGCGCGGATGCCACCATCGATGTGCGTCACCCATGGCACGGTACGGCCATAGTTGAAGCGGAAGGTCAGGCGCATGTGCATCGGCACCTCGCCCTGCACGCACCGCACGATCCGCACCAGATGCTGGTGGCCGTCGCCTTCGGCGCTGGCGACCATGAAGTCGACCAGTTCCACCGTGCCGGTGTCGGTGCGCATGCGCGTGCACAGCACCAGACTGTCGTCCTCGTAGGCGCGTTCGCTGCGAAAGTCGCCAGCCGGCGACAATGCCCATTGCCCATGCTGCTCATCGCCCAGCAGGGATGCGAAAAACGCATCGGAGTCGAAACGTGGCAGACAGAGCCAGTCGATGGTGCCGCGGTGGTCGACCAAAGCCGCGCTGTGGCAATTGCCCAGCATGGCGTGGTCCTCGATACGCACGCTCATCGTAGAGGCGCTTCCTTCGTGCGAGGAAAAACCCAGTCTTGCATGCGCGGTGTCGGGATCAGGTTACGACTGCGCCGGCAGGCGCAGCAACGGTGGCACCGTGTGTTCCAGGCGACGGATCAGTGCCGGATCCATGTACGCGTAGTCGTCGGGAATCTGCAGGCAGATCACCCGGCAATGGCGCAGATGCGCGGCGAAGCGTTTGCGCAGCGACTGCAGATGGCGACGCTCCATCACCAGCACCAGCTGCGCTTCATGCAACAGCTCCGGGGTGAGCTGCACCTGCGCATCGGCGGCCAGCCCGGCCGATTGCGTCTGCACGCCCGGCCAGTCGGCGAACACGCGCTCGGCGGTGGGGCTGCGCAGGCGCTTGCGGCTGCACACGAACAGCACCCGCAGCGGTGCGCCGCCGCGCTGGCTCAGCGGCCTTCACGCAAAAAGCGCGCCATCGAGGACACACCCGGCAAGGCGGGTTCGAACTGGCCGGCCACATCGATGAAGCCGCGCATGATCGCGATCTCGCGCGGGGTACGGTTGAGCGCGTCGCGGCGGTCGGCATCGGCACCGGCACGCAGCAGGCGCTGCACCAGCAACGGCAGACCGTGCAGCGCGGCCAGGTGCAACGGGCCGAAGCCGCGTTGATCGGCCACATCCAGCGACACGTCTTCGTCGAGCAGGCGTTCGACGCCGGCCAGTACCACCTGCTCGTCGCAGGCAGTGCCCGGCTCGGCGCGTGCACCCAGCACCAGCAACAAGGCGCTGACCCGGCCACCGGCCAGATAGTCCGGGTCGGCGCCGGCCAGCAGCAAGGTATCCAGCAAGGCCAGCAGGCGGCTCTTGTCGCGCGCGGTGAAGCCATACAGCGCGGCGCAATGCAGCGGCGCCAGACCCTGGTCGTCGTTGGCGTGCACATCGGCCGCCGCAGTGAGCAGGCGCGCCACAATATCCGGCAGGCCCAGCGCACAGGCCAGCATCAGCACGGTGACGCCGCCGGGCAGGCGATGCTCGATCTGCGCACCGGCCTGCAGCAACGCGGCCACGATCTCGGTCTGACGCATGCTCACCGCCGCCGACAACGGCGTGGCGCCGCTATTGGCTGCGCGTTGCGGGTCTGCGTGGCGATCGAGCAGATGCGCCACCACCCCCAGATGGCCGCCGCCGGCAGCGCGCAGCAGCGCGGTGCAGCCCTGGGCATCGATGGCATCGACCGGCAGGCCGAGATCGATCAGACGCCGCACCGCATCGGTGTCGCCGACCATCGCGGCGGCCGGCACATCCGCCTCGCGCAGGCTGCGGTGTGGCAGCGACCAGATGCGCCAGTCCAGCCAGTCGGCCAGGTCGCGGCGGCCGATCGACAGCGCCACGCCCAACGGGGTCTGTCCGTCGGCAGCGCGCGCTTCCGGCGAGGCGCCCTGCTTGACCAGCAACTTCAGCGATGCCTCGCGGCCCAGCGCGGTGGCCAGATGCAGCGCGGTCATGCCGTGGCTGTCGCGCGCCTCGCGGTCCACGCCGTGTTCCAGCAACCACTGCTGCAGGCGCAGCCAGCCCAGCCGCACCGCCAGCGACAAGGGCGGATCGCCCGCGGCCGACGCGGCGAACGGGTCGGCGCCGCGTTCGAGCAGTTCCAGCGCGAACTGTTCCAGCCCGCGCGATGCCGCATCGTGCTGCACGCAGGCGCTGAGCAGCCGTGTCAGACCGCCGGCACCGGCCGGCGACACGCCATGGCGCAGCAGCGCCTGCAGCGCCGGCACCGCTTCCACGCCCCGCGAGAGCAGCGCAAACATCGGCACATCGCCGCAGGCATCGCGCACCTCGGCATCGGCACCGTGGCGCAGCAGCCAGTCCACCGCATCGGCGTTCAAGGCCAGGTGCGCGTCGTGCAGCAGACCGCCAAGTTCTTCCGGGCCGCACAGGCGGGCCAGTGCGACCAGCCCGTCGCGTTGACCGAACTGCAGGCCTTCGCGCAGCAGCACTAACGGCGGGCGGTCGGGCAGCAGCGCAACGCCGGGGGTCTCGCCCTGCGCATCACTGACCGCCGCCGGCAATGGATAGCCGGGATCGAGCAGTTGCACGATCGCCCAGCGCCCGGCTTCGGCGGCAACATCCACCGCGCGCCGGCCGTGCCCGTCGGTGCTGTCGGCCGGCACCTGCAGGTCGAGCAGGCGCCGGATCAGGGCCGGCGACACACTGTCGGCGGCGCAGGCCAGCATCACCGCATTGCGGCCCTCACCGTCGATGGCCAGCACATCGGCCTTGCGCGCGACCAGGCGTTCGAGCACGCCGCTGCGCGCCTGCCGCGCCGCATCCAGCCACGGCGTACGGCCAAGCAGATCGCGCGCTTCCAGATTGGCGCCGGCCGCCAGCAGCGCCTCGACGATGTCGCCGTGCCCGGCCAGGGCGGCTTCGTGCAGGGCACTGCGGCGTTGGCGGTCGCGCGCATCCACGCGCGCCTTGTGCTTGAGCAGCAGTTGCACGCCGGCCGGGTCGTCTTCCTCGGTGCCGGCCGCCGCCAGCAGCACCGGCGCGCCACCGTCCGGCTCGGAATGCGCGCCGCGTTCCAGCAGGAACTTGGCCAGCCGCCAGTTGCCGACCTGGCAGGCCATCGCCAGCGGCGAGTGGCCTTCGTTGTTGAGCGCGTCGAGCTCGGCGGCGGCATCGCGCAGCAGCGCGGCCACGCCCGGGTCGGAACTGCGCACCGCGTGATGCAGCGGCGTGTTGCCGTCGTTGTCGCTGGCGCGCGGGTCAGCGCCGTTGGCCAGCAGCGTCATCACCGCGTCCGGGCGGCCGTGCCAGCTGTCGCGGGTGGCGGCCAGCAACGGGGTCATGCCGCGGTGCGGCTGGTTGACGTCGACACGGCGCACGATCAGTTCGCGCAGCAGGCGTAGATCGGGCAGCACCGCGGCCAGCGCAGGCAGGCTGCGTTGGTCGCGCCACTCCGGCAACGGCATTGCCTGCGGGTCGGCGCCGGCGTCGAGCAATTGCAGCGCGCGGTCCACGCGCCCGCTGCGCGCGGCCTCGAACAGTTCGGGCACCAGTTGATGCTGGGCCACCGGCTCCAGCGGACGCGGCTCGGCCGCCGCTTCGGAAAAGAAATCGGCCGCCTGCAAGGCCGCCGGGGCATCGCTGCGCGCCGGTGCGGCGGTGCGTTGCAACAGCAGATGGGCGGCGGGCAGCAGCACGCTGGCCGCGATCGCCAGACTCCAGCGCAAGCTGCTCGACAACCAGCCCGGCCAGGCCAGCGCCACCACCAGCGTGCACATCGCCAGCACCAGGGCAGCGGCCAGCAAGCCGCGCCAGGCGTGCAACTCCTGCGTCGCCAGCGCATGCCAGCGCGGGGCCAGCGCGCTGCCGTCGCGTTCGACCTCGCCCCACAGCGGCCAGGTCCGCCACAGCCCGAGCAGCGCGGCGCTGACCGCCACACTCAAGGCCAACGCGGCGGCCAGGCTGCCGCTGTCGCGCAGGGCGGTCAGCGGCCAGCTGATCAGGGCGGCCAACACCAGCAGGCCCACGCCCCAGACCGTCAACAGCGGCGGCAGGGCGTGCGCGACCGCGCGCGGCCGGCTGGGCAGTGCGCGGCTACCGCGCGCCCACGACACCGCCAGCGCGAACGCCGGCTGCGCCAGCCACAGCGTCACTGCGGCAACACCGCCGCCGATGCCGCCCAGCAACGACAACGCCACGCCGGCCACGCCGGCCAGCGCTGCGGCCCGCAAGCGTGCGGCCCGTGCGGCCTCAGTCATAGTCGCACTCGCCCGCCAGCACCACCGTCTTGGGCAGTTGCAGATAGAAGCCGTGCTTGGCGAGCGCTTCGCGCACCGTGGCCACGTCGGCCTGCGCCAGACGGCGCTGCGGCGTCAACGCCACCTCCAGCACGAACGCGAACGGCGCCAGCTGCGCGTGCACGGCGGCGGGAAGACCGGAGAAGTCGTCGCGCGTGGCGAGATAGACGAAGGTGTCCTGCTTGCGTTGGCTTTTGTAGACGTAGGCGTGCATGCGCGCGTGGTCGCGCTCGATCGGCAAGTGTGTCGCAGGATTGTGTCCCAATTGCGCCGATGGCGAAAGCGCGGCAACACGCGAAAACCCCAGCCGCGTCAGCGACATGACCGGCACGTTCAGGTGCGTCATCGACGGGAAGCGGACCCGCCATCGATATACTGAGCCCACTTCTTGCCAGCCGGACCACCGTGAGCCAAGCGCAGCATTCGTCCCAGATGGCCCCGGTCGCCGTCACCGCTTTTACCTCCACCACCGCGCTCGGCGCCGGGCGCGATGCCCAGGCCGCCGCCCTGGCTGCTCGCCGCAGCGGGATGCGTCGCAACGATTTCGGCCCGCAACCGCTGCCGTGCTGGATCGGCCGCGTCGACGGCGTGGAAGACGTCGTGCTGCCGGAGGCCCTGCAAGGCTGGGACTGCCGCAACAATCGCCTGGCCTGGCTGGCCCTGCAGCAGGACGGCATGGCCGAGGCCGTACAGGCCGCCGCGCAGCGCTACGGCGCCGAGCGCGTGGCGGTGATCATCGGCACCTCCACCTCCAGCATCGGCGCCAGCGAAGAGGCCTACACGCGCCTGGTCGAAGATGCCGACGGCGCGCGTTTCCCAGACGATCTGGATCGCCCGATCGTGCACACCCCGCACTCGCTGGGCGACTTCGTGCAGCACGCCACCGGCCTGCGCGGCCCGAGCGTGACCGTGGCCACCGCCTGTTCGTCCAGCGCCAAGGTATTTGCCCAGGCCGCGCGCCTGATCGATGCCGGGGTGGTGGATGCCGCCCTGGTCGGCGGCGTGGATACCTTGTGCGGCAGCGTGCTGTTCGGCTTCAACTCGCTACAGGTGGTGGCGCCGGAGCTGTGCCAGCCGTTCGATGCGCGCCGGGTCGGCCTGAGCCTGGGCGAGGCCGGCGGCTTTGCCCTGCTCGAACGCACCGCCGCTGCGCCGGACGCAACGCTGTGGCTGTACGGCTATGGCGAATCCAGCGATGCACACCATATGTCCGCCCCGCATCCGCAGGGCCTGGGCGCGCAGCTGGCGATGCGCAGCGCGCTCGAACGCGCCGGCCTGGAGCCGGCCGCGGTGGGCTACCTGAACCTGCACGGCACTGCCACCCCGGCCAATGACAGCGTCGAAGCCGCCGCGGTGGCGGCGATCTTCCCCGCCACCCTGCACGCCAGCTCGACCAAGGCCTGGACCGGCCACACGCTGGGCGCAGCCGGCATCGTCGAGTCGGTGATCGCGCTGCTGGCGCTGCGCGACGGCGTGCTGCCGGGCACGCTCAACAGCGAAGTGCCCGACCCCGCCTGCGGCCCGCAGATCCGTTTCGACAATGCCCATTCTAAGATCGATTACGCAATGAACAACTCCTTCGGTTTTGGCGGCAACAACTGCTCGCTGCTGTTCGGGCAGGCCCGCTGATGCTGGCTGCCACCATCGAGGGGATCGGCTTCTGGACCCAGGGCCTGCCGAGCTGGGATGCCGCTGCGGCGTTCGTGCGTGGCGGCGCGCTGCAGGACACCGGGGCACGCCCGGCGCCGCAACTGCTGGCCGCCAACGAGCGCCGTCGCGCACCGGACACGGTGGCGGTTTCGCTGGAGGCCGCGCTGGCCGCCTGCACCGCCGCCGGCCGCGAGCCGGCCAGCCTGCCGTCGATCTTCACTTCCACGTACGGCGACCTGGCCATCTCCGACTACATGTGCACCACCCTGGCCAGCGACCCCACGGCAATCTCGCCGACCAAGTTCCACAACTCGGTGCACAACGCCGCGGCCGGCTACTGGACCATCGGCGCCGGGGCGATGACCCCGGCCACCGCGATCAGCGCCAGCCTGGGCAGCTTCGCACAAGGCCTGCTGGAGGCGCTGGTCCAACGTGCCGCCGGCATGGACGCGGTGCTGCTGGCCGGCTACGACGCCCGTTCGGTCGGGCCGCTGGGCCGGGTCGCCCCCAGCCAGGGGCTGCTCGGCGGTGCGCTGGTGCTGGGCGTGCCCGGCCAGGCCGGCAAGCTGCAGCTGCGGGCGCGGCTGGACGACGGCACGCCCTCGCCGGGCGAGGGGCCGCTGTCGCGCCATGTCGCCTGCAATGCGATGGCGCTGATGCTGCCGCTGTTCGACCTGATCGCCGCTGGCGGCGAGCGCGTGGCGCTGTACGCCGGCCCGGGGCGGGTGTTGCGCGTGGAGCTACAGCAGTGAGCCGGCAGCCACTGACCCGCGACGACACCGCGATCCTGGTGCCGGCGCTGAACGAGTCGCTGCGCATCCGTGAAGTGGTCAACGATGCACTGACCTATTGCTCCAACGTGATCGTGATCGACGACGGGTCCGATGACGGCACCGCCGACTGCATCGCCGGCCTGCCGATCACCTTGATCCGGCATCCGCAGCGCAAGGGCAAGGGCGCCGCGTTGCGCAGCGGGTTTGCGCAGGCGCAGCGGATGGGCATGCGCGCAGTGATGACCATGGACGGCGACGGCCAGCACAAGGCCGCCGATTTCCCGCGTCTGTTGGCCGCGGCCAACCGCCACCCCGGCTGCGTCATCGTCGGTGCACGCATGCGCAAGCGCGCCACCCAGCCCACCATCCGCCGCATCGGCAACGATTTCGGCGACTGGGGCATCGCCTGGGCCTGCGGCTTCCAGCTGGTCGACAGCCAGAGCGGCCAGCGCCTGTATCCGGCCTCGGTGTTCACCCTGCCCGAGGTGCCCGGCGAGGGCTTCGTATTCGAAGCGCAACTGCTGATTTCCGCCGCACGCCAGGCCGGCGCGCGCGTGGTCGCGGTGCCGATCGAGACCCGCTACGCCGGCACCTCGCCGGGCACGTTCCGCAAGAGCCATTTCCGCCTGGTGCGCGATCTGTGGGAAATCACCTCGCATGTGGTGGTCCAGGCCTGGAGCTACGGGCATATCTGGCGCGAGTACCGCCGCGTGCGCGCCAACCCGGTGCTGATCGACGACGCTGACGGCGAATTTGCTACTGTGCCGGCGGTTACCAAGAGCAAGCCATCCCCATGAATGCACAGCATGCCGACGTCGTTATCACCGGTGGTGGCCTGGCCGGACTGAGTCTGGCCCTGCAGCTACGCCAACGCGATCCGGAACTGGCGATCACCGTGCTGGAGCGCCGTGCGCACCCGGTGCGCGAGGCGGCGTTCAAGGTGGGCGAGTCCACGGTGGAGATCGGCGCGCACTACTTCGCCGAGGTCTTGGGCCTGCGCGAGCATCTGGAGACCGAGCAGATCCGCAAGTTCGGCTTCCGCTTCTTCTTCTCCGACAAGCGCGAGGACATCGACCGCTGCACCGAGCTGGGCGTCAGCCAGATCCTGCCGACCCCGTCGTGGCAGATCGATCGCGGCCGCTTCGAAAATTTCCTCGGCGAGCGCGCCCGCGCGCAGGGCATCACGTTTGTCGACAGCTGCAGCGTCAAGGGCGTGGACCTGTCCGATGACCAGGCCGACCACACCGTGCGCTACGAGCGCGCCGGCGAGGCCGGCACGCTGAGCGCACGTTGGGTGGTGGATGCCAGCGGCCGCGCCGGCCTGCTCAAGCGCAAGCTCGGCCTGGCGCAGGACAATGCGCACGACGCCAATGCGGTGTGGTGGCGCGTGGAAGGCCTGATCGACCCCAATGTCTGGTCGCAGGACAGCAGCTGGCTGCAGCGCTGCACACCACCGGACCGCTGGCGCTCGACCAACCACATGTGCGGGCCGGGCTACTGGTTCTGGCTGATTC
The DNA here is from genome assembly GCF_014199025.1 of Xanthomonas sp. CFBP 8152. Classification (NCBI taxonomy): domain Bacteria; kingdom Pseudomonadati; phylum Pseudomonadota; class Gammaproteobacteria; order Lysobacterales; family Lysobacteraceae; genus Xanthomonas; species Xanthomonas sp. CFBP 8152. Next base: position 170,822 of record NZ_JACHNO010000003.1, read on the forward strand.
CGCTGTCGTCCGGCGCGCATTCGCTGGGCATCGTCTGCGATGCGTCGATGCACCCGCTGGACACCATGAACACCCACGCCAAGGCGATGACCTGGTTGCGCACGCATCAGCCGCAGGTCGCCGCCACGCTCGACAAGGCCGACTACCGGCTGCAGGACTTCCTGTTCCTGCGCAACTTCTCTTATGGCTGCAAGCAGGTGTTCTCGCCGCAGCGCTGGGCGCTGACCGGCGAAGCGGGTTTGTTCCTGGACCCGTTCTATTCGCCCGGCAGCGACTTCATTGCGATTTCCAACACCTACATCTGCGAACTGATCGGCCGCGACCGCGCCGGCAGGTCGCTCAGCCCGTACGTCGAGCTGTATCAGCAGCTGTATTTCTCGTTCTACGAAAACACCCTGACCCTGTATCAGGACCAGTACGCGCTGTTCGGCGACGCGCAGGTCATGCCGGTCAAGGTGATCTGGGATTACACCTACTACTGGTCGTTGCTGGCGCCGTTGTTCTGCAGCGGTCGGATCGCCGACCTCAGCCTGCTCTCGCGCATGAAGTCGGATTTCCTCTATGCGCGCGACATGAATCTGGCGATGCAACGTGTGCTGCACGACTGGGGCCAGCACAACGCTGCACAAGGCCTGGCCGCCGACGATGGGCGCCTGCTCGATCAGTACCTGATCGGCTGGTTCAACGAACTCAATGGCGCCTTGAACGCCACCCTCGACGACGACGCCTTTGCCGCACGCATCCACAGCAACGTGGCGCAGATGGCGGTGCTGGCACGCGAGATCCTGCAGCAGGCACGCCAGCGCCATCCCGCACTGCCGGACCATGGGCTGGATGCCTTGACCGCCAACGCCATCGGCGAACCGATCCTCACCGCCGCCTGGTACGCCGACGCGGCGTGAGTTTTAGAATCGCGTCGGCAACGGCGCGTGCGTTTCTGCATTCAAACCTAGCACCTATACTTCGGGCATCCGCACTCACAGGAGGTGAGCCATGTATCGAAGTCTGTTCTATCCGCTTGTCCTGGCAATCGCCGGCGCGATCAGTACGCAGGCTGTGGCGCAAAACATCGTGCAATACGTCCCCGAACCGCTGCTGATGAACGGTAGCGACTTGGTTCCTGTGTGTCGGCGTGCCGCTGAAACCCATTACCTTGCACAAGGCGCCAGCATCTACAACTGGACGGCGTCGTATCACGATCGCGGCGATGGCCTGTATGTCGACGGCCGCCTGCGTGCCAATGGCAATACCGTGTCGGTGCATTGCAGTGCCGCGCGCGGTGCGCACGAGCGCGATCTGGTCATGAGGATCGACGAGACCGGTGGCTAATTTGGTATGCACTGCTGTCGATGTGCAGCGCAGTGTTCCGATGAAACTGAGCTGATCCTAGACCGCACCTCATCGAAGAGCCGCGCAGCGTGCATTGCTTGCACCATGCACACCGACCATCTCGACTGGTCCTTGCCCGCCCACCGTCGCGGGACCTTACGCGGCATGGATGCCGCGTAAGAGCTTACAAGGACGTACTTGCAGCGTGTCCTGCGATGGTGGGCGGGCAAGGACCCCGCAGCAAACCAGCAGATCACCCGCTCTCAGCCCATCCCACCATTGATGCCGATGACCTGGCCGTTGATGTAACCGGCTGACTCCGAACACAGGAACGCGACCAATGCGGCCACTTCGTCGGGCTTGCCGACGCGGCCGGCCGGCACCAGTTGCTTGATCACTTCCGGGGCGAAGCTTTCGCCGACCATCTCGCTTTCGATCACGCCCGGCGCGACCACGTTGACCGCGATGCCGCGGCTGGCCATCTCGCGCGACAGCGATTTGCTGGCGCCGTGCAAGGCAGCCTTGGCCGCGGCGTAGTTGGTCTGCCCGCGATTGCCCAGCACTGCCGCCACCGACGACACGCTGACGATGCGGCCCCAGCGCGTGCGCGCCATCGGCAGCAGCAGCGGCTGGGTGACGTTGAAGAACCCGTGCAGCGACACGTCGATGACCCGATGCCACTGTTCGGCGCTCATGCCGGCCATCGGCGCATCGTCATGGATGCCGGCGTTGTTGACCACGATCTGGATCGGGCCGGCCTCCAGCAGGCTCGCCAGCGCCGATGCGCTGGCCTGCGCATCGGCCACGTCGAATGCCACCGCCTGGGCGCTGCCGCCGTCTGCCACGATCGCTGCGACCACGGCATCGGCGCGGGCGATGTTGCGGTTGGCATGCACGATCACATGGCGCCCCTGCGCCGCCAACTGACGGCAGATCGCACCACCAAGATCGCCGCTGCCGCCGGTGACGAGTGCGCGGCGCTGTGGAATGGAAGTGCTCATGGAAGCCTCGATGAAAGCCGCAGACACGACGGCGGAAAGAGCCTCATCCTAACGACTCGCAGCAAGCGCAGGAATAGATCGCCAGCATTGATCGCCCACATCATGTAGGAGCGTACTTGTGCGCGATGCGGCGTCAGCGGTCACGCTTCATCGCGCGCTGCCGCCCCTCTACAGGGCCTGGGTGGCCTGCGCAGCGCCCAGCATCACCGTGGCGCGCCCTTCGGCGAGCAATTGCGCGCCGTGGCTCAGGCGAAAACTGTATTGCTGGCTGTCCTCGCCCTGCATCAATACCTGCGCCTCGCAGACGATCGCATCGGGCAGGTCGTCCAGATACGCGACGTGCAGGTCCACTGCGCGCAGCGCCACCAGCATGCCCGGGCGCACCGGCTTGCCCGAGTCCCGGCCGAGCAAGCCGCCGTGCACGGCCATGGCTTGTGCACCGTATTCGCATAGATGCAGGGCACGCAGGCGCCCGTTGCAACGCAGTGGATGCGTATCGCTGCGATGGGCATCACTGCGCAACACGATGCGCTGCGCATCCCATTCCAGCACCTCCTCCCACAGGCACATGCTGCCCTGATGCGGAATCAGCGCCGCAATCGCCTCACGTCCCTGCATGTGCCTCTCCGTTTCTTGCGCGCTCCAGCGCCGGCTCGCGCGACACCAGCAAGGCGAGGATGAAATTGAACAACACCCCCAGCGCCACCGTGCTGCCGATCGCACGCAACACCGGGATGCTGGACGCAGCCAGCAACGCGAACACCAGCAGTGTCATCAGGCTGCACACGATCAACGCATGCAGGGTGCGCAGCTGGTCGGCGTGATCGTCGCCGGCATGGTCGAAGAACAACGCGTAATCCAGGCCCAGACCTGCCGCCAGGATCAGCGCGATCAGATGGAACAGATTGAGCTCCACCCCCATGCCGCGCAGGATCGCCAGGATCAGCAGCGTGGTCAACGCCATCGGCAGCAATACGCGCACGATCCGGCGCGGGCTGCGCAACGCGATCGCCACCGTCACCGCCAGCAGCAGCGCGGCCAACGCCAGCGCGCCGAGCACACGTCCACGATACGCGGCAACCAGGGATTCGGACGCATCCTTGAGATCCAGCAACTGCGCCCCGCTGCCTTGCACGGCAGCCGCCAGTACCGATGGATCGCGCAAGCCGGTCAACGACACCAACGCAGTGCTGCGATCGCCGCGGCCCAGCAGCAGCCCACCGACCGACGTTGCCAGCGGCGAGCCGGCCAGGTCCTTCGGCAACAGCGGCGCGGCGCGCTTGGCAGCGTCCAGGTCCTGCAGGAACGGCGCAAACGCATCGCTGCGAAACGGCGTGGTGGCCACCGCAGCGTCGGTCGATGCGCGCGCTTGCGACGCATCCGGCAACGCGGCCTGGCGCGCACGCTGGGTCTTGATGCTGGGCAGATAGCGTGCGGCCATGTCGTAACCGGTCAATGCGCCGTCGCGCACCAGCGCATCCAGGCGCGGGCGCAACTGCTCGCTGGCCTGCAGGGCCGCCTCGTCGTTGGCGGCAGGCAGCGCGAGCACGTAACGCACGTCGGGGGCACCCAGTTCCTGGCGCAGATGCGTGTCCTGCGCCAACGCCTTGGGCGGCACTGGGGTCAATTTCGACAGATCGTTCTGCCAGAACTGCCCCGGCGCGAACGCGATCACCGCGATGCCGATCAGCGCAATCACCGCCAGGCTGATGCGCGGCCGCGGCAGGCGCGCAATGCCGCGCCACAGCGCGGCGAGCATGCGCGAATCGGCGTAGTCGCGCGGCGCCGGGTCGATCAACGATGGCAGCAGCCAACGGGTGGTGATCGCGGCGGTCGCCAGCCCGGCGATGGTGAACACCGCCAGCTGCCGCAAGCCGTCCACACCGGAGAACAGGAAAGTCACATAGGCAATGCAGGTGGACACCACGCCGGTGGCCAGCGTCGGCCACAGATGGCGCGCGTTGTCGCGTGGATCCAGACCCGGGCGCTGATGACTGAACAGGTGGATCGGATAGTCCTGCACCACGCCGATCAAAGTGAAGCCGAATGCCACGGTGATGCCGTGCACGCCATCGAACAACAGCGCCACTGCCGCCAGACCGGCCAGGCCGGCACTGGCCAACGGCAGCACGCCGAGCACCGGAATCTTCCAGCTGCGATAGGCCACCAGCAGCAACACCACCAGTCCCACCGTATCCAGCGTACCGATCCACTGCGCCTCGCCCTGCGTGCGCGCGGTGATTTCCACGGCAAATGCGCCGGGGCCGGTCAAGGTAAGCCGGGTCGTGCTGCCCTTGCCGACCTTGGCGAAGGCCGCCTGCACCGCGTCGTAGGCCAGTTGCTGGCCGGTGGGATCGAAGCCGGCCGCACGCGTCTGCACGACCAGCAAGGCCGAGGTACCGGCACGGTCGAACCACACCTGGTTGCGCGTCTGCGGCGCCGCTGCAGGTTGCAGGGTTTCGGCCAGATGCAGCACTTCCAGCGTGGGGTCGCGCGGCAGCAACGGCTCCACGAGCGCGGCCGCAGGCGACCCCAGATCCTGCACGCGCGACTGCAAGGCCGCTTGCAGGGTGTGTGCATCCAGCGCCGTGGTGTCGAAGCTGTCGCTGAGCAGATAGCGATACGGCAGCAGGCGCTCGGGGATCGCATCCAGCCCCGCAGTGCCGCCATTGCCGACCAGCTCAAACAGCTGCGGTTGTGCGGCCAGGGCCTGCTGCAGTGCCTGCGACTGCGCGGCCAGCGTGGCCGGTTCGCTGTTGGATAGCGCCATCAGCAACAGGCGCGCGCCGGGGCCTTCGCCGAGTTCTTCGATCAGCAGTTTCTGCGCCGGCGTGCGCGGGGCGGGCATGAACTTACGCAGATCGCCGGTGACCTTGAGCGTCTCGCTCAACCAGAACCCGGCCACCGCCAGCAACGCCAGCCACAGCAGCGCCAGGCCGATGCGGCGGTTTGCGTTCAACTTAAACGCCATGCGCACGCCTCGCTGTGCCAGCGGAACGTCCACCGGCCGCGCGCGCGGCATCGGGTTGTGCAAGCGCCTTGCCTGCGCCGAAGGCGCGCTGCGTCACGCGCCCGACCCGTGGCACAGCGTGGTCAGGGCCGCCGCATCGGTCACGCGTGCGGCCTCGCGCGCTGCAGCGGCCAGCAGCGTGCGTTGCACCTCGCCCTTGGCCGGCACGCTTTCGATGCAGCGCAACTCATCAGTGCGTCCGTACAGTCGCAACTCGCGCACCTGCTTGGCCACGGCAGCGTCCTTGGGCTGCAGCGTCAGTTGCCAGGCCTGCGGCTGGCCCTGCCCGCTGATGCGGTAGTGCTGCTCCAGCAGCGCGCGGTCGCCGGCCAGCAACGCGCCGAAGCCGGACTTCAAGCCGGCCAGCTCCGGCACCCGGCTCAGCGAAAAACGCCGCGGCGACTTGCCTTCGCGCTCCAGTACGCCTTCGTCACCCTGCAACGTGGTGGTCTCGCGATACGGCGTGCTGACCTCGCGCACCAGGGTCTGCGCATCCGGGCGACGGTAATGGCCCTGCACGCGCATCGGCGTCTTCAGCAGGGCCGAGCCACGCAGTTCGACGAACTCGGTGCTGACCGGTGCGGGGCGCGCCAGGCGCTGCAGCACCTGGCCGACGTCCAGCGTCTCAGGCGGTGCGGCGCATAGCGGTGCGGCGCTGAACAGCAGTATCAGCATCCACGGCAGGGTGCGGCACATCGGCATGGTGGGTGTTCCAGAAATCGTAGAAGTTGAACCAGTTATACGGCGCGTAGCGTGTGTAATGTTCCAGCCTGGCCGCGTAATCGCGCATGAGCACCGCCAGCACCGGCGCGCGCTGGCGACGCGGCACGTCCAGGCCTTCGCTGAAGGTCTCGAACGCCAGCTCGTAATGATTGCCGCCGCGATACAGGCCGAAGGCCAGCACCACCGGCACCTTCAGCGCTGCGGCGATCAGCCACGGCGAGGTCGGGAACATCGCGTTGCGACCGAGGAACGTCGCCGGCAACGCCGGGTCGCCCTCGCGCGGGCGATCGATCAGCAGCGCCACCAGCGCACCGGCGTCGGTGGCGTCCTTGATTGCCATGACGATCGAGGTCGCGTCCATGCCGGCGTCGATGATGTTGGCGGCCAGCTGTGGATTCAGCGCGCCCAGCAGTTCGGTCATGGCGCGGTTGTGCGCCTTGTCCAGCACCACCTTGACCTGTACGTCCGGCCGTTCGGTGGCCAGCACGCGCAGCGCATCGAAACTGCCCAGGTGCGAGCCGAAGATCAGCACGCCGCGGCCGCGATCCATCTGCGTATGCAGCTGATCCAGCCCGGTGATGTCGACCCGGAAGCGCTGCATCTGCCCGCACAGCATGTACACGCGGTCCAGAATCGTCGAGGCGAAGGTGTGGATATGCCGCGCCACATCGCGCAGCGTGGCCGGGCGATCCAGCACGCGCGTCAGATAGGCTCGCGAGGCGCTGCGCTCGGGCCCACGCACCAGCAGGAAGTACAGCGTGATCGGGTACAGCAGCGCGCGTCCCACCGCGCGCCCGGCATGCTGGGCGATGCCGCGGATCAGCCACAGCGCGAAACGTCCACCGCCTTCCGGGCGTTGCTTCCACTGACTGCTCATCGCGCCGCCTCCGCCACCACTTCGCCGCTGACCAGCAGCTCGTCGGCGCGCTGCACGCGAAAGCGCCAACGCGGACCCATGCCGTCCAGCGTGACCGATGCCGTCTGCCCGGGCAGCAACGGCTGCACGAACTTCACCTGCGGCAGGCGTGCCGCGGCACGTGGGCCATACGCAGCTTCCAGCGCCTGCAGCACGTGGTCGAGCACGACCACGCCAGGCACCACGGGGCGTCCCGGAAAGTGCCCGGGCAGGCAGGGGTGATCATGCGGCACGACGAAATCCATAAGCGGGTAACTCAGATCCTGGGTTGAAGCATCGCAGCCACGGCGTCATGTGCCTGCTCGGTCAATTGCTGGCGGTCCGGCGCGTCCGGCCCGGTCACCCGAATCGGCGCGCCGATGCGTACACGGATGATGCCCGGGCGCACCCTGAACACACCCTCCACCGGCAGCACCTTGCCGCAGCCATCCACCGCCACCGGCACCACCTGTACGCCAGCATCGATAGCGGCCTGTAACAGCCCGGCCTTGAACGGCAATAATGCGCCGCTGCGGCTGCGGGTACCTTCGGGAAACAGACACAGCTGCTTGCCCTCGCGCAGCAGGGCGGCGGCCTGCCGGCGCACCATCGCCCCGGCACGCCGGCTGTCGCGGTCCAGGAACAGCATGCCGGTGGCGCGCGCATACCAGTTCACGAACGGTACCTTGAGCATCTCGTCCTTGAGCAGGAACCGCAGCGGCACCGGCAAGGCGTAGAACAACGCGCAGATGTCGATGACCGACTGGTGGTTGCTGACGAACAGATAGTTCCTGGACCAGTCCACGCGCTCGCGGCCTTCCACGATCACCTTGGCACCGGCGCCGCGAAACAGCACCGGCGACCACATCCAGGCGCCCATGCGCAGCAGGCGGTCGGCATCGCGCGTGATCGCCAGCAACGCCAGGGCATAGACGATTCCGCCAGCGGTAAACGTCAGCGTGAAGGCCAGCTGCAACAGATTGAACACGGCCCACGCCAGGCGCGACGGCATCCTTGCCAACGGCATTTTTGTATTGTCCCCGAAAATGTGCACGTACGTCGCTGCCCCTGGCCACGCACTCAGCGCAGCAGATCGCGCCAGAATTCCGGCCCGAGCCGCGCCATCTGGCGCAAGAAGTCTGGCAGATTACGATAGGGGCGCTGTGGAAACCAGCGGCCGCGCAATAGATATTCGCCTATAAAGAACCCGCCAACCACCCCGTACGCCAGCAGATTGGCGAACAACGACGCGCGCGCGTCGCTGATCGGCAGCGGCGAGGGGTAGCCCAGTTGCGCCAACACGCCACTGGGTTCGGCGCACAGGCCCAGCACCAGGTTGACCAGGGTCAGCGCGCACAGCAGCAGCGCCCAGGCCAGGGTGAGACGACGCGTATAGCGGTATTGCTCCGCAGTGATCGGCATGCCGGCCTGGCGATACAGCCCTTCGACAATGCGGCTGATCAGCGGCGTGCGCCCACGGCGCAGGCTGCGGCCGAAGAACCAGGCGATCCAGCCGGTGAACACCACCGGCGGCGCGGCCAGCACCAGCATCGCGTACGGCGAGTGCCACAACGCGCTCAGGCCTAGCAAGGTCAGCACGCCCAGCGTCCAGGCCCAGGCCCGGCGCGCGGCCATCGGTTCGATCAGCACCATCAGCACCAGCAAGGCGCCGGCGATGACGGCCAGTTCCGGGCGATGGCTGGCGTTGGCCCAATGCGCCAGCGGCGAATACGCCACCGCCAGCAACACGCCCAGCCCCAGCACCCACGGGGGCGCATCGCCGGACGCGGCGGTCGCAACCTCAGACGGTCTTGTTGGCTTCGACATGCGCCGACAATGCGCGCAGCGACGCGAAGATGCGACGGTTCTCGTCATTGTCCGAGCGCAGCTGGAAGCCATAGCGCTTGCTGATCGCCAGCGCCAGTTCCAGCGCGTCGATCGAATCCAGTCCCAGCCCGGTGTTGAACAACGGCGCCTCCGGGTCGATGTCGGCGGGCTGGACGTCTTCCAGGTTCAGACTTTCGACCAGGAGTTCGGCCAGTTCACGTTCGGCAGCGGTTTGCGAGGACATCCAGAGAGCTTCCAGGTGAGGGTCGGGCGACAGATTCGCAGCGAAATTTCAGGGCAACCACCACAGCGGCGCAGCCAACCGTCAGGTTGGCGTGGGCGATGCTGCGGAACCACGGACAGTGTACGTTGCCGTGCGGGCCGATTCCGAGCACTCGCCACGCCGGCCTTGCGGCCGCATCGGCGAGGGTGTCGATCGGTCTGCAACAGCGATCCGGCGGCCGGCATACCTGTCCGGGCCGCCGGTCAGGCTATCATGACTGCATGACGCTCGCCCGCTGCAGGTTCGCTCCAGGATGACTTCCACCGCTGTTGGCCCTACCCCGACCGCCAAGCCGGCAGCCGGGTCGGCTCCCGGACCCGAGTGCCCGGATGTGCTGATCATCGGCGGCGGGCCGGCGGGCTGCGCGGCCGCCATCGTGCTGGCCCAGCAGGGCTGGCAGGTGACCTTGCTGGAGAAAGCGCAGCACCCGCGCTTCCATATCGGCGAGTCGCTGCTGCCGATGAACATGCCGATTCTCGAACGCCTGGGCGTGTTGGAAGACGTGCGCAGCATCGGCGTGCTCAAGCGCGGCGCGGACTTTCCCAACGACAGCGGCGGCTACAACACCTTCCGTTTTTCGCATGCGCTGGATGCCAAGGCCGATTTCGCCTTCCAGGTGCCGCGTGCGCAGTTCGACCAGGTGCTGTTCGAGCGCGCGCGGGCGGTGGGCGTGGATGCGCGCGATCAGGTCATGGTCGAAGCGGTGCAGTTCGATGGGCAGCAGCCGGTGCTGCAGGCACGAGGCGTGGCGGGTGTGCAGCAGTTCCGTCCGCGCTATCTGCTCGATGCCAGCGGCCGCGACACCTTCCTGGGCACCCGCTTCAAGCTCAAACGCGCCAATGCCAGGCATCAATCGGCCGCGCTGTTCAGCCACTTCCGCGGCGTGACGCGCCGACCGGGCGAAGATGCCGGCAACATCAGCATCTACCGCCACGCGCACGGCTGGATGTGGCTGATCCCGTTGCCGGACGACATCATGAGCGTGGGCGCGGTCTGCTACCCGGAGTACATGAAGACCCGCAAAGGCGACAGCGAGGCCTTCTTCATGCGCACGCTCGCGCTCAACGCCGAGCTCAACGCGCGCATGCTCGGCGCCGAACGCGTGGCACCGGTGCATGCCACCGGCAACTACGCCTACGAATGCACACGCATGTCCGGGCCACGTTGGCTGATGCTCGGCGATGCCTACACTTTCGTCGACCCGATGTTTTCGTCGGGCGTGTTCCTGGCCATGCACAGCGCCGAGCGCGGTGCGGCCATGGTGGACCAGGCCCTGCGCATGCCGCAGCACGAGGCAAAACTGCAGCGCGCCTTGCAGCGCGAGCTCAAGCGCGGCGTGGACGAGTTCAAGTGGTTCATCTACCGCTTCACCTCGCCGACCATGCGCGCCCTGTTCGCGCAACCGCAGAACACCTGGCAGATCGAACAGGCGGTGGTGGCGATGCTGGCCGGCGATGTGTTCGACAGCCCCAAGGTGCGCCTGCGCCTGCGCGCGTTCCGCGCCATCTATGCACTGACCACCTTGTCGATGATGCCGCGCGCCTGGCAGTCCTGGCGCCAACGCCGGCGTCAGGCCACGCTCGGCTTCGACGGCGACACCTTGCAACGCGACACGCAACAACGAGACACGCGATGACCGCTTCCCAGGCCCAGACCACGCACACCGTGCGCCATCCCCGTCTGCAGGTCGACTATGTCGATCAGACCGACCCGTCTGCCCTGCTGGCCGATCCGCAGGTGCTGGCCGTGTTCGGCTTCGGCACTGCGGCGCCGCGCCTGGACGACCCGCGCTACCTGCGCGTGCCGCTGCAACCGTATCAGGCCGACGTGCTGGAGGTGTGGCGCAGCGACGCAGCGGTGCACAGTGGCCGCGATGGCAACATCGCCTGGGCCAGCGACGGCCGCCTGCAGTTCGGCGTGATCGAAATCGACGAGCAGGATGTCGATATCGAAGCCGCCGCCGCCAGGGCCTATGCGGAGATCACCGCCTTCGTCACCGGCAGCCAGACCCCGCGCCTGCTGCGTATCTGGAACTATCTGGATGCCATCACCCTGGGCAGTGGCGACCGCGAACGCTACCGGCAGTTCTGCGTGGGCCGTGCGCGCGGCCTGGGCGCCTTCGACAATGCGCAGCTGCCGGCCGCCACTGCGGTGGGACGCTGCGATGCCGAGCGCATCATCCAGATCTATTGGCTGGCCGCCAGCGACGCCGGCACCCCGCTGGAAAATCCGCGCCAGGTCAGCGCCTACAACTACCCGCGCCAATACGGCCCGCAGCCGCCGAGTTTCGCGCGCGCCATGCTGCCGCCGGCCGGCAGCGACATGCCGCTGCTGCTGTCAGGCACCGCCGCCGTGGTCGGGCATGCCTCGATGCACACCGGCCAGTTGCTGGCGCAGCTGGAAGAGACCTTCGCGAACTTCGACGCCCTGCTCGGCGCCGCACGCCAGCACGCCCCCACCCTGCCCGCACAGTTCGGCGCCGGCACCCGCCTGAAGGTCTACGTGCGCGAGCAGGACGACCTGCCCAAGGTCGCGCAGGCGCTGGACGCCCGCTTCGGCGATGCGGTGCCGCGTCTGCTGCTGCACGCGGTGATCTGCCGCGACGAGCTGGCAGTGGAGATCGATGGGGTGCATGGGTGAGTGACTGCGGGCGTCGGTTCTGATGCCCGCTGCCGCCACGCAACAGCAAGGCTCCGTGGCGGGACCTGCACTCAGCCGTTGAGCAAACCCAGCACCATATCGCGTGGCAGCTTGCCGGTTTCGTTGCGCGGCAGGGCGGCGAGTTTGCGCAGGCGCCGCGGCAGGAACACCGGATCGACGCTGACGCGCAGGGCGGCAAGGATCTGCGCTTCGTCCAGGGTCGGGGCGACCACCAGTGCGGCGATGCGGCCGACCGCCTGACCGGGGTCGGGCACGAGTTGCACGATAGTGCCGTCGACGACGCCGGGGATGGCCAGCAGGCGACGGGTCAGATCGGCCAGCGAGGCGCGTTTGCCGGCGATTTCCAGCAGATCGGCCTGCCGGCCGCGGACCTGGAAGCGGCCGTCGGCGGCCACGTCCATCATGTCGGCCAGCAGCACCGGCGTGGCCAGATGCGGTGCGTGCACCAAGGTGCCCGCCGCCTGCGTTTCCAGGCGCACACCGGGCAACGGTGTCCACGCCGCCTCCAGTGCGGTGCGGCGCACGGCGAACACGCAGGTCTCGGTGGAGCCGAACATCTCGCGCACCTCGCCGCCAAATCGCGCCTCGGCGGCAGCGGCCACCTCCTGCGCCAACGGCGCGGTGGCCGAGACGATGCCGACCAGCGGCGGCAGCGCCACGCCGGATTCGACCAGCGCGCGCAGATGCACCGGCGTGGTCACCAGCACGCGCGGGGCAGGAATGTCCGACAGCGCGCGCGCCACATCGTCCGGGAAGAACGGGCGGCCCGCATGCACCGCAAGCTCGGTCACCATCGGCAGCAGGACCGACAATTCCATGCCGTACATGTGCTGCGGCGGCACCGTGGCGACCACGTGCGGCACCGCATCGGTGTGCGCCCACAGGCTCTCCAGCGCGACCAGATCCTGGCGCGTGCTGGTCAGGAAGCTGCCCCAGGTCTTGGGGTTGGGTTGCGGGCTGCCGGTGCTGCCGGAGGTGAAGCCGATGGCCACCAGGGCGTCGTCGGCCAGCTGCGGAATCTGGCCCTCGGCTTGCGGCAACTCGGCCGGCAGCTGCCAGTAACGCGGCGGTGCCAGTTCCAGCGCCAGATCGCCCAGGCAGTATGCATCGGCATGCCGCGCCTGCACTTCGCCGACCACGGCCGGCGCGCGCGAGGACGGCAGCAGCGACACCTGCCCCCGCAACGCGCAGGCATAGAACGCGACCATGAAGCGATAGCGGTCCTCGCACAGATTCACCGCGTGGCGACCGTCCGGCAGCTGCTGGGCCAGGCCATGCACGTGTGCAATGAAGGTGGCCAGATCGACCGGCTGCCCCGCGCGCCAGGCCAGCGGCCGGCCGGGCGCGCCGACGGCCATCGGGTGGGAAACGGCAGGAACAGGCAGGCTGGACATGGGAACCGGCAATCGCAAAAGCGCGCTAGCTTGGCCGCCACCTGCCCTGCTGGCAAGTCGGGAGGTTTCCGGCTACGCGGCGGTGGCCGAACTTCGGAACCTCGGCCAAGGCCGGCGCGAAGCAGATTTCCACGGCTTTGCAGCTGCGTGGTGTGGCGCGCGTGCATCGAGCCGCTACGGTGACATTGGCGAGCTCGCGCGTGGACGCGGTGCGCGGAGTGCGCGGCCATCGCCCCGGACCACACTGCGTTTTCAGGCGCTTTGCCGGCATCGACGGCCAGGTCGCCCAAGCGGACACTTGCAGCGCATCAGGTCTCACGCGGTCGCTCGGGCCGCAGATGGCAGCGCAGCACGCAATGCGTGGCAGAAGCTGCAGCACCCGTCGCCTGCGATGGAAGATGAAGACTTCGTCCTGCCGCCGCACGGCGCACGCGCCCTTCGGGTCAAGCTGCAAACCACGCATATTGTCGCGTCCGCCACTCGCCGACGCCTCGCCTCTTCGATGACGCACTCGCCCCACCGCGTACATGACCTGTGGCCCAAGCCCCCGGCGGAAGCGAGCTGCTAGGCTTGTCCGCTCCTCGTTGCGTCCAGTTGTCACCGATGCCCAGATTGTTGCCGCTGTCCTTGTTGTTGCTGGCTGTCACCGCGCATGCGCAATCGGCCACACCGCTCACCATCGAACAGGTGATGGCCGATCCGGACTGGATCGGGCCGTCGGTGGATCAGGCCTGGTGGCAGTGGGACGGCAAACAGGTGCAATACCTGCTCAAACGCAACGGTTCCCCGGTGCGCGACACCTATCGCCAGGGCGCTGGCGGCGGCACCGCCGAACGCGTGGCCGACGACGCACGTGCCGGCCTGGATGCGGATAACCCGAGCTACGACGCGACCCGCCAGCGCATGCTGTTCGCGCGCAATGGCGACATCTTCCTGCGCGATTTGCGCTCTGGCGCGCTGACCCAGCTGACCCGCAGCAACGAGGTCGAATCGCGGCCGCAATTTGCCAGCGATGGCGGCGCGATCTGGCGCGCGGGCAACGACTGGTACCACTGGCGCGCCGACGGCGGCACCGCGCAGGTTGCGGTGGTCAAGGCCGAGCGCGATCCCAACGCTGCGCCCAAGGCCGATGTGTTGCGCGCGCAGCAACTGGCCACGCTGGCCACGCTGCGGCGCGACCGTGAGCAGCGCGATGCGTTACGCACGCAGGAAGACATCTGGCGCCGCGCCGATGCCACACGTGCGGCAGCGCCGGTGTATCTGGGCGATGAGGTGGAGATCGTCGACAGCGCGTTGTCGCCGGACGGCCGCCATCTGCTGGTGGTCACCCAGGCCAAGGCTGCCGAAGAGGGCCACGCCGGCAAGATGCCCAAGTACGTGACCGAATCCGGCTACGAGGAATTCCAGGAAGTGCGTACCCGCGTCGGTCGCAATGCGCCGGTGGCGCATGCGCTGTGGTTGGTCGATGTCGGTGCCGGCACTGCAAGACCGCTGTCCTTCGACACCCTGCCGGGTATCGCCACCGACCCGCTGGCCGCGCTGCGCAAGGCCGCCAAGCGCGACGCGCTCAAGGGCAACCGCGCCGTGCGTGTGGAAAGCGACGGCGACGGCAGCGGGCCGGCGGTGCACTGGAGCGATGACGGGCGCAATGTGGCGGTGGAGATTCGCGCGGTGGACAACAAGGACCGTTGGATCGCCAGCGTGGACCTGGCCAACGCCACGTTGCAGCCGCGGCATCGCCTGAGCGACAGCGCCTGGATCAACTGGGACTTCAACGACTTCGGCTGGCTGCCCGACAACCGCACGCTGTGGTTGCTGTCGGAAGAATCCGGCTATTCGCAGCTGTACACCGTGGAAGGCAACGGCAAGCCGCGCCGGCGTACCCGCGGCAAGTGGGAAGTGTCGATGCCGGTGCCCAGCGCCGACGGCAGCAGCATGTTCTTCCTGTGCAATCAGAAATGGCCGGGCGACTACGAGGTGTGCAAGCTGGATCTGGGCAGCGACCAGCTCACCGAGGTCACCGCACTGAATGGCGTGGAAGGCTTCAGCCTGTCGCCAAACGGGCAGCAGTTGCTGGTGCGTTACTCAGGCAGCTATCTGCCACCGCAGCTGGCGGTAGTGCCGGCCGCAGGCGGCCAGGCCACGCTGCTGACCGACACCCGCACGCCCGCCTTCAAGGCGCAGCCGTGGATCGCGCCGCAGTATGTGCAGGTACCATCCCGGCATGGCGCCGGCACGGTCTGGGGCAAGTACTACGGGCCGCAGAACCCCGAGCCCGGCAAGCAATATCCGATCGTGATGTTCGTGCATGGCGCGGGCTATCTGCAGAACGTCTCGCAACGCTATACGCCGTACTTCCGCGAGCAGATGTTTCACAACCTGCTGGTGCAGCAGGGCTACATCGTGCTGGACCTGGACTACCGCGCCTCGGAAGGCTACGGCCGCGACTGGCGCACCGCGATCTACCGCAACATGGGCCATCCGGAGCTGGAAGACTATCTGGACGGGCTGGAGTGGCTGGCGACGCAGAAGCAGGGCGACCGCGCGCGCGCCGGCATCTACGGCGGCTCGTACGGCGGCTTCATGACCTATATGGCGCTGTTCCGCAGCCCCGGCACCTTCAAGGCCGGCGCGGCATTGCGTCCGGTCGGCGACTGGATGCAGTACAACCACGAATACACCTCCAACATCCTCAACACGCCCGAGCTCGATCCCGAGGCCTACAAGGCCTCATCGCCGATCAACTACGCCGACGGACTGCGCGACCATCTGCTGATCGCGCACGGCATGATCGACGACAACGTGTTCTTCAAGGACTCGGTCGACATGACCCAGAAGTTGATGGAGCTGCACAAGGACAACTGGCAGGTGGCGCCGTATCCGCTGGAACGCCATGGCTTTACGCGTGCCGATTCGTGGCTGGACGAATACAAGCGCATCCTCAAGCTGTTCAATGAGCAGGTGAAGCCGTAAGCCATGCCGCTGCGGGCGGGCGATGCGTGATGCATCGCCCGCCCGGTGACATGTCGTGCGGCGGCGGCCGCATCTTGCAGCAAGCACCAGGTCAGCCATGTTGCACGCGTGATGCGCTCCTGCGTTGCGCATCGCCACGCCACACCATGCCTGGCACTCACCTGTACGTACGCAACTGGCCCTAAGCTTGGCGCAGGATCGGCAGAATCGCTGGCGCATTGCGCGTCCCTCTGCCGGCCCGCCGCCCGACCGGAGCGCCGCCGGCACCGCGGCGGTTTCCACTTTGTCGCGCGCACAAGGTAATCGCGATGGGCCTGTGGGACCGTTTGTTTGGACGCAAGACCCCGGTGGCGAAGACGCCCCGAGCCGAACCGACCGCAGCGCCGGTTGCTGCCGCCGATGACACCGATACCGATGTCGGGATCGAGCCGGCACTGCAGCCCGCACTGACCCTGTTCCAGCACGGCGATCAGCTGGGCGCCTACAACGCTGCGCAGGCACAACTGCACCTGGGTGCCGACGCGCAACGCCTGTGCGCGCTGGCGTTGAGCGCGCTGGACCGCTATCGCGAGGCGTACCCGCACTGGCTGGCGCTGTACGAGCTCGAGCCCACCGCGCACAACGCACTGCAGTTGGCGACCACCTCGGTGATGTGCAACGAGATCGATCGTGGCGAGCAGTGGTTGCTGACTTTCGATGACTTGAACGCGCAGGAGCGCTCCACCTCGCCGGCCACCGCACGCACCAGTTTCCTCACCGCGCTGACCCGGGCCGGCCACGGCGCACACGCGCTGCCGCATCTGGAGTGGTTGCGCGAGGCCTACGCAGGCATGTCGATCACCGACAGCCACTTCCTCTACATGCGCGGGCTGCCCTTCTTCGAAGCCTTCCTGGAACGCAGCACACCGTTGCTGCGCCAGTGCCTGCCCGCCGACGCGCTGCCGGGTTGGTACGCGCAGCTGCAGCCGGCCTTGGATCCTCCAGGCCAGGCCGCCGTGGCCGCCCATATCGCATCGCTGCAATGAGCGCGCCGACGCCGGGACCTCGCCCGCGCGGCGGCTTCGTCACGCCGTTGGCGTGGGTGTCCCTGTTGCTGGGTGTCGTCAGTGCACTGTCCAACCTGCTGCAGATCGTGATGATCGTGCTGATGCCCGACGGGGCAGCGCTGGGCTTGCCCGAAGGAATCACCCTGCCCGCCTCGTTGCAGTGGTTGATCGATCATGCGTTGTCATTTTCCGTCATAGGCATGGTGCTGTCGGTGGTCTTCGCAGGGCTGAGCTGGGCCTTGCTGCAGCGACGCGAGTGGGCACGGGTCGGGTTCGTGGCGGTGTTGCTGGGGACAGGATTGCTCAATGTCGGTGCCCTGGCGTTGATCGGGCCGCTGTTCGAGGGTGTGCAGGCGATGCTGCCTGCCGATGTCGTGCACAGCCCCGAGTGGCCGCAGCTGCAGGCACGCCTGCAAGCGACCCGCCAGGCAGCGTTACTGCTGACAGGCCTGGGCGTGGTGGCAATCGGCTGTCTCCACGCAGCGCTGGCATGGCGGTTGTGCACGCCTGCAGTGCGCGCCGAATTTACTGCCGCGCGCGGGCGCGACGCATGAGGGATAGAGACTTCGAGCCGTGGCGACGGTTGGACACGGTACGGGCTTGGATCACAAGCTCGGTGAGTCGAGGCCGCGGCGAGGACGCCGCCCCGGTTGCCCGCTGTTTTTGTTGAAAACCATGCGCGCCGACCAGCGCGACGGGTCCTTGTCCGCTCACCGTCGCGGGATCTTACGCGGCAAAGCCTGACTGGTCAGGCACCCTATGCCCACACGATGCACCGCCTGGCCCTGCGACAAATGGGCGCGTTTGCCCGACTGCATGAAGTGCGATGCAGCGCTTAGAATCGTGGCATGAACGAATTCGACCGTGTACGGGATTATTTGACCGGCCTGCAGGACCGTATCTGCACTGCCGTGGAAGCCATCGATGGCAGCGCGCGTTTTGCCGAAGACCTGTGGCAGCGCGAGGAGGGCGGCGGGGGACGCACCCGCGTCCTGCGCGATGGGGCGGTGTTCGAGCAGGCCGGCATCGGGTTTTCAGATGTGTCCGGCTCGCGCCTGCCGCCTTCGGCCAGCGCACATCGGCCCGAGCTGGCGGGGGCGACATGGCGCGCCTGCGGCGTGTCGCTGGTGTTCCATCCACACAATCCGCACGTCCCCACCACGCACGCCAATGTGCGCTACTTCCGCGCAGAGCGCGATGGCGAAGTGGTAGCGGCCTGGTTCGGTGGCGGCTTCGATCTGACCCCCTTCTATCCGGTCGACGAGGACGTGCTGCACTGGCACCGCACCGCGCAGGCGCTATGCGCGCCATTCGGCCAGGAGCGCTATGCAGCGCACAAGCGCTGGTGCGACGATTATTTCTTCCTGCGTCACCGCAACGAGACGCGTGGCGTGGGCGGGCTGTTCTTCGACGACCTGGGTCAGGATTTCGAACGCGACTTCGCCTACCAGCGCGCGGTCGGCGATGGCTTCCTGGATGCCTACCTGCCGATCGTCGAGCGCCGCAAGGACACGCCCTATGGCGAACGCGAGCGCGAGTTCCAGCTCTATCGCCGTGGCCGCTATGTGGAGTTCAACCTGGTGTATGACCGCGGCACGCTGTTCGGCCTGCAGAGTGGCGGGCGGGCCGAAAGTATCTTGATGAGCCTGCCCCCGCAGGTGCGCTGGGAGTATGGCTTCACCCCGGAACCGGGCAGCGCAGAGGCACGGCTGATGGACTATCTGGTTCCGCGCGACTGGTTGGGTTGAATCCGTCAATATAGAAAACATAGCGTTGATGAGACGCTGTGTTGATTAATTGAATAAATCCAGCCTATTTAAATTTGTGATTGCCAAGGCTAGCAGTGAATGGTGCAATCCGATGAACCGGTTATGTTGCGTAGCAAAATAACCGTAGGCCGAACAATAAAAAGCCCCGCAGACCAGGGGGAGGTCGGCGGGGCCAGGGAACGGAAAACTTGGGGAGTAGTTTCCGCTCCGAGATCTGCTCCAGGGGATGGGAGAGATCTGCCGACAGGCGTTGCGCCCGTCGAGGGATATAACACCATTTTCTACATTGATGGATCGTGAAGATATCTGTTAAAAAAATGTAGAATTTAACGCTTATTCATTCCATGAGCATATGCGCGACGCGCATTATGTCTGGTCTGCACATTCAGCATATCAGCCTGATCTGCTGCGTCAGTGCGCCTGGTCCCAGTTATCGCCAACGCCGCAATCCACCACAAGGGGCACGCGTAATTCGGCAGCGGCCGACATGCGCGTGGTCACTTCGCTCAGCAGCGTATCGACGAAATCGGTCTCGGCTTCGAACACCAGTTCGTCGTGCACCTGCAGGATCATCAGCGCCCGCTCGGCGTGGTCGGCGATCCAGCCGTCCACGCTGACCATGGCGCGTTTGATGATGTCGGCCGCGGTGCCCTGCATCGGTGCGTTGATGGCGGCGCGCTCGGCGCCGGCACGCTGGCCTTGGCTGCCGGCATTGATGAAGTCCAGATATAGCCGGCGGCCGAACACCGTCTCCACGTAGCCCTTGTCTCGTGCCTGCTGGCGGGTGGTTTCCATGAAATCGCGTACGCCTGGGTAACGGCTGAAGTACAGCGCGATGTAGTCCTGCGCCTCGCCACGGCCGATACCCAGCTGGCGGGCCAGGCCGAAGGCGCTCATGCCGTACATCAGTCCGAAGTTGATTGCCTTGGCGGCGCGGCGCTCGTCAGCGCTGACGGTGTCGATGGTGCGGCCGAACACCTCGGCGGCGGTGGCGCGGTGTACGTCGGCGCCGGACTCGAACGCGCCGACCAGGCCGGGGTCGCCGGACAGGTGCGCCATGATGCGCAGCTCGATCTGCGAATAGTCGCAGGCGACCAGCTTGCGTCCGGCCGGGGCGACGAAGGCGCGGCGGATGCGGCGACCGTCTTCAGTGCGGATCGGGATGTTCTGCAGGTTGGGATCGGACGAGGACAGCCGCCCGGTGGCGGCGCCGGCCTGGTGGTAGCTGGTGTGCACGCGTCCGGACTGCGGGTGGATCATCTCCGGCAGCTTGTCGGTGTAGGTGCTGCGCAGCTTGGTCAGACCGCGGTACTCCAGGATCACACGCGGCAGCTCGTGCTGGTCGGCAATGGCTTCCAGTGCCTCCTCGTTGGTCGAGGGCTGGCCCTTGGGCGTCTTGACCACGGCGGGGAGCTTGAGCTCGTCGAACAGCAGCGCCTGCAGCTGCTTGGGCGAATCCAGGTTGAAAGTACGCCCGGCCAGCTCGGTGGCTTTCTGCTGGGCGGCAAGCATGCGCTTGGACAGGTCCGCGCTCTGGCGGCGCAGTTCGGTCGCGTCCACGCACACGCCGTTGGCTTCGATGCGTGCCAGCACTTCCACCAGCGGCATCTCGATGTCGCGGTAGACCTGCTCCAGGCCCGGCTCGGCGGCCAGCCTGGGGCTTAGCACCTGGTGCAGGCGCAGGGTGATGTCGGCATCTTCGGCGGCGTAGCGGGTGGCGTCTTCCAGGCTGATCTGGGCAAACGGGATCTGCTTGGCGCCCTTGCCGCAGACGTCTTCGTACTTGACCGTGTCGTAGCCCAGGTAGCGCTTGGCCAGGCTGTCCATGTCGTGGCGGGCGCTGCCGGAATTGAGCACGAAGCTCTCCAGCAGGGTGTCGTCGCTGTAGCCGGCCAAGGCGATGCCGTGCCGGCGCATCACATGCAGGTCGTACTTGCCGTGCTGGCCGAGCTTGCGCACCGCAGGGTCGGTGAGCAGCGGCGCCAGTTGCGCCAGCGCCTGGGCACGGTCGAGCTGGGCCGGGGCGCCGGGGAAGTTGTGGCCGAACGGCAGATACGCCGCCTGGCCGGGCTCGGCCGCCACGCTGAGGCCGATCAGGTCGGCCTGCAGCGGATCCAGGCTGTCGGTTTCGGTATCGAAGGCGAACTTGCCGGCGGCGCGCAGGCGTGCGATCCAGCTGTCGAGCTGTTCCTGGGTCAGGATGGTGTCGTACTGGCCGGGCGCCGACAGCGCGGGGTCCACTTCCACCGGGACACTGACCGGGCCGGACACAAAGCCGGTGCCGCGCGCGCGGCCGGGTTCGGTGCGGGCGCTGGCTGCGGCAGCGTCGAGTGCCACCGGCTCGGTCGGCAGGCCGGCCTGGGCGACGGCACCGCCAAGTTCGCGCAGCGCCTGGGTGAAGCCGTAGCGCGCGTACAGCACCGCCAGCGTTTCGGCGTTGGGCTCGCGCAGGTCCAGCGCGCGCGGGCCGCTGGCCAGGGTCACGTCGGTCTTGATGGTGACCAGTTCGCGGTTGAGCGGCAGCCGTGGCAATGCGGCGCGCAGGTTGTCGCCGATCTTGCCCTTGATCCGGTCGGCGTTGGCGATCACGCCATCGAGCGAGTCGTATTCGGCCAGCCATTTGGCGGCGGTCTTGGGGCCGCACTTCTCCACGCCGGGCACGTTGTCCACGGTGTCGCCCATCAGCGCCAGCAGGTCGACGATCTGGTCGGGGCGCACGCCGAACTTGGCGATCACCGCCTCGTCCGAATCCATGCGGCTGCCGCTCATGGTGTTGACCAGTTCGATGCCCGGGCGCACCAGCTGGGCAAAGTCCTTGTCGCCGGTGGAGATGGTCACGCTCAGGCCATCGGCGGCCGCCTGCAGGGCCAGCGTGCCGATCACATCGTCGGCCTCCACGCCATCGATGCGCAGAATGTCGATGCCCAGCGCATGCACGATGTCGCACATCGGCTGCACCTGCGCGCGCAGGTCGTCGGGCATCGACGGGCGATTGGCCTTGTAGTCGGCATACAGGTCGTCGCGGAAGGTCTTGCCTGGCGCATCCACCACGAACGCGACATAGGCCGGGCGTTCCTTCAAGGTGGCGCGCAGCATGTTGACCACGCCGAACAAGGCCCCGGTAGGCTCGCCCTGGGCATTGGTCAGCGGCGGAAGCGCGTGGAACGCGCGGTACAGGTAACTGGACCCGTCGATCAGGACTAATCTGCTCATGCGCCAATTCTACGCTGCACACTCACGCCACACCGTGCCAGCGCATACTTGCCGACGACCTAGAACGGATGACGACAATGAAGAGAGCGAGTCTTTTGCTGCTGCCGTTGCTGCTGCTCGGCGGCTGCGCCACCAGCGGTGCGGTCGGCGACGTGCCGGCCGGTGCGGATGTCACCAGCAAGACCATGGGCAACGGCGACAAGGTCGACGAGTACCGCGTCAATGGACAGCTGGAAATGGTGCGGGTAACGCCTGCCCGCGGTGCCCCGTACTTCCTGTACGACCGCGATCACGACGGGCATACCGATGCGGAGAAGGACAAGGTCAACAAGGTGTATTGGAAGCTGTATAGCTGGTGATTCGGGATTCGGGATTCGGGATTCGTAGAGCGTGAGCCTGGCGGGTCTTGGGGCGCTGGTTGCGGTGACGTCCGCCTTGTGTGGTTAATGCCGGGCGAGATGGCCGGCCGGTTTCGCTACGCCGCCGCATGGCGACAGGGATTGCCTGTGCTGTCGCCCTGCGGCAGCTGTCGGCCGGCGGCACTTGGCCGGCCCGACGCTTGATCTCAGCGTTGTGCGACCGAGGTGGTGGTTTCTACGCTGGAAGTCGCGGGAAGCGCCTTGGCCGGTGCGACCAGCGCCAAGGTCTGGCGTACGGCATGCAAGGGTTGTTCGGCATCGCCGTAGATGCCGGTCAGAATCTGCAGCGCCTGCTCGGCGTGATCGCGCGCGGCGGCCATCTGGCCGAGCCTGCGCTCGGCTTCGGACAGGCCGCGCAGGATCTCGGCGGTTTGTGGATGCGCACGGCCCAACACACGGAGGGATGTCGCAAGCGCAGCGCGCTGTTCGGCCAGCGAGGCATCCAGCTGGCCCTCGTCCAATAGCCAGAACGCATGGTTGCTGCGATAGGTGATGGTGGCCGGCGCATCGTCGCCAAACAGGGCGCTCGCACGCTCCAGTGTTGCGCGGTAATGCGGGCCGGCTTCTGCCAGCTTGCCCTGCTGTCGCAATGCGTGGGCCAGGTTGCTTTCCACCATCAAGGTGTCGGCGGCGTTGTCGCCGTAGAGCCTGCGGGTCAGGCGCAGCAGCGAGGCCAGTTCGGTTTCGGCAGCGGCAAAATCGCGCTGCATCAGCAAGAACACCGCCAGGCTGTTGCGCATCGACAGTACCAGGGGGTGCTCCGGCCCGCGCATGGCGATGCGCTCGCGCAGCAGGCTGCGCTGCAGGGCAATCGCCGGCACTAGCTGGCCGACCTCGGCCAGGATGCCGGCATGGACATTGCCGGCATCGATGCGTTGATCCGCAGTGGTGGCGGCGTTGGCCAGCGCGGCGACATAGGCGTGCCGGCTCTCTGCCATGGCATCGGCCATGCGGCCCTGGTCGCGCAACGCCCACGCCAGCCGCGCACGCATCTCGTTGCCCAGCGCCTGCTGTTCTGCGTTGCCGCGTGCCGCCTGCGCCATGCCTTGGCGTAGCGCCTGTTCGGCTTCGTTCGCCTTGCCGGCGCCGGCGAGCGCCTGGCCGAGCATGCAGGCCGCTTCCAGGGCCGGCACGCTGGCCGCGCCGGTGTGCTGCTGCGCCAATGCCTGGGCGGTACGCAAATGCGGCATCGCCTGCGGGTAATCGCCCAGCGCGATCAGTGTGCGGCCCAGGGTCAGCTCCACTTGCGTGCGCGCGTCCGGCTGATCGGCCAACTCACGCGCGGCGCGCTGCGAGGCCTGCTGCAGCACGCGCAGCATCAGCGTCTTGTCCAGACCCTGCGCAATGCCCGGGTCCACGCTGGACAGCACCGAGCTCATGAAATCGCCGGTGACCTGCGCGCGTTGCGCATCGCGTGCGGCCTGCTGCTGCGACCACAACGTGACGCCCAGACCGCCGATCAGCGCAATCGATGCCAGCCCACCGGCCAGCACGCCACTGCGATGGCGCTGGGTGAACTTGCGCAGCCGCAACCAGCCGCCGGCCTGCAATGCGCGTGGCGGATAACCATCCAGCCAACGGTGCAGATCGTCCAGCAAGGCCGACACCGACGCGTAGCGCGCGCCCGGTTCCAGCGCCAACGCGCGCAACACGATCGCATCCAGGCCATCGCGCAGCCGATCCTGCAGCTTGCCGTGGGTGGTCGCACGCGCCGCGCAGATCCGCGCGCGCGCATCGGCCGGCACTGCCGCCACCCGCTGCGATGGCGGCTGCGGCACGCCGTCGCGGTCTGCCACCGGGGCCAGCCCGCAACTCAGTTCGTAGAACATCGCACCCAGCGCATAGATATCGCTGCGTGCGTCCACCTCTGGCGCGCCGCGCGCCTGCTCCGGGCTCATGTAGCCGGGCGTGCCGCGACCATGCGCCGAGGTCATGCCGGGGTTGGACACATCGATGGCGATGCCGAAATCGATCACGCCCGGCATCGGTCGCCCGTCGACCGCGCTGACCAGCACGTTGCTCGGTTTGAGATCGCGATGGATCACGCCTTTCTGATGCGCGTGCTGCACCGCCTCGCCCACCCGCAGCATCAGCAGCACGCGCGCCTGCAGCGACAGCTGGTGCGCATCGCACCACCGGGTGATCGGCTCGCCGCGCAGATACTCCATCACCAGATACGGACGGCCGTGCGCGTCGGTGCCGACGTCGTGAATCTGCGCGATCGCCGGGTGCACCATCTGCGCCAGCAGCCGGCATTCGAATTCGAACAAGGCGCGGCCCTGCGCATCCAGGGCTTCGGCGGCCACCAGCTTGATCGCCACCTCGCGCTCGTAGGCACCGTCGGCGCGATGGCCCAGATAGACCTGGCCCATGCCGCCGGCGCCGATCAGGCGGTCGATCGCCCATGCACCGAAGCGCGTGCCGGCAGGCAGTTCCGGCAGCGGCGCGCGCAGTGCCGCGGCGGCCTGTTGCAGCGGCGCACGCACGCGCAGGGTGGCCTGCGCTTCCACCGCCAGCATCGCCAGCAACTCATCGCGCAGGACCGCATCGTCGCCGGCCTGCGCACGCGCGAATGCCTGGCGCGCCTCCACCGGCAGCAGGCACGCATGATGGAACAAGGCCTCCAGCCGCTGCCAGGAGGTGGCGGCACTGCTCACAGCTGCGCCGCCAGCCACACGCGCGCGAAACGCAGGTCGCGCTCCAGCGTCGGCACCGACACCTCCAGTTGCTCGGCCGCCTCGGCCACGCTGAAACCCACCAGCTCGGTCAGCGCGAAGGCCTTGGCCTTGCGCTCGTCCACCCGCGCCAGCTTGTCGAAGGCATCGGCGACCACCATCAAGGCCTCCGGCCGTGGCGCACCGTCGGACAAGCTGATCGTCAAGGTCACTGCCTGCCCAAGCCGCTTGGCACTGGCCTGCTGCCGCGCCAGATCCACCAGCAGATGACGCATCTGCAGTGCCGCCACTGCATAGAAATGCGCGCGCGAGCGAAACCCCTGCTGGCCTTGCTCCAGCCGCATCCAGGCCTCGTGCACCAGTTCGGTTGCCTGCAGGCCGGCACGCGCATCGCGCTGCAGCTCGCGCAATGCGGTGGCGCGCAGCACCTCGTAGACCTGCCGCGCCAATGCGTCGCTCGCGCCGGGTATGTCGCGCTGCCAGGCCTGCAACAACTCGGTGATCGGCAGCTCGGACATCCGGTCCATCTCGCCTGCGTGGAAGCGCAGTATCCCGCATTGGCGACCGGAGCGCGGTGGCGCATCGAGGACAGGGCCGGCCGGTTGGCCTGGATCGCGGTCGATCGCGCTAATGCGTGACGCAGCGCCGGGTTCACGAAAGACGATGATGGGTTGGCGCAGCTTTTCTCGGTTGATCAGGTGACAGGCCCCGGGGAGTGGGCCGCAGGCAGCACCCGCATGAGCAACACCAGCGATTACAGCGCCATCGTCCCGCAGGCATCGGCATCGGGGGTGGCACCTGCGCCGCTGATGGTCGATCTGCTGGCCTACATCGAGCAGCACATCGGTGAGGCCGAGCTCGGTACCGAGTCCCTGCAGCAGGCGTTCGGGCTGTCGCGTGCGTCGCTATACCGGCTGTTCCAGTCGCGCGGGGGCGTGGCCAGCCATATCCGCGCGCAGCGCCTGTACACCGCGTACCGTTATCTGCAGGCCTACCCGGAGTGCAGCCTGACCTGGTTGCTGTATGAAATGGGCTTTGCATCGGAGCGGCAGTTTCAACGCTGTTTCCAGCAGCGTTTCGGCATGCCGCCGATGCAGTGGCGCCGCCAGTGCCGCGCCGCGCCGCCGCCACATGCGCCACGCCGCGGGCACTACATGCCGGTGTGGCGTTTCATGCGCGAGCTGAGCCAGCACACGCACCGGGATGACATGCCGGTGCGTGCGGGCATGCCGCTGATGCACCTCGCACCCCTGCGTACCGACGCGTTACGGCGTGTTGCGCGGCCGACCGGCCGCGTTGCCGCTCAGCCCGAGCCAGTGTAGAAACGCCCCTCAATCGGCGTAGGAGCGTGCCTGCGCGAAGAGGCGTTACCGGTAATGCCTCGGCGCGCTCGGGCGCGCTCCTACGACAGAGCGCGCGACTTGAGCGTGGGATGTACCGAGCGTGTCGTTGCGCAGCAGAACATCCGACGATCAGCGGATCACCAGCACCGGAATCGAGCTATGCGTGAGCACCTCCACCGTCTGGCTGCCGAGCAGCATGCGGCGCATGCCACGGCGGCCGTGCGAGGTCATGATGATCAGGTCGCTGTTGCACTCCTTGGCGGTCTGCACGATGCCTTCGGCGGCGAAGCGGTCCAGCACGTGACGCGACGTGGCCTTGATGTTGGCTGCGGCCGCCAGTTCCAGCGCCGGGCGCAGGATCTTTTCTGCGGCAGCTTCCCGCTCCTTGCGGTACTCCGGACTTGCCTCGTAGCCCACGCTCCAGCCCATCGCGTCGTACATGCCCATCGCCCACGGCTCGGACACGG
This sequence comes from Xanthomonas sp. CFBP 8152, assembly GCF_014199025.1. Lineage (NCBI taxonomy): Bacteria > Pseudomonadati > Pseudomonadota > Gammaproteobacteria > Lysobacterales > Lysobacteraceae > Xanthomonas > Xanthomonas sp. CFBP 8152. The sequence goes on from NZ_JACHNO010000003.1 coordinate 197,850, forward strand.
TGACGATATCCACTTTCGCGCCCGTCGCCTTGGCCAGCTCGAGGCCCTGAAACAAACCACGATGCGACAGCTCGGATGCATCAATGGCGATCAGGATACGTTTGTACATGGTGACCTCCGAAGTGACCGGCTGCATCGCCGGTAATGGCAGCCTGACAGGGTGCAGCGACGTCGACCTTGATGCGGATCAATTCTGCTGCTGGGTTGCAGTAGCACTCAAGCAGGATTGTAGAGCTCGCCTGCTGGCCTCATTTTATGCACATCCGCTCGTGTGTTCCTCTGCGTCCGATTCGATCGCAGGGTGTCATGGATGACGCGGTGATGCATCGGGCAGCGCACAACGGCGCGTCCGCAAGGACAGTCAGATGTCCAGTTTACGACCGCACCTTGGGTGTCGGATGCGTCGCACGTGTGCGCATCATATTGAAGCTTTCGCTGACCGCTATATTGCCCAGACCAACAGCCTTTAACAGGATTGGCTGGAAGTTACGAATGTTCCAGTGTGCTCATCATAGAAAATGTACAGCTGCGCCGTGTCGTGACGAAGACTGCCAATGTCGATCTGCCCTACAAACACCAACGGTCTTCCTTCAACAAAGGGCCAATCGGGACTTTGCAACCACTTCGGTGCAGCTTTCAAGAAGCGAAAATCCTGCGCGATCTTCTTCTTCAACATCCCCACCAGCGCCTTCCCCTTGCTAGCGCCTTCACCATCGATAGCGCGGGAAAAGTACCACGCTGGAAGATCAAGCCATTTAGGCTGAACTTTCAGCGTCAACTCGAATAATTCGCCATATTTTTCACTGCAAATATGCGCAATCTCGTGTTTCTTCAAGAAGCTGCAAAGTAGTTGTTGAACATTGTAGACAGAACCGATCCGACTGTAGTCTTGACTGATCAGATGCGTGTAGAGATCAGCTTCCTGGATGTAGGCAGGCAGTCGCACTTCATTCTTTAGAAGACGTTCAAAGGATGCATCGGACTGAATACTCCGTTCAAATTCCTCCGCAGAAATCGAGGCTTCCACAAAAGCTTTTATAGTAGCTTCCACCATCATTGCCTCGCTCCGTGCTGTCGAAATTTTCTCATCGCCACTGCCAGCGTCGCCGAGCGCATCGATATCTCCTCGACTGCATTGCATGCGAGATCAGCGTTCCAGGCATTATAAGAAGCAACGTTTTGCCTGTCTGCAAGACTAAGTCTGTACAGGCGTGTGGCGTTATATCGCCACGACGTACCCTCATCCGGCGCTGCGCGCCACCTTCTCCCGTTGGGAGAAGGAAACGCCTCGTCGTCCAATTAGCGGCGGCTACTACGGTGCTTCTCCCAGTAATAGAAGAAACGCTTACATCACCGTCAAATTCGCATACGCCATGACCAGCCACTTGGCGCCGACGTCGTCGAACTGCACCTGCACGCGCGCATGCGCGCCGGCGCCTTCGTAGTCCACGACCACGCCGCCGCCGAACTTGGGGTGTTCGACATTGGCACCGAGCTTGATCGGTGCGGCTTCGACCACGCCATGCACCGGTCCGCCGCGGGCCGCGCCCAGCGAGGCAGTGCGTGAGACCTGCACTTTCGGGCGCACCTCGTGCAGCAACTCGCGCGGAATCTCGCGCAGAAAACGCGAGGGCACGTTGTAGTTGTCCTGGCCGTGGATGCGCCGCGATTCGGCGTAGCACAGCACCAGCTTCTGGCGCGCGCGGGTGATGCCCACATAGGCCAGGCGGCGCTCTTCTTCCAGCCGGCCGCTTTCTTCCAGCGAGCGTGCGCTCGGGAACAGGCCATCTTCCAGGCCGACCAGGAACACGATGGGAAATTCCAGGCCCTTGGCCGAATGCAGCGTCATCAGCTGCACGCCCTCTTCGCCGGCCTGCGCCTGGCCTTCGCCGGCCTCCAGCGAGGCGTAGGCCAGGAAGGCGACCAGCTCGGTCATGCCCTGGCTGTCTTCATCGTCCGGGCGGGTGAAGCGCGAGGCCACCGACACCAGCTCGTCCAGGTTCTCGGTACGCGATTCCGAATCCAGCCCGCTGCGGCTTTCCTTGGCCCAATGTTCGCGCAGGCCCGAGCGCATCAGCACATGGTCGATGCGTTCGGCCAGTTCCATCTGCCCGGTTTCGGCATGCAGCTGGCCGACCAGGCTCAGGAACGCGGCCAGCGCATTGCGGGCGCGGGCGGCCAGTGTGTTTTCCTGCGTCAACAGCATCGCCGCTTCCCATAGCGACAACGCATTGGCGCGTGCCAGGCGACGCACTTCATCCAGCGTGCGATCGCCGATGCCACGCGTCGGCGTATTGACTGCGCGCTCGAACGCGGCATCGTCGCTACGGTTGGTGAGCAGGCGCAGATACGCCAACGCGTCCTTGATTTCGGCACGCTCGAAGAAGCGCATGCCGCCATACACGCGATACGGCAGCTGCTCGGAAATCAGCGCTTCTTCCAGCGCGCGCGACTGCGCGTTGCTGCGATACAGCACCGCCACTTCGCCGTAACTGCCGCCGTCGCGCACCCACTGCCGCGCGCGCTCGACCACATAGCGCGCCTCGTCGACCTCGTTGTAGGCCGCATACAGATCGATCGGATCGCCGTCGCCGGAATCGGTCCACAGCTGCTTGCCGATCCGGTCCGGGTTGTGCGCGATGACCGCATTGGCTGCGCCCAGGATATTGGCGCTGGAGCGGTAGTTCTGCTCCAGCCGCACGGTCTGCGCGCCGGGGAAATCCTTCAGGAAGCGCTGCACGTTCTCGACCTTGGCGCCGCGCCAGCCGTAGATGGCCTGGTCGTCGTCGCCGACCACGAACACGTGGCCGGTCTCGCCGGCCAGCACGCGCACGAAGGCGTACTGGATGGCATTGGTGTCCTGGAACTCGTCGACCAGGATCTCGCGGAAGCGCGCACGGTAATGCGCCAGCAAGGCCGGGGTGTCGCGCAGCAGTTCGTGCGCGCGCAGCAGCAACTCGGCGAAGTCCAGCAGGCCGGAGCGGTCGCAACGCTCCTGGTAGGCGGCGTAGACCTGCCGGCGCACCTCGGTCCAGTCGTCGTTGGGCTCGGGCTGGATATGCTGCGGACGACGGCCTTCGTCCTTCTGCTCGTTGATCCACCAGCTCATCTGCTTGGGCGGATACTTGCCCTCGTCCAGCTCCAGCGCCTGCACCACACGCTTGACCAGCCGCAGCTGGTCGTCGCTGTCCATGACCTGGAAGCCTTCCGGCAGCCGCGCATCCTGCCAGTGCAGACGCAACAACCGATGCGCCAGCCCGTGGAAGGTGCCGATCCACATCCCGCGGCTGCCGTTACGCAGCTGCAGGTCGGTGCGGTGGCGCATTTCGCCGGCGGCCTTGTTGGTGAAGGTCACCGCGAAGATGCCGTGGTTGGGCACGCCCTGGACTTCATTGAGCCAGGCGATGCGATGGATCAGCACGCGCGTCTTGCCGGAGCCGGCGCCGGCCAGCACGAGGTAGTGCCCCGGCGGCGCGGAAACGGCCTCGCGCTGGGCGGGGTTTAAATGATCGAGCAAATGAGAGACATCCACCGCCGCATTTTACCGGTTGTGGCGTCGCTGCGGCTGAGATTGCGATGAAGCGGTTGGGAATGCGGGGCTTCGCTCGTACCCTCATCCGCCGCGACGCGCCGCCTTCTCCCGCCGGGAGAAGGGAACACCGCCCCTCACCGCCCCGGCAATTCCAACAGGTCCCGCGCAATCGCCGTCGCCTGCTCACGCAACTCCGGCACTGCCAGGCTTTCCCACAACGACCCGATCCGCAGGCTGCCGATCACCCGCAACCGCGGATTGGCATGCCCATCGGCATCGATCAGACAGCCATCGGCAGCGGTATCCACCCCGATCCCATGCGGACCGGCTACCGCAATGCCCTGCCCCAGCAGCTGCTGCAGCAGCGGGTTGCGCATTGCCTGCACGCGCATTTCCACGCCGGTGGCGTTGACCAGCGTCTGCACATCCAGCTGCAAGGCATGCCCTGCACTGGCGCCGGCACTGACCCGCACGCACGCGCCGGCCTGGAATGCCACATCCAGCCGCGCGCGATGCAGCTGCAATTGTCCGCGCGCGCGCATCGCCTGCAGTTGCGCATGCACCGGCGCGGCGATGCGGTGACGATGCACATCCCAATAGCGCACCACGTGGCGCAGGAAGCGGCGTTGGTCGGCAACCGACAGCGTTTGCCACAGGGCCTGACTCAACGGGCGCAGACGCTCCATCACGCTCTGCCAGGGCAGACCCTGCGCCACCGCAACCCGCGCGTGCTGCCGCAAGCTGCGCATCCGCGCACGCAGCGACAGCGCCAGCAACGGCTGCGGATCGAAGTCCGCCGCCACGCAGTGCGCCTGCGGCAACGGCAGCAGCCCATGCCGCGACACCACGTGCACCGCCCCGCGATGCGCCTGCGCGACCAGCGTCACCACCGTGTCGGCCATGCTCAGTCCCGAGCCGACGATGCACACCGCCGCGTCCTGCGGCAACGCGGCGATTGCGTCGGTATCCCAGGCTTCCACTCGCTGCGCTGCCGACAGGCCGGTGGCCCCGCGCAGCGGCAAGGGCCGCAACGCATTGCCTACCGCCAGCACCACGCTGTTGGCCTGCACGGTCTGTCCATCGTCAAGCTGCAACAGCGCGCCATCGGCATCGGTTTGCAACCTCTGCACGCGGGCGCTGTGGACGGTGAGCGTCGCCGGCCCCTGCGCCCGCGCGGCCTGCAGACGATCGCGCAAGTAGGGCGCGTAGTGCCTGCGCCCGACGAAGTGCTGCGGCAGCTGCGCGTCCTCCAGCTCCGGGCAGCAGGCGTGCGCACGCAGGTAATCGACGAAATCCTGCGGCGCCTCCACCAACGCACTCATCCGCGCGGCGGGCACATTGAGCAGGTGTTCCGGCCGCGCGGTGGAGTACGCCACGCCCTCGCCCAGCACCGCGTGCGGCTCGATGAGCACGATCTGCACCGGCGCCACGGCCTGACGCAACAGCTGCAGCGCCACCAGCACACCGGATGCGCCACCGCCAACGATGGCGATCACTGCATCGCCGGGATCACGCAGTTCATTCATCCGGCGATTGTAGGCGATGCGTCGCGCCGCACCGATGACAGCGGCCATGCCCGCCGCGATGGCCGGGATAGCCACGCAGACGTGCCGGTCGCCTGACGCGTCCGTTCGAACGCGGGCACACGCGCACCCAGCGGGAGCTTGCCGGCGCAGGCCGCCTAATCACCACGACACCTGCCGCCGCAGGCATCACCCCATGCCCCATGGGCACTGCATCCGCACGGACCGGGTACACACGTAACTTCTACATCAACGCATCGGCCAGGCGCGCAATGCCTTCGCGGCTGCGGCGCCAGGCCGGGCGCGTGCGCCACTGCTCCAGCTCCAGCTGGCGTGCATTGGCCAGATAATCCTGCTCGATCGCACGCAGCCGCTGCACCACGCCCTGGTCGTAGCAGAGCATGCCGATCTCGGCGTTGAGCGCGAACGAGCGGATATCCAGGTTGATCGAGCCGACCAGCGCGATGTCCTCATCCATGCTCAAGTGCTTGGCATGCAGGAAGTGCGGGCGATACAGCGCGATCTTGACCCCGCAGCGCAGCAGCTCTTCGAAATACGCCTCCTGCGCCCAGGCCGCCAGGATCTGGTTGTTGCTCTCCGACAGGATCAGCTGCACATCCACGCCCGACACCGCAGCAATGCGCAACGCGCTGAGCAAGGCTTCGTCGGGAACGAAATACGGCGTCACCAGCACCACCTTGCGCCGCGCCAGATGGATCACCGCGTTGATCGCATCGCGCGCGTTTTCGAACGGATACGCCGGCCCGCTGGGCAGCAACTGCGTGGCGATGTTGGCCTCGCACACCGACGCATCCGGCCATACGTCCAGACGCTGTCCGGTTTCGGTGAACCAGTCGCTGGCGAACACCGCTTCCAGATGATTGACCACCGGCCCGCGCACGCGCGCCACCAGCTCGCGATTGGGCACCCCGTCGATGAAGCCGGCCTCGGCCAGATTCTGCGAGCCGACAAAGCCCACCTGATTGTCGATCACCGCAATCTTGCGATGGTTGCGCAGATCCATGCGCCCGCTGCGGCGCCAGCGCAGGCCGCCGGGCAACACCGCCAGCACGTCCACCCCACCGGCCTGCAGCCGTTTGCGATAGTGGCGCAGACCGCGCTTGGCGCCCACCGCATCCAGCAGCACGCGGCAGCGCACGCCACGCGCACCGGCGCGCAGCAGTGCGGCAACCACCGCATCGCCCACCGCGTCGTCGAACATCAGGTAATACAGCAGATGCACGCGTTTTTGCGCCGTGTCGATCGCGGCGATCAAGGCCTGCAGCGACTGCGTGTAGTCGTCCAGCAGTTCCACCGCGTTGCCCAGCGTGGGCATGAAATCGCCCTGGCGTTCGATCAGCGGCACCACCTCGGCGCTGCTGGTGTCCGCCTGCGGGGTCCAGCGCAAGGCGTGCAGGGGCAGTTGCTGCTCGCGGATCACCTGTGAGGCGGTGGCCTGGCGCTGCACCCGCACCCGCGACAACCATGGGTGGCCGAACAGCAGATACAGCGGCAGGCCGACCACCGGCACGAAGCCGATCAGCAGCAACCAGCTGCGCGCCGCACCCGGCGTGGTGCGGGCCGGAATCCACAACAGCGCGGCCAGGCGAATCACCCAGTCCAGCGCCAGCAGCCAGGTCCCTTGCAACCAGTCAGGCAGCATCAGCGATCCGTTCTCAAGAAGGCTCCGATTCTGACGGCCCGGTGCGTGAACGCAATGGGTCCGGCATGCCCGGCACCGCTGCACCGAGTGCTGGCGTTTACCGACATCGCCGGCTCCTGGTGTGGCGCATTGCTGCCAACCGGCACCAGGGTGGACGCCCTGGATGGCGTAGCGGTCCTGTCCCGGAGATAGTCGGTGCGGTGCGCGGCATCGGCCCGCAAACTGGCCAGTACTTCGACAGCACCAAGCGCTACCTCGATGCATTGGCGCTTTCCGACGCCGACCAGGGCCAAGTGTTCGAAGGCAATGCGCAGCGGGCGTATCCGCGCCTGGATACGCAATTGCGCGCGCGGCTGCAGCTGTGCTTCCTTCTCCCATCGGGAGAAGGTGTCCCGCAGGAGCGGATGAGGGGGCGCCTCGGAGAACGGTCACCGCCTGCGACGTAAAACGCGTCGCCACGCGCCTTCAGAAGTGAAACGCCGGCTGCTTCGCCTCGAACTGCAAGCCACTGACGGTGCGTGCAATCGGAAAAACGAGGTCTCGCTCCCTTCTCCCATCGGGTGAAGGTGCCTCGCAGGGGCGGCTGAGGGTACGTGCGAAGCCTCTGGTGCTCCAACCACTGCGAGTGGCTTTGCCCCGTACCCTCACCCCAACCCCTCTCCCCGAGGGAGAGGGGAGTGCACGCCGACCATTGTTGCGATCAAACCCCGCAACGCTCCCCAAACGCAAACACCCGCCTTTCGGCGGGTGTTTGCTGGAATGCAGATCGGGTAATCGGTGGATTACTTGATCTTGCCTTCCTTGTACATCACGTGCTTACGCACGACCGGGTCGTATTTCATCATTTCCATCTTCCCCGGAGTGTTTTTCTTGTTCTTGTCCGTGGTGTAGAAGTGGCCGGTAGCGGCCGAGGAAATCATACGAATCTTGTCACGCTTGCCTTTTGCCATGACTGCTTACTCCTCAGACCTTTTCGCCGCGCGCACGCAGCTCTTTCAGAACGGCATCAATCCCGTTCTTGTCGATGGTGCGCAATGCATGCGCGGAGACACGGAGCTTCACCCAACGGTTCTCGCTGGCGACCCAGAAGCGACGCTCGTGCAGGTTGGGCAGGAAGCGACGACGGGTTCTGTTGTTTGCGTGGGAGACGTTGTTACCCGTCTGCACACGCTTGCCGGACACTTGGCATACGCGGGACATTACGCACCTCGATAAATGAATTGCCACCCATAGCCTGGGGAGCGGCGGCCCCGACAGCGTCAAGCTGCCACGCAACGTTGGGAATCAAGAACTTACGCTGGGAACAAGCCGGCAACCCCATCGCGTTGGGTGCCGCCATCCGGAGCGATCCGGGCACAGCGAGCCGCGCATTATGCACGGCTTTCCTATGTGCCGCAAGCACTTAGCCCGCACTGGCAGGCCCCGCCCGCTCGCGGTGCAGCCAGCGATACAGCACCGGCAGCACCAGCAGGGTCAGCAAGGTGGACGAGACGATGCCGCCGATCACCACCGTGGCCAGCGGGCGCTGCACTTCGGCCCCGGCGCCGACATTGAGGGCCATCGGCACAAAGCCCAGTGCGGCCACCAGCGCGGTCATCATCACCGGGCGCAGGCGGCTCAGCGCGCCTTCGCGCAAGGCCTGCTCCAGCGACATGCCCTCGGCCCGCAGGCTGCGCACGAAGGCGATCATCACCAGGCCGTTGAGCACCGCCACCCCCGACAGCGCAATAAAGCCGACACCCGCGGAGATCGACAACGCCAGGCCGCGCAGCGCCAGCGCCACCACGCCGCCGGTCAGCGCCAGCGGCACGCCGCTGAACACCACCAGCGCATCGCGCAGCGAACCGAACGACCAGTACAGCAGCGCGAAGATCAGCAACAAGGTGCCCGGCACCACCCAGGCCAGGCGCTGGCCGGCGGAGATCAGTTGCTCGAAGGTGCCGCCGTAGCCGATCCAGTAGCCGGTGGGCAGCACGACCTCGGCCTGCACGCGCTGCTGCACCTCGGCCACAAATCCGCCCAGGTCGCGGTCGCGCACATTGGCGGTGATCACGATGCGGCGCTTGCCGTCTTCGCGATTGATCTGGTTGGGCCCGAGCACGGTTTGTACCTTTGCGACCTCGCGCAGCGGCACCGTGGTCGGTTCGCCACTCCGCCAGCCGGCCGCGCGGCTGGACTCGTCGACATCGGCACGCTCGCCATCGCCACGCAGCGGGATCGGCAGATCGGCCAACGCCGTCGGGTCCTGACGCAGGCCTTCCGGCAGGCGCACCACGATGTCGAACCGGCGGTCGCCTTCGAACAACTGCCCGGCCGCCTGCCCACCCACCGCGGCCGACACCGTGTCCTGCACCGCGCCGGGATTGAGCCCGTACCCGGCCAGTGCGACGCGATCGGGCACCACCGCCAGCATCGGCAGGCCGGTGGCCTGCTCCAGGCTCACGTCGGCCGCGCCCGGCACCGTGCTGGCGACTTGCTGCACGCGTTGCCCCAGCGTGACCAGGGTGTCCAGGTCATCGCCGTAGACCTTGATCGCCACATCCGCACGCACGCCGGAAATCAGCTCGTTCATGCGCATCTGGATCGGTTGGGTGAACTCGTAGTTGTTGCCGGGCAGCTGCTTCACCGCTTCCTCGATCTCGGCTACCAGCTGCGCCTTGGGTTTGCGCGGGTCCGGCCACCGCGCGCGCGGATGCATGATCAAGAACGTATCGGCCACCGACGGCGGCATCGGATCGGTCGCCACTTCGGCAGTGCCGAGCTTGCCGAACACATGCGCCACCTCCGGAAACTGCTTGATGCGTTTTTCCAGCGTGGATTGCATGGTGATGGCCTGTTCCAGGCTGGTGCCGGGAATGCGCAGGGCGTGCAGCGCGATGTCGCCTTCGTCCAGGTTCGGGATGAACTCGCTGCCCAGGCGCGTGGCCAATACCGCGCACAGCGCCACCGCCACCACCGCACCGAGACCGACCCAACGGCCGTGACGCAGCGCGCGATCCAGCAAGGGCGCATACACGCCGCGCGCCCAGCGCATCGCGCGGTTCTCGTGCTCAGCCACCTTGCCGCCGAGCAACAAGGCGATTGCCGCCGGGACAAAAGTGAGCGACAGCAACATCGCACCGGTCAGCGCCAGCACCACGGTGATCGCCATCGGATGGAACATCTTGCCTTCAATGCCGGTGAGCGCGAACACCGGCAGATACACCGCCGTGATGATGCCCAGGCCGAACAGGCTGGGCCGGATCACCTCTGCGGTGGCTTCGGCGGTCAGTTCGAAACGCTCGTCGCGCTCGAGCACCCGCCCCAGCCGCAATTGCGCCTGCCCGAAGCGGCGCAGGCAGTTCTCCACGATGATCACCGCGCCATCGACGATCAGGCCGAAATCCAGCGCACCCAGACTCATCAGGTTGCCGGACACGCCACCGCGCAGCATGCCGGTGAGGGTGAACAACATCGCCAGCGGGATCACCGCCGCGGTGATCAGGGCCGCGCGCACATTGCCCAGCAGCAGGAACAGCACCACGATCACCAGCAACGCGCCTTCGATCAGGTTCTTGGCGACGGTGACGATGGTGCGGTCCACCAGCGCGGTGCGGTCGTAGACCGGCACCGCCTGCACGCCGGCCGGCAAGCTGGCATTGGCCACTTCCAGCCGCTGCGCGGCGGCCTGCGCCACGGTGCGGCTATTGGCGCCAACCAGCATGAACACCGTGCCGAGCACCACTTCGGTGCCGTCCTGGGTGGCCGCCCCGGTGCGCAACGCGCGCCCCTCGCCGACCTGCGCCACATCGCGCACCCGGATCGGCACGCCTTGGCGCCGATCCAGCACGATCGCCCCGATCTGCGCGATGTGGTCCACCTGCCCCGGCACCCGCACCAGGAACTGCTGGCCGTTGCGTTCGATATAGCCGGCGCCGATGTTGCGATTGTTCGCCTCCACCGCGCGCGCGACATCGTCCAGCGTGAAACCCAGGGCGACCAGGCGTGCCGGATCCGGGGTGATGTGGATCTGCCGCGCGTAGCCGCCGATGGTATTGACCTCGGTGACGCCGGGCACAGTGCGCAACTGCGGGCGCACCACCCAGTCCTGCAGGGTGCGCAGATCGGTGGCCGTCCACGCACTGCCATCGGGCTTGCGCGCATTCGGTTTGGCTTCGACCGTGTACATGAAGATCTCGCCCAGCCCGGTCGCGATCGGCCCCAGCTGCGGCTCCAACTCGGCCGGCAGCTGCGACTTGACCTGCTGCAGCCGCTCGGCCACCTGCTGCCGCGCAAAATACAGGTCCGTGCCATCGGCAAAGACCGCCGTCACCTGCGACAAGCCGTAGCGCGACAACGAGCGTGTGGATTCCAGCCCCGGCAAGCCCGCCAACACCGTCTCCAGCGGAAACGTCACCCGCTGCTCCGACTCCAACGGCGAGTACCCCGGCGCGGCCGTGTTGACCTGCACCTGCACATTGGTGATGTCCGGGGTGGCATCGATCGGCAGGCGCGAAAAACTCCACGCCCCGATCGCAATCAACACCGCCGTCAACGCCAGCATCAACCACCGCTGCGCGATCGCAAACCGAATGATGTTAGTAAGCATGACGCACACCTCCGCGCACACTCGGCGCAACGGCGTGCGCAGCCACACCGATCAGTGCGTGCGTACGCACGCACGACGCCTGTGCAATCGCAGCGGGCTGCCGTCGGCCGGCGGCACTGCAGCCGGGATCCCGACCTCCGCCAACATCGCGATCGCCCCCGGCGCATCCGATCTTCGCCGCGCAGATTCTCACCCGGTTGCGTGTGTGATCGCCTGCGACGTGAGCGCGTGGATGACGTAAAAAAGGTTTCACCGAAGAATGGACGAGCTGTTCGCAAGCACGCGCTTGCGGTCGAGGCAGACACAATCCGGAAGCGCAGCGATCAATGATCATGCGACGCCCCCGACTTCTCGATATCGGCCTTCACCAGATAGCTCTGCTCTACCACCACTGCATCCCCGGCCGTCAAACCCGACACCACCTGCACCTGCCGTGCATCGCGCGCACCCAACTTCACCGGCCGCACCTCGTACACATCCCCCACCCGCACGAACACCACCTCCCAGTCGCGAAACTGCTGCAAGGCCCCCACCGGCACCACCATCGCCGCCGGCTGCTGCGCCACCGTCACCCGCGCCTTCACCGCCGAACCCGGCCGCCACAGGCCATCGCTGTTGCGCAACACCGCGCGCGCCACCGTGCTCTGACTCGCGGTGGCCGTACCCGGCAACACGCGCTCCAATGTGGTCTGCGCCACCACGCCATCGCTGATGCGGGTCACCGTCACCGGTGCGCCGGCAGTGATGTGCCCGGCATCGGCGCCGAAGATGTGCAGATCCACCCACAAGCGCGACAGGTCGGCAATCTCGAACAACGCCTGGCCTTCGTTGGCGTTGCTGCCCAGGCTGACATTGCGGGCGAGCACGGTGCCGCTGATCGGTGCGCTGACCGAATACGTGGTCAGGCTCAGATTGCTCTCCACCGTGGCCAGCACCTGGCCGGCACGCACCTGGTCGCCGACGTTGACGCGCAGGCTGCACACCGGCCCGGGAAAGCGCGCGGCGGCCTGCGCCTGCGCACCTTCTGCCGGCGTCAGCAGACCTTGCACCTCGTGCTGGTCGGCGATGCTGCCGGCACCGACCGGCGCGACCCGGATGCCGGCGTCCTGCGCGATCTTCGCCGCGATGGTGGTGCGCCCTTCATAGCTGGGATAGGCCCAGCGATGCGACTTGCCCTGCACGGTGGCGCGCACCTCCACATCGAACGAATGCGGCTCGCCGACCGTGCTATCGGCCAACAGGCTGCCATCGTCGCGCGCGCGCAACCGATGCACTTCGTTGATGCCACCGAGCCGGGTCAGGCGCACTTCGACACTGCCGGCGCCGGGCGGCAAAGGCTTGCCGTCGCGGTACAGCCAGGCGCGATAGGTCGGCGGCGTGCCGTCTTCGGCAATCGCCAGCTCCACGCTGTCGCCGTCCTGGCGGAGCAGGCGCCCGCCGTGCGCGCCTTTTTCGGCTTCCTCGCCATGTGCGTCGGCTTCGCTTTCGGCGCCGGGCATTGCGTGGTCCTGCGATTGTTCGCCGTTGCGGCCGCAGCCGCCCAGCAGCAGCGCCAGCAACAGCGGCGCGATCAGAAAACGTGTCATCGAAGAAAATCCTGGCTGGCGCCGACGCTGTGCGTCGGGCGAACGAACGAAGAAGATGTGCGCCGGATGCCTTGGGTGCGCGCTAGGCGCGAGCAGCGCTTGGCGACTGCTGGATGCCGACGCGGTTGCAGGCGTCGATACCGATGCCGGCACAACAGATCCAGGCGGACGCAGGCAGGCAGGGCGAAAACGCGCAGCGGAGGTAGCGCTCATGGCCCCACCTGCGTAGCGCTGTCGGCCACGAACGGCTGCCCGGTCAGACGTTGGATCTCGATCAATGCGGTCTGCGCTTCCAACGCGGCGGCCAATTGCTGCTGGCGTGCATCGTTGCGCTGTGCCTGCAGCTGCGCCCAATCCAGATAACTGGTGGCACCGGCGCGGTACGCGCGCTCGGCGGCGGCATCGGCACGCGCAAGTGCGGGCAGCACATCGCTGCGCATGCGCGCCACTTCCAGCTGCGCGGCGCGGTAGCGGCCATGCGCGTCGGCCAGCGTGGTGTAGAGCACCAATGCCTGCGATTGGCGTTCGATGTCCAGCAACGACAGCTCCGCTTCGGCGGCGCGGATCTCCGGTTGCGCACGCGCGGCGCTGCCCAACGCCAGCGAGACGCTGCCGAGCAGTGCGGTGGCATCGTTGGCTTCGAGCCGGCGCACGCCCACCTGCCAGTCCAGATCCGGGCGCGCCTGGCTACGTGCCAGCCGCACCCGTGCCTCGCGCACGCGCTGCTCACCGTTCAAGCGCGCCAGTTCGGGGGTGGCATCGAGCAGCTGCGCCAGCACCTCGAACTCGGGAACCGCCGGCAGCTGCAATGGGTCGCCGGTGACATCGCCGAAGTCCGGCGTGCGCCGCCCCCACAGCACCGCCAGCTGGCGACGTGCGGCCAGCAGTTCCTGCTGGGCGCGATCGCGCTCCAGTTCCGCGCGCGCCTGCAGGGCCTGTGCGGTCAGCAGCACCGATTCAGGCGATGCGCCGGCCTGCAGCCGCTGGCGCGCGGCACCGACGGTGCGTTGACGCTGGGCCAGGGCTTCCAGCGCGACCGCATGCCGCTGCGCGGCCATGCCAATGGCCAGATAGCGCCGCGCGACTTCGGCCAGCACGTCCAGGCGCGCCAGCGCACGCTGCGGGGCCAGTGCGTCGATGCGTGCCTGGGCCAGGGTGCGGCGCGCGTCCAGCTTGCCGCCACGCTCCAGCACGCCGGCCAGGGTGACGGTGAGCTCGGCCTGGTCCAGCGCGCGGGTCGAGCCGCTGCCGAATACGTTTTCCAGTTCGGCACCGACGCGCAACGGCGGACGCAGCGCGTCGCGCTCGGCTTCGGCGGTGAGGACCGTGCGCTGGCCATCGGCCAGGCGCAGGTCGGGGTGCTGCCGGGCGACGCGCGCGATGGCGTCGTCCAGGGTCAGCACGGGTTTGGGCGGTGCGTCCTGCGCCATGGCGCACGGCACGACCGCAAAGACGGCAAGTGCCGTCAGTCGCAACCACATGGGGTGTCTCCGGAATCGGGATCGATGGACAGGCCGGCAGCTGCCGGCGATGCATCAGGCCGCGATCGGGGGACGCAATCCGGTCTCGCTCAGCTGCGAGCGGTAGTGTGCGAACACGGCCACGGGCTGGGCCTGCGGGTACGTGGACAACGGCAGCCAGCCCAGCGCCGGCACCACGGCAGGATTCTGGCCGTGGCAGTAGCCGCTGTGCATCAGGGCGTGCATCAGACCGGCCCCATCGCGCTCGCCGGCATCGCCTTCGTCGGCGCCGTCATGGCCGTGCGGCGCGGTGTCATCCAGATGCATCCGGTCGTGCGCCAGCGCATGCACATCGCCCAGCGCGCAGGCCACCGGTGCGACCAGCACGCCCATGGCCAGCACCGCCAGCGCCATCAGCCGCAGCAAGGGGTGCAACAGGCGGGCGCGACGCAGCAGCATGGGCGCAGCGTATCGGCGCCGGGACAGTTACACAATCGCATGCCTGCCGCGCAGCATCGTAGGAGCGGACCTGGCCGCGACGCCGTCCGGTCGGATCGATGGCATCACGCCAAGATGCCGGTTTCTCGCGCACAGCGCGCGGAACGTCGGTCGCCAGCGACCACCTGGATGACCCAAGCCGCGGCCGCGCCAGGGTCGGCACGGCGTCGCGGCCGGGTCCGCTCCTACGTGGAGCGGACCGTTGGCCAGCGCCATCAGACGCAACAGGCGGGCGAGACGCAGCAACATCGGCGCATGCGTATCCGGGGGCCGGGCAGTTACACAATCGCATGCACGGCCTGGCACGCAGCGTCGTAGGAGCGGACCTGGCCGCGACGCCGTCCTGGTCAGCTCGATGGCACTCCGCCTACAGCTGGTTGTTCGCAGACAGCGCCCGGGAGGGCGAGAAGCTGCCGACGATTACCTGGAACTGGGATCGAGGCCATGACGGCGCCAGGGTCGGCACGGCGTCGCGGCCGGGTCCGTTCCTACGTGGAGCGGACCGTTGGCCTGAGTCAGGGCGCGGCGGCGCTGGGCTTGGACGTTGCCGGGCGCGCCTTGCTCGCGGCGATAAACGCGCGCACCTGCTGCTCCAGCACCGGCAAGGTCACCGAGCCCTGCTTCAGCACCGCGTCGTGGAAGGCCTTGATGTCGAAGCGGTCGCCCAGCTCCTGTTCGGCCTCGGCACGCAGCTTGACGATGCTGATCTCGCCCAGCTTGTAGCTCAGCGCCTGGCCGGGCCAGGAGATGTAGCGGTCCACCTCGGTGGTGACCTCGTGCTCGCTCAGCGCGGTGCGCTCGCGCAGGTAAGCCAGCGCCTGCTCGCGGCTCCAGCCGTCGTGGTGCACGCCGGTGTCGATCACCAGCCGGCAGGCGCGCCACATTTCGTAGGTGAGCCGGCCGAATTCCTCGTACGGGGTCTCGTAGATGCCCATCTCCTGGCCGAGCTTCTCGGTGTACAGCGCCCAGCCTTCGCCATAGGCGGAGATATAGTTTTCGCGGCGGAACGCCGGCTGGTCGCCCTGCTCCAGCGCCAGCGAGCCCTGCAGCGAATGCCCCGGCGAGGACTCGTGCAGGGTCAGCGCCGGCAGGTTGTACAACGGCCGCGACGGCAGGTTGTAGGTATTGACCCAGTAGGTGGTGGCACCGCCGCGGCCGGCGGTCCAGAACGGGGCGATATCGTCCGGCACCGGCTTGATGGTGAAGCGCCCACGCGGCAGCGTGCCGATGAACCTGCCGACCTGCCCGTCCACCCGCTTGGAGATCCACGCGGCGCGATCGAGCAGTTCCTGCGGGGTCTTGGCGTAGAACTGCGGGTCGGTGCGCAGGAAGCTCAGGAACTGCGCGAAGCTGCCCTTGAAACCGACCTGCTGGATGATCGCGTCCATCTGCGCCTGGATGCGCGCCACCTCGTCCAGGCCGATCGTGTGGATCTGCTCCGGGGTCAGGTCCAGCGTGGTGTATTCGCGGATCTGCTGGCGATAGAACGCCTTGCCCTCGGGCAGCGCTTCGGCCGCCAGCGTGGTGCGCGCCTTGGGCATGTACTCGTCGCGGAAAAAGCTCAGCAGCTTGCTGTAGGCCGGCAGCACTGCATTGCTGAGCGCGGCCTTGGCCTGTGCGCGCAACTGCGCCTGTTCGGAGGCGGACATCTGCGCCGGCAGCTGCTTGAACGGCGCGTAGAAGCTGGACGCGGTGGGATCTTTGACATCGGCCACGGTGGCGATGGAAACGTCGCGGCCATCCAGCACCGCGCGCGGCACGCTGAACCCGCGTGCCAGGCCGGCGCGCATGTTGGCGGTCTGCTGGTCGAAGTAGCGCGGCACATCGTTGAGGCGCGCGATGTAGGCGCGGTATTCGGCAGCGGTCTTCATCGGCCGCTGCGCCATGAAGCCGAGATTGGACCAGAACGAGCTGTCCGAATTGAACGGCATCTCGTACAGGCGCAGGCGCACCTCGGCGGCAAGGTTTTCCACCTGCGGGCGGTAGATGGCGTAGTTGACCTGGTTGGCGGGCGAGAGCTGTGTCGGGTCGATGCCGTCGAGCTGCTTGAGCACGCCGTCCCATACCGCCAGGCGCGCCTGCTGCGCGGCCGGGCCGACATCGGGCAGATGGGTATTGTCGCCGGTGGTGTCGCTGTCTTCGTCGGCCTGGCCGGTCTCGGCCTGGCGCCAGCTCCATTCTTTTTCGTAGATGGCGCGGAAGCGCGCATCGGCGGGGCGCTCGGCGGTCAGCGTGGCAGGCGCTACTGGTGCCGGTGCGGCGGCCTGCGCCGAGGTGGCGGCAAGGCTTGCGCCCAGCAGGGCGAGCGAGAGTGCGGCGGCAAGAGGAGATGTCACGTGCGGGCGGCCTGCGTTCGGATCGAACGTTCGATCATGGCAGCCCGGGCGGCAGCTGCCATGGGCCGGAAGTCCCAGCGTGGGGATTGGGGATTGGGGATTGGGGATTGCGGGTTGGGGATTGCGGGTTGCAGAGTGAATGCACGCGACCGGACAGGCCGGCCGTTTCAGCCTGCTTTGCGCACCACCACCAGATGCCGCTCGCCGTCCAGGCCGGGCACCTGCAGCGGATGCACCTCGCCCACCGTCCAGCCGGCGGGCAGTGCGGCGATCTCGTCGTGCGGGTAGATGCCCTTCATCGCCAGCAGGCTGCCGCCCGGGCGCAGCAGGTGGCCGCCGACCTCAATGATGCCGGCCAGCGTATCCAGCGCCCGCGCGGTGAGATGGTCGTAGGCGGCCGGCTCGTCCAGCGCCTCGGCGCGCGACTCGGCCACGCGTGCGTTGCCCAGCGCCAGCTGGCGCAGCGCCTCGCGCATGAAGCGGGCCTTCTTGCCGTTGCTTTCCACCAGGGTCACCTGCAGCTGCGGGCGGGTGATCGCCAGCGGGATGCCGGGCAGGCCGGGGCCGGTGCCCAGATCGGCCAGCGTGCCGCTGGCGATGTAGGGCTGCATGGCCAGCGAATCGAGCAGATGGCGGGTGACCATCTCGCGCGGGTCGCGCACGGCGGTGAGGTTGTAGGTCTTGTTCCAACGCACCAGCAGCGTCAGATAGCGCAACAACGGCGCGGCAAAGGCCGCATCCAGGGACTGGGCCTGCAGGCCGTCGGCCAGCGCAGCGGCTACATCGGGGGGAAGTGCGGCATCGTTCATGGCGCGATTATCGCAGCTGGCTGGCGTGCAGGTGCATGCATGCCGCGCATGCTGGCGATGGTGGCGTGGACCACATGGGTGCGTGGGCAGGATCATCCGCTGCTGTGGCGCACCTTGTCTCGGTGACGCTGCGCGATCCTGATGGGGTGGCGCTGTTCCGTCAGCCGATTTTGCCGCACGCGGCGGCGCGGCGGGAACGTGCCTGAGACGCCGGTCGGGCCGGCCGCGGCAGGAACCCACGGCCGGCATATCCCGCATTCCGGTCCAGGACGCAGCGCGCACCTGCGCTGCAGACAGGCGGTGAATCGATTGCCGCGCCTATTCGGTCGGCAACGGATAGAACGCCAGTGCCGCGCGGCAGTCCGGTGCGGCCCACCATTCGTGCAACTGCCATCGCGCGGCTTGGCCAAGCGCCGGGTCGCACCACTGCAACCGCAATGCGCCGTCGGGCGCCACTGCGTAGGCGAGCCGATGCAGGCCAAACGACAGGCCATGCCCGTACGCCTTGAGCAGCGCTTCCTTGGCACACCACAGGCGGAAAAACAGTGCCTGCTGCGCGTCCGGCTCCAGGCCGGCCAGCAGCGCGATTTCCTCTGCATGGAAAAATCGCTGCGCGATCTCCAGCAAACGCGCGCGCGCGCGGATGCGTTCCAGGTCCACGCCCAGCCGCACGCCCTGCCCCAGGCCGACCAGCAGATAGCCGCCGCTGTGGCTCCAGCCAGTGTCCCGGTCGGGCAAGGCCGGTTGCAGCGAAGGCCGCCCGCGCTCGTCACGCAGCAGCGGCACCCGGGCCGGTTCCAGGGCCAGGGCCTGGCCCAACAGTTCACGCGCCTGCGGTTCGCCGCGCTCGCCAGGCCGGTGCGGACGCAGCCACAGTTGCACCGGACCGATCCGCCAGCTTGCGTGCGCTGTCACGCTCCGTGCACCAAGCACAACAGCCGCATGCGCGTGCGACCGCGCTCGACAGTCACTTCACGCCCATCTGCGTTGAATGGCGCCCATGCACTACTTCCGGTGCAATCGCATGAGGAGTTAGGCACCATGGGCATCATCATCTGGTTGATCGTCGGCGGCATCGTGGGGTGGCTGGCCAGCATCATCATGCGTCGCGATGCGCAGCAAGGCATCATCCTGAATATTGTGGTGGGCATCGTCGGCGCGCTGATCGCCGGGTTCCTGTTCGGTGGCGGGATCAATCAGGCCATCACGTTGTGGACCTTCGTGTGGTCGTTGGTGGGCGCGGTGATCCTGCTGGCGATCGTCAATCTGTTTACGCGTGGACGCGTGCGCTAACGTTGCGTACAACGCTGGACCATCCAACGCCCGGGCTCGCCCGGGCGTTGTCGTTTCAGCCATCGGCCGGAGCACGATCGGATGGATGGTGCACCCCGTCTTCCACCGGCACGGCGATATTCAACGCGTAGGGATTGACGCCTTCCAGGCAACCGACGTTGTAGCCGTACTGGTTGGGATTGGAACGCCGCCGATGATGCGTGTAGATACCGCACACGCCGCAGAAGTAATGCGCCGCCGCGTGCGTGTTGAACTGATACAGCCGCAGCACGTCTTCGCCCTGCAGCACGTGCAGGCCATCCAGCGTCACCGAGGCGACGATGGCGCCGCGGCGGCGGCACATCGAGCAGTCGCAACGGCGTGGATCGAGCAGGCCGTGCGGCAGATCCAGATCGATCTGCACCGCGCCGCAGTGGCAACTCAGCCGATGCACCGGCCCCAGGGTGACATCACCGATCTTGTGCGTGCTACGCCGCAGGTGCCGCTCGCTCATGCGCCCGCCTCGGCCAGGCGTACCCAGGCCGGCGCATGGTCGCTGGGACGCTCCCAGGTGCGCGGTTCGCGATCGATGCCCGACTCCACCGCGCGTGCGCGCAAGGCTTCCGAGACCAGGGTGAGATCGATGCGTAGGCCCAGATTGCGACGGAATCCGGCCTGGCGGTAATCCCACCAGCTGAACTGCTCGGCGGCGTCGTGATGCAGCCGGAACGCATCATACAGGCCCAGCGCCAGCAGTTGTTCCAATGCGGCGCGCTCGGCGGTGGAGGTGAGGATGTGGTGCTCGTTCCACACCGCCGGATCGTGCACATCGCGCGCATCCGGGGCGATGTTGAAGTCGCCCAGCAGCACCAGCTGCGGGTACTTGTGCAGTTCCTGCGCCAGCCAGTCGTGCACCGCGGCCAGCCAGCGCAGCTTGTAGGCGTACTTGTCGGTGCCCACGTCCTGGCCGTTGACCACATACAGGTTGACGATGCGCACGCCGTCGACGGTGGCGGCGATCACGCGCTGCTGCACGTCGTCGAAACCGGGGATGCCCATCTGCACGTCCAGCGCCGGCGAGCGCGACAGGATCGCCACGCCGTTGTAGGTCTTCTGCCCGCAGAACACGCTGCGATAGCCGGCAGCGGCCAGCGCCGCATCCGGAAACTTGTGATCCTCCAGCTTGGTTTCCTGGATACCGACCACGTCGGGCGCGAATGTGCCCAGCCACTGTTGCAGGTGCGGCAGGCGCACATTGAGCGAGTTGACGTTCCAGGAGGCAATCTTCATGGCGTGGCGCGGACCGTGGTTCAAACCGCCAATGGTACCGTGGCCCCGCCAGTCAGTCCGGCACGCCCACCCGGCCATGACGCCCGGGGCGTTCCATCATGGCCGCGGTCTGACCACCCAGTCCTGATCGCGCTACCGCTGCGTAGATCGCGTGGGTCGACGTTGGCGCACAAACGCTCTTCACACGGCATGACGTCGCGGTCGGCCACGGCGCGCCCCGATCGTGACGGCCAACATGCAAAACGCCGGCACGAGGCCGGCGTTTGCGTATCACTTGACCGCTGGTCCTCAGTGGCCGGATGCACCGGTGGCACCCAGGCCGGTTTCGGCACGGATCTGCTGCGCCTTGAATGCGGCACGTTCGTTGGCGGCCTGCGGGCTGCGATCCAGGATCGAGAACAGCCAGATGCCGACAAAACCGATCGTCATCGAGAACAGCGCCGGCGAGGTGTACGGGAATGGCGCCGAGCCGGCTGCATTGCCCAGCGTGTCCACCCACACCGACGGCGACAGCACCGTCAGCACCAGCGAGGAGATCAGACCCAGGAAGCCGCCGACCACCGCACCACGGGTGGTGCAGTTCTTCCACAGCAGGGACAGGATCAGCACCGGGAAATTGGCCGAGGCCGCGATGGCGAATGCCAGCGACACCATGAAGGCCACGTTCTGCTTCTCGAACACGATGCCCAGCAGCACCGCGATCACGCCCAGCACCAGGGTGGTGGCACGCGAGACCTTCAGCTCCGAACCCGGCGCCGGATTGCCCTTCTTGATCACCGTGGCGTACAGGTCGTGCGACACCGCCGAGGCGCCGGACAGGGTCAGGCCTGCGACCACCGCCAGGATGGTGGCGAAGGCCACCGCCGAGATGAAGCCCATGAACACGTTGCCGCCGACTGCATTGCCGACCAGCACCGCCGCCATGTTGGCCGCGCCCTTGCCGCCATGGATGGTGCCGGTGGCGACATCGGCAAACTGCGGGTTGGTCAGCACCAGTGCGATCGCACCGAAGCCGATGATGAAGATCAGGATGTAGAAATAGCCGATCCAGGTGGTGGCCCACAGCACCGACTTGCGCGCCTGCTTGGCATTGGGAACGGTGAAAAAGCGCATCAGGATATGCGGCAGGCCGGCGGTGCCGAACATCAGCGCCATGCCGAACGAGATCGCCGAGATCGGGTCTTTCACGAAACCGCCCGGGCCCATGATCGACAGCCCAGCCTTGGCTGCGTCCTCGGGCGATGCACCGCCATTGGCCGCGATCGCGGTCTTCACCCGCACGCCCTCGGCAAACAGCGCCTCGAAGCTGAAGTTGAAGTGCCACATGATCGCCACCGCCATGAAGGTCACGCCGGTCAGCAGCAGCACCGCCTTGATGATCTGCACCCATGTCGTGGCGGTCATGCCGCCAAACAGCACATAGACCATCATCAGCACGCCGACCAGGGTCACCGCCACCCAGTAGTCCAGGCCGAACAACAGCTTGATCAAGGCGCCGGCACCGACCATCTGCGCGATCAGATAGAACAGCACCACCACCAGCGTGCCCGATGCGGCAAAGCTGCGGATCGCGGTCGGCGCGAAGCGGTAGCCAGCCACGTCGGCGAAGGTGTACTTGCCGAGGTTGCGCAGCCGCTCGGCCATCAGGAAGGTCAGGATCGGCCAGCCGACCAGAAAGCCGATCGCATAGATCAGGCCGTCGTAGCCATTGGCCATCACCGCTGCGGTGATGCCCAGAAACGAGGCGGCGGACATGTAATCGCCGGCGATCGCCAGGCCGTTCTGGAAACCGGTGATGCCGCCGCCGGCGGTGTAGAAGTCCGACGCCGAGCGGGTCTTGCTGGCCGCCCACTTGGTGATCCACAAGGTGCCCAACACGAAGAAGGCGAACATGCCGATCGCCACCCAGTTGGTGGGCTGCTTGTCGACCTGGCCGAGGTCGCCACCGGCTGCCAGCGCGATGCCGGCCGGCATCAGGCCGGCCAGAATCAGGAGAAGGCGCGAATACTTGCTCATTTGCGGGCGTCCTCGAGGATCTGCGCGGTCAGCTGGTCGTAGGTGTTGTTGGCGCGACGCACGTAGATGGCGGTGATGGCGATGGTGAAGACCATCACCCCGATCGCGATCGGAATGCCGATTGAGGTCACGCCGTTGCCGATCGGTCTGGCCAGGAAGGCCTTGTCGAAGGCGATCAGGCCGATGTAGCCGTAATAGGCCAGCAACATCAGCACGGTGAGGGTCCAGCCCAGCGTATTGCGCTGGCGCTTGAGTGCGTGGTACTTCGGATTGGCATCGATCTTGGCGATCAATGCGTCATTCGAGACGGTCATTGTCTGTCTCCTGGTAGAGCGCGGGTAAAACGACGGTGGCCTCGCCCGTCCCACCGCAGTGGAACGAGCCGCCAGTGGCAAAAACTAGAAGCTGTACTTGGTGGTGAATTGCATGCGCGAGATGTCGCCGCTGTCGCCATTTTCGGCTTCGCGACGGCCGTACATCAGTTCCGCACCCACATCGACCTTGGGCAACGGCGAATAGAACACGTTGGCGCGGATGCTCTGCTGGGATTTGCTCGCAAGCGCGCCGGTATTGGCGATGTCGTGGTCGTAGTTCACGCGCGAATACATGATCGTGCTGCGCAGCTTGGCGTTGTAGTCGTGGCGCCAGGCCACCCAGCCGGCGATCGTGCTGACGGTCTGGATGTTGCCTTCCATGTCGATCTCCACATCCGAGCCGTTGCCCAGGCCCAGGTAGCGCCCCAGGCCCTCGCCGTAGCTGAGCTGGTAACGCAGATCGTTGTTGGAATTGATGATCCAGCGGCCGCCGCCGGCAATCGCGCCGCCGAAGTCGGTGTCGTTGGTCAGCGCGCTACGCGTGCGGTACTGCCGCGCGATCGCCGACAGGCCGAACGTGCCCCAGGTGCCCTTCCAGTTGTAGCGCGCGGTCAGGTCCGGCATCGCGCCATGGTCGGAGGCCAGGATGGTGTTGCCGCCCTGGTAGGGCGTGGTCAGCGTCTCGGGGTTTTCCGCCGACACGCTGAAGGCGCCGCGGGTATAGCGGATCTGGGCCTGACGGCTGAACAGCGCGCCGTCGGTCGGCCCGACGATATCGGCCGCCTCGGGCAGGATGGTCGCATCGATGAAGTTGGACCAGGTCTGGCCGGCCAGCCAGTTGTTCCAGCTCATGTAGGCGTGTCGCAAGGTGCCGCCGTACAGATTGTTGACCTGGCTGGCCAGCGCGTTGCCGAAGAAATCCAGTTCGATGAAGCCGGTGAGCTTGTCGCCGTTTTCGGTGACCGTGTCCACGCCCAGGTTGAAGCGCGAGAACTTGGCGTGGAAGTCGGTGTCGGTGCTCGAGGCCTGGCCACCGACCGGCGTCTGGGTCGGGATGTACAGGTACCGGCCCACCGCGCCCTCGGGCAATGCGCCGTCGGAGGTGCGGGTGGTCAGGAAATCGGCCTTGATGAAACCACCGTAACGGAACGTCGTCCCCGCCGCCGCGTTCGGTGTGATGCTGGTTATCTGGATCGGCCGCTTGCCTGCCGGCACCGCAGGCGCGGCAGGTGCCTGCGCCTGCACGGCACGCACCTCGGTCACCTGGGTCTGCGTCTGGGCGATCTGGCCTTGCTGCTGTTGCTGCGCGGACACCAGCAGCTGCACCTGACGCTCGAGCTCGGCAATGCGCGTTTCCAGCGCCTTTTCCTTGGCGGTCTGCGCGAACGCCACGCCCGGCAGGAGACTGGCCACAAACAAGGCAGCCGCCAACGGATGGCGCACCAACGGTGCAGTACGGTGTGTCATGGACCCCTCTCCCCGATATGGCCTCGCACTTGATGGCGATGCTGTGCGGAGCGTGAGGCAGTGGGCGCTTTGGAGCCTATTCGCCTTTGGTCGTAGCTGCAACGCAGCATTCCACAAGGTGACAGATCGTCGCATCAGGACCGGCAACGGATTGCGGAGCATCGGCGGTGACGGTTAAGACCAAGGTCTAACGCCCGGTTGAACACCGGGACAGAATGGATACGGCACACTGATTGTCTACCGAGGGCGGCTGTCGCGCCCTCTTCCGACAAGCTCATCGCAAGTGAGGGTGCCATGGCTGATGTTTATCCCGTCGATTCCGCGTTCGCCGCCGATGCGCGCGTTACGCGCGAGCAGTACGCAACGCTGTACCGCGAATCGATCGAACACCCCGAGCAATTCTGGGGCAAGGCCGCACAGCGGCTGGAATGGTTCAAGCAACCCACCCAGGTGAAGGACGTCAGCTATGCGCTGGACGATTTCCATATCCGCTGGTTCGGCGATGGCGAGCTCAATGCCAGCGTCAATTGTCTGGACCGTCAGCTGGCCACGCGCGGCGACAAGACCGCGCTGTTGTTCGAACCCGACAGCCCGGACGCGCAGTCCTACCCGGTCACCTATCGCGAGCTGTACGAGCGCGTTTGCAAGCTCGGCAATGCGCTACGCAATCTCGGCGTCAAGAAGGGCGACCGGGTCACCATCTATCTGCCGATGATCGTCGATGCCGCCGTGGCCATGCTCGCCTGCGCGCGCATCGGTGCGGTGCACTCGGTGGTGTTCGGCGGGTTTGCCGCCAATTCGATCGCCGACCGTGTGATCGATTGCCAGAGCAAGCTGATCATCACCGCCGACGAAGGCCTGCGCGGCGGCAAGAAGATTCCGCTCAAGGCCAATGTCGATGCGGCGCTGAAACTGCCCGGCACCAACACCGTGGAAACGGTTCTCGTTGTGCGTCACACCGGTGGTGCGGTCGAGATGCAGGCACCGCGTGATCGCTGGTTCCACGATGTGGTCGACGGCCAGCCGGCCGAGTGCGAACCCGAGCGCATGAACGCGGAAGATCCGTTGTTCATCCTCTACACCTCCGGTTCCACCGGCAAGCCCAAGGGCGTGCTGCACACCACCGCCGGCTATCTGCTGTTTGCCAGCTACACACACGAAGTGGTGTTCGACCTGCGCGAGGACGACATCTACTGGTGCACCGCCGATGTAGGCTGGGTCACCGGCCACAGCTACATCGTCTACGGCCCGCTCGCCAACGGCGCCACCGCAGTGATGTTCGAAGGCGTGCCCAATTACCCGACCGTGTCGCGTTTCTGGGAAGTGATCGACAAGCACAAGGTCAGCATCTTCTACACCGCGCCTACCGCGATCCGCGCACTGATGCGCGACGGCGAGGAGCCGGTCAAGAAGACCTCGCGCAAGAGCCTGCGCCTGCTCGGCAGTGTCGGCGAGCCGATCAATCCGGAAGCCTGGCGCTGGTACTACGAGGTGGTCGGCGACAGTCGCTGCCCGATCGTGGACACCTGGTGGCAGACCGAAACCGGCGGCATCCTGATCTCGCCGCTGGCCGGCGCGGTCGATCTCAAGCCGGGTTCGGCCACCCTGCCGTTCTTCGGCGTGCAGCCGGCGCTGGTGGATGCCGAAGGCAAGATCCTGGAAGGCGCCACCGAAGGCAACCTGGTGCTGCTGGATTCGTGGCCGGGCCAGATGCGCTCGGTCTATGGCGACCATCAGCGCTTCATCGACACCTACTTCCGCACCTATCCGGGCAGCTACTTCACCGGCGACGGCTGCCGCCGCGATGCCGATGGCTATTACTGGATCACCGGCCGCGTGGACGATGTGATCAACGTCTCCGGCCACCGCATCGGCACCGCCGAGGTGGAAAGCGCGCTGGTCTCGCACCCGAAGGTCGCCGAGGCGGCCGTGGTCGGCTTCCCGCACGACGTCAAGGGCCAGGGCATCTATGCCTATGTCACCCTGATCGCCGGCGAAACCCCGAGCGAGGAACTGCACAAGGAACTGGTGACCTGGGTGCGCAAGGAAATCGGTCCGATCGCCTCGCCGGATCATTTGCAATGGGCACCGGGCCTGCCCAAGACCCGCTCGGGCAAGATCATGCGCCGCATCCTGCGCAAGATCGCCGAAAACGCACCCGACCAACTCGGCGACACCTCGACCCTGGCCGACCCGTCGGTGGTGGATTCGTTGGTGAGCGAACGGTTGGCGCGCTGACGCGCGTCGGGAATGGGGAATCGGGAGTGGGGAATGGTTAGAGCCGTTCCCTGAGGAGCGGTGAGTAAATGTTCGGATTGGGACTCATAAAAGCGGTCCCCGGCCCACTCCTCTCCACTGCAGATCTTGATTTTCAACCCCGTCACACTGACGTCGCCGTTACCTCGCCGTCTTGCTGTTGCTTGCCTTGCTGCCTTCGCTGTTGCCTTTGCGATTCCCGATTCTCGATTCCCCACTCCCAATTCCCGATTCCCGGCCCCTCAATGACCACCCTGCTGATCGCCGATGACCATCCCCTGTTCCGTGAGGCCTTGCGCGGGGCAGTGCAGCGTGTGATGCCGGGGGTGCAGTTGTTCGAGGCCGACACGGTGGATGCGCTGTACACCCTGGCCGATGCGCAACCGGACGCCGATCTGTTGTTGATGGATCTCAATATGCCGGGCGCGCAGGGATTCAGCGCGCTGGTGCACATGCGCTCGCTGCACCCGCAGCTGCCGGTGGTGGTGGTGTCGGCGCGCGAAGAACCGACCGTGATGCGGCGTGCGATCGACCATGGCGCGTTCGGGTTCATCCCCAAATCCGCCGATTCGGACACCATCGGCCGGGCCCTGGCCACGGTGCTCGATGGCGAGCGCTGGATCCCGGCCGAAGCGCAGAACCTGCCGCCGACCGACAGCGAAGAACGCGAAGTGGGCCAGCGCCTGCGCGATCTCACTCCGCAACAATTCCGCGTGCTGCAGATGCTCGGCGCCGGGCGCCTCAACAAGCAGATCGCCTACGATCTGGGCGTGTCCGAGGCCACGATCAAGGCGCACGTCACCGCGATCCTGCGCAAGCTGGGCGTCACCAACCGCACCCAGGCGGTGCTGATGGCCGGCAAGCTCGCCATTGATGCCGACGGCATCGTGCTGCCGCCGCCCGAAGAAGACTGAGCGGATTCGTCCGCTGGTCTGCAGTGCGCAGACCGATCGCCGCAGCGACGCGTCGCGTGAGGTCACCTGCGCAGACGGCAATCAGCGCAACGGCTGGCCCGTGCAGACCTTGGACGCGCTTTGTGGGGATGGCACGTGCCACACCGCGTCTTCGTTGTCGTCCTCGCCTTCGTAGATCGCATAGCGCCCATCGTCCTGACGATGCATGGTCGGGCTGAAGGTGACGAAATCGGTACGGCCGTCGGGGCCAATGAAATACATATCGCCTCCACAGACGATGTTGGAATCCGGTTCCGGACCCAGGGCAGCGCAGGTGATCTGGGAGGTCTCGGCGCGCACCACGCGACTCACGCGTGGCCGGACCAGCCCGCGATCGGCGGCATCGCAGAAGTAATCGGCAAGCACCGTGCGCATCTCCCGCTGCGACGGCATCCAGGACGGACAACTGCTGTATGCATCGGCCGTGCAGCTTGGGACAACGCCGGCAGGCTCGCTGCGCTCGGGCGCAGCAGCGAGGCCGTCTTGCAGCGGCAGCACCAGGCAGGCGGCGACCGCCAGCAGGAAAACGTAGGACGGCATCGGAGCGTGGGATTGGAGGCGCGGGGCGTGCGACTCTACGCCATGAGCGGTTGATGTCGTGCATGCCCGCGCTGCGGTATTGGCAGCTGCGTGGCATGCTGTGCGCCTGCGGCGCGTCGGTGCGTGCCGGTCTCCAGGGGATCCATGCAGCCATTTTCTTTTCCGCGCAGTCCGCTTGGGCTGATCCTTGCGCTGGCCGCGCTCGGCTGCGGCAGTGCGCAGGCCAACGACAGCAGCTTCGGCGACGACAACGGCACGATCCGGCTGTTGCATCAGCCCGATATCAGCATGGACAAGGAAGCGCTGCTGCTCAGCGAGGAGCGGGTGCAGGTGGACTACGTGTTCACCAACCACAGCGCGCGCGCGTTGAGCGTGCCGATCGCCTTCCCGATGCCGCCGATGTATTTCGGCATGGCCGATCACAGCGAGCTGACCGATTTCAAACTGTGGGTGGACGGCAAGCCGGTGACCACCACGCGCAAGCTGGTGGTGCTGCTGGACGATGGCAGCGACATCTCCAAGGCGTTGGCCGCAACCGGTTGGAGCACCGACGATATCGCGGCGTTCACCGAGTCGGGCGACGTGCCGAGAGGGCGCAAGCCGTTGCCGGCGCGCTGGATCGACAAGGACCAGCAACCACGCTTCACGCTCAGCGAGTACTTCGTCTGGCAACAGGTCTTTCCCGCACGCGGCAGCGTGCAGATCCGGCATGCCTACGCGCCCAGCCTGTCCACCGGCGTGCCGCAGAGCAGCGCGTTCCTGCTGGAGTCGTATGCAAAGAGCACCTGCGTCGAACCGGCCACCAAGGCCAGCATGCGGCGGCGCGAGCGTGCGCACGGCCTGGGCTGGGCCAACTTGCGCTATGTGCTGACCACCGGCAGGAACTGGAACGGCCCGATCAAGGACTTCCAGCTGACCATCCGCAAGCAGGCCGCAAGCGACATTCTCAGCCTGTGCTTCGACGGTGCGCTGAAAAAGATCGACCCGCTGACCTTCCAGTTCAGGCAGGCCGACTTCGTGCCGATGCGCGATCTGGAGCTGCTGTTCGTACGCGGCGTCGAGTGACCAGCGTGGCCAGCACCCGCTAGCCGAACGCGTATCTGCCTGCTGCTGCAGGCGCGTCGGGGCCACGCTGCATGTCAGCATCGAGCGACGCCGGCGTTGCTTGCGTTCGCTCGGCGGCGGCAGGCCACGCGTCTATCGTTTCGCGCATGGACGCGCCCCTCCCGTGACCCGGCGTATGCCGCTGATCGGCACGCCGCGTCGCAGTTGCGCAATCGATTCCCCGCCAACTGCTGCGGGACTGGCAGGCCCAAGCGCAGCGGCGTGACCGCCTCCACAGCCGTGCACCGCGCGGCATCCCAGTTGTCGATATCACCATTGACCATTAGCTCATGCCTGGGCAAGGCTCGGACTTGGTGACGCTACTGGAGCTGGCATGGCGCGACGTTTTCCCTGGCTCTGGATCGGGCTGCTGATTGCCTGTGCATTGATCGCCGTGCTGGCATGGCAGAACAAGCAGCTGCGCGCGCAGCAGCAATTGTTGCAGGCCCGCATCAGCGCGCCGTATGACGGCATGTACGTGCCGCGCATCGAAGTCACCGATACCGAAGGCCAGCGTCATCTGCTCGGCGTGCCGCAGGGACAGGCGCAGGTGCTGTTCTTCTTCACCACCACCTGCCCGTATTGCCAGCGCTCGGCACCCACCGTGCTGCATGCAGCGCAGCAGTTACAGGCCAATCTGCCCGGCCGCCCGCAGCTGCTCGGCGTGTGCCAGTGCGACGCGGCGCAGGCTGCGCGCTATGCGCATGTGCATGGCTTCGATTTTCCGGTGGTCACGTTGACCGACCGTCGCGCGTTGATGCTGTTTCGCGCGCGCAACGTGCCACTGCTGATGGCCATCGACGGGCAGGGGCGCGTGCGCCATTCCCGTCTTGGCGTCTTCGATACCACGGAGCAGGTGCAGGACCTGGTCGCCGCCTTGCGCCGCACGGATGCGCCAGCGGCTTTGGCAACGGTGAAGGAGTAATCCATGAAGAAGCGTTGGGGTACCTTGCGGACTGCGTTGATGGCGGCCACGTTCCTGGCCAGTACCGGTTTCGGTGCGTTCCAGGTGATGGCGGTCGATAACGCACAGCCGAAAACCGAGTCGTGTAGTGCGTGGGCCTGCAAAGCCGAATGTCCGGAGTTCGGCGGCGACCTGGGACAGGGCAACGTCTGCTACTGCTGCGGCTGACAGCGGCCATCACACCTACTGCGCAGTTAGGTTTTTTCGGCCGCTCTAGGTCTGACGGCGGGGTCCCCCCGGGCCCCGCCGTTTGCCGGAAGCGTTGCGTGCGGCAGGACCGCGCTCAGCGCAACGCGCGACATCTGAAATCGCGCAACACCGCTGCGCCCTGCTGCGCGGCGTGGATGTCGAGCTGCAGGCTCAGGAAGGCGCCGAACACGTTGTGGTGAAGGCCGGACATTTCCATGCGCGTGGGGTGGTGGATCCCCTACGGCCCTCGTCAAGCGAACAGTCGAAGGTCACCACATGCGCATCGTTGCTCAGACGCAGGCGGATGCGTCGGTGCGTGTTGCGCGCGCGTGCCCCTCGCAGTTCTTCCGGGTACGCGCAGGTCCTGATGGTGCCGGGTGTAACGCCGATGCACACGAAGGCCTTGTGGTCGTAGAACAGCACAGGCCGCCATCGGCATTGCCGGTGAGCTTCAGCGAGACCTCGGTGACGTAGGCGCGATCGGGTACGCCTCAGGTCGCCGGCGAGCTGCCGGAACAGGCCGGCGTGAGCAACTGGTTCGTGCGTTGCACCCACGCGTGCTGAACCGCCACCCGCTGCGATGCTGCACTGCAGCGTGATCTGTTCACTTATGATTGCGATATTCATATGCGAACAGTCGGCACCGGCCGGCTGGTGGACGTTGCGATGCCCAGTGACTGCTTCAACGATTGCGTAAGCACCTGCCTCGCGACCGCCAGGCGCGCGGAGCGTGCGGCGTGACCACTGCGCGGCAGCGGCTGGGCGGCACCGACGTGCAGCTCTCGGCATTGGGTTTTGGCGCCGCGCCGATCGGCAATCTGTATGCCGAGGTCGACGAAGGTCAGGCCCTGGCCGCCGTGGCGGCTGCGTGCGAGGCCGGCATCCGCCATTTCGATACCGCGCCGTACTACGGCTACGGGCTGAGCGAGACCCGCCTGGGCCGTGGCCTGGCCGGCGTGCCGCGCGGCGCGTACACGCTGTCGACCAAGGTCGGCCGCTGCATCTACGACGATGCGCAGGCCGCGGCCGGGCGCGACGGCTTTGCGGTGGCGGGCCGCCGCGCCGAGTTCGACTACAGCGCCGATGGCGTGCGGCGCGCGTTCGCCTCCAGCCTGGAGCGCCTGGGCACCGACTACATCGACGTGCTGCTGTTGCACGACATCGGTGCGCTGACCCACGGCGACAACCACGCCAACGTGCTGCGCCAGGCCTTGGAGGAGGCCTTGCCGGCGATGGCGGAGCTGAAGGCGGCCGGTGTCTGCGGGGCGATCGGGCTGGGCGTCAACGAGCAGGACGTGGCACTGGAGGTGCTGCCACGCTTTCCGCTCGACTGCGTGATGCTGGCCGGCCGCTACACGCTGCTGGAACAGCACGGCGCCCGCGCCCTGCTCGAGCAGGCGCAGCAGCGCAACGTGGCGATCCTGTCGGCCGGGCCCTACAGCTCCGGCCTGCTCAGCGACGCGCGCGGCCCCGGCGCTACCTACAACTATGCCCCGGTCGACGTCGCTACCCTGCAGCATGCGCAGCGCCTGTACGCAGCCTGCGCAGCGTTCGAGGTGGATATCGGCGCGGCGGCGTTGCAGTTTCCGCTGGCACACCCGGCGGTGACCACGGTGGTGGCCGGCATGCGGACGGTGGCCGAGGTGCAATCGGCCGCCATGCGCCTGCAGGCGGCGATCGCACCGGCACTGTGGCAGCGCCTGCGCGATGACGGCCTGCTCGATGCGGACCTGCCCACGCCATGAGCCGCATCGACGCACACCTGCATTTCTGGCAGCTGGCCCGTGGCGATTACCACTGGCTGACGCCCGAGCTGGCGCCGCTGTATCGCGACTTCGGCCCGGCCGATATCGGCCAGGCGCTGGACGCTGCCGATGTCGACCGCGTGGTGGTGGTGCAGGCCGCCGCGACCGAGGCCGAAACCCGTTACCTGTTCGAGCTGGCGCGCGCCGATACGCGCGTTGCCGGCGTGGTGGGTTGGGTCGATTTCGCCGCGCCGGACGCGGCCGCGCGCATCGACGCGCTGGTGCAAGCCGGCGACGGCGTGCTCAAGGGCCTGCGCCCGATGGTGCAGGACATCGCCGATGTGCAATGGCTGGCCCAACCCGAACTGGATGCCGCCTTCGACGCGCTGCTCGCGCACGACCTGGCCTTCGACGCCCTGATCCGCAGCGTGCATGTGCCGGCACTGCAGGCGCGCCTGAAGCGTCATCCGCAGCTGCGCGTGGTCGTCGATCACGGCGGCAAGCCGCAGATCGCCGCAGGCGAATTCGTCGCATGGGCCGCCGGCATGGCCGCGCTGGCGCAGCATCCCAACGTGCATTGCAAGCTCTCCGGCCTGCTCACCGAAGCGGCGCGCGGCGCCGGCGTGGAGGCGCTGGCACCGTATGTCGCGCATCTGTTCGCACGCTTCGGCCCGCAGCGTGTGCTGTGGGGCAGCGACTGGCCGGTGCTGACCCAGCGTGCCGATTACGCGCAGTGGCTCGACATCGCACAGCACCTGGTCGCCACCTACGCCGACGGCCATGCCGAAGCGGTGTTCGGCGACAACGCACGCACGTTCTATCGTCTGCCACGGCCGGCGGCCCCCACCCACGGAACCTCTTCGGTATGACTGTCTCGATCCCCGCAACTCCCAACGACCGCCTGCATGGCAAGCGCTGCCTGATTACCGCCGCCGGCGCCGGCATCGGCCGCGAAAGCGCGCTGGCCTGCGAACGCGCCGGTGCGCAGGTGATTGCCACCGATATCGACGCCGCTGCCCTGCAGGCGCTGGCGGCCGAATCTCAGGCCATTACCACCCAGCTGCTGGATGTCACCGACGCGGCGGCGGTTGCGGCGCTGGTCGCGGCGCACGGCCCGTTCGACGTGTTGTTCAACTGCGCCGGTTTCGTGCACCAGGGCAGCATTCTGGATTGCGACGAGCCGGCCTGGCGCCGCTCGTTCTCGATCAACGTCGATGCGATGTACTACACCTGCAAGGCGGTGCTGCCGGGCATGCTCGAACGCGGCCGCGGCAGCATCATCAACATGTCCTCGGTGGCCTCCAGCATCAAGGGCGTGCCAAACCGCTTCGTCTACGGCGTCAGCAAGGCCGCCGTGATCGGCCTGAGCAAGGCCATCGCCGCCGATTACGTGGCCCAGGGCGTGCGTTGCAACGCAATCTGCCCCGGCACCATCAAGACGCCGTCGCTGGGCCAGCGCGTCAAGGCACTGGGCGGCGACGAACAGGCGGTGTGGAAGAGCTTCACCGACCGCCAGCCGATGGGCCGCCTGGGCGAGGCGCGCGAGATCGCGCAGCTGGTGGTGTATCTGGCCTCGGACGAATCGTCGTTCACCACCGGCCAGACCCACATCATCGATGGCGGCTGGTCAAACTGAGAACGGCAACGAACCGCGCTGCGGCTCATTGCAACGTGGCCAGCGGCACATGCGATCTCTATCGCTCGTCCGCCTCGATCTGAGCACGCCGCCCTTATCCACCTGATGCACGCGCGCCAGCGTTGCTGGCCGCTCCATTCCTCACCTGCAAAGGAAGACTGCATGAAACTCGTACGCGTTGGCGCCCCCGGCCAGGAACGTCCCGGCCTGATCGATGGCGAAGGCCGCATCCGCGATTTGAGCGGCGTGATCGACGATGTGGCCGGCGCGCACATCACCAATGCCGGCCTGGACACACTGCGTGCGCTGGATGTGTCCACGCTGCCGCTGCTCGACGGCGAACTGCGCTATGGCGCGGCCGTGGGGCAGATCGGCAAGTTCATCTGCGTGGGTTTGAACTACGCCGACCACGCTGCCGAATCGGGCATGGACGTGCCCAAGATGCCGATCCTGTTCATGAAGGCCACCACCGCGGTGACCGGCCCCAACGACACCGTGATCATCCCGCGCGGCTCGGTCAAGAGCGACTGGGAAGTGGAGCTGGGCGTGGTGATCGGCGATGTGGCACGCGATGTCTCGGTGGACGACGCGCTGAACCACGTCGCCGGCTACGCGGTCATCAACGATCTGTCCGAGCGCGAATTCCAGCTCGAACATGGCGGCCAGTGGGTCAAGGGCAAGAGCGCCGACACCTTCGGCCCGATCGGCCCGTGGTTGGTCACCCGCGATGAAATCGCCGACCCGCAGAACCTGTCGATGTGGCTGGAAGTCAACGGCCACCGCTACCAGAACGGCAGCACCCGCACGATGGTATTCGGCGTGGCCGAGCTGGTCAGCCACATCAGCCGCTACATGACGCTGATGCCGGGCGATGTGATCAGCACCGGCACCCCGCCGGGCGTGGGCCTGGGCCAGAAGCCGCCGGTGTACCTGAAGCCGGGCGACGTGATGGAGCTGGAGATCGAAGGCCTGGGCCGCCAGCGCCAGCCGGTGGTGGCGCATCCGCGTGATGCTGCCTAAAGCCCCTCTCCCACCGGGGCACTAAGGCACGGCTTGCGCGCCACTGGCGCGCGTGCGTTGGTGCGCCCGCGCCACAAGCGTGGGCCGCGGCGCGTAGCGGGGGTTGGGGTGAGGGTACGTAGCGACATATCCAAACAGTTCGTCGCGATGTGCGTTTGCCGTTAGGCGTGACATGTCGGCATGTGTGTTGATGTGTCATGCGCAAATTTTTTAAGCGACGTGCGAGAGCGTTGAACTTCCAGGCGCTGTCGCGCGTTGGTGTCTACACGCAGTTGGTTGTGCAGTGATGCGTTGATCTGTGTTGTTCGTTGATCTGCGTTGCAAACGCATGAGTACCCGCAGCGCTTCAACATAGTCGGCGCTTCGCGTCCGTACCCTCACCCCGACCCCTCTCCCCGAGGGAGAAGGGCTCTGGCGCCCGTCTCCGTTTCCATTCCCCGTTTCAGTTTTATTTCGTGCGTTTTACTCCCACCTTCCATCGCCCAGGACTTCCATGAGTACCATCATCGCCCTCGACACCCACGACGTCCGCTTCCCCACCTCGCGCGAGCTGGATGGGTCGGATGCGATGAATCCGGACCCGGATTACTCGGCCGCCTACGTCGTGCTGCGCACCGATGCGCCGGATGACCTGGCCGGCTACGGCCTGGTGTTCACCATCGGCCGCGGCAACGATGTGCAGACCGCCGCGGTGGCCGCACTGGCCGAGCACGTGGTCGGCCTGTCGGTCGAGGAAGTCATTGAAGATCTGGGCGCGTTCGCGCGCCGGCTCACCAACGACTCGCAGCTGCGCTGGCTGGGCCCGGAAAAGGGCGTGATGCACATGGCGATCGGCGCGGTGATCAACGCCGCCTGGGACCTGGCCGCGCGCGCGGCGAAAAAGCCGCTGTGGCGCTACATCGCCGAGCTCAGCCCGGAACAGCTGGTCGCCACCATCGACTTCCGCTACCTCACCGACGCGCTCACCCGCGACGAAGCGCTGGCAATCCTGCGCGCTGCGCAACCGCAGCGTGCGCAACGCATCGCCACGCTGATCGAACAGGGCTATCCCGCCTACACCACCTCGCCCGGCTGGCTCGGCTACTCCGACGAAAAGCTGGTGCGGCTGGCCAAAGAAGCCGTCGCCGACGGCTTCCGCACCATCAAGCTCAAGGTCGGTGCCAACGTGCAGGACGACATCCGCCGCTGCCGCCTGGCGCGTGAGGCGATCGGCCCGGATATCGCGATGGCGGTGGATGCCAACCAGCGCTGGGACGTGAGCCCGGCGATCGACTGGATGCGCCAGCTGGCCGAATTCGACATCGCCTGGATCGAGGAACCGACCAGCCCGGACGACGTTCTCGGCCACGCCGCGATCCGCCAGGGCATCACCCCGGTGCCGGTCTCCACCGGCGAACACACCCAGAACCGCGTGGTGTTCAAGCAGCTGCTGCAGGCCGGCGCGGTGGACCTGATCCAGATCGACGCCGCGCGCGTGGGCGGCGTCAACGAAAACCTCGCCATCCTGCTGCTGGCCGCCAAGTTCAACATCCGCGTGTTTCCGCATGCCGGCGGCGTCGGCCTGTGCGAGCTGGTGCAACACCTGGCCATGGCCGACTTCGTCGCCATCACCGGCAAGATGGAAGACCGCGCGATCGAATTCGTCGACCACCTGCACCAGCACTTCCTCGACCCGGTGCGCATCCGGCAAGGCCGCTACCTGGCCCCGCAAGCCGCCGGCTTCTCCGCCGAGATGCACCCGGCCTCCATCGCGGAATTCAGCTACCCCGACGGCCGCTTCTGGGTCGACGACCTGGCTGCAGCGAAGGCGTAATCCAACGCACCGCATCACCTGGATCGCAGAATCTGTAGGGGCGGCTCCAGCCGCGACGGGCTTTCCCGATTGCCTGATCGCGACTGAGGCCGCTTTTGCATGGAGCACGCATACGACGGCTCCAGATCGCACAATTCCGCCACCCTGACGGCCGCCTATGGATCAAAGACCTGGCCGCGGCGAAGGCGTGACCCAACGCGCTGCATCACCTGATCGCAGAATCTGTAGGAGTGGCTCAAGCCGCGACGGGCTTTCCCGATGCCTGATCGCGACCGAGGCAGCTTCTGGTTGGGACATATGCGATGCAACTGTCACGCCTTCGCTACGCAGCACAACGCAGCGCCACTCACGATGTGCCTGCAAGAAACGCCCGGTCTCGACGCTCGGCGCCAGCGCAGCAGCAAAGATACTCAAGACCAACGCCTCACTGCGGAGCCACCACATCCGCAAAACTCAGGGCAGCACCCTAACCCTGCGCCGCTTCAACCGCTGCACTCAAGGCAAAAATCCGCCCGGCCTCGCGCCACTTTTCTCCCGGCGCACTGCCAGGCAACGGCTTTTGAAACCGCCACATCAAGTCTTCCCACGCCTGGATGCGCGGATCGCTCGCATCCCGCGCCGCCTTGGCCGCCGGATCGTAGTCGTCGCCGACCTGCATCAGCATCACCAGGCGGTCGCCGCTGCGAAAGATCTCCAGCTCCTCGATGCCGGCCTGCTGCAACGAGGCCACCACTTCCGGCCAGACCTCGCTGGGCCGATGCCAACGCTCGTACTCGGCGATCAACTGCGGGTCGTCGTGCAGATCCAGCACGTAGCACAGACGCCACGTGCTCATGCGCCCGCTCCTGCAACTACCGGCGCAGCGCGGCGCGCACGCAACGCGAACAGCAGGATCACCGCAAAGCAGCCGCCCGGCACCACCATCGCCCAGTGGATACCGGCCATGTCCGACACCGCGCCCATCACCGCCGTGAGCAGCGCGCCACCGATGATGGACATCACCAGCAACGACGAGCCCAGCTTGCGCGCATCGTCGTGCATGCCATCCAGGCCCAGCGCAAAGATGGTCGGGAACATCACCGACATGAACACGCTTGCAGCCACCAGCGCGTACAACCCGGTCCAACCCGGCAACGCGATGGCAACGGCGCACAGCGCCAGATTGATCGTGGCAAAACTCGCCAGCAACCTGGCCGGCGCCAGGTAGCGCAACAGCGCGGTGCCGATGAAACGGCCGGCCATGAACAGCACCAGCGAAATGGTCAGATAGGTGGCCGCGCTTTTTTCCGGCGTGCCCGGCACCGCGTCCTGCAGGTAACGGATCAGATAGCTCCAGATGCCGACCTGCGCGCCCACGTAGAAAAACTGCGCCACCACCGAAAACACGAACAGCCGGTTGCGCAGCAACTCGCCGAAGCGTGCGCGCCTGGGCGCGGCCTCGCCCACGCCGGCATCACCGGTGGGAAAGCGCACCAGCGCGATCAGGATCGCCCACAGCACCACCACCACGCCGATCACCAGGTACGGCGTCTGCACTGCCGCCGATTCGGTGGCGAAGAACGCAGTGCGCGCGGCCGGCGTCATCGCCGCCAGCTCGGCCGGGCTGTGCTCCACCCCGGAGAAAATGAAGTGCTGGCCCACCAGCACGCCGGTGATCGAGCCCAACGGGTTGAATGCCTGGGCCAGGTTCAACCGCCGCGCCGCGCCTTCTGCCGGGCCGAGTACGGTCACCAGCGGGTTGGCGGTGGTTTCCAGGAACGCCAGGCCGCTGGCGATGACGAACAAGGCCAGCAGGAACAGCCAGTAGGTGTGCACCTGCGCGGCCGGATAGAACAGGAACGCGCCGCAGGCATACAGCAGCAGGCCCAGCACCACCGCCGCCTTGTAGCTGTAGCGGCGCATGAACATCGCCGCCGGCATCGCGAACACGAAGTAGCCCAGATAGAACGCGCTCTGGACAAGACCTGCCTGCAGGTCTGTCAGCTCGAAGGCCTTCTTGAACTGCTTGATCAGGATGTCGTTGAGGTTGTTGGCCATGCCCCACAAAAAGAACAGGCTGACGATCAACAACAGGGGAACCATGGCGGTACGCGCCAGGTTGCCGCGCGGTGACGCGGCAATGTCACTGTGATGCATGCGACCGATCCCCTCCCAAGGCTGTGGCGCTTGCGTTGCTGTGCGGCGAGCGTACTGCGCACGCCAGCGCCATGCAAATATAAAATCTTTGTTTATATTTGCACGCAAGCGCCATATCTCACCCCTGCCCGCGATGCCTGTACGCTGGCGCGCCGCAGCCTTGCCTGGAGCCGCAAACGGATGAGCACCGAACCCGCCAAGTACCGCGCCCCTGCCCTTGACAAGGGTCTGGACATTCTCGAGCTGCTTGCCCGCCAGGCGCAGCCGATGAGCATGGGCGCGATCTCGCAGGGCATCGGGCGCTCGCGCGGGGAGATCTTCCGCATGCTGCAGGTGCTGGAGGAGCGCGGCTATCTCACCCGCGACGGCGAGGGCGACTACGTGCTGACCAATCGGCTGTTCATGCTCGGCATGCAGCAGCCGCAGGTGCAAAGCATCAGCGAAGCGGCATTGCCGGTGATGCGGCGGCTGGCCGATGCGATCTATCAGCCCTGCCACCTGGTGGCGCCGTCCGGCGACCAGATCGTGGTGATCGCGCAGATGGACGTGCCCAGCGACCTGGGCCTGGTGGTGCGCCCGGGCCATCGCCGGCCGCTGACCCATTCCAGCTCCGGGCTGGTGCTGTTCGCGTTCCAGCAGCCGGAGGTGCAGGCGCGCTGGCTGGACATGCTCGACGCCGGCGAGGTGCCGTTCGAGCGTGCGCAGTTCCTGGCGGCCGCGGCGCAGGCGCGCAACGATGGCTACGCCATGCAGCCCAGCGAAGCGGTGGTGGGCGTGGTCGACCTGACCGCACCGATCCTGCAACGCGGCAGTGCGAGCTATACGCTCACCGTGCCGTTCATCGCACGTCGCCCGGAGCTGGTCGGCCCGCACGCGGCCTTGCAGGCCCTGTGTGCGGCGACGGCGGAGATCTCCGCCGCGTTGATGTAGCCGCGGCACGCGCCGGGAATCTGCGTTGGTGCCGGTGTCTGCTGTCGCGCGCGTCCAAAGGCTGACTTCTGCGTTCCTCCCGCAGCGCGGCCGACCCCGTGCGTGGGGCGCTACGCGCTGTTTCCGCAGTGCTGCGATGGCAGCCTGGCCATCGCACTCCATCCCAACCGCTTCGCCAGTACCCCTGCAGCATCGCAAGCCGTGCAAATCGAGACGCCATGGAGATCGCGGCATGGTTGCCGATCGCTGCACTCCGGCACGACGTCCTGAAAGACAGCACGAAGCAGGCGCTGGCGCATGCACGCGCATCCAGACATGACGTTCCCCTCTCGCGCTGCTTGCAGCACACCCCACATCAGCGGCTTTCCCCGCATTTTCCGCTGCCTGCTTCACCGGCATGCAGACCGTTCGTCGCTATAGCCAAGGCTATCGGGCGCCGCATCGCGCCGTTGCGTGGACATGCCTTCCTGGCTTTCACGCCTGAAAACAAGGCAAAAAACCGCCTCACCCCTGGTCGCAATAGCCATGGCTATAAAGATCAGGCCGACCTTCGCGTGCAGCGCAGACGCACCGGAAGCGGCCATGCGTTGGTACACTGCGCGCCCCTTGGGGAGTAGCCTGCTTTCGCATCGTCGGAAGCGCCTGCATCAACATACTCGGCCGTTGCGCCGTGGTGCAGGCAACCAGTTCCGGTTT
The DNA here is from genome assembly GCF_014199025.1 of Xanthomonas sp. CFBP 8152. Lineage (NCBI taxonomy): Bacteria > Pseudomonadati > Pseudomonadota > Gammaproteobacteria > Lysobacterales > Lysobacteraceae > Xanthomonas > Xanthomonas sp. CFBP 8152. The sequence continues at coordinate 238,186 of NZ_JACHNO010000003.1, forward strand.
GGCGAGACCAACGGCATGCGTGCACGACGACGGTTGGCGCGGGCGCATGTCGTTGTGACCGTGCCCAACCCGAGAATGCCGATGTCCCCTTTTTCCATTGTTTTGATCGGTTTCGCGATGTCGACCGATGCGTTTGCCGCGGCGATCGGCAAGGGCGCGGCGATGCGCAAGCCGCAGTGGCGCGATGCGCTACGCGCCGGCTTGATCTTCGGCTGCATCGAGGCGATCACCCCGGTGATCGGCTGGCTGCTGGGGCGCGCCGCGTCCAGCTACGTCTCCGACTACGACCACTGGATCGCGTTCGTGCTGCTCGGTGCGCTGGGCACGCACATGATCGTGGCCGGGCTGCGACACGATGCGGACGACGCTGAAGAAGCAACGTCCGAGACGCCGAAACGGCATGGTTTGCTGGCCCTGGCCACCACCGGTTTTGCCACCAGCATCGATGCGATGGCGGTCGGCGTGAGCCTGGCGTTTCTGGACGTGCATATCGGCGTGGTGGCGGTGGTGGTCGGGCTGTGCACCTTCAGCATGGTCACTGCAGGCGTCATGCTGGGCCGCGTGCTCGGCAACCTGATCGGCAAGCGCGCCGAGATCCTCGGCGGCTTGATCCTGGTGATCGTCGGCAGCGTCATCCTCTACGAACACCTGAGCGGCGCAGCGTAAGCACCTCCCCTCGTAGGAGCGTGCCTGCGCGCGACGGAGCGTTATCGGTAACGCCCAATCGCGCGCAGGCACGCTCCTACGCTGCAGTCGCACCCGTCAGCGCGTTTTCGCATCGTGATGCGCACTCAGGAACGCGCGTAGCGAGGCCGGCTTCACCGGTTTGGTCAGCAGGCGATAGCCACGCGCACGCGCCAGTTGCTTGAGTTCGTCGCGACCATCGGCGGTGAGCAGGGCGCCGGCAATCGGTGCGGTGGCGACGGCCTGCAGCGCATCCAGCGTGTCCAGGCCATCGAGCCGGTCGTGCAGGTGGTAATCGACCAGCATCAGGTCCGGTTGTTCGCGCGCGCGTTCCAGCGCCTGATCCACCGTGCTGGCGGTGATCACCTCCACCTGCCAGCGACCGAGCAGCGCGCGCATGCCGTCGAGGATTTCGCGGTCGTTGTCCACGCACAGCACGCGCAGGCCCGCCAGCGAATCGCCGCTGGGCAGCGCGCGCGCAACGGCCACCGGCCTTGCCGGCGGCAGCGGGACTGCCGCCACACGTGGCAGCAGGATCGAAAACATGCTGCCGCGGCCGACCTGGCTGCGCGCGCTCAGGTCGTGGTCGAGCAGGCGCGAGATGCGCTGGCAGATCGACAGGCCCAGCCCCAGGCCCTGCTCGCCCCAGTCGAACGGCTGCTGATAGCGGCGGAATTCTTCGAAGATCTGCCGCATGTGGTGCTCGGGAATGCCCGGGCCGGTATCCCATACCTGCAGCTCCACCTGGTCGCCGCGGCCGCGCATGCCCAGCACGATGCGGCCCTGGCGCGTGTAGCGCAGCGCATTGGCGAGGAAGTTCTGCATCACCCTGCGCAGCAGGCGGCGGTCGCTGCGCACCCACAACGGGCGGCAATGCACCTGCAGCTGCAGGCCGCGGCTGGACGCCACCGGCGCATATTGCGCGGCCAGTTCGTGCATCAACGCGCTGGCATCGAAATCCTCGACCGTGGGCCGCAGGCCGCCGGCGTCCAGCCGCGAGACGTCGAGCAGGCCATCGAGCAACTCCTCGGCCGCGCGCAGCGAGGCATCCACGCGCTCGGCCAGGTGGCGTTGCTCCTCGTTGTTCTGATGGCTCTCGCGCAGGGCCGAGGCGAACAGCCGCGCGGCATTGAGCGGCTGCAACACGTCGTGGCTGATCGCAGCCAGAAAGCGCGTCTTGGATTGCTGCGCCAGCTCGGCCTCGCGCGAGCGGTCGGCCACGCGCTGTTCCAGGTTCTCGTTGGCGTCCAGCAGCGCGCGTTCGGCGCGCTTGTAGTCGGTGATGTCGTTGTAGCTGGTGACATAACCGCCGCCGGGCAGCGCCTGGCCGCGCATCTCGATCACCTTGCCGTCGCTGCGGGTGCGCTCGAACACATGCGGCGAGCCGGCGCGCATGTGACGGATACGGCGATCGATCTGATCTTCGATATCGCCCTCGCCCAGCTCGCCGCGCTCGGCGTTGTAGCGGATCAGATCCGCCACCGGGCGGCCGACATACAGCATCCCGTCCGGATAGCCGAACAGCTGCTGATAGCGGCGGTTCCAGGCGGTCAGGCGCATTTCCGGGTCGACCACGCTGACCGCCGCGCTGATGTTTTCCAGCGTGGTGGACAGGATTTCGCGATTGAAGCGCAGCTCCTGGCCGGCCTCGTCCAGCACCGCCACCACCTCGCCCAGGTCCATGCCCGAGCCGCGCAACAGGCTGGTCAGCACCAGGCGTGCGGAGGCCGCACCGATCGAGGCGGCCAGCAGGCGTTCGGTGAACTGCACCCAGGCGCGATCGGCTACCACGCTGGGTTGCAGCTCGCGCTCCAGCAGCGCCGCCTGGTCGACGAAGGCGCGGTGCGCATGCCGCTCGCCCACCACGCGCTCGGCCAGGGCCTGCAGGTCGGCAACGCGCACATGCCCGGGCCAGTCGCCGGCCACCGCCGGACGCTGTGCGTACGGGTCCAGGAATGGGGCGGCGCGCAGGCGTTCGTCCACCCCGGGGCGCCAGCGTGCGGAAACCAGCATCATTGCGCCGACATTGATCAGCAGCGACCAGAACGTGCCGTGCGCCAGCGGGTCCCAGCCACGCATGCCGAACAGCTGCTGCGGCTGCAACCAGGCGATGCCGAACGGCCCGTCCACCAGCCAGTCCGGCTGCATCCATCCTGCGCGCGTGGCAGCCGGCAGCAGCAGCGTGTAGATCCAGGTCATGAAGCCCAGCACCATGCCGGTCTCCACGCCCCTGCGGCTGGCCCCGCGCCAGTACAGCCCGCCGATCACGCCGGGGGCGAACTGCGCCACTGCCGCAAAGGCCATCAGGCCGTAGGCCGCCAAGGTGGTGTCGTTGGCCACGCTGCGGTGGTAGCCGTAGGCGATCAACGCCAGCAACAGGATGGCGACGCGACGGATCCACAACACCCGCGACGCCACTGCCGCGCGCGCATCGGCGCTGCCACGGCGGCGCAGCAGCACCGGCATCACCAGGTCGTTGCTGATCATGGTGGCCAACGCGATGCTGGCCACGATCACCATGCCGGTGGCGGCGGAAAACCCGCCCACATAGGCCACCAATGCCAGCACGGTATTGCCCTGACTCAGCGGCAGCGCCAGCACCACCGCGTCGTCGACCACCGTGCTGCCCTTGCCGAACAGGGCCATGCCGGCCGATGCGATCGGCACGACCATCGCCGAGATGATCACCAGATAGGCGCCGAACCACCAGCGCGCGCGACGGATGTCGCCCACGTCGCTGCATTCCACCACCGCCACATGGAACTGGCGCGGCAGGCAGATAACCGCCAGAAAGCTCAGCAAGGTTTGCGAAATGAACCCCATCGACGGGGTGTGCTCGAACAAGGTGCGCGCCGAGTCGGCGATGGGCATCTGGTGATCGCTCAGCCACACCCAGGCGAACAGGCCCACTGCGACGATGGCGACCAACTTGATCACCGACTCCAGCGCGATCGCCAGCATCATGCCGCGGTGATGTTCGGTGGCATCGACCTGGCGGGTGCCGAACAAGGTCGCAAACAAGGCCATCAGCAGCGCCACGTACAACGCCGGATCGGCAAAGATGCCGCGCCCGGCGCTGCTATGCCCGGTCAGCACCTCCAGGCTCATTGCCACTGCCTTGTACTGCAGCGCCAGATACGGAACGATGCCGACCAGCGCGATCACCGCCACCAACGCCGCCAGCCGCCGCGAGCGGCCATAGCGCGAAGAAATGAAATCGGCGATGGAGACGGTGTTTTCGGCACGTGCGATCAGCGCCAGCCGCTCGATGATGCGCCAGCCGAACAGCAGCAACAGCAGCGGGCCCAGGTAGATCGGCAGATAGCCGATGCCGTTGCGCACCGCCGAGCCGACCGCGCCGTAGAAGGTCCACGACGAGCAGTACACCGCCAGCGCCAGGCTGTAGACCGCCGGCCGCAGCCAAGGCCGCTCCGGATACAGCGGGCGGCGGTCGCCCCACCACGCCACGCCGAACAGCAGCGCGGCATAGCCGACGGAAACCAGCAGCAGGATCCAGCTTGATACCAAGGGGCGTTCCTAGGCGGCGCTTTGCGAGCCTGGGAGTTTACGCAGTGGGGATTGGGGATTGGGGATTGGGGAATCGGGAGTCGGGAGTCGGGAGTCGGGAGTCGGGAATCGCAACAGCGGGACACGGCTTGACCCTTGGCGCAGCTCGAGTGGGAAAAGGTGCATCGAAAACGCGGGGGTTCTGTGCGGTCAGTGGCGTAGGTGGCGTAGAGCGTGTGGTGGATGCCGCGCCGGACGACGGCTGTGCCCGCCTGATAGTGCGCCCAGCCGTTTTGTGTGTCGCTCTTGGAGCGGCTGATAAAACGCCTTCGGGCTGTCTATGCAGAGCGGATGATCTGGGCCTTCGCTGCTGGGCGGCTGGGCTGCGGCTGGGCTGCAGAGCGGCTGATCTGGGGCCTGATTGCAGGGCCCTTGCCCGCCCACCATCGCAGGACACGCCGCAAGTACGTCCATGTAGGCTCTTACGCGGCATCCATGCCGCGTAAGGTCCCGCGACGGTGGGCGGGCAAGGACCGGTCGAGATGATCGGTATGTGGTTGCAAGCAGAGCGTGACGCACCGTTGTTCGAGTCGTGATGCGTCCGAATCATCCGTCGCGCCTGACAAAAGACAGATTTTCAGCAGGCAACCTACAAAACTTACGGCGAACCAACGCAAGGCTTTGCAACAAGCAGTTTTCACCAAACGGCCGACCAACTTCCTGGTGCCGTGTCCTCGCCGATTGCGGGACCCTTGGCGGCATGGATGCCGCCAAGGAGCCTTATCTGTTCGGATTCATCCAACAAACATGCGGCACCATCAAAACTACGGCGCTCCATCACGCGGGCGGACGCCGAGTTTCGTTAGCCTCCCCTAGCCAGGCAGGCGCACCTGCACCTGATAGGTGCGGCCAGCCGCGATGTCGTGAACGCGCTGATCCGGGCTGGCTTCGCCGTCCACCAGTACCTCGATGTCGCGACGCCCCGGTTCACGCGTCAGCGTCACCTCGAACTGCGCACCGCGGAACTGGCGCGTCGCCCGCGCCTGCGGCCAGTGCGAGGGCAGCTGCGGACGGATCGCCAATGCATCGCCTTCGCCGACCAGGCCGAACAGACCTTCCAGCACGCAGCGATACACCCAGGCCACCGTGCCGGTGTTGAACAGCTGGCTGGAACGCCCGGCCGTGCGCGGGTACTGGTGCCAGGCACCGCGGTAGTAGTTGGGCAACGACACCGGCAGGTGACCACGCTGCAGCACGTCCTCGCGGGTGGGGCCGGGCAGCAGCGCGCGCAGGATCTCCCAGGCGCGGTCGGCTTCGCCGATCTGGTACAGGCTGTACAGGTAGAACGCCGCCGCGTGGTTGTAGACCGCGCCATTTTCCGCGGCGCCCGGCCACTTCTGCGTCAACCGGCCCACGTCATCGCGCATCCGCGTGTAGGCCGGGGCCAGCATCACCGGGCCGTACGGCGTATGCAGCTGCTCGCGCACCGCCTCCAGCAAGGCTTCGCGCTGCGCGCTATCGGCGGTGCCGGCCAGCAGCGCAAAGCTCTGCGGATTGAGATAGATGCGTCCCTCCACATCCTCGGCGATACCGAAACGCATGCCATCGTCGGTGATGCCGCGCGCATACCAGTTGCCGTCCCACAGTTCGCGGTTGGCATCGGCGTTGATCGCCTGTACGGCCTGCGCAAACGTGTCCGCCTGCGCGCTTCGCCCATGCGCTGCACAGATGCCCGACCACAGCCGCAGCGCATACGCGGTGGCCACGGTAAGCCAGCCGGACACACCCTTGCCGCGCCAGCCGACCATGTTCATCGGGTCGCACCAATCGCCCTGCGCGATGAAACTCAATCCACGTGCATCGCGCGCGTCCAGCAGCCACTGCATCGCCGCATCCAGTCGCTCGGCCACGCTGAGCGCCTGTCCATCGTGCGTGCGGACCACCGCATCGAGCACGCTGGCATCGCCGGTTTCGGCCAGATAGGCGCTCAGGAAGATCGGCAACCACACGCAGTGATCGGTATGCGGCACCTGGTTGATGTATTTCAGCTCGGCGCCTTCCACCAGCAGGATGCCGTCCGGCATCGCACCGCTGGGTTCCTGCTGCGAGAGCGCGTGCAACAACGCCGCGCGTGCGGTGGCAGGCTGCAGGTAGGCCATGCCCATGTGGTCCTGCAGATAGTTGCGCGTCTGCGGATCGGTGGTCAGGCGATTGACATCGCCGTGATAGAACACCTGCCGCGGCAACCAATGATTGACCAGGTTGTCCAGGGCCGGATCGGGCGTGGCGACCTGCACGCAGCCCTGCCCGCCCTGCAGATACTGCACGTAATCGCGCGCGGCGGCGGCAAAGCCGGCTTCGGACAGATAACGCGCACGCAGCGCGGCGATTTCTGCGTCGTCCCGGGCCGGCCCGAACGCGAAGCGATAGACGCGTGCCGCATCGGCCTCCAGCGTCAGCCGATACTGCAACGCGGCGGCCGGGTTCTCGTAGTGCGCATCGCTGTTGCCCAGCTGCTCGGCCTGGATGGCCGAGGGCACATGCAGGCCGCCCTCGCCTTCGAAGGCCATCTGCTGCGCATCCCAGGCCACCGGCGGCTGCTCGTGCAGCAGGAAGGTGCAGTCCTTGAAATCGCGTTGACGGAAATAATCGTCCACCTTCTGGTACGGCGCCACGCTACGGCAGACGATGCCGCCCAGCGCCGGCTCGTAAGCGCCACCCTGATGCATCCACGACATGTAGCCGATCGGGAAATACGGATACAGACTGAGCCGGCGGGTACGCCCGGACTGGTTATGCACGCGGCATTCCCACAGTTCCACCGCATCGTCGGTGGGCAACGCCACGCACAGGTCCACCACGATGCCGTCGTGGCGCACCCGCCAGCGCACGTCGTGCTTGCCCGCCGAGAACTCGAACTGTTCCGGCGTTGCGCGCACCGGCTCGTGCGGCACCGAATACAACGCGCCGCTGTCTTCGTCCTTGAGATAGAAGAAGCGCCCGGGATGATGCGCGTAGTACGGCTGCTCGGGCATCATGAAGTTGCGCGCTTCCAGCAGCGGCGCATGCGCGTATTTGGCCGGTTCCGGCTGCATGAACTGCCCGGTGGCGTAACCACGGCAGGTCAGCTGCAGCATCATGCGGCGGTTCCACAAGAACCCGCCCGCGTTCGGCATCGCGGTGGGGCTGTAGAGCGCATAGCGCGTGCCGTCGGCGCTGGGCGCGAGCAACGCGGAAAGATCGTCGTTGGACGTGGAACAGGAATCGGCGTGGGAGAGTGCAGACACGGTCAACGGTGCTCCGGTTCGTCGCGCTTGCGCGCGGCCAGTTCGTGTTGGATGCGGCGCAACAAGCCATCATCGAGCGGATAGAAACGCATGGTCCAGGCTGCCAGCAGCGCCACCGCGCCCGGGATCACCGTCAGCAGCAGCACGATGCCGGTCAACGACCCCGCCGACTGCGCACTGTTGGCCACATAGCCCATGCCCGCCAGCACCCAGGCAATGCCGGCCGACGCCAGCGCGCCACCGAGCTTTTGCGAGAAGGTCGCGGCGGCGAAGGTCATCGCGGTGGCGCGCCGGCCGGTGCGCCATTCGGTGTAGTCGGCGCTGTCGGCATACATCGAAAATGCCAGCGGCGACTTCGGCCCCAATGCCAGCCCGATCAGCATGTTCAGCGCAAAGATCGCCCACACCGCATCGGCAGGAATGAAAAACATCAGGCAACTCAACACGCCCACCACCGCCATCAGCGCGGTCATCAACTGGCGCTTGTCCCAATGCCGTGTCAGCAACGGCGTGATCGCCGCGCCCACTGCCAGCGACACCGAATAGCCGCCCAGAAACAGCCCGGTCAGATCCGTCCGCTGCACGTAGTACTTGAGGTAATACACGCCCGCCCCACCGCGCATGACAATGGTGATCATGATGATCAGCGACAGCACGAACAGCACGCACCACGGCTTGTTCTGCAGCAGGTCGGCGATATCCCGGCGGATCGGCGTGCGCTGTTGCGGCGGTGGCTGTACGCGCTCGCGCGTGGTCAGCGCCACGGTGACGAACAGCGCCACCGCCACCGCGCCGTACAGCATCATGGTGCGCTGCCAGCCCAGCGCATCGTTGCCGGCGCCGAACCAGGCCACCAGATCCAGGGTGCAGTAATTCACCAACGTGGTGCCGGCGAACGCGGCGATGAAGCGCAGGCTGATCAAGCTGGTGCGCTGGCTGCTGTCGGCGGTGATCACGCCGGACAATGCCGAGTACGGAATGCTCACCACCGTGTAGGCCAGCATCATCACCAGGAAGCTGATCGTGGCCCACCACATGCGCCCGTTCTGATCCAGCGCGGGCGTGGTGTAGGCGAGCACGCCGGTCACCGCCATCGGCACGGCGCCCCACAACAGATACGGGCGGAATTTACCCCAGCGGCTGCGCGTGCGATCGGCTAGTGCACCCATCGCCGGATCGGCGATCGCATCGGCGATCTTGGTCAACAGGATCATCGTGCCCACCGCTGCTGCCGGCAGATGCATGGTGTCGGTGTAGAAGATCAACAGGAATGCGGAGATGTTGGCCCAGTACAGATTCAGGCCCAGATCGCCGGCACCGTAGCCCAGCTTTTCGCGCCAGCGCAGGCGCGCCGATGCAGGAGACGTTGCAGGCGATGACGTCATCGGCAGACCTTGGGGTGCGTTGAACCCGGCCGAGCGCGCCGTTACGCTGGGCGGCCCGCGCACCTGGCGAGGAGCGCCGACGCTACACCACGCATCGACTGCCGCCAACGTGAAATCCGGCAAAATGCCGAATCGATCCGGAGATATAACCTGACGTGATGGACACCGCCGCCCCCGCTACACCCGCGTCCGCTTCGCCCCTGGCCATCGTGGTGATGGGCGTTTCCGGCAGCGGCAAGACCACCATCGCGCAGGCCCTGGCAGCGCATTACGGCTACCGTTTTCTGGATGCCGACGACTACCACAGCGTGGCCGCACGCGCGCAGATGGCCGCCGGCCAGCCACTCACCGATGCGATGCGTCTGCCGTGGGTGGAGTTGCTGGCGGCCACCTTGCGTGACTGCGTACAGGCCGGCGAGTCGGTGGTGCTCGCGTTCTCGGGCTTGCGCGGCACGCACCGTCAATTGCTGCGCCGCAGCGGCATTCCGATCCGCTTCGTGTTCCTGCACGCGGCCCCGCACGTGATCGCCGCACGCCTGAGCGCACGCGCCGGCCACTTCATGCCGGCCAGCCTGCTGGACAGCCAGTTGCAGACCCTGGAATTGCCGCTGGACGAAGCCGATGTGGTGTCGGTGGATGTGGACGCCACGGTGGCGGAGGTGGTGCAGGATGCGATCGCGCAGTTGGCGCTGATCGCTCCCGCTGCAGTGCACACCGCCGTGCCCTCGCCTCAAAGCGCATAACGCGCCGGATAACGCAGCAACAGGGCTGTTCCCTTCTCCCAGCGGGAGAAGATGCCCCGAAGGGGCGGATGAGGGGACGTGCGAAGCCTCGTGCATTTTGACGACACAGAAGCTTCGCCCCGTACCCCCACCCCACCCCACGCCCCGCTCCGCGCCCCGGCCCGCGTTTGCGACGCGGGCGCTCCAAGGCAGGCGCGCCAGTGGCGCGCAAACCGTGCCTTCTCGCCCCGCGGGGTGAGGCGCTCTGTTCAACACAGTGGCCAGCCTCACAAGGTAGCGCAACATTTCCTGGTTACTTTTTGCAGACCATTGATTTGCTGGCAAATACACACACGCCGCGACCAATCATTTTTTCTATCGCAATGGCGCCATCAACGATGAATCCTCACCATTTGTGCGAATAACGAGCGTGCTGAACGCAATTTTTTCGAGCTGGTGGCACCAGATGCGAGCGGACCCGACCGCTGAATGAATGCGGCGACCTTGTTGTGTTGCACGGTCGCCACAATCGGCCATCTTCACTCGGCAGATCTGGGGGGATCCAGCGCTTCCTTCCATCTATGGACATGCCGTGATGACACATTCAATTCGCCGCTTGCGATTTCGCAGTTTGACGCTCGTTCCCTGCCTGCTTGCCAGCGCAGTGGCCTTTGCCCAGGCCGGCCCCGCAGCCGCACAACAGTCGGTATCGTCGCTGGATACCCAGGCTTTCGCACGCTCCGGCCAGATCTGGCGCAGCTTCGGCAATCAACTGCCGTTCGCCAGCCCCAGCAGCTGGACCACCGCCGGTGGCGGCTACTTGAACCAGCGCTTCGCGCCGGGCGAGTGGAAGATCAATCGCACCACTGCCAGCACCCTCAAGCCGGCCTGGACCCTGACCACCACCGGCGACATCTCGGCCACGCCGAGCGTGGAAGGTGGAACGCTGTACGTGCCCGACTGGGGCGGCACGCTGTATAGCGTCGACACCCAGACCGGCAAGCCGAACTGGCAGGCCAAGCTGTCCGACTACACCGGCAATGCCAACTCGGTGACGCGCAACACCCCGGCCATCAGCGCCAACAGCATCATCGTCGGCGACCAGGCCGCCGGCACCGTGCTGGCCATCGACAAGAAGACCGGCAAGCTGCTGTGGAAGACCACCGCCGAAGCCAACCCGCAGGCGCGCATCACCTCTTCGCCGGTCATCTACGGCAACCGCGTTTACGTGCCCGTGTCCTCCGGCGACTGGGGCAATCTCGATCCGACCCACACCTTCAGTTTCCGCGGCAGCGTGGTGGCGCTGGATCTGAACACCGGCAAGAAGGTATGGCAGTTCTACAACGTGCCCGAGGGCTATACCGGCGCATCGGTGTGGGGCCAGGTGGCGATCGACCCGATCAGCCGCCGTCTGTATTTCGGCACCGGCAACAACTACAACATTCCCGCCAGCGTGGGTAACTGCGTCTCCAACGCGCGCTCCTACCGCGGCAGTGAACTCACCGTGCAGGACGAACTGGCGTGCATGGCGCCGGACAACTACGTCGACTCGGTGATCTCGCTGAATCTGGACACCGGCAAGCTGGTCTGGGCCGACCGTGCACAAGGCTACGACGCCTGGAACCTGTCGTGCATCGTGGCGCCCACCAATGGCCTGTGCCCGAACACCCAGGCAACCAACCTGACCGGACCTGATTACGACTTCGGTGGCGCTGGCGTGCAGCTGTTCACCGTGTGGCGCGATGGCAAGGCGCAGCAGCTGGTCGGCGCAGGGCAGAAGAGCGGCATCTACTGGGCCTTCGACGCCAAGACCGGTGCCAAGGTCTGGTCGACCCAGGTCGGCCCCGGCGGCACCACTGGCGGCGTCGAGTGGGGCACTGCGTTCGACCCGTACAAGTCGCAGGTCTATGTGGCCATCAACAACAGCACCAACGCCACCTATACGCTGGGGCCTGAGAATACCCAGAGCCACAACGGCGGCTCGTGGGCGGCGCTGGATGCCGCCACCGGCAAGATCAAGTGGCAGGTCAAGGTGCCCGGCATCAACCGCGTGAATCCGAACGTGCCGGCCGGCGGCCAGGGCTCGCTGACGGTGTCGCCGAACCTGCTCTACGCCGGTTCGATGGCCGGCAACATGGTCGCCCTCGACACCGACACCGGCGCCACGCTGTGGAACCACGACGCCACCGGCTCGGTGATCAGCTCGCCGGCCATCGTGGACGGTGCGCTGTACTGGGGCGCCGGCTACGGCCGCTTCAACTTCGGTACTGCCGCAACGGCCAACCAGCTGACCAAGTTCGTGCCGGAGGCCAGCCCCGCCAAGTAAGCGTCAACCCATGTGATCTGCGTCGAGCGACGCGCAATCACGGCAGAACGACGGCGCCACCTTCGGGTGGCGTCGTTGTGTGTAACGCGGCTACAGGCGCGTGACTTGGCACAAGCGGATCTGCCCCGCTTCCAGCCCGTGCGCCTCGGCCGCACGGCGGCGCAACGCAGTGACCAGCCCCGCTGCATCCAGCACGCCATCGGCAGGCACGTCCACGCTGTGGGCCAGTTGCCCCCCACAGCACCGGCCGACCGTCGCAGTAACCTTCGTAGTCGGCGAAGTAATGCAGCTGGCGCAACTCAGGTACCGACGTGGACATCGCCCTGGATCTCCGTGCAGCCCAGATGTTCCAACGCGATTTCCAGCCCGAGTAGATAGCTCTGCGCGCAGTAACCGCGCACCGTCGCAATGCGTTGCCCGAACCCCTCCGGCAGGCAACGCTCCGGACGGTCTACGCTATCGTCGTGAGCCTCCACGAACGGATACGGCAACGCGCTGAGCACATGGTGCAGGCGCGCACTGTCCACGCAGCTGCCCGGATCGATCAGCGCGATTTCCATCCGCGCCTGCCCGGCCACGCGCAAGGCATCCAGCAGATCCTGCTCCGACCCGCAGGCACGCAAGGCCACCGTCTTGCCCGCGTCGCCGGCACACTGCACCAGCTGCCGAATGACGGCCCGCGGCAACGGCTGCGGCCCACGCACCAGCGGCATCGCCGCCTCCGGCCCACGCACGATCATGATCGACATGGCGGCTTCCTCAGGCGGCGGCGCGCAAGGGCGCGCACAGCGACGGCAGACAACGCGCCGCAATACCCAGCGACATCGCATAGGCGCGCGGCGCATCGTGCGGCGTAATCACCACCGCCAGCGGCGCATGCTGCGGATGCAGCCACGGCTCCAGCTCCTGCGCTGCATCGGTGTGCAGCTCAATATAGGGCGTGGGTAGCGCATCCAATGCGGCGCGCAAGGTTTTCGCATGCACATGCGCGGACGGCGAAAGATCTCCTGAGTCCAACAACACCAGCTCCACCTCGACATCGGCACCAGCGGCCTGTAACCCAGCGATCAAGCTATCGACATCCGCATACGCCAGCATGCGCAACGTTCGGCCAGCACACTCGGGCAACTGCATCGGCAACAACGGCGCCGGATCGGCCTGCGGACCTTGCAAAATCAGGATACACATCGTGTTCGACTCAACGCACCACAGTGCGGGAGTGCCAAGGTAGGCCTGCCGGGCATAAAGGGGCTATCTGCACCCTGGCGTGCGCGCATAAAGAGTGCGTAATGCCTGCACGATGCCGGCGTGCCCTGCCCGCAACGTCGCGGGCCGGTTCTAGATAACCGCAGCGCTCGACCTGGCCATGCCTTACACACGGCCGAACATCCCGGACATCCCGGACATCCGCATTGCGTCATGTCCTGACCTGACGCAATACAACACCACACACCGTCGATGCGCCGATGCACGAGTGGCGGTTACTTCTCCCGCCGCCAGTTCACCGAGCCCTTGGTCTCCACCGTGCTGGATTCGGCTTCGATATCGAAGCCGCGGCTGAGCAAGTATTTCAGTGTCAAGACCGAGCCGCTGCCGACCATCGAGACGCCGTAGCCAACGTAGAGTTTTGGCGAAAGGTACTTGCCGAAGCCCACCACCGAGCCGACGGTGCTGGATTCGCTCACCCCCGCTTCGTCCAGGCCGAGCTTGGCGCCGATCTGCGAGGCGATCAGGCTGCTGCCGGCCGACAGGGCGGCCGAGGCGGCGCTGACCTGCTGGGTTTCGTCGCTGCTGGCGGTGGACAGGCCGCGGCCGAGCACCAGGTACGACAGCGCTTCGGATTGCGACATCGCCGGCTCGGACCACACATCGGCACGTGGTGATTCAGCACGGCCGCTGACGTCGATGCCGGCGGTGACATCGCCGACCTTGCGCTCGGCGCGCAGGCTCACGCGCGGGTCGGAGACGATGTTGTTGTTCCAGGTCAGCTGGCCGCGGCTGATGGTCAGGTCCTGGCCGTAGGCCTTGTAGCGGCCGCGCACGTCCAGCCCGCCGTTGGCAGTCATTTCGCGGCCCGGGCGGGCGCGGATCTGCATCTGCCCGCTCAGCCCGCCCTTCAGGCCGAAGCCGCTCATGTTGACCTTGTCGCCAAGCACGATGGCCAGGTCCATATCCAGCGGCGAAGCGGGCGCTTCTTCCGGATCCACCGGGTCCAGCACCACCACGTCCTCGGATACCGAGGTGCCGCGATCCAGGCGTTCCAGGTCGATGTCGGCTTCGGGCACGGTAACCTTGCCACGCAGTTGCATGGTGTTGTCGGTGATGCCGAACTGCATGTCCGGGTTGGCAATGATGCGCAACTCGCTGGTGTTGTAGGCCAGCACGTTTTCGCCGCGGATATTCAGCAGCAGCGGCGTGCTGGTGCCGAACCACGACAGCCCGCCATCGATGTTGAGCGTGCCCTGCCCCGACTTGGCAGAAGCAGTGATCTTGGCCGAGCCATCCGGTAGCGCGTCGAAGCGGCCCTTGCCCTCGCTCAGGGTCAAACCCATCGACGGATATTCAGCAGTGAAATTGCTCAAGGTGGCGTCGCCGCCCAGCAGCGGCTTGTCGCGGGTGCCGCGCAGGCTCACATGGCCTTCGACCAGGCCCTTGGGCTGCACCACGTCGGCCACCACCAGCTCCAGCCAGTACAGCCGCGACATATTGAGATACAGCTCGCCGTTGAGCGGCGCGTACGCATCCCAGCCGGTGTTGAACTTGGCATCGACAAAGCCGGCGCCCTGGAAGCCGATACCCAGCTTGGCCTGGATCTGCTGCGGGGTGAAATCGGCCTGCACGCTGAACTGGTCGTAGCGCAGCAACTCGCCGCGATTGGGATTGCCGGCCACCGCCGCGTAGCGGGTTTCGCCCAGGCGGATGCCGCCTTCGGGCGAGGCGATGCGGAACGAGCCTTCCCAGGCATTGCCGCGCGGCTTGAAGCTGCCATCGAGCGCAAGCTCGCCGCGTAGATAGATCTGCCGCCCCTGCTGCTTGGGCAGCCACGGCTGCACCAGCGACAGCGGCAGTGCATCGCCGTGCACCACCATGCCGTCGCGCGGCCAGTTGGCGCTGGCGCACAGCGCGCCGCCGGTGGCCGCGCCCAGGCAGGTATCGGACAGGGTAAATGCCGCGCCATCGGTGCTGAACTGCGCCGGCTGGCGCAGCGCCCAGGCATCGCCCTTGGCCGGTGCGATCCGCAGCGTGGCGACCTGGCCCTGCCAGCGCTCGCCAGTGCGACGGACATCGCCCTGCAGCGCGACGTTGGCCATGCTGTTGGCGATAGCGGCATCCAGGCGCAGCGCTTCCACCGCGCCGCGTGCCTGCACGCGCACGCTGTCCAGCACCACGCCGGCTTCGATCGCGGTGCCCTGCAAGGCCAGTTGTCCGTCGCTGCCGCGCCATGGCAGACGCCCGCGCAAGCTGATGCTCTGCGCGCTGTAGTCGTTCCAGCGCAAGCCGTTGCCGACGAGGTCGGCGGTGATGTCGGGCGCGTCGCGACGGCCGCTGACCTGCAGCTGCCCGCGCATCGTACCGGTGGCGCCGGGCAAGACATCGTCCAGCTGCAGCGGCTGCAGTTGCGCGGCGATATCCAGCTGGTCGCCGACCTTGCCCTTGGCAGTGATGCGGCTATTGCCCAGCGACAGCTGCAATTGTCCCTCGCCCTGTTCACCACGCAGGGCGAACTTGCCGTTGGCCGACAGCGCGCGTTGACGCAGCCGGCCGGTCAGGCTGGGGATATCCGCAGTGGCCTCGAAGCCCGGCGACACGCCACCAGCCGGTGCCGGCAACTGGCGGCCCTTGGAAGCGACCTTGCCGGAGAGATTGCCGTTCCAGCCCGGCGCGAAGTAGCCCGGATCGAACTTGGCCAGTTGGGCAGTGACATCCCACTGCAGCTCCGGGGTCCAGCCCACTTCGCCGGTGAGATCCAGCGCGCCGCCCGGGGTCTTGGCCTGCACCTGCTTGAGCTGCGCACGTTGATCGTTGCCGCGGCTGTCGAACACCAGCGCAGCCTGCTGCCCATCGCGCTCCAGCGTGGCGCGACCGATCGCCGCCCACGCCTTCAGGTTACCGGCCACGCCCAGACGCGCGTCGACCAACTGCACCGGCACCACCGGCGCATCGGGGGTGGCCGGGTCCGGCGTCGGGGTGAAGCGCAGGCCGCTGGCGTTGACCGCAAAACGGAAGCTCGGATTCTGCGCATCGCGAAAATCGGCAGTCCCACGCAACTGCGCGCGGCCTTCGAAGGCATCGATCACCAACGGCGCGACGGTGATGACCTGGTCCAGCAGGCTGATGTGCGAAGGCTGCAAGGTGGCGCTCAACTCGCCCTGCCTGACGCTGCCTTGCAGGTCGGCGTTGCCGCCCTTGCCAGAGGCCTGCAGGTTCAGCGCGATCGGTGTGGCCGGCGCGGCGTACTGCCCGTCGGTGGCCGGCATCAGCAGCGAGGTATCCAGCGCGTCGGTGACGGCCTTGAAGGCCCATGTGGGATCGTCGCGCCCGGTGAACACCAGGCTGGCCTGCAGCGGTGCCGGCGCGCGGCCGGCGATGGCCACTTCCATCTTGTCCAGATCGCCGCGTGCCACCAGCCCCAGGCTGGCCGGGGTGCGCCCGCGTGCGGCCGGCAGCACCGCGGTGGCGGTGAGGTCGGCGCGGTAATCGTCGTTGGGCACGTAGTCGCCGTGCAGGCGGAAGTCGCCCATGTCGGTATCGATCGCCAGATTGCGCGTGCGCAGTTCGCCGGTGGCCACTTCCAGCCCGCCCTGCACTTTGTGCAGGACGATCATCGGCTGCTGCAGCTGGGTGATGCGCAGATTCTCCACGGCGATCTTGTCGGCCTGGATCGCCAGCGGCACGTTGATCTGCGGCAGCGATTCGGGCCAGCTCGGCAGCGTGAACGACTCCTCGCTCTTGCCCAGATTCAAGGTGGCATTGCTGACCTGCACCGCATCCAGCTGCAGCTTGCGCCCGAGCAGCGGGCGCAGGTCCGGTTCCAGGTACACGCGCTCGGCGGTGAAGTGGATGTCCTGATAGCGGAAGTCGACATCGCGCAAGGTCAGCGGGCCGGCCACCGGGCCTTCGACCTTGCCGTAGGTAAAGGTGGCACCGACCGGCAGGCGCGCGGTCACCTGCGCCAGCAACACGTCGCGCCCGGCCACGGTCTGCAGCAGCCAGTACACCGCGATCAGCGCCAGCAACACCAGGCCCAGCACGGTCAGCCCGGAGCCCACCCAGAAGCGGCGGCGGCGGTAGAAACGCGCGCGGCGCGGTGCGGGGGGCGGCGTCGGTGTGCTCACAGGTTGGCCCCGATATCGATGTAGAGCTGGAACTGGGAGTCGGGGTCGTTCAGGCCGTGCGCGATGTCCACGCGCACCGGGCCCACCGGCGAGCGCCAGCGCAGGCCGAAGCCGATACCGGTGTGCCAGTCGGGCGTGTCGTCGAAGGCGCTGCCGCTATCGACGAACACCGCGCCGCCCCAGGGGCCGCCCTTGAGGTAATGCTCGTACTCGGCGCTGGCAGTGACCACGTGCTTGGCACCGAGGGCGAATTCGTCCGGCTTGGGGGTGCGCGGGCCGACTTCGCGGAAGGCATAGCCGCGGATGCTGTTGGCGCCGCCGGCAAAGAAGCGCAGGCTCGGCGGCATCGCCACCAGGTCGCTGGTCCAGGTGGTGCCGCCTTCGCCGCGCAGGATCACCCGGCCGTTGTCGCCGGCCCCCAGGAACCAGCGCAACTGGCCGTAGAGCTGGCCGAAATTGGTATCCGAGCCGGCGCCTTCGGCACCGCCGCGGATGAACGCCTGCCCGGACACGCCGCTGCGCGGGAACAGGCGGTCGTCGACATTGACGTAATTGACCTGCAACTGCGGATAGATGAGCGTCGAAGTCTCGTAGACCGCATCGGTGAAATCGCTGCCGCTGCTGAACCGCCAGCGCTCGCGCAGGGCGTTGATCGAGGCGATCGCACTCCAGCGCTCGTTGATCTGGCCACTGCGGCTGCCGGTGAGTTTGACGTTGCGCAGGTCGATGTAGTCGGTCTGCTCGTCATAGAGCCGCGCCGACGCGGTGTACCAGCCATCCAGCCAGCGGAATGCCGGCACGCGGTAGCTGGTGGTCAGGCTCTTGCGGTTCTGCGCGTAATCCAGCTGCGTGTCCATCTTGTGGCCGCGCGAATTGACGTAGCGCCGCTCCACGCCGCCACGCACACCGGCGCCGCTCTCGCTGCCGTAGCTCAAGCCGGAGGTGTAGACGGTGCGCTTGGCGCGGGTGAGCTTCACATCCACCGGCACCCGGCCCTGGTCGTCGGCTTCTTCCGGCTTGGGCTGGATATCGATGGTGCTGAAGTAATCCAGCTTGGTCAGCGACTCGCGCAGGCGATCCAGCTTGCCTTCGTGGTAGTAGCTGCCCTCGTCCCAATACACCAACGGCTCGAACAGGCCGGGACGGAAATAGTCGTAGTCGAAGCGCACCTTGCCCATGTCGTAGCGGCGGCCGCTGTCCCAGTTCAGATCGATATCGGCGGCGTGCTCGGCGCGCGTCACCGCGACGCGGCGCTGGGTGAAGTCGGCATCGAAGTAACCGCGCTCGGCCAGCCGGCGGGTGATGCGCACCTTGCTCGCTTCGTATTGCGGGTGGCTGAAGACCTGGCCTTCGCGCGGTTCGAACTGCTTGAGATCCTGGCCCAGGTAACGATCCTGCTCGGCCCAGCCGGTGATCGAGATATGCGACTGCCGCACGCGTACCGGCTCGCCGCGCTCCACGGTGATCACCACCGTCACCTTGTCACCGGTGCGCGGCGCGGCCAGATCGATGGTCGGCGAGTAATAGCCGAACGGTTCCAGTGCTTCTCGCGTCTGCCGTTCGGCCTGCGCCAGCAGATACTCCAGTCGCGACTCGCCCTGCTCCTTGCCGACGGCCTCATACAGAGACAGGGAGACCTCGATGTTCTCGATCATCTCGGCGTCGTCGTCGTCGTCCAAGCCCTTGATTTCGATCTTGTCGATGGTCGCCCGGGCAACCGCTTGCAGCGGAACGAACAGGGTGCACAGCAGGGAGAGAGCAAACGCGGCTTTAAGCATCGCCCAAGGATACCTAGCCTGGGCGTGAAGGGCCAAAAAAACTGAAGAAGCACGCCTATACGGCATCGGACAGAACTCGGTACAGTCGGCACGTTGTTAACGTTTCGTTGACACCCATTGCGTGTGGCCCCCCAATTGCCGCGCGCCCGTTCATACCTTTGGAGAGAGAGGTGCGTTTCATGAAGCGTCATTTGCTGGTCACCGCCGTGTGCACCGCCCTGACCATGCCATCGCTTGCGATGGCACAGGATTCAGGTGAAGTGACTCAACTGGACAAGGTCACGGTGACAGGGTCGTTAATCCCCCGGTCCCAGGTCGAAACCGCGACACCGGTGTTTTCAATTACCGCCCAGGACATCCAGCGCCGCGGCTTCAAGGACGTCTACGACGTGCTGCGCTCGCAACCGATGGCCACCGGCTCGGTTCAGGATGGCCAGTTCAGTGGCGGCTTCACCGCCGGCGCCAAATCGCTGAGCCTGCTCGGCCTGGATCCCGGCTTCACCCTGGTGCTGATCGACGGCCGGCCGATGGCCGATTACCCGCTGCTCTACAACGGTCAGAGCAATTTCGTCGACCTGGCCAGCGTGCCGGTGGGCATGGTCGAACGCATCGACGTGGCGCCGGGCAACCAGTCCTCGATCTACGGCTCCAGCGCAATCGCCGGTGTGGTCAACATCATTCTGAAAAAGCGCATGGACGGCGTGCAGATGAATTACCGCATGGGCACCTACGACGGTGGTGGCGGCAACAACCAGCGCTTTCAGCTCACCGGCGGCAACGAGATCGGTGGAGCCAACATCGTGTGGGGCCTGCAGCTCAACAATCAGGATCCGATCTACGGCTACCAGCGCCGCGATTTCGATTCCACCAGCGACAATCCGGACCCGACCCTGCGTTACGGCTCACGCATTGCCTTGCATAACCTGCCAACCACCTATATCGACCCGGGCGCCGAAAACTGCGCCGCATTGGGACCGCTGTTCAATGGCTCGGTGCAGTACGACAACCGTGCCAACCGCGGCAATTTCTGCAGCAGTCGCACCGAGCCGGGCTACGCCAGCATCCTCAACAAGGAACGCAGCGCCAGCGGCTATGCCAACCTGAGCTATGCCTTCAACGACAACGTCGAGCTGTACTCGACCGTGCTGCTCAATCGCACCAAGGTCGAGGTCAATAGTGGACCCCGCTTCTGGCAGACCTCGTCCGATACCGGCGGTTATTTCTACAATCAGGACAGCCAGCAGCTCGAAAGCTATCAACGCATCTTTGCGCCGGAAGAAACCGGCAATCAAAACTTCAACAACGACCGCCAGACTGCCGATTCCTACAACATCGCGCTTGGCCTGAAAGGCGGCCTGGGTGCCAGCAACTGGACCTACGATGCCTACTACGCACGCTCGGAATATCGCATCGAAAGCCGTCAGCAGTGGCCGCTGGCCGACCGCATCGAAGATTTCTTCCGCGAACAGTTCCTTGGCGCTCCGCAGGGCGAGTACTACGGCTACCCGATCTATTCGCCCAACGATGCCAACTTCTATCGCGCCTTGACGCCGGCGCAGTATCGCAGCTTCAACGACGAAATCCGCACCAAGTCCCGGACCTGGACCCAGAACGTCAACCTGCAGCTGACCAACACCGAGTTGTTCAACCTGCCGGCCGGTGCGGTCGGCGTCGCCGCTGTGGTACAGGCCGGTAATCAGTACTGGACCAACCCGACCGACCCACGCGTGATCGCCGGCGACTTCTACCAGCTGACCGGCACCCAGGGCAGCGGCAAGCGCGAGAACTGGGCGGCGGCCTTCGAGATGCGGGTGCCGATCTTGAGCACCTTGACCGCCAATCTGTCGGGCCGTTACGACGACTACAAGAACCAGGGCGGCGGCGGCGATTCCAAGTTCACCTACAAGGCCGCGCTGGAATTCCGTCCGATCGCTTCGCTGCTGTTCCGCGGCAACTACGCCACCGCGTTCAAGGCACCGGACATGGCGTTCTCGTTCGCCGGCGACAGCGGTTTCTTCCAGGGCGTCAACGATTACTACCGTTGCGTACTCGAAGAACCCAACGTGCCGATCGCCGACTGCACCTATGCCGGCACCAGCATCCAGGGCCGTCGGTCCGGCAATGCGGATCTGAAGTCGATCACCGCAAAGTCCTGGGGCGCCGGCGTGGTGTGGTCGCCGAGCGCAAGCTTCAGCGTCAATGCCGATTACTACAACATCAAGATCGATGACAAGGTCAGCGACCTGAGCACCGATGCCTTGCTGCAGAACGAATCGGCCTGCCGGCTCGGCGCGCTGGATATCAACTCGCCGACCTGCGTCGACGTGCTGTCGCGCATCGATCGCACGGCCGCCGATGCGCCGGTACCCAATCGCCTGAGCAACATCCGGATCAATCCGGTCAATATTTCCAACGAGGAAATCTCCGGCGTGCTGACCAAGGCGACCTACAACCTCGCTACCGACGCCTGGGGCCTGTTTGTGTTCGACGCGCAATACAACCTGACGCTCAAGCATGAAAGTCAGCAGTTCCCGCAAGACCCGGTGCGCGACCTGCTGAGCGAGCCATTCTTCTCTTCCGAGTTCCGCAGCATCACCAATGCCTCGATCACCTGGCAGAAGGATGCGTGGACCACCACCTTGTTCGGCCAGCGTTACGGACGTACGCCCAACTTCACCGCACAGCAGAGCACCGATGGCTATGCGGTGGAAGGTGCACGCAAGGTCGGTGCGTGGACCACGCTCAATGCCACGCTGGACTATGCGGTCAACGACGATATCTCGCTGACCGCCACGGTCAACAACCTGGCCGACACCCGGCCACCGCGCGACCGCACCTACACCAGCTATCCGTACTACAACATCTTCAACTACACCGGTTACGGGCGGTCCTACATGCTGGAGCTCAACTGGCGTTTCGGCGCACACTGAGTCAGCACAGGCGGTATCTGCCGGCGGCAGCCATGGGGCTGCCGCCGGCATTTCCAGGACAAGGATTTTGGATCGAGCGCTCGGGGTCCGCGCTGCCGCGAGTAGGCGAGCTTGGAGTGGCCGAAAAGATGCGCAGACGAAGCGGGCGATACGCAGGCACTTCGCTTGCGGGCACACTGCATGCGTCGCGGCGGCGTGCCCGCGTCGTTCCGCTGGCCGTTGTCAGCGTGCGTCGGTCTGGATCAGGCCGGCATGCAACAAGGCCTGCCGCAGCGGTTCCAGCTGCGTGGCATAGCGCCGCCACTCTTCCACGTTGCGCCCATGCACGCCTTCGCGCACCTGCACGCTGCTCAGCGTGGCCGATGCGGCCGCATTGCGGGTGATATCGCTCTGCCCGGGCTCGATCTGCAGCCCACAGCGCTCCATCAACTGCTGCAACACCGTGGATGGATCGCGCACCATCTGCGCATAGTCCACATCGATCACCCGGCCCGGTAATGCCGCGCGCCACTGCGCCATCAAGCCATGATAGGCCTGATAGTGGCGCGCCAACGTGTGCAGGTCGTAGCTGTAGGCGTAGGAGTCGCCGAACAGCGCGCGGTAATTGGAGAAGCACACCGCCATCGGCTCGCGTACCAGATGCACGATCGATGCCCCCGGCAGGGCGCGCGCGATCGCGCCGATCGCCACTGCGTTGGCCGGTAACTTGTCGATGTACCAGCGTGCCGATCCGGCCCGCCATTGCGTCTGTTCCAGGTAACGCGCGCCGATCTGCGCGTAGTCCAGCGTCGGCAGCGCCTGCAGCAGATGCGCATCCAGCAGGCTACGACCGGCCTGATCGGCGCCCCAACGCAGTTGATGGCCGAAGTCGCTCAACTCGCCAGCCGACACCACCTGAGAATGATTGCCCAGCATCCGCTCCAGCACCGTGGTGCCCGAGCGCGGCAAACCGAGCACGAAGATCGGTTGCGGGCCGTGCGCGGCAGCGGCTTGCTGCGCGGCGAACAGGCCCTGGTCGGCCAACGCACCCAGCTGCGCGTACAACGCAGCCTCGGCGTCGGCATCGTGACGCAGGCGTGCATGCATCACCGCGTTGCCATGCTGTAGCGCGTCCCAGGCGGCCTCGGTCTGGCCAAGGTCTTCCAGCTCCTTGTACAGCGCGAACGCCAGCCCGGCGCGATCTTCGCTGTCGGGCTTGGCGAGCTGCAACTGCCGACGCAGTTGCGCGACATGGTTGCTGCTGGCGCTCTGCCGGCGCAGGCGCGCACGCGTCAACGCCGCGCGGCCATAGCTGGGCGTGTGCGCCAGCGCATGTTCCAGCGCCTGCGCCGCTTCGTCGAGGCGACCATTGAACTGCAACTGCACCGCAAGAAAGAAACGGAAATCCGGCCCATCGAATCCGCACGCCTGCGCACGCTGCATCATCGCCAGTGCGTCGACATGTTCGCCCAGCGATTGATGCACGTGCGCGAGCAAGGCCAAGGTCGCGCCGTCCTGGCACTGCGTCACCGATGAATGCCGCAGCAAGGCATGCAGTGCGCGATGCTCGCCGACACGCAACAAGGCCTGCGCCACGCGGCAACGCATCGCCACGTCGTCGCCCAGATCACCTGCCGCCAGCCGCAGCTGCACAACCGCCTCGCGCATCCTGCCATTGGCCAGCACGGTGCCGGCCAGCAGCACGCGGGCCGACACGTGCGCCGGCTCCACGTCCAGCAGCGCCTGCAACGCAGACGCCGCCACACCCAGGTCGCGGCGTGCCAACGCGGCCTGCGCGGTCTGCCAGTGCACCGCGCCGGCGGACGCGGCCATCAGCTGGACAGATGCTCGATGGCGGCGACGCTGCCGAGGCGGTCGCCGAGCTTTTTCAGTAGGGCCAGGCGATTGGCGCGCAGTTGCGCGTCCTCGGCGTTGACCATTACCCCGTCGAAGAACGCGTCCACCTGCGGGCGCAACCGCGCCAGGCGTGCGAGCACGGCGACGTAGTCGTGCCGGTGCAGCGCATCGCCGGTATCGCCGATGGCCGCTTCCACCGCTTCGGCCAGGGCCTCCTCGGCCGGTTCGCGCAGCAGGCTGGTGTCGATATCGCCGGGGATCTCGCCTTCAACCTTGCGCAGGATGTTGCGGATGCGCTTGTTGGCTGCGGCCAGGGCTTCGGCTTCGGGCAGCGTGGCGAAGATGCCGATCGCGTCGATGCGGCGGTCGAAGTCGTAGAGGGAGCCGTGGGTCGCGCCCAGGTGCGCTCCTACGCCGAGCGCTGCAGGAGCGCCTTCGGGCGCGACCGAGAACAAGGCGGCAACCGCATTGAAGTGCGTGGCAGGCACGCCCTTGTCTGCGTAGTAGCCGCGTAGGCGGTCGAGGATGAAGTCAAAAATTTCTGCTGTAGTCGCCTCTACATTTGGCACCCATAGTCCGCCGCCTTGACGCTCTGCGACATTGACGCCGTGGGTCTTGGCGGCTTCAGCCGCAGTTTGCTGTTTACTAGCTTGCGACGAGGCCAAAGCGGAATTAACCAAACCCACTGCTTTCTTGATCAAATCAAGTAGTGATAAGTCAAACCCCGACTCAATCACCGTCCGCGCCAACCCCAACGCATTACGCCGCAACGCAAACGGATCCTTGTTGCCGGTCGGCTTCAGCCCGGCCGCAAAACCACCGGCCAGGGTATCCAGCCGCTCGGCAATCGCCAGCACTTTGCCCAATGGCGACAGTGCGATGTCGTCGCCGGCAAAGCGCGGCTGGTAGGCCTCGTCGATCGCCAGCGCAATCTCGCTGGGCTCGTCGGCAGCCTTGGCGTAATGGCGCCCGGCAATGCCCTGCAGCTCCGGGAATTCGTTGACCATGCGCGACTGCAGGTCGTTCTTCGCCAAGTCCGCGGCGCGACGCGCCTGCGCCGGATCGGCACCGACCTGCGGCGCAATCGCCTCGGCCAGCGCCGCCACGCGCGCGACCTTGTCGGCCACCGTGCCCAGCTTGGCCTGATAGGTGACGCTGGCCAGACCGGCGCCCATCGCCTCCAGGCCCTGCTTGAGGTCTTCGTCGAAGAAGAACTTGGCATCGGCAAAACGCGGACGGATCACCCGCTCGTAGCCCTTGGCGACTTCGGCCACGTCCTTGGAGGCGATATTGGCAATGCCGATGAACTGCTCGGTCAGCTTGCCGCCGTCGTCCAGCACCGGGAAGAACTTCTGGTTGATCTCCATGGTTTCGATCAGCGCTTCCTGCGGCACCGCCAGGAAGTCGCGCTCGAAACTGCACAGCACCGCCGACGGCCATTCGACCAGGTTGACCACCTGCTCCAGGTTGTCGTCGCTGATGCGCGCACTGCCGCCGGCCTGCCTGGCGGCGGCTTCGACCTCTTCAACGATGCGCGCACGGCGTGCGTCCGCATCCACCAGCACATGCGCCGCGCGCAAGGTCTCGACGTAATCGCCCGGTGCCGCCAGCGATACCTCGCCCTGATGCATGAAACGGTGCCCGCGGCTGAGGCGATCGCCGCGCACGCCCAGCAGCTCGGCCGGAACCACGCTGTCGCCGAACAGCAGCACCAGCCACTGCACCGGCCGCGCAAAGGCGTATTCGTGCGCGCCCCAGCGCATCGGCTTGGGGATCGGCATCGCGGCGATCGCCTCGCGCAGAATGTCGGGCAGCAGGTCGGTGGTGCGCGCGCCCGGCGTCACCGCGCGGTGCACGAAGCGCTCGCCCTTGGCGTCGCTGGTGCGCTCCAGCGCGGTCCAGTCGATCCCGGCCTTGGCCGCGAAACCGGCCAGCGCCTTGGTCGGCTTGCCCTCGGCATCCAGCGCGATGTTGAGATACGGCCCCAGCACTTCCGAGCGCTGCTCGGGTTGCTCGGTGGCCACGCCCGGCAGCAGCACCGCCAGGCGGCGCGGCGTGGACAGCGGCTTGGCATCGCCACGGGTGACCGCGACGCCGCGCTTTTCCAGACCGTGCAGCACGCCATCGAAGAAAGCCTGCGCCAGACCCGGCAGCGCCTTGACCGGCAGCTCTTCGGTACCCAGTTCGATCAGCAGGGGAAGTTGTTCGCTCATAAGACGTGGACCTTTACGTGTTCCCTTCTCCGGTCGGGAAAAGGTGCCCCGAGGGGGCGGATGAGGGTACGGGCGAAGCTCTGGGGAGTCTGGGTGCAGGAGGGCTGCGCCTCGTCCCCTCACCCCAATCCCTTTCCCGAGGGGAGAGGGGCTTGCGGGTCCCTTCTCCCACCGGGAGGAAGGTGCCCCGAAGGGGCGGATGAGGGTACCGGCGACGCCTGTGGAGTTTGGGTGCAGGAGGGCTGCGCCTCCGTACCCTCACCCCAGCTCCTCTCCAGGGGGGAGAGGGGCTTTGAGTTACTTCTTTACTCCGGGAAAGCCCAGCTTCTCGCGTTGTGCGTAATACGCTTGCGCCACGCCCTGCGCCAGCGCACGCACGCGCAGGATGTAACGCTGGCGTTCGGTCACGCTGATCGCGCGGCGCGCATCCAGCAGGTTGAACGCATGGCTGGCCTTGGTGACCTGCTCGTAGGCCGGCAGCGGCAGGCCGACCTCGACCAGGTGCCTGGCTTCGGCTTCGCAGGCATCGAAGCGATGGAACAGCTCGGCCACATTGGCATGCTCGAAGTTGTAGGCGCTGTGCTCCACCTCGTTCTGGTGGTAGACATCGCCGTAGCTCACCGGCGTGCCGTCCGGGCCGTAGGTCCACACCAGGTCGTAGACGTTGTCGCAGCTCTGCAGGTACATGCACAGCCGTTCCAGCCCGTAGGTGATCTCGCCAAGCACCGGCTTGCATTCCAGTCCGCCAGCCTGCTGGAAGTAGGTGAACTGGGTGACTTCCATGCCGTTGAGCCAGACTTCCCAGCCCAGGCCCCAGGCACCGAGCGTCGGCGATTCCCAGTTGTCCTCGACAAAGCGCAGGTCATGCACCAGCGGATCGATGCCCAGGGCCTTGAGCGACCCCAGGTACAGGTCCTGGATGTTGTCCGGGTTGGGCTTCATCGCCACCTGGTACTGGTAATAGCGCTGCAGGCGGTTGGGGTTTTCGCCGTAGCGGCCGTCGGTGGGGCGGCGCGAGGGCTGCACGTAGGCCGCATTCCACGGCTCCGGTCCCAGCGCGCGCAGGAAGGTGGCCGGATGGAACGTGCCTGCGCCCACTTCCAGGTCCAGCGGCTGGATCAGCACACAGCCTTGCTCGGCCCAGTACTGGTTGAGGGTCTGGATCAGGCCCTGGAAAGTGATTGGAACGCGCCGGGAATCGGACATGCAGCAAAGGCCGTGCGGAAGGGGTGCGCTAGTATACCGGCCGGCCCGCAGCGCTTTGCCGCGGAGCACCGCTGCAGGGGAACATCGAACATGGAACAGCGGCGTACGGCCGATCCAGAGGGTACGGTAGCGATCCTGCCGCGCGGCCGGTTGATGTTCGACCCGGTGGCTGCCGCGTTGCTCGCCGATGGCATGGTGGTGCCGCACGAACACGAGCGCGTGCAGTTCTCCGCCGCCGGCGTGCGCAATGCCAGCGAGGTGCATCCGCTGGTGCTGCTGGCCAACCTCAAATTGCATGCCGCTCAGCCGCCGGCCGGCGAACTCGGGCTGGAACGGCTGACCGAATGGCTGGCCACCCGCACCGGCCTGCGCTATCTGCGCATCGATCCCACCCGCATCGATGTGGCCGCGGTCACCGGTGTGGTCTCGCATGCGTATGCGCGCCGCCACCGCATTCTGCCCCTGGCGCTGGATGCCGAGCGCGTGCTGATCGCCACCAGCGAGCCGCTGGCGCTGGAATGGCTGGCCGACGTGCAGCATCTGAGCCGGCGTCGCATCGAGCTGGCACTGATCAACCCGCTGGACCTGCATCGCTACACGATGGAGTTCTTTGGGGTGACCCAGTCGGTGCGCGGCGCGCGCGGCGATGTGCGCAGCGCCGAACCGGGCACCGGCCTGCCCAGTTTCGAGCAGCTGGTGGAACTGGGCCGCGCCGGCGACGTCAATGCCGACGACCACCACATCGTGCATATCGTCGACTGGCTGCTGCAGTACGCCTACGAACAGCGCGCCAGCGACATCCATCTGGAGCCGCGTCGCGAGGCCGGGCGCATGCGCTTCCGCATCGACGGGGTGCTGCACAGGGTGCTGGAAGTGCCGCCATCGGTGATGACCGCGGTGGTCAGCCGCATCAAGGTGCTCGGCCGCATGGACCTGGCCGAACGCCGCCGCCCGCAGGACGGCCGCATCAAGACCCGTTCGCCGGGCGGGCGCGAGGTGGAAATGCGCCTGTCCACGATGCCCACCGCGTTCGGCGAGAAGTGCGTGATGCGCATCTTTGACCCGGATTCGGCGTTCAAGAGCATCGAGCAGCTCGGCTTCAGCCCGGAAGAGGCCGCCGGCTGGAGCGCGCTGGTCGAGCGCCCGCACGGCATCGTGCTGGTCACCGGCCCGACCGGTTCGGGCAAGACCACCACGCTGTATTCCACGCTCAAGCGTCTGGCCACGCCGGATGTGAACGTGTGCAGCGTGGAAGACCCGATCGAAATGATCGCGCCCGAGTTCAACCAGATGCAGGTGCAGCAGAACATCGACCTGGATTTTGCCAGCGGCGTGCGCACGTTGCTGCGCCAGGACCCGGACATCATCATGATCGGCGAAATCCGCGACCTGGAGACCGCGCAGATGGCGGTGCAGGCCTCGCTGACCGGGCATCTGGTGCTGTCCACGCTGCACACCAACGACGCCGCCTCGGCGATCACCCGTCTGCTGGACCTGGGCGTGCCGCATTACCTGGTGGCGTCCACGCTCAACGGGGTGCTGGCGCAGCGGCTGGTACGCACCCTGTGCGTGCACTGCAAGCGCCCGCACACGCTCAGCGACGATGAGTGGGCGGCGATCCGCGAGCCGGGCGAAGCGCTGCCGGAGGTGCTGAATGTGCACGCGCCGGTCGGCTGCCTGGAATGCCGCCGCACCGGCTATCTGGGCCGTGTCGGCCTGTACGAGTTGCTGCCGGTGAACCCGCGCCTGCGCAGCCTGATCCGCGCCGACACCGACCTGGCCAGCTTCAGCCACGCCGCGCGTGGCGAGGGCTTGCGTACGCTGCGGCGCACCGGCCTGGAGAAGGTCGCCGCCGGGCTGACCACGGTGGAAGAGGTGTTGTCGGTGTTGCCGCCGCGGGACTAGGCCGATCGCCTGGGGCTTGCACGGTTGTCGGCACAGGCGACCCTCATCCCAACCCCCGCTCCGCGCCCCGGCGCGCGTCTGCGACGCGGGCGCTCCAAGGCACGCGCGCCAGTGGCGCGCAAGCCGTGCCCGCTCGCCCCGCGGGAAAGGCGCCCAGCTCTCCCACCGTTTGCTCCCTTCTCCCACCGGGAGAAGGTGCCCGACGGGCGGATGAGGGTACGTCGGCACGCACATGCCGCCATTGGCAGGGACCAGGCATCACCATTGACCAACTACACGGCACGGCCGAGTACAGATCAGCGGCGCACGATCACCGCGGCAACCGAGTCGGGAACCGACATGGCACAAACCATCTCAGCCATCACTGCTCTTACATCTACACAGCGCAGCTAGCCAGCCCCAGCCATCAGCACATAGCCATTCGGCATAACCTTAGCTGCATGCGTTGGCACGCCAATTGAAAAAAACCGGCCGGTGCTGCCTACAATCGGGCGCATCCGTCGCTGCTGGATCTTCGTCCGCATGTCCGCCCTGCCGTTCCTGATCATCGAAACCGGGCATCCCGTGCCGGAGATGAAGCGATACGGCCGTTTTCGGCACTGGATCCGCGTCGCGGCCGGGCTGGCCGAGCATGAGACCGTCGCCATCGACGTCGCCAACGGCGGCCGCCTGCCCGACCGCGGCGGCTTTGCCGGCACCATCGTCAGCGGCTCGGCCGCCTACGTCACCGACCGTGCCGACTGGAGCGAGCGCAGTGCCGCATGGCTGCGCGATGCCGCCCACCAGGGCATGCCACTGCTGGGCATCTGCTACGGGCACCAGCTGCTGGCGCACGCGCTGGGTGGCGAAGTCGACTACAACCCGGCCGGGCGCGAGTCCGGCACCATCGCGCTGGAATTGCACCCGCCAGCCGAGCAGGACCCGTTGTTTGCCGGCTTGCCGGCGCACTTCCCGGCGCATGCCACGCATCTGCAGACGGTGGTGCGCGCCCCGGACGGGGCCATCGTGCTGGCGCATTCGCGGCAGGACCGCTGCCATGCCTTCCGCTGGGGGCAGGCCACCTGGGGCGTGCAGTTCCACCCCGAGTTCGCCACCCACCACATGCGCGGCTATGTGCAGGCGCGCGCCGAGTGCATCGCCCGCCACGGGCACTGCGCCCGCACGGTGGCCCGCGAGGTCACCGCCGCGCCGATCGCCCGCAAGCTGCTTCGCCGGTTCGTGCATCACGCACGCGGCCTGCAAACAGTGAACGCTCATCCCGCCGCACACACGCAAAAGCAGCGATAATCGCGCTACGCCGGATGGTCCGGTGCGTATCGATCCGGAATGGGAATGAGCGAAATCCGCAAGGTGCCGGCGTCTGCCGGCGCAGAATGGCTGTTGACCGGTTTCTCGCTGTTGAAGCGGGCGCCGCTGGCGCTTGGCTCGCTGGGGGTGATCTGGAGCGTGGCGGCCACCCTGGTGGTGTCGCTGTCGGTGCTGGTGCCGCTGCTGGGCCCAGCCCTGCAGTTCCTGCTGGTGCTGGCCGGCCCGCTGTTCATGGGCGGCCTGCTGTGGGCGATCCGCGAGGTCGACGAAGGCCGCATCGCCAAGCCGTCGCATCTGCTGCACGGCCTGCAGGACGGCCGCGCGCCGCATCTGCTGGTGTCGCTGCTGCCGCAGCTGATCGCCGGCCTGCTGCTGGGCGTGCTGTTGCTGGTGATGATCGGCGCCAGCGGGCTGCAGCAGTTGTCCGAGGTGATGATCAAGATCAACCAGATCAGCCAGTCCGGCGCGCAGCCGGACCCGGTGCAGATCGAGCAATTGGCCGCCAGCCTGCCGGCCGGCCGCATCCTGCTGTGGCTGCTGCTGACCATCGCCACCTTCGCGGCGATGACGCTGGCACTGTTCGTGATGCCGCCGCAGGTGATGTTCGACCGCAGTACCGGCGGTCATGCGCTGCGCGAGAGCCTGCGCGCCAGCCTGCACAACCTGCCGGCGATGCTGGTGTTCTTCGTGCTGGCCTTCATCGCCATCTTCGCGATCTATTTCGCGGTGATGATCGTGGCGCTGATCGTCGGCCTGGTGGCCGGCCAGACCGTGGCGATGTGGCTGGCCCAGCTGCTGCTGATGGCGGTGCTGATGCCGGTGTTCGCCGGCTCGGTCTACGCCGCCTGGAAGCAGATGTTCAGCCACGACGGCGCCGTCGCCCGGCCGGCCCCGCCCTCGCGCCCGGACGTGTTCGCGGCCTGATCGTATTGACCGGGGATGTGGTTGCCGCCGCAGGCCCTCGCTCCGTAGGAGCGCACCTGGGCGCGACGAAGCCTTCCTCGGGAAAGCCCAGTCGCGCCCGGGTGCGCTCCTACGTGGGTGATTGCGTCCGGGGCGATGCCGGGTTGCGCACCTGCATGCATGTCGGCGCGCGCCTGCAGCCAAGGCGCTAGGCGGGCTTGGGCCCCACCGCACGCGAGGCGATGATGCCCAGCTCGTAGAGCAGGCACATCGGGATGGCCAGCATCAGCTGCGAGACCACGTCCGGCGGGGTGAGCACCGCGGCCAGGATGAAGATGCCGACGATGGCATAGCCGCGGCCTTCGCTCAGCTGCTTGGGGCTGACCCAGCCCAGCAGCACCAGGATCACCAGCGCCACCGGCAGTTCGAAACTCGCACCGAAGGCGAAGAAGATCGCCAGCACGAAATCCAGGTACGAATTGGCGTCCGGGGTAATGGCGATCACGTCCGGCTTGAACGTGGTCAAAAAGTGGAACACCGCCGGCAACACCAGGAAATACGCGAATGCGCAGCCGATGTAGAACAGCGCCACCGCCGAGGCCAGCAAGGGGAATGCGAGTTTCTTTTCGCGCTGGTACAGGCCCGGCGCCACGAAGGCCCAGGCCTGGTACAGCAGCCACGGCACACTGACGAACACCGCCACGAAGAAGGTCAGCTTGAGCGGTGCGAAGAACGCGCCGGCCGGATTCATCGCGATCATCGTCTGCCCCAGCGGCAGCTGCGAAATCAGCGGCGCGGCCAGCCACGAATAGATCGCCCGCGAAAATGGCAGCAACGCCAGCAGCACCACGCCCAGGCCGATCAGGGCGCGCACCAGGCGCGCACGCAATTCGACCAGATGCTCGATCAGACTGCTTTCGGCCTGTGCGTCGTCGAACAGGCTCACGGCGGTTTCTCCTGGATCTTGCCCGGCGCGGCCAGCGGCGTCGCGGTGCCCGGCTCGATCGGCGTCGCGCTCACCGGTGTCTGTGCGCTGGTGGTATGCGCGGCATGCGGGGCCGGCACCACGGTGTCGTGCGGGGCCGGTACCACCGTTTGATGCGGTGCCGGCGCAATCGGCTGGGCCTGGGCAATGACCGGCGCCGCAGATTCCGGCGCGTCCGCGCCACCTCCTGCCGACGCGGCGGTCGCCCCGGCAGACAGATCCGCATGCGCCAGCTCCAGCGGCGTCGCCACCGGTGTGGCCGGGCTGCGGATATCGATATCGCGCCCGACCTCGTCGTGCAGCGCGCGGGCGCCCTGCTCCAGATGCTGCTGCTTGTTGCGCAGCTGGTCTTCGGCTTCGCGCAGCGAGGCCTGCACATCCTGCAGGCTACGCTTGAGCTCTTCGGCTTCCAGCTCGCGCTCCAGTTCCTGCTTGACCGAATCCCACTGCATGCGCGCGCGGCGCACCCACAGTCCGGCAAACCGGGCCGCCTTGGGCAGGCGCTCGGGACCGAGCACCACCAGGGCGACGATCGCAATCAGCGTCAGTTCGCCAACACCTATGTCAAACACCGACGCCGCTCCGGATCAACGCGCGTCGCGATCGCGCTCGGCCTGCGCCTGCCGTGCCTGTTCGGCCGTGCGGGTGTCGTCACCGAGCTTGCCGGCCGGCTTGTCGTCGTCGTGCATGCCTTTCTTGAATTCCTTGACCGCGCTGCCGAGATCCTTGGCACCGCTGGTGAGCCGCTTGGTACCGAACACCAGCAACACGATCACCAGCACGATCAGCCAGTGCCAAATGCTGAAACCGCCCATGATCTGCTCGCTTGCTGAAGAAGAAGGAGCACGCAGGATACCCCAGCGCACCGCGCAGGGGGATGACAGCCCGTCAGCGGTTGCCGTCCAGCGATTCGGTGCGGATTTCGCCATCGGACACCGGCTCGAAGCCCTGCTGCGGCGGTGGCGTCGTGCTGGGCTGCATCGGCACGGTGCTGGCCTCGTTGACCGCCGGCGGCGGCGTGGCGGCCGCCTGTGCCGGGGGCGGCGTTGCCGGACGCGGCGCGCCGGCCGCGTCGTCGGCACTGCCATCGGTACCGCGATTGGCGCGTGCGGTGTAGGTCGCCTCTTCCAGGCGGTCGCGGAAGGCGGTCACGTCGGTGGAGGCACGCTCGTTGGTGCGCCCTTCGAAGATCATGTGCGGGGTGGCGCCGCCACCGTAGGCGTTGAGGTCGGCGGCATCGTCGATCTGCAGCACGGCGCCGTCCAGCGCCACGCCGGCGAACAGGCCCCGGGCGCGCGACCACGACCAGATTTCGGCCTTGAGCTGGCCGTCGGTGGCGGCGGCGGCATTGCGGCCGACCGGGCCGGCGGCCACGCCGGCATCGGCCCCGAGGGTGAACTTGCCGTTGACGATGTTGTCCAGGCTACGGTCGTTGCGGAACACCAGCACCACGTCGGAGGACTGCACGCCGGCCTGGAAGCCGATGCTGCCGCCGGTGAGCTTGACGAACACCGGCTGCGACCAGCTGCCGTCGGCGTTTTTCATCGACATCAGGCCGTGCCCGCGCCGGCCGCCGATCACCAGCCCGGCCTTGAGCGTGTCCGGGATGACCACGATGGCGCGCGCTTCGTCGAGCAGCTTGTCCGGGATCGCCTGCTCGGGAATCTTCATGATCTCGTTGAGCACGCGCACCGCGTTACGCGCGCGCTGGTCCTCTTCCGGGCCGGCGACGGCATGGCCGGCGGCGAAGGTCAGCGACAACAACAAGGCCAGGCGCGACAGACGAGGCATGACAAGCTCCAAAGGACAATCGTCAAAGATAGCAATGGCGCGACGTTAGTGGTGGCGCAATGAATCGGTGGTGAGCGCAGCCGGGGGTGTCAGAGGCGGTCAATGGGAGCGATCGATGCGCTGTCCTCGGCAGCACCGCTGCGCTCTGCCAGAATGGGACGCATGAACACCCCCCCCGATACCGCCCTGCTGGTTGTCAATCTCGGCACCCCCGAGTCGCCCACTGCCCCGGCCGTGCGCCGTTACCTGGCCGAGTTCCTCAGCGACCGCCGCGTGGTGG
This sequence comes from Xanthomonas sp. CFBP 8152, assembly GCF_014199025.1. Lineage (NCBI taxonomy): Bacteria > Pseudomonadati > Pseudomonadota > Gammaproteobacteria > Lysobacterales > Lysobacteraceae > Xanthomonas > Xanthomonas sp. CFBP 8152. The sequence continues at coordinate 272,568 of NZ_JACHNO010000003.1, forward strand.
CGATCCCGCCGCTGTTCTGGAAGCCGCTGCTGTATGGGGTGATCCTGCCGATCCGCGGGCCCAAGTCGGCCGAGAAGTACGCCAAGGTCTGGCTGCCGGACGGCTCGCCGCTGGCGGTGTACACGCGCCGTCTGGCCGAGGGCCTGAAAGAGGTCATGCCGGGCTGGCACGTGGAGTGGGCCATGCGCTATGGCGCCCCGGCGCTGCGCAAGACGCTGGATGGTCTGCGCGCGCGCGGTATCAGACGCATCGTGGTGCTGCCGCTGTATCCGCAGTATTCCACCACCACCACCGCCTCGATCCAGGACGTGATTGATGCCTGGCGCCCGAGCGCGCCGGAGATCGCGGTGGAGGTGATCCAGGACTATTGCGAAGACGCCGGCTGGGTCGCGGCGATCGCCGATTCGATCCGCGCGCATTGGCAGGCGCATGGGCGCAGCGAGAAGCTGATGTTCTCCTTCCACGGCCTGCCGCAGCGCGTGGCCAATGCCGGCGACCCGTATCCGCAGCAATGCGAGCGCAGCGCGCAGGCCATCGTCACCGCGCTTGGCCTGGGCGCGGACGAATGGCAGATGGGCTACCAGTCGCGCTTCGGTTCGGAACGCTGGCTGCAGCCGTACGCCGAACCGACCTTGTGGAAACTGGCCGAAGGCGGCGTGCGCAGCTTCGACCTGGTCTGCCCGGGTTTTGCCACCGACTGCCTGGAAACCCTGGAAGAAGTGGCGCTGGGCTTTGCCGAAACGCTGGCCGAACGCGGCGCCACGCTCAGCTATATCCCCTGCCTCAACGCCAGCCCGGCGCATGCGCAGGCACTGGCCGCGTTGGCGCGACGCGCGTGAAGTTGGAGCCGTTTGCGTGCGACCTGGCGATTGGCCGGGTCACCGGGCTGCGCAATCCCGAACGTGGCCCGCGCCGGGTGCTGGCGCTGCATGGCTGGCTCGACAATGCCGCCAGCTTCCTGCCGCTGAGCGCGCATCTGCACGCGCAGGACCTGGATCTGGTGTTGCTGGATCTGCCCGGTCACGGCCATAGCGCGTGGCTGCCCATCGGCGCCGAGTACACGCTCAGCAGCGCAATCGCGATCCTGCTGCAGGTGGCCGATGGTCTGGGCTGGGAGCGCTTCAGCGTGCTCGGGCATTCGCTGGGCGGCGGCGTTGCCAGCCTGCTGGCCGCTGCGGCGCCGGAACGCATCGAGGCACTGATCGCGATCGAGGCGCTGGGCGCGCTGGCCGAGCCGGTCGAGAGCACCGCCACCCGTCTGCGCGACGCGGTAGCCTCGGCGCGCACGCTGGCGCAGCGGCCGTTGCGGGTGTTTCCGTCGATGGAGATGCCGGTGCGCGCACGCATGATGGCCAACCAGCTCAGCGAACCGGCCGCGCGGCTGCTGGTGGAGCGCGGCGTGTGCGCGGTCGAAGGCGGCTATAGCTGGTGCAGCGACCCGCGCCTGACCTTGCCCACTGCGATCCGCATGACCGAAGCGCAGATCGACGTGCTGCTGGCCTCCATCGCCTGCCCGACCCAGGCCATCTTCGCCACGCCGGCGCAGGTGTACTTCCCAGATGCCTTGCGCGATCACCGCGTGGCGCTGATGCGCGATGCACGCCTGCATCTATTGCCGGGCACGCATCATGTGCACATGGAAGCACCGGAAGCGGTGGCGGCGGTGATCTATGGTTTTCTGGCGTCGTTGCCGCCGCCGCACACGTGATGCGTGGAATGCGTGCATGCGTCCTGCGCGATGCCACGCCGCTGACGTTCGTGCTTGTTGCCTTGCATGCGACAGCAGACCTCAGTGCCAGCAGGCATCGTCAGCGGCACACGGCATCCTGGCACGGTTGAGCTAGCGCAATGGGCCATCCAGACCGGCTTGTCGCCGCGATCGAATCCTTCGAGCAGTGGAGTTTGCCAGGGACGTTCCTGGAGACGGTGCACGCGTCGCCGCAACTGGATCCGGACAATCGCCGGCGCCTGGATGAGGTCTGGTCGGTGGCCTGCGACGCCGACCATTGGGGATCGGCACGCGAGCTGCAGGCCGGCATCGCGGCCATCGAGTGTGCCCTGACCAGGCGCTTTGCGTGGCTGTCGCCGCTGGCCTGCCGGCACCTTGCGCGCGCCGCGTCTTACCAATGGCGCTAGCGCAGCCGCGTGACGCTATGGCGCTTCGCTAGCCGCGTCATCGCGCAGCATCTCTCCGAAAGCCCGAAGAGCATTGGCGCCCCGACTTCGCGCCTTAATCGTTGCAGGAGCGCCACCACAGCGACGGCAACTGCATCGCGACGACCTGCCTCACTCCACCTGCAACAACCGCCGCAACTGTGCCTTGAGCTGGCGGCCGTGCTCGTGGAAATAGCTGCGCTCGTCGCGCCAGGCGGGGAAGCGTTGTTCCACCTCGGCCCAGAACGCGGGCGAGTGGTTGGCCTGCAGCAGGTGGCAGAGCTCGTGCACCAGCACGTATTCGAACGCCGACGGGCGGCCGAGCACCAGCGCCAGATCCAGCGCCATCGAGCCATCCGGTGCCAGCGAGCCCCACTGCGAGGACATCACCTTCAGCCGCACCCGCGCCGGGGCGCGCGGCAGGCCAGGCAGATAGCTCGGCAACCAGCGGCCAACATCGGCGCGCGCCTGCGCTTCGTAGAATTCCTTCAGCGTGCGGCGCAGGCCTGCATCCCCCAGGCGGGGCGGCACATGGAACTGCGCGCCGTCATCGGTAACCTCGATGCGTGCATAGCGCCCGTCGTGCCAGCTGAGCGGCAACAAGGCCCCGCGTAACGGCAACAACCCCGGCACGCCACGCTCCAGCGCCGGAAACGCATCGACCTGCTGATAACGCGACAACTGGATGCTCAGCCAGTCCAGATGCGCCTGCAGAAAGCGTTCGCCGGCCACCAGGCTTGCGCGCAGCGGCAAGGTCAGCCGCGCGCCGCGTTCGTCCACGCTGAGCTTGACGCGCCGCGCACGCGGGTCGCGCACGCGCAGCACCGCGATCTCGCGCCCGTCCAATTGCAGGCGCAGGCAATCGCGTTCGACAACCTGCGGGGCGGGCGCGACAAGGCGGCGGACGGGCTTGAACATGGGCACAGGATAGCGCTGCGATGTGTCAGGTGGTGAGACCGGGCGATTGATGCATTCGATGCTGGCGCTACTTCTTTGAGCGGCTGGCAAACGACGCAGCCCACCGCCAGGTGGGTGCAGCCGACGTCGGTAGATCTACGGCCTGGCTGCAGGCCCCTTGCCCGCCCAGCACGGCCAAGTCTCTGTGTTTTGGGTGTCGTGCCCCGAGGGCCTGGATAGCGCTGATAGATCAGCTGCAGATCGACGGATCTGCGGCCTGGCTGCAGGGCCCTTGCCCGCCCACCATCGCGGGACACGCCGCAAGTACGTCCATGTAGGCTCTTACGCGGCATCCATGCCGCGTAAGGTCCCGCGACGGTGAGCGGGCAAGGACCAATCGAGATGCTCGGTGCGCATGGCTTTTAACAAAACAGCCAGCAAACTTTCTGGTGCGGTGCCCTCACCGATTGCGGGACCGTGTGGCGGCATGGATGCCGCCACCGAGCCCCCAGGGACGGGTTCACGGCGTGTCCCGCGAGCGGTGAGGGCACCGCGCGCTCGACTCACCTGGCTTTGATTGTTGATCTGCGGCTTGGCAGCGGGGCCCTTGCCCGCCCACCATCGCAGGACACGCCGCAAGTACGTCCCTGTAGGCTCTTACGCGGCATCCATGCCGCGTAAGGTCCCGCGACGGTGGGCAGGCAAGGACCCGTCGAGATAGTCGGTGTGCACGGTAAGAGCAGTGCCTGATGCGCGTTGTTCGGAGCGTCGTGCGTCCGAAAATCTGTCCATCGCAAGCCGCACAGCAAGTCTTCAACAAAGCAGCCGACCAACTTTCTGGTGCGGTGTCCTTGCCGGTTGCGGGACCCTTGGCGGCATGGATGCCGCCAAGGAGCCTCCATGGACGGATTCACGGCGTGTCCCGCAAGCGGTGAGGGCACCGCGCACTCGACGAGCCGAGCTTTTGATTTAAGCATCTGATTGCGATTAAAGGCGGCCACGGTTTGAAGTCCCGATTGCTTTGGGCGTCGTGCTCCAAAGGTCTGGACAGCGCGGATAGATCGGCTACAGAGCGGCTGATCTGCCGCTTGGCTGCGGGGTCCTTGTCCGCCCACCATCGCAGGACACGCCGCAAGTACATCCTTGTAGGCTCTTACGCGGCATCCATGCCGCGTAAGGTCCCGCGACGGTGGGCGGGCAAGGACCAGTCGGGATGGTTGGTGTACACATCTAAGCGCAGTGTTTGATGCGCGTTGCTGGATGCTGATGCACAGGCCAGACTTCCGATGCATGGCGAGCGACAAGTAGCTTTTCACGTGGCCACCGACCAACTTGCCAGTGCGGTGCCCTTGCCGATTGCGGGACTCTTGGCGGCATGGATGCCGCCAAGGAGCCTCCACGGACGGATTCACGGCGTGTGGCGCGAGCGGCTAGGGCACGCGCCTCTGATAAGCCATGCTTGAAAATTCAGCCGCATTTATCCCGTGCATTGCGCAAACAGATCGCGCTCGCGTGCATAGGCGCTGGTCTTGACCTGCATCAGCCCGAGCACCGACGGAAACAGCGCGTCCTGATCGGTGTACTGGCCGGCACGGTGGCGCAGGCAGGTTTCGTCCAGGCCGCGGTCGCGGGCGAATTCCGGCGAGAACCACATCACCATCGGTACGTGGGTCTGCTCCTTGGGCGCGATCGCATACGGTACGCCATGCAGGTAGAGCCCTTTTTCGCCGAGCGATTCGCCGTGATCGGAGAGGTAGATCATCGCGGTGTCGTAGTCCTGCAGCCCGCGCAGTGTGTGGATCGCCTGGTTGAGGAAGTGATCGGTATAGGTGATGGAATTGTCGTAGGCGTTGACGATGCTCTGGCGGCTGCAACTGCCCAGATCGGCGGTCTTGCACACGGGCTTGAAACGTTCGAATTGTGCCGGGTAGCGCTCAAAGTAACTCGGCCCGTGGCTGCCAAGTTGATGCAGCACCACCACGCGGTCGCCGGGCTTTGCGCGCACTTGCGCAGCCAGGTCGCTGAGCAGGATCTCGTCCATGCAACGGCCATCGGCGCACAGCCCTGGCGTGGTCGCATCGTCCAGCTTATCGATTTCCAATCCATCGCAGACGCCCTTGCAGCCGGATTGGTTGTCGCGCCACAGCGTGGAAATGCCGGCGTGTTCGAGCACATGCAGCAGCGACTGGTGGCCGCGGATCATGTCTTCGTTGTAATCGCGACGGCCGAACGGCGAGAACATGCACGGTACCGAGACCTCGGTGCTGGTGCCGCACGAATGCATGTCGGGAAAATTGATCACCCCGGCCTGCGCCAGCTCGGGCGTGGTCTGGCGCGCATAGCCGTTGAGGCCCCAGTTCTGCGCACGTGCGGTTTCGCCCAGCACCACCAGCAGCAGGCGCGGGCGGCTCCCCGGTGTGCGTGGTGTGGCCATGGCGTCGTGTTCGACCGGTTGTTTGGGCGCATGCTTGATCGGCGAGTCGGATTTGAGGTTCTGCCGCAGCGCCACGATGTAGTTGATCGGCGTGGCCAGGTAACGCATTTCGCGGTGATTGCGCATCAGCGCGGAGACGTCCTGCGAGGACAGCATCGCGCCGGCCGCGCCGGCCACTGCCACCATCAGCAGAAAGCCTGAGCGGATTGCCAGTGATCTGCCGATGCTGCGTGCGTGCAGGTGCGTGCGCCACAACAAGGCGGCCGGAATCAGGAAGTAGCACAGCAGCGGCAGGATCAAGCCGGGTGTGAGCAGTTCGCGCGATTCCTTGTGGTCGGTATGCAGCACGTTGCGCAGCATGTCTGCGTCCAGATAGACGTTGTAGCTGTCCATGTAGTGCGCAGCCAGCGCTGTGGTGAACAGCAGCAGCGTCAGCAGCGGCTTGGCGTTCCAGCGCCATACCAGCAGGCCCAGCAGCAAGGCATGCACGGCTACCAGCAACGCCATCAATGAGATGGCAAACCCGAGACTGCCCGGGTGCGTGGCCATGGCCGTGTGCCAGAACAGCTGATTGCAGACCAGTGCGAAGAACAGACTCGCCAACAGCACCAAGGTCTCGGTCGAGACTGTCGGTCGCGCCGTCCAGCTCAGTGCGCGCAGGCGCTTGAGCCCACGCGATTGCGGTAGATAGGTGCTCATGCTGCATCCCCCGATTGCAACACCACATCATTGGCGCGATGCGGTCGAGCCAGCATCACGCAGTACAGTGCAAGTGCGGTTCCCCAACACACCGCCAGCGACCACAGGTCGTGCGACAGAAAATGCGCGCCGCGTAGTTGCTGCGCGATGCCGAATAACAGCCCTGCCGCGATGCCCCCCCACAAAGCCGGGCCACGCCACGCAGGACGCAGTGCCAACGCACAGAAATACAGTGCCACCCACGCATAACCGGCGCTGGCGTGGCCTGCAGGAAAACAACCGGACGCGGCAATGCCATGGCGCGATTCAAAGAGCCCGATCATCGGCCGGCTGCCACCGTAACGACTCAGATCCCACGGGCAATCCATCGCCGTCCAGGACTTGAGCAAGGACACCAGCGAGGTCGACAGCGCGACCGATGCAGCCAGATACGTCAAAGGCCAGCGCAGCACACGCAAGCGCGGCCGGCACCAGGTCACAAGCGCCAGCGTCAGCACGCTGACAGCAGCAGCGGTACTCAACCATTTGCCGACGCGGTGAACCACGTCGCTGGTGAACCATTGGTCCTTGAGCTGCCAGTGTCCACCTTCCAGCCGATACAACGCATCGGCAACCCACTGGTCGCCGCCGGCGCCCATCAACAGCGCGCTGAGCACCAGCACACCGGCCAGCGGCAGCCAAAGATGCCGAACCAGAAAGCGGGTTTGCGCAATGGTACCTGTGCGCGCCAGGGCAGGTGCGTATACGGGAAGTGTGGTCATCGAAGCATCGGCCGGTGGTCTATGCCCGGCATCTTCGAAAGTGGCATGTCGGAAAGCGGTCGGACCGGAGTTGCTCGTCCGTTAACGCGCTATCCGGCGTTCAGTCTGTCTCGTCAACGCCTGTGTCGGTGTCGGACGCGGTGGCGACGCAGCCGGCATGCCATGCCGTGCCCGGCAGCAACTGCCATTGATTGCGGTTGGACTCGCCGATATCGATCCGTTGCGCCGGATCGATGCACGCCGGTACCGCCTGCTTGAGCACGAACAGCCAACGGCGCTCGGGTGCGTGCGCAAGCCATGGACCTGCCTTGGTCCATTGCTGCTGCCAACTCGCCTTGAAACCGAAGTCGGTCACCGCCCTGTCCGCCTGCAGCATGTTCTGCTCGCGCCAGGCCAGCATGCCGAGCTCGGCCTCCGGGCCGATGCGCTGTCTTACGCGCTGCATCAGGCGAGCGGCAGAACTGTAAGGGTCCAATGCCGGCATCAAGCCCAGGCCGTACACGCTCCATAGTGCGGCGGTCACCACCACCACCGCGGTGCCGGTGCGCTTGCCACGCGACCATGCAGCTGCCGCCAGGCCGGCCACGCCCAGGCCGATCAACCAGATACCCACCGACTGCAGCGAGGCCAGCTCCATTCCGCGCTTCAAAGCGGTGTTTTGCGCCCAATGCAGATGCAGTGCGATACCGCTGCCCAACGCAAGAGCGGCCAGCGCAAGCAGCAGCAGGTAGCCGGTCAGCAACACCCGGACACCACGCTTGCGCAGCAGTCCGGCCAGAAGCGGTGCGGCGGCCACGCACAGGGCCGGCAGCATGGGAAAGATGTAGACCTCGCGCTTGCCCGGGCTGGCGCTGAAGAACACCAGCACCAGCATGCTCCAGGCAAGCAGCAACAGATAGCGCGGATCGCCGCGTCGCAGCCGCCGCCACCAGGCCGGCAGCAACCAGGGCAACACCAGGCAGCCGGGCAACCACAGCGTGGCGATCACCTGCAGGTAGTACCAGGCCGGCTTGAGGTGATGCCAGGCGTGCGCGTAGCGGGTGCCGGTCTGCTTGAACAACAACTCGTGCGCGTAGGCATGCAGCGCCGGGTCGTTGCCCTGCCATAACGCGATGCCGAGCGGACCAAGCCACACTGCAGTCCCGGCCAGAAATGCCGGCAGTACCAGCAACCAGCTGCGCCCGGCCTGGGCGCGCGCCGGCAGCACGCTCCGGTGCCTGCGCGGCAGCGCCATCCACGGCAGCAACAGCAGCAATGGCAAGAAGCCCACGCCCTTGGTCACCGTGCCGACGCCGGCTGCGAACAATCCCAGCGTCCATGCGCGCCAGTCCGGCCCGCGCAGCAGATGCCGTAGCATCCCCCACAACGACAGCGTGGTCAGCGCCACCAGCACCATGTCGATCTGCGCACGCTTGGCCATCAGGCCGAACTGCAGCACCGCAAACAACGCCAGTAACGCATAACGCGCCACGCGTCGGTTCCATAACCGCCGCGCGATGTCCCAGGTCAGCCACAACGTGGCCAGCGCAGCCAGCAGCGACGGCAGCAGGAAGGCGACCGGCCAGTGCGGCACCAGCTCGTAGCTGGCGGCCTGCAACCACATGAACACCGGCGGCTTTTCGGCGTACAGCTCGCTACCCCGGTGCGGCAATAGCCACTGACCGGTCCCGATCATGGCGCGTGCGGCCAGCACAAAGCGCGGCTCGTCCGGCGGGTTGGGCTGACGCAGGCCGATGCCGGCCAGCAGGCTGACGACGATCAGCAGCACGGCGACAAGCAGCGCACGCTGGCGGGAAGTGGCGGCGGAGATGGAAGGCGACATGCGCACGCCCGGATCGATGGCGGCACACTATCCGGCACGCAGGTCGGAATTTTGTCGGAACCACCGAGAGCGGCTGTGTTCGGCCAGGCTCGGTTAGGATGCGCACATCGTCCCTGCCGGGCCGCCCTGGAAACGCGCTCATGCGGCTGCTGGTCATCGAAGACAACCGCAATATGGTTGCCAACCTGTTCGACTATTTCGAGGCACGCGGACACACCCTGGACGCAGCGCCCGATGGCATCACCGGCCTGCATCTGGCCACCACCCAGCAGTACGACGTGCTGGTGCTGGACTGGATGATGCCGCGCATGGACGGCCCGGAAGTACTGCGCCGCCTGCGCGAGCAGCACCAGTCCGAGCTGCCGGTGATCATGCTCACCGCCCGCGACGAGTTGCCCGACAAGATCGCCGGTTTTCGTGCCGGCGCCGACGACTATCTGACCAAGCCGTTCGCACTCCCGGAACTGGAAGTCCGCATCGAGGCCCTGCTCGCGCGTGCGCACGGGCGTCGACGCGGCAAGTTGCTGCAGGTGGCCGATCTGCGTCTGGACCTGTCCACGCTGGAAGCCACCCGCGCCGGCCAGGTGCTGCACCTGTATCCGGCCTGCCGCAAGTTGCTGGAAGTGCTGATGCAGGCCAGCCCCGCGGCCGTCACCCGACAGCGGCTGGAGCAATCGCTGTGGGGCGACGATCCGCCCGACGGCGACATGCTGCGCTCGCATATCTACGAGTTGCGTCGCAGCGTGGATGGTCCCTTCGTGCACAAACTGATCCACACCCTGCCGCGGCTGGGCTATCGCCTGGCGCCGCTGGAAGGCGCCGGCGATCCGGCCGCCGGCGAGTGCAGCGATGGTTAGGCAGCGCTCGTTGGGCCGCCGCGTGCTGGTGTGGCTGTTCGGTTACACGCTGCTGATGGTGCTGGCAGTGTTCGGCACCGCGCAGTATCTGCACGAGCGCGCAGAACACGGCGTATGGCGCTCGTTGTTGAATTCGGAACTGGACAGCATCCTGGATCGCAGTGCGCAGAATCCGGATTACCGCTGGCAGGACTCGGACACCTTGCGGCTGTATCGCCTCGACGGCAGTGCGGCAGTGCCGCCGGTCTTGCGCACCCTGCATCCCGGCCTGCACGACGAGCTGGAAATCGGCGGCCGCCAGAGTGCGGTGATGGTGCGTGACACGCCGCATGCCGGGCGCCTGGCGCTGGTGCTGGATATCACCGACTTCGAAGCGCTGGAGCAGTTCATTACCCGCTGGATGCTGGCCGCAGGTGTCGCGCTGATCGGCATCACCCTGTTGATGGGAACCTATGCGATGGCGCGGCTGGTGCGCCCGCTGGTGGAGCTGGCGCGCGATATCGGCGCGTTGCGTCCCGAGCGGCGTGCACAACGCATTGCCGTGGGCCCGCAGGGCAGCGCCGAGCTGTACGTGATTGCCGACGCGCTCAACGACTATCTCGATCGCAACGGCCAGTTCGTCGAACGCGAACGCGCCTTCATCGACAGTGCCAGCCACGAGTTGCGTACCCCGCTGGCGGTGATCGGCAACGCCGCCGAACTGGCGCTGGAACAACCCGGCACAGCGCCGGCCGTGCGCCACCAGCTGCAGCGCATCGCGCAGACCAGCGCTGCGGTGGAGCAGTTGATCACCTTGTTGCTGGTGCTGGCCAAGGACCCGGGCCGGCTGACGCGCAGCAGCGATACGCTGCGCCTGGATCAGTTGCTGCCGGAGATCGTCGCCGATCATGCGCATCTGCTCGCCGACAAGGATCTGCAGGTGCTCACCGATCCGCTCCCGCCATGCAGCCTCACCGCGCCGGTGGCGATCGTGCAGACCGCCATCGGCAATCTGCTGCGCAACGCGATCGAGAACAGCGATCGCGGCATCATCCGCGTCTCGCTCAGCGCCCCCGGCGTGGTGCGCATCGCCGACCCGGGTCACGGCATGACGCCGGAGGAAATCAGCGCGATTTACGCGCGCCTGGCGCGTGACAACGCACGCCAGGGCAACGGCATCGGGCTGGAGCTGATCGGACGGCTCTGCGAGCACCTGGGCTGGTATCTGCACCTGGATTCCAGCGCGGGGCAGGGCACGGTGGTGACGCTGGATCTCAGCGGCGCGCAGCGCAGCTAATCGCCGGCACGCTCAAGGCAGCTGCGCAGTGCGGCCATCGCCGCCGCCGCGGTAGCCGGAGCAGCGGCCGCCTTGCGGACATCGTTGAAGACCTCGATGCCGATCGGCCCTGTGTAGCCCATGCCGGCCAGGCGCCGCAACAGGGCCGACAGCGGAAAGCAGCCTTCGCCCGGCAGCAGGCGCGCATGCCGCGCCACCGCGGCCAGCGCACCTGGCGCCACCGGCTGCGCCACATCGCATAACTGCACATTGGCGATGCGCGTGGCCGGGATGGCGTCCAGGTCGTCCAGCCCGCGGCCTGGTGCGAACAGGTGGTAGGCATCCACCACCAGATCGATGTTGTCCGCGCCGCTGGCACGCACGCTTGCCCACGCGGCAGGCAGGGTGTGATTGACCGTGCTCCACGCCATCGGTTCGTAGGCGATGCGCAGGCCGTGCTCGGCCGCGGCACGGCCCAGCCAGCGCAGATCCTCGACGATCCGTGCGGGCACGACGTCGGCACGCGTGTTGGCCGGTGCCTGCACCACGCCCGCACCCAGTGCGGCGGCGGTTTCCAGCATCTGCAGCGCGTGCGCGCGGCAACGGTCGCGTTGCGCGTCAGCGGCACCGTCCACATCGCGCAGCACCTGGTAGTCGGTCAGTCCAAGCCCGAGCTCGCGCAGGGTGCCGCGCACCTGCGCGGGCGATCGCGCCAACTGCTGCAGGTCCTGTTCCCACAATTCGACCGCATCGAAGCCGGCCGCCTGCGCGGCCGACAACTTATGGGCTGCGGTGCCGCCCAGCAGCACCGTGTTGAGAAACAGGCTGTGCATGCGCTGCAGCCTACGCGGCGTGGCGTTGAGGAGATGTCTGCGTCGCAGTGATGCTGCGCGGCGTGACCTGCAGTGCGACGAAACGCCGCGCCTGGCGATGGGCGACCTGCACGGAGACGGCAGCCGGCATGTTTCGCGCGCGAGCACTCGGCATGGTCCGTGCGGACGCTGACGACCCCGTCGTCTGCGCCCTGCTTGTGCCACGCAATGCAGTGCCACTGCGGTGCACTGGCTACGGGCGCGATTCCCGGGCTGCATGCTGGCAGCTGGCCCGCAGGCACGCCACGGGCAGGCGGTCCGGCGTCACTGCGGCAACAGGTTGCGCGCCAGCAGCCAGCTACGGGCGTTTTCCGCGTCCTGCTCAAACCAGGCGCGCGTGGATCCCAGCCGGTAGGTGTAGCCCCAGGTGTCCATGTCGGTCATCAGGCGCGCGCTGCCCACGCCCGGCAACTGCTCGGCCAGCAGGATCTGCAGGTAACAGGTGGCGTCCTCCTCATCCACCGAGTCGGTGGCGTCGGTATGCACGGCTGCGCGTTTGTCGGCCGGCAGGACGATCAGGTGCCCGGCCTCGTGCAGCAGCGAATGCACCGGCGTGTCGTCACGCACATAGACATCGCAGCCGATGATGCCGGCTTCCGGTTCGCCCCAGAAACTGCCGGGGATCGGCGCCCCGGCCGCCACCCGATGCAGGCGCAGCCCATAACGTGCGAGCAGGGCGGTGGGGGCATCCAGGCCGATATCGCCCACGCACAACACGCTGGCTGGCTCGGCGCTGGGGCAAGAATCGATGGTCACACGCAAGGGCTCGCGGTCGGTTCGGGCGGTCAAGGCGGCACCGTGCAGACACGGTGCCGCAGGGAATGCTTACTTGTCGCCGTCTTCGGGCAAGGCGACCGAGATATCGAGCACGTCATGCTCGCCATCCTTGACCAGATCAACCCGCACCGCATCGGCGTCGATGTTGACGTACTTCTTGATCACTTCCAGCAATTCGCGCTGCAGCAGCGGCAGGTAATCCGGCCCGCCGCGGTGGTTGCGCTCCTGCGCAATGATGATCTGCAGGCGGTTCTTGGCCGTCTCGGCGGTGTTCTTCTTGCTCTTGAGAAAATCGAGCAGGCCCATGCTTACCCTCCGAACAGCTTGCTGAAGAAGCCTTTCTTCTCCACGGATATGAATCGCATCGGGCGCTCTTCGCCCATGATGCGGGCGACCGCGTCGTCGTAGGCCTGTCCGGCCGGGGACTCGACATCCAGGATCACCGGCTCGCCCTTGTTGGAGGCGTTGAGCACATCGCCGGATTCGGGAATCACGCCGATGGCCTTCAGCCCCAGCACTTCTTCCACGTCGGTGATGCTGAGCATCTCGCCGCCTTCCACGCGGCCCGGGCTGTAGCGGGTCAGCAGCAGGAAGGCCGGCACGGTCTGGCCTTGCTCGGCCTTGCGGGTCTTGGAATCTAGCAGGCCGATGATGCGGTCCGAGTCGCGGACCGACGAGACTTCCGGATTGACCACCACCACCGCGCGGTCGGCGAAATACATCGCCAGGAATGCGCCTTTTTCGATGCCGGCGGGCGAGTCGCAGACGATGTATTCAAAACCGTCGGCGGCCAGATCCTTGAGCACCTTCTCCACGCCTTCCTGGGTCAGCGCGTCCTTGTCGCGGGTCTGCGAGGCAGCCAGCACGTACAGGTTGTCGAAGCGCTTGTCCTTGATCAGCGACTGCTTGAGCGTGGCCTCGCCATGCACGACGTTGACGAAGTCGTACACCACGCGCCGCTCGCACCCCATGATCAGATCCAGGTTGCGCAGACCGACGTCGAAGTCGATGACGGCGACCTTCTTGCCGCGCCGTGCCAGCCCGCAGGCCAGGCTCGCGCTGGTGGTGGTCTTGCCAACGCCGCCCTTGCCGGAGGTGACTACGATGATTTCAGCCAAAGGATTTCTCCGAATATTTCTGTGGTTGGGCTGCGTCAGTCCAGCGCAGCGATCTTGATCTGATCCTGCTCCAGCCAGACCTGGACGGCCTTGCCACGCAGGTCCATGGGAACATCGTCCAGCACCTTGTAGTGGCCAGCGATGGCAACCAGTTCGGCGTGGAAGTCGCGGCAGAAGATGCGCGCGTCAGGGTTGCCCTGGGCGCCGGCCAACGCGCGGCCACGCAGGGTACCGTAGATATGGATGCTGCCGTCGGCGATGACCTCTGCCCCGGCACCCACCGTACTGAGTACGGTCAGGTCGCAGTTCTCCGCATACAGCTGCTGGCCCGAGCGCACCGCGTTGCGTTGCATGCGCCCAGGAGCCGGCCGCGCGGCCGGCGCTGCGGGTTCGGCACGCGCCGGCGGCGGCGGCGGGGGCGGCGGCGGGCTCACCGCGGTCGGCTCGTATTGCGCACGGAACTTGGCCAGCAGCGGCACCCCGAGCTGCTGCGAGAGCAGGTCGATCTCGCTGGTGCCGTAGGCCAGCGCCACCGGCAACACGCCGGCATCGCGCAGACCGTCCAGCAGCGCCTTGGCCGTGACCAGGTCCGGCAACTGCGACAGCCCGCCGAAATCCAGGATCACCGCCGCGCGTCCGAACAACTTCGGCGCGCGGGTCACGCGTTCGCGCATCTCCCGCACCAGGCGCGGCACGTCCAGCGTGCGCACGCGCAGATTGGCGATGCCCACCTGGCCGATCTTCAGTTCGCCGGCTTGTTCAAAATCCACATTCACGCTCGCCACGCCTCAACTCCCCGTCGACGGGTTGTCGGCGGCGGCATGACGTGGCCGGCCGACCCACGGCAACTGCTCGGGCAACTTGCCGCCATAGGTCTCCTGGACCCACGGATAGCTGCACATGTCTTTCATCAGCATGCTGGCGCGCACCTCGACGTCGGCCATGGTGTTCTGGCCGACCTCGCGGAAGCCGAAGCTGCCATGGAACAGCAACGCCGCATCGGCGCCATGGTCCAGGAACACTTCGCAGGCCAGTTGCGGGTAGCGCAACTCGGTGTAGCTCTGCACATCGGCATAGAACGCACGCCCGACGCCGCCGCCGCGACGTCGGCTGGCGACCACGATGCGGTCGATGTAGAAAAATTCCGGGTGACGGTCCCGGAACCAGGCGAAATTGCTGCTGTCATGCGCATTGCCGCTGCCGAACCCGACCAGAAACCCGGCCAGGTTGCCGTCGCGCTCGGCGACGCGGAAATATTCGGCCTGCTCGTAGAAACGTTGCAGCTTGGTTGAATCCAGCGGCAGGATTGCCAGTCCGGCATTGTTGTTCAGGGCCAGGACGGAATCGAGCTCGTGCTCGCGCACGTCGCGGATAACGATCGACATTAGGACTCCGTGGTAACGCTCTCGACCCGAAATCGGATCTGCGTCGGATTATTGCATGCGTGGCCCGACGCGGCGACCCGCCATGTGCTGCCCGCCAATACGTGTGCACTGAAGGGCCGGCCGCGCCACGCCCAGGCTGCAAGGTGTCGCTGCCAAGGCGGCCGGTCCGTGCAGGGACATGCATGACTTCCGGCAAGAGGGCAGCCGCCCGGGTAACGCCTAAGATGCCTGCATGTTGGGATACCTCAGTCATACGCGCGTCCTGCGCTTCGCCGGCCTGTTCACCTGGGCGATGATCGCCATGCCGTTGGTGTACACCTACTGGCCGGCAGCCGAGGAGGGCGACCACCGCAGCGTGGCCGAAGGCCTGCTGATGTCGGCGTTCTTCGTCGGCTTCGGCGCCAGCTACTTCTGGCTGACCCGCGGCCTGAGCAGCGGCGGCCATGCGCATTGGTACGACCGGCTGATCCTGCTGCTGCTGACCATCTTCGCGCTGGCGGTCAGCTATCTGAGCGGGACCGGGCTGGGCAGCATCCTGATGATGGTGGCGGCCGGGGTGATTCCCTGGCTGCTGCCGCTACGGATCGGCGTGGCCTGGCTGGTGCTCAGCCAGCTGGCGGTGCTGCCGGTGTTCTATTACCTGCGCCCGGACTTCACCCTGTTCGCCGCGCTGATGCAGTCGTTGTTGTATGGCGGCTTCTCGATGTTCATCTTCGTGACCAGCCTGGTCGCGCGCCAGCAGACCGATGCCCGCGAAGAACAGCGCCGGCTCAATGCCGAGTTGCGCGCCACCCGCGCGCTGCTGGCTGAAAGTGCCCGCGTCAACGAGCGCACCCGCATCTCGCGCGAGCTGCACGATCTGCTCGGCCACCACCTCACCGCGCTGAGCCTGAACCTGGAAGTGGCCGGCCACATCACCGACGGCCAGGCCCAGGAACACGTACGCCAGGCGCACACCCTGGCCAAGCTGCTGCTCACCGACGTGCGCGAAGCGGTCAGCCACCTGCGCGACAGCGGCGCGATCGACCTGGAAGCGGCCCTGCGCCCGCTGGTGACCCAGGTGCCATCGCTGGACATCCATCTGGACATTGCCCAGCCGCTGACCCTGGACGACCCCGAGCGCGCCCATGTGCTGCTGCGCTGTACCCAGGAAATCATCACCAATGCGGTGCGCCATGCCGGTGCGCGCAACCTGTGGATCCAGGTACGGCGCGATGCCGACACCGTGTTGATCGACGCGCGCGACGATGGCCATGGCGCCGACACGGTGGCGCCCGGCAACGGGCTGCGCGGCATGCGCGAGCGGCTGAACCAATATGGTGGCCAGCTCGAGATTCAAACCCGGCGGGGTGACGGCTTCGGCCTGCGCATCTCCGTTCCAGGCGCGCCGGCACTGATGCCTGCGGCCGTGACCCAAGGAGTGTTCTGATGATCCGTGTGTGCCTGGTCGACGACCAAACCCTGGTACGCCAGGGCATCCGCTCGCTGCTGGCGCTGGACAACGGCATCGAGGTGGTGGCCGAGGCCTCGGACGGCAAGCAGGCGGTTGAGCAGATTCCGCAGATCCAGCCCGACGTGGTGCTGATGGACATGCGCATGCCGGTGATGTCCGGCCTGGAGGCGCTGCAGATGCTCTCGCGCAACGGCACGCTGCCGCCGACCATCATCCTGACCACCTTCGACGACGACCAGCTGGTGCTGGCCGGGCTGAAGGCCGGCGCCAAGGGCTACCTGCTCAAGGATGTCTCGCTGGAACAACTGGTCGGCGCGATCCGCACCGTGGCCGACGGCGGCTCGCTGGTGCAGCCGGCGGTGACCCAGCGCCTGCTGTCGGGCCTGGAGCACATGCGCAACGAGTTCGTCAGCCTGGACCGGCCCGATCCGCTGACCGACCGCGAGACCGAGATCCTGCGGCTGATGGCCAGCGGCTTCTCCAACAAGGAGATCGCCAACTCGCTGGGCGTGGCCGAGGGCACCATCAAGAATCACGTCTCCAACATCCTGTCCAAGCTCGGCGTGCGCGACCGTACCCGTGCAGTGCTGAAGGCCTTCGAGCTGCAATTGGTCTGATCGGCCGCGCAGGTGGCGCAGCGTCCGGCGCGCGGCGGTGCGTGCGCTACGCCGCGCGCGCGCCGGCGCGCCGGGCGGGGTGGTCTGGTCGTCCGCAACGCGATCGCGCGCGCTGCCGGAGGCGGAAAACCGCGTCGACAGCACACGCATCACACACAGGCATCGCCTGATGTGCATGATAGCTGCGCGCAATTTACCCAAACCCTTGTGCAGCTTGGGATCGCGCAGTCATGGACTGCGCGGTTGCGCGGTGGATGACACCGCAAGACCGCGCTACCCGTCGCACAACTGAACATCTTTCTCGAAGCCTGCTAGGATGGCGGCTTCGCTTCACCCAACCCGGCCGTGGGATCGGCCCCGGAGACCTCCTGAATGACCCGTATTATCGAGTTCCTGATCGCCTTGGGGATCGTGGCTGGCTTGTTTGTCGTGGTGGGCTTGGTGTTGCCCTCGGAGCGGCAGATGTCCGAGAGTGTTGAGACCAACCGCAGGATGACGATTGTTTACGACACCGTGAACAGCTTCCGTCGTTTCAAGGATTGGAACCCGCTTGTGCTGCGTGACCCGAAGATCCAGCTGAAGCTGGTCGGCCCCGATGAGGGCAAGGGTGCACGCGTCGAATACAGCTCCACCGAAGGCTACATCGGCGACGGCAGCTGGGAGATCACCAACAGCGTCAAGAACGAGCGTGTTGAGATTTCGGTCGACGATCCCACCAAGGGCTACGACAAAGTCACCAACTTCACCCTTGCGCCGACTGGCAAGAACAACAAGAACGTCAAGATCACCCAGGACTACAGCGTCAAGTACGGCTGGAACCTGTTCGGTCGTTATGCCGGCCTGTATGTCAGCCGCCACGTGGGCGACGATTTGAAGCTGGGTCTGTCGCGTCTGGCGACCGCACTGGCCACCGTGCCGAATTTCGACTACCGCGCCCAGCTCGACGGCAAGCCGGTGTTGAGCGACCTCAAGCTCGTCGATGTGCCGGCCGAGGACCTGCTGGTCGTCACCGCGGGCAACATCGATCGTGACAACGAGACGATCAAGAAGTCGATCAAGGACAACCAGGAGTGGATCAAGCGCGTGATGGACGCCAACGGCCTCGAGGTGGCTGGTCCGGTCCGCATCGTGACCACCGACTTCGCTAGTGACAAGTACGCGTTCGACGTGATGCAGCCGGTCCGCAAGCGTGCTGGTGGCGCGCCGAAGACCGACCTGAAGGCCGACACCGCCAAGGCGAATGCCAAGAAGGATGACGCCGCGGCTGCCGCACCTGTGGATGCAACCCCGGTTGCTGCGGTGGGCGAGGAGTTGAAGGTCAACATCCCGTCGGAAGCACCGGTCAAGTACGAGCGCACCAAGGCCCACCGTTCCGCGTTTGCGACCTATGCAGGCCACATGGCCGGCCTGGACGCAGTGCGTAGCTCCCTGCGTGCCTGGGCTGCCACCAATGGCAGCGACGTGACCGAGCGTCCGTACGAGTCGTGGAAAGCTGGCGTGGACAAGTCGTTTACGCAGGACGGTACCTACGACGTCTACTGGGCCATCAAGTAATCGTCTCACCACGATGACCTGATCCAGACGAAAACGCGCCGCAGTCCTGCGGCGCGTTTTTTTTTTCGCCATGGCGCTGCAATGGAACCGCCTTTATGTCCCTGCTCGAACGTCGCAAGAAACATCCGTCGCTGCTGGCGTTTTGCGGCGCCTTGCTGGCCGCCATCGCGGTGGGCCTGTCGGCCTATGCCTCGCACGGGGTGGCCGATGCGCTGGTGCAATCGCGGCTGCAACTGGCAGCGCTGTACGCCTTCGGCCATGGTGCCGTGCTGACGGTGCTAGGCGCTACCGAGACGCGCGCGCTTGGCCGGGTCGGCCTGTATCTGCTGTTGCTCGGTACGTTGCTGTTTGCCGGCAGCCTGGTCGGTGGCGCGCTGCTGCACTGGCCCACCAGCCTGGCACCGGTCGGCGGCACCAGCCTGATGCTGGGCTGGGTGGTGCTGGCGATCGGCGCGTTGAGGCGCTGAGCATGCCGCGCCATGCCCGCGGATTCGATGTGGAGGCCGCCTTTGCGCACCTGAGCCGGCGCGATCGCGCGCTGGGTGCGTGGATGAAGCGCATCGGCCCGATCGCCGCTCAGCCGGGTTGGCGCAAGCCGTTCGATCCGGTGGATGCGTTGGCGCGCGCGATCCTGTTTCAGCAACTCAGCGGCAAGGCCGCATCGACGATCGTGGCGCGAGTGGAAGTGGCCATCGGTGCGTCGCGCCTGCATGCAGACACGCTCGGTCGCATCGATGACGCAGCACTGCGTGCCTGTGGCGTGTCCGGCAACAAGGCGCTGGCATTGCGTGATCTGGCGCGGCGCGAACTGGAAGGCGAGATTCCCTCCCTGCGCAAGCTCGCCTTCATGGACGAAGAGGCGATTGTGCAGGCACTGATCCCGGTGCGCGGCATCGGCCGTTGGACGGTGGAGATGATGCTGATGTTTCGCCTGGGTCGCCCGGATCTGCTGCCTATCGATGACCTGGGCGTGCGCAAGGGCGCCCAGCGCGTGGACAGGCAGGAGCAAATGCCCATGCCGAAGGAGCTGGCCATCCGTGGCGAACGCTGGGGCCCGTACCGCAGCTACGCCGCGTTCTATCTGTGGAAGATCGCCGACTTCAGCGTGGCAACCAAGGTGCCGACACCGCGCTCGCAGGAGTAGGTCTTTGCATTGCGGCGCGCGCGGCTTGTCGCGCGCATTACGCCGCCGACCACCGCCAGTGCCAGGGCTCGTAGATGATGCCGTAGGGATTGTCGCGCGGATAACTCAGCCGGTAGCCAAACCGATCCGCGTTGTCGCGCAGCCACGCGAAGGCGGGCGTGGTTTCGAAGGATTCTTCCACCGGCGGCTCGCCGGGCATGCCGATATCCAACGCATCGCCGCTGTGGTGCTCGCTGAAGCCGGGTGCGGTGTTGACTGCCAGGATCTGCGGCACTGTCAGGCCGCGCGCCAGCTTGCGTTCGAAGATCGCCAGTTGGTAATCGTGGCTGCGATACCCGGACAGCGCATCCAGCAGTACGCCAGCGCCTGCAGCGTCGGCCTGCATCTGTCGCCATGCACGGCTTGCGCCGGCGCTGAGCCACAGCGGCCGTGCGAAGCGATCGCGTCCGGCAAAGTGCAGGGCAGCAGGTTCGGCTACCAGGCTCAGCCCGGTCTGCCGTGGATACGCCTCCACGTCGATCTCCAGCTGCGCCAGCCGCTGTTGCACGCCGCTGACCGGCAGCAGCGTGTTCGCACGGTCCGATGCACGCCCGCCAGGCAGCTCCAGCAGCGCCAGTGCCTCGTCCAGCCCCGGCTCGGGTGCCAGTCGCGGGATCAACGGCATCACGCCCTGCGGCAGATGCGCGGCCAAATAGCGCCCGTCGCGCTTGCGCCGTAGCACCCAGTCGGCCTGCGCCAGCACGCGTGCATCCGCATTGCCGCGCGCACGCAGCATGCCTGCCGGCCACAGTTCGATGTCGGAGGTGTTGAGCAGAAAGCGTGGGGAGTTGCGCATCGCCGCAGCTTAGCGGGTGCTACGTGAGGGCTGCCAGTCCGGAGCGGCGCGAATGCTGGCGTGCGCCGATAGAGATGCTCCGTTGAGCAGCGGTGGGCGGATGCATACGAACGGGCACAGTCGCTTTCCTCTCAACCAATCACGCCTGTGCTTTGTTCAAGCACCGGCGTCCTTGTCGCCCTGCGGCTTCGGCAGGCGCCCGGCCTTGCGTAGCGCATCGCGCAGCACGTATTCGATCTGCGCGTTGAGGCTGCGCAGGTCGTCGTCGGCCCAGCGCTGCGCGGCGGCCAGCACGTCGGCGTTGATGCGCAGCGGATAGGCCTTCTTCTCGCTCACTCGCGCTCCCGGCGGCCGCTGTGGCGGCGCAGGTGCATCACCATCGAGACGATCAAGACATTCACGCCGACGAGCATGCCGATCACCACCGCGTAGATGCCGGCGCGGTTGTCGCCGGCCCAGTACAGGCAGGCGGCACCGATCAGGATGACCAGGCTGATCAAGGCCCAGCGCAGCCCCAGGCCGCGCGCGCGGTCGTCGTCGTCCGCACCGATGGAGGCGGCGATTGCCAATGCAGGCAAGCCGGAAAGCGCGACGACCAACGGCACCATGACATTCATTGCATCACCTCAATACAGCGAGCCGGCGTTGACCACCGGTTGGGTACCGCGGTCAGAACACAATACGGTGAGCAGGTTGCTGACCATGTGCGCCTTGCGCTCTTCGTCCAGCTGCACGATGCCGTTTTTCTGCAGTTCGGCCAGCGCCATTTCGACCATGCCCACCGCGCCGGCGACGATGCGCGTGCGTGCGGCGATCACCGCATTGGCCTGCTGACGCTGCAGCATGGCCTGGGCGATTTCCGGTGCGTAGGCGAGGTGGCTGATGCGCGCTTCGATCACGTCCACGCCGGCCTGGGTCAGGCGCTCGTCCAGATGGCGCTTGAGTTGTTCGCTGATTTCGGCCGGATGGCTGCGCAGCGAGATCTGATCGTCTTCGTGCTGGTCGTACGGGTAGCTGGTGGCCATCGCGCGCAGCGCCGCTTCGGACTGGATATGCACGAAGCTTTCGTAATCGTCGACGTTGTAGACCGCCTCGGAGGCGTCGAGCACCTGCCACACTATCACTGCGGCGATCTCGATCGGGCTGCCGTCCAGTTCGTTGACCTTGAGCCGGCCGCTTTCGAAGTTGCGCACGCGCTGGCTGACCCGGCGCTTGGCATAGAAGGGGCTGTTCCAGCGCAGGCCCGGGTCCTTGACCGTGCCGACGTACTTGCCGAACAGGCTCAGCACCGCCGCCTGGTTCGGCTCCAGCGTGTACAGGCCGGCCAGCATGAAGATGCCCGCCGCCACCACCAGCAGCGCAATCAGGAACCCGGCTGCAGTCGGGCTGCTGGCCGCCATGGTCGTGAGAACGAACAAGGCAGCGCCCGCGAACGCCGCGCCGGTGGCGAGGATGACCGGGATGCCCGGCAGTGAGCTGATCGGCTTCTCTTTCATGAGGTGGGTGTCCTTGGGGAGTGGAAAAAAGATATCAAAGTGATATCAGTTAATGCAAGTCGTGCGGTCGGCGGCCATGGTGACGGCCCGTTAGAATGGCGGCCCCCTCCCGATCTGGACCGCGCTCATGACTACTCTCGGCACGCCGTTGTCGCCTTCCGCCACCCGCGTGTTGTTGCTGGGCTCGGGCGAGCTGGGCAAGGAAGTGGCGATCGAATTGCAGCGCTTCGGGGTGGAAGTGATCGCCGCCGATCGCTACGCCAACGCGCCGGCGATGCAGGTGGCACATCGTTCGCATGTGCTGGACATGCTCGATCCCGACGCGCTGCGCGCGCTGATCGCAAAGGAGCAGCCGCATCTGATCGTGCCGGAGATCGAGGCGATCCATACCGAAACGTTGGTCGCGCTGGAGCGCGAGCAGGGCCAGCGGGTCATCCCGACCGCGCGCGCCGCACGGCTGACCATGGACCGCGAAGGCATCCGTCGCCTGGCTGCCGAAACGCTTGGCTTGCCGACCTCGCCGTACCGCTTCGTCGACACGGCTGCCGACTATCGCGAGGCGATCGCCGCGGTCGGCCTGCCGTGCGTGGTCAAGCCGGTGATGTCGTCCTCGGGCAAGGGCCAGAGCACCTTGCGCAGCGAAGCGGACATCGATGCGGCCTGGGAGTACGCGCAGACCGGCGGACGTGCCGGTGCCGGCCGCTGCATCGTCGAGGGCTTCATCGACTTCGATTACGAGATCACCTTGTTGACCGTGCGGCATGCCGGCGGCACGTCGTTCTGCGACCCGATCGGGCATTGGCAGAAAGACGGCGACTACCGCGAGAGCTGGCAGCCGCAGCCGATGTCAGCGGCGGCCTTGCAGCGCTCGCAGCAGATCGCGCAGGCCATCACCGACGACCTGGGCGGTCTGGGCCTGTTCGGGGTGGAGTTGTTCGTCAAGGGCGACGAGGTGTGGTTCAGCGAGGTCTCGCCGCGCCCGCACGACACCGGCCTGGTCACGCTGGTGTCGCAGGACCTGAGCGAATTCGCCCTGCACGCGCGCGCGATTCTCGGCCTGCCGGTCGGTGCGCAGAACGGGGGCGTGATCCGTCAGAGCGGCCCGTCGGCGTCGTGCGCGTTGCTCGCGCACGGTCATGGCGTGCCGGTCTTCGACAATGTCGCGCAGGCCCTGCGCGACCCGGACACCGCATTGCGTCTGTTCGGCAAGCCGCGCGTGGACGGTCACCGCCGCGTCGGCGTCACGCTGGCGCGCGCGGACAGCATCGACGCCGCGCGCGAGAAGGCGCGTGTAGCCGCTCAAGCATTGCAGATCCAGCTGGACTGAGCGCTGCGCTCGTCGTGGTGCGGTTGCGGCGACCAGCCGCAATCGCGCCATGACACAAGCAACCACCCGACGCTTCAAATCCCCAATCCCCAATCCCGAATCACCGCTCCCCAGCCACATCCACCCAGACCGCATGATGGTCGCTGCCGTCGGCGATCGCCGCTTCCGGCGCGGTGCTGGCGGGCCAGAAGATGCCGCTGCCGATCAAGGTGAACTGGCGCGAAGGCAGCACGTAGTCCAGCCGCATCGTGCCTGCCTGCGGGCCGAAGTCGCCGGTGACCTGGTGCGGGTCGCCCGTATGGGCAATGCCTTGCGCGGCGTACTCGGCGGTTTTTTCTGGGCCGCCTGCACTGTGTGGTGTGGGGTACTGCAGCACCCGCGGGTGCGTGATCAACGCGCGGATCGCATCGTGCCGGCCGGCGCCATCGACCGGGTCGTTATTGAGGTCGCCGAGAATGACGAAGCGCGCATCGGCGGGCAGCCCGCCGCAGCGGCCCTGGTCGTCGCACAGCCAGCTGGCATCTGTGGGGTTGTCCAGATACTCGCGCCATAGCCGCAGCTCGTCGTGGTTGCGGGCGACGTTGCGCTTCTCGGCGCCATCGAACACCGGCGGGGTGGGGTGCGACACCAGCGCGTGCACCACGCCCAGCGGCGTGCGCACCGGCACGTCCCAGTGCGATTTGGACGACAGCCGCAGCTGCGCCCAAATCGCGTCGCTATAGAACGATTGTGTGCTGGACGGGTCGGTCGGGCGCAGCGCGCCCGGCAGCGCGCTCCATTTCAGCAACTGGAAACTGCGCACCGCCTGTGCGTCGATCGGGTAGCGCGACAGCACCAGCATGCCGTACTGGCCGGGATGCAATCCGTAGCCCCAGGCATCGTTGCCGCGGGTGCGGCCATCGCCACCGATGCTGCCGTTGTTGTCCAGATCCAGGCCGCTGGGCACGCCGGTATTGACCGGGGCCAGATAGCGGTACGGATAGCGCAAGGCTTCGCCGCCGCCCGGCTGGGCGACCTGCAGATAGCGCTGCTGGAACAGATCGGCGGCGCGGTGCTCGGGGTCGAAGTCGAACTCGTTGAGCAGCACCAGATCCGGACGCACCCGCTGCAGCACCGCGGCGATCTTGCGCGCATGCGCGCTGTCGCCCTGCAGTTCGCGCACCAGGCCGCCGGCCTGGTCGGAATACAGGGAGGTGTTGTAGGTCGCGATGCGTAGCTGGGTTGGCGCGGACGTGGCAGTTGCCTTTGAGCTCGTCTCCGGGGAGGTCGCGTGATGTGCGCAGGCGGCGCAGAGCGCGGTCAGCGCAAGCAGTAGGAGAGGTCTGATCATCGCGACATTCTCGCATGTGCAAGACGACAGGCCGATGTCGTCCCGGCGGGGTTCAACCTTCCGGTGCGGGGGCGGGAAGCGCGCGCCATTGACGGCCGTCGTAGGCCTCCAGCGCGCTGAAGCGGCGCTTGTAGTTCATCTTGGCATGGCCGTCGATCCAGTAGCCCAGATACACATGCGCGCGGCGCTCGCGTTGCGCCCACTGGATCTGCTGCAGGATCGCAAACGTGCCCAGGCTGCGCGCAGTGGCATCCGCTGCGTAGAACGTATAGACCGCCGACAATGCCTGCTCGGTGACATCGGTGACCGCAACGGCGAGCAGTCGCCCCGGCGCGTGGGCCACTGCGGGTTCGCGGATTTCCAGAAAGCGTCCATGTGACCAGCCACCGATCAGGAACTGGTCGAATTCGGTAGCGCCATGTTCGTCCATGCCGCCGCCGGGATGGCGGCGCTTGAGGTACTGCCGGTACAACGCGAGTTGTTCGTCGGTGCGTTCGGCGGCGACCACGCGTACCACCAGGTCCTGGTTGCGCGCCAGGCAACGCCGCTGGCTGCGATCGGGCCGGAACGCATCCACCGCAATGCGCACCGGCACGCAGGCGCGGCAACGTTCGCAATGCGGCCGGTAGACCAGATCGCCGGAGCGACGGAATCCCCATGCCAATGCCTGCGGATAGATCGCGCCCAGACGCGGATCGTGTGGATCCAGCACCAGGTCGCGCGCGCGGCGGTCGGACCAGTAGCCACAGGCATGCTCGCCGGTCTGGAACAGGCGCAGGTCGTCATGGGTGTCGGCGTGGATGGCCATGGCGTCAGGATAGCGCCTGCGCGTCGCAACAGCGGCGACTGTCCGCCGGATGAATACGCCCGGTTGGCACGTCAACGCGCGTGCCGCTGGCTCGTTGATGTGGGTGTTGGTGGCAGCGCGCGGTGAATCCGGATGCGCCACCCACGCGATGCGGCCCATGCAGGTGCCGCGTGTGGTTCCCACATCCCAGGAGTTTCTCATGACGTCCCGCAAACCGTTTCTCGCACTGGCCGTGCTGGCTGCCCTGTCCACCGGCGCGGTGTTCGCCGCCCCGCCTGCCGCCGGCGATGCGCCGCGTCCTGCCAAGCTAGACAAGAACGGCGATGGCGTGATCGATCGCAGCGAGGCCGCTGCCGACCCCAAGCTGGCCGCACAGTTCGACACGCTGGACACCAACAAGGACGGCAAGCTCTCGCGCGATGAGCGCCCGCATCATCGCGGCCCGGGTCGCGGTGAACGCGGCGACTGGCTGAGCAAGCTCGACACCAACAAGGACGGCCGCATCAGCCGCGAAGAAGCCAAGGCCGACCCCAAGTTTGCCGCGCGCTTCGATGAGATGGACATCAACAAGGACGGCGTTGTCGATCGCGCCGACCGTGAGTTGCGCATGCAGCAGCATCGCGACGCGTGGTTTGCCAAGGCCGATACCGACAAGGACGGCAAACTGAGCAAGGCCGAGTTCGATGCCGCATCCAAGCAGCGTGGCGAGCATGGCCCGCGTGGTCCTGATGAACGTGGCGAGCGTGGCGATCACGGCAAGCGTCCGATGCCGGCCAAGCCGGCCGCGGGCAACTGAGTTCGTCCAGTCGCTACAGCGTTACCCGGTCGCAATGCTGCGACCGGGGCAGCACCTGCGGCATCTGCAGCATGTAATCAGCAGCACGCAACAAGGCGCCGATTCGACCAGCGGCCTCCCGCGCAAGCAGGAGGCCGTTTTTATTGACCGGAATGGTCGCACCTGGTGCGTGCGGCGATGGCGCCACGCCGGGATCAGAGCATCCCCAGCTTCATGTAGTGCCGCACGATGGGCAGCATGACCGCCGCCGTGCTCACCAGCATCGCGCCCGGGCTGAACATGCAGCGATACAGTAGCGGTGCCCGCGTGGTGCCGCGTCGTTGCGCATCGCGTTCCAGCATCGGGCGCATGACCCGTGGCAGCACCCAGATGGTTTGATAGTTGAGCACCGCCATGCCTGCGCACAGCAGTAGCAGCGACGCCCATGCGCCCGCATCCAGGCGTTTGAGCAGCAGCGTGCTGCCCACTACCAGCACCGACGTCAGCGTGGTGATGTGCAGGAAACGACGAATCGCCGCTGCTTCGGCGGCGGTCTGCGCAAAGCGCAGCAGATACCAGCACGACCAGTACGTGCCGACTCCGGCAACCAGCACGGCGCCAGCGGCGAACAGCGACGGCATGCCGAGCCAGAGGCTTAGCGCACCGGCGGCGCCACCTCCGCTCAATGCCGAGCCTGTCAGTCCGCTCACGCCTAATTTGCCTGCGCCCCCCATGCCCGTCAGCACGATGGCCGCGCTTGCCGTCCCCGGCGCGGCCAGCAGGGTTGCCGAGGTCACCGCAGTGGCAAAGGCCACGCTGGGCGCACTGCCACGGGCGAACTCGCCGAACCGGCGCAGCAGCTCGCCGCGCACGCTGGCACGTGCCCGCGACAGGCGTTTGCGCACGGCCGCATCGCTCAGTCCGAGCAGCGAGGCGACCTGTTGCGAACTCTGGCCTTCGCGATAAAACAGCAGCAGCGTCTCGCGGCTTTCCTCGGGCAGTGCAGAAATGATGTCGAGCGCGGCGATCTCTTCTTCCACCTGCAGCAACTGGTCGGCGGGCGAGGGGGCCGGGTCGGCGGCCATCGCGATCGCCAGGTCCGCCGCTTCGCCGCTGAGGGCGCGACGCCGGTTGGCGCGCAGCCAATCACGCGCCAGGTTGCGGGTGATCTGCCGCAACCACGGCAGGAAGCTGGCCGGCTGATGCAACTGTGCCAGCCGCTGCCAGGCGCGCAGGAAGGCTTCCTGGGCGATGTCTTCGCTGGCAG
The DNA here is from genome assembly GCF_014199025.1 of Xanthomonas sp. CFBP 8152. Classification (NCBI taxonomy): domain Bacteria; kingdom Pseudomonadati; phylum Pseudomonadota; class Gammaproteobacteria; order Lysobacterales; family Lysobacteraceae; genus Xanthomonas; species Xanthomonas sp. CFBP 8152. The sequence continues at coordinate 300,205 of NZ_JACHNO010000003.1, forward strand.
CGATATCACGCGTGATCGCCAGTGCGATGGCGGTCACCGTGTTCTGGCACGCACGCACGATGCGGCCGTAGGCCTGCTGGCAGCCGGCGGCGGCGACCGGCAGTTCGCGTTGCAACATCAGGTCCAGCGTGTCGGTGTGCATCGGCGCAATCCATGTCCTGGTACCAGCATGACGCAGGCGAGCACCGGATGTGACGACGTGATGGCGATGGCGCCTGGCGCACCGCGCGGTGACCGCGCTCAGCGCGCCGGCTGGATCCGTACACGCACTTCTTCGTCCCCTGCGGCTGGCGGTGCCGTGGTGGCGGGCGCTGGCTGCGCTGTCGGCGGTGCCACTGGCGTGGCCGGGTCAGGGGCGTTGCGATGGCGCAGCACCACGAACATGGCGACCGCGCCGATCACCAGCAGCAGCACCAGCCGGATGCGCCAGGCCCAGCTGCGCGCATTGGTGCTCGAGCCGTTTTCGCCGTCGCGGAAGGTGTACTCCACATTCGGCAGGTCGCGGCGGGTGGTGTCGAGCAGGCGTGCGTCGCGCAGCAGGTCGCGGGCGCGCGGCTGGTCGTCGGCATGCACGATCCACACCGTGGGGTAGGCCTGGGCGTTGCCCTGTTCGAGATAGCTGAACTGACCGCTGCGCTTGCTCTCGTAGGAGCGGCCGTTGCTCATGCGCACGTCGATGCCGGCGTTGCGCAGCAGATCGGCCACGCCTTCTGCGGTTTCGATACGTTGGCTGCTGAAGATCTTGCGCATGCTTAAGGGGTGCCAGCGATTGCCGAGCAGGGCGCGCTGTGAGTGCGCTTGCTCGAGCTGAAAAAAAAGAGCGGCAAGGATGTCGATCCAGGCCGGAAAGTGCAGGCGGCAATCAGCATGCCTGCGCACGGCGAATGCGGTGCAGCAATCAACATGGCGAGTCGTTTGCCGGCACGGCGATCGCGCTGCCGTCGGGCACCACGCGGATCAGGCCTTCCTGCGTGGTGCTGGCGACCAGCACGCCATCGCGGGTGAAGAACTGCCCGCGCGCCAGGCCGCGCGAACCCTGTGCGGTGGGGCTGTCGAGCGAGTACAGCAGCCAGTCGTCGGTGCGGAACGGGCGATGGAACCACAGCGCATGATCGAGCGAGGCCATCTGCACGTTTGGCGTGTAGTAGCTGATCCCGTGCGGAAACGTGGAGGTGCCGAGCAGCTGAAAATCCGAGGCATACGCCAGCAAGGCCTGGTGCAGGCCGACGTCGTCGCCAACCGGGTCACTCAGGCGCAGCCACATCTGCTGAAACGGCGGGCGCTTGGGCGGCCTGAGTTCGTCGCGCGGGAGTACATGGCGAAACTCGAACGGACCGCCACGCGACAGCCAGCGCTGTACCTTGGCAGGCAGGGTCTCCAGCACTTCCGCTGCCAGCGGCGGGGTGGGTTCGATGTCTTCGGGCGGCGGCACCACCGGCATCACCGACTGATGTTCGGCGCCGTCCTCGCGCTGCTGAAACGAGGCCGCGCAGAAAAAGATCACCTTGCCGTGCTGGATTGCGGTGACCCGGCGCACCGAAAAACTGCCGCCATCGCGGGTGCGGTCGACGTCGTAGACGATCGGGTGGTCGATATTGCCGGCGCGCAGGAAGTAGGCATGCAGGGAATGCGCCTGGCGGCCATTGTCCACGGTGGCTTGCGCTGCGGCCAGCGCCTGGCCCAGCACCTGTCCGCCGAATACGTACTTGGTGCCGATATCGCGGCTCTGGCCACGAAACAGGTTGTCCTCCAGGCGCTCCAGCGACAGCAGGCTGATCAGTTCGGAGACGACGGGTTCGGCAGTGGCGGACAAGGGGCGGACCTGGGCGTGCGATGGACCGCGATTATAGCGGGCCGTCTCGTGTGCACCGTGCCGGGAGCCGGCGTCAGGCCTTCTGCAGCCGCGCGACCAGGCCATGCAGGGCGGCCTGCGCATCCGGCGCGTACCAGCCATCGATGAAGCGTTCCAGCTGGATCAGTTCGGGCGCCAGCGCCGCGCGCAGATCGGCGCGCGCAATCGCACGCGTGGTCAGCATCGGCTGGCGCGGCAGCTGCTGCAGGTCCTGTAGCCAGGCTACCGCGCGGGCGGTGACCAGATCGCCATCGACCAGCTCGTCGACCAGGCCGATCGTGACCGCCTGCTCGGCAGGCAGCAGCTGCCCGGAGATCAGCAGGCGTTCGGCGCGGTGCGCCCCGACCACGCGGCGCAACAGGCGCTGGATGCCTTCCGGCGCGGCCAGGCCCACCTGCACCTCGTTCAAGCCGATCGCATAGGGTTTTGCGGTATCGGCGCTGCGCGCCATCACCCGGTAGTCGCAGCACAGTGCCAGCACGCAGCCGCCGGCCGGCGCATGCCCGCCGATGGCCGCGACCACCGGCACGCGGCTGTTGGCCAGCGCCTGCGCGGCCTCGAAGAAGGCCGTCCAGCTGGCCAGCAACGCGGCGCGGTCGGTGCCGTGCGAGAGCAGCTGCGGCACGTCCATGCCACCGGAAAAGATCCGCTCGCTGCCCGACAGCACGATGCCATCGGTCTCCTCGCCGGCCTGCTGCACCGCAACGCTCAAGGCCTGGCACAGCGCGCTGTCCAGGGCATTGACCGGCGGGCGTGCCAGACGGATTTCGCGAAGACGGCCATGGTCTAAGATCTGGATGCTCATTCGGGGCTCCTGGAGGTCGGGTCATGATAGACGGCAGTCGAAGCAGGCAGCGCATGTGCAGACGCGTGCTGCTCGGTGCATGGGTGATGCTGGCAAGTGCAGGCGCTGGCGCGCAGTGCCTGGCCGAGTTCAAGGACGGCTGGATCCGCATTCCGCCACCCGGTGGCATGGGCATGGCGGCGGGATTCGGGCAGTTCCACAACGGCTGTGCGCAGCCTCTGACGGTCACTGCGGCCAAGAGCAGTGCGTTTGCCGATGTGTCCATCCACGAGACCACGCAGAACAACGGCGTCAGCCGCATGCGCGCAGTGCCGGAGCTGGCGTTGCCGGCCGGCAAGTCGGTGCCGCTTGCGCCGGGCGGCCTGCATCTGATGCTGATGGAAGCGCGTGCGCCGCTGCAGGAAGGTGCGCAGGTACCGGTGACCTTTGTCTTGCAGGATGGTCGCGAGATCAAGGCTACGCTGCAGGCGCACAAGCGCGCGCCGGGTTCGTAAACGCGCGTAGTGCGTGGCCAAGCGGAGCCTGCGTCCTGCAGTGTTTGTCCAGCCCACTGCGTGATCTCGCCGATTAAACGCGATGCGTGGTGGCGAGCAGGTTGCCACTTCATTGTGTCGGTCTGGTCCCGATCACGCGGGCTGCCGGTGGTATCGCGCAGCGGCACGACAGGAGCGCTGCAAACAAAAACGGCGGCTCCCGGAAGAGCCGCCGTCGTCGTATGGCGCTGAAGATCCAGCGCGCAACTGGCAATCCTCAGCTGCTGGCAGCGCGTACCGTCTCCGGCAGCGACGCGCTCTTGCCGGTCTGCGTATCGATCCACACCACCACCACGTTGCCATCCGAATACAGCACGCCCTCGTCCTTCTGGTCGACGATGCGATGGCCGATGGTGATGCTGCTGCTGCCCAGGCGTTCGACGAACAGTTCCACCAGAATGTCGTTCGGCCATACCAGCGGACGCTTGTAGTTGACGTTGGTGGCCGCGACCACCGGCGCGATGCGGTCGGTCATCGCCACGCCTTCAACGCCCAGCATCCAGCGCACGCGCGCTTCTTCCAGATACGAAATGTATTTGGCGTTGTTGACATGGCCCATGCTGTCCATATCGCGCCAGCGCACGCTGATCGGGATGCGTGCCAACACCTTGTGCTCTTCGCTCATCAGCTTGCCTTCTTCTTTGCGGTTTTCTTGGTGGCGGACTTGGCGACTTTCGCCACCTTCTCCGGTTTGACCTTGCGTGGCGGGCGCGCATCGGGCTTGTTGGCCATCGCCGCCGGCCGGGTCTCGCGCGCCTTTACCGACGGCAGCATCTTGGCCAGGAACTGCCCGGTGTAGGACGCCTCGTGCGCGGCCACATCTTCCGGCGTGCCGGAGACCAGGATGCTGCCGCCGCGATGGCCACCTTCCGGGCCCAGATCCACGATCCAGTCGGCGGTCTTGATCACGTCCAGATTGTGTTCGATCACCACCACCGTGTTGCCCTCGTCGCGCAGCTTGTGCAGCACGCCGAGCAGCGCTTCGATGTCGTGGAAGTGCAGGCCGGTGGTCGGCTCGTCGAGGATGTACAGGGTGCGTCCGGTATCGCGACGCGACAGCTCCTTGGACAATTTGACGCGCTGCGCCTCACCGCCGGACAGCGTGGTCGCGCTCTGGCCCAGCTTGATGTAACTCAGGCCGACATCCACCAGCGTTTCCAGCTTGCGTGCGATCGACGGCACCGGCTCGAACAGCCGCAGCGCATCCTCGACCGTCATCTGCAGCACGTCGCTGATGTTGAAGCCCTTGTAGCGGATCTCCAGCGTCTCGCGGTTGTAGCGCTTGCCGTGGCAGACATCGCAGGGCACATAGACGTCGGGCAGGAAGTGCATCTCCACCTTGATCAGGCCATCGCCCTGGCAGGCTTCGCAGCGCCCGCCGCGCACGTTGAAGCTGAAACGGCCCGGCGAGTAACCGCGCGCGCGCGCTTCCGGCACCTGCGCGAACAACTCGCGCAACGGCGTGAACATGCCGGTGTAGGTGGCCGGATTGGAGCGCGGGGTGCGCCCGATCGGCGACTGGTCGATATCCACGACCTTGTCGAACAGGTCGAGGTTCTCGACCTCGCGATGCGCGGCCACCGGGTGCGAGGCGCCGTTGATCTCGTTGGCGGCCAGCGAGAACAAGGTGTCGTTGATCAGCGTGGACTTGCCCGAGCCGGACACGCCGGTGATGCAGGTCAACAGGCCGGCCGGAATATCCAGGTCGACATTCTTCAGGTTGTTGCCGGTCGCCCCGCGCAGATGCAGCATCATCTTCGGGTTGGGCTTGTGGCGCTGCTTGGGAATCTCGATGCGGCGCTTGCCCGACAGGTATTGGCCGGTCAGCGAGCCGGGTGCATCCAGGATGTCCTGCAATGAGCCTTGCGCGCAGATTTCGCCACCGTGCACACCGGCGCCGGGACCGATATCCAGCACGTAATCGGCCAGGCGGATCGCGTCTTCGTCATGCTCGACGACGATGACGGTGTTGCCCAGATCGCGCAGCCGCGTCAGCGTGCCGAGCAGGCGTTCGTTGTCGCGCTGATGCAGGCCGATCGATGGCTCGTCCAGGACATACATCACCCCGACCAGGCCGGCGCCGATCTGGCTTGCCAGGCGAATGCGCTGCGCCTCGCCACCGGACAAGGTGTCGGCCTTGCGTTCCAGGGTCAGGTAATCCAGGCCCACGTCGACCAGGAAGCCCAGCCGCTCGCCGATCTCCTTGACGATCTTGCTGGCGATCTCGCCACGCCAACCCGGCAGCGACAGGCCGCGGAAAAAGCTCAGCGCCTCGTTGACCGGCAGCACCACCAGTTCGGGCAGCGGGCGGTCGGCGACGAACACATTGCGCGCGGCGCGATTCAGGCGCGTGCCGTTGCAGGCCGGGCAGGGCTGCTGGCTGACGTACTTGGTCAGCTCCTCGCGCACGGCCGGCGATTCGGTTTCGCGGTAACGGCGTTCCAGGTTCGGCAGGATGCCCTCGAAGCGGTGCTTGCGCGTGGTGCGCCCGCCCGCATCGGTGAAGTAGGTAAAGCTGATCACCTCCTCGCCGCTGCCGAACAGCACTGCCTGGCGCACCTTGGCCGGCAACGAATTCCACACCGCATCCACATCGAACTTGTAGTGCTTGGCCAGCGAGGCAATCAGCTGGAAGTAATAGGCATTGCGCCGATCCCAGCCGCGCACCGCGCCGGCCGACAGCGACAGCTCCGGATGCACCACGACGCGATCCGGGTCGAAGAACTCGGCCACGCCCAGGCCATCGCAGCTGGGGCAGGCGCCCACCGGTGCGTTGAAGGAAAACAGTCGCGGTTCCAGCTCCGGCAGCGAGTAATCGCAGACCGGGCAGCTGTACTTGGACGAGAACAGGTGCGGCGCTGCGGCCGGGTCGTCCAGCGACTGCACCGCGACCATGCCTTCGCCGAGCTTGAGCGCCGTCTCGAAACTTTCTGCCAGCCGCTGCTTGATGTCTTCGCGCGGACGGAAGCGGTCGATCACCGCCTCGATGGTGTGCTTCTGGCGCAGCGCCAGCGGCGGCACCGCGTCGATCTCGTACAACTCGCCATCCACGCGCACGCGCACGAAGCCCTGCGCGCGCAGTTGCTCGAACACCTGCGCATGTTCGCCCTTGCGCTCGCGGATCACCGGCGCCAGCAGCATGTAACGCTGCTCCTGATCCTGCGTGAGCATGTGGTCGACCATCTGGCTGACGGTCTGCGCTTCCAGCGGAAAGCCGTGGTCCGGGCAGCGCGGCTGGCCGACGCGCGCGTACAGCAGGCGCAGGTAGTCGTAGATCTCGGTGATCGTGCCGACCGTGGAGCGCGGGTTGTGCGAGGTCGATTTCTGTTCGATCGAAATCGCCGGGGACAGGCCCTCGATGTGGTCCAGGTCCGGCTTTTCCATCACGCTGAGGAACTGGCGCGCATACGCCGACAGCGACTCGACGTAGCGGCGCTGGCCTTCTGCATAGATGGTGTCGAACGCCAACGACGACTTGCCCGAGCCGGACAGGCCGGTGATCACGATCAGTTTGTCGCGAGGCAGGTCGAGGTCGATGTTCTTGAGGTTGTGCGTCCGCGCGCCGCGGATGCGGATGAAATCCATCGCCATGGGGGATCCGATGTCGGGCCGGCGAACCGGCAGTGGTGCGAGCGTGCTCAGCAGGAATGAGTGGCAGTCGATCAGCCTACCCGCCGACCTAGGTGAGGGCAATTGCCCCAAATGCCAGTCTGACCGGGCGCTTGTGGCGGCCGGATGATGCGTTGCACGGGTAGATCGGGCATGGCCGGGCCCGGGTGACCGGCAGGTTGACCCCAAACCCCGCCAGCCCGTACAATCCCGCTCCTGTCTGCCCTAGGGCACGTCAGTGCGACCATAATAACTACAGAGGAAAACCTGGTCATGTACGCAGTTCTGGTAACCGGCGGTAAGCAATACCGCGTCGCGCAGGGCGAAACGCTCCGCGTGGAAAAGCTCGACGTCGAAGCTGGCAACGAGATCACCTTCGACACCGTCCTGATGCTGGGCGATAGCGATGGCATCAAGCTGGGCGATGCGCTGAAGGGCGCCTCGGTCACCGCCAAGGTCGTGGCCCATGGCCGCGCCGACAAGGTGCGCATCATCAAGTTCCGTCGCCGCAAGCACCACATGAAGCGTCAGGGACATCGTCAGTACTACACCGAAATCGAGATCACCGGCATCGCCGGTGGCGATAAGAAGTAAGGAGAACCAGTCATGGCACATAAAAAAGGCGTAGGTTCCTCGCGCAACGGTCGCGATTCCAACCCGAAGTACCTGGGTGTGAAGATCTTCGGTGGCCAGGCCATCGATGCCGGCAACATCATCGTTCGTCAGCGCGGCACCCAGTTCCATCCGGGCGCTGGTGTCGGCCTCGGTCGTGACCATACCCTGTTCGCGCTGGTCGACGGCAAGGTGGAGTTCTCCACCAAGGGCCCGAAGAAGCGTCGCACCGTCAGCGTGGTTGCCGAGGCGTAATCGCCCGCTCCATGCAGGCCAGTCCGTCGGGCATCGCTGCCCGGCGGACGAGACGGAAAGCCCCGCTTTTGCGGGGTTTTTCGTTTGACGGCCGGGAGTGGGGAATCGGGAATCGGGAATCGGAAAAGCCGGCTCCTGGTTTCTTCTCGCTCTTTGCCGTCTTGCTGGTGAGTGCGCTCGCCGGCAGGGGCAGGCTGCTTTCTTTGGCCGATTCCCTATTCCCCATTCCCAATTCCCGGTTGCAAGCTCATGAAGTTAGTCGACGAAGCAGAAATCCTGGTCAGTGCCGGCAATGGCGGCAATGGCTGTGTCGGCTTTCGCCGCGAGAAGTTCATCCCGCTCGGCGGGCCCGATGGTGGCGACGGCGGTAACGGCGGCAGCGTGTGGATCGTGGCCGACGAGAACGTCAATACGCTGGTCGACTTCCGGCATGAGCGCACCTTCAAGGCGCAGCGCGGCGAAAACGGCATGGGTCGCCAGGCCTACGGCAAGGGCGGCGAAGACCGCATCATCGTGGTGCCGGTCGGCACCGTGGTGATGAACGTGCAGACCGACGAAATCATCGGCGACCTGACCCAGCATGGCGATCGCCTGCTGGTGGCCAAGGGCGGCAAGGGCGGCCTGGGCAACATGCATTTCAAGAGCTCGGTCAACCGTGCGCCGCGCCAGTCCACCACCGGTGAAGAGGGCGAGGAGCGGTTGCTCAAGCTGGAGCTGAAGCTGCTGGCCGATGTCGGCCTGCTGGGCTTTCCCAATGCGGGCAAGAGCACCCTGATCCGCGCGGTGTCCTCGGCAACCCCGAAGGTGGCCGATTACCCGTTCACTACCCTGTACCCGAATCTGGGCGTGGTCAGTGTCGAGGCGTATCGCAGCTTCGTCATCGCCGACGTGCCGGGCCTGATCGAAGGCGCGGCCGACGGTGCCGGGCTGGGTACGCAGTTCCTGCGCCATCTGCAGCGCACCCGTCTGCTGCTGCATCTGGTGGACATCTCGCCAATGGATGGTGGCGTGGAGGCCTCGCCGGTGGATCAGGTGCGCACCATCGAGCGCGAACTGGAGCGCCACGATCCCGAGTTGCTGAAGAAGCCGCGCTGGCTGGTGCTCAACAAGGCCGACCTGATGTTCGAGGACGAGGCGCGCGCAGCGGCCGAGACGATCGTGGCCGAACTTGGCTGGGCCGCGCCGTGGTATCTGGTCTCGGCGCTGGGCCGCGATGGCACCTTCCCGATCATGAAGGACGTCATGGCGTTCTTTGATCGTCAGCGCGAGGACGAGCTCGAGGCGCGCAATGCCGGCTGAGCGCATGCGCAGGCACACAAAAAACCCGGCCAAGGCCGGGTTTTTTTTCTATGCCACCGCAAGCCAGGCCTGCGGTGATGCCGACACGGCCCGCTTACGCGGCCTTGATGGCCTTGATGCGAGCGGTCAGGCGGCTCTTGTGACGCGCAGCCTTGTTCTTGTGAATCAGGCCACGGGCGCTGAAACGGTCGAGGATGGGCTGGGCAACGGCGAAAGCAGCTTCGGCGCCTGCAGCATCGTTGGCGTCAAGGGCCTTGATCACCTTCTTGACGGCGGTGCGCAGCATCGAACGCTGGCCCGTGTTGCGCTCATTGCGCACGACGGTCTGCTTGGCGCGCTTCTTGGCGGACTTGATATTGGCCACGGTGGTGGGTTCCTGAAAAATCGGTGTAGTGGAAAAAGCAAGCGGGAAAGTATGATGGGCTTAGTTATGTACGTCAAGTCAGTTGTCAAGAGGGATGCAGCGTGAGCAAGCCCGGCATGTTGAGAGGCCTGCTCTCATTCAGCAGTATGACCATGGTGTCGCGGGTGTTGGGCCTGATTCGGGACCAGGCGATCTCCACCACCTTCGGCGCCAACGCGGTCACCGACGCGTTCTGGGTGGCGTTCCGGATCCCCAATTTCCTGCGTCGGTTGTTCGCCGAGGGCTCGTTCGCCACCGCCTTCGTGCCAGTGTTCACCGAGGTCAAGGAGACCCGCCCGCATACGGACCTGCGCGAACTGATGTCGCGGGTGTCCGGCACGCTCGGTGGCATGTTGCTGCTGATCACCGCGCTGGGGCTGATCTTCACCCCGCAGCTGGCGTCGGTGTTTTCCGATGGCGCGGCCACCGATCCGGATAAATACGGCCTGCTGGTGGATCTGTTGCGGCTGACGTTTCCGTTTCTGTTGTTCGTGTCGTTGACCGCATTGGCGGGCGGGGCGCTCAACAGCTTCCAGCGGTTTGCGATTCCGGCGCTGACGCCGGTGATCCTCAACCTGTGCATGATCGCCGGCGCGCTGTGGCTGGCGCCGCGGCTGGAGGTGCCGATTCTGGCGCTGGGCTGGGCGGTGCTGGTGGCCGGGGCGCTGCAATTGCTGTTCCAGCTGCCGGCATTGAAGGGCATCGACCTGCTGACGCTGCCGCGCTGGGGCTGGACGCATCCGGATGTGCGCAAGGTGCTGACCCTGATGATTCCGACCCTGTTCGGTTCGTCGATCGCACAGATCAACCTGATGCTGGACACGGTGATCGCCGCGCGTCTGGCCGATGGCTCGCAGTCGTGGCTGTCACTGGCCGACCGGTTTCTGGAATTGCCGCTGGGCGTGTTCGGGGTGGCGCTGGGCACGGTGATCCTGCCGGCGCTGGCGCGCCATCACGTCAAGACCGACCGCAGCGCGTTTTCCGGTGCGCTGGACTGGGGGTTCCGTACCACGCTGCTGATCGCGATGCCGGCGATGCTCGGCTTGCTGCTGCTGGCCGAGCCGCTGGTGGCGACCTTGTTCCAGTATCGCCAGTTCACCGCCTTCGATACGCGGATGACCGCGATGTCGGTCTATGGCCTGAGCTTCGGCCTGCCCGCATACGCCATGCTCAAGGTGCTGCTGCCGGCTTTCTACGCCCGCCAGGACACCCGTACCCCGGTACGTGCCGGCGTGGCGGCGTTGATCGCCAACATGGTGTTCAACTTCGCGTTGCTGGCGGTGGTCTACCAGATCATGGTGCCGCCCGAGCTCAAGGCGCAGGGCGTGATGCAGGCACTGGGCAAGCAGCCGGGCCTGCATCTGGCGCTGGGCATTGCCAGCGCGCTGTCGAGTTATCTCAACCTGGGCTTGCTGTGGTACTGGCTGGGCAAGTCCGGCGTGTACCAGCGCCGGCCGGGTTGGGCTGGCTATGCGCTGCGCCTGCTGCTGGCGTGCGTGGCGATGGCGGCAGTGCTGTTGGCCCTGCTGTGGTGGCTGCCATCGTTCACCGTGATGGACAAGTGGGATCGCATCGGCTGGCTGGCAGTGCTGGTCGGCAGCGGCGGGGCGACCTATCTGGTGGCGCAAGTGGCGCTGGGCTTGCGGCCGCGGCATCTGCGCGAGGGTTAGTGGCTCGCCGGAGCTGGCCGAGCGGGCGCAAAGCCATCGGTCACCCACGGTAGGGCCGATGCCGGGCCGGGTGGGCGAGCCATCGCCTGCCTGCCTCCGGGACGCAGCGGCACGGCACAGGCCTGGGGCGCGCCCATGCTTATTGACAGGCATGGCTATACTTGCGGGTTATGCATCAACGAGGGCCGGTCGGCAGGCCGGCATCTGTTTGGATCGAGGAATGAGCAGGCTGTTTAGAGACGTCGAGGGCGGGACGCTGTTCCCGCACGGAAGCGTGGTCTGTATCGGCGCCTTCGATGGCCTGCACCTGGGGCATCGGGCATTGGTGCAGCACGCGGTCGCGCGTGCGCGCGTGCTGGGGGTGCCGGCGGTGGCGGTGAGCTTCGAGCCGCTGCCGCGCGAGTTTTTCGCCACGGCCGTGCCGCCGCCGCGGCTGACCCTGGTCCGCGCCAAGATCGAAGGGCTGCACGGCTTCGGTGCCGACAGCGTGGGCATGATCCGTTTCGACGGTCGCCTGTCGGCGATGAGTGCCGAAGACTTCGTACGCCTGGCCCTGGTCGGCCGGCTGTGCGCCAAGGAGGTGTGGATCGGCCCGGAGTTCCGTTTCGGCCATCGGCGTGGCGGCGATATCGGCCTGCTGCGCTCGCTTGGTGCGCAGTACGGCTTTGCGGCGGGCGAAATCGCGCCGGTGCACCTGCACGGCGAGCGGATTTCTGCCACGCGCATCCGCGAGCTGCTGGGCGCGGGCGAGTTCGCGCACGCCGGGCAGTTGCTTGGCCGTCCGTATGCCATCGGCGGGCGGGTGGTGCGCGGCAAGCAGCTTGGGCGCACACTGGGTTACCCCACCGCCAATCTGCGGTTTCCGCGCACGCCGGCGCTGTCGGGCATTTACGCGACCTGGGTGCATGGTGTGGCCGAGCGGCCGTGGCCATCGGTCTCGAGCTTTGGCACGCGCCCGACCGTGGCCGGTGTGGAGCCGCTGCTGGAAGCGCATCTGTTCGATTTCCAGGGCGATCTGTATGGCCGGCACATTGCAGTCGAATTCGTCGCCAAGCTGCGCGACGAAGAGAAGTTCGATGGCCTGGACGCGCTGACGGTGCAGATGCATCGTGATGCCGAGCAGGCGCGCGCGGTGCTGGACAGGCAGGTGGTTTCTGCAACACATGCGAGCTCCTCGCAACAGCCAACTTATGATGCGAGTCCCTCGCAAGAGCCCGCACATCCATGTGCGGACTTATTAAAAAATCCAGCGCAACGGTAGAGACCTGTGACCCAAGACTACAAAGCCACTCTCCATCTGCCCGCGACGGAATTCCCGATGCGTGGCGACCTGCCCAAGCGCGAGCCGGCGATGCTGGACCGCTGGGAGCGCGAGGGGCTGTACGCGCAACTGCGCGCCAATGCGGCAGGGCGCCCGCTGTTCGTGCTGCACGACGGCCCGCCGTATGCCAATGGCCAGATCCATCTGGGCCATGCGGTCAACAAGATCCTCAAGGACATCATCGTCAAGTCGAAATACCTGGCTGGCTTCGATGCGCCCTATATCCCGGGCTGGGATTGCCACGGCCTGCCGATCGAGATCGCGATCGAGAAGAAGTACGGCAAGGTCGGCGTGAAGCTGGATGCGGCGCAATTCCGCCAGAAGTGCCGCGAATACGCCACCGAGCAGATCGACCTGCAGCGGCGCGATTTCAAGCGCCTGGGCGTGATCGGCGACTGGGACAACCCGTACAAGACGCTGGATTTCCGCTTCGAAGCCAACGAGATCCGCGCGCTGGCCAAGGTGGTCGACAATGGCCACCTGACCCGTGGCGTGAAGCCGGTGCACTGGTGCTTCGATTGCGGCTCGGCGCTGGCCGAGGCCGAGATCGAATACGCCGACAAGGTGTCGCCGACGGTGGATGTCGCCTATCCGGCGCGTGATCCGGCCGCTGTCGCCGCCGCATTCGGCGCGAGCCTGCCGGCGGGCGTGGGCGTGGCGGTGCCGATCTGGACCACCACCCCGTGGACGCTGCCGGCGTCGCTGGCGGTGAGCCTGGGCGCGGAGCTGGACTACGTGCTGGTCGAAGGCCCGGCCGATCGCGGCCAGCCGCGCTGGCTGGTGGTGGCCGAGGCCCTGGCCGGCAAGGCGCTGGCGCGCTACGGCGTTGAGACGGTGGTGGTGCACGGCCATGCCAAGGGTGCGGCGCTGGAGCAGATGCTGCTGAACCACCCGTTCTATGCCGAGCGCGAGATCCCGTTGCTGCTGGGCGACCACGTATCGGCCGAGGACGGTACCGGCGCGGTGCACACCGCACCGGGCCATGGCCAGGAGGACTACCAGGTCTCCAGGCAGTACGGCCTGCTCGAGCGTTACGGCGCTGCGCAGATCAACCCGGTGGACGGACGTGGCGTGTACCTGCCGTCGACGCCGCCGCTGGGCGACACCGTGCTGGCCGGGCTGCATATCTGGAAGGCCAACGACATCATCATCGAGGCGCTGCGCGATACCGGTGTGTTGCTGGCGGCCAGCAAGATGGAGCACAGCTATCCGCACTGCTGGCGCCACAAGACGCCGATCGCGTTCCGCGCCACGCCGCAGTGGTTCATTTCGATGGAGCAGGCCAACCTGCGCGCCGATGCACTCAAGGCCATCGACAACGTGCACTGGTATCCGTCCTGGGGCCAGGCGCGTATTGCCGGTATGGTCGACGGGCGTCCGGACTGGACCATCTCGCGTCAGCGCACCTGGGGCGTGCCGATCGCCCTGTTCGTGCATCGCGAAACCGGCGAGCCGCATCCGCGCAGCACCGAATTGCTGCGCCAGGTCGCCGACCGGGTGGAACGGGGCGGCGTGGACGTGTGGTACACGCTGGACGCGGCCGAACTGCTGGGCGATGAGGCCGCCGATTACGACAAGATCACCGACATCCTGGATGTGTGGTTCGACTCCGGCGTGACCCATGAAGCAGTGCTGGTGGACCGTGGCCTGCCCAAGCCGGCCGACCTCTACCTGGAAGGCTCCGATCAGCACCGCGGCTGGTTCCAGTCCTCGCTGCTGACCGGCGTGGCGATGGACAAGGCGGCGCCGTACAAGCAGTGCCTGACCCACGGCTTCACCGTGGACGAGCACGGCCGCAAGATGTCCAAGTCGCTGGGCAACGGCATCGAGCCGCAGGACATCATGAATACCCTGGGCGCGGACATCCTGCGCCTGTGGATCGCCTCGGCCGATTACAGCAACGAGATGTCGCTGTCGCAGGAGATCCTCAAGCGCAACGCCGATGCGTATCGCCGCCTGCGCAATACCGCGCGCTTCCTGCTCGGCAACCTGCATGGCTTCGATCCGCTGCAGCATCTGGTGGCGCTGGACGAGATGGTGCTGCTGGACCGCTGGATCGTGCACCGCGCGCACGAGCTGCAGGAAAAGATCGTTGCCGCGTATGCGCGCTACGACTTCTCCGAAATCGTCCAGGCGTTGCTGAATTTCTGCAGTGTGGATCTGGGGTCGCTGTATCTGGACGTGACCAAGGACCGCCTGTACACGATGGCCGAGGATGCACGCGGCCGCCGTTCGGCGCAGAGCGCGATGTACCACGTGGCCGAGGCGTTCGTGCGCTGGATCGCACCGGTGCTGAGTTTCACCGCCGAGGAACTGTGGGGCTATCTGCCGGGCAAGCGGGTCGAGAACGTGCTGTTCGCCACCTGGTACGACGGCCTGGCGCCGTTGCCGGCCGATGCCGCACTGAGCAGTGCCGATGTCGACAAGCTGCTGGCCTTGCGCGAGCAGGTGGCCAAGGTGCTGGAGCCGATGCGCTCCAACGGGGCGATCGGCGCGGCGCTGGAAGCGGAGATCACCGTGGCCGCCGACGCGCAGACCGCCGCGCGCTGGCAGCCGCTGGCCGAGGAGCTGCGCTTCCTGTTCATCAGTGGCGATGTGACCGTGACCGCGGCCAGCACCGACGACATCTTCGTCAGCGCGCAACCGACCAGCAAGGCCAAGTGCGTGCGTTGCTGGCACCACCAGGCCAGCGTGGGCAGCGATCCGCGTCACCCGGAACTGTGCAGCCGTTGCGTCAGCAATATCGAAGGTCCCGGCGAGCAGCGCCGCTGGTTCTGACGGGGGTGCGTGATGGCGCGTGGTGGGTCGTCCTGCCGCGCGTTATCGAAACCCCGCACGGGCTGGCGCGCGTCTGCGCCGCGACATCCTTCGCAGGCGCTGGTGCCCGACGGCGATTGCGCCGGCGCCGCACGCACGCCCTTGCTGAAGCATGGCGCATGCGGCATGGCGGGCAGGGTGGCCAGCTTTGGCGGCCATGCCATCCTTGCCGGCCTGTCATCCAGCGTGCGTCATCTGCCACCGCCATTACGTATCGCCATCCAGGCATCTTCTCCGGCGTCGGAGAAATCACCACCAACTGCGACCTTCCGACATGAGTCAACGTCCCAAACCCTCCGCCCTGATCTGGTTGCTGCTGTCGGCACTCGTGGTCGGGCTGGACCAGTGGAGCAAGGCCTGGGTGCTGTCCAGCCTGCCCGAGTACACCCCGGTGCCGGTGATCGACGGTTTCTGGAATTGGTACCGCACCTACAACACCGGCGCGGCTTTCAGCTTCCTGAGCGATGCCGGCGGCTGGCAGCTGTGGTTCTTCACTGCGCTGGCGGTGGGCATCAGCGGCCTGCTGGCGTTCTGGCTGTCGCGCACCGCGCGCGGGCAGTGGCGCAGCGCGCTGCCGTATGCGCTGGTGATCGGCGGGGCGATCGGCAACGTGATCGACCGCCTGATGCATGGCCACGTGGTCGATTTCATCCAGTGGTACATCGGCAGCCATACCTGGCCCGCGTTCAACATCGCCGACTCGGCGATCGTAGGCGGCGCCATCGGGATCGCGGTATTCGGTCTGTTCGACAAGTCCGGCAAGCGCGAGTCGGGGATTGGGAAGTAGGAATCGACGCTGAAGTCGCGATGCACCGGCGCCGCCCGGTGCCATCCTCCATTCCCCATTCCCGTAGAATGCCCGCCATGGACGTCCTGCTCGCCAATCCCCGTGGTTTCTGTGCCGGTGTCGACCGTGCGATCGAGATCGTCAAGCGTGCGATCGAGACGCTGGGCGCGCCGATCTACGTGCGCCATGAAGTGGTGCACAACCGCTTCGTGGTCGATGACCTCAAGCAGCGCGGCGCGGTCTTCGTCGAGGAACTGGACGAGGTGCCCGACAACGCCACTGTGATCTTCAGCGCGCACGGTGTCTCACAGGCGGTGCGTCAGGAGGCCGAGCGCCGCGGACTCAAGGTGTTCGACGCGACCTGTCCACTGGTGACCAAGGTGCATTTCGAGGTGGCGCGGCACTGCCGGGCCGGTCGCGACGTGGTGTTGATCGGTCACGCGGGGCATCCGGAAGTGGAAGGTACGATGGGGCAGTGGAGCCGCGAGCGCGGCCCGGGCACGATCTATCTGGTCGAAGACATCGAGCAGGTCGCCACGCTGCAGATCCGCCAGCCGGAAAACCTTGCCTACACCACCCAGACCACGCTGTCGGTGGACGACACCATGGGCATCATCGAGGCCTTGCGTGCGCGCTATCCGGCGATGCAGGGGCCGCGCCACGACGATATCTGCTATGCCACCCAGAACCGCCAGGACGCGGTGCGCGATCTGGCGCGCCAATGCGATCTGGTGCTGGTGGTCGGTTCGCCCAACAGCTCCAATTCCAATCGCCTCAGCGAGCTGGCCCGGCGCGACGGGGTCGAGTCCTATCTGATCGACAACGCCGGCGAGATCGACCCGGCCTGGATCGTCGGCAAGCAGCATATCGGGCTGACCGCCGGCGCCTCCGCACCGCAGGTGCTGGTCGATGGCGTGCTGGCGCGCTTGCGCGAGCTGGGCGCCAAGAGTGTGTCCGAGCTGGAAGGCGAGCCGGAATCGATGGTGTTCGCGCTGCCCAAGGAGCTGCGGTTGCGTCTGGTCAGCTGAAAGCGGGTACTCCGGGCTGGCTGAGCCAGCGGCGAGTGCATGCGGCCCGTCCGGGCGTCTGGCGGCCGCAGGTGGTCATCGTCCGCCCGCAGCCCCGGGGCCCGATGCCAGGAACGCGCCATGCGTCGCCCGCTGGCGATTGACCGGGCACCGGCTCCGCTCCTACAATTCACGGCTCGCCGGAATAGCTCAGTTGGTAGAGCGGCGCATTCGTAATGCGTAGGTCGTAGGTTCGATTCCTATTTCCGGCACCATCGCTTCAACACTGGGTCGACCATTGGTCGGCCCAGTTGCGTTTTGGGCCGATGCATGCACGTCCCCGGCGCTGGCGCACCCATATACGCCGCACATCACGCAGGCCGCAATCGATGGCCGCAACTGCATCTGTCCCGCCCCGCGCAGCGCTGCGACAACATGTCGCACAGTTTTGCGCGCATTAATTGCGACAGATCATTGCCGATGGGTTACGTGCAGGTGCAGCAAAGTCTAAAATCAGGGAGCTAACTCGTGTCTTCGGTCTGCGTGGTCGCCTTCCTTCAGGAAGCGCCGTCAGGACGAGTCCACATGGATACGACGAACGAGGCTGGCGTTCCTTCGCACTTGGATCGACCGATGATTCCGTTGAAACATCTCGGGCGTGTACTTCGTCCAGGCCTGATGCTGCCGTTCCTGCTGTTGGCAGGCTGCAACTCGGCCATTCTCAATCCGAAAGGCCAGATCGGCCACGACGAGAAGCAGCTGCTGATCACCTCGGTGGTGCTGATGCTGATCGTGGTCATCCCGGTGATCGTGATGACGATTGCGTTCGCGTGGAAATACCGCGCGTCCAACACGAAGGCGCGCTACGAGCCGGACTGGTCGCACTCCACCGCCATCGAAGTGGTGGTGTGGTCGATCCCGTGCGTGATCATCCTGGTGCTGGCGGTGCTGACCTGGCGCTCCTCGCACGCGCTGGACCCGTACCGGCCGCTGGATTCGGACGTCAAGCCGATCACCATCGAAGCGGTGTCGCTGGACTGGAAGTGGATGTTCATCTACCCGGACCAGAACATCGCCACGGTCAACGAGATCGCGTTCCCGGTGCATACGCCGCTGAACTTCAAGATCACCTCCGATACGGTGATGAACTCGTTCTTCATCCCGCACCTGGGCACGATGATCTACGCGATGGCCGGCATGGAAACCAAGCTGCACCTGGTGGCCGACGAGCCGGGCGAGTACTTCGGCCTGTCGACCAACTACAGCGGTCACGGCTTCTCGAAGATGAGCTTCAAGGCGCATGCCGTCGATCAGGCCGGCTTCGATGCGTGGGTGGCCAAGGTCAAGGCATCGCCGACCGCGTTGAATGCCGCCGAGTATCAGGTGCTGGCCGCCAACCGCAACGACAAGGAACAGTATCCGGTCACCTACTACTCGTCGGTGCAGGACGGCATGTTCCGCTCGCTCGTCGACAAATACATGAATGGTCCGGGCCATAACAAAGGCCATGGCGACCATCAGGCAGCGGCGGCAGAGCCGGTTGCCATGTGCACTTCTGGAGACAAGTGATGCTAGGCAAACTTACGATCGAGGCGGTTCCGTACCACGAGCCGATCATCATGGTCGCACTCGGTGGCGCCGGCCTGCTCGGCCTGCTCATCGCGGGCGCCATCACCAAGTACAAGCTGTGGGGCTACCTGTGGAACGAGTGGTTCACCTCGGTGGATCACAAGCGCATCGGTGTGATGTACATCATCGTGGCGCTGGTCATGCTGCTGCGCGGCTTCGCCGATGCGGCGATGATGCGCACCCAGCAGGCAATGGTGGGCAATGGCGGCGAAGGTGTGTTTCCGCCGCATCACTACGACCAGATCTTCACCGCGCACGGCGTGATCATGATCTTCTTCATGGCCATGCCGTTCATGACCGGCCTGTTGAATCTGATCGTGCCGCTGCAGATCGGCGCACGCGACGTGGCGTTCCCGTTCCTGAACTCGCTGAGCTTCTGGCTGTTCGTGGCCGGTGCGGCGCTGATCAACATTTCGCTGGGGGTCGGCGAATTCGCGCAGACCGGCTGGCTGGCCTATCCGCCGTTGTCGGGGCTGGAATACAGCCCAGGGGTGGGTGTCGACTACTACATCTGGGCGTTGCAGGTCTCGGGCCTGGGCACGTTGCTGACCGGCATCAACTTCTTCGTGACGATCATGCGGATGCGCGCGCCAGGCATGACCCTGATGCGCATGCCGATCTTCACCTGGACCGCGCTGATCACCAACATCCTGATCATCGCTGCGTTCCCGGTCCTGACCGTGGCGCTGGCGCTGCTGGGTGCCGACCGCTACCTGGGCACGCACTTCTTCACCAATGACGGTGGCGGCAACGCCATGATGTACGTCAACCTGATCTGGATCTGGGGTCACCCGGAAGTCTATATCCTGATCCTGCCGGCGTTCGGCATCTTCTCCGAGTTGATCGCGACCTACAGCCGCAAGCGCCTGTTCGGCTACACCTCGATGGTCTACGCCACCTCGTGCATCGGCGTGCTGTCGTTCGTGGTGTGGTTGCACCACTTCTTCACCATGGGGTCGGGCGCCAACGTCAATGCCTTCTTCGGCATCACGACGATGATCATCTCGATCCCGACCGGCGTGAAGATCTTCAACTGGCTGTTCACCATGTTCCGCGGGCGTGTGCACATGACCTCGCCGGTGCTGTGGACGATCGGTTTCATCATCACCTTCACCATCGGCGGCATGACCGGCGTGATGCTGGCGATTCCGGCCGTGGACTTCGTGCTGCACAACAGCCTGTTCCTGATCGCGCACTTCCATAACGTGATCATCGGCGGCGTGGTGTTCGGTTACCTGGCCGGCCTGACCTACTGGTTCCCGAAGGCGTTCGGCTTCAAGCTCAACGAAAAGATCGGCAAGGCCTCGTTCTGGTGCTGGATCATCGGCTTCTTCGTGGCCTTCATGCCGCTGTACGTGCTCGGCTTCATGGGCATGACCCGTCGCATGAACACCTACAACCACCCCGAGTGGGCGCCGTGGCTGTATGTCGCTGCGGCGGGTGCTGCGATCATCGGCCTGGGTATCTTCCTGAACCTGGTGCAGATCGGTTACAGCGTGTGGAAGCGCAAGGAGCACATGGACTACACGGGCGATCCGTGGGACGGCCGTACGCTGGAATGGGCCACCTCCTCGCCGCCGCCGTTCTACAACTTCGCCGTGCTGCCGCACATCGACGACCGCGATCAGTTCTGGGCCGACAAGCAGAACGGCAAGGGCTGGGTGCGTCCGTCCAAGTACGAGGCGATCCACATGCCGCGCAACACCGGTGCGGGCGTGTATATCGGTGCCTTCAGCGTGCTGATGGGCTTCGGTCTGATCTGGCACATCTGGTGGCTGGCCATCATCGGCCTGGTCGGCATGATCGGCAGCTTCATTGCGCGCACCTTCGATGACGACATCGATTACTGGGTGCCGGCCGACGAAGTGGAGCGCATCGAAAACGCGCGCTTCGCCCTGCTCGAACAGCAACATGCGGCGCAGGCCGCGAAGGTGGTATGACCATGTCTTCCTCGACCACGCTTGACCACGCCGCCCACGCGGGCGGCCACCACGACCACGAACATCACGACGCCGGTGGCAACACCGTCTTCGGGTTCTGGGTCTACCTGATGAGCGACTGCCTGCTGTTCGCCGGCCTGTTCGCCACCTATGCGGTGCTCTCGGGCGCCACGGTGGACGGACCGACCGCCAAGGAGCTGTTCGACCTGAAGTTCGTGCTGGTGGAAACCTTCCTGCTGTTGTTCAGCAGCCTCAGCTTCGGCGTTGCGATGATCTCCGCGCACAAGCGCAGCATGACTGGGCTGTATGCCTGGCTGGGCGTCACCGCACTGCTGGGTATCGGCTTTCTGTGCATGGAAGTGTGGGAGTTCAACCACCTGATCCACGAAGGGGCGGGCCCGGGGCGCAGCGCGTTCCTGTCGGCCTTCTTCACCCTGGTGGGCACGCATGGTCTGCACGTGGCCTCCGGCCTGTTGTGGATGGCTGTGCTGGTGATCCAGATCTCCAAGAACGGCCTGACCCCGCGCAACAGCACGCGTCTGGCCTGCCTGAGCCTGTTCTGGCATTTCCTGGACATCATCTGGATCGGTGTGTTCACCGTCGTCTACCTGTTGGGAGCGCTGTAATGGCCAATCACCACGCGCATGAAACCGCCGCCGATGCGCATGCCGGCGGCCTGAAGTCCTACCTGATCGGCTTTGTGATGGCCGTGATCCTCACCGTCATCCCGTTTGCGATGGTGATGAGCGGTGCGTTCTCCAAGGGCGTCACCGTCATCGTGATCTCGCTGATGGCCGCGGTGCAGATGCTGGTGCACATGGTGTACTTCCTGCACATGGATCGCTCGCCCGAGCAGCGCTCCAACGTGCAGGTGGGCCTGTTCTCGCTGCTGATCATCGGCATCGTGATTGTCGGTTCGCTGTGGGTGCTGCACAACATGAACGTCAACATGATGCATTGAGATGGCGCTGTGCCGGATCACGGCACGCCGGATCGACGCATGCTGGACAAAAAGCCGCCGGGTCACCGGCGGCTTTTTTGTGTGTGAATCGCTGCGCAGCATGACCTATGGCATACGGGGAAGCGCGGGCAGGCGCTTAGCATCGTGGGCTTGCCTGTTCCAGGTCCCTGCGGAGTTGCGATGAAGATCCCCACCTTGTTGTCCGTGTCGTTGCTGGCGGCACTGTCGTTGCCTGCGGCCGCACAAACCGCCGCGCCGCAGGACGTGCCGTTCGACGGCACCTTGAAGATCGACGTCGATGCCACCGATCTGGCCCATCGCATCTTCAAGGTCAAAACCACCATGCCGGCCCGGCCGGGCCCGATGACGCTGCTGTATCCGCAGTGGATTCCCGGCAATCACTCCCCGACCGGGCCGATCGACAAACTCGCCGGTCTGGTGATCAAGGTCGACGGCAAGGTGGTGCCGTGGAAGCGCGACCAGTTCGACGTGTACGCCTTCACCGTGGACGTGCCGCAAGGCGCCACCGAGCTGGTGGCCGAGTTCAAGTTCCTCTCGCCGCAGGCCCCCAACCAGGGCCGGGTGATGATGACCCCGGAGATGCTCAACCTGCAGTGGAACACCACGGCGCTGTATCCGGCCGGCGTGTTCGCGCGCAACATCAAGGCCCAGGCCAGCGTCACGTTGCCGGCCGGCTGGAGCTATGCCACGGCGCTGGAGACCGACCGCCGGGTTGGCGACACGGTGACCTTCAAGCCGATCGATTTCGACGACCTGGTCGACTCGCCGATGTTCGCCGGCAAGTACTACAAGCGCGTGGAGCTGAGCGGCGGCAAGCAGCCGGTCTACCTCAACGTGTTCGCCGATGAGGCCAAGTCGCTGGAGGCCAAGCCCGAGCAAATCAAGGCGCATGCGTCGCTGGTGCAGCAGATGGACAAGCTCTACGGCGCGCGGCACTTCGATCACTACGAATTCCTGCTGGCGCTGACCAAGAAGCTGGGCGGCATTGGCCTGGAGCACCATCGCTCCAGCGAAAACAGCGGCGTGCCGACCTACTTCACCGAGTGGGACAAAAGCTGGACCGGGCGCGACCTGCTTGCGCACGAGTTCAACCATTCCTGGAACGGCAAGTACCGCCGTGGCGCCGACCTGGCCACGCCCAATTTCAATGTGCCGATGGGCGACAGCCTGCTGTGGCTGTACGAGGGCCAGACCCAGTTCTGGGGCGAAGTGATGGCTGCGCGTTCGGGCCTGTGGACGCAGGATCAGGCACGCGAGATGCTGGCCGGCGTGGCGGCGAACTACGAGCGCGGTCGCCCCGGCATGGCCTGGCGCACCGTGCAGGACACCACCAACGACCCGACCATGTCGATGCGCCGGCCCAAGGCCTACCGTAGCTATCAGATGGCCGAAGACTATTACTCCGGCGGCCAGATGATGTGGCTGGAAGTGGACAGCAAGCTGCGCGAGCTGACCAACAACAAGCGTTCCATCGACGATTTAGGCAAGGCCTTCTTCGGCATGAAGAACGGCGACTGGGACGTCAATCCGTACACCTTCGACGACATCGTTGCCACGCTCAATGGCGTGGCTCCCTACGACTGGGCGAGCCTGTTGCGCAGCCGCATGGACGGGCATGGTTCCTTGAACGGCGGTATCGAGGCCAACGGCTGGAAGCTGGTCTACAACGAGGAGCCGAATCTGGCCACCAAGGCCGACGAGAGCGACGACAAGGACGCAAGCCTGACCTATTCGCTTGGCGTGTCCCTGAAGGCCTCTGGCGAGGTCAGCGATGTGCTGTGGGACGGCCCGGCCTTCAATGCCGGCCTGATCGCCGGCAACACCATCGTGGCGGTCAACGGCCGCGCCTTCAGCAGTGAGGTGATCAAGGACGCGATCAAGGCGGCCAAGGGCACTACTGCGCCGATCGAACTGCTGGTCAAGCGCCTGGACCGCTACGACACCGTGCGCATCGACTATCACGGCGGCTTGCTGTATCCGCATCTGGAACGCATCGCCGGCAAGCCGGATCGCCTGAGCGAGTTGTACAAGCCGCGCTGAGTGGCGGCCGCCCGCTCGCAGCCGTTGGAGCGGGCAATGGCAAAACCTGGAGCTGCATGACCGATTGCGATCGATCATGCGGCTCCAGGCGCTGATTTTTGTCGGTACCGATGTCGGTGCCGACCGACCAAAGGACATCGCGCCGGCCAAACGCTCGGCGCCATCGATATCCCAGTGAAAACGCAGCAGCAGGAATGCGCGGTTGCATCTATTCCTGCGACGCCGCAGCCTGGCCGATTCCCGATTCCCGATTCCCGAATCCCGAATCCCGAGCCGGCGTCGCGCATCCTGAGACCGACGCCGACTATCCTGTCGCTCCAGAAGCGATTGGTTAACTGACGATGGCGAAGGCGAAAACAGCCTATGTCTGCGGCGAGTGCGGCGCCGAATACAACAAGTGGCAGGGGCAATGCACCGAGTGCGGGGTGTGGAACACGCTCAGCGAGATCGTGCTCGAAAGCGCCACGCCTGGCGGCAAGGCCTCGCCTGCGGCATCGCGGCGTAGCGGCTGGGCCGGCAAGGCCGAGGCGCCCAAGATCACCGCGCTCAAGGACGTGCAGCAATCCGAGCAGGCGCGCGTGTCCACCGGCATTGGCGAGTTCGATCGGGTGCTGGGCGGCGGCCTGGTCGAAGGCGCGGTGGTGTTGATCGGTGGCGACCCCGGCATCGGCAAGTCGACGCTGTTGCTGCAGGCGCTGGCGAGCATGGCCAGCGCGCTGCCGGTGCTGTACGTCACCGGCGAGGAATCGCTGGCGCAGGTGGCCGGGCGCGCGGTGCGGCTGGATCTGCCGTTGGAGGGCCTGAACGCGCTGGCCGAAACCGGCATCGAAAACATCCTGCAGCATGCCAGCGTGGCGCGGCCGAAGCTGATCGTGGCCGATTCGGTACAGACGTTGTGGACCGAGTCGCTGACCGCAGCGCCGGGCTCGGTCAGCCAGGTACGCGAGAGTGCGGCGCGGCTGGTGCGCTATGCCAAGGAGACCGGCACCGCGGTGTTCCTGGTCGGCCATGTGACCAAGGAAGGCGGCATCGCCGGCCCGCGCGTGCTGGAGCATATGGTCGATGCGGTGCTGTACTTCGAAGGTGAGAGCGGCAGCCGGTTCCGGCTGTTGCGCGCGTTCAAGAACCGCTTCGGTGCGGTCAACGAGCTGGGCGTGTTCGCGATGGGCGAGAAGGGCCTCAAGGAGGTGTCCAACCCGTCGGCGATCTTCCTGTCCGGCGGCAGCACCCAGCAGCCGGGCAGTTGCGTGATGGTCACCCGCGAAGGCACCCGGCCGCTGATGGTGGAGGTGCAGGCGCTGGTGGACGCCTCGCCGCTGTCCAATCCGCGGCGCGTGGCGGTAGGTCTGGAGCAGAACCGGCTGGCGATGCTGCTGGCGGTGCTGCACCGCCATGGCGGCATCGTGGTGGGCGACCAGGACGTGTTCGTCAACGTGGTCGGCGGCATCCGTGTGCAGGAAACCGCCGCCGACCTGCCGGTGCTGCTGGCAGTGCTGTCCTCGCTGCGTGACCGGCCGCTGTCCGAGAAGACCATCGCCTTTGGCGAAGTGGGGCTGTCCGGCGAGATCCGGCCGGTGCCCAACGGCGAGGATCGTCTGAAGGAAGCCGCCACCCATGGCTTCAAGCGCGCGATCGTGCCCAAGGCCAACGCGCCCAAGACCACCAGCATCAAGGGTATGGAGATCGTCGCGGTGGAGCGACTGAGCCAGGCACTGGAAGCGGCGGCCGAATGATGCCGGCGGGGTAGCGCGACTGCCTGCACAGGGCAGCGTCCTGCACGCGATGAGCCAATCGCGCGCACCTGCGCAGGGCGGCATCCAGCGCGCTGCACCCTGCCGGAATTTCTTGGGCTGGCCCGCCGCCGGTTCCGGCGACCGTCCGTCGGCCAGCGGGTCGCGATATGCCGCGAGCCGGTAAGAAACCGTTTTCAGCACGAGGCGGCTATGGCACCATGCGCGGCCCGTTGCACTGTGCAGCGGCTCACAGACTCCGCTCACTGCGCGTCACCAGGAGAAACACGATGGAATGGATGTTGCTGCCACTCAAGCGCTATGCCGACTTCAATGGCCGTTCGCGCCGCAAGGAATACTGGATGTTCATGCTGTTGCAGGCGATCGTCCTGCTGGTATTGGGTGGCCTGTTCGGCGTCGCCGCTGCACTGATGGGTGGCGAGAACGGTCCAGGTGCATTGGCGTGGCTGATCGCTGCCATCATGGTGATCGTCGTGCTGGCATTCATTGTGCCCAGCATTGCGGTGACCGTGCGTCGCTTGCATGACCAGGGCAAGTCTGGCTGGTTCTATCTGATCAGCCTTGTGCCTTATGTCGGCGGGTTCATCGTGCTGGTCTTCATGTGCCTGGAAGGCACGCCCGGTGCGAACGAGTACGGCGAAAATCCCAAGCAGTAACTGCCAACGCCTGATCGAACAATGGCGCGGAGACTCCTCCGCGCCATTGTCGTTTGTGGAGATCGCCTGCCGGCGGAGGCTGGCCAACGACACGCGTGCGTTCGATTGCCGAATCCGGCTTGATTGGCGCGTTCTTTAATTGCCGCCAAAAACCTTAGACGTCCTGCCACAGCGTAGGAAGCAGTCGGCCGGCAATGCGCCAGCGGCCGGGTTGTGTGGTCACGACATTGTTGAACTCTTGTGTGGGTATGTTTCCATCCGACCGGCGCTGGCGAAAAGCTCTGCCAGTCACTGCCTGACCAGATCAACGCGTGGCAGCGGCTGACCTACTGCAACGCGGGCGCCGGTAGCAGGCAGCAAGTGCGGGTCAGATAGCCGCGCTGCCGCCCTTGCAGGGCTGCATCGGTCAACAGGCCGCAGCACGATGGGCGGTGCCGGGGCTGACCGCCTTGCCGGGCGTCGGTACGTTGCTGTCCTGCAGGGCGAGTTCCAGCTTGTAGCCGTGCGAATACACGGTTCTGATGCGCACCGCGCCGCTGTGATTGCATAGCTGCAGCTTCTTGCGCAGCTTGTAGATGTGCTGCTCCATCGTGCGATCGGTGAACTCGGTGTGGCTGCCCCACACCGCCTTGGCCAACTGGCAGCGGCGGAAACACACGCCTGGGCTGGAAAACAACAGCCAAGCGATCGAGAACTCGCGTGCGGTCAACACGATCGGCTTGCCGTGCAGATACACGGTATTTTCGTCGCGGATCAGGTGATAGGGACCAACACTGAGCTGCTGGCTTTCGGAGCACGCCTCGGCCACCGGCGAAAGCGCCAATGCTGCGCGCACATGCAGTTCGTGAGCATTGAACGGCAGAGCGAGCACATCGTGTGCGCCGGCGTGGTACCAGGCCAGAATGTCGTGGGTACAGTCGAACCGCCCCAGCACGATCAGCGGCGTGGGATGACTGCTGTGGCAGCGTTGCCAGGCCAGCAGCGAGCTGTCGTCCGACGCGACGCAAGTCGCGTCGAAGACCAGCAGCTCGCAAGGGGAATGCCGCAGCGAGCGCAGAAGTTCGAGTTCGTCGGAAAACACCGCAAAACTCGGGGCGAGCGGTGCGAGGCTCGCATTGACCTGCGATGCCAGACGCGCATCCTGCGTCAACAGGAACGCCGGTCCTCGCTTGCAGGAAGGGTTGCCGTGCATCAGCCGGCCTTCCCACGTCTGCATCCGTGCCCGTCGTGCCTTCGACGCCTGTTGCGGAGTGCAGGCGCCAATACGAAACCCACGTGTAGAGATAAGTGCATCGTCATCGCCTTCTGCGAGGGGGCCCGATCTGGGGTCGGATCAATGGTATGTACCATTGCCGAGGCAGAAATTTTCACTGCTGCATACTTTCCTTCGGCTTTGAGCAGGCCGGCTTTAACGTACGCTCATCTAAGCGTAACGTCGCTCTTACATTCAGGGCATGGGTGGTCGGTAACTAACAAAATTCCGACGTCGAGCAATGCGCAGGCCGGTCGATGCGGCGAGGCAATAGGCGGAATCGCCGAGCCCTTCAAACGCGCGTCCAGGTCTATACCACGGCATTGCGATCTGCATGCGCTCGAAGTCCATGGGAACTATGTGGCCATCCGTCGATGCAGTAAAACACGGCGGCAGTAATTTGAATCACGGCTTTCATTTGCTGAAAACGCCGCGCACGTAGTCATTGCCACGTCATACCAGGACAACGTTCAAGCCGTGCAGAGGCGGGTGTCTGAGTGGTCCTGCAATGCTCTCTGGCTACCGCCCTGTCTTCAACACGGCTTCGCATGGCGTGCAATGTCTTATGCACGACAGCGTTGGCGGTATGCAAAAAGTGCCCTTCATCTGCATGCCGCATAACTGGGTTGCCAGGAGACAGAGTGAGGTTTTTTGATTTTCTTCGTGTCTTCGAGTGAGAAATTCCATTGGATCCGCTGCATACAATCGGTTGCGCCAGCCAGACTGGCGCATTGTTGTTTTTGCTCATCCCCCTATGAGAGAGCCCGGCATGATCCTTTCAACCTACTTCGCGGCGATCTCTGCGTTGTCGTACGCAGACCGTTTTCCTACCTATACAAGCAGGATGCTGGTGGGTGCCTGGCCGCAAGGTCTGCAACATCTTCAACAACGCCGCGACGGCCAGGCCACCGCGGATGGTGCCGACGATGAAGTCAGCCTGCTCGGCGCCAGTGGCGATGCCTTGTTGATCCTTGAATACCGGGAGGAAGCCGAAGATGCCTACCGCCACGCCTTGAAGGCGATGCGCGGGCATCAGCGCCAACTACGGCTGCTGTCCTGCCGCAATACCGCCTGGTTGATGCTGAGCCAGCGCCGCCTGAGCGCTGCATTGAACTGCTTCGCGCAGCTGGCGATGGACCGCCAGACGCCGGCCTGCCTGTATGGGGAGAGTCTGCTGGGCAAGGCGCTGATCCACTTCCATCTGGGCCAGAGCACGCTGGCGCTGCAGACGCTGGAGCGTGCCAACGACGTGCTGGCGGAACTGGACAGCGGTGCAGCCGAATGGTTGCGCATCGCCAACGCGCTGCGCCTGGATATGGTTGCGCAGTTGCGCATCCGTCGCGCGGACCGGATGAGCGACCACGTGTTCTGGCAAGCCACGCTGCGCCAGGAGGATGCGGCGCACGCGATCGAACCCAATGAGCTGCGCGCCTGCATCGCCGAGCTGGCCGAGAGCATGCCGGTGCTCGCACAGCGCATGCGCCACGTGCGCAATCTGCTGCGCATCGCCGGTGGCGACACCTTCGGTTTCGATGCGCAGATCGATGCGCTGCCGGCCGCCGCCACCGGCTGCCCGCCCGGCGCGCGGCAGGATGCGCAGGTGGAACTGGCGCTTGCCGCATTGGCGGTGGGGCGTGCCGATCTGGCGGAGCGTGCCCTGGCCGGTGCCGGCAGGCACCACGCGCCGCGCTGGAATCTGGAGTTCGAGTATTGCCAGGCCAAGATCTGCCAGGCGCTGGGCAAGACCGAGCAGGCGCTGTTGCTGTACAACCGCTATGCGCTGGGCGCGGTGCAGTGCCTGCGCAGCGAGGTGCAGGCGCCGCGGCTGCTGGAAAGCGGCACGCCGGCACATGTCAGCGACGACATCTCGGCGCGGCTGCCGGCCAAGTACCGGCGCGCCTACGCCTACATGATCACCAATGCGCATCGCTCGGATCTGTCGATCAACGAGGTGGCCGCGCAAATCGGTGTCACCGGGCGCGCCTTGCAGCAGGCGTTCAAGTCTGCCACCGGGCTGTCGCCGACCCAGGTGCTGCGTCGCTACCGGATGCAGAGCATTCGCGACGAACTGCTGGCCGAAGGCGGCTGCGGCAGCGTGCTGCAGGCGGCGAGCCGCTGGGGCGTGGGCAGCCGCTCGGCCTTGGCCAAGGGCTATCGTCAGCATTTCAACGAGGCACCGATGGAAACCCTGCAGCGGTAAGCCGTTGCGCGCCACGGCCGTGGGTCGACGCGGCCGTGGCGGGTCGCTTCCGAAGGGTGTGCTGCAGTGGCGACCGAACGCTAGCCAGGCGCTGGAGGAAGTCAGCGTGTGGCGCGCGTGCGTACGGCGTGGCTTGCGGCTATCCTGTTCGGCTCGCACTGCCACCCAGGAAGGCGCGTCCGAGGATGGGCGTGGCCGCCAAGGAAACGACGAACGATCATGCAAGATCACATCTCCGAGGCGACGGACGCCTCCCAGATCCGCCGCGCAGGCGTCGATCTCAACGGGCTGATGTCCGTCCTCAGCAAGCATCTGTATTCCACGCCGGTGGTCGCGCTGCGCGAACTGGTGCAGAACGCGCACGACTCGATCCTGCGTCGCCGGCTGGAGCAACCCGACTGGCAAGGCCAATCGCGCATCGAAGTGCATGCCGACGCTGCCCAGGGCATCGTGCGCATCATCGACACCGGTGCCGGGCTGACCCAGCTGGAAATCCATGATTATCTGGCTACGGTCGGCGTGGGGTATACGCGCGGCCTGCGTCAGGGCGGGCATGAGGACAGCGGCCTGATCGGCATGTTCGGGCTGGGCTTTCTGTCGGCCTTCGTGCTGGCGCGCCGCGTCACCGTGCGCACCACCTCCTACCAGAGCCCGGCGCTGGGGCATTGCTACATCTCCAGCAATGCCGAGCAATACACGGTGAGTCCGATCCCGGCGCGTGCGCAGGTCGGAACCGAAGTGGTGCTGGAGCTGCACCAGGACTATCTGCCGTTGGCCCAGGAAACACGGCTGCGCGAGATCCTGTCGCGCTATTGCGCGCTGTTGCGCGAGCCTATCTGGATCGGTGGCGATACCCAGGCGATCAACCCGGAGCCGCCGCCATGGCGCATGCACGATGCGGTGCCGTTGCATCCGGTGCAGGCCTGGCGGCGTCAACGCGAGTTTGCCGCGCGTTTCGAGCGCAACTTCGAACCCTTGTGCTGCATGCCGGTGCGCGCGGAGGAGGGCAGCGATGCGGTCGGTCTGCTGTGGGTGCAGGACGGAGCCACGTATGGCACCAGCGACAACCGCAATCTGTCGGTGTTCCTGCGCGGCATGCTGCTGGACGACAACGCGCGCGAACTGCTGCCGCCATGGGCGGGCTTTATCGGCGGTGTGATCGAATCCAACCGTTTGACGCCCACCGCCAGCCGCGAGGATCTGCAGCGCGATGCCACCTACGCGGCCGTACAGCACGCGCTGTCCGAGGCGCTGGTGCAGGGCCTGGCCGATGTGGCGCGTCAGCAGCCGGAAGCCTGGCGGCGCATTCTGCTGCGGCACAACGAGGCATTGCTGGGCGCGGCGCTATGCGACGAGCGTTTGTTCGAGTTGCTGATGGAACACGTGCGGGTGCCGACCTCGCAGGGCGACCTGCCGGCGCAGCAGTTGCCGGCGCGTGGCGCGGTGCACGTGATCCTGGATAGCGACAGTGGCTTCGAAGAAATGCTCTTCCGCGCGATGGGCGTGCCGGTGGCCTACGGAAACCGCTATGCGGTGGTGCCGTTCCTGCGGCGCTGGGCGCAGGCCAAGGGCGTGCGCCTGGTCGAGCTGGGTACCGAGCAGGGCAACCGGCAGTTGTTCCAGCTGGACACGCTGCCGGCCGACGAACTGGCCTGGCTGGAACAGCATCTGGGCGATGGCGAAGCGCTGGTGCCCGCACGCTTCAGCCCCGAGGCATTGCCGTTGGTGGTGGTGCCCGACCGCGAGGCCGAACTGAAACGCCGCCTGGAGCAGGACGAGAACGACAAGCGCGTGTCCACCGCTGCGTTGCGGCTGGCCCGGCAGTTCACTGCGGGGATCCAGGCGCGGCAGACCCAGCGGCTGTATCTGAATCTCGACAATCCGGCGTTGCAGGCGTTGCTGGCGGCGCAGCGCGCCGGCAATCCGCAGGCGGCGGTGGCCGCGCGGCTGCTGCGCTCGCTGAAGGTGATCGTGTCGGCGCAAGGGCGCAGCCAACCGCAATCCGGTGCCAACGCATCTGGCGGATCGGACTTGAACCGGGCCTTCGGTGATCTTGCCGAGGCCGTGACCCAATTGCTGGCACGCTGAGCGCCGCATCGAAGGAGCAGCATGATGGAAATCTGGAACTGGGTAGAAAAGCTGCAGGACGATCTGGGCGAAGCCGGGCAGCCGCAGAATGCGCAGCTGCTGACGCGCCTGACCGACCATGTCTGTGATCTGCAGATCGAACGCGCAGAAGCGCTGTTGCCCGAGGCGCGTGCGCTGGGCAAGACGCTGGCCAATCCGTGGCTGGAGGTGTTCGTCGGGCATTGGGAAATGCGCAACCGGGTCGGCAATCTGTGCGAAGGCGAACGTGCGTTGAGCGATGCGGTGACGTTGTTCGAACGCGCGCACCGCGCCGACGCGGTGGAGTGCCCGCAGTCGGTGTGCGTGACCCAGGATCTGGCCGCGTGCTACGCCAATATCGATGGCCCGGGCTGGGTGCAAGAGCGCATCGAGGTGTGCGAGGAAACGCTGGGCCGCATCGATCCGAGCTGGTCGTGCTACCAGTGCCTGAGCTGCGAAAAAGCCGACGCCTTGCTCGACGACGGACGCGGCGAGGCGGCGCTGAGTTATCTGGAAAGGCAGTCGCAGACCATTCTTGCGCATGGCGGGCAGATCTACGACGGCGTGCCGGACATGCGCATCTCGATCCTGCTCTCGCTGGGCCGCGCGGAAGACGCGCTGGCACTGATCGAGCAGCGCGAGCGCGAGGCCGCGCGCGAAGGGGCGGAGTGGGCCAACTGCAGTCAGCCGCGGCGTTTGCAGAAAGCCCGTGCCCTGGCACTGTTGCATCGCGATGACGAAGCACTGGAGGCGTTTCTGCCGTGGCGCGAGGTCGCGCCGCGCTACCGCCTGCACTGGTTGCGTGCGGCGGTGGTGCTGGTGTCGCGCCAGCCCGAGCGCAATACCTGGGATCTGGGCAGCCGCCTGCAGGTGATGCTCGACCATTACGCGCAGGTCGGTGCGCATCGCATGCTGATCGATGCGGCCGAGATGGCGATCGAGCTGGCCTTGCAGCGTGGCGCGGTGTGGACTGCGCGCCGGCATCTGGCGCTTGCGCGTGCGCACGTGCCCAAGTTGCGCCAGGACCGTGGCGTCACGCAGCTGCTGGACGGTCTGGCCGTGCGCATCGAAACCGCACCGGCCGGCGAGCCGGCGCTGGTGCCCGCCGAACAGTTGCTGGCATGGCTGGATGCGCAGGCCGAAGACGTGGCGCGTAACCCCGAGCGCGAAGCGCAGTGGTTGCTGCAGGCAGTGGCCGAGCGACCCGACGATGCCGAGTTGGTGGACACCACGGCGTCGGCATTGAGCGCGTGTGCGGCCGACGATGAGGCGATCGCGCTGCTGTGGGCATTCGTGCAGCGGCATGCCGATCGCGAAACCAGCCCGACCTTCCGGCTGATGAATCTGCTGCTGGGCCGTGGCGACGAGGCCGGCCTGCGCCGGCTGGCGCAGCTGTACCGCCCGCTGGTGCCGGTGGCGGCGCTGTGGTGCGAGGCGCAGCTGGCCCAGCGACTGGCCGATTGGCCGGCGCTGGAGCAGGCCTGCACCGCGTTGCTGGCACTGTCGCCCGGCTCGCACGGTGCGCGCGGGTTGCTGGGGCGCATGTATCTCAACACCGGCCGCTTCGCCGAAGCGACCGAGGTGTATCGACAGCTGACCGAGTTGATGGAAGAACCGCGCTCCGCGCATTGGGATCACATGACCTCGGCCAGCGCGGCGCAGCAGTGGGACGCGGTGCGCGCCTCGGCGCTGGCGCTCGGCATGGAGCTGAGCAGCACCAGTGGCGTGGTCGAAGAGACCTGGGGTTGGGTGATCGTGCGTTGCGTGGATGACGGCGAGGTAGCCGAGTACTACGCCCGGCGCACCGGCCCGGTCACCGCGCGTATCGTCGAAAATGCACCGGCGCATCGGCGCCAGCACGTCGGCGACTGGGTGGTGTTCGATGCGGAGCTACTGTATCCGCCGCCGGAGGACGAGGCCGAGCGCGAGCGCTTCGTGCCGACCTATGCGAAGGTGCATATGCTGCAGGCGGGCGGGTACGGCAGCAGCTGGCTGGTGGATGGCGTGCATCCTGGCGAGCAGGCGATCGAGGCCTTGCGCCAGGACATCGAGGCGCGTGGCTGGAAACTGTGGCTGCACAGCCGCGACGAGTATCGCGTGGTCGATCCGGAACACGCGGAGGCGTTCGACCCGGAAGATGCGAACACGGGTCTGCAGGGCGTGCTGTTCACCGTGGCGCTGCCGGAAGCGGTGCTGCCGCTGGAGCTGCATCGCGTCCTGCTGGCCACAACCGCGCACTGGGCGCACCCGATGTGCTGGCTGCGCCTGGCCGAGGCCTGCGATCAGGACCCGCGCCCGCATCTGGATGCAGTGGAGCGTTACGGGCTGTAGGGCGGCGATCAAGCTCGTCGCGCAGCCGCAGCCGCAGCCGCAGCCGCTGCTGATGCGGTCGCCGCCGCCGCGGGGATTGGGGATTGGCATGCGTGGTTTGCGTGCCAATTGCTGGCATGTCGTCAGGAATGGTGACGTTCCGAAGGATGGGCCCCCCAACTGCCCATCGGCATTTCTTTCAGCCACCGGCAGCGACTGATGGTGCTTGCGCGCGTACCGGCGTAGGACCTTGAGCGGTATGCTTCGTGGCCGATGTAATCGATAAGTCATCCATCTGCTGTCACGCCGCCAGGAATGGATGCCCGGAAGAACGTGCAGCTCATCTCGCTGTTCGCATTTCTTTCCGCAACCGACAACAACCGGTGGTGCTTGCGCGGGTGCCGGCTTGGGCCCTTGAGCGGCATGGCTGCCGCGCCAGAGCCTGCATGGACGTACTTGCGGCGTGTCCCATGCCGGTATACGTGCAAGCGCCCGCAGGAGACCTAAGCACTCGCATGGAAACGCCAGATGTCGTGCACAAGATTGATCGGTGTGCGGAGTCGATCGGCAGCGCGGCGCCGCATCCGGTGTCGGGACACGCCGTGAATCCGTCCGTGGAGGCTCGGTGGCGGCATCCATGCCGCCACACGGTCCCGCCCCCGGACGCGACACCACGCTCCCGATATTGCTAGCGCTGATCGGCAAGCAATGCTTTCAAAGCACGTGCGGATGCCTATGCAGTCTGTGGCCAATGCAAATCGGTGAGCCATCTATTTCCTGCTACATCGCCAGCGGTGGTGACACTTCGAAGGCCCTCGGCATTTCTTTCCGCAACCGATAGCAACCGGTGGTGCTTGCGCGGGTGCCGGCGTGGGACCTTGAGCGGCATGGATGCCGCGCCAGAGCCTACACGGACGTACTTGCGGCGTGTCCTACGCCGGTACGCGTGCAAGCGCCCGCAGCAGAACGAAGCGCTCGCGTAGAACCGGTAAATGTCGTGCACAAGATTGATCGGTGTGCGGAGTCGGTCGGCAGCGCGGCGCCGCATCCGGTGTCGGGACACGCCGTGAATCCGTCCGTGGAGGCTCGGTGGCGGCATCCATGCCGCCACACGGTCCCGCCCCCGGACGCGACACCACGCTCCCAAGATTGCTACTGCTGATCGGCAAGCAATGCTTCAAGCAGGTGTTGATGCCTGCGGACTTCGTGGCCGATGTAATCGGTAAGTCATCCATCTGCTGTCACGCCGCCAGGAATGGATGCCCGGAAGAACGTGCAGCTCATCTCGCTGTTCGCATTTCTTTCCGCAACCGACAACAACCGGTGGTGCTTGCGCGGGTGCCGGCGTGGGACCTTGAGCGGCATGGATGCCGCGCCAGAGCCTACATGGACGTACTTGCGGCGTGTCCCACACCGGCACGCGTGCAAGCGCCCTCAGTAGACCGAAGCATTCGCATGGAACCGGCAGAGGTCTTGCACAAGATTGCCAGGTGTGCGGAGTCGGTCGGCAGCGTGGCGCCGCATCCGGTGTCGGGACACGCCGAGAATCCATCCCTGGAAACTCGGTGGAAGCGCCCGCAGCAGACCTAGGCATGCACGTACTGCGATCTCGCAGTACATCGCAGCTGTCCGATCAGCTGCGCTTGCCGTAGCGCTCCAGCCAGTGCGCGTACGAGGGCGGCAGCACCCACGATGGGCGTTCTTCGTCCAGTGCCAACGCGGCATGATACGGCCAATGCGGGTTGGCCAGGTGCGCGCGGCCGACCATCACCAGCTCCATCTGCCCGGCGCCGACAACGCGGTCGGCTTCCAGCGGATCGTCGATGTTCCAGGACGAGGCAACCGGCAGCTGCGCCTCGCGGCTGACCCGCTCGGAGTAAGGCGCCAGCAAGGCCGGCCCCCACGGAATCTGCGCAGTCGGGGTGCTGAAGCCGATGCTGACGTTGAGCAGATCCAGGCCGCCTTGCTTGAAGTTGCGCGTCAGTGCGATGGCTTCCTGCAGGGTTTCTTCGTCGCGGCCATCGAATTCGATCACGCCAAAGCGTGCGGTGAGCGGCAGCTGTTCCGGCCAGACTGCCCGCACGGCTTGCAGCGTTTCCAGCAGGAAGCGCGCGCGGTTTTCGGCGCTGCCGCCGTAGTGATCCTGGCGATGATTGGCGTGTACCGAGAAAAAGCTCTGCGCCAGATAGCCATGCGCAAAATGCAGCTCCAGCCACTGGAAGCCGGCATCGCGCGCGCGCTGTGCGGCGGCGACAAAATCGCCGCGCACGCGGGCGATGTCGTCCAGCGTCATCTCGCGCGGCACTTTGGGCAGGCCGCCGCCGAAGGCGATGGCCGAGGGCGAGATGGTGTCCCAGCCACGCGGGTCGCCGTCGGCGATGTGGTCGTCGCCTTCCCACGGCAGGTTGGCACTGGCCTTGCGGCCGGCGTGGCCGATCTGGATGCCCGGCACGGCGCCGGCAGCGCTGATCGATGCCGCGATGCGTGCCAGCCCCTCGGCCTGGGCGTCGTTCCACAGGCCCAGGCAACCGGGGGTGATGCGTCCTTCCGGCGACACGCCGGTGGCTTCGACGATCACCAGGCCCGCGCCGCCGCGCGCCATGCTGGCGTAATGCACCTGATGCCACGCGTTGCTGAGGCCGTCGACGGCGGTGTACTGGCACATGGGCGGCACCGCGATGCGGTTGCGCAGCGTGACGTCCTTGAGTTGATACGGAGAGAACAGCGATGACATGGAGAGCGACCACCTGAGAAAAATCAGGCTGCGATCAGACCACGCGCGACCACCGCGCAGACACCCTGCCAATGGCACAGCGCGTTGCATGCGCTGCCAGGTGTGCGGATGCGTACCTGGTCCGGCGTGCGGTCGTGACCGGCGCAGGCGTGGTGGGTGCCGTCACGACATGGACGCCGGGTCGGGGCGGCGCAGCTAGGGCAGGCCAGGTACCGGTCGGAGCGGCCGCTGGACCCTGCGGTGCCGGCCTCGCCGGCCACCATGCCACCGCCAGTGCCGACGCGCCGCACCGGCGCCGGACCCGCGCAGCCGTGCGGCCGCCCTGCACGGTCACCTGTCCGGCTGCGGCGCGCACTGCGACCGCCGTTGTCCAGGCGTGGCCGCGCTCACGTTTGCCGCCCGCCTTGCGATGTCAAACTGTGTCGGGCACCGCGCATGACCGCTACAGGTTGGTCGCTGGTTGCCGAAACTGAATTGCTTTACTCTGCAGCGCTTCGGCGTTGGGGGCGCCGCGTCGGTCAGGGCGCAGTGCCGCCCGTACGCCTAGCCCTTTCTTCTTCATTCCGGCGGGTGATCTCATGGTGGCATTGCAGCAGCGCTCGATCGATGCGATTCGTGGCCAGGAAACTGCGTTGTTGGCTGCATGGCTGGGCTCCAGCCTGGGCAGCGATGGACGCATTTCCCGGCAGGACGTCGAAACACAAAGTGCAGACTTTTTGCATCTGTTGGTCGCCTCCCTGAAGGACGGCGGCAGTACCCTGGACAGCGCCGACTGGAGCGAGGTGCGTCGCTTCCTGGAAAACCTCTCGCGCGACCGCGCCACTCGCAGCTTCGATTCGCAGGAAACCGCCAACTTCATCTTCTCGCTCAAGCGGGTGCTGTTTGCGCTGATGCAGCGCGAGTATGCCGATACGCCAGAGGAACTGGGCCAGCAGCTGTGGGCGCTGTCCGAGCTGTTGGACCGTCTGGGCCTGTATACCGTCAAGGCGTTCCAGAAGACCCGCGAAGACATCATCGTGCGCCAGCAGGAAGAGATGCTGGAGCTGTCCACCCCGGTGGTCAAACTGTGGGACGGCGTGCTGGCACTGCCGATGATCGGCACGCTGGATTCGCAGCGCACCCAGGTGGTGATGGAGTCGCTGCTGCAGCGCATCGTTGATACCGGCTCGGAAATCGCCATCATCGACATTACCGGCGTGCCCACCGTGGACACGCTGGTGGCGCAGCACCTGCTCAAGACCGTCACTGCGATCCGCTTGATGGGCGCCGATGCCATCATCAGCGGCGTGCGCCCGCAGATTGCGCAGACCATTGTGCACCTGGGGCTGGACCTGCAGGGTATCGTCACCAAGGCCAACCTGTCCGACGCGCTGGCGCTGGCGCTCAAGCGCATCGGCGTGACCGTGAACAAGGCAGGCTGACATGGAACGCATCCCGATCCTGCGGATGGGCGACCTGCTGCTGGTCACCATCCAGGTGGACATGCACGACCAGTTGGCGATGACGCTGCAGGAAGACCTGTCGGAAAAGATCAGTGCCACCTCCGCGCGCGGCGTGCTGATCGACATTTCCGCACTGGACATCGTCGACTCCTTCATCGGCCGCATGATCAGCACCATCTCCGGGCTGGCGGCGGTCATGGATGCCCGGACCGTGGTGGTGGGCATGCAGCCGGCCGTGGCGATCACGCTGGTCGAGCTGGGCCTGAACCTGCCGTCGGTGCGCACCGCGCTCGATGTCGAACGTGGCATGCGCCTGCTGCGGCAACCCGATCGCGCTTCATGACCACCGGTTCGCAACCGGTGCGCACCGAACAGGACGTGGTGCTGGCCCGGCAGACGGTGCGCAAGCTGGTGGTGCAGTGCGGCCTGCGTCTGGTCGACCAGACCAAGCTGGTCACCGCAGCCAGCGAACTGGCACGCAATACCGTGATCTACGGCGGTGGCGGCGACATGGATTGGGCCCTGGTGGAAAGCGGCATCCGCAAGGGCGTGCAGCTGACCTTCCGCGACGACGGTCCCGGCATTCCCGACCTGGATCTGGCGCTCACCGATGGCTGGACTTCCGGTAGCGGACTGGGATTGGGCTTATCCGGCAGCCGTCGGCTGGTGGATGATTTTGTCCTGGACACCGCAGCCGGCAAGGGCACGCGTATCACTATCACCAAATGGAAGTGACGCTCGCTGGCGAGGTCACGCGCGCGTTTCGTGTCGAGGAGACCAGCCAAGTCGGGCAGGCACGCCGCGAGGCAGCGGCATTGGCACAGACGCTGGGCTTCGATGAGGCCGCCTGCGGGCGCGTGGCGCTGGTGGCCACCGAGCTTGCCACCAACATGGTCAAGCACGGACGTGGCGGCTGCCTGCAGTTGTCCACGGTGGCCGCACGCCAGGGCATGGGCGTGGAGATTTGCGCCATCGACGGCGGCCCCGGGTTTGCACTGGCGGACGGCTTGCGCGATGGCTACTCCACCGCCGGGACGCCCGGCACCGGGTTGGGCGCGATCAAGCGCCAGGCGCAGGTGCTGGATGCGTACTCCGACGCCAAGGGCGCGATCGTGATGACACGGCTGTTTGCGCAGCAACGCGCCGAGCTGGACCTGGCGTACGGTGCCATCCGTCTGCCGCTGCACAACGAAACGGTGTGCGGCGATGCCTGGCATCTGGCCATTGGCGAGCAGCGGGCGACCGTCACCGTGATCGATGGCCTGGGCCACGGCCCGGGCGCTGCCGACGCTGCCGACGCCGGAACGCGCGCTGCGGCCACGGCCAGCGGCGAGCCCGGCGAGCGCATCGCGCAGCTGCATGCCGGCATGTCCGGCACCCGCGGCGGCGCAGCGGCAGTGATGCAGTTCGACAGCAACGCCGGCCGGGTGCGCTTTGCCGGGGTGGGCAATATCGTCGCGTCGCTGTGCGATGGCGACGGCGTGCGTGGCATGCCGTCGCATCCGGGCATCGTCGGGGTGCAGTTCCGCAAGGCGCAGCCGTTCGATTTTCCGGACGCCGCCGGCAAACTGCTGGTCATGCACAGCGACGGTCTGCAATCACGCTGGAACCTGCGCGACCACCCGGGGCTGCTGTCGCGCCATCCGCGTCTGATTGCCGCAGTGCTGTTGCGCGATTACACACGTGGCCGCGACGATTGCGGCGTGTTTGTCATGCGGCTGGGAGGCCTGCAATGAATGCTTCCGGTGAGACATCGCCCCCCGATCCGCTGGCCGAACTCGACGCGCTGCGGCAGCAGAACCAGGCCCTGCGCGAAGAGTTGGAAGAGACCAACCAGGGCGTGCTGGCGCTGTATGCCGAGCTCGATCAGCAGGCCGAGCAGCTGCGCGATGTGTCCGAGCTCAAGAGCCGCTTCCTGTCGTACATGAGCCACGAGTTCCGCACGCCGCTCAGCTCGATCCTGAGCATCACCCGCCTGCTCGAAGATGGCATGGACGGGCCGCTGACCGCCGAGCAGTCCAAGCAGGTGCGCTTCGTCAGCGCCTCGGCGCGCGAGCTCACCGAAATGGTCGACGACCTGCTGGATCTGGCCAAGATCGAGGCCGGGCGCATCACCATCTCGCCGGGCTGGTTCGATCTGATGGACCTGTTTGCGGCCTTGCGCGGCATGTTCCGCCCGCTCACCGATGCCAGCAGCACCACCTTGATCTTCGAAGATCCACCGACGCTGCCGATGCTGTACACCGACGACAAGAAGCTGGCGCAGATCCTGCGCAACTTCATCTCAAATGCGCTCAAGTTCACCCCGCAAGGCCATGTGCGCGTGTTCGCACAGCTGGAAGGCGAAACCCATGTGCGCTTCGGCGTGCAGGACACCGGCATCGGCATTCCGGCCGAGCTTCACGATGCCTTGTTCGAAGATTTTGTACAGGTGGACTCGCCGTTGCAGAAACGTCTCACCGGCACCGGTCTGGGGCTGTCGATCTGCAAGCGGTTCGCCGAGTTGCTGGGCGGCAGGGTGGGGATCAACAGCGTGGTCGGGCAAGGGTCGGAATTTTTTGTGGTGCTGCCGGTCACGCTGGCACCGGAGGATGCACTTGGGCAGTAAGCCACACATTCTGGTCGTCGACGACAACGCGGTGACGCGTTATTCGGTGCGGCGCGTGCTCGAACATCATCAGTTCGTGGTCGAAGAAGCCGGTACCGGCACCGACGGCCTGACCAAGCTGGCCGGGCAGGCATTCTCTGCGTTGGTACTGGACGTCAATCTGCCGGACATGAGCGGCTTCGACATCGTGCGCACGTTACGCGCCGAGCCGCGCACCGCGTCGCTGCCGGTGGTGCACGTGTCGGCGGCGTCGATCGCCACCGGCGACATGATCACCGGCCTGGAAGCCGGTGCCGATGCCTACCTGATTCACCCGGTCGACCCCAGTGTGCTGGTCGCCACGCTGCGCACCCTGCTGCGCGCGCGCCAGGCCGAGGACGCCTTGCGCATCAGCGAGGCACGCTTCCGCGAGATCTTCGAGCACATCAGCGCGCCGATTGCGGTGGTCGATGCCAGGCTGCACACGCATGAGGCCAATGCGGCGTTCCAGCGCTTGATCGGTGCCGCCACGCCCGGCGAGGTGATTGCCGTGCCCGGCGTGGACCAGGCCGCCACCGTGCACGCGCTGACCAACGCGCTGGCGCAGCGCGAGCGCTGGAGCGGTGCCTTGTCGATCCTGTGCGAGGGCAAGGTGTGCGAGACCGAATGGCGCGTGTCGCCGTATCGCGAACCGGATCTGGGCCTGCTGCTGGTCGAAGACGTCACCGAACAGCGCCTGCGCGAGCGCGAGCAGCGCCAGGAACTGGATACCGCCACCACCGAGCTGGCCCACCAGATCGCCGAGCGCCAGCGCACCGAAATCCAGTTGCTGCAGGCGCAGAAGATGGAGGCGCTGGGCAAGCTCACCGGCGGCATCGCGCACGACTTCAACAATCTGCTGACCAGCATCATTTCCGGCCTGGACATGATCCAGTTGGCGGTCGAGTCCAATCGCATCGAGCGGGTGCCGCGGCTGGCCGAGATCGCCACCGGCTCGGCGCATCGCGCCGCCGCGCTGACCCAGCGCATGCTGGCCTTTGCGCGCAAGCAATCGCTGGATGCGCAGGCCTTCGACATCAATGCGCGGGTGCGCTCGCTGGAAGACATGCTGCACCGCTCGATCGGCGAGAACATCGTGCTGGAACTGGAGCTGGCGGACACGCCGCTGGTGGCGGTGGCCGATGCCAACCAGCTCGAAAACGTGGTGCTCAACCTGGTCATCAATGCGCGCGACGCGTTGAAGGGGCGGGGCACCATCCGCATCCAGAGCGCGGCCTATACCGCGCAGGGCGATCCGGAACTGGAAGATGGCGATTACGTGGCGGTGAACGTGATCGACAACGGCAGCGGCATCGAGCCGGCCATCCTCAATCAGGTCTTCGAGCCGTTCTTCACCACCAAGCCGATCGGCGAAGGCACCGGCCTGGGCTTGTCGATGACTTATGGCTTTGCGCGCCAATCCGGCGGCACCGCGCGCATCACCAGTACCGTGGGCCGCGGGACCACGGTGGCCTTGCTGCTGCCGCGCGGACTCACCGCCAGCGCAGTGCCGCCGGCACCGGCACCGAGTTCGCCGCGGACGCGCAGCGAGCGCATCCTGCTGGTGGACGACACCGACGTGGTGCGCATGATGGTGAGCGAGGTGCTCAGCGATGCCGGCTACCACGTGATCGAAGCCGAAGACGCCAATGGCGCACTGGATCAGTTGCGTGCCGGTGTGGAGATCGATCTGGTGGTGTCCGACGTCGGCCTGCCCGGCATGAACGGGCGCGACATGGCCGATGTGGCGCGCGCGCTGCGCCCCGGCCTGCCGATCCTGTTCATCACCGGCTACGCCGAAAACGCCGCCACCCGCCAGGAATTTCTGGCCGACGGCATGGCGCTGCTGCCCAAGCCTTTCAGCCTCAACGATCTGCTCAACATGGTCGGCCAGATGCTCGATAGCAGTGTGCTGGCCGTCCGCGGCTGACGCGATTTGCGCGCGTAGGCGTCAGCCGTCGATGCCGACCTGCCGCGCGACGCTGTCGTGGCGACGCCTTGCGCGTTGAATGCCGTCGGGGCCAACGTCGACCCGCATGTATCAGGTGTGCGCTTCCTGCGCGTGACACGCTACGTTGTACGCGCCTGCCTGTAGCGGGCGGTCGTCCAGTGCGTCGGCAGCGCCGACGTGTCGTTCGCTTGCGCGCGCTCAACGCGAATATGCGTACGGGCCGAACGTGGCGCCCAGGAAACCGCCGGTGCTGTCGGTGCTGAGCATGCTCGCATCGCCCTGTTCCAGCAGCGTCTGCCATTGACCGCTGCCGACCGCGTAATCCACATGCACGCGTGCGCCATCCAGGGCGAAGCGCAGCGTGACCGGTTGGCTTGCATCGGCCAGCGGCGCGCGTGCCAGCACGGTGCCGGTGCCCGGCTCCTGCGTCCCGGCACGGCGGGACAGCACCACCGACATGCCCGCATCGTCGCGCACCAGCAGTGCGGCCAGGAAATGACTTTCCCTGGCGACGATCGCCAGCCCGGCCTGTTCGCCCGCTGCCAGCGTGCTGCCATCGACGGTCGCCCCCAGCGTGGCGTGGTGATGCTGCAGACGGTGGCCGAGATACGCCGGTTGCCCGCGTCCGACATCGCCCAGCGCCACGGTCGAAGGCGTGATGCGCAGACCCTGTGGGCCGGTGACATACCACGGCGTGGTTGGCGGATGGATGGTCATCCATTGCATCGGTACGTGCGCGTCCTGGAAACGCTCGCTCCACTGCATCGGTCCGCTGGTGGGTGTGTCCTGCGGGCCTGCCGGCAGTGGCGGGCGCGCGGCGACCACAGGCACTGCCGTGCCGTGCGGCACTATCACCGGCCAGCCGTCGCGCCACTGCACCGGCAGCAGGAAGGTTTCGCGGCCCAGGTTGTAGCGGTTGCCTTGATACGGGCGGGTGGCCAGGAACACCGCCCACCAGGAGCCGTCCTGCAACTCGACGAACTGCGCGTGGCCTGCGGAGGTGATCGGCGCGTCGCGGCTTGGGTCCAGATCGCGCTGGGTCAGCACCGGATTGCCGCTCCAGGGCTGGTACGGCCCGGCGATCTGGCGGCTGCGGTAGATCATCTGCGCATGCTGCTCGCCGGTGCCGCCCTCGGCTGCGGTGAGGTAGTAGTAGCCATCGCGGCGGAACAGGTGCGGGCCCTCGATATGCTCGGGGTTGCTGGCTGGCCTGAAGCCCGCATCCACCAGCACCTGGCGCGTGCCGACCAGTTTCATGCGGGTCAGATCCAGCTGCTGCAGCCAGATCGCGCGGTGTCCGTCGTAACGCAGCGTGCCGGCAGGCACATCGTTGTTGACCAGCCAGGCGCTGCCGTCGTCGTCGAAGAACAGCGATGGATCGATGCCCTTGGCATCCAGCCAGATCGGGTCCGACCACGGTCCGGCCGGATCCCTGGCGGTGATCAGGAAATTGCCGCCATCGCAGTAGAAACAGGTGCTGGCGATGTAGAAGATGCCGTCGTGGTGGCTGATGCTGGCGGCGAACAGTCCGCGGGTGAGTTCGTCGCTGCCGTATCTGATCTGGCCGGGGCGATCGATCGCATTGCCGATCTGCGTCCAGTGCACCAGATCGCGGCTCTTGAACACCGGCAGGCCGGGGAAATAGCCGAAGCTGGAGTTGACCAGATAGAAGTCGTCGCCAACGCGGACCGCAGATGGGTCCGGATGGAAGCCGGCCACGACAGGGTTGCGGTACTGCGCTGCGGTCGGCACCGGGCCGCCGTCATCGCCCTGGTAGTCGATCCGGTTGATCACCGCGCTGCCGGCCTGCGCCAGCTGACAGCTCACTGCGGCCAGGAGGCC
The DNA here is from genome assembly GCF_014199025.1 of Xanthomonas sp. CFBP 8152. Classification (NCBI taxonomy): domain Bacteria; kingdom Pseudomonadati; phylum Pseudomonadota; class Gammaproteobacteria; order Lysobacterales; family Lysobacteraceae; genus Xanthomonas; species Xanthomonas sp. CFBP 8152. The sequence goes on from NZ_JACHNO010000003.1 coordinate 344,636, forward strand.
CGCCATCCATCCAAGTCGTTTCAAGGTCTGTCCCTCTCCGGAGCGCGTCCACATGGCGCCAGCATGACAGCACACCGCTACTGCAGGCATCTGCCATTTCGCCATGGCTGGCGCGCGCCACGCACAGGGCTGTGCGGCGGCAGCCACGTGCGCCACGGCACGCTTGCCATAGAGCTGAAACATTGCTGACATATCGTGCGCGCGGCGCCACGTCGCGCCTTCGGCCGGCACAACCCCGTATCGCCCCTCGCGTCACCTACCCAAGGATCATTTCGCATGCCGTTGTACTCGTCTGTCTCCGCGTCCCTGACGTCCGCCACCACGCACGCACCCGCACGTCGTCGCGCCGCCTTGCAGCGCACGCCGCTGGCGCATGCCTGCGCCGGCCTGCTGCTCGCCTCGCTGGCGGCCGCGGCCTCTGCGCAGCAGGTGCCGACGCGCCAGGGAGAGGGCGAGGGCAGCCCGACCGCGCTGGATACGGTCACCGTCACCGCCGAGCACCGCGAGCAGAACCTGCAGGAAGTGCCGGTGTCGGTGGGCGTGGTGCAGGGCGCGGCGATGCGCGAGTTCACCGCCGGTGGCGACGACACGCTGCTGGCACTGTCCGGCCGCGTACCGGGCTTCTATGCCGAGACCACCACCGGGCGCATCTTCCCGCGCTTCTATATCCGTGGCCTGGGCAATATCGATTTCTACCTCGGCGCTTCGCAGCCGGTGTCCATCATCCAGGACGACGTGGTGCTGGAGCACGTGGTGCTCAAGTCCAACCCGGTCTACGACGTGGACCAGGTCGAAGTGCTGCGCGGCCCACAGGGCACCTTGTTCGGCCGCAACACCACCGCCGGTATCGTCAAGTTCGACACGATCAAGCCCGGCGATACCTACACCGGCCGCGTCGATGCCAGCTACGGCAGCTACAACACGGTGTCGCTGGACGGCGGCTTCGGCGGCCCGATCAACGACGTGCTGTCGTTCCGCGTGTCGGCCCTGTATCAACACCGCGACGATTGGGTGGACAACACCTTTGCCGGCAGCAGCGCCGACGGCACGCGCACGCCGCGCAAGGATGCGATGGGCGGCTACAACGACCGCAATGCGCGCCTGCAGGTGCTGCTCAAGCCCAACGACGCGTTCTCGCTGCTGGGTTCGGTACATACCCGCGACTACGACGGCACCTCCACGTTGTTCCTGCGCAATGCGGTCACCCGTGGTAGCGACAAGGTCGACGTGGCGCGCGATCGCGTGGCCTACGACGAGGCGCACGACAACCCGCAGGCGTATCAGACCGACGGCGGCTCGATCAAGGCAATCTACGATTTCGGCGGCGTGTCGCTGACTTCCATCACCGCTTACGAAACCACCTCCGGCTACAGCCGTGGCGACACCGATGGCGGCGCAGCGGCGAACTACCCGGTCAATGGCGTGCCGAACGGCTTCGGCCAGTCGATGGGGCAGATCCGCGACCTGGATCAGTACACCCAGGAGCTGCGTCTGGCCAGCGAAGGCGACGACGCACTGCAGTGGCAGGTGGGCGCGTTCTACTTCGATGGGCGCGACACCACCGATTTTTATCAGCGTGCGTATTTCCTGCAGACCGCGGCGCGCAACCCCAACAACTGGGTGCGCCTGCGCAACACCAATACCTCCTGGGCCGGGTTCGGGCAGCTCAGCTACAAGGCCACCGATGCACTCACCTTGACCGCCGGTCTGCGCCAGACCAAGGACAGCAAGGAAACCCGTCTGCTCAAGACTGCCGATACCGCCGCAGGTGCGGTGACCTATCGCGGCCGCCGCGACGTGCGCATGTCCGATACCCAGCCCAGCTGGGACCTCAGCGCGATGTATGAGATCAATCCCGAGCTGAGCGTCTATGCGCGCGTGGCACGCGGTTTCCGCGGCCCGACCATCCAGGGCCGCAGCGCGGTGTTCAATTCGGATTTCACCACCGCCGATTCGGAAACCATCCTGTCGTGGGAAGCCGGCATCAAGAGCAGCCTGTTCGACAACCGTCTGCGTCTGAATGTCAGCGGCTTCACCTATACGGTGAACGACATCCAGCTCAACGGCAACGACTCGGACGGCAACGGTGTGCTGTTCAATGCCGACAAGGCCAAGGCCTACGGCCTGGAAGCGGATCTGGACTGGCGCCCGATCTCCAACCTGTCGCTGACCGCCGGCCTGAGCCTGCTGCATAGCGAGATCCGGGACGATCGCGTCTATGCGCAGGCCTGTGCGCTCAACGGCGTGGTGGTGTGCACGGTCAACGACCCGACCATCCGCGTCGGCGCCAACACCTTTGCGCAGATCGACGGCAACCCGTTGCCCAACGCGCCCAAGTACAACCTCAACCTGGCCGCGCGCTACGACATCCCGGTGGGCAACGACGGCGCCTTCTTCGTCTCCACCGACTGGAACAAGCAGGGCGAAACGAGCTTCGTGCTGTACGACTCCACCGAGTTCCGCGCCGACGGTAATTTCGAAGGCGGCCTCAAGCTCGGCTACACCGGCGGCTATGGCGCGTGGGAAGTGGCGGCGTTTGCGCGCAACATCACCAACGAGAAGAACGTCAAGGGCGTGATCGAAAACTACATGGCGGCGGTGTACAACGAGCCGCGCGTGGTGGGCGTGTCGGTCAACGTCAACTGGCAGTAAGCGCGATTGAGACGGTAGCGAGCGGCTGCGCAATGGTCTTGTCGGCCGCTCCCGGTTGCTGATTGATCGGCATCACTGCGCGCGTGGCGCAGCGATGCTGGTCGTAGAACCAGGCCCGCTGCGTGCATCGCGCAGCGGGTTTTTTGTATCAACGGCTGCGCAATACCGACTGCACCCAGCTGACGATCTGCGCGCTGCTCACCGCGCCGGAGTGACGACCCAGCTCACTGCCGCCGCGGATGACCAGCAAGGTCGGGATGCTGCGGATGCCAAAGCGCGTGCCCAGCGCCGGATGCAGATCGGTATCGACCTTCGCCATCCGGACCTGCGGTTCGAGCATTGCCGCGGCTGCGGCAAACTGTGGCGCCATGCTCAGGCATGGTCCGCACCACGGCGCCCAGAAATCCACCACCAACGGCAGCGCGCTGCGCACCGCATGCTTGTCGAAATCGGCCGCCGACAGCGCCACCGGCGTGCCCAGAAACAAGGGGTTGTGGCAACTGCCGCAGTTGGGTGCATCGCGCAGACGCGCAGCTGCGACACGGTTCATCGCAGCGCAGCTCGGGCAGGCGATCAGCAGCGGTGTGTCTGTCATGCGGCGGTCTCCGGTGGCAGGCAATGCAGTCGCTGCGCTCGCGCATTATGGGCGGCGAGCGCGGCTGCATGCGGCCAGTGTAACTGCCATCGCCGAAGGGCCCGGTGTCGTCGGCCACTGCCGCAACACCGGGTGTGCGGCGCTCATGCGACAGGCCGGCGCACGCGCTGCAGTGCTCAGCCCGACTGCCCCAGGCTCAGGATCGGAACGAAGCCGCCGTAGATCAGGCGCTTGCCATCGAACGGCATCGGGTTGACCGACGGGTCCATGCGCGGGTCGTCCATCATCTTGCGCATGCCCGCATCGCGGGTCGCCTTGTCCGGCCATTCGATCCACGAAAACACCACGGTTTCGTCCTCGCCGGCATCGACCGCGCGATGGAAGTCGGTCAGTTGTCCGTGCTGGACGTCATCGCCCCAGCACTCCACCACGCGCAACGCGCCGTACTCGATGATGACGGCATCGCCCATGCGGGCATGTTCCAGAAACGCGGCCTTGTTGGCCGTGGGCACCGCAAGCGCAAACCCATCCACATACGACATGACCACCTCCTCAGACATGGCGCACGGCGTGCGCCTGATGATGACGAACAGATGCTGGTGCGATCGACACAAGCGGCAAAGCAGCGCCAGAGCGTGTGCCGCCCCGCGCATGGAGTGCGAGCATACGGCGCATCTCGCCGGGGAGCACTGGTCGCGCTCGCATGACGTTGATGCACACGTTGTTGTGCCTGGCTTGCATTGCCGGATCGCGCGCGCGGCACGATGCGCGGTGAATTCTGGATGAGTTCGTCAGGGGGCGTTGTCGCCAGGTACTGGCGCTGCGACGGGCGCCAGCATGGGCATCGCGTGGGCTTCGACCAAGCAATACGCCCTGCCGGGCGCTGTGGCGGACACTCCGATGCCCGACCTGCGATTACCCGGCCAGGTTGTGTCGCCGCAGCACGGCCTCAAACACCACTTCGCCGTCTTCGTTGCGCGCCTGCAACGTACCACCGTGCGCCTTGACGAATTGGTCGGCGATGAACAGGCCCAGCCCCAGACCCTGGCTGGCATGGAAGCTGGCCTTGAACGGCTCGAACAGGCGCGGCATCAGACTGTCCGCGATGCGCCCGATGTTGCGTACCGACAGCCGCAGCGTGTCGCGTTCGCGTCCGTCCAGGTGCACCCGCACAGGCTGGTTGCCGCCATGCAGCACCGCGTTGCCGACCAGATTGGACACGACCTGTGCAAGGCGATCGCCATCGCCGTCGCCGTCCAGATCGCCTTCGGTACGCAGGTCGATCGGCGTGTGCGGATTGGCCTGTGCCACCTCGCCCACCACGCTGTGGGTCACTTCGCCCAGATTGCAGGGGCCGAACTGCATCGACAGCCCGTCGCTGCGCAGGCGCGAGAAATCCAGCAACTGTTCGACCATTCGCGCCATGCGCCGCGCGCTGTTTTCCAGGTGATCGAGCGTGCGCGCGGCCGAGCCGTCGGCGTCCACATCCAGGCTGAGCTTGTCGGCGCACAGCAGGATCACCGACAGCGGCGTGCGCAGGTCGTGGGTGAGCACGGCCATCATGGTTTCGTTGAGGGTGAGCGCGCGTTCCAGCGAGGCGTTGCGTGCCTTGAGCAGGCGCCGCTGCTGGTACAACTCGATGAACACATTGACCTTGCTCAGGATCACGTGCGGCTCGATCGGCTTGTGCAGGAAATCCACCGCGCCGGTTTCGTAGCCCTGGAAGGCGCGCATCGGATCGTTCGGCGATGCGGTCAGGAAAATGATCGGCACATGCCGGCTACGCTGCGAGCCGCGCATCAGTTCGGCCAGCGAAAAGCCATCCATCTCCGGCATGTGCACATCCAGCAGCGCCAGCGCCACGTCGTGTTCGAGCAGCAGTTCCAGCGCCTGCGCGCCGGACGCGGCGCACAGCACCTGAAGGCCGTCGCGCTGCAGCAGCGCTTCCATCGCCACCAGATTCTGCGGCACGTCGTCGACGATCAGCAGCTTGGCGGGTTCATCGCCGTTGCTGTGCGCAGCCAGGCCGGTCGCGGTGAGGTTCATGGGTGAAAGGCTTCCAGTCGGCTGCAGATCGCCTGCAGGGTGAGCACCGCATCGGCGCCAGCATAGGCGAGAGCGGAGGCGGGCATCAGCGGTGAGGCGGCATCGTCGGGGCGCTGGATCCAGGCGGTGCCGCCGACCGCGCGCACCGCCGCCACCCCGGCGCTGCCGTCGCTGCTGGCGCCGGTGAGCAGGATCGCCAGCAGGCGCTGGCCGAAGACGTCGGCGGCCGATTCGAACAAGGGGTCGATCGCCGGGCGCGAGAACAGCACTGGTGCATCCATCGACAACGCCAGGCTGTCGCGTGTTTCCACCAGCAGATGGTAGTCGGGCGGGGCGATGGTGACGCTGCCGGCAAGCAGCGGCTGCTTGTCTTCGGCTTCGCGCACCGGCAAGGCGCAGCGTGCATCCATCAATTCGGCAAGATGGCTGGTGCGGTCGCGCGGCAGATGCAACACCACCAGCACCGGCATCGGCAGGTCCGCAGGCAGGCTGGACAACAGTGCCTGCAAGGCCATGACGCCGCCGGCCGAGGCACCGATCACCATCGCGTCGAACTGCGCTGCCGCCGCGTGCATGACATTCATGCCGCCGCCTTGCGGAACAGGCGCTGCTCGCGTGCCACGGTCTCGAATGCCTGCGCATGCGCACCGAACTGCAGCGATTCCTTGCTGCCCAGGCCCAGAAACCCGCGATGCACCAAGGCATCGTAAAACAGGCCCACTGCACGGTCCTGCAGGCTGCGGTTGAAATAGATCAGCACGTTGCGGCACGACACCAGATGCACTTCGGAGAACACCGTGTCGGTGGCCAGGCTGTGATCGGCGAAGACGATATTGCGCTTCAACCGGCGATCGAATACCGCACCATCGTAGGCGGTGGTGTAGTAGTCGGAAAGCGAGCCGCGGCCGCCGGCGTCCAGGTAATTGCGGCTGAACTGCGCGATGCGGTCGATGCCGAACGCACCTGCTTCGGCCATGCCCAGCGCCTCGGGATTGATGTCGGTGGCATAGATCACCGCCTTTTCCAGCAGGCCTTCTTCGTGCAACAGAATGGCCAGCGACCAGACTTCCTCGCCGGTGCTGCAGCCGGCCACCCACAGCTTGATCGACGGATAGGTGCGCAGTACCGGCACCGCATGCTCGCGCAGGACGCGAAAGTAGGCCGGGTCGCGGAACATCTCCGACACCTGCACGGTGAAGAACTGCATCGCCTGCGCGAAGGTGTCCGGTTCGTGCAGCAGACGGTGCTGCAGATCGGCCACGCGCGCGCACTCCAGACGCGCCATCGCGTGGCGCATGCGCCGACGCAGCGACGACACCGCGTAATCGCGGAAGTCGTAGTGGTAGCGCTGGTAGACCGCTTCCAGCAGTACCCGCAGTTCCAGGTCGAACAGCTCCACCGCGTTCATTGCCGTGAGCACCATACCCGACACAGCGACACCAGCTTGTCCACGTCGATGGGCTTGGCGATATAGTCGTTGGCGCCGGCTTCGAGACAGCGTTCGCGATCGTCGGCCATGGCCTTGGCGGTCAGCGCGATGATCGGCAGATCCTGCCACTGACGATTGGCGCGGATCTGGCGCATCGCGGTCAGGCCATCCATCTCCGGCATCATGATGTCCATCAACACCAGGTCCACCTCGTGCTTGGCCAGATGTTCCAGCGCCTCGCGGCCATTGCGGGCGATCTGCAGCGTCACGCCCAGCGGCTCGAGCACGCTGGACAGCGCAAAGATGTTGCGCACATCGTCCTCGGCCAGCAGCACGGTGGCGCCGTCCAGCACCGCGTCGCGGCGGCGCGCTTCACGCAGCAGGCGTTGCTGGTCGCTGGGCAGCGAAGCTTCCACGCTGTGCAGGAACAGCGTCACCTCATCGAGCAGGCGCTCGGGCGAGCGCACGCCCTTGATGATGATGCTCTTGGAATAACGGCGCAGGCGTTGTTCCTCGTCGCGGGTGAGCGCGCGCCCGGTGTAGACGATGACCGGCGGAAACGCGACTGCGTCGTTGCCGGCCATGCGCTCGAGCAGGTCGTAGCCGCTGCCGTCGGGCAGCGCCAGATCGGTGACCATGCAATCGAAGGTGGAGCCGGCCAGCTGCTGCATCGCTTCGGCAATGCTGCCCACCGCGACGATGTCCAGTTGATCGCGCGCCAGCAACAATTGCAGATTCGCACGCAGGGCGCTGTCGTCTTCGACGATCAGCAAGCGGCGTACCGCGCGTGCATTGGTGTCTTCCAGTTGGCGGATCGCACCCGCCAGCAGTTCGCGCGTGGCCGGCTTGATCAGATAGCCCACCGCGCCCAGCTCCAGGGCAATCTGGCTGCGCTCCAGCGCGGAAACCACATGCACCGGGATATGGCGCGTGGCCGGGTCGCGCTTGAGGCGTTCGAGCACGCTCAGGCCGGACGCATCCGGCAGGCCGATGTCGAGCAGGATGCCGCTGGGACGCAATTCGGTCGCCAGATGCAGCGCTTCTTCGGCGCTGGGCGCCACCACGCAATCAAAATCCAGTTCGTGGGCCAGGTCGACCAGCGCCTGCGCAAAGCGTGCTTCGTCTTCCACCGCCAGGATCAGCCGGCCGGGACGGGTGCGTTGGTCGCGATCGTCCTCGGCGCGCTGCAGCGGCGGTGTGGCGGTTGCCGGAATCGGCAGCGGCATTTTCGTGGATGCCACCGCAGCGCGCTCGCCAAGGCGCGAAGCCATGGCCATGCCGCTGGCGGGCTGCGACGACGGCGTGGCGCCGATCGCTACTGCGCCCGCGTTGGTGACCGGCTCGGCCGGTGCGCCGTCGATCGGCAACTCCAGCGTAAAACAACTGCCGCGTCCCGGCTGGCTGTCCACGCGGATGCTGCCGCCCATGCGCTGCGCCAGGTCGCGCGAGATCGACAGCCCCAGGCCGGTGCCGCCATAGCGACGGCGCGTGCTGCCATCGGCCTGACGGAACGCTTCGAAGATGATCTCGGTCTGTTCGTGCGCGATGCCGATGCCGGTGTCGTTGACCTTGAACAGCACCCGGCCCGGCGTGTGCGACTGGATCGACAGGCTGACGTTGCCGTGTTCGGTGAACTTGATCGCGTTGGCCAGCAGGTTCTTGAGGATCTGCTGCAGGCGTTGGCTGTCGATGACCAGTTGCGTCGGTGCGTCGGATTCGGCAGCCAGCTGCAACGCCAGGCCTTTCTGGCGCGCCAGCGGCTCAAAGGTTTCGCGCAGTCGCTGCAGTACCGAGGTGGTGGCGACGGTTTCGTCGGCCAATTCCACGTGCCCGGCCTCGATCTTGGACAGGTCGAGAATGTCGTTGATCAATGCCAGCAGGTCGTTGTTGGACGACAGGATCGCCTGTGCGTATTTCACCTGCTCGGGGCTGAGCGTGCCGTCCTTGTTGTCCGACAACAGCTTGGCCAGGATCAGCGCGCTGTTGAGCGGAGTGCGCAACTCGTGCGACATGTTGGCCAGAAACTCGGACTTGTAGCGCGAGGCAGTGGACAACTCGTTGCTGTTGCGCACCAGCTGGTTCTGCGCAACCAGCAAGGCCTGCTTCTGGGCCTCCAACGCCTGGGTCCGTTCCTCCAGCTGCACATTGGTCTGTTCCAGCTCGGCTTGCTGCAGTTCCAGATCGCTCTGCGATTGCTGCAGGCTGCGGCTTTGCTCCTCCAACTCCTCGTTGGCCACGCGCAGTTCTTCCTGCTGGGTCTGCAGTTCTTCGCTCTGACGCTGGGTTTCTTCAAGCAAGGCCACCAGCTGCGCGCGCAGCAACGCGGTGCGCAAAGCCAGGCCGATGTTTTCGCCGCAGCGTGCGAGCAGTTCTTCATCGCGCGTGCGGGCAGCGCCCGGCGCAGCGGCGCGGCCCAGCTCGAGAATGCCGATCACCCGCCCATCGGCGACGACCGGTGCCAGCAGCAGCTCCTGGCAAGCGCTCCGGCCCAGGCCCGAGGCGATCTGCAGATGTCCGGCTTCCACGCCGCGCACCCGGCGCACCGTGCCGCCACGCAAGGCCTCGCCGAGTTGGCCGGTATCGGTGGGCAGTGTCTTGGATACATCGGCCGGCAGCGCGGCGCCGCCGGTCAGACGCAGGCGTTCGCCCTCGATGCGATACAACGCGCCGACCTGCGCATCCAGCGTGTGGCACAACACGCGCACGGCGGCATTGGCCAGATCGTCCGGGCTGTGATCGCCGCGCAAGCTGGCTTCGATCGTGTTCTCGGCCTGCTGTAGCCACAGCGCCAGTTCGGCCTGACGGCGCGCACGGATGGCCTGCATCACCACCAGCGCCATCGCCAGGAACGACACCCCGCCGATGCTGCGGTTGACCGAGGAAAAACTCGAATTGGTACTGGCCGGCGCCAGCTGAAAGCCGATTGCGACCAGCACGCACGACAGTGCGGCGACCACCAGCGGTGCCTGCACGCGATTCTGGAACACCGTCACGCCCACGGCGACAAAATAGGTCAACCACACCGCGTAGCCGAGCGGCGTGATCAATTCCACGCCGAGCGTTCCTGCCATCAGGGCCCCCGCGATCCCCCACACCCAGCGGTCGCGTGTGGTCGAGATGTTCTGCATAAAGGCACGGACCGGACTGGAAGGGCGGTCATGGTAGCCGATAATTTTCACGCGCAAATCGCCGGTATCTTGATGCCTGCAGCCGGGTCGGCTTGCACGCGGCCTTCACGCACTCGTCACTATGGTCGCGCGCTTTTCCGGGGGAAAGTCGCGTGATGGATGCGGAAACGGCCGTCGGCAGTGCGGGGCCGCTTTCTCACGACAGCCGGCAGTGCCAGCTGTTGGTGCAGAGCGTGTCCGATTATGCGATCTACATGCTCGATACGGGCGGCCATGTGTGCAGCTGGAACCCCGGGGGCGAGCGCATCAAAGGGTATACCGCTGCCGAGGTCATGGGGATGCATTTCTCGCGCTTCTACCTGCCCGAGGATGTGCAGCGCGGCGAACCGGCCCGCAATCTGGACACCGCCAGACGCGAAGGACGCTTTGCCACCGAAGGCTGGCGGGTGCGCAAGGACGGTCGCCGCTTCTGGGCGAGTGTGGCGATCGAGCCGGTGCTGGAATTTGGCGTGTTGGCCGGGTTTGCCAAGGTCACCTGCGACATCGACCAGCGACACCAGGCGCAGCAGCTGTTGCAGCAGGCGCAGCACGCCCTGCTGCAGTCGCAGAAGGTGGATGCGCTGGGTCGCCTGACGCTCGGCATGGCGCACGATTTCAATAATCTGCTGACGGTGATGGCGACCAGCCTGGATCTGATCGCGCTGCGCGCCGGCGACGACGCGCGCACGCGCATGCTGGTGGAGGCGGCGCAGACGGCAGTCGACCGTGGCACCTTGCTGACGCGGCAGCTGCTCGCCTTTGCGCGCGGGCAGCGGCTGATTCCCGAGCGCCATGGTGCCAACGCGGTGGTGACACGCTCGCTGGAACTGCTGCGGCGTGCCTGCCCGGCCGGGCTGGCGCTGTCGCTCAAGTTTGCCGAGCAATTGCCCGATATCCGCGTGGATCCCGGCCAACTGGAAGCGGCCTTGCTCAATCTCGTGTTCAACAGCTGCGATGCCATGCCCGGTGGCGGCAACATCGTGCTGGAAACGGCGCGACAGCAGCGTGTTGCGCCATCCGATCCGCATGGCCGGCCGCGCTGCTACGTCAGCATCGCCGTGCGCGATGATGGCCCCGGCATGTCTGCGCATGTGGCGCAATGCGCCAGTGAGCCGTTTTTCACCACCAAGGACGTGGGCAAGGGCTCTGGCCTGGGATTGAGCCAGGTGTATGGCTTTGCGTCCCAATCCGGTGGCTTCGTCGAGCTGGACACCGCTCCGGCTTGCGGTACCAGCGTTACCCTGTTTCTCCCGGCCATCGAGGAGGCTGAGCATGACTGAACCCCTGCGTCTGTTGATGGTGGAAGATCAACAGGAATTGCGCGAACTGATCGGCGAGGCACTGCGCGATGCAGGCATCGCCGTCGAAACCGCCGACGACGGCCACAGCGCCTTGCGCATGCTGCGCGAGAGCGGCCCCTATGATGTGGTCTTCAGCGACATCCGCATGCCCAACGGCATGTCGGGCATTGAACTGAGCGAACACGTGGCGCAGCTGCTGCCGCAGGCCCGGGTGATCCTGGCCTCGGGGTTTGCAAAGGCGCAATTGCCGCCGCTGCCGGCGCAGGTGGATTTCCTGCCCAAGCCGTATCGCCTGCGTCAGCTGATCGATATGCTCAAAGGCGTTACAGCCAACGCCTGAGCGTTGGCTGCGTGTGTCATGCGCTACACACACCTCTGCACGCAGTTGCGCGGCAGCCGTGCGTCGCGTTGACGGTGCGTCATGCGCCTACGCCGCTCAACGGCTTTGGTAGTACACCTTGTCGATGGCGATCTCCACCGGTGCGGCGGGTGGATCGGCCACCAGCATGAACATCTGTTTGACCGCCTGCAGATCCAGATCGTAGAACGCACTGAAGGGAATGCTCACCTCGTGCCAGGCGCCATCGCGCACCAGGCCGTACTGATTGCCGCCCGCGGCAAAATCCACCCAGCTGTCGCCAAAACTTGTGTTGATGCCGATCTTGAAGGTCGACGGCGTGGTGGTTTTCAGGTGCAGCTTCAGCGCGCCGCCGGCATAGGCGGCCATGTTGCGATAGTCGGTCTGGATGCCCAGGCCATACCAGGCACCAGCGTTGGCGCGGTACGCCATCACGTTGCGGCCTTCGAACGGCGCCTGCGCAATCGGGGCGAGGTTGTTCCACAGATACAGCTCGGCATCCTGGCCCAGGTTCAGCCGCCCGCTGGTATCGGTCTGCTCGGTGAACACGCCAAAGCGCCCTGCGGGCGCCGCGTGTTGCGCGCCTACGTACAGCTGCGAACCGGGGTTCTGATACAGGCGGATGTAATCGATCTCCATCCTGCCGGGCAGCGGCGCGGTCACCGCCGCAGGCGAGGTGATGCCGGTATAGGCGCCTCCCACGGCGAGATTGAGCAGTAAGTACTGCTGCTGATGGAATTCGTGCAGCGAGGCGCCCTCGATATTGGAGATCGCAAACTCGAAGTACTGCTGGCCGTCGATCGACACGCGGATGAACTGCGGGTCCCAGCTCATGCGGTACACATGGAAGTCGGCATGCAGATCCACCGGGCTGGTGTAGCTGGTGTCGTAGTCGGCCTGCTGGCCGTTGTAGTCCCAGTGCACGGCGGCGCCGATACGGCGATTGGCGCTGCCATTGGCGATCGCCGCTGCCATGCCGGCTTCCATCAGGTCGATCTCGCCGCGACCTGGCCACACGCCGATGGTGCCCAGCATCCAGTACGCCGGCCACAGCCCATTGCCCACCACCGGGGTCTTGATGCGCGCTTCCAGCGTGCCGTACTTGAAATGCATGCGGCCTTCGGTCTTGAGACGCGCCGAGGTGAACGGCATGCCCTGGAACGCTTCGCGCCGCGCTTCGATCACCAGCCGGCCGTTGTCGATGCGCGCGTTTTCGGCGCGGCTGGTGTAGTACTGCATCTCGCCGTTGCCCCAGCCGCACAGGCCGATCTGGCAGCCGTTGCCGACGTCGTAGGTCCACTTGTTGCCGTCGATGCCGGGGCCGTCGAAGTTGTCCTCCCAGACCAGGGTTTGCGCGTGTGCGCCTGGTGTCATCGTCACTGCCCATAGCAGGGCGAGCTGTACAGCGACGCTGCGTAGCGTGTTCATTGCGTACGTCTCCGAAAAGTGGACCGACGTCCATGGAGAAGTGACGCTGCGCAGCGGCTACTTCAGTGTCAAAGCAATTGTGTGGCGCGTTTCAGTTCCGTGGCGCTCATTCCGGAATAGTCCAGCATCGGCATGACGGTGGTCGCAGACTGCATGCGGCGGATGTTGCGTGGCAGCAGCTGGCTGCGAATGTTTCGCTGCGGGCGCGATGGCATCTGCGGCGTCCGGGTCAATGCGTTCAAGCCGGGAGATGGTCCCATCGCCAACGCATGCACGCCTTGGCAGGCTTCGGACTGGCTGCCGCGCAGGGGATGCCACCGTGGCAGGCAAGCCGCGTGCTGCTGCACATCGATGACCTTGCAGATGCACCATCACGATGGCCTGCGGCAGCTTGTCGAGCATGCTGGCGCATGCCTGGCTCAATGCCCTGCGTGCACCGTCCACGCCACCAGCCGTATCACCAACGGTCGCACCACCATCACGCAGCAGAACGCGGTGGGCATCGCAATACGGTAGGCGTCCAGCACGCGCCACAGGTAGCCAGGGGCAAGGCCGGTATTGGCGCCGGTGATCACCAGGCACATCAGCAAGGCCATGATCGCGGCCATGTAGAACGCAAACACGAACGGGGTGGTGCGCACGCCGAGTTTCCAGCGCGGGCGCACCAATGGGGAGGGGGGAGATGACGACATGCAATGACCTCGGTTGCCGCGAATCGACGCGATGGGCAGCACTGTAGAGAGGCCACCGCTGGCGGGGTAGATCGCGTAGCCTTGCGGCTTACGTAAGAAGAAATTACGAATCGTTCGGCAATACTTGCCTAGTCAATGAACATTCTTCAGTCCATCCGTAGCTTTGTCAGCACTGTCGATGCCGGTAGCATTGCCGGGGGCGCCAAGTTGCTGGGGATCAGTGCGGCCGCGGTCAGCCAGAACATCGCGCGTCTGGAACGGCACCTGGGCGTGCGTCTGCTGCACCGGACCACGCGCAGTATGGCGCTGACCGAGCGCGGTACCTTGTACTTCGAGCAGGTGCGGCAACTGGAGCGGGACCTGGAACGTGCGCGGCAATCGGTGGCCGGGCCGCAACAGGCGCCGGCGGGGCGCTTGCGGGTGGCCAGCACTGCGGCCTTTGCGCGGCACGTGCTCGCCCCGATGCTGCCGGCCCTGCGTCAGCAGTACCCGCAGCTGGAGATCGAGCTGTTGTGCACCGACCGGGCGGTGCAGCACGCGCAGGAAAACGTGGATGTCAGCCTGCGCATCGAGGCGCAGCTGGAAGACGGCCTGGTGGCACGTTGCATCGCCCAGGTACCGCTTGTGGTCTGCGCAGCACCCGATTATCTGGCGCGCTGCGGCACACCGCAGACCGCCGACGACTTGAAGTATCACGATTGCCTGCTGCTGCGTTACCCGGTCGACGGGCGCTGCCTGCCGTGGAATTTCGTACGCAATGGCGTGCGCTTCCAGCCGGAGCTGGGCAAGGCAATGGTCAGCGACGATATCGATGCGCTCGCCACCATGGCCGCGGCCGGCGGCGGTATCGCGCGGCTGGCCGCCTATGTCGTGCAGCCTTACCTGCAGCGCGACGAGCTGCAGCCGCTGTTTGTCTCCGATCTCGGCAGCACCGCCCAGGCATTGCCGGAGCCGCTGCGGATCTACCTCTGCGTCGCCGACCGCCGCGACTTCACCCCGAAGGTGCGCGCCTTCATGGAGCACGTGCTCGAACGCCTGCCCGTGCAATGGGGTACTGCGAGTCAACGTTGAGATCCACGCAAAATTGAGCGCCCATCGCTGTGTGGTTGCTCGTGCGTCTGCGGAGAAGGCAATGCAGCTCCTGCGAGGACGATACGCGGGCTTAAAAAGTGCCCGTATTACAGTGCATTGGTTAATGACACAAATGCGTGGCTTCTATACCTGATATGCATCCGTACTGACGTCTTGGCGAGGCTGAAAAATGTCTCAAGCAATCTGGGCCGGGGCCGATAAGAAGTGAGACGCTGCTGATACGGGGCTAATTTGCTTGTTCGGCGGCGCATGGTGAACAGCATGCGTGCAATGGAAGAGCTCGTAAACAAGAGGTGCCGCGCGGGGATGGGAATCACCCGATGGATCGGGCATTTACGAGTAGGGCCTTTTGATGTTTGACGGATCGGCCGAGCAGCTTGCACGGCAGATGGGGAATTGTAATGTTAAAGAAGAGCGCATTGGTTGTGGGGTTGTTTGCAGGTGTGGGTCTTGGGGGTTTTTTCTGGAATAGTCCGGCTGAGTCTCCGCAACGCAGCGCTCTCCAGGCTACGCCTGTTGCTTCTGGGTCGAAGATGGTGGCTTCTAAAGCAGGCCGTATGGCCGCTGTAGCTGTGAATAATAGTTTGTTCGACTATCCGGATAGCGGGACTTTATTAAGTTACGAAAGCCGGAAGCCTGAAAAGAAAGAAGGCCCGTTTGACCTATACCCCGTCCACCTGAGTGAATCATACGCACTACGCGCTGTGCTCGAAGGAACCATGAGCATCATGTCGCCTGACGGGGCCGAGCTCAAAATGGAGTACGTTCGTCACACACATGGAAAAAACGGCAATTGGACGTGGGTTGGCCGCCTTCCTGGTGCTGGAATTGGTGAAGAGTCGGTTATTACCTTCGGTAAGAATGCAGTCTTTGGTTCCCTCGGATCCAGTGGCGGAAACGTATATAAAATTTCAACGATAGATGGTCGTCCTTACGTAATGGCAGCGACCGTATCTGCAACGCAGGCTGCGAAGCCCAGTCGAAAAAGCGACTCGCGCGAGCTGCTTGCATCCGTTACTGCCAAGCTGCAACCGCAGGTGGCCTCAACGGGTTTGATACCAGGTTATACTAGCTTGCAACAAGTAAATGCTGATGCCGGTACCACTGCGACGAATTCGATTGATTTGTTGTTGGGTTATACAACTGGGTACAAGGATTACCGCGGCGGGGAGTCTGCGGTTGAGACTGCACTTACTAACTTGGTGGAAGAGGCGAATCAGGCGTTTGCGAACACTACAATCAATACTCGCTATAGATTGATTGGTACGCTTGAAATTAATTATACCGATAAAAACTTGAATTCTCAGGCTTTGAGTGAAGTAACTGGAATTACTGCTTCTAATGCAGCATTCCGGCCTCTTCGTCAGCTCCGAGAAAATGTTGGTGCCGACCTTGTTGCCGTCGTGAGGCGGTTTTATGAAGTGCAAGAAAGCTGCGGGGTTGCTTGGCGTAACGGTACGACAGACTCTCGGTATGCGTACGCGGAGGTTTCGGACGGCATTGATGGCGGATTCTACTGCACGCCCAGCACTCTTGGTCATGAATTGGGTCACCTGCTGGGTTCAGGGCACACGCGTGAAGCAGGGGATGAGACGGGCGAAAACTACGGTTACAGAAGCGATGTGGATAGCTTTCACACTTTGATGGCTTACGGAGTCAATGGTCAAAGAGAGGTAAATATTTACTCATCGCCTTTGATCACCAACTGCTATGGCCGGCCCTGCGGTGTCGCGCTTGAAGCTGATAATAGGAATGCCTTTGACTCTACAATTCCAAAAATTATTCAATTCCGTACGTCCAGTGTGCCTTTTGACGATTTGAGCTCGCCCGGCCAAATTTCTGGTCCTTCTGGCAGATGTTTGGATATTCCTGGTGGCTCCACGCAGAACGGATCAGTCATTCAAGTCTGGAGTTGTAATGGTTTTTCGCAGCAGAAGTGGTCTTTGCAGCGTAGTGGTCGCTCTCTTTTGTCGAACTCAGCTGGGAAGGTTTTGGATATTGCGGGTGTAAACTCTGAGAGCGGTGCGCCGTTACAACTTTGGGATTCGTTGAATAGTACAAATCAGGCTTGGTATTTCTATAACTCCTCGATTATCGCGACCGGTGGAAAAGTTCTTGACGTGTCTGGTCCGTTATCTTCGAATGGATCGCAGTTGCAAACTTGGGATAATCTGCGGGGTAGTAATCAGGTTTGGATATATTCTCCTCGCACTGGTCAAATTCAAGTGTCTGCAGGTCGCTGCTTGGATGTTGCTGGATTTGACAATATCCCGGGAGCGGTTGTGCAAATATGGGATTGCGCACAAACAAAAAACCAGGTGTGGACGCTTGGAAAAAATGGATCCATTCGCGGGTTTGGTGGCAACTGCCTGACGGTCCTTGGAAACTTGAATGCAAATGGTTCACGCGTGGTAATGGCGCAGTGCAACGGCGGTAGCGCTCAGGCCTGGCGTATTCGTGGAGAAATACGTAGCGAGCTTAATGATAAGTGTCTGGATGATTCGGCGGGTGGGCAACGTAACGGTGCCCGTGTTCAAATGTGGCAGTGTCTTGGAAATTCGAACCAAACTTGGGAGTTGCAGCCCAACTAATAAGTTTGATTAAATTAGTTTTTGTTCGATTAGATAGTTTATTTTTGAAGGGGCGCATAGCGCCCCTTTTTTTTGGAAGATGCTATCTGCAGATGATTGATGCCTGATGTTGTAATTTACTTTCAGGCTTCAGTATAAAATCTCTCGATATTCCAGTTTCAGTATCACAATCGAACGCGGCGGCAACGCGATAGTCACCGCGTTGCCTTGCACGCGTGCTCCCTTGAACGCCTTATGTTCCACCGCGTACGGCTGCATAAAGGTATTGAGCGCAGTGATCGCCGGCCCGGTCAGAATCTGTCCGGTCACTCCGCGCGCCGGGAGCCCATCACCTGTACGCTGACGCTCGCGGCCGACGTCGCATCCAGATTGGTCAGGGCGATAGAGACGTGTTCATCCCTGGTCTTGACAGCCGAGCCGTGCACTGCGGGCACGTGGACATCGCCGTGGCGAGACTCAGGTGTTTGCAGGCGTAACGGCAGTTGGGTGGCGTCCTGGTAGGGCGTGTACAGCGCGAACACATGGTATAGGTGGGCGTCAGCACCATATTGTCGCCGTCGGTGAGGATCATCGCCTGCAGCACATTGACCATCTGCGCGATGTTGGCCATACGCACGCGCTCGGCATGTGCGCTGAAGATATCGATGTTCAGCGCGGCCCTCAGTGCATCGCGCAGCGTGTTCTGCTGATGCAGGAGACCCGGGTTCGCATCCGGCAGCCCGGCGTACCAGGTGCCCCATTCGTCCACCATCAGTGCGACCTTCTTGCCCGGGTCGTAGCGGTTCATGATCGCGCTGTGTTTGCTGATCAGCTCGTCCATCACCAGCGTGCGCGACAGCGCGTCGATCCAGGCGGCTTCGTCGAAGTCCGTGGAACAGGAGCGTGGCGGCCAGCCACCTGGTACGGTGTAGTAATGCAGGCTCAGGCCGTCCATCAGCGTGCCGGCCTTGCGCATCATCACCCCGGTCCAGTGGTAATCGTCGTTGTTGGGGCCGGGCGTGATCTTGAGGATCTTCTGATTGACGCTGACCGGGCGTTTGCCCGGCGCACCGACGCCATCGCGCCAATGGTATTCGTCAGCAAAACAGCCGCCGGGCCAGCGGATGTTGGGCACCACAATCGCCTTCAGTGCGGCCAGCACATCGTTGCGATAGCCGCGCGTATTGTGGATGGCCGAGTCCTCGCCGACCCACACCCCGCCCTAGATGCCGGTGCCCAGATGCTCGGCAAACTGGCAGAACAGCTGCCGCGACACCTGCGCACTGGGCTGGTCCACGCGCAGCGTGCCGGTCACCTTGACCTCGGCCGCAGGGGCGGCGAGCGCGCTGGCGAGCAAGGCTGCGCCAACGACAGCCTGCAACAGCCGTCCCGGTGAGATTCGCAAGGCGGGGGAAATCCATTGCATCGGCTTGGCGCTCCTGTGCTGATCGATCGAGGGGATCACACGCCGCTGCGTGGCGAGCGCGTCGCTAGCCTAGTGCCTGCAATGGCGGCTTGTCGCTGCACCGCGATCAATCAGCCGAGCGCTGGCGCATGCCTTGCCGACATGGTCATCGCATCGCACGCCAGGATGTGCGCCGGGGCATGGTCGTCGACCGCGCTACCCCGCTATGCTCGCCAGCTTCCAGTATCGGCGGGACGATCCATGCAGCGAGTTTTCGGGCAGTTGCCAGGCGGTGTCGACGTCCATGCGCTCACGCTGCGCAGCGATGCCGGCCTGGAGGCGGAAGTACTCACTTACGGCGGCATCCTGCATGCGCTGCGGCTGACCACCGAGCACACGGCGGTGCCGTTGCTGCTGGCATTGCCGGATCTGCCTGCGTACGCCGCCGATGGTGACAGCCTCAACATCCTGGTCGGCCGCTTCGGCAACCGCATCGCCGGTGCGCGCTACACGCTGGATGGCGTCACCCACACGCTGGCGGCCAACGAAGGGCGTAACCAGCTGCACGGCGGCCTGCGCGGCTTCGGGCGGCGCGTATGGAGCGTGCTGGAGCAGGCGCAGGATCAGGTGCTGCTCGGTTACGACTCGCCCGATGGCGAGGAAGGCTACCCCGGCAATCTGCAGGTGCGCGCGCGGCTGCAGTTGCGAGGACGCAGCCTGCAGCTGGACTTCCGGGCGCAATGCGATGCCGCCACCCCGTTGAACCTCACCCATCACCCCTACTTCAACTTATCCGGCGACCCGCATCAGCGCGCCGCGCTACAAGTGTTGCGGGTGCCGGCCGATCGCTATCTGCCGGTAGATGCCGAATCGATCCCGACCGGCGAGATCGCACCCGTTGCCGGCACGCCGTTCGATTTCCGCCATGCTGCAGCGTTGGCCGAGAACATTGATCCGTCGCACCAACAGGTGGTGCTCGGCAAGGGCTACGACCAATGCTTGGTGCTGGCCGCCGGGGCCGATTGCATTGCCGAGCTGTACTCGCCGCACAGTGGCGTGGCGCTGCGCATCATCAGCGACGCGCCGGCGGTGCAACTCTACGAAGGCCAGCATCTGGACGACCACCATCCCGGACTCGGCCGTGGCGTCTGCCTGGAGCCGCAGGACTATCCGGATGCGCCCAATCACCCCCACTTCCCGTCGACGATCCTGCGGCCCGGGCAGGTCTATCGCCGCCGCATCGCCTACCACTTCGCCAACCCGGGGCCGGATCAGCCGTGGGCGGCGGTGAGCGCTGCGCTGGACGCCTGAGAGCGGGTATCACAACGACGGTGAGGCCCGCAGGTCCTGAGGCCAACGCGGTCAGCGCGGCCCCAGGACCAGTTCGATCACGAACTTGCTGCCGAAGAACGACAACACCAGCAGCGCCATCGCGGTCAGCGTCCAGTGCACCGCCTTGGTGCCGCGCCAGCCGTTGCGCCAGCGGCCGATCAGCAGTGCACCGAACACGATCCACGACAGGATGCTGAGCACGGTCTTGTGCAGCAGCCGCTGCGCCAGGAAGTCCTGCACGAACAGCAGGCCGGTCAGCAGGGTCAGGCTCAGCAACACGAAGCCGACCGTAATCGTGCGGAACAGCAGCGTCTCCAGCTCGGTCAACGGCGGCAACGCGCGCAGCCAGGTGTGGAAGTCGCGCCGGCGCAGGGCACGCTCCTGCAGCCACAGCATGATCGCCAGCAACGCGGCGATGCCCAGCGTGGCGTAGGCCAGCAGCGCCATCCATGCGTGCAGTTCCAGCCGCCAGCCCAGGTCCGAGCTCGGTTCGTGGCCGTAAGCGTGATAGCAGGCCAGCAAGACCGCCGACAGCGGGAACACCACCACGCCCACCGCCGCCATGCGCCCGTGCGCGCCGAACACGGCCGTCAGCGCGGCCATGCCCAGGCCGCACAGCGATAGCGCGGCGAAGAAATGCATGTCCGGCCCGCCGGCGGTGCGCAGCGCCACCAGCACGTGATACCCGGCGTGCAGCGCCACGGCCGCCAGCGCCGGGATCAGCCAGCGTGCAGGCGCCTGGTTGCCATCGCGCAGCACCGACCGGGTGAGCAGCGCCGTGGCCAGCAGATACAAGGCGAACGCGATGAGAACGATTGTCATCGTGGAAGTTTCGCATATTGGGGGCTGGGATTCGGGATTCGGGAATCGGGAATCGGGAATCGGGAATCGGGAATCGGGAATCGGGAATCGGGAATCGGGAATCGGGAATCGGGAATCGGGAATCGGGAATCGGGAAAAGCAGTTGCGAGCTGCGGGGGCTGGAGATGGACTGGCGTGCGGGGGCGGTACGCGCGGGCAGGGGGCTTACCGCTGGCACTGCAGCTGCCGTTGCTGTTGCTGGCGCTGCTGCTATGGCTGGCCGTGCGCATTGCTGCGCGTTGGTGAAGCTGCTTGCGGGTCGGCTTCGCCGGTCGGGCGGCGGGCGGCCGCTGGGGCGGCTGGCTGGCCGGTGCCGCTATAATCGACGCCCGTTTCCCCTCACGCGGTCCCTTGCGCATGTTCGAGTCCCTTACCCAACGTCTCTCCGGCACCATGGAGCGCCTGCGCGGCCGCGGCCGCCTGACCGAGGAGAACATCCGCGAAGCCACCCGTGAAGTGCGCATCGCGTTGCTCGAAGCCGACGTGGCGCTGCCGGTGGTGCAGGCGCTGATCGAGCGCATCAAGGTACGCGCGGTCGGTCAGGAAGTGCTCAAGTCGCTGACCCCGGGCCAGGCGCTGATCAAGATCGTCCGCGACGAGCTGACCGCCGTGATGGGCGCGGCCGCCACCGACCTCAACCTCAACGTGCCGGCGCCGGCGATCATCCTGATGGCCGGCCTGCAGGGTGCGGGCAAGACCACCACGGTCGGCAAACTCGCCAAGCACCTGAAGGAAAAGCGCAAGAAGAAGGTCATGGTGGTCTCGGCCGACGTCTATCGCCCGGCCGCGATCGAGCAGCTCAAGACCCTGGCCGAGCAGGTCGGCGTGCTGTTCTTCCCGTCCGACGCCTCGCAGAAGCCGGTCGACATCGTGCGCGCCGCCATCAGCGATGCGCGCAAGTCGTTCGCCGACGTGCTGCTGGTCGATACCGCCGGCCGCCTGGCGATCGATGCGGCGATGATGGACGAGATCAAGGCGCTGCATGCCGCGGTCAATCCGACCGAAACCCTGTTCGTGGTCGATGCGATGACCGGCCAGGACGCGGCCAACACCGCCAAGGCCTTTGGCGAGGCGCTGCCGCTGACCGGCGTGGTGCTGACCAAGACCGACGGCGACGCCCGTGGCGGTGCCGCGCTGAGCGTGCGTTACATCACCGGCAAGCCGATCAAGTTCGTCGGTACCGGCGAAAAGACCGACGGCCTGGACGTGTTCCATCCCGACCGCGTCGCCAGCCGCATCCTGGACATGGGCGACGTGCTGTCGCTGGTGGAGCAGGTCGAGCACAGCGTCGACCAGGAAAAGGCCGCCAAGCTCGCCGCCAAGGTCGCCAAAGGCAAGAAGTTCGACCTCAACGACATGAAGGAACAGCTCGAGCAGATGCAGAACATGGGCGGCATCCATGGGCTGATGGACAAGCTGCCGGGCATGGGCCAGATCCCGGACAACGTCAAGCAGCAGGTCACCGGCAAGGAGGTGCCGCGCATGATCGCGATCATCAATTCGATGACCAAGAAGGAGCGCCGCAACCCGGCCCTGCTCAACGGCTCGCGCCGCGCCCGCATCGCCCGCGGCTCCGGCATGCAGCCGGCCGATGTCAACAAGCTGATGAAGCAGTATCAGCAGATGGAAAAGATGATGGGCAAGCTGGCCGGCGGCGGCATGAAGGGCCTGATGCGCAACATGAAGGGCATGATGGGCGCCATGGGCGGCCGCGGCGGCATGCCGTTCCGTTGAGTTTCGAGCGGCGACGCGCGCGGTGAGTGTCTCACCAGGCGCGCCTGGCGTTGAACTTGCCGGCTGTCAGCCGGCGCTGCAGTCGGGCGCTGGCTGGACGGTGCGGGCGTGGCGCAGCGATCTGTGATCGCAGGGTCGTTGGATTGATCGCGCATTCCGCCTGCATGCGCCGAGCGGACGTCGGATGCACGCGCGGGTACCATGGCCTGATCATGACTTCAGGGCGCGCACGATGGGTTCGTTTTCGCAGATCGACGCCTTCCAGCGGCGTTTTGGTTTAGGCCTTCCGATCCTGCTCAGCCCCATGGCCGGTGCCTGCCCGGTGCCGTTGTCGGCGGCCGTTGCCGATGCCGGCGGCATGGGCGCGATGGGCGCCGTGCTGTCGCAGCCGCAGGACATCGTGGCGTGGATGACGGCGTTTCGTGAAGCGAGTGCCGGGCCTGCCCAGGTCAATCTGTGGATTCCCGATCCGGCACCGGTGCGCGATGCCGCTGCGGAGGCGCGCATGCGCGCGTTTCTGTCGCACTGGGGGCCGCCGGTGCCCGAGGCGGCGGGCGATGCAACGCCGGCCGACTTCGATGCCCAGTTCGAGGCCTTGCTCGCTACGCGGCCTACCGTGGCCTCATCGATCATGGGCGTGTTTCGGCCCGATCAGGTTGCGCGGTTGAAAAGTGCCGGCATTGCCTGGTTCGCCTGCGCCACCACGCTGGACGAAGCGCGTGCGGCCCAGGCGGCCGGTGCCGATGCGGTGGTTGCGCAGGGTGCCGAGGCCGGTGGGCATCGCGGTGCGTTCGACGCCGGTCGGGCCGAGCGGCAGATGACCGGGTTGTTCGCCTTGCTGCCGCGATTGGTCGATCACCTAGACATCCCGGTGATCGCCGCAGGCGGCATCGCCGACGCGCGCGGCATTGCCGCGGCGCTGATGCTGGGCGCAAGCGCCGTGCAGGTCGGTACCGGCCTGCTGCGCACGCCCGAGGCCGCGCTACCGAACGCCTGGGCCGATGCCCTGGCCCAGGCCGAACCGGAACAGACCCAGCCGACCCGTGCATTTTCCGGTCGGCTGGGGCGTGCACTCGCGACGCCCTATGTGCGTGCTGCCATCGCCGCGCAGGCGCCGGTGCCGGCGCCGTATCCGGTACAGCGCGCGCTGACCGCACCGATGCGTCAGGCCGCCGCGCGCGACAACCGCCTGGACGCCATGCAGGCCTGGGCCGGCCAATCGGCCTGGATGGCACCGGCACAGCCTGCCGCGCACCTGGTGACCCGGTGGTGGGCTGAAGCGCAGGCGCTGTTGTGCCGCTGATCTTCTGCAACGGCGCAGTGGCGACAGCGCAGCAGTTGGGCGCGGCCGCATTGATCAATTACGGCCACTTCACCACGCTGCAGGTGCGCGCCGGTGCGGTACGCGGGCTGGACCTGCATCTGCAGCGGCTGCAACACGACGGCGCTGCCTTGTTCGGTGCATCGATCGACGAGGCATGCCTGCGCGCCCAGTTGCGCGCTGCGTTGTCGTCTGCGAACCGCGAAGACGCCAGCGTGCGCATCACCGTGTTTGCGCAGGATTTCGACCTGCGCGATCCGTCGCGCCAGCTTGCACTCGATGTGCTGATCTCCATCGCGCCTGCAGCCCGAACGCCGGCCACTGCGCTGCGCGTGCAGCCGGTCCATCATGTGCGCGAGCAACCCCGCCACAAGCATGTCGGCACCTTCGCGCTGCTGCATCTGCGTCGCCAGGCCATGGCGGCCGGCTACGACGATGCATTGCTGATCGACGCGCACGAGCATCTGTTGGAAGGCACTTTCTGGAATCTGGGCGTGTGGCAGCAGGGCAGGGTGGTGTGGCCGCAAGGGCCGGCGCTGCCCGGCACCCAGCAGCGTCTGCTGCAGGCAGGCCTGCAAACGCTCGGTATCCAGCAGGAGTTTCGCCCGGTCATGCTGAGCGAACTGGGCAGCTTCGATGGCGCGTTCAGCTGCAACGCGCGCGGTCAGCAGACGATCGTGCAAGCCGGATCGGCGTCATGGCCGGCGCGGGGCGCGCAGCTGCCATTGCTGGAGCAGGCCCTGCAGTCCCAGGCCTGGCAAGCGATCTGAGCGATTCCGGGGTGACTTGGCTTCGCCGCCGGAGCCCGCTATAATCGCCGGCTTACCGCGCCACTCTGGCGACTGGGCAACTCAGGAAAACGACACCATGGTCAAGATTCGACTGACCCGCGGCGGCGCCAAGAAGCGTCCGTTCTACCACATCATCGTGACCGACGTGCGCAGCGCGCGCGACGGCCGCAACATCGAGCGTCTGGGTTACTACAACCCGGTTGCGCAGGGCGCAGAACCGCGCGTCGTGCTGGACGTTGCACGCGTCGACCATTGGGTCGGCCAGGGCGCACAGCTGACCGACAAGGTGCGTAACCTGTATCGCGAAGCATCCAAGTCCCAGGCCGCTGCGGCCTGATCCTGGAGCGCCGGGCGTCACCGCCTGGCCCAGAGTCGACACAGATGAAGCCGACCGAGCGCCGCATCCTGTTAGGCAGGATTGTCGGCGCTTTTGGTGTCAAGGGCGAGCTCAAGCTCGAATCCTGGACCGAGCCGCGCAGTGCGATCTTCCGGTACCAGCCGTGGATCGTGCGGACGCCCTCGGGGCAGGAATCGGTCGTGAGCGGCGTACGTGGGCGCGATCAGGGCAAGAATCTGATTGCGGTGTTCCCCGACGTCACCGACCGCGATACCGTCGAGGCCATGCACGGAACCGAGATTTACGTCGCGCGCAGCGTGCTGCCGCCACCCAAGCCCGATGAATATTACTGGGTGGATCTGGAAGAGCTGCAGGTGGAAACCGTCGAAGGCGTCAAGCTCGGCACGGTGTCGCACCTGTTCTCCACCGGCTCCAACGACGTGATGGTGGTGCGCGGCGATCGCGAGCGGCTGGTGCCGTTCGTGCTGCCGGATTTCGTCAAGTCGGTCGACTTTGAAGCCAACCTGATCGTGGTGGACTGGGATCCGGATTTCTGACCGGAATGGCGCATCGCGCAGCTCCGCTCTTGCTTTACCCATTCCCCACTTCCGATTCCCGATTCCCCAGTGCGCATCGACGTCATCAGCCTGTTCCCCGAGTTCATCGCGCAATGCGCGGCGTTCGGCGTGGTCGGGCGGGCGCAGGAGCGTGGCTTGCTGGAATTGCAGGGCTGGAATCCACGCGAGCATGCGCAGGGCAATTACCGCCGGGTGGACGATCGTCCGTTCGGTGGCGGGCCCGGCATGGTGATGTTGATCGAGCCGTTGCGGGCCTGCCTGGACGCGGTGCAAGCGGCAGACGAACGTCCAGCGCCGGTGATCTATCTCAGCCCGCAGGGGCGCCCGCTCACCCAGCCGCTCGCTCGCGAGCTGGCGCAGTTGCCACGCATGGTGTTGCTGTGCGGGCGCTACGAAGGCGTGGACGAGCGCTTTCTGGCGCAGGCGGTGGATATGGAAATCTCCATCGGCGACTACGTGTTGTCCGGTGGCGAGCTTGGCGCGGCGGTGCTGGTGGATGTGGTGACGCGGTTGCAGGAGGGTGTGTTGAACGACGCCGAATCCGCAGCCCAGGACAGTTTCGAAGGCCCGCAAGGCCTGCTCGACTGCCCGCACTACAGCCATCCATCGACCCATGACTGGGGCGATGTGCCGGAGGTATTGCGCTCGGGCAATCACGCTGCAATTGCGCGCTGGCGTCGGCAGCAGTCGCTGGGCCGGACCTGGTTGCGTCGCCCGGACCTGCTCGATGAGGCCGGGTTGGACAAGAACGATCGCCGTCTGCTGGACGAGTTTCGCCGCGAACTCGCCCCGGGCGACGAGAAATAAGGGCTCACCCCTAGCTCTTGCACTATCGATTGGGGTACAATATGCGGCTTGCTGGCCAGCCTTGCGTCTGGTCCTCCTACGAACCTCGAGCAATCGCCGTGCGGCGACTGCCGGTCCAATATCACCAGACACGCGGTGCCCATTATGAGCAAACTCAACAAGACCATCCTGGCTGACTTCGAAGCCGCCCAGATTCAGCGCAAGCTTCCCGAGTTCAACCAGGGCGACACCGTCGTGGTGAACGTCAAGGTGAAGGAAGGCAACCGCGAGCGCGTGCAGGCCTATGAGGGCGTCGTGATCGGTACCAAGAACGCCGGCCTGAACTCCGCGTTCACCGTGCGCAAGATCTCGCACGGCTTCGGCGTCGAGCGCGTGTTCCAGACCCACAGCGCCATCATCGACTCGGTCGAAGTGAAGCGTCGCGGTAAGGTGCGCGCCGGCAAGCTGTACTACCTGCGTGGTCTGGAAGGCAAGGCTGCCCGCATCAAGGAAGATCTGGCCGCCGCTGCACAGGCCAAGGCCGCTCGCCAGGCTGCTGCCAAGGCTGAGTAAGTCACTGGCAGGCTTGCCCTGCTGTTGCCAGACGGCCGCCTTCGGGCGGCCGTTTGCGTTGTGGGAATCGGGAATGGGGAATCGGGAATCGAGATTAGGGATTCGCCGGTTGCGTACGCGATGCTCATAGGTTTGCACGTGAGCGCGCGGTTGCTGCGCAGTGGGCGGGACCTCCCTGTAGCGCGCCGGTAAGCGGTTGCACCAGTGGGGCCCGGCCGATTACGCACGAGCGTCCGCGCGGCATGGATCATCTCAACGCGGCGTCCGGCTCCTGCTTTCGCGCGTGATGTCGGCCGGTGTGACAGCGCGCTACCCGGCTGGGCCAGCGGACGTCAGTACCGGCGGGGCTGCGGCGCGCCTGCGATGGGCGCGGTGTCGGCAACCGGCGAGGCCGGATGCGCCTGCACTTCGGCGGCGGCGGCCAGTTCCGCAGGATCTGCCGGCGTGGTCAGCATGCGTGCCTTGCGCCAGCCGCCCCAGCGGTAATACGCCAGCGACAGCAGCATCGAACACAGCGAGCTGATCGGAAGGCTCCACCAGATGCCGTCGGCTCCCAGATGCGGAATCAAGGCGTTTGCCAGCGGCACGCGCACGCCCCACAGACCGAACGCCAGGATAAGCAGCGGCGGGATCACCGCACCGGTGGCCCGCACCACGCCGGAAACCACAAAGCTCACGCCGAACAGCAGGAACGACCAGATACCGATGTGATTGAGATGCCGCGCCACCTCCAGCGTCGGGCTGTCGCTGGGCAGGAACAGCGCCAGCGTCCAGCGATCGAACACGATCAGCAGCCCGATCAGCACGCCGGTCATCAGGAAGTTGGCCACGATGCCGGTGCGTGCGGTTGCATCCACGCGCGTCCACAAGCCGGCGCCCACGTTCTGCGCGGCCATCGTCGAACACGCCGCGCCCAGCGCCATCGCCGGCATCTGCACATACGTCCACAGCTGCAGCGCCGCGCCGTAGGCGGCTGCGGTGTCGGTACCGAAGCCGTTGACCAGCGTCATCATCGCGATCATGGCCAGCGAAATCAGCACCATTTGCAGGCCCATCGGCACGCCTTTGACGATGAGCGCGCGCAGGATCGCCGGCGCGATGCGGAATAGGTGCAGATCGGCGCGCCCCAGCCACAGCACATGGCGTTTGCTGCGCAGATACAGCAGCAAACCGCCCAGTGCCACCGCCTGTGCCAGCAACGTGGCCCAGGCCGCACCGGCGATGCCCAGCGCCGGGAACGGACCCAGACCGAAGATCAGCAGCGGGTTGAACACAATGTCCAGCACCACCGACACCAGCAAGAAGCGGAACGGCGTGCGGGCATCGCCGGTACCGCGCAGCGCCGCCGACAGGAACGCAAACACATAGATCAGCGGCATCGCCAGGAAGATCACCCGCAGGTACTCCTCGGCCAGCGTCTGCGATGCCGGCGGTGTGCCCATCGCGGTCAACAGATGCGGCGCCAGAAACCAGCCGAGCACCGCGATCAGCGCCGACAGCCCGCCGAAGAAACTGGCGCTGGTGCCCATGATCTTGCGCGCCTGTGCGATGTCGCGCGCGCCCATCGCCTGGCCGATCAGGATGGTCGAGGCCATGCCGATGCCGAACACCGAGCCGATCAGGAAGAACATGATGCTGTTGGCATTGGCCGCCGCAGTCAGTGCCGCCTCGCCGAGGTAGCGGCCCACCCAGATCGCATTGATCGAGCCATTGAGCGATTGCGCGATGTTCCCCGCAAGGATCGGCATCGCAAACAGCAGCAGATTCCTGCCGATCGGGCCTTCGGTCAGGACAGCGGATTTGGGCATCGCAGACGGGCCGTGGTGCAGAAGCTGCGAACACTAGCACTGGCAGGTGTGAGGCGCGCTGTCGCCAGGCAAATAGCAACTGCCGCAGGAGCGTGAAGCCGCCAGGCCGATGACACGACGCACGCTGTGCGGGTCAGTCTGTATGAGTCAGCCAGAGTGTGGAAGGTAGGCTGTACTTAGACGGCAGCGACGCTTGAGTTACAGCGGGCTTGCCCAGATATTTCCCGCTCAACGCAGCCCGTTGCGACGCGCCGATGCAGTGGCGATCACGGCAGCGGCCCGCAGCCCTTTGGAACCGACGGCAAGCACAACGCAATGACTCAACTGGTGGAACAAGCGACGACGGTCAGGCTGGATGTCTGGCTGTGGGCGGCGCGCTTCTTCAAGACGCGCAGCCTGGCCAAGACGGCGGTGGACAACGGCAAGGTGGACGTCGCCGGCCAGCGGCCCAAGCCCTCGCGCACGCTGCGCAGCGGCGAGCAGCTGCGCATCGACCGCGGCGGCGAGATCTTCGAAATCACCGTCGCCGCGCTGAGCGATGTGCGTGGCCCGGCACCGGTCGCACAGACGCTGTACGTGGAAAGCGATGCCTCACGCGAGGCGCGTGCGCAATGGCGGCTGCAGCGCGCCGCCGAACGCACCGGCTATCGCGCACCCGAGGGCAAGCCGGACAAGCGCGCACGCCGGCTGATCAACGCGCTGGGCGATATCGACGCGTTGTAGCGCTGCGTGGTTGTCCGCTGCGAATTGGATGGTGGAAACAGAAACGCCTGGATCTCCGTCGTGTCGTTCACTCAAGAAAGAACGGCGCTTCCCGATTGAGGTTGGAAGCGCCGTTTTCTGTTGCGGTGTGCGATGTATCCAGGTGCAGAACCGTCGATCAGAAGCTTGAGAACGGCTCACAAGACCTGGCCGGCGGTCGCGTGGTGGCGGTGTTGCCCACGTTTGGCGCCAGGTAGGTGGTGCAAGCCGCACAGTAATCCGACCAGCGCATCATGCTCTGCTCCTAACCAGGCACACCGACCATCTCGACTGGTCCTTGTCCGCTCACCGTCGCGGGACCTTACGCGGCATGGATGCCGCGTAAGAGCCTACATGGACGTACTTGCGGCGTGTCCTGCGATGGTGGGCGGGCAAGGGCCTTGCAGCCAAACCGCAGACCCGCCGCTCCACTGACGTCTTCAGTGCCGAGTCGATCTGTTGCGTGTGGTTCAACACTGCTGGAGGCGCACGCACGAGGGCGTGCGCCTTGCCACTCACGCCAGATCGAAACGATCCAGCTGCATCACCTTGGTCCAGGCGGCGACGAAGTCCTGGACGAACTTCTCCTGTGCATCGGCACTGGCATAGACCTCGGCCACCGCACGCAGGATCGAGTTGGAACCGAACACCAGATCCACGCGCGTGCCGGTCCACTTGGCTTCGCCGGTGCTGCGGTCGTGGCCTTCGTAGACCTGCTTCGATTCGGAGGTGGCTTTCCACTCGGTACGCATGTCGAGCAGGTTGGCGAAGAAGTCGTTACTCAGCACGCCGGGGCGGGTGGTGAACACGCCATGGCCGGAGTCGCCGACATTGGCGCCGAGCACGCGCAGGCCGCCGACCAGCACGGTCAACTCGGGCGCGGTCAGCGTCAGCAGCTGTGCCTTGTCGATCAGCAATGCCTCCGCGGGCACCGCATAGCGCTGCTTGGCGTAGTTGCGGAAGCCATCGGCCACCGGTTCCAGCACCGCGAACGATTCGACATCGGTCTGCTCCTGCGAGGCATCGGTGCGGCCGGGTGCGAACGGCACGGTGACGCTGTGACCAGCGGCCTGTGCGGCACGTTCGACCGCGGCATTACCGGCCAGCACGATCAGGTCGGCCAGCGATATCTGCTTGCCGCCCGACTGCGCGCCGTTGAAGTCGGCCCGGATACGTTCCAGCGTGCCCAGCACCTGTGCAAGCTGCGCGGGCTGGTTGGCCTGCCAATCCTTCTGCGGTGCCAGACGGATGCGTGCGCCGTTGGCGCCGCCACGCTTGTCCGAACCGCGGAAGGTCGATGCCGAGGCCCACGCGGTGGACACCAACTGCGCCACGCTCAGGCCGGAATCGAGGATGGTCTGCTTGAGGGCGGCGGCGTCCTGCGCATCGACCAGCGGGTGGTCGACGGCCGGCACCGGGTCCTGCCACAGCAATTCTTCGCTCGGCACCTCGGCGCCCAGGTAACGCGAGCGCGGGCCCATGTCGCGGTGGGTGAGCTTGAACCAGGCGCGGGCGAAGGCGTCGGCGAACTGGTCCGGGTGTTCGTGGAAGCGACGCGAGATGGCCTCATAGGCCGGGTCGAAACGCAGCGCCAGATCGGTGGTCAGCATGGTCGGCCGATGCGTCTTCGCTGCATCGTGCGCGTCGGGAATGATGGCGTCGGCATTTGTGGCCACCCACTGGTGCGCACCGGCCGGGCTCTTGCTCAGTTCCCACTCGAACTTGAACAGATGGTCGAAGAAGTCGTTGCTCCACTGCGCCGGGGTGGTGGTCCAGGTGACTTCCAGGCCGCTGGTGATGGTGTCGGCGCCCTTGCCGCTGCCGTAGCGGTTGTGCCAGCCCAGGCCCTGGCTCTCCAGCTCGCCGGCTTCCGGCTCGGCACCGACGTTGTCGGCCGGGCCGGCGCCGTGCGTCTTGCCGAAGGTGTGGCCGCCGGCGATCAGCGCCACGGTCTCTTCGTCGTTCATCGCCATGCGCGCGAAGGTGTCGCGGATGTCGCGCGCGGCGGCGACCGGGTCGGGCTTGCCGTCCGGGCCTTCCGGGTTGACGTAGATCAGGCCCATCTGCACGGCCGCCAGCGGATTTTCCAGATCGCGGGTGTGCGGCACTTCGCTGTCGTCGTCC
Organism: Xanthomonas sp. CFBP 8152; assembly: GCF_014199025.1. NCBI lineage: Bacteria > Pseudomonadati > Pseudomonadota > Gammaproteobacteria > Lysobacterales > Lysobacteraceae > Xanthomonas > Xanthomonas sp. CFBP 8152. The sequence goes on from NZ_JACHNO010000003.1 coordinate 376,357, forward strand.
TTCACCAGCACGCCGTGCGCTTCGTCCACGCCCGGCGAGCCGCGCGAGTAGCGCTCGTCGCCGCCCAGCCACTTGGTTTCGCGGCCCCAGTACAGGTCCTGATCCGGTTCCCAGGTGTCTTCGCGGCCACCGGCAAAGCCGAAGGTCTTGAAGCCCATGCTTTCCAGCGCGACGTTGCCGGTGAGGATCATCAGGTCGGCCCAGGAAATCGCCTGGCCGTACTTCTGCTTGATCGGCCACAGCAGCCGGCGCGCCTTGTCCAGGCTGACATTGTCCGGCCAGCTGTTGAGCGGTGCGAAACGCTGCTGGCCACGACCGCCACCGCCACGCCCGTCGCCGATGCGATAAGTGCCGGCGCTATGCCAGGCCATGCGCACGAACAGCGGGCCGTAATGGCCGAAGTCGGCCGGCCACCAGTCCTGCGAGTCGGTCATCAGCGCATGCAGGTCGCGCTTGAGCGCCTCCAGGTCCAGGGCCGCGAAGGCCTTGGCGTAGTCGAACGCCGCATCAAACGGATTGGAGCGCGCGGAGTGCTGGTTCAGCAGGTCGACGCGCAACTGCTGCGGCCACCAGTCCTTGTTGGTGGTGCCGTTGCCGACGACGGTGTGATTGAACGGGCATTTGGCTTCGGTGGTCATCGCTCTCTACCTTCGTTGCGCGGGGCGCGGCCCGGGTAACGGGACGGACGCCGGAAAAAGACTGGCCTGGATTCGCCCGGCGGCTCCCTGCGGCGGCGCCCTGAGGGCGGGACGACGGAGCGGACGTGGAGCGGAACCGGACCGGTTTCGGTAGAGGCAGACTATCGGTAACCAGGCGGTTGATAAAATTGATTGATGAAAATACTGCGATAGATGGCCTCAATCGTCATGCGGCTTGCTTGCGGGGCACTCGGCCTGGCCGCTGCGCATCGATCACACGGCCCTGTCGAACGCTTTCGCGTTGCCGGCATCACGGCCACCGCGCCGCCGGTTGCCCGAGGAGCAGGGCGAACCCCACGGCATCGGAGGCGATGCCGTCGCCGCGGGAGGGAGCGGTGTGCTGCGGCGAAGCGCCCAGGCAGCGGCGGTACCTCAGCGCTTGCCGAACAGCCCGCCGCCCAGCTTGAGCAGGTCGCCGACGCCGAGCTTGCCGTCGCCGTCCTGGTCGAACACGCTGCTCAGTAGGCCGGACAGGCCGCTGTCGGCATGGACCTGCTGCCGCTCCTGGCCGAGCGCCTGGCCGAGTTGTCCGGCATCGGCGGTGCCGCCGCCGCCGAGGAAGCGCCGGGCCAGGAACGCCAGCACGATCGGCGCCAGGATCTGCAGCAGCTGGCCGGAGCGCTGGGTGTCCAGGCCGGTGGCCTGGCCGAGCCCGGCACTGGCCTGCGGCGCCTGGCCGCCGAAGACGTGGCCGAGGATGCCGGCGCCATCGGCCTGCGCGCCACCGCCGCCGAGCACGCTCTCGAGCAGGCCGCCGAGCCCGTTGCCGGCGGCGGCCGGTGCGTGGTCGCGCTGCAGCGCGCCAAGCAGGGCCTGGGCGCCTTCCGGTTGTTGCGCGTTGCGGCCCAGCGCCGCCAGCAGCAGCGGCAGGGCGGTGGCGACCGCGCGTTGCGCCTGCGCCGGGTCGACGCCGAGGCGATCGGCGATCTGCTGCACCGGCGCGCCCTGCAGCTGCGTGCTCAGTTCCTGGGTCAGAGAGGTGCTCATGGAAACCATTCCTGGGTCTGGGGTCGTTCGTGCGCACACTACGCCGCCGCCGGTTAGGAAGGGAGCAAAAGCCCTTATGCTGTCGCGATGACTGTGCGCGCCACCCGTCTGCTGCACCTGCTCGATGCCCTGCGCGGGCGCCGCCGGCCGGTCGTTGGCGCGGATCTGGCCGATGCGCTCGGGGTCAGCCTGCGTACGCTCTACCGCGACATCGCGACCCTGCGTGCGCAGGGCGCCGACATCCTCGGCGACCCCGGGGTGGGCTATACGCTGCGCCCCGGCTTCCTGCTGCCGGCGCTGAACTTCACCGCCGACGAGCTGGAAGCGCTCACGCTGGGTCGCGCGCCAGGCCGATCCGGAACTGGCGCAGGCGGCGCAGCGTGCGACCGCGCGGATCGCCGCCACGCTGCCGGCCGACCTGCGGCTGGCGATCGAGACCAGCGGCCTGCTGGTGCCGGACCTCGGGGACGCGCCGCCGCCGGCACCGTGGTTGCCGGTCCTGCGCCGTGGCATACGGCGCGAACACGTGCTGCGGATGAAGTATGTCGATGTCGGTGGCCAGGTGTCGCAGCGGCAGATCTGGCCATTCGCGATGGCCTTTCTGGGCGGCCACGGCATGATCGCCGCCTGGTGCGAGCTGCGCGGCGATTTCCGCCACTTCCGCGCCGACCGGGTGCGGGCGCTGGCCGACGGCGGCGAGCGCTATCCCTCGCGCCGCCCGCTGCTGATCCAGCGCTGGCGCGCGGCAACCGGCCACGGCGTCGGCTGCTGACAGCGGGTGTCAGCAAGGGTCGCCCACACTGGCGTCCCTTCCCAGCGGAACCCGGCCATGGCCATCGATTACGTGCTGTACACCCACCCCCTGTCGCGCGGCCGCGTTGCGCGCTGGATGCTGGAGGAAACCGGTCTGCCGTACCGGCACGAGATCCTCGACTACGGTGCGGACATGAAGACGCCGGCCTATCGGGCGATCAATCCGATGGGCAAGGTGCCTGCGCTGGTGCACGGCGACACCGTGGTGACGGAGAACGCTGCGATCTGCGCCTACCTGGCCGAGCAGGTGCCGGAGCGGCAGCTGGCGCCGCCGCCGGGATCGGCCGCGCGCGGGCCGTACTACCGCTGGCTGATGTTCATGGCCGGCCCGTTCGAGGCGCTGCTGACCGCCCGGCAGAGCGGCACCCTGGCGCCGTCGCACAGTGCCGGTTACGGCAACGAGGCCGATCTGCTGCACACGCTCGAAACCGCACTCGAGGGCCGCCAACATCTGGCCGGCGAGCATTTCACCGCGGTCGATCTGTACGTCGCTGCTTGCCTGGGTTTCTACCTGCGCATCGGCGCGCTGGCCCCGCGCCCGGCCTTCGTGGCCTTCGCGCAGCGCCACGGCACGCGGCCGGCGGCGCGGCGCGCCCAGGCCATCGACGACGGCCTGGGCGCCGCGCATCCGAACCCGCACCCGCCGGCCGCCCCGGTGTGAGCGGCCGGCCTGCGGTCCGGCATGCGGACTGCAGGCCTTGGCGTCACAGCAGCGCCTTGAGCCGGTACAGCGCTTCCAGCGCCTGCTTGGGGCTCAGCTCGTCGGGGTCCAGCGCCGCGAGCGCTTCCTGCGCGGCGCTGGCCTGCGGCGCGAACAGCCCGAACTGCTGCGGCGCATCCAGCGCCTGCGGCGCCATCTCCGAGGCATGGCTTTCGCCGCCGCGTTGTTCCAATTCGGCCAGGCGCCGCCGCGCCTGGGTCACGGCGGCCTTGGGCAAGCCGGCGAGTGCGGCCACCTGCAGGCCGAAGCTGCGATTGGCCGGGCCGTCCTTGACCGCATGCATGAACACCAGGCGCTCGCCGTGCTCGACCGCGTCCAGGTGCACGTTGGCGATGCCGCTGGCACCGCCGGCATGCGATTGGTCGGCCAAGGCGGTGAGCTCGAAGTAATGCGTGGCAAACAGCGTGTAGCAGCGGTTGCTGTGCGCCAGGTGGCGCGCCACCGCATCGGCCAGCGCCAGGCCGTCGTAGGTAGAGGTGCCGCGGCCGATCTCGTCCATCAGCACCAGCGATTGCGGCGTGGCGTGGTGCAGGATGTAGCTGGTTTCGGCCATTTCCACCATGAAGGTGGATTGCCCGCGCGCAAGGTCGTCGCCCGCGCCGATGCGGGTGAGGATGCGGTCGATCGGCCCGATCACCGCGCGGCTGGCCGGCACATAGCTGCCGATATGCGCCAGCAGCACGATCAGGGCGTTCTGGCGCATGTAGGTCGATTTACCACCCATGTTGGGGCCGGTGATGACCAGCATGCGACGGTCGGCATGCAACTCCAGATCGTTGGGTTCGAACGGTTGGTCGCGCACCGCCTCCACCACCGGGTGGCGGCCGCGTTCGATACGCAGGCAGGCTGTGCTGTCCAGTTCCGGACGTGACCAATCCAGTGCCTGCGCGCGTTCTGCAAATCCGGCCAGCACGTCGAGCTCGCTCAATGCACTCGCGCAACGCTTGAGGCCTTCCAGCTCGTCGCCGAGTGCGTCGAGCAGGCCTTCATACAGCAGCTTTTCGCGTGACAACGAGCGCTCGCGCGCCGACAGCACCTTGTCCTCGAAGCTCTTGAGTTCTTCGGTGATGTAGCGCTCGGCGTTGGTCAGCGTCTGCCGGCGGCTGTAGTGCAGCGGGGCCTTCTCGGCCTGGCCCTTGCTGATCTCGATGTAGTAGCCATGCACGCGGTTGTAGCCGACCTTGAGCGTGGCGATGCCGCTGCTGGCGCGTTCGCGCTGTTCCAGGTCGATCAGGAATTGATCGGCATTGGTGGACAGGCGGCGCAACTCGTCCAGATCGGCGTCGTAGCCGGTGGCGATCACGCCACCGTCGCTGAGCTTGAGCGGCGGCTGTTCGGCCACCGCGCTGATCAACAGGTGCGCGGTGGCATCGTGCTCGCCGAGTTCGGCATACAGCGTCTGCAGGCGCGGCGAATCCAGTGGCGCGAGGATCGCGCGCACCTTCGGCAACAGCGCCAGGCCATCGCGCAAGGTGGAAAAATCCCGTGGGCGCGCCGAGCGCAGGGCCACGCGGGTCAGGATGCGTTCCAGATCGCCGAGCGCGCGGAAGGCCTCGCGCACGTCGGTATCGGCGCCGCTGTCGATCAGGCTGCCGACCGCGTGGTGGCGCTGTACCAGCACCTCGCGCAGCCGCAGTGGGCGGTGCAGCCAGCGCCGCAGCAGGCGCCCGCCCATCGGCGTGACCGTGCTGTCCAGCACCCCGAGCAAGGTGTTGCGGGTGTCGCCATCGACGCGTGTGTCCAGCTCCAGATGCCGGCGCGTGGCCGCGTTCATCGAGATCGCCTCGCTGGCCACTTCCATGGCGATGGAGGTCAGATGCGGCAGTCGCTGTTTCTGGGTTTCCTCGACATAGCCCAGCAGCGCGCCAGCCGCCGCGGTGGCGCAGGGCTTGTCGTCGATGCCGAAGCCGGACAGGTCATGCAACTTGAAGAACGCCAGCAGCTGGCGCCGGCCGCTGTCGGCGTCGAACAACCACGGCGGCCGCCGCCGCACGCCGACGCGGCCGCGCAGGAACTCCGGCCAGTTGTCTTCGTCGGGCACCAGCAGCTCGGCCGGTTCCAGGCGTGCGATTTCCGCTTCCAGCGCGTCCACGCTGTCCACTTCGTTGACCAGAAAACGCCCGCCGGCCAGATCGGCCCAGGCCAGGCCATAGCCTTGCTTGCTGCGCGCGATCGCCATCAGCAAGGTGTCGCGGCGCTCGTCCAGCAGCGCCTCGTCGGTGACCGTTCCCGGGGTGACGATGCGCACCACCTTGCGCTCGACCAGGCCCTTGGCCAGCGCCGGGTCGCCGATCTGTTCGCAGATCGCCACCGACTCGCCCAACGCCACCAGCCGCGCCAGATAGCCCTCGTAGGCATGCACCGGCACGCCCGCCATCGGGATCGGCGCACCGCCGGAACTGCCGCGCTGGGTCAGGGTGATGTCGAGCAGCCGTGCGGCCTTGCGCGCATCGTCGTAGAACAGCTCGTAGAAATCGCCCATGCGGAAGAACAGCAGCAGGTCGGGGTAGTCCGACTTGGCGGCGAAAAATTGCTTCATCAGGGGTGTGTGCTCTACAGCCCCGCTGGCGTTCTTGGTTTTTTCTTTTGTGTCAGTGTTTTGCAAGAAATGTTCTTCCGGGATGTGGCGGTCGATCAGGGTCGGTAGCGGCGAGTAACGGTAAATTGTGTTGCGGCGCTGGTGCGACGACCCTCTAAACGAGTGAAGCGATGTTGCGACGAAACGGACGAGGCGTTGGAATGGAACAGGATGTTGCGACGCAACCAGGGGCTGCCTCAAGTCGGCGCGGACTCAAGTTTAAGCTCACCCACCGGCAAATCCTTGAGCTGTCCGTCGAGAGGGTGCCGGCCATGGGACCCAGTGGGCGCTTGGCCATCGGGTCGAGGGCATGAAGAAGCAGTAGCTGCAGTCACGGGCGCGTTCTGGCAGCAAGCATGGCGGTGCTAGCGCAGGACAGGGGAAATCTTCTTCAGCGGATTGGGCGGGCCATCACCGGGGCTCCGCAGGCATCAAGGGACAGGGCCAAGAGCCTGTATCTCGACCTGCAAGGCACCTACTGGGACCTCGACCAAAACGAACTGGCGGGCGCGCGACACATCCGAGCCGGGCTGGCGTCCACGGCTTCGGCGGCTACCACACCTGCGATGCGAGGCTGACTGCGTCGACGCGGTCCAGCTATCGGTTGAGAAAGACCGAGCGAGAGCAGCGCTTGATATGGCGAGTGGCTGATCGATACGAAGCGGAACGGCCCCAACGGCATCACCGCTCAAGAGCCGCAAGCCATTGAGCGCAAGTATGGGGCGGCCCTCGATGCAAGGGCGCAGCGCTTCCGTGGCCTTCAGCGTTTTGCCGTTCGCCCCACCATCGTGGATCAGCCGTCCTATGACCGGCAACGCGGCATCTTGGACATCTACGTACCGATTCCTTGGATTGCCGGATTCCAGGTAGAGGGCATCACCGGCGAGGGGTCTGTCCCGACCGGTGCTCGCAGTGAGCGATCTATTTGGACACCCCGGCATGCCGGGCACTTTCATCTTTCGATCCGCATGAGCGAAAGCGAGGCAACCGGAGTGCTTAAGCAAGGCAGGGACGCAAAAGACGATCTGCTGGTCTTTGAGGTGGTATGCGTTTGGATGGAGAACGCAGGTCCGCGCGCACAGGTTGAAGTTGCGCGCGTCCAGGTGGGTTACCGGAACGAGGTCATCGGCGTGGACCTGACCAAACAAAAGAAGAGGAATCGTGATGCGGACTAGCAAGTTGGGTTGGGTTTCGGAATGCGTCCTAGCGCTGGCGTTGTCGTCCTCGTCGAGTCGCGCCAGGAGAGTGCCCCATGACGCGTTTGTAGGCGCGACTAAATGCTGCCTGCGACGCATAGCCGAGACGCTCTGCCACTACCTCTATGGACAGGCTTTGCTGAGTCAACCATTGACTCGCCAACTGCATTCGCAGCTCAGTCACGTAACGCAGGGGCGCGGTTCCAATGACGGTCTGGAACCGGTCTGCAAAGACAGAACGTGAAATGTTTGACTCTGCAGCCAGTGCGTCGACGGTCCAATCGCGTCCGGGGTCTTTGTGTAGGGCAAGCAGCGACGGCGATAGACGAGGGTCGCGCATGGCCATGACCAGGCCTGAGGCTCCTTCGCAACCGCGCTCGACCCAGTCACGGACGATCATGGCGGCGACTGCATCCGCCAGCCGGGCGAGTATTCCAGCAAATCCAATACGTCCTGAGCACACCTCGCGCTTCATCGCGTCGACCAGCGGCAACAGCCCAGGAAACCGAGCGGCGTTGCCATCGGCCAACATCACGGTCGGCATCAACGTGCTTAACCCATGCATGCCACCTAGATCGAACACCATGCATCCGTGGAAGAGCACAGCGCTTGGCACGGGATGTGTGCTCGGGCACGTGTCGATGCCGCTCACCGCGTCACCCAGTGGGGCTGCGTCTATCGTTTCTAAGCACTGGACTGGATGGTCCTCGCCAGACAACAACGAGTGTCCTTCTCCGCGGGGAAGAAGCACGACATCCCCGGCGGTTAGAAGGTGTTGGCTGCCGCCCGCGCTACGAAGCATCGCATTGCCCACCGCCAGGTAGTGGAAGTAGGCATGCCCTGGCTTCAGGGGAAATCCAAGCCCAAAGGTCGGCCCGATCTGAATGCGTCGGTATTGGACGCCATGTAACCGCATGCCGGTCAGCAGCTGGCTGATCAGATCGCTGGGCTGGGATGACGCGTGGCGTATTGAGTTAGCCAGGGGTTTCGATCAAAAATACAGGTCGGACAATCATAGATCATCCTGACTTGGCTCCATAGACTCTCGGCTGCACGATTGCACTGGGATCTTTGATGAGTAATGACGTAGTTGATGTCGCAGACGCGCCTGATCCGGTGACATGGGGCAGCGGGGAGCCGTCTTCATCGGCATGGGTGGCCGTGTTTTCGCTGGCCATGGGGGTCTTTGGGCTGCTCACGGCCGAATACCTGCCTGCCAGCCTGTTGACGCCAATGGCGGCGGATCTGGGTGTGTCGGAGGCGCTGGCCGGTCAGGCAGTGACGGTCACTGCTGTGGTGGCCCTGTTCGCTGGCCTGCTTGTGCCTCGGCTGACCCGTTCGATGGACAGGCGCCTGGTGCTGTTGAGTTTCACAGGTTTGATGCTCCTGTCCAACGCCTTGGTGGCGTTGTCTTCCAGCATGGGTGTTCTTCTGGTGATGCGAGTCCTTCTGGGCGTCGCGCTGGGTGGTTTCTGGAGCATGGCAGCGGCCGTTGCCATGCGGTTGGTGCCGCCACAGCGCGTGCCTCGCGCGCTTTCAATCATCTTCAGCGGGATTGCGGTCGGCACGGTGGTGTCCGTTCCGCTGGGGAGCTACCTGGGCGGGCTGCTGGGCTGGCGCAGCGCCTTTTGGGCTGCGACGGCGGTAGGTGGCCTCACTTTTGCGTTCCAGTGGTTCACGCTGCCCCGAATGGCCCCGCGCAAGGCCGCACTCCCAGAGTCGGTGGTGGGGCTCTTGCGCCGACCAGGTGTGACGGTCGGAATGCTGGGCTGCGTTCTGGCGCACACCGGTCAGTATTCGCTGTTTACCTATATCCGCCCAACGATGGAGAGCCTGGGGCAGATGAGCGCCGACGGCCTGGCGCTGATTCTGCTCGGATTCGGTGTGGCGAACTTTGTCGGCACACTACTGGCCGGCTGGCTCATGGAGCGCAGTTTGAAAGTGACGTTGGTGATCATGCCTGCCCTGGTTGGCGTAGCCGTTCTCGGCATGGTCCTGTTGCCGGTGGGTATTGGCGGGCTATCGATCCTTGTCTCGCTCTGGGGTCTGGCCTTCGGTGGCGTACCCGTTGCCTGGTCGAGCTGGGTCGCACGTGCGGTGCCCGACCAAGCCGAGAGCGCCGGCGGGATGGTAGTGGCCGCGGTGCAGTCCTCTATCGCGGCGGGGGCCGCCTTGGGCGGCCTGGTGTTCGGGCTGGGGGGCATCGTTGCAGTCCTCATCGTTGCCGCGGCAGTGATGCTCCTCGCTAGCCTACTCATTGCGTTCCGAGTCAGGGTGAGCTCGCCGACGCTCTCGGCAGGTCCGTTTCATATCTAGCCCACATCCACCTTTGGGTGGCCACAGTGTCGCTAAGTACGCCTTGGACCTCGGCCGAACAATGTGCCGCCCAGCCCGGCAGCCTTTCAAAGAGTAAAGTTGACGTCACTCTGACGGGCAACTGGGTGCCGAGCATGCGACGCCAAGACCAGGCCCAAGCGTCGCTGACACTCTCGAAAAGCAAGTGCAGATGCCGGCATGTCGCACGAATCAAAAGTTGTTGCTTGCGCATCCCAAGCTGCCAGCAGGGCTTCCAGGTCACTTATGAGTTTCTGCATTCAAGCCCTTTGATGCGCAAACGGTAGCCTTGCGTCTGGTCTGGCATGCGGAGCAAGCCTACTTAGCCACTATGTCGGTGCTGTTAAACCCGCTCAGCGAATTTATAGCGGACACGACAATGCAGGACAAGCGGTTGCCATCGCTTGGTCCTGCGGAATGATGTGTCGTATCAGAACCCAATGAGCCCAGGTTCCTGGGCCCACGCGTCCGACAATCTCCGCAAGCTGTGCGGCGGTGGTATTGGCGTCATTGCGCATCTGCGCGAACACACCCTTGAACTCGCCGGTCATTCGCGCGGTCAGGTCTCCTGCCGCGCTGGAATGCAGCAGCGAGGACAGCGATTGCAGGTTGCTGTCTGCGGTGGCCATGAGCAGGTTCAAGCGCTCCACCATGATGCGGAAATCGTATTGGAAACGATCGGCATCGCCGCGCGCCGTGAAGTCACCGATGGCGGCGGCCTGCGCCAGCTGCTTGATCTCGATATTCCTGGCGGACAGGTTGGCCTTGACCTCGTCCATGGTTTGGGAGAGCACGGCCTTCTCACCGGGCAGGCGCTCCATGCTCTCGCTCGGCTCGCCGATGGCATAGCGGCCCATGATCCGCGCAAGGTTGGACTGCACGGCCAGGTGGGAGGCCACCAGGGCATTGGTGGCCTCGGCCTTGCGGCCGTAGTCGCCCGGGAAGGCCTGTGCATCCATGCGGAAGCCGGTCTGGCCTTCATCGTGGCGCTTGGCCATGTTTGACCGGGCGGACATCAGGCTGCGTATCTGCGTTTGCATGACCTGCATTGCCTGGAGCAGGCGACCTGGTGCGTCTTGTGCTTTGGTCCGAGCGTCGCTACTGCGTTTTCTGGGACCGCCGATGGTCACCCTTGGCGAGGCTGGCGCAAAGAAAAGCTTATCGGCAACGGCGAAGCCGATCGAGGTTTGCACACTCGAATAGTTGGCGGCATGGAGTGATCGCAGCAGACGAATGAGCGATCGTAGGCCTGCCTCTGTTGCTAGGCGGGGCTGACAGCGCCTGTGCTCGACACATGGCATGTAGCCATCCAGCGCTTGGCGTAGTCATACGCGTCGCGTTGGTCAGCAAAGGCGGTACTTCTGAGTTGGCATCGGTGCAACGTGATGCTGCCGGGCTTGGAAATCAGGAGCTCCGGCAGGAATTTTCCATTGCACGGGATGCTGTGGGCCGTGAGCAGGTAATCGCCCACGTGCCGAACTGCGGTGACGCCCAATAGCGATCCTCCTTGATGGGGCAGGCACCTACGTTCGTCCAACATCAGTGTCAGACGATCGGCTCTCGATGCTCGCCGAGTGACACGCCATCATTGAAGGAAAAGCCTCAAGCCGCTATCGGCAATAGGCGAACATGCCTGTAAGTATTTTCCTGACCCGCAGCTGCTGGTTCCGCTGACAGCGCCCCTGCGTGCCCTCGTCCTTTGAGGGCTTAGCCTGGTCCTGCGGGGACAGCCGCTGGGATCGTGTGCTCATCGCTTCCAGCCAGACTGGCGCCCGGCAGGGAGCCTGCCTTGATGAGCTGATCGATGTTGTTGAGCTGCTGCATTTCCTTGAACCAGCTGGCTCCCCATCGGGCGCTGAACCCCTCTGCATTCAAGGACGACTGGATGCGCCGGGCGACCGACACCAACCCGGCTTCGCTGGTGCCAGGCAGAAACAGGGCGAACTCTCCGCGCGCCAGGTGTGCCAGGCTGTCCTGAGGACGGGTGGCTTGCTTCAGCAGGGCGATGGCCGCCGCCACATCTTGTTCTGACTCGGCGCCATTGCCCGAGTTGCTGGCGCCTACGTCAAAGAGCAATACGCCGCCTGGCTCGTTGCGATGGCGATGATCCGCCGCTGCTTGCAGGAGATCACGGAAGGTGCCGAGATCGTAGAGGCCCGTCAGCGTCTGCACGTTTTGCAGGATATGCGGATCAGCGGGGTGCGGTTGGACCTCGGCCAGGTGCTGGGCCCACGATCCGGCCAGCACCCGTCCAAATGTTTCCACCAGCGGCAAGAGGTGATCCAGTTTGTCCTCGATGACCCGGTTGTCCAGTCCGCACAGCATTCCCTCAACTTTGCCAGGAATTCGAATGGGCACGCCCAAATAGCTTGCGATACCCAGCCGTGTCGCCACGGCGGACTGGGCCAGGTGTTCGACTTTCTGCAAGTCGGGAGCGAACTGCGGGCCCCCCATGACGATCATGCTGCGGCATACCGACTCGTGCCAACTCAAGAACTGGTCGACCTTCAACCCGAAGGAAGCGTCGGTGCAGCCACGAATGATCCAGTGATCGTTTTTGACCTCGGCAAGCACCCAGGTCTTCAGCGGCGTCAGCTCGGCAAGACGCTCAAGCAGCTCGCTCGCGGTGTCTTGCATTCCGGCGAAGGGGACTTGGGTTCTAAGTTCGGTCGACATGCGGCGGCAGCGTTAGGGATTGACCTCATATCGGCCGTGCAGAATCAATCTGCAGCGGGCACCCTGTCGATTTTCTGAACGGCGGAACGGCCCCCGGTCTGGCCTGGATGGGCCCGAAGGCGATACCCAGCAGGGCGGCTGCCCACCATTGGGCGTTGAGTCGCCGCAGACGCGTGGGCGAACTGGGCGACTACGGATTGATCACTTTCCGAACCTGCGTAAACGCAGGCAGCAGCGGAGCGCCGTCTTTTGCCTGAAGCGACATGCGTGCGACCTTCTTGCCCGTGCGCCTGTCGATCAGCACCGAATGACGTTCGCCCTGCTCAAAAAGGTGGTCTTCGCCCCACTGTCGCAATGCCACCACGACGGGGAACAGGCTGTCGCCCTGTGCCGTCAGCACGTACTCCTGATAAGCCGTGCCGTCGGATGCATCTTGCATTACCAGGATGCCCGCATCGACCAGCTTGCGCAGCCGATCGGACAGGATATTGCGCGCCACGCCCAGGCTCCGCTGGAAATCGCCGAAGCGGCGCACACCATCGAAGGAATCGCGCACGATCAGCAGCGCCCATCGATCCCCAATGAGATCGACCGATCGCGCAACCGGGCAATGTTCGTCACCAAGGCGTCTGCGAGGGGGCATGGCGTCTCCGGAGCCGATCGACTGGGAATCAATAAAGTTGCATTTTAAAACCATATTGCTTAGCCTTCAATCGGTTTTTATTTGCAACTGGATTGGGTGGGGTTGGAACCATGGGGATTTCTGTCGCATCACTACCGTCAAGCAATCCTCCAACGGTTCCGTCTGCGAACATGCCCCGATACTTGGTGTGGCTGTTTGCGGTTGCAAGTGGACTGAGCGTGGCAAATGTCTATTACGCTCAGCCGCTGCTTGACACGCTGGCTCGAGACTTCGGCATCAGCTACGCGGCTGTGGGCGGGGTCATTACAGCCACACAAATCGGTTGTGCGCTGGCATTGCTGCTGCTGGTGCCGCTGGGCGACTTGGTCAATCGCCGTCGCCTGATGTCTATGCAGCTCCTGGCGCTGGTGGTCGCACTTGCCGTCGTGGCGATGGCGCGATCTGCGCCTGCACTGCTGGCAGGCATGCTCGCCGTCGGCTTGTTGGGCACAGCGATGACGCAGGGCCTGATTGCCTATGCGGCCAGTGCCGCCGCGCCCCATGAACGGGGCCGCGTGGTCGGCGCAGCGCAAGGCGGCGTATTCATCGGTCTGTTGCTGGCACGGGTGTTTGCCGGTGGTGTCAGCGATTTGGCAGGATGGCGCGGTGTGTACTTCTGCGCCGCTTTCCTGATGGTTGCGATGGCACTTCCGTTGTGGCGATGGCTGCCGGTCTTGCCGTCGACGTCCCAGACGATGCGTTACCCGCGTCTGATCGCTTCGATGCTGACGCTGCTACGCCAGGAAAAGGTCTTGCAAGTGCGCGGCACGCTGGCGCTGTTGATGTTCGCCACATTCAACATCTTTTGGAGTGCGCTGGTGCTGCCCTTGAGCGCGCCGCCTTATCGCTTCTCCCATATGGCCATCGGTGCCTTCGGTCTGGTCGGTGTGGCAGGCGCCTTGGCTGCGGCGCGCGCCGGGCGGTGGGCGGACCAGGGTCATGCTCAGCGCACCAGTGCAGCGGCGCTCACGGTGCTGCTGCTGGCCTGGTGGCCTCTGTCGCTGATGGAGTGGTCATTGTGGGCACTGGTCATTGGCATCGTGCTGCTCGATATGGGAGGCCAAGCACTACATGTGACGAACCAGAGCTTGATCTTCCGCACCACGCCTGAGGCGCATAGCCGCTTGGTTGGCCTTTACATGCTGTTCTATGCCGCCGGCAGCGGACTGGGTGCAATCGGCGCGACCGTCACCTATGCCAGGGCAGGTTGGCAAGGTGTGTGCCTACTGGGCGCGGCAGCCAGTCTCCTGGCCCTGCTGTTCTGGTGGACGACAAGGCGGGGCGATACCCGCACTGCAGGCGTCGAGTCCTGACCGCTGCCAGTTCTTGCGAGCGCTCGCGGGCATGGCGCAATACATTCCGTGACACCAGGGGGAGATCGCCTGCGCCGCGCCGATAGTGGCTCCACATGGCCGTCCCAAGGGGCGCGCTACCGTGTGGGGCACATCAGGCAGGTCCGGTTTGGATATGGAACAGAAACAGCAAGAGTGGATGCAGGCCGTGACCGAGGCGCTCAGCGACCTGCTGGCCGCGCGTGTGGCCCAGGCCACGTTGCTGGAAGCGATGATGGTCTCGCATCCCGATCCGGTGATGCTGCGCAAGGCCTGGGATGAGCTGTCCTCCCAGCGCATCGCGTATGTCGCGCAGAAGAAAGCGGTCGCCGCCGACCCGCGACCGATGGATGCCTACACGCTTGAGCAGTTCCAGGCGTGGGAAGAAAAGCTCAGCCGTTACTTCCCGCGTGCGCCGGATGCAGGGGGCGCGGATGCGTGAGTCCGTCGGCCAGCGGCCCAATCGCGTGGCCCAGCGGCGATGGGCCAGGTGCTGATCGCCGCCACTGTGTACCGCTTGCGCACACGGGCGCCAGTGACTGTGCCGGGAGCCGGTCCTGGCACCCGGCATTGCGGTACGCCCAGGTGCTGCTGCGGACCTGCTCGTTGGTGATCACTTCGGCTGCTGCTGCGGCTTGCGTCAGGCCACCGAGGCACGTGGTTTGGTCTTGTCGGCATCCAGGCGCAGTGTGGCAGCGGCAAGGCCGGGTGCGGTGGCCTGCAAGACGATGCTGCCGGCGCTGCGCGTGCTCTGCAGCAGGGCCGCACACAGTCCATTGAAGGCCTTGCGTTGCGGTGCCTTGTCGTCTTCATGGCTGGCGGGGTCGCCGTTGCCCACGCCGATCAATCGCGCAGGGCCGCGCAGCGCGAACTGCACCAGGGTGTCGGCCGTCGGCACCAGGCGGCCTTGTGCGTCGACGATCTCCACCTTGACCACCGCGACGTCTTCGGCGTCGGCACGCACTGCGTTGCGGTCGCAGCTCAGGCGGATCGCTGCCGGCTTGCCGACCGTCTCGCGGCGTTCGCTCAGCACCAGTGTGCCGGCGCGATAGCCGCGCGCCTCGATCACGCCCGGTGCATAGGCCACGCGCCATTCGACATGGCCGTAGGCCGGCACCTGCTGCAGGCCCTGGCTGACGCCGTTGACCAGCAGTTCCACCGCTTCGAGATTGCTATGGCACCAGACCTGGACGCGGCCCTTGTCATCGGGCTGCAGCAGGCCGTCCCAGTTCCAGTGCGGGAACAGATGCAGCACCGGTTCGCTGGTCCATTGCGCGCGGTAGTACCAGTAGTTGTCCTTGGGAAACCCGCAGCTGTCGAGCACGCCGAACTGCGAGGCGACATTCGGCCAGCGGTTGTAGGGCGTTGGTTCGCCGCGGTAATCGAAGCCGGTCCAGATGAAGCCGCCAGCGATATACGGGCGCTGCGCGACATAACTCCACCAGGCTTCGGCGGTGCTGGCCCACCACGGGTGGTCGGTGTCGTAGGCGCGGGTGTAGCCGCGGGTGTCGTCGCGCTGGTAGTTGCCGCGCACCGACACGGTGCTGCCGGTTTCGCTGCCGTAGATTGGAATGTGCGGATACTGCGTGTGGAAGCCGTCCATCTGGCTGGTGCGGTAGTTGAAACCGACCACATCGACGACCTGGCCAACGCCATCGCCAAAGCCCTTGTCCATGGCGAACGTGGTGGGGCGGGTGGGGTCGAGCTGACGTACCCGTTGTTGCATGCGGCTGACAATGCGCGCGCCGCGCTCGGTGACCTGCTGCGGCTCTTCGTTGCCGAGCGACCACAGGATCACGCTGGGATGATTGCGCCCGCGCCGCACCATCGTCTCCAGCTCGCCCATCGCCTCGGGGTCGGTGGACATGCGGCGGGTTTCCTCGATCACGAACATGCCGAGCCGATCGCACAGCGCGAGCAGTTCGGGCGTGGCCGGATTGTGCGAGCTGCGGTACGCGTTGCAGCCCATCGACTTGAGCCGGCGCAGGCGCCATTCGTGCAGGCTGTCGGGGATGGCGGTGCCGACGCCGGCGTGATCCTGGTGGTTGTTGGTGCCGTGCAGCTTGAGCGGCGCGCCGTTCAACAGGAAGCCGCGCTGTGCATCGAAGACGGCCGTGCGCACGCCGAACGGCGTGACCACCGCATCGACTGCCTTGCCGTCGCTGTGCACGCTGGTGGTCAGGCGGTAGAGCTGCGGGGTGTCGATCGACCATAGCGCCGCTTCGCCGAGCGGCAGGGTCTGTTCGATGAGGTGCACCTGGCCGGGAGCAATGCTGACCGCGGCGCTGGCCGCCTGTGCGACGACGCGTCCATCCGGCGCGGTCACGCGCGCCTGCAGCGTGCATTGGCGCGGGGCGCTGCCATCGTTGCGCACCTCGGTGGACAGCTGCGCCGTGGCGGTGGCACCTTGCAGCGTGCTGCGCACGAACACGCCGTCCTGCGGCAGATGCAGCGGGTCGGTCTTGTTCAACCACAGATGGCGATAGATGCCGGCGCCTTCGTAGAACCAGCCTTCGCCCAGGGTGGCATCCACGCGCACCGCGATCAGGTTGGGCTTGCCGTAGTCGAGTACCTCGCTGAGGTCGACCTCGAACCCGCAATAGCCGCTGGCATTGCGCCCGACGATGTGGCCGTTGCAGAACACGATGCAGTCGCGGAACACGCCGTCGAACACCAGGCTGATGCGCTTGCCCAGATCGTCCGCAGGAATCTGCAGCACGCGGCGATACCAGCCCACGCTGGTTTCCGGAAAACTGGTGCCCAGCGGCTTGTAGCCGTGCGCGGCGGCCGGATCTTCCTCGGTGATGGTGGCCGAGATCGGTTCCTGCCGGAAGGGCAGGGTGACGGCCCAGTCGTGCGGAAGATCCAGCAGTTCCCAGCCACTGTCGTCGAAGGCGAGTTGCGCGGCGGTGGCGGTGTCCTTGCCGGCCTTGGCGAAGGTGCGCTGGAAGGTGCCGAACCCGAAGTCGCGCGCTGGGTCGCTGGCATGGCCCAGATGGAAGCGCCAGCCGAAGTCGAACAGCAGCCGTTCGCGCGGTGCCAGGGCTGCATCGCCCAGCGCGGTAAGCGGGGTGGCGGTGTCACCTGCAGCTGGTGCTGCAGCGGCGATGGCGGGCGGCAACGCACCGGTCGCACCGATCGGGAGTGCGGCGCTCACGCCACTGGCGAGCATGCCGCGCAGCAGCTCGCGGCGATTGATGCCGGTCATGGCTGGATCCCCTTGCCGGTGTCTGCAGCGTTGCCTTGCACGCCCGCAGCAGGTTTGCTCGTGGTTGCAGGCACGCCGGTATACGGGTGGCGCATGAAGTCGATCGCCGGCAACAGTTCATTGGCATGCTTGAAGTCGAAGAAGCTGGCGTTTTCCCACGACGAGCCGGTGCCCCAGCGCGTCTTGCAGCTGCTGCTGGTCCATGCCGGTTCCCAATACACCACGCCGGCGCCGCCGGTATCGATCACCAGCTGGGTGAGGTCGACCATGTAGCGGAACTGGCCCTGCGGCGTGGCCGGGTAACCGGCAATCAGCGAGTCCTCGCCGAGCAGATTGTGCGAGGTGTCGCCGGAATCCAGCGTCCACGGATAGGCGGTTTCCACCACCACCACATCGGCATCAAAGCGGCCGCGCAGGCGCTTGATGGTCTTGCCCAGCTCGGCCATCGATTGGGTCGACCACTTGCGGTAGTAGCTGATGCCGATCAGATCGTAGTCGGTGACGCCGGCCTCGGTGGCGGCGGCAAACCACGGTTCCACATTCTCCGGCTGGGCGATATGCAGCATCACCCGCGGCTTGATTGCCGAACGTGCGCCGATGTCGCGCACTGCCTTGATGCCGGCATTGAACAGCTTGGCGTTGCGCTGCCAGTCGATGGGGCGCTGCTTGTCCCACGGCTTGCTGTCCATCAGATCGGAATTGCTTTCGTTGCCGACCTGCACCAGCTCCGGCATCAGGCCGGCACGATCGAGCGCGCTGAGCGTGTCGTAGGTGAAGCCATACAGCGTGCGCGCCAGCTCGTCGGTATCGGTGATGCTGGCCCAGGCCTTGGGAATCAGCTGCTTTTCGCCATCGGCCCAGTCGTCGGAATAGTGCAGGTCCAGCAGCACCTGCATGCCTTGCGCGCGCGCGCGTGCGATGGTCTTCTTGACGTCGGACAGGTCGCTGTAGCGGGTCCAGCGGGCATCGTTCCACAACCGCACGCGCACCAGATTGGCGCCGTGCGCATGGAACAGTTCGAACGGATCCTTGACCGTGCCGTTCTCGCGGTACTGCACACCGCATTCCTCCATCTCGTTGACGTAGGACAGGTCCGCGCCCAGATACAGCGTGGCGGGGGCAGGGGCGGCGTGTGCGAAGGTGGACATGGCCAGCGCGAGCAGCGCGGGCGTCCAGAGGCGGCGTGTGGAGCGCATGCAATTCCTCGACAGATGAAACGCGGAGCGGGTGACGGCCTGCCGCATGCGGCGGTGCCGTCGTGCGTAAGGTGTGCGCAATCACCACGTCAGTGACGCAGGCGATCGCGCACACCGCGCGCAGCTGTGGAGCAGTCGTGCAACAGCGGTATCAGCGGCACCTAGAACTTGTAGGTCGCTTCCAGCGAGTAGCGGCGGCCAAACACCTGGTAGCCGCCGTCGTCCTGGTTGGCCAGACGGTTGGGCTTGTTGTCGGTGTAGGCGCGCAGCGGTTCGTTGGTGAGGTTGCCGGCCTGGAAGCGGAAACCGAGCTGCTTGCTGTACTGCCAGTTCAGGCTCAGATCCACCGTGCCTTCGCTCTGCAGCCGTGCCAGACGCGCCGCATTCCAGCCGTACACCACGGTGTAGGGGCTGTGGTACTTGTAACCCACGCGCGCTTCGAAGCTGCCGTTGCTGTACCACAGGTCGAAGGTGCCGGTCTTGCGTGCCAGGCCGCTCAGCGGCAGCGGGTTGTCTTCCGGCGAGAATTCCTTGAGGTTGGAATCGACCAGCGAGAAGTTGGAATAGACGCCGAAGTTTTCCATGTGCGGGATGAAGTAGAACGGTGTCTGGAAGGTGAGTTCCACACCGTTGATGTGCCCGCCGCCGCCATTGAACGGCGCGCTGACCAGGTAATCCAGGCCGTTGATCACTTCGCGGTCGGTGCGGTAGCCGATGCTGGAATCCACTTCCTTGCGATACACCGCAATCGCCGCCAGCGCTTCCTTGTGGAAGTACCACTCGTAGGACAGGTCGACCTGGGTGGCCTTGAACGGATCCAGCTGCGGGTTGCCGCCGCTGCCGGTGAGCTGGCCGACGGTGACGTTGGGGTCGTCCAGGCGCCGGCCGGTGCGCAACTCGTCCAGCGGCGGACGCGCGATGACCTTGGCCACCGCAAAGCGCAGGATGCGTTGATCGTCGATCAGGAAGTTGACCGTGGCGCTGGGCAACACGTCGGTGTATTCCTTGCTGTCGCTGCTCGCCTGCACCGTGGTGCCGACCGAATCGAAGCCGTCGCTGGTGGTCCTGGTATTGACCAAACGCACGCCGATGTTGCCGGTGACATCGGTGCCGAACAGCTGCGAACTGAACACCGCCTTGGCGAAGGCTTCGCGCACGTCTTCCTTGACGTTCCAGTGGTCGAGCAACTGCTCCTCGAGCGTGGCCGGGTCGAAACCGCCGAAGCCGATCTCGGCGATCGCATCCATGTTGCCGCCGGTCAGGGTGGGCACGTTCAAGTCCGGCATGGTGACCGGAGAGATCAGGCCCTGGTACGCCGAGATCGGCTGGTCGTAGCCGGACTGGTTGCTGATGAAGCGGCGGTTCTGCTTCTCGCGGCGCGCGGCGCGTGCGCCGAATTCCAGCGAGGTGAACGCGGCGGCATCGACAGAGCGGCTGGCGTTGAGCGCCAGCGCGGCGATCCTGTCGCGCAGCCCCTGCGGTTCGGTCTGGCCGGCGATGCCCCACTCGGGCGTGTCCGAGCTGGTGCTGATGGTGGGGGTGACGCTACGGCGGAAATCGAACGAGACGGTGTCCGGGTTGCTGCCGAAGCGCACCGCCTGCCAGGTGTTGTCGCGCTTGGCCTGCGAGAACGACAGGTCGCTGCCCAGCGTCCACACATCGCCGCTCCACTTGGCGTTCAGGCCGCCGGCGGTGAGCGTCTTGACCTCGTTGTAGTGGCTGACCACATGGTCGACCTGCAGGTTCGAGTTGGCCAGCGTGCCGGCCACCACATCGCCATCGACGATGGTGTAGGACGAGCCCGGCGTGGTGTAGGGATTGGCGCCGGTCGAGAAGGTGCTGTAGGCCAGGCCATTGAACCAGTTCTGCAACTGGTCTTCGTCGATTTCGATACGCGAATACAGGCCGTCGAACTTCAACTCGACGTTGCCCGAGCGCCATTGCACGGTACCCATCGCACCGGTGCGGGTCTGCTCGGTCAGCTTGAGCTGGTCGGCTGCGCCCCATGGCGTGGGGTCCACAGTGCCGTCGCCATCCACATCGCGCGAGGTGGTGGCATCGGTATAGCCCCAGCTGCCGATCGAGGAGTTGGAGTTCTTCTGCTTCTGGTAGGTGGCGCCCAGCGCAACCGCCAGGTTGTCGTTGATCTGGTGCACCCAGCTGGCGCCGAAGCGGTTGCCCCACGGAGAGTAGCCGTCCACGTCCTTGGCATGGTCGTAGAACACCGGGCCGGCGGTGCCGACGAAGCCCGGGCCGGTGTAGTCCAGCGGGCTGATGGTGGAGATGTCCACCGTTGCGGCAAGTCCGCCGGCGACCAGGTCCGCCGACTGGGTCTTGTAGACCTTGACGGTGGAGACGATCTCGGTGGGGAACACTTCCCAGCGCACCGCACGATTGGGCTCGGAGGAGGCGATTTCGCGCCCGTTGACGGTGCCCATGGTCATGCGCGGGCCCAGACCGCGCACGGTGGCCAGGCTCTCGTTGCCGCGGTCGCGGGTGCCGTTGACGCCGGGCAGGCGCACCAGTGCTTCGGCGACGGTGACGTTGGGCATCTGGCCCATGTTGTCGGCAGAGATCACTTCCATGACGTGATCGGACATCTGCTTGGCCTGCACCGCCTGATTCAGGCTGGCGCGCTGGCCGATCACGGTGATGTTGTCGAGCGTGACCGGCGGCGCCGCCGCGGTGGTGGCGTCGGTGGCCGGCGTTGCGGCAGGCGCGCTGTCCTGTGCGTGCGCACTGAATGCGGTGGCCAGCACGCAGGCGATGGTGGTGGTGAGGACGTCGCGCACGGGCGTGCGGCGCAGGCGCCGGCCGGCCGGGTGGCCGGTGTGGTGAACGGGCATCGTTTGATCCCTCCCAGGACAAAGTTACCGAATGGACTAATGGCCGCTGGTGCGGCGCGCTGGCGCAGCTGCGCGCTGACGCGTCCGACGCGGGCATGGCGGTTGCTGCAGTAGTGCGGTGTGGAGCTGATTGATCGTGTGCGTGACGCTGCGACGATCGTCGATCGCCTTGGCGTCCCCCTGTCCTGCATGTGTCTGCTTCAGGGTAGAAGCGCAAGTCATTCCATTCCAATGAAGCATTTTGCGTGAGCTATCTCGCGTTGGAATGCTGCAGTGCAGCGGTAGCGTCTGCCTGATCGCCGCCGACGCGCGAGATGCCTGCGGCGAAACAAGACCGCCTGACAGAACGCTGCAGACCCGGGCCTGGGGCTAACGCGCGTTGGCAGATAACCTGGGCAGTGCGGGAAAGGCGCGCTGCACGCAGTCGTTGCGTTCGCAGGTCAGGCAGCCGGGGCCGATCGGCACCGCATCGTCCACCGCGTCCAGGTCCCAGCCGCGCGCATACACCAGTTGATCGGCATGACGCAGATCGCAGCCCATCGCCAGCGCGAAGGTCTTGCGCGGGCGGCCGTAGCCCGGCGCGCCGCTGCTGACCTGGCGCGCCAGCCAGAAGTAGCGCCGGCCATCGGGCATGCGTGCGATCTGGGTCAGGATGCGGTCGGGCTGGTTGAAGGCCTCGTAGACGATCCATAGCGGGCAGGCGCCACCAACATGCGAGAAATGGAAGTCGGTGGCCGAGTGGCGCTTGGATACGTTACCGGCACGATCGACCCGCATGAAGAAGATCGGCAGCCCGGCTGCGCCGCGCCGCTGCAAGGTGCTGAGCCGGTGGCAGACCGCCTCGAAGCCGACGCCAAAGCGATCGGCCAGCCATTCGATGTCGTAGCGGGAGCGCTGGGCGCTGCGCAGGAATTGGCCATACGGCATCACCAGGGCACCGGCGAAATAGTTCGACAACCCGATCCGCGACAGCGCGACACGTTCGGCATCTTCGAAGCCGGCATCGGCGATGCGTGCGTCGAGCAACGGCGCGCATTCCAGCAACGCCAGTTGCGCGGCCATCTGGAAGGCCTGCTGGCCGGGGCGCAGGTGCGCGGGCAGCCACAGCACGCGGGCCTGCGTATCCACGCTGCGTTTGTCGCTGTACAGCTCGGGCGCGTCCTGCACCAGCAGGCCGTGGCGATCTGCCAGGCGCTGGCGCAGCCGCAGCGGCAGGTTGTCCGAGGTCAGGCCGAGTTCGGCATACAGCGCCTCGGCGCGCTCATCCAGTTCCGGCAGATAGTTGTGCGCGCGATTGAAGTAATCGCGCACCTGCTCGCCCGGCGACAGCGAGGGCAATGCGGCATGGTCGGCGCCGATCTGTATTTCCAGTGCGGCGGTACGCTCGAGCAGGTGCCGGTGGGCGCGGTGCAGGTCCAGCAGGGCCTGGGCCACCTGCGGCAGGTTGCCGGTGAGCACGCGCAGCTCGGCGGCCGACAGGCTGTGGCCCAGGCTGCGCAGCGAGTCGTCCAGCGGCTCGACCAGCGCGGCCGGGTCGTCCAGGTCGAGCAGGCCGTCGACATCGCCCAGGGTGGCCTTGAGCCGCTGCTGGATTGCCAGGGTCAGGGGGCGCTGGTTGCGCTCGATCTGGTTGAGGTAGCTCGGCGACAACCCGAGCCGGCGCGCCAGCTCCGCCTGGGTCAGGCCGTGGCGCTGGCGCAGCCGCTGCAGGCGCAGGCCGAGCTGGTGGCGGAGCGGGAGCTGCGACTGGGGCATTCGCAAGATTCGCAAAAGAGTGACGGCAGCTTAGCGCGATTAAGCAGTCCCGGGCTGGGAATGCTTGGTCATGGTGCGAACAATGCGAAGCATCCGTAGCGACCTTCTGCGAGCGAACCCGCAATGAGTGATTCCGTCCCGCGCGTCTCCCTGTTGATCGACGGCCAGTTCGTCACCTCCGCCAGTCCCCATTGGCAGGACGTGGTCAATCCGGCCGATCAATCCGTGCTGGCCCAGGTGCCGTTCGCCACCACCGGCGAAGTGGATGCGGCGGTGGCTGCGGCCAGCCGGGCCTTCGTGAGCTGGCGCAAGACGCCGATCGGCACACGTGCGCGCGTCTTCCTCAAATACCAGCAGCTGATCCGCGAGCACATGCCCGAGCTGGCCGCGCTGCTCAGCGCCGAGCAGGGCAAGACCCTGGCCGATGCCGAAGGCGATGTGTTCCGCGGACTGGAAGTGGTGGAACACGCCGCGGCGATCGGCAACCTGCAACTGGGCGAGCTGGCCAACAACGTCGCCAACGGCGTGGACACCTACAGCCTGCTGCAGCCGCTGGGCGTGTGCGCGGGCATCACCCCGTTCAACTTCCCGGCGATGATTCCGTTGTGGATGTTTCCGATGGCCATTGCCACCGGCAACACCTTCGTGCTCAAGCCATCCGAGCAGGACCCGATGGTCACCATGCGGCTGGTGGAACTTGCGCTGGAGGCGGGCATTCCCAAGGGCGTGCTCAATGTCGTGCACGGCGGCGAAGACGTGGTCAACGCGTTGTGCGACCACCCGGACATCAAGGCGCTGTCGTTCGTCGGGTCGACCAGGGTTGGCACGCACGTCTATCGGCGCGCCTCGCTGGCAGGCAAGCGCGTGCAATGCATGATGGGCGCGAAGAATCATGCCGTGGTGCTGCCGGACGCCAATCAGGAACAGACGCTCAACGCGATGGTCGGCGCCGCCTTCGGTGCGGCCGGCCAGCGCTGCATGGCCGCGTCCACGCTGGTGCTGGTGGGCGAGGCGCGGGAGTGGATTCCGGCGCTGGTGGCCAAGGCCAAGGGCCTGACGCTGGGCGCGGGCAATGCGCCGGGCACCGAGGTTGGGCCGCTGATTTCCTGCGCGGCGCGCGCGCGCGTGGAAGGCTTGATCGCCTCCGGC
Source organism: Xanthomonas sp. CFBP 8152 (assembly GCF_014199025.1). NCBI lineage: Bacteria > Pseudomonadati > Pseudomonadota > Gammaproteobacteria > Lysobacterales > Lysobacteraceae > Xanthomonas > Xanthomonas sp. CFBP 8152. Next base: position 400,527 of record NZ_JACHNO010000003.1, read on the forward strand.
GTCGAGCAGGGCGCCAGACTGGAACTGGATGGGCGCGCGCCCAGCGTGCCTGGCTTCGAGCAGGGCAACTTCGTCGGCCCGACCATCTTCTCCGGCGTGAGGCCGGGCATGCGCATCTACGACGAGGAAATCTTCGGCCCGGTGCTGGTGATCCTGGAGGCGGCCACGCTGGATGAGGCCATTGCCCTGGTCAATGCCAATCCCAACGGCAACGGCACTGCGTTGTTCACCCAGTCGGGTGCGGCGGCGCGGCGTTTTCAGGAAGACATCGACGTGGGCCAGGTCGGCATCAACGTGCCGATTCCGGTGCCGGTACCGCTGTTCTCGTTCACCGGATCGCGCGCCTCCAAGCTCGGCGACCTGGGCCCGTACGGCAAACAGGTGGTGATGTTCTACACCCAGACCAAGACCGTGACCGCGCGCTGGTTCGACGACGAAACGCTGGGCCACGGCGTCAACACCACCATCTCCCTCAAGTGACCTGATCGCCATGAATGCAGCCATCCAGCTACACGCCAATACGGCCGATTTGAATGACGAGCAGGAAGCCTTCCGCGCTGCCGCGCGCGACTTTGCCGACAAGGAACTCGCACCGCACGCCGCGCACTGGGATGCGCAAAGCCACTTCCCGCGCGAGGCCATCGCCAAGGCGGCCGAGCTGGGGTTCTGCGGGCTGTACACCGATGAGGGCGTGGGCGGCCTGGGCATGCGCCGGCTCGATGCCGCGGTGGTGTTCGAGGAACTGGCCACGGTCGATCCATCCACCTCGGCGTTCATCAGCATCCACAACATGGCCACCTGGTTGATCGCCAGTTACGGCAACGATGCGGTGCGCGCGCAGTGGGGCGAGGCGATGACCAGCGGCGCCAAGCTGGGTTCGTACTGCCTGACCGAACCGGGTGCCGGCTCGGACGCGGCCTCGCTCAAGACGCGCGCACAGCGCGACGGCGACGGCTACGTGCTCAACGGCAGCAAGGCCTTCATTTCCGGCGCGGGCGCCACCGATGTGCTGGTGGTGATGGCCCGCACCGGCGATGACGGCGCCCGCGGCATCAGCGCCTTCGTGGTGCCTGCCAATGCGCCCGGCATCAGCTACGGCCGCAAGGAAGAGAAGATGGGCTGGAACAGCCAGCCCACGCGCGGGGTGAATTTCGAGAACGTGCGCATTCCGGCCGGCAATCTGCTGGGCAAGGAGGGCGAGGGTTTCAAGATGGCGATGAAGGCGCTGGACGGCGGCCGCATCAATATCGCCGCCTGTTCGTTGGGAGCGGCGCAAGGCGCGCTGGATGCCGCCCGCCGCTACATGGGCGAGCGCCGTCAGTTCGGCAAGAAGCTGGCCGATTTCCAGGCGCTGCAGTTCAAACTGGCCGACATGGCCACGCAACTGGTGGCCGCGCGGCAGATGGTGCACACCGCTGCGCGCAAGCTCGATGCCGGCAGTCACGATGCCACCGTGTGGTGCGCGATGGCCAAGCGCTTCGCCACCGACGCCGGCTTTGCGATCTGCGACGAGGCCTTGCAGATCCACGGCGGCTACGGCTATATCCGCGAATACCCGATCGAGCGCCTGCTACGCGACAGCCGCGTGCACCGCATCCTGGAAGGTACCAACGAGGTGATGCGCATGATCATTGCGCGCCACCTGCTCAACGGCGAGGAGGAATTGCGATGAGCGATTGGGCAACACAGGCGCACACCGGCTTGCAGGTCGAACGCGATGGCCATGTCGCCATCGTTACCTTGTGCAATCCGCCGGCCAACACCTGGACCGTGCACAGCCTTGCAGCCTTGCGCGATCTGGTACGCGCGCTGGATGCGGACCGCAGCATCTATGCGCTGGTGATCACCGGCGACGGCGAGAAGTTCTTCAGTGCCGGCGCCGACCTCAAGCAGTTTGCCGATGGCGACAAGGCTGCTGCACGGGAGGCCGCGCGTCGCTTCGGCGAGGCGTTCGAGGCCTTGAGTGCGTTTGGCGGCGTGTCGGTCGCCGCCATCAACGGCTATGCGATGGGCGGTGGCCTGGAGTGCGCGCTGGCCTGCGACCTGCGCATTGCCGAACAGCACGCGCAGCTGGCCTTGCCGGAAGCCAGCGTCGGGTTGCTGCCATGCGCCGGCGGCACCCAGAACCTGCCGCGCCTGGTCGGCGAGGGCTGGGCCAAGCGCATGATCCTGCTGGGCGAGCGTCTGGATGCCGCCACTGCGCACCGCATCGGCCTGGTGGAAGAGGTGGTGGGCACGGGCGAGTCGCGCGCGCAGGCCATTGCCTGGGCGCAGCGTGCCGGCAAGCAGAGTCCGGCCAGCGTCGCGGCGTGCAAGCGCCTGGTGCAGTCCACCCGTCACGGTACGCATGCCGCCGCGCTGGTGGCAGAGCGCGAAGCCTTCGTCGACCTGTTCGAGCAGGCCGATCAGGCCGAGGGAGTGGCGGCCTTTCTCGAGAAACGCGCGCCGCAGTGGAGCAATGGCTGATGCTGGATGTGAGCCCAACCGAAGAAGCGCCGGTGCTGTTCGAACAACGCGACTGCGCGGACGGGCATCGCATCGGCATCGCCACCTTGAACGCGCCCGGGACGCTCAACGGTTTGTCCTTGCAGATGACGCGCTTGCTGGATGCGCAGCTGCGTGTCTGGGCCGACGATGCGCAGATTGTCTGCGTGGTGTTGCGCGGCGCAGGCGAGAAGGCGTTCTGCGCGGGCGGCGATCTGCATGGTCTGTACCAGAGCATGCGCGCGCATCGCGAGGCGGTGCCGGATGCGCAGGAGCGTCGCGCGCAACCGCAGGGCAATGCGCACGCCGCTGCGTTCTTCGAAGAGGAGTATCGGCTCGACCATCGCATCCACACCTATCCCAAACCGGTGCTGTGCTGGGGCCATGGCATCGTCATGGGCGGCGGTATCGGCTTGATGTCCGGTGCCAGCCATCGCGTGGTCACCGAGCGCTCGCGCCTGGCGATGCCGGAGATCAGCGTCGGCCTGTTCCCCGATGTCGGCGGCAGCTGGCTGTTGCGCCGGGTGCCGCAGGCTGCCGGGTTGTTTCTGGCACTGACCGGCGCGCCGCTGGGCGCCAGCGATGCCATCTATGCCGGGCTTGCGGATGTCCGCCTGGAGCATGCGCAATACGCGGCAGTGCTGGACGCCTTGGGCGCGCATGCCTGGACAGGCGATGCAGATGAGGATCGCGCCCAGCTCGGCGCGTTCCTGCAGGGGATCGCGCAACCGCTGGAACCGGGCCCATTGCAGGTGCATGCGGCGCTGATCGCGCAATTGGTGGCAGGCCAGACGCTGCAAGAGGTGGTCGCTGCAATCCTGGCATTGCAAAGCGAAGATGCCTGGCTGCAGGCCGCGCGTGCAACGCTGGCAGCCGGCGCCCCTGGCTCGGCGCGCCTGGCCTGGGAGCTGCAACGTCACCCGGGCATCGGCACGCTGGCCGACACCTTTCGCACCGAGTACGTGGTGGCGCTGCATACGGCCGCCCATGGCGACTTTGCCGAAGGCATTCGCGCGCTGTTGATCGACAAGGACCGCCAGCCGCAGTGGCAACCCGCCTTGCTGGAAGAGGCGGATGCGCAGTGGGCTGCTGGATTTTTCCAATCGCCCTGGCCGGCCGCACAGCATCCGCTCGCCGATCTTGCTGTACGTGCACTCGGTGAACGCTGAGCGGCTGGCAAATGCAGTTGATGGCTAGCGCAACGCGGACGCGATGGAGGAATTGCAGGGTTCGCATTGGCACCGGCAAGCCTGAAGTTTGCGACGGCTGCGTTGCGATCCAGCCGCTCGTTCATGGCCGTCCTAACTATTGATGATCGTTCTAACCTGGAAACCGACACCATGAGCAAGATCGCCTTTATCGGCCTGGGCAATATGGGCGGGCCGATGGCTGCAAACCTGATCAAGGCCGGGCACCAGCTGCGCGTCTTCGATCTGGTGCCTGCCGCACTGGACGCCGCCGCAGCAGCCGGCGCGCATGCCGCCAGCTCCGCGCACGACACCCTGGCCGACGCCGAGATCGTGATCTCGATGTTGCCGGCCAGCCGCCACGTCGAAGCGCTTTACCTGGGCGAGGCCGGGATCCTGGCGCAGATTCCCGCCGCTGCCCTGGTGATCGACTGCAGCACCATCGCACCCGCCAGCGCACGCAAGCTCGCCGCCGAGGCGCAGGCGCGTGGCCTGGCGATACTGGATGCGCCGGTCTCCGGCGGGACGGCGGGTGCGGCGGCAGGCAGCCTGACGTTTATCGTCGGCGGCGCCGCGCAGGTGTTGGAGCGCGCGCGGCCGGTGTTGCAGGCAATGGGCAAGAACATCTTCCACGTCGGTGACAATGGCGCCGGCCAGGTCGCCAAACTGTGCAACAACATGGCGTTGGGCGTGATCATGGCCGCCACCGGCGAGGCGCTGGCGCTCGGTGTGGCGCAAGGGCTGGACCCGGCGGTGCTGTCGCAGATGATGGCGGTCAGCACCGGGCGCAGCTGGGCCACCGAAGTCTGCAATCCGTGGCCGGGGGTGCTGCCCAACGCGCCGGCATCGCGCGGTTACAGCGGTGGCTTCGGCAACGATCTGATGCTCAAGGACCTGGGGCTGGTCGCCGAATCCGCAGTGCAGGCGGGCGTGTCGATTCCGCTCGGCGAGCTGGCGCGCAATCTGTACGCGATGAACAGCCAGGCCGGCAACGGCGCGCTGGATTTTTCCAGCGTGATCAAGCTGGTGGCCAAGGTTTGAGAGCGGCTGGCAAAAGTGTCTACGCCCATCGTCAACTAGGTGCGGCTGGAGTGGTGATTCGCCTCCGTCTGCAGGGTTGATCGAACTGGGGGCCTCGGCTGTAGAGTGGATGATCTGCGGCTTGGCTGCAGGGCCCTTGCCCGCCCACCATCGCGGGACACGCCGCAAGTACGTCCATGTAGGCTCTTACGCGGCATCCATGCCGCGTAAGGTCCCGCGACGGCGGCCGGGCAAGGACCAGGCGGGATGGTCGGTGTGCATGGCTCAGTAAAACAATCAGCACACTGTCTGGTGCGGTGTCCTCGCCGCTTGCGGGACCGTGTGGCGGCATGGATGCCGCCACCGAGCCCCCAGGGACGGGTTCACGGCGTGTCCCGCGAGCGGTGAGGGCACCGCGCACTCGACGCTGTGGTTTTGCTGCAGGGCCCTTGCCCGTCCGCCATCGCAGGACACGCTGCAAGTACGTCCTTGTAGGCGCTTACGCGGCATCCATGCCGCGTAAGGTCCCGCGACGGTAGGCGGGCAAGGGCCAGTCACGATGGTCGGTGTGCATGGTTTTAAGTAAGACAGCCAGCAAACTGTCTGGGGCGGTGTCCTCGCCGCTTGCGGGACCGTGTGGCGCATGGATGTCGCCACCGAGCCCCCAGGGACGGGTTCACGGCGTGTCCCGCGAGCGGTGAGGGCACCGCGCACTCGACGCTGTGGTTTTGCTGCAGGGTCCTTGCCCGTCCGCTAGCGCAGGACACGCTGCAAGTACGTCCTTGTAGGCGCTTACGCGGCATCCATGCCGCGTAAGGTCCCGCGACGGTGGGCGGGCAAGGACCTGTCGAGTTGATCGGTGTGCATGGTTTTCAGTAAGACAGCCAGCAAACTGTCTGGTGCGGTGGCCTCGCCGATTGCGGGACCGTGTGGCGGCATGGATGCCGCCACCGAGCCCCCAGGGACGGGTTCACGGCGTGTCCCGCGAGCGGTGAGGGCACCGCGCACTCGACGCTGTGGTTTTGCTGCAGGGTCCTTGCCCGCCCGCCATCGCAGGACACGCTGCAAGTACGTCCTTGTAGGCGCTTACGCGGCATCCATGCCGCGTAAGGTCCCGCGACGGTGGGCGGGCAAGGGCCAGTCACGATGGTCGGTACGCATGGTTGCAAGCAGGGGGCAGGCAGTGCATGCAGCGCAGCCTTCCGATGAGGTGGGGTCTGATCAGCTTCTTTCCATCCGAGCAGTGTCACTGCCAATACGACATCACTCCACCCGCTAACGAAAGCGAGGGTGGCCGACACGTTGCCGCCATCGCTGCGGCGTTTGAGAGGTTCTGTTGGCCACTCCAGGTGACTACCCGGCCTGAGCAGTAACGTGCAACGCCGCGCTCGGGTGATGTGATGTCATCACGCCCGGGTGTAATAGTCTCCGCCATCGCGTGCGCCTAAGGTGCGCGCATTGCACGAGGCCACCGCATCCATGGGACACGACCACAGCCACGCCCCCAGCGACATCCGCCACGAGACACCGCTGTGGTGGGCACTGGGACTCACCGCCACGTTCCTGCTGGCGGAAGTCATCGGTGCGTTCATCACCAACAGCCTGGCGCTGTTGTCCGACGCCGCACATATGGCCACCGACACCGTCGGCCTGATGATCGCCCTGCTTGCCGTGCGCCTGAGTCGCCGTCCTGCCGATGCGCGCCGCACCTATGGCTATGTGCGTCTGGAAGCGCTCGGCGCGCTGGCGAACGGCGCGCTATTGTTCGCGGTCGGCGCCTACATTCTCTGGGAGGCCGCGCAGCGCTTCCGCGCGCCGCAGGATATTTCCTCCAGCGGCATGCTGCTGATCGCCGGCTTCGGCCTGGTGATCAATCTGATCGCCATGAAGCTGCTGCACGCCGGCAGCGGCGAGAGCCTGAACGTCAAGGGCGCGTATCTGGAGGTCTGGAGCGACATGCTCGGCTCGGTGGCGGTGATCATCGGCGCGCTGCTGATCGGCTGGACCGGTTGGCAATGGATCGACCCGGTGCTGGCCGTGCTGATCGGCCTGTGGGTGCTGCCGCGCACCTGGGTGCTGCTGCGCGAGGCGATCAACGTGCTGCTGGAAGGCGTGCCCAAAGGCATCGATCTGCCGCAGGTGCAGCAGGCGCTGACCAGCTACCCCGGCGTCGAAGACGTGCACGACCTGCATGTCTGGGCACTGGCCTCCAGTACCCCCGCGCTCACCGCACACGTGGTGGTCGGCGAAACCACCGACCGCGACCGCCTGCGCGACGCCCTTGCCGAGCTGCTGCACGCGCGCTTCGAGATCAGCCACGTCACCCTGCAGGTGGAGAGCGGCGATTGCGGCACCGAACCGTGTGGCACGTCGCCGGCCGCGCAGGGCTCCGCGCATGACGATCATCGTGGTCACGCGCATTCGCATGACCGCCACTCGCACTGACGCGGACAGCGCCGCCCAGTGAGCTTCTCGCCTGCTTGGCGGCGGTATGACGGTGCCGGGCACCACTCCGGCAGTGCCGGCAACCGCAGCCGCGTTGGCATTGGTCGATGCGGTGCAGATCGATGGCGCGTGTCCGAACGCGATGTCTTTGGTGCCTCGCCGCTGACCGTCATTCCGCCGCACCATGGACAGACCAACGCGCGTCTGGTGGCGCATCTTGCGTTGATCGTGCCCGAGGGCTGCAGCTTCGGTGTCGGTTACGACTAGCGGCAGTGCGAGGTCGGCAAGGTGCTGGTATTCGACTCGATCGGACATGAGGCGCGCAACGCGAGCGCGCAGCTGCGTGCGGTGCTGATCTTCGATGTCTGGAACCCGCTGCTGAGCCGGGAGGAGCGGCAGATGGGCAATGCCATGGAGGCGGCGATCGCGCGCCACCGTGCGGGATGAGGTATCGCCGGTAGTCGACCGATTCAGTCCGCAGGCGTGATGCCGAACCGGGCAAGCGTGGCGCGCAGGGGAACGAGCTGGGCGGTGTAATGTTTCCAGCGCCCGGACGCATCGCCATGCAGGGGCTGGCGCACCTGCCAGTAGCTGGCTGTCCTGACGGCTCCAGGCGCCTTGTGGAAATCCAGGCAGTCCGGTTCCCAGGGCAACTGCAAGAAGTCCAGCAGGGCGCGCAAGCTGGGCTCCGGAGCGGCGACGAAGGCGTCATAGTCGAACGTGTGGATGCTGTCCGGATACAGCGACAGCCAGTGCGCCATCAGTCGCTGGTAGGCGGCATAGAAATGCCCGATGTCCTCCAGCCGGCCCGCATAGCCAAACTGTTGTGGATTGAGCTGCTGCATGAAGATCGACAGCCCGTTGTCCAGCGGGTGGCGACGTGTGTGCACGATCCTGGCCGCCGGAAACAGCTGTTTGATCAGCCCGATCAGCAGAAAGTTGTCGGGGCGCTTGTCGGTGATGTAACGCAGTTGCGCATGCTGGGGAACGGCTGCCGACACGCGTTGACGATAGGCCGCGGCCAGCTGCGCCAGCGTGTGCGAGGACAGGTGCTGCGCGGCTTGCGGGAACGGCGACAGCGACTGTGCAACCAGTCGCGGCAGCGCATCCAGTTCGCCCCCGGCGGCAATGCACGAGTGGCGCGACAAGGCCTGTTCGATCAGGGTGGAGCCGGAGCGGAACATGCCGCAGATAAACAGTGGCGATACCGCGTCGTCTACGGCGGCCATGGGCGGTGACTGGCGCGCGTCGTTTGCATCGGCAAATACCGCAGCGATGTTGTCGAACTGCTGCTGTGTGCGGATCGGGTCGTAGCGCCTTGCATGTGCATGGCCATGCCGGTTGGCGGCACTGGCCGCATCGAATGCCTGGCTGTGCAGGCCGAGGCGGTCGTAGGCATGGGCAAGTGCATGCAGCAGCGTGGCCGTCAACGCAGGATCCTGCCCCGCGACCGAGCCTGCCTGCGCAAGTGCGAGCAGGCGGATGTCCTGCGCATGCGTTGGAGGATCCAGCTGCAGCAGGCGTGCGGTGGCTTGCAGCTGCAGCGCCCGTGTCCGGGCATCGACAGGAGGATTGGCGAGCAGCCGCCGGTATGCGGCGATCGCCTGGTCGCGTGCACCCAGCTCTTCCTGCAGGTTGCCCAGATTGAGCAAGGCCGGAGCATAGTCCGGCCGGCACTGCAGTGCCAGGTCGAGTTCCTTCAGCGCTGCCGCCTCCTGGCCAAGATGGTCGCTCAGCAGCGCAGCGCGATTGAGATGGATCTGCTCCGGTAACGCGGCACCGCACTGCAATGCCTGCGCATAAGCGTCCATTGCGGCGGATGCCTCGCCGGTCTGGCGCAGCAGATATCCCAGGTTGTACCAGGCATCGGCGCAGCGGGGCTGCGCCTGCAGGATGCGGCGATAAGCAGCAATCGCCTGCGCCAGATGGCCCTGTTGCAGTAAGCGTGCGGCGTGCTGCAAGGACGGGTCCAAGGCGTTTTCCAGGCATTCTTGCAACGGGTGGGAGACCTGCAGCTTAGGCGGCGCCGGCGGTGCGTTCAATCGGCCGGTGGCGGCACGGTGCTGAGCGGTCTTTCCTGCGCTCGCCGCTTGCCTTGTATGCTCTGCTGCAGTCGACGAGTGAAGATGCGCGCATGCACAAGCGAGTGGTGTGGGGGCTGACGATGTTGAGCTGCGCCTCGGTGGCATCAGCGCAGGACGTGCCGACGCATCGCTGCGCCGCAGTACTCGATCCCCTGCCGCGGCTGGCTTGCTACGACGCCAGCTTCCCGCCAACGCAGGCGGTGCGGGCGGCAGAGGCGGACAGGGCAGTGAGGGTATTCGGCCGCAGCACCCAACAGGCCCCGGCAGCGACAGGTGTGCAGCAATCAGCGCCTGCGCAACTCACCGCGAAGGTGCTTGCGGTGGCGTATCAGCCAGACGGTACGCGCATCGTGTCGCTGGACAGTCGCCAGCGCTGGGCGCTGACAGAAGCGACCAGCCGCGGACCGCTGGCCGAGGGCGAGGTTGTGGTGATCCGCAAGGCCGCAATGGGAAGCTACATGCTGGTGACCGCTGCCGGTGTGGCGCTGCGTGCCCGCCGCATCGACTAGCCAGGCCACCGACGGCATCGCAACAGACAGAAGAGAACGAATGACTGAGAGACAGCTACGCGCCCTGTTGCACAACGGGTATCAACTGCTGCGTCAGGGACGTTATGCCGAGGCAGCTGCGTTCGCCGACCGCGCCTGCGCAGAGCAGCCCGGCGATGCGCATCTGCTGGAGCTTGCCAGTGAAGCCTTGCTGGCCAACGGCGAACCGCAGGCCGCAGCCGACCGCATCGCACAGGCAGCCGCGGTTGCCACATCACCGCTTCCGCTATTGATCAAGTACGGCAGCTTGCTGCTGCAGCTGCGTCGCCGCCGCGAGGCCCGGCTGGTCGCCAGACAGGCGCAGGCGCTGGCCGCGGCCGACGGTGCTGCATGGTGGCGGATCGGTGCGCTGTACAGTGGCTGCCACGAGGTGGCTGCCGCCCGTGACGCGTATCGGCATGCGATGACATTGCTGGGAGAACAGCCCGGCTTGCTCTACGACCTTGCCACCATGCAGTTCTTTGGCGGCGAATTCGATGCGGCTGAGCGCACCCTGGAGCGGCTATTGCAACTGGCACCCGGCACGGGCGATGCCTTGTACCTGCGCGCCACGCTCCGGCGTCAGACCGGGCAGCACAACCACCTGGACGATCTGCGTCACCGCTTGACCACGCTGTCGGAACCATCCGCGCGAGCGGCCGGGCTGTACGCCTTGAGCAAGGAGCTGGAGGATCTGGGCCGGCATGCGGAATCCTTCGAGACACTGACCGCCGCAGCGGCCTGCAAGCGCAAGACACTGCAGTACGACGTTGCTGCCGAGTGTGCGCATATCGCTCAGGTGCGAGAGGCGTACGACCCGGCTGCCTTGCGCGCACTGCAGCCCGGTCATGCGGGCGAGGGGGCCATCTTCATCGTCGGGCTGCCACGCTCAGGCACCACCTTGTTAGAGCGCCTGCTGATCCAGCGCGGCGGTGCACGCTCGGCCGGTGAGTTGATGGATTTCGGTGCGCTGCTCGGCAGTGCGACATCCGGCGCATTGTCGACCAATCCCGAATTGACCGCCGCGCAGGCGTCGCTGCAGATCGATTTTGCGGCGCTTGGGCAGGAGTATCTGCGCGGCGCCCGTGAACTGGTGCACGACCATCCGGTGTTCATCGACAAGATGCCGGTCAATTACCTGTATTGCGGCATGATTGCCACCGCGCTGCCACGTGCACGCATCATCCATCTGGTGCGCGATCCGCTGGACACCTGTTATGCGATGTACAAGACCCTGTTCTACAACGCCTATCCGTTCTCGTATGCGCTCGATGAGCTCGCCGATTACTACCTGGCGTATCAGCAGACCATGCGGCACTGGCATGCGGTACTGCCTGGCAGCATTCTCGATGTGCACTACGAAGAGTTGGTGCGCGACACCGACCAGCAGATCACGCGGGTGCTGAGCTGGTGCGGGTTGACGCGCAGTGACGCCATCGCCGAACTGGAGCATGTGCCGTTCGTGACTGCGAGCGCGGCGCAGGTGCGCGGCGATGTCCATCAACGCTCGGTGCATAGCTCTCGGCGGCATCTGGACGGACTGCTGCCTTTGTTGACGCGACTTCAGGCAGCTGGCGTGATCGTGCCCGGCGTCGAAGTGGTGTAGCGATTGGCGCTGGCCGATCATCCGGTCCAGTCTTTCGAGTGAGCGCGCCGCTGGCTCGCGAGCGACGAGCGAACACGCGTGTCTACATTGAGCTCCACACAAGAAACCGGCGGAAAATGGCCATTTTTCCCCGGCATCCGCACTGTTTTGGGGATTCGTCGCACCGATTCGGAGCATTTCTGAATGGCGCTTTAATTCTCCTCAACGTCGTCTTAACATCGGGTTGGCAACGTTTTTCGGGCGCTCTTTCGTCCGGCCGTTCGCCAGTGTGGAAGCGCAGTTTGACGCGCTTGCCAACGACGTCGCAGCACGTGCCGGCATCGCTTCAGATGCAAGCGCACCGCGCTGCGCTTACCCGTTCGGACTTTCGGAGAGAGAGATGAGATTGAAGACTACCAAGCTGCGCGACGCCATCCGGGTGTCGCTCACGGTTGGCGCCACCGCGTTGGCCCTGTCGGGGACCGTGATGGCGCAGGATCAGCCCTCGACGGAACTCAAGAGCCTGGACGCGATCAGTGTCACCGGTACGCGCATCAAGAGCCAGACGATGACTGCCTCCAGTCCGGTGGCAGAGATCAACAAGGAAGAATTCCAGTACACCGGTTCGACCAAGGTCGAAGACCTGATCAATCAGTATCCGCAGCTTTCGGCGAGCTTCGACAACTTCGCCAACAATGGCTCGCAGGGGTATGCGACCGTCGATCTGCGGGGATTGGGCGCGCAGCGCACCTTGACCCTGGTCAACGGCAGGCGCATTCCCAAGGGCATTGGCGAGAGTCCGGACATCAGCATCATTCCGGCAGCGCTGGTGCGCCGCGTGGACATCCTGACCGGCGGTGCCTCGGCGGTGTACGGCTCGGATGCCGTCGCCGGCGTGGTCAATTTCGTGCTCGACGACGAGTTCGAAGGTGTCAGTGTCGACATGGGCTACAACGCCTACCAGCACGACAATGGCAACACGTTGATGCGCGGCCTGATGGACGATGCCGGTTACGATTATCCGACAGGGAACTCCGGTTTCGACGGCATCTCGCGCAATGTGGACCTGGCCATCGGCGGCAGCTTCGGCGAGGCGGGGCATGCCACCGCATGGGCGACCTGGCGCGAGAACGATCCACTGCTGCAGGGCCAGCGCGATTACTCCGCATGCGCCTTGAGCAACCGCGGCACTGCGTGCGGCGGGTCAGCCACCGCAGACCCGGCCAACTTCTATGTCGTCGCTCCGTCGGCTGGCGCGTTCTATGTGCAGCCTTCCGCCGGCGGAACCTGGTCGCAGGTCGCATCCCCGAATCTCTACAACTTCGCGCCGTTGAACTACTACCAGCGTCCGGATACGCGCTACACGGCCGGCACCAACATCAAGTACGAGGTCAACGAGCACTTCAAGCCCTATCTCGAAACCTTGTTCGTCAACCGCAAGAGTTCGACCCAGATCGCGCCGTCGGGTGCGTTTTTCACCGACCTCAACGTCAACTGCGCCACCTCGGTGATCGGTAGCCTGTGCAACGATGTGGGCATCACCGACGATGAGTTCACCGTCTATGTGGCCAAGCGCAACGTCGAAGGCGGCCCGCGCATCACCGACTCGGATACCAACAGTTTCAGCATCACCACCGGCGCCCAGGGCGACATCAACGACAACTGGTCGTACGACGCCTCGTTCACCTATAACCGCAGTACCACCAAGTCGGAAAACAGAAACGACTTCGTGACCACGCGGGTACGTGACGCGCTGCTGGGCTGCCAGCCTGGTTCGTTCGATGGCTGCGTGCCCTACAGCGTGTGGACCGACAGTGTCACCGCAGCAGAGGCAGAAGCGCTGCAGGGCGTGGGTATCGTCAACTACGAAACCTCGATGCGCGTGTTCAATGCCTATGTGACCGGTAATTTCGGCTATAGCCTGCCGTGGGCCGGCGATAACCCGATCAGTCTGGTCGGCGGTGTCGAGACCCGCACCGAAACCTTCAAGCGGGTGGCCGACAGCAACATGCAGACCGGCAACTTCACCGGCCTGGGTGGCCCGACCTCCAATGTGTCCGGCGACATCGGCGTCAAGGAACTGTTCCTCGAAGGCGCGGTGCCGCTGGTGGCGCAGGCCGGTAGTCTGGATCATCTCGACATGCAGCTTGGCTATCGCTACTCGGACTACGACACCTCCGGCGGCGTGAGTACCTACAAGGCCGGTCTGGGTGCGACATTCGTCGATGGCAAGTACCACCTGCGCGCCGGCTGGAACCGTGCGATCCGCGCTCCCAACGTGACCGAGCTGTACAACGAAAATACGATCGGACTGTGGAGCGGCAGCGACCCGTGCGCCGGTGCCAATCCGGTCTTCACTCAGGCCCAGTGCGCCAACACCGGCGTCACCGCGGCGCAATACGGCCGCGTTGCGGCCAACCCGGCCGGTCAGTACAACGAAATCGGCGGCGGTAACACGGGCCTGCAGCCGGAAACGGCCAACACCTGGACCGTCGGTCTTGCTGCCAGCCCCGTCAAGGGGCTCGATCTGAGCGTGGATTACTACGACATCAAGATCGACGATGCGATCCGCAGCATCGGCTCGTCCAACATCCTGACCGCATGCGGCGTGACCGGTAATGCGGATATCTGCAGCCGCGTGCGCCGCAATGCCACGACAGGTGACCTGTTCCGCGGTAGCGACCCGGACGTCTCCGGTCTGATCCTCAATTCCCAGGATAATTTTGGTTCGTTGCATTTCCAGGGCGTGGATCTGACCGCGTCGTATGCCTGGAGCGTCGGCCCCGGGCGCCTGACCGCCTCGATGATGGGCAGCTACGCCATCAAGCAGGAGTACGAGCCGGTTCCGGGTGTGCAGGAAGTGACCTACGACTGCGCGGGCGTGGTCAACGTGGCCTGCAACAGTGCCGAATGGCGGCATGTGCTGAGCACGCGCTACAGCTTCGATCGCTACACCGTCGGGCTGCGCTGGCGCTACATCGGTGAGCTGGATTACCAGAACACCGACGGCACCCGTGGCACAACCGACGTCCGCCTGGTGAACCAGGACAACAAGGTGTCGGCGTACAACTACTTCGACCTGTCCGGTTCGATGCAGTTGGGCGATTACGTCACCTGGACGTTGGGCATCAACAACATCGCCGACAAGGAGCCGCCGCTGGTGGGCGGCAGCCTGACCTTCAACGGCAACTCGCTCGCCGGTTACGACCAGGCTGGCCGTTACTTCTTCACCAGTGTGGGTCTGCGTTTCTGAGGCACGTTGCAACTCGGTAAAAAACAACGGCGAGCCAAGGCTCGCCGTTGTTTTTTCTGATTGCCTGCGACAGCTCGTGTCGACGGCTTGCCGCGCTGCAACCGTCAGATCAGTGCGGTCGCCGATCGCCTCTCGCCTGCGTGTCTGATCGACGTCGAAGACAGCGTCGACGGCTCACGCCACCGGTTCACGCAACAACGGCGACTGCCAGCCCGGGCGCGGCGCGAAACGCTCGCCATAGTGCGCCTGCAGTGCCTGCAGACGGGCCAGCAAGGCGTCGGCGCCGACACTGCGGATGTGCTGGATCGGGCCGCCGCGGAACGGGGCAAAGCCGGTGCCGAAGATCACGCCGGCGTCGAGCAGGTCCGCATCGGTCACCACGCCGTCGTGCAGGCAGGCGACCGCTTCGTTGAGCAGCGGCAGGATCAGGCGATCTTCCAGGTCTGCCGGCACCGCGTAGCCGCTGGCGACCTCGGGCTTGACCGCGCGCCCGTTCTCCCACTTGTACAGGCCCTGACCGTCCTTCTTGCCGCGCTTGCCCGGCTCCACGGTGGCCAGCGCCGCCGGAATCGGCAGGTGCAGAAACGGGGCGAGCTCCGCGCCCACGCCGGCGGCAACGTCCAGCCCCACCGTGTCGATCAGTTCGATCGGCCCCATCGGCATGCCGAACGTCACCGCGGTCTTGTCCAGCACCGGGCCCGGCACGCCTTCGGCATAGGCGGTGGCCGCTTCGAGCAGGTACGGGAACAGCACGCGATTGACCAGGAAGCCCGGGGTGCCGGCCACCGGTACCGGGAACTTGTCCAGCGCCTTGCAGAATGCCGCCAGGCGCGCGACGTTGGCCGGATCCAGCCCGTCGTGCTGCACGATTTCCACCAGCGGCATCATCGAGACCGGATTGAAGTAGTGCAGGCCGGCAAACTGCGCCGGGCGCTGGATATGCCCGCGTAGCTCGGTCAACGGAATCGACGAGGTGTTGGTAGTCAGCAACGCATCGGACTTGAGCTGCGGCTCGATGGACTGATACAGCTCGCGCTTGGCCTGCGGGTTTTCGATGATCGCTTCGATCACCAGGTCCGCCTGCGCCACGCCCGCGCCTGCGAGGTCGCCACGCAGGCGCGCTGCCACCGCCGGCCGCTTGGCCTCGTCCTTGACGCGCTTGGCGAACAGCTCGTTGCCGCGGCCCAGTGCCGTATCGATGAAGCGCTGCTCGCGGTCCTGCAGCGTTACCTCGAAGCCCTTGTAGGCCGCCCAGGCCGCGATATCGCCGCCCATCACGCCGGCGCCGACCACATGCACATGGCGGATCGGAGCCAGCGCCGTAGCGCCGGCATCCTTGCCGCCCAGCGCCTTCAGGCGCTCGGTGAGAAAGAAGATGCGGATCAGGTTGCGCGCGGTTGACGTGCTGGCGAGCTTGACCACCGCCTTGCGCTCGGCCGCCAGGCGCGCCTGGATGCCGCTGCCGCCGGCGCGCTCCCACACGTTGATCAAGGCGTAGGGAGCCGGGTAGTGCTCCTTGCGCGCCTTGCGTGCGACCTGCTTGCGCATCTGTGGGGCCAGCAGTTTGCGCGCGAGCAAGGTATTGGTGGCCCATGCGGTGGCGCGCTGCTTGAACGGGCGCTTGCTGCCGGTGAGCGCAAGCGCGGCGGCGACATCGACCAGCACCGCGGGCGCGGCGACCTTGTCGACCAGGCCCATCGCGCGGGCAGCCTTGGCCGCGACGGTGCGGCCGGTCAGCATCAGGTCCATCGCCGCCGGCGCACCGATCAGGCGCGGCAAGCGGGCGCTGCCGCCCCAGCCGGGAAAGATGCCGAGCTTGGTTTCCGGCAGGCCGATGCGCGTGCTGGCATCGTCGGAGGCCACGCGATACCGGCACGCCAGCGCGATCTCGGTGCCGCCGCCCATGCAGAAGCCGTGGATCGCGGCAACCGTGGGGCAGGGCAGTTCGGCCAGCTTCTGGAAGACGCTCTGGCCACGATGGATCGCATCGTTGACGGTACCCTTGCGGTCGAATTCCTGAAATTCCTTCAGGTCGGCGCCGGCGATGAAGCCGTTGGGCTTGCCCGAGCGCAGTACCACGCCCTTGGGCGGGTCCAGCGCCAGGCGTTCGACCAGTGCGCCCAGTTCGAGCAGCACCTCCTGCGAAAACGCGTTGACCGGTGCGCCCTGGCGATCGAGGCTGAGCACGACCACGCCGTCCTCGCGTAGGTCGGTCTGCCAATGGCTGAATCGGAGCCCGTCGAAACCTGGAAGCATGCGTCTGGTCGTCCGGTGATAGAAGGAAAGGCCGTTATCATCCAGAGGTTGTTTCCTTCACGTCAAATACCCATACCAGTCGGCAGGGCGGCGCGCGCCTCGTGCGAGGCGTCGCCAGTGGCGCATCGGTGCAGCTAGTCTGATGCGTGACGATCGTACGGATCGGTATGAACTTTTCTTTTCAATGGTTGTCTCATTGCCCGACTTCGGTGGGCTGACAGGAGTGCGGCCCGACATGGCCGAAGTCGATACACCTCAGGAGCTGGACCTGGAACTGGTCCGGCGCGTGCAGCGCGGCGAGAGCGCAGCGTTCGATGTGCTGGTGCGCAAATACCAGCACCGCATCGTTGCGTTGATCGGGCGCTACATCGCCGACTGGAGCGAGTGTCAGGACGTGGCCCAGGATACGTTCGTGCGCGCCTACCGTGCGATCAACAGTTTCCGCGGCGACGCGCAGTTCTATACCTGGTTGCACCGCATTGCCGTCAACACTGCCAAGAACCATCTGGTTGCGCACAACCGCCGTCCGCCCACCGACGATATCGAGATCAGCGATGCCGAACAGTTCGATGGTGCCACCCGCCTGCGCGATACCGACACCCCGGAGCGCGAATTGATGCGACAGGAGCTGGAACAAACGGTGATGCGTGCGGTCCAAGCCTTGCCGGAAGAACTTCGGTCAGCCATCACCCTGCGCGAGGTGGAGGGGCTGAGCTACGACGAAATCGCGCGAAAGATGGATTGCCCGATCGGAACGGTGCGCTCGCGCATCTTCCGGGCGCGCGAGGCCATCGACATCGAGCTGCGGCCTCTGCTGGAGACCGAAAGCGCCACCCGTGAGCGACACCGTGTATGAGCCATAACCCTGCCATGTCCACCACCGACAAGTTCGAGCGTCACTACCGCCAGCAGCTGTCTGCGCTGGTGGACGGCGAATTGAACGCCGACGAGTCGCGCTTTTTGCTGCGCCGTCTGGCCCATGACGAAGAACTGGCCGGCTGCCACGAACGGTGGCAGCTGTGCGGCGATGTGCTGCGCGGTGCGGCCAGCGCGCCGGCACCGCTGGATTTTGCCGCGCGCGTACGCAGCGCCATTGCCGACGAGCCCGTTCCGCAGGTGCAGCCAGCCACGCGTGCGGCCACGCGCCGGCGCTGGGGTGGTGGCGCGGCGATCGCGGCATCGGTCGCGGCGATCGCCCTGTTCATGGCGCGCGAGCGCCTGCCCGAAACCGCACCGCCTGCTGCGCAGGTCCCGGTGTTCGCCACGACAGCGCAGCTGCCGGCCGCCACGCAGGCCCCCATCACGCCCACGGCGCCGAAGGCTCCGGCCGAGCCTGGCCCGGCCGCCCCCGATGAGGTGGCCGCGCTGGCCGCAGCGGTGCCGGCTGCGGCGCTGGCATCCACGCGCCGTGGCGCGGCCACACGCAACCAGCAGGTCGCCCGCAGCGTTGCCGCGCGCCAGCAGCAGGCGCCAACCCGCATGCTGGCGACGGCTGCTCCCGCTTCGGCGACGGCCACGGCCGGTGCGGCGGCGCCATCGAATCCATTCACGCATCCGGATACCACCTTGCAGGCGCGCCCGTGGCCGCGTGCGGCGCTGTCCGGTGCCGGCGAAAGTCCGCTCAATGCCAGCTTCCGCCAAGGCGGACAAGGTACCGCGTTCTATCCGTTCGAGCCTGCGCCGCAGGGTGTTGCCAACCCTGCGCCGAACCGCCCGCTGCCGGTGCAACCACCGCAGGACTGATGTCGCCGCCGATCTTCATCCGTTCGGTGTGCTCCTTTCCGTTATCGTGCCGGACCCCTGCACTGGCAGGGGCTTTGGCCCCTGTCGCCCTGCCATCGGAGGCAACCTGATGAACCATCGCATTCGCACCCAGATGTTCGGCCTGATCGCCATGACCTTGCCGCTGGCCGCCTGCGCGCAGCAGTCCGCGCCCGCTGCCAGGGACGTTGCCCCGATTGCCGCCAATCGCAGCGCCACCCCGGCTCCGCAGCTGGTGGCCGGGTTGCCGGACTTCACCAACCTGGTCGAGCAGGTCGGCCCGGGTGTGGTCAACATCGAAACCACGATCACCCGCAAGGACGCCATGGCGCGCCAGCGACGTGGTGGTCCGGGTGGGCAGGACGGCGGCGCGATGCCCGGCGACGAGCAGATGCCGGAATTCTTCCGTCGCTTCTTCGGGCCGGATTTCCAGATGCCGGGCGGTCCGCGCCAGGCGCCTGGCCAGGGCGGCGAAGACGATGGCGGTATCGCCGGCAAGTCGATGGGCTCGGGCTTCATCATTTCCGCCGACGGCTATGTGCTGACCAATCACCATGTGGTCGATGGCGCCAGCGAGGTCACCGTCAAGCTGACCGACCGCCGCGAGTTCAAGGCCAAGGTGGTCGGCAGCGACGAGCAATTCGACGTGGCGCTGCTCAAGATCGAGGCCAAGGGCCTGCCGACGGTGCGCCTGGGCGATTCCAACACGCTCAAGCCGGGCCAGTGGGTGGTGGCGATCGGCTCGCCGTTCGGGCTGGACCACTCGGTCACCGCCGGCATCGTCAGTGCCACCGGGCGCAGCAATCCGTACGCGGACCAGCGCTACGTGCCCTTCATCCAGACCGACGTGGCGATCAACCAGGGCAACTCCGGCGGCCCGTTGCTCAATACGCGCGGCGAGGTGGTCGGCATCAATTCGCAGATCTTCTCCGCCTCGGGCGGCTACATGGGGATCAGCTTCGCGATCCCGATCGACCTGGCCTTCAGCGCTGCCGAGCAGATCAAGGCCAGCGGCCATGTGAGCCGCGGCATGCTGGGCGTGGCGGTCGGCCCGATCGACTCGCTCAAGGCACAGGGCCTGGGCCTGCCGGACACGCGCGGCGCGCTGGTCAACGACATCCCGGCCAACAGTCCGGCGGCCAAGGCCGGAATCGAGGTGGGCGATGTGATCCGCGCGGTCAACGGCAAGCCGATCGATGTCGCCAGCGATCTGCCGCCGATGATCGGGCTGATGGCGCCGGGCACCAAGGTCAACCTGGACGTGTTGCGCGATGGCAAGCCGCGCAAGGTGGCCGTCACCCTGACGACGCTGGACAACCCGGCCGGCAACGCCGCGCCGCGGACTGCGGCCGATGACGCCAAGCCGAGCGCTCCGGCCAGCGTGGAGCTGCTCGGCCTGCAGGTGGCCGATCTCACCGCTGCCGAGCGCAGCCGCCTGGGCCTGGAAGCCGGCGAGGGCGTGCGCATCGCCTCGGTGACCGGCGCGGCAGCACGCAGCACCCAACCGCCGTTGTCGCCGGGCCTGATCATCGCCCGCGTCGGTCGCACCAAGGTGGGCAGCGTCGCTGAACTCAACCGCGCCTTGTCCAGTTACAAGAAGGGCGACGTGGTCATGCTGCTGGTCACCGACGGCAAGGCGACCAGTTATGTGGCCTTGAAGGCCGGCGCCTAACGGAGGGAATGGAGAATCGGGAATGGCAAGCGCGGCTCCGCGAGGCGATAGCCCGCCTGGCTTTTGCGATTCCCGAATCCCGATTCCCCAATCCCCGGCCCCAAAGGGGCCGACCGTGCGATAATGCTGCGTTACCCTGACGACGGCACCGCCGGCGCCCACCTCAATGTCCTCTGATTCAATGCGGAATATCCGCAACTTCTCCATCATCGCCCACGTCGACCACGGCAAATCCACCCTGGCCGACCGGATCATCCAGCTGTGCGGCGGCCTGCAGGCGCGCGAGATGGAGGCCCAGGTCCTGGACTCCAACCCGATCGAGCGCGAACGCGGCATCACCATCAAGGCGCAATCGGTGTCCTTGCCGTATACGGCCAAGGACGGGCAGGTCTACCACCTGAACTTCATCGACACCCCCGGGCATGTGGACTTCTCATACGAAGTCAGCCGCTCGCTGGCCGCGTGCGAAGGCGCGCTGCTGGTGGTGGATGCGGCCCAGGGCGTGGAAGCGCAGTCGGTGGCCAACTGCTACACCGCGGTGGAGCAGGGTCTGGAAGTGGTGCCGGTGCTCAACAAGATCGACCTGCCCACCGCCGACATCGAACGTGCCAAGGCCGAGATCGAAGCGGTGATCGGCATCGACGCCGAAGACGCGGTAGCGGTCAGTGCCAAGACCGGTCTGAACATCGATCTGGTGCTGGAAGCGATCGTGCAGCGGATTCCGCCGCCCAAGCCCCGCGACACCGACAAGCTGCAGGCACTGATCATCGATTCCTGGTTCGACAACTACCTGGGCGTGGTCTCGCTGGTGCGCGTGATGCAGGGCGAGATCAAGCCGGGCAGCAAGATCCTGGTGATGTCCACCGGCCGCACCCATCTGGTCGACAAGGTCGGCGTGTTCACGCCCAAGCGCAAGGAGCTTGCCGCGCTGGGCGCCGGCGAAGTGGGCTGGATCAACGCCTCGATCAAGGACGTGCACGGCGCACCGGTCGGCGACACGCTGACCCTGGCGGCCGACCCGGCGCCGCATGCGCTGCCAGGTTTCCAGGAAATGCAGCCGCGCGTGTTCGCCGGCCTGTTTCCGGTCGATGCCGAGGATTACCCGGATCTGCGCGAGGCCTTGGACAAGCTGCGGTTGAACGATGCGGCGCTGCGTTTCGAGCCGGAAAGCTCCGAAGCGATGGGCTTCGGCTTCCGTTGCGGCTTCCTGGGCATGCTGCACATGGAAATCGTGCAGGAGCGTCTGGAGCGCGAGTACAACCTCAACCTGATCTCGACCGCGCCGACCGTGGTCTATGAGGTGCTCAAGACCGACGGCAGCATCATCCCGATGGACAATCCATCCAAGCTGCCGCCGCTCAACAACGTGGAAGAGATCCGCGAGCCGATCATCCGCGCCAACATCCTCACTCCGCCCGATTACGTCGGCAACATCATCACCTTGTGCGAAGAAAAGCGTGGCACCCAGATCGGCATCAACTACCTGGGCAGCCAGGTGCAGATCAGCTACGAGTTGCCGATGGCCGAAGTGGTGCTGGATTTCTTCGACAAGCTCAAGTCGGTCTCGCGCGGTTACGCCTCGCTGGATTACCACTTCCTGCGTTTCGATGCCGGCCCGTTCGTGCGCGTGGATACGCTGATCAACGGCGACAAGGTCGATGCGCTGTCGATCATCGTGCACCGCAGCTACGCCGACCGGCGCGGCCGCGAACTGTGCGAGAAGATGAAGGAGCTGATCCCGCGGCAGATGTTCGACGTGGCGATCCAGGCTGCCGTGGGCTCGCAAATCATCTCGCGCTCCACGGTCAAGGCGATGCGCAAGAACGTGTTGGCCAAGTGCTATGGTGGCGACGTTTCGCGCAAGAAGAAGCTGCTCGAAAAGCAGAAAGAAGGCAAGAAGCGCATGAAGCAGGTCGGCCGCGTGGAGATTCCGCAGGAAGCCTTCCTGGCTGTCTTGCAGATGGATAAGTAGCTGGGAATGGTAAATCGGGAATTGGGAATCGTAAGGGCGCAAGTGCTCCTGCTGTTCCGATTCCCCATTCTCGATTCTCGATTCCCTTTCCGAAAGGAACATCAATGAAATGGTTTGAAATCGCCCTGGTTGTGCTGACGCTGGGCACCGGCTTCATCTGGCTGCTGGACAAGCTGTTCCTGGCCAAGCGCCGCGCCGCACGCGCCGGTCTGCTGGACAGCGAGCCGGCGATCATCGATTACTCGCGGGCCTTCTTTCCGGTGCTGGCGGTGGTGTTGATACTGCGCAGTTTCGTTGCCGAGCCGTACAAGATTCCGTCCAGTTCGATGATGCCCAACCTGCTGATCGGCGACTTCATCCTGGTCAACAAGTTCGCGTACGGGTTCCGTCTGCCGATCAGCAATACCAAGTTCATTCCCACCGGCGAGCCCAAGCGTGGCGACGTGGTGGTGTTCAAGCCGCCGCATGCGCCGGACCAGAACTGGATCAAGCGCGTAGTGGGCCTGCCGGGCGACAAGATCGGCTTCCATGGCGATACGCTGTACATCAACGACAAGCCGATGCGTTACACGGTCAAGGGCGAGTACATCGGCAAGGGCAAGGGCGCCGAGATGACCGGCACCACCTTGCTGGTCGAGGACTTGCCGGGCCGCACCCACACGGTGCTGGAGTGGGTCGATCGCAACATGCCGGCCGGGCAGGGCGACTGGACCGTGCCGGCGGACAGCTATTTCGTGATGGGGGATAATCGCGACAACAGCGAAGACAGCCGGTTCTGGACCCAGACGCACTTCCTGCCGGAGGCCAACCTGCGCGGCAAGGCGTTCCTGATCTGGCTCAATTGCGAGGGGTGGTTCTGCAAGGGGAGTTTCGATCCGTCGCGGATCGGGACCGGAATCCAGTAATGCACGCACGGCGTGCCGGGGGAAGCACAATGAAGCGCAAGCAAAGCGGTATGACGTTGACGTCGTTCGTGGTGGTGCTGGCGGTGGTGGGGTTCGCGCTGTACATCGGAATGAAGCTGTTTCCGATGTATCAGGAATATTATTCGGTGCGCACGGCCATGAAAGGCCTGGCCAAGGAACCCGATAGCGCCAACATGGATCCGTCCAAGTTGCAGGATCTGTTCTTTCGGCGGCTGTACATCAATTACTCGGAAAACGTCAAAAAAGAAGACGTCAAGTTCGAGCGCGTCGACGGGGGCTGGCGCATGAAGGTCAACTACGAAGTCCGCCGCGAATTGATCGGCAATCTGGATATTGTCGGTAAATTCGAGACGTCTCAGGACATGACCGGACGTGGTGGCGAATAGAACTTTCCAGCGTGGCGATCCGATCGGGCATGCGTTCGCCGATCCGGGCTTGCTCGCCCAGGCGCTGCGGCATCGCAGCGCCGGGACGCCGCATAACGAACGACTGGAATTCCTCGGCGACGGCATCGTCAATCTGCTGATCGCCGAGGCACTGTATCAGCGCTGGCCCAAGGCCGACGAAGGCGCATTGACCCGCGCGCGTGCCGAACTCGTGCGCGAAGCAGCGCTGGCGGTGATCGGCCGCACCCTCAATCTGGGGGAGCGGCTGACGCTGGGCCCGGGCGAGCTGAAATCCGGCGGCCATCGACGCGATTCGATTCTGGCCGACGCGGTCGAGGCGATCGTCGCGGCGATCTACCTGGACTGCGGTTTCGAACGCTGCCGCGCGGTGGTGCTGCCGTGGTTCGAGCCCTCGCTGGCGGCGCTGCCGGTGGGCAAGGCAGAGAAAGACCCCAAGACGCGGCTGCAGGAATGGCTGCAGGCGCGGCAGCTGCAATTGCCCACTTACGCGCTGATCAGCGAAAGCGGCGACGAACACGCCAAGCAGTTCCATGTCGCCTGCATCCTGGAACAGCCCGTCGCCCGCGCCGAAGGCCAGGGCAGCTCGCGTCGCCTCGCCGAGCAACAGGCAGCCACCCTTGTCATCGCACAACTGGATTCAAACACGTGAGCGAAACCTCTTCCCCCCATCGTAGCGGCAGCGTTGCGGTGATCGGCCGGCCCAATGTCGGCAAGTCCACCCTGACCAATGCCCTGGTCGGCGCCAAGGTCAGCATCGTGTCCAACCGGCCGCAGACCACGCGCCACCGGTTGCTGGGTATTGCCACCTTCCCCGAGGGGCAACTGGTGCTGGTCGACACGCCCGGATTGCATCGCGAGCAGAAGCGCGCCATGAACCGGGTGATGAACCGCGCCGCGCGCGGCTCACTGGAAGGCGTGGACGCGGCGGTGCTGGTGATCGAAGCCGGCCGTTGGGACGAGGAAGACACCCTGGCCTTCAATGTCCTGAGCGATGCCGACGTGCCGGTGGTGCTGGTGGTCAACAAGGTCGACCGGCTCAAGGACAAGACCGCGCTGTTCCCGTTCCTGGCCCAGGTCAGCCAGGGGCGTACGTTTGCTGCGGTGCATCCGGTGTCGGCGCTCAAGCGCAAGGGCCTGGAGGCGTTGGTCGGCGACCTGCTCAAGCTGGTGCCGGAGGCCGAAGCGATGTTCGGCGAGGACGAGATCACCGACCGCAGTCAGCGCTTCCTGGCCGGGGAACTGGTACGTGAGCAGTTGATGCGGCAACTCGGCGAAGAATTGCCGTATGCCACCACGGTGGAGATCGAACGCTTTGCCGAAGATGGTGCGCTGCTGCGCATCGGCGCGGTGATCTGGGTCGAGCGCGAAGGCCAGAAGGCGATCGTGATCGGCAAGGGCGGCACCCGTCTGAAGGACATCGGCGGCAAGGCGCGGCTGCAGATGGAGCGCCTGTTCGGTGCCAAGGTGTTCCTGGAGACCTGGGTGCGCGTGCGCGAAGGCTGGTCGGACGACGAAGCGGCATTGAAGGCGTTCGGATACGAGTGAGGTCCTGGCCGGCGCCGGTGCAGATGAGATGCTGACGGCCTGCCGAAGTGATCGCCTACACCGGCACTGGCGTGGAGCTGCGATGCAAGCGATGTCCCGATGCACCGGATCGCGCCTGGCCACCGCGGCTGATATCGGTGGCCGGTGCGATCATGTGCGCTGCCGGGAGTGGCTCACAGCGGTCACTGCCGGCAGCCGGTCTTCTGTCCTGCAGTTGCGCCCCTTGCCGCATAACAGATCATGCTGATCGAACACGAACGCGGTTTCGTCCTGCATGTGCGCGCCTGGCGCGAGACCAGCCTGCTGGTGGAGGTGCTGACCGAGCAGCATGGTCGGGTCGGGCTATTGGCGCGCGGGGTGCACGGGCCACGCAAGCAGGCCTTGCGGGCCGCGCTGCAGCCACTGCAACTGATCCAGTTCACGGCGGTGCAACGCGGCGAACTGGCCCAGTTGCGTCAGGCCGAGGCGCTGGATACCGCACCCCGGCTGGCGGGCGAATCCATGCTGGCCGGCTTCTATATCAGCGAATTGCTGCTGCGCCTGGCGCCGCGCAACGACCCGGTGCCAGAGCTGTTCGATTGCTATGCGCAGGCGCGTGCGCATCTGGCATCGGACCTGCCGCTGGCCTGGGGGCTGCGCCAGTTCGAGCGCGATGTGCTCGATGGCCTGGGCGTGGCGTTCGATCTGCAGCACGACCGCGACGGCCAACCGATCGACCCGGCGGCGCGCTACCGGCTCGATCCTCAGGAAGGCGCGTTGCGCGTCTTGAGCGAGGCGATGGCACAGGATCGGCGCGACACCGTCACCGGCGCGGCGCTGCTGGCGTTGGGCCAGGACCTCATGCCCATGGCCGATGACATGCCGGGCCTGCGTCGCAGCATGCGGGGCGTGCTGCTGCACCATCTGAGCGGACGCGGGCTGAAATCCTGGGAAATGCTCGAGGATCTGGCGCGGCGGCGTTGAGGAGCGAAAGACCGGTCAACCAAACCTGGCCAGTAGTAGCCAGATGCGCGTTGGACTCCATGTGGACCCATCGCGCACGCGTGGTGCTCGATGTCGCCTGTTCCGATCGCCGACGCTGCGCCGAGCCCGGGGACATCGACGCAGTCGCCCTTCAGTGCAGCAATGCGGCCACTGCCGCATGGAACTGCGTCTGCGCCGTGCTGGAATGCGGGTCGCCGCGCAGCAGGCGCACTGCGCCGGCAAGCCGCGCCGCGCCGACAAATCCGCAGCTGGCCTGCAGCCGGTGCAGATGGCCGCGCAGTGCCTGATCGTCGCTGACCTGCAAGGCCGAGTCCACCGCATCGCGGGTGCCCGGCAACTCGGCCAGAAACAACTCGCGCAGCGCGTTGAGATGATGTTGCTGGCCGTTGAGGGCGCTGAGCGCGGCCGCTTCGTCCCAATCGCTGGCGGCGATGTCGACCACACCCACCGGCGCCACGCTGTAGCGGCCGCGCGCCAGTCCGCGACGCACCGCCTGCAGCAGGCGCTCGGAGGTCAGTGGCTTGACCAGCAGTTCCAGAAAGCCATCGGACTGCAGGCTGCGTTGCATCGCCGTAGCGGTGTCCGCGGTATGAGCCAGTGCAGGCACGTCCGGGTGCAGCAGGCGCAATGCGCGTAGCAGGCCGCTGCCGGTGCCATCGGGAAGATTGACATCGATCAGCCACAAGTCGTGGCGACGTTCTCGCGCGCGGTCCAGTGCCGAAGACAAGGAGTCTGCGCAGTCCACATGAGCGGGAAGACCTCCCAGCACCGCCTGCAGAAAGCCACGGCTGATCGGGTCGTCCTCTACCAGCAAGAGTCGTGGTTGGGGTTCGTGGCGTGTGGCCATGTTCATGCTGCCTCCTTGTCAGCGATGCCGCGTCCTAGCAGGCGCGTGCAGCGGAAGTGTGCCTGTGTTTGCAGGGCGCGACAATTGTTCTCCAGCGCGAAGCGGCCGCGATCGATCGCATCTGCGACAATACGCACCCTTTTTGCCCGCAGCTTGTCGCCACGTGGCCAGAACCCGAAACCGCCTCGACCGTACTCCGTTCCAGACCGCGATCACCGACCTCAGTCACGACGGGCGCGGTGTGGCCCGCCGCGACGGCGAGGGCGGCAAGGTCACCTTCATCACTGGCGCCTTGCCCGGCGAACTGGTGCGTGCCGAACCCACCGCGCGCAGCCGGCATTTCGACGAGGCCAGGACGGTGGAGGTGCTGGAGGCGTCGCCGCAGCGGGTGACCCCGCGCTGCCCGCATTTCGGCGTCTGCGCCGGCTGCGTCCTGCAGCATCTGGAAGAGTCGCAGCAGATCGTGGCCAAGCAGCGCGTGTTGATGGACAACCTAGAGCGCATCGGACACGTCACGCCGCAGGCGGTGTTGCCGGCCCTGGTCGGCGATACCTGGGGCTATCGGCGCAAGGGCCGCTTTTCGGTCCGGCGCGTCGAAAAGAAGGACAAGACCCTGGTGGGGTTTCGCGAGCTGGATCCGCGTTTCGTGGCCGATCTGTCGGTCTGCTACACGGTGATCCCACAGATCGGCGAGAAGGTTCCGCAGCTGGCGGCGCTGGTCGAAGGTTTGGACGGCAAGCGCGACATCCCGCAGATCGAATTCATCGCCGGCGACGACGCGGTGGTATTGACCATCCGTCATCTGCAGCCGCTCAGCGAGCGCGACCTGCAGGAGCTGACCGCGTTCGCCCAGGCGCAGGGCTTTGCGATCTTCCTGCAGCCGGGCAGCGTGGATAGCGTGCATCCGCTGTGGCCGCAGGAAGTGCCACTGTCGTTCCGCCTGCCGCAGTGGGATGTGGAGCTGGCGTTCCGGCCGCTGGACTTCATCCAGGTCAACGCCTCGCTCAACCAGAAAATGATCGCGCATGCGCTGGCACTGCTCGACGCCAGGCCGGACGACCGCGTGCTGGACCTGTTCTGTGGGCTGGGCAATTTCACCCTGCCGCTGGCGCGCGGCGTACGCGAAGTGGTCGGTGTGGAGGGCGATGCCGGGCTGGTGGCGCGCGCCAGGGACAACGCGCAGCGCAACGGTCTGGCAAACGCGCAGTTCTATGCGGCCGACCTGACCCAGGACCAGCGCAACGCTGAGTGGATGCGGCAGGGCTTCGACAAGCTGCTGCTGGACCCGCCGCGCTCGGGCGCGCTGGAAGTGCTGCAGCAGTTGCCGCTGAAGAAGTTCGAGCGCATCGTCTATGTGAGCTGCCACCCCGGCTCGCTGGCGCGCGATGCCGGCTACCTGGTCAACGAGCAGGGCTTCACGCTCAAGGCCGCCGGCGCGATGGACATGTTTCCGCACACCGCACATGTGGAGAGCATTGCGGTGTTCGAGAGGCGGTGAATCGGAAATAGTGAATCGGGAATCGTAGAGGCGGTTCGCCGTATGCTGTTGCGATTCCCGATTCCCGATCTCCATGCCCATCGAAATCGAACGCAAATTCCTGGTGACCGGCGATGGCTGGCGCAGTGCCGCCCATGCGGTGATCCCGATGGCGCAGGGCTATATCAACGACCAGGCGGCATTGCGCAGCGGTGCGCAGAACGCGTCGGTGCGGGTGCGCATCCAGGGCGAGAGCGCGTTTCTCAACCTGAAATCGCGTGAGGTGGGGCACACGCGGCAGGAGTTCGAGTATCCGATTCCGGTCGTCGAGGCGCGTGCGCTGTTGGCGCTGTGTGTCGGCGGCCTGATCGACAAGCGCAGGCATCTGGTCCAGTACCAGGGGCATGTGTGGGAAGTGGACGAATTCCTCGGCGACAACGCCGGGCTGGTGGTGGCCGAGATCGAACTCGACGATGCGGGCGAGGCTTTCGCCAAACCCGAATGGACTGGCGCGGAGGTCACCGACGACGTGCGCTATTACAACCTGGCGCTGGCCTCGCACCCGTTCAAGCACTGGAGCGGGGATTTGTAAGTCGGGATTCGGGATTGGGCATTCGGAATTCGTAAAAGCTAAAGCGATGCGTCGGACTTGGGCTGATTGCGGCGCGACTCCCCAATCCCTGCCTTGGTATTGGGTTTATGCTTTGCGAATCCCCAATGACGAATCTCCAATCCCCACCCATGCGCATCGATATCTGGTCTGACGTGGTCTGCCCCTGGTGCTGGATCGGCAAGCGTCGGTTCGAGCAGGCGGTGGCTGCGCTCGGGGCGCAGCCACCGGCGCTGGACATCCACTACCACGCGTTTCAGCTGGACCCCGATGCTGGCCTGGAGCCGACCCCGCTGCGCGATGCGCTGGCGCAAAAGTTCGGCGGTGCCGCGCGCGTGGAGCAGATGCTGGCGCAGACCCAGGCCACTGCGCGCGCCGAAGGCCTGCCGTTCGATTTCGCGCGTGGGCAGGTGCAGGTCAGCACCCTGCGCGCGCATCGGCTGATCTGGCTGGCCAGCCGCGAGGGCGATGTCCAGGCCGTGATCGAAGCGCTGTTCCACGCGTATTTTGCCGAAGGCCAGGACATCGGCGCGACCCAAACGCTGGTGTCCGCCGGGGCCGCCGGCGGTCTGGACGAGGCCCGCGTGCGCGCCCTGCTGGACTGCGACGAAGGCGTCGTTGCGGTGGAAGCGCAACTGGCGCAAGCCGCTACGTTGGGAATCCGTGCGGTGCCCAGTTTCGTCATCGATGGACGCAGCCTGATCCAGGGCGCGCAGCCGCCGGAAAGCTTCGTGCAGGCACTGTTGCAGCTGACGGCCGAATCGGCGCCGATCGGCGGTCCCGATACCTGCGGGCCGGACGGCTGCGCGGTGTGAACGGCCGGCGGCGTGTCGCGACTGCCGCAGCTGACGAAATGACGCCCACCCAATCGCAGACGGTTGCGGTGATCGGCGCCGGGTTGGCCGGGCTTGCCTGCGCGCAACGTCTGCAGGCGGCAGGATTGGCCGTGACGCTGTTCGAGCAGGGCGATGTGCCCGGCGGACGCATGCGCAGCTGTGGCGGCGATGGCTGGCAATGCGATCACGGCGCGCAGTATTTCACCGCACGTGACCAGGCGTTTGCCGTGGTGGTGGAGGCATGGATCGCGCGCGGCGTCGCGGCGGTCTGGCCTGCGCGCGTCGCCAGTTGGGATGGCGCCGACATGCGTGCGTCGCACGGCGGGTTGACGCGCTTTGTCGGGGTGCCGGACATGGCCGCACCGGCGCGTGCGCTTGCGGCGGCCCTCGATGTTCGGTTGGGCAGCTCTGTGCGATCGCTGCAGCGCGAGGGCGACACCTGGCAACTGGAGGTGGCGGAAGATGCGACCACACGCAGTTGCTGCTTCGACACCGTGCTGCTGGCGGTGCCGGCACCGCTTGCAGCTGCGTTGCTGGCGGACATCGCGCCCACGCTGGCGACGCTTGCCGCCGGCGCGCGGATGCGGCCGGCCTGGGCGGTGGTGGCGCGTTTCGACATGCCGGTCGACCCCGGGTACGACGCCCTGTTCGTCAACGCCGGCCCGTTGCGCTGGGCGGCACGCAACTCCAGCAAGCCGGGGCGAGAGGGCGTGGAAACCTGGCTGCTGCACGCCAATGCCGCTTGGAGCCAGGCGCATCTCGGCGCGACGCCCGCAACAGTGATTGCCAGCGTGTTGCCGGCACTGGCCGCGCTTGGTCTGCCAACGCCGCAGTCCTGCGACGCCTATCGCTGGACGGTTGCCAGCACCGATCCGGCCTTGCAGATCGGCTGTGCCTGGGAGGCGCGGCTGGGTATCGGCATCTGCGGCGACTGGTTGGCCGGGGGCAAGGTCGAAGGTGCCTGGCAGAGCGGTGTGGCGTTGGCAAGGCGTGTGTGCGCCGGCGATGCCGCCTGCAGCGGGCAGGATTGATGCGTGGCAAGCGCAGCGGGAGAGGCACTGGCACTTGGAGGCAGCAGGCCTACGCACACCAGGCCGTTCGCCAACGCAGATTGGTCGCGCAGGCATGACGGAGCACGTGCCGCCGTGCAGTGCGCATGCCCTTGCGAGCTCAATCGTTGCCAGGCGCTGCTGGCGTGCAGGAGTCCGGCATAGATGAGCGATCCCAACGCGACCGCAGCCGGGCGTAAACCGCAGGTAGCCGCGCACACGCTGCGCCTGATCCTGGGCGATCAACTCAATCCACAACACAGCTGGTTCGATGCAACCGAGGCCGGCGTGGTCTACGTGCTGATGGAAGTGCGCGAGGAAACCGACTACGTGCTGCACCACGCGCAGAAGATCCTGGCGATCTTCGCGGCGATGCGCGCGTTCGCCGCGTGCTTGCGGCAGGCCGGTCATCGGGTGCGTTACGTGGCCATCGACAGCCCCAGCAATCGGCAATCGATTGCCGCCAATCTGGACGCGCTGATGGCGCATTACCGCGCCGGCCAGCTGGAGTACCAGGCGCTGGACGAATGGCGGCTGGACCAAGCATTGCAGCACTGGCGCGCACGCCAGCCGTTCGCCACGCGCGTGGTCGACAGCGAGCATTTCCTGAGCGAACGCGATGAGGTGGCGGGGTGTTTCCGCGCGGGCGGCGCATGGCGCATGGAAGCGTTCTATCGGCGCATGCGTCCGCGCCACCGGATCCTGCTCGATGCCGCAGGCGAGCCGGAAGGCGGGCGCTGGAGTTTCGATCACGACAACCGTGCGCCATGGCCGGGCGATCCGCCCGCGCCGCAGGAGTGGCGCGCAGCGCACGATCACCACGCGCTGTGGAGCGTCATCGAGGCAGCCGGGGTACGCAGCTTCGGCGCGCCCAATGCCGACGCGCTGCCGTGGCCGCTGGACCGCGACGAAGCCTTGCAGCACCTGGATGCCTTCGTCACGCATGCGCTACCGCACTTCGGTCGCTACGAAGATGCGATGAGCACGCGCAGCCCGCGGCTGTTCCATTCGCTGTTGTCGTTTGCGCTCAACGTCAAGCTGCTGCATCCGCGCGAGGTGATCGCGCGTGCGGAAGCGGCATGGCATGACGGGCATGCGCCGCTGGCATCGGTGGAGGGCTTCATCCGCCAGATCCTGGGCTGGCGCGAATACGTGCGCGGCGTGTATTGGTCGCAGATGCCCGGTTATGCGCAATCCAATCGCCTCGCTCAGCATGCGCCGCTACCGCACTGGTTCTGGGACGGGCAGATCGGCATGCGCTGCCTGGCCGATGCGATCGGCAATTCGCTGTCCAACGCGCATGCGCACCATATCCAGCGGCTGATGGTGATCGGCAATTTCGCGCTGCTGGCAGGACTGGATCCGCAGGCGCTGCATCGCTGGTACCTGGGCGTCTATATCGATGCGTTTGAGTGGGTGGAGCTGCCCAATACGGTCGGCATGAGCCAGTTCGCCGACGGCGGCCTGCTGGGCAGCAAGCCGTACATCAGCGGCGCGGCCTATATCGACCGCATGAGCGATTACTGCGGTGGCTGCCGGTACCAGCGCAAGGCGCGGGTCGGCGCGCAGGCCTGCCCGTACAACGCGCTGTACTGGGATTTCCTGGCACGGCAGCGCACGCTGCTGGGCGCCAACGAGCGCCTGGCGCTGCCATACCGGCAGCTCGACGCCATGGCACCGGCTGCGCTGGAACAGGTGCAGGCGCAGGCCGCGCATTGGCGGGCGAATCTGGAGCGGCTCTGAGGTGCAGCCGGCGTGCAGCGGCCGGGCAGGGATGGCCGGAAAACGGGCCTGCCTGAATGCGCGATCTGACGCTGCAACGCGCATCTGCGACAATGCCGCGCTGCGCCAACGTGGCGCCTGGCCCGGGAGTCCCCCAACATGCTTCTGATCGGCGTTGCCGGTACCGAACTCAGCGCACAGGAACGCGACTGGCTGCAGCACGACGCGGTCGCCGGCGTGGTGCTGTTCACGCGCAACTTCGCCTCGCGCACGCAGGTGGCCGAGCTGTCCGCATCCATCCGCGCGGCCGCACCGCGCCCGGTGCTGATCTGCGTCGACCAGGAAGGCGGGCGCGTACAGCGCTTTCGCGACGGCTACAGCGCCCTGGCGCCGCTGCAGAGCTTCGGCGCGCAGTACGCGCAGGACCCCGAAGCCGCGCTCGCTGCGGCGCGCGCGCATGCGCAGCTGATGGCCAGCGAAGTGCGTGCCAGCGGTGTGGACCTGAGCTTCGCACCGGTGGTGGATCTGGGCCGTGGCAACCGCGCCATCGGCGATCGCGCATTCAGCGACGACCCGCAGATCGTGGCCAGCTTCACCCGCGCCTATGTGCAGGCGCTGCACGCTGCCGGCATGGCCGCCACGCTCAAGCATTTCCCCGGCCACGGCACCGTGCTGGAAGACACCCACGTCGACCATGCCAGCGACCCGCGCCCGCTGGAGGTCCTGTTGGCCGAAGATCTGCTGCCGTTTATGGCCGGCATCGAGGCCGGCGCCGATGCGGTGATGATGGCGCACGTGGTCTATCCGCAGGTCGCCGCGGAACCGGCCGGCTATTCGCAGCGCTGGATCGAGCAGATCCTGCGCGGGCAACTGGGGTTTCGCGGCGTGGTGTTCTCCGACGACATCGGCATGGCCGCCTCGTTCAGCGCCGGCGGCGTGGCGGGCCGGGTGCATGCGCATCTGGATGCCGGCTGCGACGTGGTGCTGGTCTGCCACCCGGAACTGGTCGACGAATCGCTGCAGGCCGTGGCCGGCCGCAGCCTCAATACCGCAGCATTGATCGGCCTGATCGGACGCGGCGCGCTGGGCTGGGATGGCCTGCTCGCCGGCTCCGACACCTCATTCACCACTCCCCTTTCCGCCTCTTTCGGAACAACTGCCTGATGTCCACGCTCACCATTTCCCAGGCCCTGGCCCAAGCCGACCTGCTGGTCGACCGCCCCGCCATCGATGCGGCGGTCGCCGGCATTGCCGACGCGATCGCGCGCGACTATGCCGGCGAAGTGCCGGTGTATCTCACCATCATGCACGGCGCGTTGCCGTTCTCCGGCCAGCTGGCGCTGGAGCTGGGCGCACGCGGCCAGGACCTGCAGTTCGATTACCTGCACGCCACCCGTTATCGCGGCGAAACCACCGGCGGCGAGCTGGTGTGGAAGCACCGTCCGGCCACTGCGCTGTTCGGCCGCCGGGTGATCCTGGTCGACGACATCCTCGACGAGGGCTACACGCTGCAGGGCGTGCGCCAGTGGTGCCTGGAGCAGGGCGCCACCGACGTGCGCGTGGCGGTGTTGACCGTCAAGCGTCACGACCGCTGCGTGCCCGGCGTGGCCGCCGACTATGTGGGCGTGGAAGTGGCCGACCGTTACGTGTTCGGCTTCGGCATGGACGTCAACGAGCAGCTGCGCGGCATTCCCGCCATTTACGCGATGAAGCAGTAACTGCCGCAGTTTGCCCGCGTCGCTGCGGGCAGCCCGGCGCGCAGGCCTGCGCGCCACCGTCCTGTCTTTCGTTGCAGAGGTTGCTTGTGTCCTCCAATTCCATCGCATTGGCCGTCATCGGCGGCACCGGCGTCTACAAGCTCGCACAGCTGGACCAGGTGCAGACGCATGTCATCGAGACGCCGTATGGCGCGCCCTCCGGCCCGATCCGGGTGGGCATGTTGCTGGGCCACCGCGTGGCGTTCCTGGCGCGGCATGGCGAGGGCCATTCGCTGCCGCCGCACAAGGTGAATTACCGCGCAAACGTCGCTGCGCTGCAGCAAATCGGTGCTGCGCGCGTACTGGCGCTCAACACCGTCGGCGGCATCACCGAGCAGTTCGGTCCGCGCGTGCTGGCCTGTCCGGACCAGCTGATCGATTACACCTGGGGCCGCGTGTCCACCTTCTGCGAAGAGCCAGGCAGCGAGGTGCAGCACGTGGATTTCGGTCATCCGTATTCGCCGATGTTTCGCAGCAAGGTCATTGCCGCCGCCAAGGTGACCGGCGTTACGATGGTTGCCGGCGGATGCTACGGCGCAACCCAGGGGCCGCGGCTGGAAACGATTGCAGAGATCGCCCGCATGCGTCGCGACGGCTGCGATCTGGTCGGTATGACCGGCATGCCCGAAGCGGGTCTGGCACGCGAAAAAGGCCTGGAATATGCGTGTTTGGCGATCGTGGCCAACTGGGCGGCCGGCTGTGGCGACGCGCAGGAAATCACCATGGCGGAGGTGTTGGCCAACGTGGATGCCGCCTCGTCCGGATTGCCGGAGTTGATCGGCGAACTTGCACGCGGGTGATTGTCATCGGGGCATAAGCTTTGCATACTCGGCGCGTACGCATCGCCGTACACCACCCATTAATTATTGCAAAGGTCTCGCATCACCATGCCGAACGGTACCGTCAAGTGGTTCAACGACGCCAAGGGATTTGGCTTCATCTCACCGGAGGACGGCAGCGCCGATGTCTTCGCGCACTTCTCCGCGATCAACTCCAAGGGCTTCCGCAGCCTGCAGGAAGGCCAGCGCGTCAGTTATGACGTGACCCAGGGCCCGAAGGGTGCCCAGGCTTCGAACATCACGCCGGTCGAGTGACGTGACTCGATTGTGCGGTTGAAGAACCCCGCCACGGCGGGGTTTTTTTTGCAGCGGTCCCTGCAGGGCAGGTGCCATCCAGAGAGCGAAGGACATGCAGCGAGCATTGCGAATTGCGGTAGTGGGCTATGGAACGGCGGGACAGGCGCTGGCCGTGCTGCTGGGCGCCGACGGGCACCGGATGGACGTGTTTGAACGTGCCGCCACGCCCGGGCCGGTGGGAGCGGGCTTCCTGCTGCAGCCCAGCGGGTTGCAGGTGCTGTGGAAGATGGGCTTGCTGCCGCAGGCGCTCGCGCATGGCGCACCGGTGCGCCGGCTGTATGGCGAAACGCCGTGCGGACGCGCGGTGATGGACATGCAGTACCGCGATCTGGATGCGCGGCTGATGGGCCTGGGAATGCAGCGCGGCGCCTTGTTTACGCTGTTGCGCGAGGCCTGGCCAGATTACGCGCAGTTGCATGTGGATACCCAGATCACCGCGATCGATCACGACGGCGCGCGCGTGCAGGATCAGCGCGGGCACTGGCACGGCCCCTACGATCTGATCATCGCCGCCGATGGTTCTGCGTCGAGCTTGCGCGCGCAGGCACAGGGCACGCGGCTGGATCGGGTGTATCCGTGGGGTGCGTTGTGGTGCTTGCTGCCACGCGAGGACTGGCCGTTCGTCGATGAGTTGCGCCAGCGCTATGTCGGCGCGCGCAAGATGATCGGCCTGCTGCCGGTGGGCACGCGTCCGGGCGACGCCACCCCGCGGCTGAGTTTTTTCTGGAGCCTGCCGTGCAACGATTTTGTCGCCTGGGAACAGCGCGGCATTGCCGCGTGGCGCGAGGAGATCGCGCAGATGTGGCCGCAGGCGCATGCGCGTCTGGACAGCGTGCAGGTGCATGGCGCATTGGCGCGTGCGAGTTATCGCGACGCGGTGGTGACGCGCTGGCATCGCGGCCGTTTCGTGCTGGCCGGCGATGCCGCGCATGCGATGAGTCCGCAGCTGGGGCAGGGCGTCAACATGGCGCTGCTGGATGCGTTGGCGATGCGCGACGCGCTGCGGGTCGGCGCCGATCTGGATGCGGCCTTGCAGCACTATCAGCGCGAGCGGCAGGCGCATGTGGCGATCTATCACCGCTGGAGTCGTTGGCTGACGCCGCTGTTCCAGTCCGAACGCGATCTCTGGGCGCACGGACGCGATCTGCTGATGCGCCCGATGGGACGCGTGCCCGGAGGACGTGGGCATATGCTGCGCGTGCTCAGCGGGACCCAGCACGGCTGGTTCGGCAAGTTGGCATTGGCGCCGGAGTTTGTGGACGCGTTGTCGCAACCGGTGCCGCGTGTTGACGTCGACAACGCCGAAGCGGCCGCATAGATGAAGCATCGGTCCACGCAGCGCCGCGCCCGTTAACGCACCGGCAATGCCAGCGCATCGTCCTCCACGCAAGCGACCAGACGTTCGCCTTCGACCAGCGTTGGCACGATGCCCGCGGTGAAATGCGAGAACGCCGGCAGGATGGTGACGCGCTCGCGCAACCAGAACGCCGGCCAGCGACGCGACATGCCGGGCAGCGCGGCCAGCGGATGCAGATGCCCGCACAGCACGTGCCCCGTCGGATGCGGCAGTGGATCGTGGCGCAGCACGAAGGGGCCATCTTCGACCTGTTCGCCGGCCGCCTCGATATGCAGATCGGCGCCCGCCAACGCGCGGTCGTGATTGCCGCGGATGGCGATCACGCGCAAGGCGCAATGGCGCTCGCGCCATGCGCTCCAGCGGCGATGCCAGGCCGCGCGCGGTACGGGTCCGTGCAGCAGGTCGCCGAGTATCCACAACGCGTCCACGGCGCGCCGTTCTAGCAGCACATCCAGCCGCTCCAGATCGTGCGCGGTGCCGCCGGCCGGCATCCCGATGCCGGCGCGACGGAACACATCGGCCTTGCCCAGATGCAGGTCGGCGATCAGCAAGGCGCGCTGCGCCGGTCGATACAGTGCGCGTTCGCCGAGCAGTTCCACTGTTTCGCCGGCCAGCTGCAGCTGCACGCTATCGCCCATGTTTACGCTCCAGTTGCTCGGCAGCGCGCAACACGCGGGCCTTCCAGTCTTCGGTACTCAGTTGGCCGCGCACGCGTTCTGCCCATAACGGAAACGATAATGGGGTGAGGCTGCGCGGTTTGCACAGGCGCAGTTCGCGCCGCGCGCAATCTTCCAAGGCATGCGCAAGCCGCGCCAGTTCGAGCTGGCCTTCGAACACTTCGCGCTCGGCCTGGGCAAGCAACAGATGATCGGGATCGAAACGCTGCAACACGTCGTACAGCAATCCGCTGGAGGCCTGCAGCTGACGCAGGCTGCGTGGTGCACGACCGGGCAGCGATGGCGACAGCAAGCCGGCGACGCGCGCGATCTCGCGGAACTGGCGGCGCGCCAGCTCGCCCAGGTTGAGGCTGTCGCGCAGATCGGCGAACAAGCCCTCCGGCGACAGCAGCGCCTGCAGGATGCCCGCATCCAGTTCCACATCCTGCGCCGGCGACAACACGAAACCGTAGTCGTTGGCAGCAAAACTGAATGTATTACGCTGACGCCGGCCCCAGCGCGCTGCCAGCAACGCCGCCAGTCCTTCATTGACCTGGCGGCCGGCGAACGGATACACGAACACGTGCCGGCCATCGCGCGCCTTGATGCTTTCCACCAGTAAATGGTCAGGGCCGGGCAGCGAGGACAGCTGCGCCTGCAGGCGCAGCAACGGTGCCAGCGCCTGCATTTCCGGTGCGTCGCCGGGATCGGCAAACACCGCTTCGACCTCGCGGCCCAAAGCCGACGACAACGGCATGCGTCCGCCCATCCACTTGGGTACCACGCCGCTGCCGCCCTTGGCCACGCGCACGTAGGCGGTCATGTCTTCCAGCCGCACCAGCTCCAGCAGACGGCCGGCGAATTGAAAACGATCGCCACGGCGCAGGCGGCCGACGAACTGTTCTTCCACCGCACCCAGGCGCCCGCCGCGCAGGAACTGCACGCGCACGCTGCCGTCGCTGGTGATCGTGCCGATGGACAAGCGATGCCGCAGCGCGACGCGCCGATCGATGACGCGATACACGCCTTCTTCGTCGCGCACGACCTTGTGGAAATCCGGGTAATGCGCCAGCGCGCTGCCGCCTTGCACGATGAAGTCCAGCACCGCCTGCCAGGTAGCGTGATCCAGCGCCGCAAATGCATCGGTGCCGCGCACTTGCTCAAACAAGGCATCGGCCTGAAAACCGCCGCCCAGTGCCAGGGTGACGCAGTGCTGCGCCAGCACGTCCAGCGACAGGCGCGGTGGCGGTCGCGCTTCGATCTGGCCATGCACGATGGCGCGCCGCGCTGCGGCGTACTCCACCAGTTCCAGCGCATGCGAGGGCACGCACACCACATGCCCGGATTCGCCCGGACGGTGGCGCGCGCGGCCGGCACGTTGCAGCAGGCGTGCAATGCCCTTGGGACTGCCGACCTGCAGCACCTGATCGACAGCCGGGAAATCCACGCCCAGGTCCAGGCTGGAGGTGGCGACCACGCAACGCAGGCTGCCGTCGCGCAAGCCTTGTTCGGCCGCCGCACGCAAGGACGGGTCCAGCGAACCGTGATGCAGCGCGAGCGTGACCGGATCGTCCGGCCACACCGCGCTCAAGGCCTGATGCCACAACTCGGCCTGTGCGCGCGTATTGGTAAACACCAGGCTGGTGCGTTGCTGCATGATCTTCTGCAACACGCGCGCCAGCTGCGCCAGACCCAGATGCCCGGCCCACGGAAAGCGCTCGCCGCTGTCGGGCAGCAGCGTCTCCAAGGTCATCGCGCGGGGTTTGACGCCCGACACCAGCGCGGCATCGGGGCGATGCGGCAACAGCACGTCGCGCGCCTGCGCCAGATTGCCCAGCGTTGCCGACAGGCCCCAGATGCGCAGCTGCGGCGCCCAGCCGCGCAGGCGCGCCAGGCACAGCTGCAGCAGCACGCCGCGCTTGTTGCCGAGCAGCTCGTGCCATTCGTCGACGATCACGCAGCGCAGCGCCGACAACTGCGGCGCAGTGTCGGGGTACGACAACAGCAAGGCCAG
Organism: Xanthomonas sp. CFBP 8152; assembly: GCF_014199025.1. Lineage (NCBI taxonomy): Bacteria > Pseudomonadati > Pseudomonadota > Gammaproteobacteria > Lysobacterales > Lysobacteraceae > Xanthomonas > Xanthomonas sp. CFBP 8152. The sequence continues at coordinate 440,096 of NZ_JACHNO010000003.1, forward strand.
CGATTCGGGCGTGGTGACCAGCACATCGAGCTTGCCGCTGCGCGCCAGCCGTTTGTCGCGCGCGCTTGCATCGCCGGTACGCAGGCCCACCTGCCAATCCAGCCCCAAGGCCTCCACCGGCTCGCGCAGGGCGCGTGCGGTATCGGCAGCAAGCGCGCGCAAGGGCGTGATCCACAGCACCTGCAGCGTGCGTTGCTGTTGCCGTCGTGCGGTCGTGGTGGCTGGCTTGATCGCCGGCTTGCGTCCACGTGTGGACAGGGCCTCCAGCAGCGGCCCACCGAAGGCCGCCAGCGTTTTGCCGCTGCCGGTGGGCGTATGCAGCAAGCCGGATTCGCCGGCCAGATAGCGCTTCCACACATCGCGTTGAAACGGCAACGGCGCCCAACCGCGCTGCGCGAACCAGGCACGCCATTGTTGCAGGGGCGTGCCGCGTGTCTGCGGCGCAGCACTCACCGTGCCAGCGCCTGCAGGCGGCTCAGGTGATCGGCCTCGCGCATCGGTTTGTCGTGCCGCCAGCGCAGAATGCGCGGAAAACGCACCGCAATGCCGGATTTGTGCCGCGCGCTGCGGTTGACCGCTTCGAACCCCAGTTCGAAGACATGATGCGCGGTGACCGCACGCACCGGGCCGAAGCGCTCGGTGGTATTGGCGCGGATCCAGCGATCCAGTTGCAGGATCTCCTTGTCGTCCAGACCCGAGTAGGCCTTGGCGATCGGCACCAGCTGGCCCTCGTGCCATAGCCCGAAGGTGTAGTCGGTGTACAGCGTGCTGCGCCGGCCATGGCCGGCTTGCGCGTACAGCAGCACCGCATCGATGGTGAGCGGGTCGATCTTCCATTTCCACCAGTCGCCGCGTCGGCGGCCCGACTGGTAGGTCGAGTTGGCACGCTTGAGCATCAGTCCTTCGACACCGCGTTCGCGTGCATCCAGGCGCACTTGCGCCGCCGCCTGCCAGTCGCCGGCCTGCACCAGCGGCGAGGCGACGATGCGCGGGTCGGCGAGCGTTGTCAGCACGCCTTCCAGCAATGCGCGACGCTCCTGCAAAGGACGCTCGCGTAAATCCTCGCCATCCAGCTCAAGCAGATCGTAGGCGACCACGCGCGCTGGCGCCGCCGCCAGTGTCTTCGGCCCGGGCTTGAGCCGCTGGATGCGCGTTTGCAAGGCGGTGAACGGCATCGGCAAGGGCTGCTCCGGTTGCCAGGCCAGCAGCTCGCCATCGATGACGGTGCCGTCGGGCAACTGCAGCGCGGCCTGTTCGATCTCCGGAAAACGGCCATCCAGACGTTCCTCGCCACGCGACCACAACGCCGCGTCGCCAGCGCGCCGGATCAGCTGCAGGCGAATGCCGTCCCACTTCCATTCCAGCAACCAGTCAGCGACCGTGCCCAGCGTCTCCACCTCGGCTTCGAGTGGCGATGCGAGAAAGAACGGATAGGGCTGCTGACGATCGCCGGGCAGTTCTTCGGCGGTCAGCAGGGTGGCCAGATAGCCCGGATGCGGCCGCCAGCTGCCGAGCATGCGCTGCGCAATGCGCGCGATCTCTACCCCGGACATTTCCGCCAGGGCCTGCTGTACCAGTCGCTGTGACACGCCCACGCGCAGGGCCCCGGTCAGCAGCTTGTTGAAGACCAGGCGCTCGTCGAAGGCCAGGCTGCGCCACGCCTGCACGATGCAGGCCTTGCGCACCTCCACGTCCTGGTTGGCGATCGGCAGCAACCGCTGTTCGATCCACTCGGCCAACGGCAGATCGGCCGCTTCGGTGGTCGGGTCATCCAGCAACAAGGCCAAGGTCTCGGCCAGATCGCCGACATGGTCGTAGCTGTCGGCCACCAGCCAGTCGGCGATGCCGGCGGTGTCGGTGATCCATTCGCGCAGTTCGCCGCTGCTGGCGATGCGCATGCGCGTGCTGGCCACCTTGCCACCGGCCAGCAGGTATAGCGCCCACGCCGCATCGAACGGCGGCGCGCTGCTGAAATAGGCGACCAGGGCCGCACGCTTGTCGAGCGTGCCGGTGCTGCGATCCAGAGTGCGGTACAGCGCGGCAAATCGCTTCACGCCGGGCCCTGCAGGTTGCTGCGGTTGTCGGCAGCACGCAGCTCCAGCGCGCGCCGGGTAAATGCGCCCAGACAGCGCGGGCGCCGGTAAGGCCGTGGCGGTCCGATCACCGCCGCCGGCAGTGCGCGGTGCACGCGAAATGCCAATGCATGGCGACGGAACGCGAGCGCACCGGTCAAACGGATCCGTGGGCGCGCGCGCGCATAACGACGTGCAGGCAAGGGGTTCATTCCTCGGCTCCGAAATCGGTACGGAAGGCCTCGGCAGCCACGCCGCGTTCCAGCAGGTGCTGGATCAACGCGTCGGTATTGCCGTGGGTGGCAATCACCCGCCGTGCGCCGGTGTCTTCGATGGTGCGCAGCAGGTCAGGCCAATCGGCATGATCGGAGACCACAAAACCGCGGTCGTAATTGCGCCGACGGCGATTGCCGCGAATGCGCATCCAGCCCGATGCGAAGCCCTGTTGCGCATGCCGGAAGCGACGGATCCAGGCGCTGCCCGCCGCCGATGGCGGCGCTAGCACCAATTGCCCGGCATAGTCGGCGCCACGCGCGTGCTCGCTGACCGGTTGGGTGTCCAGCATCGGGATGCCGGCCTGACGATACACCTCCACGCCCACCGCGATCGCACCATGCAGCAACGCCGGTTGCGTGTCCCAGGCGCGCAATTCGGCCAGCACGCGTTGCGCCTTGCCCAAGGCATAGCAGTACAGGATGGCCGCCTCGCCCCGCGCGGCGCATTCGTGGCGCCAGGCGACGATGTCGGCGGCCACGTCGGAGGTGTCCGGCCAGCGATACACCGGCAGCCCGAAGGTCGCCTCGGTGATGAAGGTGTCGCAGGGCACTACTTCGAACGGTTTGCAGGTGGGGTCGTGCTGGCGTTTGTAGTCGCCCGAGGCAACCCAGACTTCGCCATCCACCTCGATGCGCACCTGCGCCGAGCCGAGCACATGTCCGGCCGGATGCAACGACACCCGCGCACGTCCCAGATCGAACGCTTCACCGTCGGCATGCGTGTGATAGACCTGCTCGCCCAGGCGCCACTGCAGGATCGGCAGACTTTCGTGCGTGCAATGGTATTCGCCCATTCCGCCGCGCGCGTGGTCGCCGTGTCCGTGGGTGATCACCGCACGCGCCACCGGCCGCCAGGGATCGATATGGAAATCGCCCTGCGGGCAATACAGGCCTTCGGGGCCAAGCACCACCAGATCGCCAAGTTGTTCGTTGCCGTTGCGCATGCGGCAACTCTGGCCAAGCCGGTGTGCAGATCCTGAGAATGGGAATGGCATGCCTCGGTGCACCGGTGCGGCAAGGCCTGCAGATCGCAATCGCTAATCGAGCCAATGCGCGATCAATGCAAGGCCAATGAATCGATCAAGCGCCTGGCGTGGCGTGAGCTGGCCTTCAATGCAGCACGCACGCCGATACCTCGCACCGTTCCGCATCGGAATAATCCGTCAAGACTCGGAAATCGAACACCCACGCAGGCGCTGGCCCGCATCATCCACGCCGATTCCCGATTCCCGATTCACAATCCCCAATCCCCAATCCCAGCACCCTAATGCCGCGACCGCCGCCCAGGCACACGCACCGCTGTCGCCTCCACCGCCAGCGTAAAGCCGCGTTCTTCGCCGCGCTGCATCGCGCCGACATCCACGATCTGGCGCCGAATCTCTTCGCCCTTGCCGTTACGCACCACCACCACCACGGTGTATTCCCATGGATCGCCATCGGCAGGATGGCGAATGGTGCCATCGACCTTGAGCGGCACGATCGGTGCCGGCTGTGCGTGCTGCGCCGCGGCCGAGTCGAAGCGCAGGTGATGCCTGCACGCAGGGCAGACGCTGGCGCTTTCCAGAATCGTCGCCTTGCAGTGCGGGCAGCTGCGCGTGGCACCGGGCGTGCCCGGGCGGGGCGCACTCATGTGGCGTCGTTGTCTCCGCTGACGACCGGCTTGGCTGCACCGACCGGTTTGCCGGTGTCCTCGCCCCAGCCGAAATCGGCCTGGCCGCGCATGCGCGCCCCCGAGGCCACGGTCAGGCTGCCGGCCTTGACGTCGCCGACCAGCACGCCGGAGGTCTGCAGCTCCACCTGCGCGGCCGATTCGATATTGCCCTCCAGCTCTCCGGCGATGATCACCGTGTTGGCGCGCACCCCGCCGTTGAGCTTGGCGCCGCGCTCGATGGTGAGATCGCCCTTGACGTTGACATCGCCCTTGAAGCGACCGGCCAGACGCACGTGGCCGGCGCCCTCGATCTTGCCTTCGATGCTGATGTCGGCGGCAATCAGCGATTCCTTGGCCTCGCTATGCCGCGGCGGTGTGGCCGCGGCGGGCGTGGCGCTTGGTGGCGCGGCTGCAGGGACCGGCGGTGTCGGGCTGGCCTCGGCAGTAAACAGCCGCCCATCGGCAGCCGGGACCTCAGGCGCTGCGGGAACGCCGTCTTTCTTGTTGGGAGCTTGATCGCGCCACATCGACATCGGACTGCCTCGCTGGGGGTCAAAACCGACTATCGCCGCGTGAACCGATCTTTTGTGTGACCGATTGCGCAAACCGACGTCGATGGCGCGCCTGCTCAGTCCGGCGCGTGCGTGGCAGCGCCATGCCGCGCGACCCGGTTGCGGCCACCATGCTTGGCGACATACAAGGCCGCATCGGCTTTCTGGAGCAGGCTCGCAGCCAACTCACCATCGGCCGGAAAGCTGGCCACGCCGATCGAGGCCGTCACCCGCGGCAACGAGCGCAGGCCGTCGCTGACTGCCAGGGCCGCGATATAGCCGCGAATGTCCTCGGCCACACGCAGTGCCTGGACGCCATCGGCCTCGGGAAGAATGACCGTGAACTCTTCGCCCCCGTAGCGGCAGGCGACGTCTTCGGCACGCAGCCGGGTCAGCAGCAACTCGCCCAGCGCCGCCAGCAGCAGATCGCCGCCGGCATGCCCCTGGCTGTCGTTGAATTGCTTGAAGTGGTCCACGTCTAGCATCAGCACCGACAACGGCAGGCCACGGCGTGCGCAACGCGCCAGTTCGTGGCTGAGCGATTCTTCCAGATAGCGGCGGTTGTACAACCCGGTCAGTGGGTCGCGAATCGACTGCCTGCGCAGCGATTCGCGCAGGCGCAGATTGCTCAGTGCCAGCGACAGCTGTTCGGCGGCCGCCTCGGCGATCTCCAGACGTGGCATCGGCCCCGGACCCGTCGAAGACAAGAACAGGAATCCAAGTTGGGTGCCTTGCGCGGACATCGGCAGGCATGCGGTGGTGACGCAGGTGTCGTGCTCGGGCGCGCCGATATGCGCACACGGTGCGTCCCGGCTCAGGTCGTCGATGATGTGCGGTTGACCACGGCGCAGCGCCCAGCACTGTTCAGGCAGAAGATGCGGCGCACTGTGCACCAGCGGCTCGCCCCAGTGACTGATCGCCTCAGCGCGATCCTGCGAAGAGCGCAGCAGATACACGCTTCCGGCAACGCCCGGCAGCAGGCTGGCCAGGGTGCGGCTGGTCACCACCAGCGCCTCTTCTGCGCTGATGCAGCTTTGCAGCAAGCCGGTATAGCGGCTGAGCAGGTTGAGATCGGCAGTACTGCGTTGCAGCGCGACGACGCTGTCGCCCAACTCGCGAATGGCCTGCGCTGCCAGCTTCTCGGCCTGCGAGCGATGCCGCAGTTCGCGCATCAGCAAGGCATAGACGGTGCCGACCACCGCCAGCCCGAACGGGATGCCGGCCAGTGCCAGCGCCAGCAACAAGGCCGCACTGCGCCGGCTGCTTTCTGCACGTTGCACCAACAATTCCTGCTCGCGTTGCACCATGGTCAGCGCTTGCTCGCGGATCGCACTGGTGGTGCGGAAGGCGCTCTGCCGGATGCCGGCACGCGCGGGCTCCAGACCGGCCTGCACGTACACGTCGAGCACGTGCTGGATCTGCTGCAGTCGCATCTCCACCAACCGCCGCAAGGTATCCAGGTTCTGCACCTGCGCGGGGTTGTCGGCAATCAGGCGACGCAGGTTGCCGAGCAGGATCGGCAGGCGCTCGACGCTGGCCTGATAGTCCAGCAGATAGGCATCGTTGCCGGTCAGCAGAAAACCGCGCTGCGCCGATTCGGCGTCCAGCACGCGCGCCTGGATCTCATCGATCCGGCCGATCACTTCATGCGTATGAGACACCCAGGCAGCATCGGCCAGCGAGCGGCGTGCGCCGACGAAGATGCCGGCGCCGATGGCAATGAAGACCAGCGCGGAAAAGACCAGCGCCAACTGGTTGCGGCGGCGCACGGTAAAGAAGGCAGGCATGGGCGGATGCTAGCGTGCCAGCATGGACAACACGAGGTCGCCGGTGGCAGGAAGCGAACGCGCCGGCGCAAAGTGGCCGGCGCGTCTGCAAAGTGTCGACACGGTCACGCGGTCGATCAGCGCTGCGGATGTTCGGCGTCGTGCTTGTCGGCGTTCTGCTCGGCCTTGTTGGCCATCTCGCGGGTCTTGTCTGCGGTGGCGTCCGCGGCATTGGCGGTTGCGCGGCTCGCGTCGGCGGCCAGTTCGCGTGCTGCCACGCGGGCATCGGCTGTGGCGGCCTTGGCCTGCACGGCGGCGCGATCGGCGGCTTGTTCGGTCGCCGCCGCCGCATGCTTGGCAGCGGACGCGGCGTCGCGTTGCGCCTGCTCAGCGTCGGGGCCTTGGCAAGCGGCGAGAGTGAAAGCGGCGATGGCGCTCAACGACAGCATGCGGATCGTCTTCATGGGTGGTCCTGTTCCTGTTCCGGTGTTGGAAGGCGGAGCTTATTCAGGGCCGGATGCAGTCGGCGTCAATGTGCTGCTGTCCGTTCAGCCAGTTGGCGGCATGCGTTGTACATGTCCTGACACGGCACGGGTTCGACGGCTGGCCGGCGACGCAGCCCATCACCGGTAAATCGCAGGCAAAGAAAAAGCCGCTGGAGACCAGCGGCTTTTTCCGAACTCGCTTGGAGCTAAGAAGTGATTACTTCTTGGCTTCTTCGGCGGTGTCCTTAGCGGCTTCGGCGGTGTCTTCAGCCGTCTTGGCAGCGTCGGCAGCCTGCTCGGCAGCAGCGTCGGTGGCAGCGCCGGAAGCAGCCTGGGCAGCGTCAGCAGCGGTGTCAGCCGAAGCAGCAGCGGTGTTGGCAGCAGACTGAGCGGCGTCAGCCGACTGCGAGCCCGAGGCAGCAGCCTGGTCAGCAGCGGTCTGAGCGTCGGCAGCAGCTTCGTTAGCCGAAGAAGCAGCGTCCTGAGCCTGTTCCGGCTTCGAGCAAGCGGTCAGGGCCAGGCCCAGAGCCATTGCGATCAGCAGCTTGTTAATGGTCATTGTTTCAATCCTCGTCGTTAGATTAGGCAACGCGCTATTGCGCGCCCCCGACATGATGACGGTCCAAAGACCAGTGTCAAGCGTGCGCGCATTCAGTTTTGCAAAATCGCCGTTAAAAACAATTAAATCAATTCGATAGCGATGGCGGTCGCCTCGCCGCCGCCGATGCACAGAGTCGCAATTCCGCGCTTGCCACCGCGCATGCGCAACGCATTCACCAATGTCACCACCAGGCGGGCGCCAGAAGCGCCGATCGGATGCCCCAATGCGCAAGCGCCGCCGTTGACGTTGACCTTCGCGTGGGAAATGCCCAGCTCGGCGATCGGCGTCATTGCCACCACCGCGAATGCTTCGTTGATTTCAAACAGGTCCACTTCGTCCAATTGCCAGCCGACCTTGCCGATCAACGTCTGGATCGCAGCGACCGGCGCGGTGGTGAACCACTCAGGTTCCTGCGAATGGGTGACATGGCCCACGATGCGCGCCAATGGTGCGATGCCACGACGTTGCGCCTCGTCTGCGCGCATGAGCACGGTGATCGCCGCGCCATCGGAGATGCTCGACGAACTGGCGGCGGTGACGCTGCCGTCCTTCTTGAACGCCGGCTTCAGGGTCGGGATCTTGGCGATGTCTGATTTACCGGGCTGCTCGTCGCTGTCGACGACCACCTCGCCCTTGCGCGTGGCCACCGCGACCGGAACGATTTCATCGGTGAACGCACCGCTGCGCTGCGCAGCCTGCGCGCGTTCGACCGAGGCGATCGCAAACGCATCCTGATCGGCGCGACTGAAACCGAACTTCTCGGCAGTGGCCTCGCCGAACACGCCCATCGCCTGGCCGTCGTAGGGATTGGTCAGACCATCCCAGGCCATGTGGTCGACCGCCTGGAAGTTGCCGTAGCGGTTGCCGGTGCGCGAATTGGGGAGCAGATGCGGTGCATTGCTCATCGACTCCATGCCGCCAGCGACAACGATGCTGGCCGAACCGGCCTTGATCAGATCGTGCCCAAACATGATCGCCTTCATGCCCGAGCCGCATACCTTGTTGATGGTGGTGGCGCCGGTCGAGGTAGGAATACCGGCGGCGATGGCGGCCTGCCGTGCGGGCGCCTGGCCCAGGTTGGCCGGCAGGACGCAGCCAACGATGACTTCCGAAATGTCGGCCGGCGCGACGGCGGACTGCGCCAGCGCGCCGCGGATCGCTGCAGCGGCGAGCGTCGGCGCCGGCACACCGTTGAATTGACCAAGAAACGAGCCGATGGCAGTGCGTTTGGCAGCAACGATGACGATGTCGGACATAGGGGAGATACCGTTTAAAGTGAAACGATTATCTGCCTCATGGTGGGTTCGCGCCAGCACGCGCTGGTGTTGCGCCCATCCGCTACGCAATCGACTGCGACAGTTGTGTGAGGATGCAGTATAAAGACGGCGTTCGGGCCCGAGCTTGGGCCCTATCCATGGAATGGGTTCGGGGAGAACAATTCAGATGAAGAAGACAGACGTCGCCAGGACCGTCCTGGCCTCGGCGTTGGCCGTGGCATTGACCGCGTGTGGCGGCGGTGGTGGGGGCGGTGGTATTCGTCCGAGTACACCGACCGCACCGCCACCGACGTCGCCACCGCCACCACCGCCGCCCACTTCACCGCCACCGCCGCCGCCGCCGGTGGTCGCACCGCCGACGACGCCGGAACCTGCATTCGACGCGCATTTGACGCTGACCAACGCACGTGCTGCGCAGGCGCTGGGGTTCACCGGTGCGGGCTATCGCATCGGCGTGATCGATACCGGCATCAATACCAATCATCCGGCCTTGCAGGGACGGGTCAGTAACAGCTTCATCTATGTGGATCCGCGCACGAACAATGTCGCCGCAGGCGATGTCGTGGGCCACGGCACGGTGGTCGCGCAACTGGCAGCCGGGCGCGCGGTGGGCCAGTGGCCGGGCGGCATCGCCAGTGGCGCCGGCCTGGTGTCGGCACGCATCATCAGCGACGAAGCACCGGACGATGACGGCAGCGGCGAAGGCAACGAGGTCGACGGCCCGCTTGGCCTGGGTCCGGTGCATGCCGATCTGATCAGCGCAGGCGTGCGCATCATGAACAATTCCTGGGGCGGGCTGTATTGGAACGACCCGGCCGTCACCAATCAGGTCGCGCAGGAATACCGGCCGTTCGTCATCGGCAACGATGGGTTGGTGGTGTTTGCTTCGGGTAACGAATCCGGATCGCAACCGTCCGACACCGCTGCGCTGCCCAGCCAACTGGGCCCGAATGGCACGCTGCCGGCCGCCGATCTGGAACGCGGCTGGCTGGTCGTCGCTGCGCTGGATACCGCCAATCCGACGCAACTGGCGTCGTACTCCAATGCCTGTGGCGTGGCGATGCGCTACTGTTTGGTGGCGCCGGGCACTTCGATGTTCCTCGACCCGGATGCAACCGCCAGCAATATCCGCTACTTCTACGGTAGCGGCACCTCGTTTGCGGCGCCGTTGGTCTCCGGTGCGGCTGCGCTGGTGTGGCAGGCGTTTCCGTACTTCAACAACGATCTGGTGCGACAGACGCTACTGGGAACGGCCACCGATCTGGGCGCGGCCGGCGTCGACCCGACCTTCGGCTACGGCCTGCTCAATGTCGGCAAGGCGGTGCTGGGGCCGGCACGTTTTGACTGGGGCACGGTCGATGTCACCGTCAACACCTTGCGTTCCACCTGGGCCAACGACATCGGTGGCACAGGTGGCCTGACCAAACGCGGCACCGGCACGCTGGTGTTGAGCAGTGGCGCCAATACGTTTAACGGCGACACCCAGGTGCTGGGCGGCACCTTGCAGACGGCCAGTCTGCAGAGCGCGCGCGTTGGCATCGCCAATGGCGCAACGCTGATCGGCGCGGGCAGAATCGGCGGACGCGTCGATAACGCCGGCACGCTGCAGGTCAACAGTGCGACGCTGTCGATTACGGGCAATTACACCCAGGCCAGCAACGGTCGCCTTGCGTTGAACGTGGGCGACCGGGTGAACGTGACCGGGACCGCGACGATTGCCGGCGATCTGCAAGTGCTCGGCCGCCGCGATTACGTGGTCGACAACGCCACCTACACGCTGTTGCAGGCCAGCAGTGGATTGCAGGGCACGTTCGACACGCTCAGCCGCGGCGCGGCCGTGACCTTTCTGGATGCCTCGCTGACGTACGACAGCAATACGGCGTACCTTGCCGTGCGCAGCTTGAATGCCACCGCCGTTGCCGCCACGCTTGGCATGACCGGCACGGCGGCGATGGATTCGGCAATCCGTGTCGAACAGGCGTTCCAGCAGGTGGATGCGCAGCAACTGCAGGGCGCTGGCGGCATCAGCAGCGGGTTTATCCGCGCCGCAGCGGCGTTGCAGCAGTCGCCGGATGCCAAGGCTGCCGCCGCTTCGCTGCGCAGTCTGTCCGGGCGTGCGCATGCCGAGTCGGCAGCGATGACCTTCGACACCATCGATCTGGGCAGGCGTGCGTTGGCCTCGCATTTCGATGGGGTGTCGCAGCAGCCGCGCGTGCTGGGCGTCTGGCAACGCGCGCTGGGTGGGCCGGGCGAGGGTGGCGTGACCACCGCAGGATTCGCCACCTCCGGCTGGATGATGGGCAACGACCTGCGTTTGGCATCTGGCGCAGTCACCGGCTTTGCTTTTGGTGAAACGCGCTCCAACAGCCTGGGCGATCTGGACGGTGCACGCGGGCGCGATCGGCAGGTGCAGGGACAGCTGTACTGGGGCACCACGCTGGGGTCGGCGTACACGCTGAGCCAGTTGGGGTTCGGCAACGTCAACCGGCAGATCGAGCGCAGCCTGCAGTTGGGCCAAGACCGCAGCAGTGCCTTCAGCGACTACAGCGGCAGTTACCTCAGCGGCAACCTGGAAGCCGGGTATCGCCTGGGTGGCGCGCGCGCCAGCCTGACGCCCTATATGGGGCTGGATTACGTGCGTCTGCGCAGCGAAGGATTCCGCGAAAGCGGTGGCGACGGCTTCGGCTTGCGCGCCGATGCCAGCACCTCCGCGCGCACCCAGGTGCTGGCCGGCGTGCGTTCGTCCTATCGCTGGCGCGGCGTGCAGCTCGGCGGTTATGCCGAATGGCAGCAGGCATTGCGCAGCGAAGGCCTCACGCTGGATGCCAGCTTCATCGGTGTGGACGCCTGGGCGCCGTTGCGCGGCATGCAGCCGGCGCGCTCGGGTGGTCTGTTCGGCATCACCGCGGCCGCGCCGTTGGGGCCGCAGAGCCAGTTGCGCTTCGGCTACGACCAACGGGTGGGCGAGCGCGGTGACGATCGCGCGCTGAGCCTGCGCTACAGCGCCGATTTCTGATCGACGCGTGGCCTGGGTGAGCGGTCGTGTGGATCGGTAGGTCACCTGTCCGGGCAGCGTGCCTGGACAGGTGGGTCACTCGCCGCGCAGCTTGTGCAGAAAGCGCGGTGCGGTGCGGCCCAGCGGCAGTTTGAGCTTGCTGATGGCCTCGATACGCGCCTCGGCAATCTGGTCGGCCGCCTGCTGCGGCGCTACCCCCAGCCGGGTGGACAGGTCGAATACCTTTTCCAGGTTGTGATAGATGCTGCGGATCAAGCGCATCGCACGTTCGCGGTTGTAGCCGTCGATCTCCAGCGACACGTTCATTACGCCACCGGCATTGACCACGTAATCGGGCGCATACAGGATGCCGCGCTTGTGCAACTCTTCGCCGATGGCGGCGCTGGCGAGCTGGTTGTTGGCGGTGCCGCAGATGATCTTGGCCTTCAGCCGCGGCAGCGTGTCTTCGTTGATCGCCCCTTCCAGCGCGCAGGGTGCGAACACATCGGCCGGCACCTCATAAATCTCCTCGATACCGACCCCTTCTGCACCGTATTCGGCCACCGCGCGGTCCACCAGTGCCGGGTTCAGATCGGCCACATAGAGTTTGGCGCCGCGTTCCTTGAGCAGTTTCACCAGCTCCATGCCGATATGGCCCAGGCCCTGGATCGCGATGCTGGCCTTGCCGACTTCCTCGTGGCCAAGCCTGCGATTGAGCGAAGCCATCAACGCCTGCAACGCACCGTAGGCGGTGAACGGGGCCGGGTCGCCGGAGCCGCGATGCACCTGGTGGACGCCGGTGACGTACTCGCTCTCCAGATAGATCTGTTCCATGTCGCTGACATCGGTGCCGACGTCTTCGGAGGTGATGTAGCGCCCGCCCAGGGTGTCGACAAAACGGCCGAATGCGCGAAACAGCGCCTCGCTCTTGTCGCTCCTGGGGTCGCCGATGATCACCGCCTTGCCGCCGCCGACATTCAATCCCGCCAATGCGTTCTTGTAGGTCATGGTGCGGCTGAGCCGCAGCGCATCGTTGAGCGCCGCCTCGCTATTGGGATAGGGGCGCATGCGCACGCCACCCAACGCGGGCCCGAGCCGGGTGCTGTGCAGCGCGATGATCGCTTTCAGGCCGGCGTCGCGGTTGTGACAGAAGATCACCTGCTCGTGGCCGGTGGTGTCGAGGGTTTCGAAAAGCATCGAAGGCTCCGCGGGGCTGCGTGATGTGCCTTCCCTGAGGCCGGGCCGGAACCCGTGCAATGGGAAACAAAAAACGCGACGTTTGCAGACCCTGTCCGATCACGTCGCGCCGCAACATTTTAAACCACGTCGACGGGGGCTGGTGTATGAATCTGTTCACCAATGCCGATAGCGCCGCTGCCGAAACCACAGGGTCCCCAACCATTTGCTCCCTGCGCTGACCGGCAGCCCGGCGTGCAGCGAGTCGGGATCGGGGCGGCCGTCGGCATGCAGATTGTCGAAGCACACCACCGACCCGGCACGTGGACACACGCGCACGCCCGCGACCGGAAAGTCGGTGTCTCCCCCTGCGTCGACGTCGTTGAGGTAGACGCAAGCGGTGCGCAGACGATTGCCGGCAGTGGGACGGTCGGCGGCGATCGTGCCGGGCGGCAGATAGTCGCGATGCGCGCGGTACTGCTCACCCGGCGCGTAGCACAGGACCGACAGCGCTTCGGGCATGGGTCAGCGGCAGCTGCGCGCAGGCCGCTACGCGCGCCTGTGCCGCACGTGCGGCGAAGTCCTCGAGGATGGGATCCAGCGTGGCGCCGCGACTGGTGCGGATCGGCGCACGGCGCGTGCTCGCATCGTCGGCGTCGACCACCTCGGAGGCGCGCAGGTGCGGCCGCGCCAGCAGCATCAACAAGCGGCACTCGTCGGCAGACAGCACGCCGCAGACTTCTTCGATCACGGGCGCGTCGTGGCGGCGCGTCGCGCCATGTCGGGCAGCGAAACCGATGCGCTGGTCGTCGCCGACCGGATCCGGTGGCGTGATCCGCACGGCGGGCGACGCAGCAATACCCAGCGGTTGCAGTTGCCGCAGCAGCTGCGCCGCAGCCTCGGGTTGCGGCGGGATGCCTTCGCCACGCAGCAGGCGTTCGGCCAGCAGCGCCGCAGCCAGTGCATCGCCGGCTGCGGCGGCGCGTTCCAGCAAGGCAACGCAGCTGCGTTGCTGCGCGGGGTGGTCGATTCGGCCGTGCTGGATAGCCAGCGCGCGCAGCGCGGGCGGGTAGTCGACTGCGGCCGCGGCGTGCAAGCGGGATTCCGCCTGCGTGTCCAGCGTCAACCGGTCGTCGGTGATGGCCAGGGTCGCCAACAGATAGCACGCTGATGCGACATTCTGGCGTTCGGCGTGTTGCCAGTGTTCCAGCGCCTGGGCCACGTCGACCTCGCAACCGACACCGTAGGCCAGCATGCGGCCGGCTTCGATCTGCGCGATGGCATCGCCTGCGGCTGCACTACGCATGTACCAGTCCAGGGCCTGCTCGGTCTGCCCTGCGCGCACCAACGCATGTCCCAATGCCGTCATTGCCGCAGGTTGCGCACTCTGCGCGGCGTGGGCGAGCTGCTGGAGGGATGGTGCCTGCATGGCCGCATTCTAGGAGACGCTGCCAACGCTGTCGCGCTCAACCTCGGGCAGGCGCAGATGTTACCCAAGGCCAGGTGGAGACGGCATTGCCAAGGATCAGTGCAGCCGGTCGTACCACACGGTGACCGGTCGCCCCCCGGATAGCTGCTGACGCTGACGTGCAGCCACCGCTTGCCGGTGCGCGATCAGGCGTCCGTGGACAGCGCCAGGTGGGTCAGATACAGGCGCAGGTCGAACTCCAGTTGGTGGTAGTCCGGGCTCATGTGGTTGCACAGCTGGTAGAAGGCCTTGTTGTGATCCGCCTCCTTCAGATGCGCCAGCTCGTGGGCGACGATCATCTGCAGGAACGGTTCGGGCGCATCGCGGAAGATCGAGGCAATGCGGATCTCGCGGCTGGCTTTGAGTCGGCTGCCGTGGACGCGCGAGATCGCCGTGTGCGTGCCCAGCGCATGCTTCACCACCTGCAGATGGTTGTCGTAGAGCGCCTTGTGCAGGGTGGGCGAGGAGCGCATGTAGCGCTCCTTCATGGCCTTGACGTAGTCGTACAACTGGCGATCGGTGCGGATGCAGTGGCGATCCGGATAGCGGCGCGCCAGCACCAGTGCGAGTTTGTCCTGCGCAACTAGCTCGCGCACCTGATCCAGGACGGCGGGCGGGTAACCGGCGAGATAGCGAAGAGTGTCCATGCCAATCGATTGCTGCAAGGTACGCATGATCACCGATGCGGGCGCTGCTGGCGAATCTACAGGCGTGACTATGACATCGTGTGTCAGGTGTATTCACGAATGCGGCACATCCGGGTGAGTAGCGTGCAATGCATGTTTTGCGGCACGACCGCGCAAGCACACGACTGAACACGGCACCGCGCCGGATGAGGAGACAACAAACATGATCAAGTGGGCCATTATTTTCGCCATCATCGGACTGATTGCCGGTGCGCTCGGGTTTGGCGGCATGGCCGGTGCTGCGATGGGAATTGCCAAGTTCCTGTTTTGGGCCGGCATCATCATCGCCATCGTGCTGTTCGTACTCGGCATGACGATCGCCAAAAAGGTGACCTGATGCCCCAGGCATGGCGTTGATGTGCAGTTCGCATGCCGGACGCATCACCCGAAGTGCAAAGGAGCGGCCATTGGCCGCTCCTTTTTTCGTTGCTGCAATCTGGGGAACCGATCCACCGACAATCCGGGCTGCAAGCGAGGTCTAGCGCAGGGCGATCGCCGCGTTTTTGCGCAGATCAGACGCCGGTATCCTTGGCGGTGGTGTGCAGGGCAATATTGAGTTGATCGATGGTCACGATCCAGTCGGCATCGTCGAGGCGCTCTTCACGCAGTAACTGCGCCTGTGCCGGCGTCCAGAACGGCGCTTCCTCCAGGCGCATGTCGCCCGGCAGCGGAGAATGTTCATCGATGAAACTGCGGATGCTGACCTCATCGGACGGCAGGCCCAGCTGGGCGAATAATTCGGAGAACGGGTGGACGTGTTGTTCCATTGCGACTTCCTCGAAGGGTGCGAATGAGCGGATGCTAAAGCACCCGATTTGAGCGCGCTGTGCACATCCGGCTTGGATTTGCCCGCGCGCATGCCCATATTCCGGTTCTGAGCAGACAAGCCGAGGCGAACATGGCGACCGGATGGGCAGGTGATGGGGCGGTGCAGGACCAGATCGATGCAACCGTCGAGGATGCGGTCAAGCGCGCACGGAGCCAGCTGCATCGGGGCCCGAGCCTGACGCACTGCGAAGAGTGCGATGCACCCATCCCCGAGGCACGCCGCAAGGCGGTGCCGGGCGTGCACCTGTGCGTGAACTGTCAGCAAGCGCACGACCTTGAGCAGGCGGCGCAAGGCGGCTACAACCGTCGTGGCAGCAAGGACAGCCAGCTGCGTTGATTGCCGCGGGGCGTCTTCAGAGAAACCGGCAAAACGACTGCGTCTGCTGCCAGGCTGGCGCGTCCATTGCTCGGCTCTATCAGTGTCCCGGCCCCGATCAAGCCAGCTGACAACTGCTCGCCGGGTTTTGCCAGTCGGTCTCAGTTGGCGTTGAAGTGGCTGACCTCGCGCCAGCGACGCGTGGTGCGCTGGAAGAACAGGCTGTTGGGAACCTGCAACACGCTACCGGCGTGATCGCCAGTCTCTTCCAATGTCGTGTAAATCACATTGATGTCGATCACCCGGCCCTTCAAACCAGGCTTGTCGCCGCCTTCCAGCAGTTCGATGTGGTCGTGCAGGCGGAACGGGCGCGTGGTGATGATCAGGAAGGTGCAGAAGATATTGGACAGCACGCTCCATGCCGCGAAGAACGCCACTGCACCGACCGCCGCGAATCCGGTGAACGCTGTCCACAAGGTGCCGCTGGAGACGCCGATCACGTGCAGCACCATCAGCACTGCGCTGATCGAAATGACGAAACTCCCAACCCGGCGGATGCCGATCATCATTTCCGCGGGCAGGCTGTAGCGGGCACACAGGCGCCTGAGCAATTGCCGGAGCAGCAAGCGCGCCAGCGCAGCAACGGCGAGAATCAGCACGATCTTGACCGTCGGCACTGCAACGGCCAGCCATTGCGCATTCCAGTGGGGCAACAGACTACGGATCATCGCGGGCAATGTGTCGGACGCGGACATCACATCGTGCAGGGTCATGGAGAACAGCCATTGTAACGGGGGCGTCATCGTGCAGCCGGTGCGCGGGGTGAATGCGCGCTCGGCTGCGGCGGCAGCGGCAGAAACCCCAGCGCTGGCGCTGCAACCGGTCAGGGCGTAGAACGCCGGCCATGTGCCGACAAAGCGACCACGTGCCGCCAGAGCTGCTCGGCGCGGCGGACCGGAAACCAGATTGCCGGTGCGCTCAGCTCGACGCACGACAGTCGTGTCGACGGCAAGTGCAGCAGGCAGACCTGCAGGCGCGCAGGAGTCAGTGTGAGCTGCACCGCATCGATCGGCAGCGGGGCCGGGCAATGGGTGGAGCACAGGCTCAGCAGTAATCCCAGAACATGCGGCATGGCAACGTCCGATCAGGGTGCCTGCGCCTGGAGCAGCCAATGGCCGTGCTCCCCGCAAGCGATGCGACGCAGGATTGCGCCATCGCAGGCTTGGATGCGGCGGCCGGCGAAAAGGTCTAGAGCCGTGCTCGAACGACACCCTGGGCACGGTTTAAACCTTTGCGCTGCCTGACGCATCGAAGTGGATATGCTCGACACCTCCATGCCCATCATCGATGCCCCAGCTTGTGACGGTCCGGCCGGCCGCGACGATGCGGCGCTGGCGCGTGCCGCCGCCGGCGGCGATCGCACCGCCTACGAGGCCATCTATCGCCGCCATGCGCCGCGCCTGTATGCGGTGGTGTGGCGGTTATGCGGGGGCAATGCGGCGCGTGCCGACGATGTGCTGCAGGAGACCTTCATTGCCGCGTGGAAGGCCTTGCCGCAATTTCGTTTCCAGAGCGCACTGGGCACCTGGCTGCACCGGCTGGCCGTCAATACGGCCTTGATGGAGCTGCGTGCGCGCTCGGTTGCGGGCGATCATATGGTGGACGATGCCGATGGCGAGATCCTCGCTGCCATTCCGGGCGCCGCAGCCTGCCAGGCCACCCGGATGGATCTGGAGCGCGCACTGGAGACCCTGCCGCCACGCGCACGCGCGGTATTGGTCTTGCACGACATCGAAGGCTGGAAACATCAGGAAATTGCCGACCAACTGCAGATGGCGGTCGGCAGTTCCAAGGCGCAACTGCATCGCGCGCGCAGCCTGCTGCGCGTGCGGCTGGGAGACATTGCATGAACCACGATCCGCTTGATCCTTACGCAGCCGATGACGCCGTTTTGTCCGCGCGTCTGCGTGCGTTGCCGCAGCAACGCCAGCCACCGGCGCAGGTCTGGGAGCGCATCGCGCCCGCACTGACGCCGCACGCCACCGTGGTTGCACTGCAGCCGCGCCGCCGGCGTGCCTGGGTCTGGCCTGCGTTCGGTGTGGCGCTTGCTGCCGCACTGGCCGTGGTGGCGATCGTGCCAGGCCTCGATCGCTCGACGCAGGCGCCAGCGCCAGCGTCGGCGCGGCCTGGCTTGGTGGCGCAGGCCCTGGCAATGGCCGGGCAGTACCAGCAGGCCATCGACGCAGTGCCGGTGCAGCAGGTGCCGGCCGACCTGCGCCCGGCGCTGGCCGAGCTGGACCAGAGCGCGCAGGCCATCCACGCCGCCATCGCGCAGAGTCCGCGCTCTGCATTCCTGTTGTCGCAGCTGCAACGCACCTATGCCAAGCGCCTGCAACTGACCCGTCTTGCCTCACAGGGCGAGGCGTCCTTTCCAAGCTGAGGAGCATGCCCATGCGTTACGCCCATTTGTCCGTGTTGTTGCTGGTCGCGTTTTGCGCGGCGCCGGCGGCAGCGCAGACCACCGTGAAGCAGTCCCATCCGCTGACGCGCGGCGGACGCGTGGAGCTGGACAACATCGCCGGGCAAATCCGCGTGCGCGGCTGGGACCGCGACGACGTGGCGCTGACCGGCACCCTGGGCGAAGGACAGCGCCTGCAGGTGGATGAAAGCCCGGACCGGCTGCAGTTCGAGGTGGTCTACCCGCGCAACGGCCGCAACAGCAAGGGCGCCCAACTGGAACTGCGGGTCCCGCGCGCGGCGCTGCTGGAGGTGGAGGCGGTGAGTGCCTCGGTGGATGTCGATCAGGTCGATCTGGCGCGGTTGCAGCTCAAGTCGGTCAGCGGCGATGTGGTCGCAGCCGGACGCGCCGGGGAAGCGCACCTGGAAACGGTCAGCGGCGCGCTGCGCAGCACGGTGGCCAGCGCACGGCTGAGCCTGGGCACGGTCAGCGGGCAGATCGATGCGCCAGCCGGCGCCAGCGGCGTGGTGTCGGTCGAGTCCGTCTCCGGCCAGATCCGGGTTGGTGCGGGGCAGGTGTCGCAGTTGCGCGCCGAGAGCGTGTCCGGCGGGACGGCACTGACGGTGACCGGTCTGGCGCCGGGCGGCAGCATCGCTGCCGAGAGCGTCAGCGGCTCGATCAGCCTGGGCGTGCCGCGCACTGTGTCGGCTGCCCTGCAGGTGGAGGTGTTCAGCGGCGACATCCGTTCGGTGGCCGGGCAGGTGGAGCGGCCGGAGTACGGCCCGGGCAAGCGCCTGAAAGCCCGGCTGGGGGCCGGCAACGGCGACATCAAGGTGGAATCGCATTCCGGTTCGGTGCGCATCGATTACGGCAACTGATCGCCGGCGCCAACCAGCACCGCAAACGAGCGTGCCACCTTGCGGTGGCACGTTGGTACGACGCTTCTGCTTGCGGGTAACGCTTAGGCGATCTTGTCGCCGTCGTTACGTGCCGGGCCGAAGTTGGTGGTAAGCACTTCGATCCGGCCGCCGGTCTTGCGGAACGCGGCGATGTCGGCAGCGATGCGCTCACGACTGAGCGGCTGCGACTTGCCTTCGCTGCGAGCGATGCTGGGCTGGGATTTCTGCTTGGTCGCGGGACGTGCCATGTGGCCTCCTGTAGCGGGGAAGTGCGGTGACACCGCGTGCGGCTAGGGTGGCGCGCGCGGAAGCGGTGTCGAGAGGTGCGGTCGCGTTCGGTGCGCAATCGCGGTGGCACGGCAAGCGTGCCTTGCTGACAAGACGGCTAAGCGGCATGCAGCAACCGTGCATTGTAAGGGATACGGGCGTGGGTTGCGTTAACCGTCCGACGGACGGGCCTGGCCTGCCGCCGCCCATGCCAGGCCCTGCACCACGCCGAAGGACGGGTCGCCCTGTACCAGGCGCGATTCCGGGAACGCGGCGGCCACCGTGTCGCGGATATAGCCGGCACGCGACATGCCGCCGGTCAGAAACAGCGTGGCCGGCGGCGCATCCAGGTCGGCACGGACCTGCGCCAGCAAGCCTCCCAGTTCGCCCAGATAGCTGGAAGCGGACGCAACCAATGCGCTGGCCTGCACCTCCACCGCTAGCCCGCGTTCGATGAAATCCAGCGCGGCCTGGTGCTGGTCGCGCTCGCTGAGCGCGATCTTGCAGGCTTCCACGCCGCGATACAGGCGCGCGGTGTTGCCGGTGTCCTGCAGCGCCTGCAGGCGCTTGTCGAACGGGGCGGGGACGTCCTGGTACTTGTGCAGGCGGAACTCGCGCTGGCGGGTCATGTCCTGCACCATCGCCGCTTCCACGTAATGGTGGGTGGGCACGCGGGTGATGCCGCGGCCGAACAGTGGCATGTAGGCGGCCAGACTCAGTGCCAGATCGATATCGGTACCGCCGCGCGCGATGCCCCAGGCGCGGTGCACATGCGGCGCGGCGCTGCCGCCAACGCTGGCATGGGCGATGTCGGTGGTGCCGCCGCCGATGTCCACCACCACGGTGTCGTGACGGCTGTCGTGACTGACGTGGTAATGCATCGCGGCCGCTGCGGGTTCTTCGAGGAAGTCCACATGGTCGAAGCCGGCCGCGATGGCGGCGGTGCGCAGAATCTCCAGCGCCTGCGCATTGCCGGCCTCGCCGATGGAACTGCGGAACTGCACCGGACGGCCCAGCGTGGCGCTGCGGATATTGATGTCGAACTGGCGCGAGGCGGTGAGCCGGATGTGTTCCAGCACATGCGTGGCGATGCCGGTGATGGTCTGGCGTGCGCGCGGATGCAGGTTGTAGCCCAGCATCGATTTGGGGCTCTGCACCAGGCTGCCTTCGCCTTCCAGGAAGTACGCATCCAGTGCCTCGTCGCCGTAGACCGCGTTCTGCAGCAGGGCGGCGGAGCTGCGCGGTTCGCGCACCTGCTCTTCCATCCACTGGCGGCGGACAATGCGGATCGCGTCGCGGCGCAGGCTGTCGGTGCTGGACGTCCGTCCGGCCGCGGCGGCGTCGCGACGGCCCGAGTCGATCAGCCGTTCGACCTCATACTCCAGCGCCGGCGTCAGGCTGAAATCGTCCGGGTCGCGCATGGTCTCGGGGAAGTACACCGTGGTGCGGAACTGCAAGGCCTCGCCGAAACGCACCGGCACCACCTGGCCATCGACGATCGCCGCAGCGGCGGAATTGCTGGTACCGAAGTCGATGCCGAGTTTCATGCAAGCGGGCCTGTGGGCGGGCCGCGCACTTTACTACTTCTGCCGCCGGCGACGCCGGTCGCGCTGCGTTCCGATGGCGCAGCAGCCGAATTGCCGCATGCCCGCAGGCACACGGCATACCCGATCAGGCCGCGATGCTGGCGACCTGACCTTCGTTCAGTTCTTCGGTGGTGGCTTCGCGCACCTCGATGACTTCGACCGCAAAGTGCAGGGTCTGCCCGGCCAGCGGATGGTTGCCGTCGACGGTGACCTGCTCCGGGCCGACTTCGGTGACGGTGACCAGGACCGGGCCCTGCTGCGTGCGCGCCTCGAACTGCACACCCGGCACGACCTCGACATCGGTCGGAAATGCCTCGCGCGGCACCTGCTGGATCAATTGTTCATGGCGCGGACCATAGCCCTGTTCGGGCGCCACATCGGCAGTGAGCGTCTCGCCGACGCGCTTGCCGTCCAGTGCCTGTTCCAGGCCGGGCACGATGTTGCCGGCGCCGTGCAGGTAGCTCAATGGCGTGTCCGGCGTCGAGCGGTCCAGGACCTGGCCGCTGTCGTCGGAAAGGGTGTAATGAATGGTCGCAACGCGACCCTGGCTGATTTCCATTGGAAACCTCCATGACGGTGATCGAGTGGAATGCGTCGGCTGACTCACGACGCCAAGAGGTGGTGCCCGCATACCGTAGGCAATCGACCCGGATGGTGCAACCGCTGCCGGAGCTGCGGTTATGGCGAGGATCAGCTTGGTGGCGACGATGGCACCCCTGCGATGCAACAGATTCTGCGCGACGCCTCGGTGCTGGAACGTGGGCCGGTCGATGCGCGTCACGGTGCAGCGTTCGGTCGCATCGCGCGATGCGCGAATTCCAGTGCCTGCAGTGCGCTAATCCTTCTCGGCACCACGTTCGATCTGGGCGCGGCGTGCGTGCCAGGTTTCCGGCGTCTGCGGCTTGATGAACAGCGCGGTGAGCTCGGGGTGCTGACGCTTGGCGGCCGCTTCGATGCGCCCGACGCAGGCTTCGATCTGTGGCGTGGTGCGGCTGTCTTCGAATTCGGCGCTCAGGGTGGCGATCACTTGGTTCGGGCCCATCTGCATGGTCAGCACACCGTTGGCGGCACGCACATCCGGATCGCTGGCGGCAATGCGCAGCAGCGATTCGGTAACGTGCGCATGCGCAGGTTCACCGATCAGCAGGCCCTTGGTTTCGCGCGCCAGCAGGAATGCGGTGAAGGCCAACACGCAGGCAATGCCGATCGAGGCGATGCCATCGAGTTCGGGCATGTCCAGCAGTTGCGCGCCGGCCAGGCCCAGTACCGCCATGAACAAGCCGATCAACGCGGCGCTGTCTTCAAGCAGCACGGTGAACGTGCTGGGGTCCTTGCTTTGCCGAAATGCCTGGAAATACCCCATGCGGCCTTTCTTGGCGCGGAATTCGCGCAATGCCACCACCCAGGAAATGCCTTCGAACACGATCGACACGCCGAGCACGATGTAGGCGACCAGATGGCTCTTGGCCGGCTCGGGATTGCGCAGATGCACGATGCCTTCGTACAGCGACACACCTGCGCCCATCGCGAACACCAATAGCGCAACGATGAAACTCCAGAAGTACAGCTCGCGTCCGTAACCGAACGGATGGGTCGGCGAGGGGGCCTGCGCGGCGCGGCGCAGGCCGTATAGCAGCAGCACTTCGTTGACGGTGTCCACCAGCGAGTGCACGCCTTCGCTGAGCATCGCCGAGCTGCCCGAAATCCCTGCGGCGATGAATTTTGCGACCGCGATGGCAAGATTGCCGGCCAGCGCGACATAGACGACCAGATGCGAGCCGGTTTTCTTTGCCGCGCCCGCTTGGCCAGCCGCAGGCTCGGTGGGCGCTGGCGCAGCGCCGGGGGCTTGGGGAACCGATTGGTTGGACACACGCGACCTGCAAGGCATTCGACAAGCGGCGCACTATCGCGCTGGCGCCGTGCCGGAGACGTGATCGCGCGGCCGGGAGGCTACAATCCACGCCCGCTTTGAACTTAGGAATCCCATGTCTTCCGTTCCCACCTGCCCGCAATGTGGCCTGGACAATACCTATGCCGATGGCGCGTTGTGGATTTGCGCAGACTGCGGCTTCGAATGGAGCGCGGGGGAATCCGCAGCGCCTGCGATGGAGGTGCGCGACAGCAACGGCAACCTGCTGCAGGCCGGCGACACGGTGACGGTGATCAAGGACCTGAAGGTCAAGGGCTCATCGATTCCGCTCAAGCAGGGCACGCTGATCCGCAACATCCGCCTGGTCGAAGACGATGCCGAGCACATCGAAGGCAATTCGGAAAAGATCAAGGGCCTGGTGCTGAAGACCTGTTTCCTGCGCAAGGCGTGAGCCGAGTGCGGAGGCGGCAATACCGCCTGCAGCGCGCTCCTGCGTTGCGGCATGCTCAATCGCGCGGATACACCGCCGCCACCGTGCAACTCAGGCGCATCCGCGCGGCCAGGCCGCCGCGCGTGGTGCTCAGGTCGCCCTGCTGGCCGGATCCTGCAGCCGCGCCGGCAAGTGCCATTTCGTCCAGCACATCGACCTTGTCGCCGGGATTGCCGCAGATCGCATTCAGGCCCATGCCGGAGACGAAGCGGATCGGCGGCGCGCCGCTGAGTTCGCGGCAGCTGTCCATCAGTTCGACCCGGTAGTGGCGATGCGTGCCGGGGTGGCGTGGCGAGACTTCCACCACCAATCCCTGGCCGTCTTCCGACCACGAACGCAGCATGCTGGGATTGAAGCAGTAGCTGGACGAACCGGCGAAATTGCGCCGGCGCGCTTCGCGCACGCTGACCCCGTCCAGGGTCGGGATGCCGCTGTCGCGTTGCCGGGCCGCACTGGCGTATTCGCGCGCACTCAGCGTGGCGATCTGGCTGATCGCGCAACGTTGCTGGCCCGAGCTCACGTATGCCGGCGCACCGTTGCAGACCCAACCGTGCGCCGCCAGCAGGCTCGCATCCGCTTGTGCGGCCAGTTGCGGGCAGTCCTGCGCCAGGCGGATGCGGAACAGCCGCCCGCCCTGTTCGGCCACTGCCAGCGTGCGCGGATCGGCTTGATGCAGCTCCGTCATCTTGCGCGCATCCAGGCACTCGGCGTTCGGTGCGGCCGGGCGCAGCGGCTCGGCCGCTACGGTGGAGGACGCGTAACCAAGTAGCGTGCTGCCGAGCAGAACCGCAGTGAGTAGACGCATCACGCACATCCTTGGCAATGAGGGATGCCCGCATCATCTGCCAAGCAAGCCGCGCTGACAATCGCAGCAACGCGCGTCGGGTCGCGCGCTCAACAACGCCGGGCAGGCTGTCAGCGCTCGGCACCGCCCGCGCATACGCGTGCATGCCACTGCCGGGCTGCCAGCATGTGCGCGCGCAACCTCACGCGCAGCTTGCAACTCGCCGCTGCGATAGCGCGGCGCAGCTCGTGCTCAGGGTGCCTCGGGCGGATCCGCATCCAGTACCTGCAGCTTGCCGCCGGTGGTTTCGGGAAGGACGCGTTGATCGGTGGCGACCAGCACCACACCAGGCGTCAGCAGCGGCAGCAGGCCGGCCAGGAATGCCGGCGGCACCTGCAGCCGCGCGATGGCGTCGGCATCCAGGGCCTGTCCTGCCGCGGCACTGCTGCCGGGGATGCCGATGCGCATCCAGTTGGGCATGCGTTGACCGGGCAAGCCGGGCACTTCGCCAGGCAGAAAACCCTGGCCGACGATGAACGCCTGCGTGCCCAGCGGCGCGGCGCCGGTCTGCGCGCGCAATGCCACTTGCGCGCGTCCGATTTCCACGCCATTGCGATACACCACCAGTTGCTGATC
The DNA here is from genome assembly GCF_014199025.1 of Xanthomonas sp. CFBP 8152. Taxonomy (NCBI): domain Bacteria; kingdom Pseudomonadati; phylum Pseudomonadota; class Gammaproteobacteria; order Lysobacterales; family Lysobacteraceae; genus Xanthomonas; species Xanthomonas sp. CFBP 8152. Next base: position 465,233 of record NZ_JACHNO010000003.1, read on the forward strand.
GCTGCTGCTGACCAGCATCGAGATCGGGCCGTTGGGCGCCAGCTCCGGCTGCCATGCAAAGCTCTGGCTGTTGGACAGCGGCAGCAATGTCCGCTGCGCGCCGGTAGTCGGGTCGATCGGGCTGAGCGCGCGGGGATGCACCACCGCGTCCGCATCCACACCGGCCTGCGCGACCACCACCACCATGCCCATGTTGGAATTGTCGAACAGCAGCCGCGCGAACTCCGATGGCAGATGCACGCAGCCATGCGATTCCGGATAACCAGGCAGGCCGCCTGCATGCAGGGCCACGCCGTCCCAGGTCAGGCGTTGCTGATAGGGCATGGGCGCGGCGTTGTAGAGGCTGGAACGGTGGTCCTTGTCCTTCTGCAGGATGGTGAACACGCCGGTCGGTGTCTCGTGCCCGGGCTTGCCGGAGCTGATGGTGGACATGCCAATCGGGATGCCGTTGCGATACGCATACGCGCGTTGCTCGGTGAGGCTGACGATCACCGCCATCGGCCCCCAGCCCTTGCTGACGCCGCCCCAGATCCATTCGCCCGGCTTCAGGTCGGCCGGTGCCGTTTCGGCAGGGCTGGACTGGCGCGCGCCCCAGAACGGCACCGCAAGGGCTGGCCCGCAGACCAGCAGCGTGCAGAAAACAACAGCAGTGAGCAGGGGCCGCATCGGCATTCCAGAAGGCAGTGGCGGCACGATCCTAGCGGGGCAGGGCGAGCGCGTCATGGGGGTGTTGCCGGTGTCGCTGCGATGCGAAGGTGCCGGCGTCGCGCGGGGGCGGGGTACGGTGTACGCGTTTGGCGTCTTTGCCGAGCCTGGGGTGCAGCACGCACAGGCGCTTGGTCTTGCGCGCTGGTTCAACGATTGATTTGGCAGATGCACGATGGCCGCCGCATCGCGATGGCAGTCGGGCATAGGCGACGTATTGCGCTCACACGGAACGCCGGGCCACGACGTGCTTGCTCCGGTGTGCACAAAGATGGACTGATCCGGTGCAGCGGCTGCGCTTGCATGATGCCGGCGCAGCCGCTGTGTCGGCGGGACATGGAGCGACCAACAGAACATAGCGAGCAGTCGTCAGGTGGGTGCGGACGGCGCGCTCAGAACCGGAGTGTACAAGTGGTACATGCCGATTCCGTGCACCGTCCGCGCCCGCCTGGCGGCTGCGAAGTAGGCCCTTAGCCGCTCCTAGTCCGGCAGAGCGGGGTAGTCGGTGTAGCCCTTGGCCCCGCCGCCGTACAGGGTGGCCTGGTCGAGGTCGGCCAACGGGGCGTTCTCGCGCAGGCGACGCACCAGATCCGGGTTGGCGATGAACGGCCGGCCGAAGCCGATCGCATCGGCGTAACCGCTGTTGATGGCGTGGTCGGACAGCGCCTTGTCATAGCTGTTGTTGGCGATCCAGGCGCCGTCGAACTTTGCGCGCAACGCGGCATAGTCGAAGGCGACGTTGTCGCGCGCACCGCCGGTTGCGCCTTCGATCACGTGCACGAAGGCCAGCCCGCCGATCAGGTTGAGACGCTCCACCGCACGTTCGAACAGCGGCTGCGGATCGGAGTCGTGCATGCCGTACACCGGCGTGACCGGCGATAGCCGCACGCCGGTGCGCTCGGCACCGATCTCATCGGCGATCGCCTGCACCACTTCGGTCAGCAGGCGGGTGCGGTTTTCGATGTCGCCGCCGTACGCGTCGGTGCGCCGGTTGGAGCCGTCGCGCAGGAACTGGTCGAGCAGGTAGCCGTTGGCCGCGTGCACTTCCACACCGTCGAAGCCGGCATCGATGGCGTTGCGCGCAGCGATGCGGTAGTCCTCGATCAAGGCGGGGATTTCGTCCAGCGCCAGCGCGCGCGGCTCGGAGACATCCTGGAAGCCGTCCTTGGTGTAGGTCTTGCCTTCGGCGCGGATGGCGCTGGGCGCCACCGGCGCTTCGCCCGGCGGCAGCACACTGGTGTGCGAGACGCGGCCCACATGCCACAGCTGCAGCACGATCTTGCCGCCACGGCGATGCACTTCATCGGTGACCGCACGCCAGCCCTGGACCTGCTCGGCGGTGTGGATGCCGGGCGTATCCAGGTAGCCCTGACCCAGCGGGCTGATCTGCGTGCCCTCGGCCACGATCAGGCCGGCACTGGCGCGTTGGCCGTAGTACTCGGCGGCGAGCGGCGAGGGTACCTGCCCGGCGGCGGCGCGATTGCGCGTCAGCGGCGCCATGATCACGCGGTTGGCAAGATCCAGCGCGCCCAGGCGCACGGGGGAGAACAACGGGGATTCAGTGGAGTTGGACATCAGCAACCAATTGGGTATGGATCACGCGCCAGGCGCGACACCGCGCCGATCGCGAGTGCCCCCTAGCGATGGTGGCGGGCCAAAGCGGATTCGAGCGTTGGCGATGGGACACAGCGTCTCCTGTCGCGTCGAAAGCGGCCAAACGTCGATGTGCCGGGGCCTGGCGCTGAATCGCGGCATGCACTGTGCTTTCGTCGATTGCTGCATTGCACAATACTAGGCCGCCCCGTCATTGTGGAGTCGGGCATGTCCGATACCGAGCTTTCAACGCCGTGCGTGTCCCGGCGCGATTACGTGCTGATCCTGTTTGCGTTGGCGATGGGCGGCTTTGCGATCGGCATCAGCGAATTCTCCACCATGGGCCTGATGACCCAGATTGCGCAGGGCCTGCAGATCAGCGAGCCGCAGGTCGGCCACGTGATCAGCGCCTATGCGCTGGGCGTGGTGGTCGGTGCGCCGTTGCTAGCGATTGTCGGCGCGCGCTGGCCACGGCGCACCTTGTTGTTGCTGCTGATGGTGTTCTACGCGCTGGGCAATCTCGCCAGTGCGTTGGCGCCGAGCTATCACATGATGTTGCTGTGCCGTTTTATCGCTGGATTGCCGCATGGCGCGTACTTTGGCGTTGCTTCGTTGGTGGCCGCGTCGATCAGCCCGCCCAATCAACGCGCCACTGCAGTGGGCCGGGTGTTGCTGGGCCTGAGCATTGCCTTGCTGGTGGGCAATCCGTTGGCGACCTGGCTGGGCCAGATCGTGAGCTGGCGCTGGGCCTACGCGGCGGTGTCGGTGCTTGCACTGTGTACGGTTGCGGCAGTGGCAGCGCGCCTGCCGCCTGCCCCGGACGAGCCGCGGCAGCAGCCGCTGCGTGAGCTGCGCGCGTTCAATCGGCCGCAGGTGTGGCTGGCCCTGGCGATCGGCGCGGTGGGCTTTTCCGGCATGTTCTGCGTCTTCAGTTATCTGGCGCCCACCCTGACCGCGGTGACCGGCGTGGAGCCGGCACGGATCCCGCTGGCGATGGTGGCGTTCGGGGTCGGCGGCGTGCTCGGCAGCCTTCTGGGCGGCTGGCTGTTCGACCGCATGCAGTTCCGCGCGGTGCCGGTGCTGCTGGTGTGGTCGGTGGTGGTGATGCTGACCTTTCCGTTGGCCGCGCAGTCGAGCGTGTGGGTGTTCGTGTCCATCGTGGCGGTCGGCACCATGGGCGCCCTGGCGCCTGCCCTGCAGACGCGTTTGATGGATGTGGCCGCGGAGGCGCAGACCCTGGCAGCGGCGTCCAACCATGCCGCATTCAATACCGCCAATGCGCTGGGCCCGTGGCTGGGCGGCATGGCGATCACCGCCGGGTGGGGCTGGACCTCGACCGGCTACGTGGGCGCGGCCACTGCGCTGGGCGGCTTGCTGGTGTATGCGCTGGCGGTCTGGCAGGAGCGCCGCCAGCGTGCGTGGCTGGCGAGCCGCTGAGGCGTTGCCAGGCCTCTACTGCCTGATGCAGGGATATTGACGAGCGGCAGCGTTGGCCGGCGTCGTGCTCGTTGCGAGGTTGGTCCCCATGCATGACGCAGGGCTACATCCACGGCCAACTCACGACCGCATGTCGAGACTGCATGCACCACCGCAGACAGGCCGCACAGCGCCATGACCGACTTCACGCCACCGCCATGGAAGCGCCCAAAACCCAAGGGTAAATCCGCGTCCACGCCGCTGACAGCAAGCCAAAAGGCCGCCGCCAGGCAGCGTGCCGAGGAGGCCGGTCGGCCGTATCCCAACCTGGTCGACAATATGTGGGCGAGCCGGCAACCGAAGTCAGTTTGACCTGATCTTGGCATCGATGAATCGCCATTCATTGCCTGCATGATCGCGTGAGGACAGTCCCCACATCACTCACATGTCGATTATGTGTGTCACGCCAAGCTAAGGCCGTACACAACACACAAGGCATGCAATCAGCACATCGATTGCCTCATCCCCGAAAGCCAGCGCAAACGCATTCGCAACCGCGCAGCGCTGGCCCATCGCAACCAGGAGCGACACATGAGCATTCAGAGCAAGACCGAGAACAGCCTCAACGACCTCATCGCCATTTCCCGTGACGGCAAGGACTTCTACGAAGAAGCGGCTGCCAAGGTGGGCGATGCGGAACTTGCAACGCTGTTCCGCCGCATCGCCGGCGTCAAGTCCGACATCGTCAGCAATCTGAGCAGTGTGGTTGCGTCGGTTGGCGGCAAGCCGGAAACCAGCGGCACCATGGTCGGCAGCATGCAGCAGTTCTACGGCAAGGTCCGCGCCACCCTGGGCGATACCAAGTATGGCTACGTTGCCGAGCTGGAAGAGTCCGAAGACCGCCTGTTGAAGGCATTCGACGAGACCATTGCCGACCAGGACACTCCGGCCGCCGCGCGCGACGCCGCATTGCGTCTGCTGCCGGAAGTGCGCGCATGCCACGACGTGATGCGTAATCGCAAGCATGCGATGAAGAGCGCCGCATAAGCTGCGTGCGCGACCCAGGCGCATCCAGGTGATGCAGCTTGCGGAGTACAACCGATAAAGGCGGAAACGGGTAGCGCAAGCTGCCCGTTTCTTTTTGTGCTGCACATGGCCAGTGCTGTGTGATTGTTGTTCCACGCGTTGCGCGCGTTCCACGCTTTCATGTCGCGATTGACTGCGTGTCACGCACGCGCCCGGTCTGCTAGTATCCGCCGCCCTTCTTCCGGCAGGGCCGCGTACGCGGTCGCGGCATCAGCCCATGAAACAGCAGTTCCTGTACCTGTCTTCTGCCGAGGCACAGTTGTCGCTGGGCCTTGGTGAGGAGAAGACCACCGAGCGCCTGTTCTTTGCGGTCATGGCAGATGCGACCACCACCCAACGCGCTTCGGCGATCGCCGATGGGCTGCTGCACAGTGGTCATGTTGACGGCAAGCCGCTGGCGCGCGAACGCTTGCATGTGACCTTGCATCATCTGGGCGATTACGCAGGCGGCTTGCCGCCGTCGTTGGTGAGCCGCGCCAGCCAGGCAGCCGAGCGCCTGGTGCTGGATGCATTCGAGGTGGAACTCGATCGGGTTGGCACCTTCGGTGGACGGCGCTTGCAGCTGCCATGCGTGTTGCGTGGCGAAGACAAGGTGCGCGGGTTGTACGAATTGCAGGGCGCGCTGGGCCGGCAACTGGCGCATGCGGGCATTGCCGGCGATGCGCAGTACACACCGCACATGACGCTGCTGTATTGCAACCAGTCATTGCCGCAACGGCGCTGCGATGCGCTGGCCTGGACGGTGCGCGAGTTCGCGCTTGTGCGCAGCTTTCTGGGTCAGTCGCGCTACCGGATCGAGGGGCAGTGGGCGCTGCGATGATGTGCTGACAGATGCGTACGCGGTAGCCTGCGCGCATGGACGCCATCACCACACCGCTGCCATTGCAGCCCCAGCACCTGGCCGCGCTCGAACAGGCCTATGCCACGCCGCCGCGCGCCTATCATCACTTCGGCCATGTGCGTGCGCTGCTGCACCATTACGCCGAGGTCGACGCCGGGCCGGGCTGGCAGCAGCCGGTCGAGGTCTGGCTGGCGGTGCTGTTTCACGATGCGGTGTATCGGCCCGGGCGTAGCGACAACGAAGCGGAATCCGCCAAGTGGGCGGCGGACTGCATCCCGCGCTGGTGGCCGCAGGCGTCGGTGGATCTGCAGCGCGTACAGCGCCTGATTCTGCTGACCGCACGCCACGGACAACTGCAGCCAGCGGACGTGGATGCCGACGCGGCGTTGTTCCTGGATTGCGACATGGCGATCCTGGCCGCACCGGCAGCGGTGTTCGATGCCTATGACGAGGGCATTGCCGCCGAGTACCGTGGGCATGTCCCCAGCCTGCTGTTCCGGCTCAACCGCAGGCGGTTTCTGGCCGGCCTGCTCGAGCGTCCGCGCATCTTCCTGAGCGACCACTTCCATGCGCGCTACGACGCTGCGGCACGGGCCAATCTGCGCCGGCGACTGGGGCGCTGACCTGGCACGCTGCGCGCTGTGGTTCATCCAGGCGCTGCCATGGCGCACGCTACAATGCGCGCATGCACGACCGCGCAGCTTCCGATCACGATCCACGCCCGCAGCCGCCTGAGGCGCCTGCTCCCAACGAGTGCTGCGAAAGCGGTTGCCCGTTGTGCGTGCACGATCTGTACGCGGAGGAGCTGGCGCGCTACCGGCAGGCGTTGGCCGCCTGGGAAGCGCGTCAGCGAGCACATGCGCGATAAGCGAAGCGCCGCGCTTCGCGCGGCCGCCTGGACCGATTATCTTTGAACCACTTTTCCCGATGGTGCGACATGCGACGACTTGAGATGTGGAGCGCGCTCTGCGGTGTGGTGGTGTTGACGCTATCGAGCATGGCCACTGCGCAGACCACGCAACCGGTGAGCCACGGCCGCTTCGAGCAGGTGCCGGTGCTGATGCCCAAGGGCGAGCCGCAGCGTGTGGTGATCTGGCTGACCGGCACCGGCAACAACGTCAAGCGCCAGACCCAGGCGGAAGGCCTGCGTGCCGATGGTGCGCTGGTGGCGATGGTGGATACCGCGCATCTGTATGCGGTGCTGCGCAAGGCCGGCGGTACCTGCACGTTCTCGGTCGGCGATGTGGAGAATTTCTCGCGCTATGTGCAGGCCTTCTACCATATCCCCACCTACCGCCTGCCGCTGCTGGTCGGCGACGGCGAAGGGGCCGCCCTGGCCTATGCGATCGCGGCGCAAGCCAAGCCGCATGTGCTGGCCGGCGTGCTGACCGATGGGCTGTGCCCGGCGACGGTGTCCGACCAGGCGATCTGCCAGCCGGGCGTGCGTCCGGGCAGCAACACGCTGCTGCCGGTGCCGTTGCAGATTCCCTGGGTGCTTGCCGGCAGCCAGGACAAGCGTTGCCCGGCCGCGGCCGAGGACGGCTTCCTCAAGCAGGTGCCGCAGGCGCGCACGTTCACGCGTTCGGCGCAGGGCGACATCCTGCCGGGCCTGCGCGCGGCGGCACGCTCGCTGGGCGAGCAGAAGGGCGTGGCGCTGCCGCCACCGCCGGGCGGGCTGGAAGATCTGCCGGTGGTGGAACTGCCGGCCAAGCCCGATGGCGACAGCGACGACGACACCTTCGTGATCTTCGTCTCCGGCGACGGTGGCTGGGCGGGCCTGGACGAAGAGGTGGCCGATGCCCTGGCTGCGCAAGGCATCCCGGTGGTCGGCCTGGATTCGCTGCGTTACTTCTGGACCGAGCGCACACCGCAGGGCTTTGCCACCGATCTGGATCGCATCGCACGTTTCTATGCGCAGCGCTGGCAACGTCAGCGGGTGGTGCTGATCGGCTTCTCGCAGGGCGCGGATGTGTTGCCTGCCGCGATCAACAAGCTGCCGGCGCAGACCAAGCAGAACCTGCGCATGACCGCGCTGTTGTCGGTGGGCAAGCTGGCCGATTACGAATTCCACGTCAGCAACTGGCTGGGCTCGGACGACGAAGGCCTGCCGATCGCGCCGGAAGTGCAGCGGCTACCCGCCGGCACCACCGTGTGCATCTACGGCCAGGACGACCAGGACGCGCTCTGCCCAAGCCTGCCGGCACAGGCGGCCAAGCGGGTCGCGCTGCCGGGTGATCACCACTTCAAGGGCGATTACGCGACTCTGTCCAAGGTGATCATGGAGCAGCTGCACGCGCTGTCGAAGCCGTAAGCAAGCGCGGCATGTCGCCGTTCGGTTCGGCCCCCAGCAGCCCGGCAGGCCCGCGGCATTTCTTTCCGCAACCGACAACAACCGGTGGTGCTTGCGCGGGTGCCGGCGTGGGACCTTGAGCGGCATGGATGCCGCGCCAGAGCCTACACGGACGTACTTGCGGCGTGTCCCGTGCCGGTATGCGTGCAAGCGCCCGCAGGAGACCTAAGCACTCGCATGGAAACGCTAGATGTCGTGCAGAAGATTGATCGGTGTGCGGAGTCGATCGGCAGCGCGGCGCCGCATCCGGCGTCGGGACACGCCGTGAATCCGTCCGTGGAGGCTCGGTGGCGGCATCCATGCCGCCACACGGTCCCGCCCCCGGACGCGGCACCACGCTCCCAAGATTGCTACTGCTGATCGGCAAGCAATGCTTCAAGCAGGTGTTGATGACTGCGGACTTCGTGGCCGATGTAATCGGTAAGTCATCCATCTGCTGTCACGCCGCCAGGAATGGATGCCCGAAAGAACGTGCGGCTCATCTCGCTGTTCGCATTTCTTTCCGCAACCGACAACAACCGGTGGTGCTTGCGCGGGTGCCGGCGTGGGACCTTGAGCGGCATGGATGCCGCGCCAGAGCCTACATGGACGTACTTGCGGCGTGTCCCACACCGGCACGCGTGCAAGCGCCCTCGGCAGACCGAAGCATTCGCATGAAAACGCCAGATGTCGTGCGCAAGATCGATCGGTGTGCGGAGTCGGTCGGCGGCGCGGCGCCGCATCCAGTGGCGGGACACGCCGTAAATCCATTCCCGGAGGCTCGGTGGCGGCATCCATGTCGCCACACGGTCCCGCCCCCGGACGCGGCACCACGCTCCCAAGATTGCTACGGCTGATCGGCAAGCAATGCCTTCAGGGACACGTGCAAGCGCCCGCAGCAGAGCGAAGCATTCGCATAAAAACCGTAGCTCCAGTGTGGCCTTACTCCTGCCGGCCCGGATCCACCGAGATCAATCGGGTGACATCCAGCAGCGCCGCCGGCAGATGCATGCCGCCGGGCGCGACCAGATAGCGCGGGCGCCAGGTCGGGGCGAATTTCGACTTGAAGCGGCGCAGGCCGCTGAAGCCATAGAAACGCTCGCCGTGACGTGCGACCAGGCTGGCGAAGCGATTCCAGCGGCCGGCCAGGCGATGCTCGGCCAGGCCCGACAGCGGCGCCATGCCCAGCGAGAAGCGCGTATAACCGTTGGCTTGCCCCCACAGGAACAGCTCGATGAACAGGAAGTCCATCGTGCCCTTGGGTGCCTGCGCGCTGTGCCGCATCAGGTCCACCGACAGCTCGCCGCCGGCCGGCGCCCACCACACATTGGCGAAGGCCACGATTTCGCCTTCCGCCTCGGCCACTGCCACCGGGAAGCGGCGCAGATAGTCCGCATCGAAGCTGCCCAGCGAGAAGCCTTTTTCTTCGCCGGACTTTTCTTCCAGCCATTGTTCGGACACGTCGGACAGACGCGGCAGTACCGCATCCACCTGTTCGGGCTGCAGCATGCGGAAGGTCAGGCCGCCGCGCTTGCCGCGGTTCCAGGCCTGGCGCAGATCGGCGCGGTCGCGGCCCTCGAGGGTGAAGCCTTCCAGCGGCACGATCGCCTCTTCGCCCAGTTTGACCAGGGTCAGGCCCATATCGAGGTAGGTCTGCCAGTATTTTTCGCCGACCTGGTAGAACACCGGGCGCAGGCCCATATGGTCGGCCTCTTCGCGGAAGCGCCAGATCAGTGCGCGTGCGACCTCCGGCGGGCCGACCGGGTCGCCCATCGAGATCAGCGAGCCGCCGTAACGCTGCATCATCACAAACCCGCGGCCCTGCTCATCGAGCAGGAAGGCCTTGTCGCCGGTCAGCGCCAGGCAGGCCTGGGTGTCGGTACTGATGGCCAGGATCGGCGCCAGCGTCTGCAGGGTCTGCGCATCGGCGGACGGCATCGGGCGGCGGCCGCCACGCAGCAGCCGCGCCATGCCGAACACGATCACGCCCACGCACAGGATCAGCGCCGCGCGCAGCGCGCGTGGCGCGTTGGCCGAGGTCGCGAATTCCCACCACAGGTCGTTGCTGTATTCGACGTGGCTGTAGACGAAGAACAGCAGCCAGAACGTGGCCACCAGCACCAGGCCGAGGTTGCTCAGCCAGCGCCACGACCAGGCTTCGTCCAGCAGCGCGCCCTGGCGGTAGAACTCGCGGCGTGCCGCCCACAGCGCCACTGCGGCCAGCGCCGCCGACAACGACACCGAGATATGGCTGCCGCGCAACAGCGACAGCGGCGGCAGCAGGATGCACACGCCCAGCGCCAGCACCCAGGCTGCATGGCTGCGACGTTGCAGGCCCTGGCCGATCAGCAGCAGCACCATGCCGCCCAGGCTGACCAGCAGATGCGAGGTTTCGATCAGCGGCAGCGGCGCCACTTCCTGGCGCGCGCGCGGGGTGGGCAAGGTGCCGTCGATGACCAGCGCCGCACCCACCGCAAACACCGCCAGCGCCAGGATCTGCGGCAACCACGGGCGCAAGGCCTTCCATACCGTGCGTGCGGTGCTGGCGCTGGCGCGCACCGGTGCGCCCAGGCCGGAGGCTGCCGCCATCGCCACCGAGATCAGCAGCGGCACGATGTAGTAGGTGACCCGGTAGGCCAGCGCGGCGGCCAGCACCGCGGCGGGGGTGACATGCGGCAGCAGCTTGAGCAGGCTCCACTCGAACACGCCCAGTCCGGCCGGTACGGTGGAGATCAAGCCGGCGACCACCGCCACCAACCAGATCCCGATAAAACCGAAGTAGCCGGTGCCCGGGGCCGGCGGCAGCAGCACGTAGAACGCGGCGGCCGCCAGGCCCAGCTCGACCACGCTGAGTGCGGTCACGCCCAGCACCGTGGTGCGGTCGGGCAGCCAGAAGCGATGACTGCGGATCCCGAATTCGCGGCCCTGTCTGCCGACCAGTCCCAGCATCACGACGTAGCCGACCAGCAATGCGATGCCGGCGAGGCGGATGCCTTGCGCGGTGATCGGCAAGGCACGCGCAGCCGCTTCCGGTTCCAGCAGCAGCGCCAAGCTAAGCAGCACCCAGGCGCCGAAGATGAAGCCCAGCGTGCTCATCAGCACCACCTGGCCGATCTCGGCCAGGGTCAGCCCGACGCTGCCATAGCCGCGCAGGCGGACCGCGCCGCCGGTGAGTGCGGCAAACCCCAGCGTCTGTCCCACCGCGTGCGCCATGAAGGCGGTAATGCCCACGCGCGCCGGGTGCAGCCGCTTGCCGGTGCGCTTGAGCCCGACCCAGTCGAAGCCGACCAGACAGGCGTAGCTGCTCAAGCCCAGCAACAAGGTGAGCGCGATCTGGCCGACACCCAAGGCACGGAAGGCCTGGCGGATCTGCCGATAGCCATGGTCGGTGAACTGCGCCGACAGCGCGTGCAGCGCCATCGCCAGGATCGCCAGGCTGACGATCACCGGCAAGGCGCGGCGCCACCCGCTGGTCGGCGCTTGGGAAGACACGGAAGTATCCGTCATGAGGGAAACGGGATCTGCTGGAGGGGAAGAGGGGCGCATGCACGGGATGTGCCGCGCGGGTGGTTGGTTTGCATGGGCCGGTCGGTGTCAAGGTACATGCAGGGTGATCGCGTGGGTGCCGAATGAGGTGAACGCAGGGTTCGGTCGCGCCGACAGGTGTCGGCGCAGGACGGCCGCGCGCATCATAGGGCATCGCTGCGCCCACGTGCCGCAGCAGACCGACATGGACACCATGACCGTTGCTACAGAGGCAGACTGTTGATGGATGATCGATACTGCAATGGCAACGCGATGCCAGCCGGGACGTCATGCCCGCCACGCCGGGCCGGGCAAGCCGGCGCAGTGGCCGCCTGCACGGGGCTGGCCTTCATCGCCTTGATTCTGCTGCTGCAGTGGCTGCGCGGTGATCTGGACTGGATCGACGCACAGCTGAGCGCATATCTGCACGGGGCCTACGGCCTGCTGTTGCGCACGGCCTATTGCGTGTTGGCGGCCGCGATGGCGTGGATGGCGCTGGGCCTGCAGACGGCACTTGCACCGCCCGCGCGCAGCCGCACCGTGGTGGCGCTGTTCCTGGCGGCGGCGGTGGGCCTGAGCATGGTGTCGATCGGCGATAGCTGGATGCCGGAGCTGGCGCCCGACGCGGCCATGCTGGTGCATTTGCTCTCGGCCGACATGACGTTTCTGTGCGTGATTGCGGCGGTGTTGCTGCAGTCCTGGTACTTCCGCCGCGACCGGATGTGGCAAGGCCACTTCGCCACTGCGTTCGGCCTGGGCCTGAGCGCGTTTGCGGTATTGCTGTTCCACGTCACGGTCACCCGCGCGCCGCTGGGCGTCAGCCAGAAGAGCGCCATCGTGTTGATCGTAGCCTGGATGGTGCGGGTGGGGACGTGGTTGGCGCAGCACGTGCGCGCCGGGGCTGCACGTTTGCCGCATTCGCGGGACAATGCCCGGGTCAATCAACCGTAGGAAGTCTGAAAATGCTGCAGCGATTCGATGCGGGTCCGCGGATGTCGGAAATGACCGTCCATGGCGGCGTGTGCTACCTGGCCGGCCAGATTGCCGAAGACACCAGCCAAGACATCACCGGGCAGACCCGCCAGGTGCTGGGCGAAATCGACAAGCTGCTCGCGCAGGCCGCCAGCGACAAGACCAAGATCCTGCGCGCGGAAATCTTCCTGGCCGACATCGCCGATTTCGACGGCATGAACAAGGCCTGGGACGAATGGGTGCCGCACGGCTTCACCCCCGCGCGCGCCACGGTCGAAGCCAAATTGGCGCGGCCGGAGTGGAAGGTGGAAATCGTGATCACCGCTGCGGCGAGCTGATCGCAGGGCTGCGCGCGGAGCGCGGCTCGATCGCGCGCCGACGCCGTGTCATCTGCGCGCATGCGCTCGGACATGCATCGCGGCGTTGTCTGAAAGACAGTGGCGAAAGCTGATCGCGGGTCGGCTTGGCAGGATCGCCAGCGCGCTCGTCGGCGCACCCCATGAGTGGAACGCCGACATATCGGGCTCCACTCGTGTGGGCCGCCTTGTCGTTTCGACGCGCGCGCGTGCGGCAATCAGCGTTTGACGAAGCGGTAATGCGCCACGCCCCATTCGCGGCCCTGGTCGTAACCGAACAGCTCGGCGCAGGCCAGCCAGAACATCCGCCAGCGCTGCCACCAGCGCTGCGCATCGTCGCCATAGGTCTGCCGCAATAGCGGCATGATCTGCTCGCGGTGGCGGTCCTGATTTTCCAGCCAGGCGTTGGCGGTTTTTTCGTAATGCTCGCCAGACAGCACCCAGCGCTGTTCGATGACCACGTCCTGCTGAAAATGCAGCAGGGTGTCGGCCGCCGGCATCAGCCCACCGGTGAAGAAATGCCGTCCCATCCAGTTGTCTTCGCCGGCCACTTCGAACGGGTAGGCCAGGTCGCGGTGACAGAAGATGTGCACGAACAGCTTGCCGCCCGGCGCCAGCCAACTGCCGACACGTGCCAGCAGCTCGCGGTAGTTACGCATGTGCTCGAACATCTCCACCGACACCACGCGGTCGAAGTTGCCCGGCGGCAGCGCCAGCGCGTTGACGTCGGCGGTGATGACCTGCACGTTGTTCAATCCGCGCACCCGGCACTGCTCCAGGATGTGCGCGCGCTGCGGACGCGAGTTGGACACCGCGGTGATGGCGGCGCCGGGATAGCGCTCGGCCATCCACAGGGTCAATGAGCCCCAGCCGCAGCCCAGCTCGAGAATACGTTGGCCGTCGGCCAGTTCGGCGCGCTCACCGTACAGCGCCAGCATGCGTTCTTCGGCCGCATCCAGATCCGGCGTAGTGGCGTCCCAGTAGCAGCTGCTGTACTTGAGCCGGCCGCCCAGGCACAGGGTGAAGAACTGCGGCGGCAGTTCGTAGTGCTGGCGATTGGCGGCATCGGTTTCGATCGCGATGGCGCTGGCACGCAGGCTGTCGATGAAGGTGCGTTGGCGTTCGCCGCTGGCGTCGGCACCGCCGGTGCGCTCATCGCGCAGGCGTTGCGCGCACAGCCGGCGGATGCCGTAACGCAGTGCGGCGTCGGGCAGCACGCCGGATTCGGCCAGCCGGGTGGCGAAGGATTCTTCGGGCAGCGAGGAGGGCGGAACGGTAACGGTGGACATACGACTCTCCAGGCGACTCAGGACGAAGGGGGAAGTGGAAAAAACGCACTGGTGCTGCGCTGATACTGCGCATAGTCCTCACCACGCGAGCGCAGTGCCTGCTGCTCGGTGTAGGGAATGCCGGTGAAGCGATACAGGAATACGAACATCACCACTGGCCCCAGCGCAGCCAGGGCAAACGGCCACGGCCCGGCGCCGACGGCCAGCGCCAGATAGGCGAACCAGTGCACGAACTCGAAGAAGTAGTTGGGATGGCGCGAGTACCGCCACAACCCGCTGCGGCAGGTGACGCCGCGGTTGGCCGGGTTGGCCTTGTGCGCAGACAGTTGCCTATCGGCCAGGGCTTCGCCACCGACCGCGATCAACCACACCGCGATCGCCAGCGTGCTCCACACGCTCCAGTCCGGAGTCGGGTTGCTGGCAGCGGCCAGAAACGGCACACAAAACAGCACCACGACCACCGCCTGCGCCAGGAAGAAGCCCAGGAATTTGCGTTGGTCGCCGTTCCAGTGCTCGCGCAGGGCGCGATAACGGCCATCTTCGTGCGGGTCGCCGAACACGCGCACGCCCAGATGCAACGCCAGGCGCGCGCCCCAGACACCGCCGAGCACGCCGACCAGCACACGCGGCAGCAACGCGCCATCGGACATCCACGCGCAATACGGCGCCGCCACCGCCAGACACGCGGCCCACAGCACATCGACCGGGCCGGCATTGCCGCTGCGGCGTTGCCACAGCCAGCCGATCACCATCACCACGCTCGCACACACGCCCACATGCAGCAGCGGCCAGGCATTCATTGCAGTTCTCCCCTCAGATGTTCAGGCGATGGTCGCGCCAGGCGGCGTGCATACAGCGACAACAGACCGCAGGCCACGCCCCAGCCGATGCCGACCGCGACCGCCGCATGCAGCTGCGGCGGCTGGAATTGCACCGCCTGCCAGCTGCGTTGCGCCAACCAGTACGAAAACGGCCCGAAGATCGTGCCCAGCAGCACCGCCAGCCACGGGCGCCGCATCACCGACGCCAGCGAATGATTGAGCGTGAGCGCAAAGCCCAGCCACAACGCCAGGATCCAGGCCGGCGCCAGCAGGGTGCCCGGCCACGGCGCGGCATAACGCACCCAGCCTGCGGCGGCCAGCGTGGTGTCCAGCAGCAAGCCCAGCGACAGCGCGGCGACCAGCAATTGCAGGTCGCCCGGCGCACGCCGCGACGGCCACAGCTGATACAGCGCGAACAGTGCCAGCACCAGCAGGGCGGGCCAGATGCGCGCCTGCGCAGCGGCGCTGACGGCCACCAGCCACAGCACCTGCAGGCCCAGATAGTTGCCGAGCTGCTTCATGCGTCAACGGGAAGCCCGGGCACGAACTGCGGCGGGCGTGCACCCGGCTTGCTCAGCCACAGATGCACATCGCCGATCGAGCGCTCCAGGAAACCGGCTTCGCAATAGGCCAGATAGAACTCCCACATGCGGATGAAGCGCTCGTCGTAGCCGAGCGCGCGCACCTGCGCCAGCTGCGCCATGAAGCGCTGCCGCCAGGCACGCAGCGTCAACGCATAGCTTGGCCCGATGTCTTCCAGGTTGAACAGGCGCAGGTCGCTGGCGCGTGCGATCGCGCCGGTCATCGCCGCCACCGACGGAATGAAGCTGCCGGGGAAGATATGCCGCTTGATGAAGTCCACCGAGCGCAGCGCCTGCGCATAGCGATGGTCTTCGATGGTGATGGCCTGGATCAGCGCTTCGCCATCGTCGGCCAGCAGGCTGCCGACCTTGGCAAAATAGGTGTCCAGATACTGGTGGCCGATCGCCTCGATCATCTCGATCGACACCACCCGGTCGTAGCGGCCGTCCAGATCGCGATAGTCGCGCAACACCACGGTGACCCGGTCGCTCAGGCCGGCCGCGGCGACGCGTTGGGTCGCCAGCTCGAACTGCTCGCGCGAAATGGTGGTGGTGGTGACGCGGCAGCCGTGCTCGCGTGCGGCGTGCAACGCGAAGCCGCCCCAGCCGGTGCCGATTTCCACCACGTGGTGCTGCGGGCCAAGCCGCAGTTTCTGGCAGATGCGTTCGAGCTTGCGCGTGGCTGCGCGCTCCAGTGCGGCCTCGCCCTGGGCTTCTTCGCCCTCGACGAAGATCGCCGAGGAATACATCAGGTTCTCGTCGAGAAACAGGCGGAACAACGGGTTGCCCAGATCGTAGTGCGCGGCGATGTTGCGCCTGCTGCCGCTGCGGGTATTGCGTGCGAATGCATGCAGGCTGCGCATCGCCCAGCCGCCCAGGCGCGCGGAGCCGGTTTCCATCGCATCCAGGCGCTCGCGATTGCGCAGCAGCAGGCGCATCAACGCGACCAGATCGTCGCATTGCCACTGCCCGTCCATGTACGACTCGCCGGCACCGACGCTGCCGTTGAGTGCGGCCTGGCGATAGAAGCCGGGGTCGATGACGCGCAACTGCACCTGCAGCGCATCTGCACCATTGGCGTTGCCGAGGGTGGTGACGCCGTCGGCTTCGTGCAGCTGCAACTGTCCATCGCGCAGCTCGCCGAGCGTGGCCAGCAGGCGCTTGCGCAACAGGCGGTCCGTCCAGGAAGCCGCGCGCGGCGCAGCGGTGTCGGGCAGGGACGTGGCGTTCATCGGGGTTCTCGCACAGGCGGATGAGGATGATCGTGGACCGGGTTGCCGCGCAACCAAAGGCGCAGGGCCTGCCAGTGGATGGCCAGCACCACCTGCACGGTCATCAAGGGGTAGGCCAGCAGCGTGCGCGCCAGCGTGCGCGCGTTGAGCGGCTGGCGTTGCAGGACCAAGGTGGCATCGAAGCGGCACGCGCCGCAATTGCCGTGCGCGGCATCAGCCTCAGGATTGCCAGCCGGGGCGTCGCCGCCAGGTGCATCCAGCACCTCCATGTGCACGCGCAACTGCGCGTCCGGCACGCTGAAACGCCAGTCGTACCGGTGTTGCATGCCCATGAAGGGCGACACATGGAAGCACTTGTCGAAGCGCCAGGCATGCACGTGGCGATGCGTGCGCGCCTGCGCGACCGGCAGCACATAGGTATGGCGCTGCCGCCAGGGCGTATTGGTGATTTCCGCAACGATCCAGCGCAGGCCACCGTGGCGATCGAAGCAATAGTAGAAGCTGACCGGATTGAACACATGGCCGAAGTAGCGCAGATGCGTAAGCAGGCGGATCGCGCCCTCGGGGCGCTCGCCGGTGTGGGTCTGCACGCAATCGCGCACGGCCTGGTCCAGCGGGATATCCGGGTCGCCGAGGTAGTCGCTGCGCCGGAACTGCGCCAGATTGGCGCGCCCCACCGACCACAGCCAGCGTTGCGCAAACACCCGGTCCAGCTCGGACAGATCCAGATACATGAGGAACAGCCGGTAGCGAAATGCCAGCGGCCTGGGCGCAAACCGACGGTGCCGCACCCAGCCGGTGTAGATCGCGCTATGCACCGCGTCCGCCACGCTGCCGCTATCGCTGTCTTTGTCCGGAGGCAGCGGTACCGCATCGGGGCTGGCTTCGCGCAGCAGCTGCATCACCAGTCCACCCCCAGGCCACGGGCCACTTCCACGCCGCTGCGCAGGCCATCCTCATGGAAGCCGAAGCCCCAAGCCGCGCCGGCAAACCAGGTGCGCTGTATGCCCTGGATGTCGGCCTTGCGCATCTGCGCGGCGAGAGCGGCCGCGTTTTGTACCGGATGGCGGTAGCGCATGCGCCGCAGCACCTTGTCCGGGGCGATGTCGTGGTCGCGATTGAGGCTGACGATGAACGGCTGCGGCGCATCGATCGACTGCAGGGCGTTCATCCAGTAACTCACCGTGCACGGCGCCTGCGGGTCGGCCGGCACATGCGCATTCCAAGCAGCCCAGGCGCGGCGATCGCGTGGCAGCACGCCGGCGTCGGTGTGCAGGACGGTGTCGTTGTCCTGGTAGGTGATGCCGCCCAGAATCTGCTGCTCGGCCGCTGTGGCGTCGCTGAGCAAGGCCAGTGCATCGTCGGCATGGCAGGCCAGCACCACGTTGTCGAAGTGTTCCTCGCCACACGGGGAGCTGAGCACCACGCCGTTGGGCGCGCGCCGGATCGCATGCACCGGCGTGGACAGGCGCTCGAGCACCTGCCAGCGCCGACGCAGCGCCCGCACGTAGCTGTTGGAGCCGCCACGCACCACCTGCCATTGCGGACGCCCGCTGAGCTGCAGCATGTGGTGATTGGCCATGAAGCCGATCAGCTGGCCCATCGGGAATTCGAGGATGCGTTGCGAGGGCGATGACCACAACGCCGAGGCCATCGGCACCAGATGCTGGTCGCGAAACGCGTCTGAATAGCCATGCCGCTGCAGATACGCGCCCAGCGTGCTGAAGCGCTCCTCGCTGTGCAGCACCGCCGGTGCCTGCCGGTAGAAACGGCGCAGGTCGGCCAGCATGCCCCAGAAGCGCGGGCTGAGCAGGTTGCTGCGCTGGCAGAACAGTCCCCCCAGGCTGCCGGCGTTGTATTCGAGCCCACTGCGCGCATCGTGCACCGAGAAGCTCATCGTGGTTGGCTGTGCGGCCACGTCCAGCTCGGCGAACATGCGCGTGAGCAGCGGATAGTGCTGCGGGTTGAACACGATGAAACCGCTGTCCACCGCATAGCGTTGGCCGTCCAGCTGGATGTCGTGCGTATGCGTATGCCCGCCAAGATAATCGGCGGCCTCAAACAAGGTGACCTCGTAGCGGCGCGACAACAGCCATGCTGCGCCCAGGCCGGCGATCCCGCTGCCGACCACGGCAATCCTGCCCTCGCTCATCGGCTCACCCGCTCGGCACGTTGCGTGAGCGATTTCGGCATCGGCTTGAGATCCCACACCAATCCCACCCACGACATCGCGGTGAGTCCGTACCAGGTGACGTCGTACTCCCACCAGCGCAGTCCCTGACGCGCGGAGCCGGGAAAGAAATGATGGTTGTTGTGCCAACCTTCGCCGAAGGTGAGCAATGCTAGCAGCCAGTTGTTGCGGCTGTCGTCGCGCGTCTCAAAGCGCCGGCTGCCGAAGCGGTGTGCCAGCGAATTGATGGTGAAGGTGGCATGGAACAAGGCCACGGTGGAGATCACAAAGCCCCACACCAGCAGCTGCGCACCGTCGGTCTTCAACGCGGGTGCGGCAACCGCCAGCCAGTCGCCGAGCAGGTACAGCCCGATCGCCAGCAGCACCGGCATCACGATGTCGAAGCGGTCCAAAAAGCGCAGCTCGGCAAAGCGACGCAGGTCGGGGATGACTTCCCAATCGGTGCGGAAGTTGCGCGGGGTCAGGAACCAGCCGGTGTGGCTCCACCAGAAGCCGTGCTGCGCCGGCGAATGCGGATCGCGGCCGGTGTCGGTATGGCGGTGATGGTTGCGATGATGCGCGGCCCACCACAGCGGCCCGCGTTGCACGCAGGTGGCGCCGATGGCCGCAAACACGAACTGCAGCACGCGCGAGGTCTTGAACGCACGGTGCGAGAAATAACGGTGATAGAACCCGGTCAGTGCGAACATGCGCAGCGCGTACAAGGCCACCGCCACGCCGACTGCGAACCAGGACGCGCCGACCCAGAACACCGCCAGGCAGGCCAGGTGCAGCGCGATGAAGGGCAGGGCACGCAGCCAGTCGATGCGGTCTGCGCGTGCTTCGTCCAGCGGCTCGTCGGTTTGCGAATCCACCCAACGACGCAGGCTGCCTGTGCGTGCTGCGAGCCACCCGCGACGGCGGGTGTCGGCAGGCTGCGGCGGCGCGGCATGTGGGTCAAAGCCAGTACTCGGCACGCGTGGTTCTCCGTGTGTAGTCGTGACCCTTTACGGACGCCGCCGGCAAACAGATGCACCAGCCGGTTTGATCGTCGCATGCGTGCGCGCGCTTGGCGTGCCGGTGCGAACGAATCGCGCAATTGCGCACACATTCAACGGCGCACGCCAGGGTTGAGGCGGATGAGGCTGTTGCTCGGAAGCCGCCGCCTGCGACGTGGTCGCAGGCGGCGTCAGGGCGTGCCGGGTCAGGGCGCCATTGCCAGTGTGCTGATGCCGCCCTTGGCCACCACGGTGCCAGTGGCAATGCCGTCCGGTGCGCCGCCTGGCGGCTCCAGCGTGACGGCCAGAATGGCCTCGTTGCTGAGCATGGGCATCAGCTGATCGGGAATCTGCGCGCGGCGTGCACGCTGGTCGTCGAAGGTACCCATCGAATGCGCCTTGCCGTCCGGCGTGATCAGCCACAACTCGGGCACCTTGTCGGCGGTGGCAGTGCGGTCCAGCGGCGTCACCGTGATGGTGTGCTTGTCGGCATCCATCAAGGCGACATAACCCGGGCGGCCGTCTTCGGTGGCCAGCGTGGAGGTCATCGCGATACCGGTTGCTGGCGCGGTGGTCGCAGGCGGCGTGACCGGTGTCTGCACCACCGGACCAGTGCCCGGTGGCGGCTGCACCGGTGCCGGCGGCGTGCGCAGGTTCAACAGCGCCAGCACGCACACTGCAGCAGTGGCCAGCCCACCGGCGCTTGCCCAGCGCCAGAACCGCACTCTGTTCCACACCGCTGTCTTTGGTGGACTTGCCGACGGCGCGGAGGTTACCGCGTGCAACGGTGCATCGAAGCCCAGCGTCTGGCGGATGCGTGCCCAGACCTGGCCGGGCGGCGTCACTGCGGCGATCTCGTCCAGCAACGGCGCAAGATGGTCCTGCCACTGCGTCACTGCCTGGGCGAACTGGCCGTCGGTGGCGACGCGTTGTTCGGCAGCCAGACGCTGGTCGGCGCTGAGCAGGCCCAGCACGTATTCGCCGGCCAGCACGTCGCGCGGCGGTTCCTGGTCGATGGGAAAGGGCGTGCTCATCGTTCCAGACATGCCTTGAGTTTGGCCAGGCCGCGGCGGATCCAGCTTTTGACCGTGCCGATCGGTGTGTCGGTGCGCGCGGCGAGTTCTTCGTAGGTGATGCCGTCGAAAAACGCGGTGCGGATCAATTCGCTGCGCGGCGGCTCCAGCTCGGCCAGGCAATGGTCGATGCGGCGGCGCGTGCTGGCGCGCTCGGTGCGCTCCAGCGGCGAGGCATCGCCGGCGCGCAATTCGCCAGCATCGTCCAGCGCCACATTGCGGCGTTGCGGTGCATTGGCGCGCAGATGGTCGATGGCCTTGTTGCGCGCGATCATCGCCAACCAGGTGAGCCCGCGTGCACGGGTGGGATCGAACTGCCCGGCCTTGTGCCAGATCAGCGTGAACACGTCCTGCAGCACCTCTTCGGCTTCGGCACGTTGCGGGATCATGCGCAGGCAAACCCCGAACAGTTTGGGCGAGGTCTGCCGGTACAGCGCCTCGAAAGCATGCCGGTCGCCGCCCGCAGTGGCGGTCAGCAGTCGTCCGGCTTCATCGTCGTCGTGGCCAGGGATGGCACTCATGCGGTCGGGCGTTTTTTGAGGTGAGGGCGATGCTACCGGACTGTGCTGATGCTGTCCTTCACTTGCGCTGAAACCACAGTAGCACTGCCGCGAGCAGCAACAGGATCTCGACCCCTGCCAATGCCACCGTGGGTGCGGAGACCGGCCACAGGCGTGCCAGCGAGACGCTGCGGAACAGCACGATCGGCACGTAGAACGCGAGTGCGACCAGCAGGCCGGTGCGCGGTTGATCGATCCATGCGAAGTAGCCGAACAGGAACGCCATGCCCAGCTGCAGGCCGCCGTAGATGACCAGGTATTCCGATTGCCCGGCCGGCGAGAGCTGGGTGTAACCCACGGCATTGGCGGTCTTGGCCGGCGAGAGCGTGCACCAGATCGCCAGGACGACGTAGAGCACTGCGTTGATCCAGAGGTAGGCCTTGGCCATGGCGATGGTCCTGTAGGGGAAAGGGATGACCGGGCCGTTGTACGCAACCGCGTGTGGTCGAACGTGAAGATGGCAGGTGTCTGGGTCACGGGGCGCTGCAACTCCTGGCCAGCGGCTGCTCGCGCGCCTGGCGCAGCTCATCGGCGCCGACGGCACGCGCAGCGGTGTCCGGAAAAACGATGCGTACGTGCGGATAGCGGCCGTGGTCGTCGCGCAGATTGCCCACGCCACGGAATTGCAACAGACGCTTGTCGGCGATGGCATAACGCACTTCGAGCGAGGGCACCGCCGCGCCGTACCAGGCATCCAGGCTCAAGCGAAACCGGCGCTCGCCGCCGGTATCGCCGATGCGCTCGACACGGAACGCCAGCTGGCGTTGCAGGCTGGGCAGCACGAAGTCCACGCGTTGCGGCGCGCTGGCGAGCGCGTCCCAGTTGTTGCGCAGGTAGGCATCGAAGCCGGCATCGATCACGCGCGGGCCGTCGTCGGCCGGCAAGGGCGTGCGCTGCTCGGCCTTGCCGGGCTCCTGCTGGAACATCTCGCGCACGCCGTTGCGTTGCCGCACGCCCTGGCGATAGCCATCGCGGCCGTCGATCAGGCTGAAGTCGGGCGAGCTGCCGCCGCCATCGATCAGCTTGCGCGCAAACGGGCGCCCGTCCGGGCAGCGATACAGCACCACGCGTCCGCCATCGTCGAGCAGCCAGTGCGCCTCGCGATAGCGCAGCGCGCCGCTGTCGCCATCGAAGGCATCGCCATCCACACGGGTGACCGCAGCCGCACTCAGCGGCAGGCCGCCCAGCACCAGCAGCAACAACGGCGGAATCGGCCGGCAGACGGTGGCGAGCGCGGCAAGGGCGGCGGCGAGTGGGCGCATCGGCGGATTCCTCGATGGAGTGCCTACCAATACGAGCGCATCCGCAGCACGGATGCGCCGGACGCGTCAGGACGTTCCCGACAAACAGGGCGTCATTCGCGGCCGATGCCATTGGTCATGGATGGCGTCGCGGTGCGATGCGCGCAACCCTGGCCGGCGCTGGGTCGGATGCTGCATGCCGACTCGCCAGCGTTTCAGCCGCCTGGATGCAGCGCGATGCAGTCCACCGGGCAGGCCGGCAGGCACAGCTCGCAACCGGTGCACAGCGCGGCGATCACCGTATGCATGTGCTTGGCGCCGCCGACGATGGCGTCCACCGGGCAGGCCTGGATGCATTTGGTGCAGCCGATGCAGTCGGCCTCCACGATCCAGGCCACCTGCGGCGGCGTGTGGCTGCCACGGCTGCGGTCGTACGGGCGTGCAGGACGCTGCAGCACGTGCGCCAACGCGCGTGCCCCGGCGTCGCCGCCGGGCGGGCAGTGATCGACGTCGGCCAGGCCCTTGGCCATGGCTTGCGCATACGGGCGACAGCCGTCGTAACCGCACTGGCCGCACTGGGTCTGCGGCAGCAGGCGGTCGAGGCGTTCGACCAGATCGGGCGATGAGGCAGGCGTCGCGATGTGCATGTCAGTGCAGCAGGTTGCCGCGATACCAGCGCTGCTGCGCCAGCGCCAGCATCGGCTTGTCCTCGCGGCTATCGCCGTAGGCATGCACGCATTCGTAGTGCGACAGGTCGTAGCGCAGGCGGATCTGTGCGGCCTTGTGCGGACCGCAATCGCCATCCGCATAGCGCCCGCTCAGCACGCCGGCGTGGTGTTCCAACTTGTTGCAGATCAACGACAGGTCATGCTGGGCGCACCACGGCTGCAGATACAGGTCCAGCGAGCCGGACACCAGCACCACTTCATGCCCCTGCGCCTGGTGCCAGTCGATGCGTTGCATCATCTCTGCACGCAGTACGCCTGGCAGTGCGCTGCGTGCGTAGTCCGTGCCATGCGCAATCATCTCGTCCAGCGCACGGCCGCAAAACACCATGCGCGTCACGCGCGCACGCAGCGCGGCGGCCGATACCAGGCCCAGCCGATAGCCCAGCACCCAGGGACCGACCTGCCACTTTGCCGACGCCAGCTGCGCGGGCGTGGCTACCTTGCGCAGGAAGCGCGCATAGCTATCGCAGGTGGTGATGGTGTGGTCGAAGTCGAACAGGGCCAGGTGCATGGGAGCGGGGATTGGGGAGTCGGGAGTTGGGATTGGTTGGAAGCGCAGCGTCTGTTCCTTCTCCCACCGCGAGAAGGTGCCCCGAAGGGCGGATGAGGTGACGGGCCAGGCACTCGTGTCAGGTCTCCCTCAACAACCAGCTGTAGCTTCCACGATTCCCGATTCCCGATTCCCGATTCACCGCACCGGCATCCCCGGCTGCGCACCACTATCGGCGTCCAGCAGTGCCAGCGCGCCGCCGTCGAAGCCGGCCGACAGGATCATGCCTTCGCTGATGCCGAAGCGCATCTTGCGCGGGGCCAGGTTGGCGATGAACACCACGCTGCGGCCGACCAGCGCTTCCGGTTCGCCATAGCTGGCGCGGATGCCCGAGAAGATCTGGCGCTTGCCCAGTTCGCCCGCATCCAGTTCGAAGCGCAGCAGCTTGTCCGAGCCTTCCACGAATTCGCACACCAGCACCTTGCCGATGCGCAGGTCGAGCTTGGCGAAATCGTCGATGCCGATGAGGTTGGAAGTGGCGGTCGGGGATTGGGGATTGGCAGCGGCCGCCGGCGTCGTCTCGGCCTTGGACGGGGCAGGCTTGGCGGTAGTGACAGCGGGTGCCGCAGGTGCGGCCATGGTGTCTTTTGAAGCGTCGGTCATGGCGTCGATCAGTTTGGGGTCGATACGGGTGAACAGGGCGGTGTAGGGCTGGATCACGTGCGCGGTCAGCGGGCGGGTGACGTCTTCCCAGCTGGTCATCGGTGCCGACAGGAAGGCTTCGGCCTCGGCACAGGTGCGCGGCAGGATCGGCTTGAGTGCGGCCACCAGGATCCGGAACAGGTTCAGGCCCTGCGTGCACACCGATTGCAGTTGCGCATCGGCGCCGTCCTGCTTGGCGATCACCCACGGCTTGGTGTCGTCGATGTACTTGTTGGCCTCGTCGGCCAGCGCCATGGTCTGGCGGATCGCGCTGGCCGCATCGTTGCGCTCGTAGGCCTCACGGATCGGCGCCAGCGCGGCGACGAAGCGGTCGTACTGTGCCGGGTCGGGCAGGGCGTCGGCCAGCTTGCCGTCGAAGCGCTTGCCGATGAAGCCGGCGCAGCGGCTGGCCAGGTTGACGAACTTGCCGACCAGATCGGCGTTCACCCGCGCGATGAAATCGCCCAGATTCAGGTCCAGATCGTCCACGCCGCCGGAGGATTTGGCCGCAAAGTAGTAGCGCAGCGCCTCCGGTTCCAGGCCCACGTCCAGGAAGGTCCGCGCCATCACGAAGGTGCCGCGCGACTTGGACATCTTGGCGCCGTCCACGGTGAGGTAGCCGTTGACGTGCAGCCGGGTCGGCGCGCGATGGCCGGTGCCGTGCAGTACCGCCGGCCAGAACAGGCCGTGGAAATTGACGATGTCCTTGCCGATGAAGTGATGCAGTTCGGTCTGCGTGCCGGCGGCCAGATGCGCTTGGAAATCCTCGCCCATCTGCGCGCACAGCGTCTTGAAGCTGCACAGGTAGCCGATCGGCGCGTCCAGCCACACGTAGAAATACTTCCCCGGCTGGCCGGGAATCTGGAAGCCGAAATACGGCGCATCGCGCGAGATGTCCCAGGCGCGCAGGCCGCCTTCGGTGTCCAGCCATTCCCTCAGCTTGGCCTTGACGCCGGGCAGTGCCACATCGCCGGCCAGCCACTGCCGCAGGAAGCCGTCGAAATGGCCCACTTCGAAGAAAAAATGCTCCGAGTCGCGCAGCTCCGGCGTGGCGCCGGAGATCACCGACTTGGGGTCTTTCAGCTCGGTCGGCGCGTAGGTGGCGCCGCAGACCTCGCAGTTGTCGCCGTACTGGTCGGCGCTGCCGCAATTGGGGCAGACGCCCTTGATGTAGCGATCCGGCAGGAACATGCCCTTGGCCGGGTCGTAGAACTGCGCCACCGAGCGACGGCTGATGTGACCGGCGGCCTCCAGCCTGGTGTAGAAGGCCTCGGTAAGTTCGCGATTGACCGGTGAATTGGTCGAATCGTAATGATCGAAGGTCACCCCGAACGCGGCGAAATCGCGCTCATGGCTTGCCTGGATGTTGGCGATGAAGGCTTCCGGGGTCACCCCGGCCTTTTCGGCGGCGAGCATGATCGGCGTGCCGTGGGTGTCGTCGGCGCAGACGAACCAGGTCTTGTCGCCGCGCAGCCGGCGCGCGCGCACCCAGATATCGGCCTGGATATAGCCGACCAGATGGCCAAGATGCAGCGGCCCGTTGGCGTAGGGCAGGGCGGTGGTGACGAGTGCGGTGCGGGTCATGGCAGGCGTAATGCGGGGGACAGCCGATTATCGCATTAGTCGGGAGCCGGGATTGGGGCTGGGAATGGGGGATCGGGATTGGGGAATCGGTCAAAGCAGGGTCATGCTGCCGTGTTGTCGAGGCGCGCAGGTGTTTTGGCCGCGCATGTAGCGTCAGGATGGACACACGCAAAAAAGGCGCCCTCACGGGCGCCTGCTCTTACCGATTCCCCAATCCCGATTCCTGATTCGTGACCTATTCGCGAATCCAGGTCTGAGTACGGCCCAACGCTTCGATGCCGACATAGCCGCGCATCTGCAGCTTCTTGCCGCCGTCGGTCAGGGTGATCTTGGCCTTGTAGGTCTTGCCCTTGGCCGGGTCGAGCACCGAGCCGCCGCTCCACACCGCGGTGCCGTCGGGCTTGAGGCCCCACAGGATGGTCATGCCCTTGATCGGCTTGCCCTTGAGCGGGCCATCGCACTTGTCGCAGGTCGGGTTGGGCCCATGGTTGGACTGCAGGATGTCGACCACCTTGCCGCTCAGCGTGCCGTTGCCGAGCTGTTCGATCTGCACCACCGACTTGGGCTTGCCGGTTTCGTCGTCGATGGTCTTCCAGCGGCCCACCGGGGAATCGGCGGCCTGGGCCAGCAGCGAAGCGGCGGCCAGCGGCAGGGCCAGCATCAGGGTCTTGAAGGTCTTGCGCATGTGTCCCCTCCCAGGGATTGCTGTGGCCGCCGTCGACGGCCTGACCGGAATGTATACCGTGGAGTATGGTGGCGGAAAGATGCAGCGTTCAATTGGAGGGCGCGCAATGAGGCCACGAGCTGTGTGCGTCCGTGCCTCCGGTGACTGCAGCGGGTGACAGCGGCCGAATACTGCCGATCTTGAGGTCCGCATCGACATCCCCTGCATGCCGCGCGGATCGCTTTCAACCTGCCTCAGGCCTGTCGTCGACAGGCGTCGATGCTCCACAGGTCTTGGCCTAACCCACTTCGTACAACTCCAGCGGCAGGTCATCCGGGTCGGCGAAGAAGGTGAAGCGGCGGCCGGTGTACTCGTCGATGCGGATGTCTTCGGTGGCCACGCCGTGCGCAGTGAGATGCGCCACGGCCGCGTCCAGATCCTCGACGCGGAAGGCGAGATGGCGCAGGCCGCGCGCTTCCGGGCGGCTGGGGCGCAGCGGTGCGGCGGGAAACGAGAACAGCTCGATCTGGCCGCCATCGGGCAATGCCAGGTCCAGCTTCCAGGAATCGCGCGCCTGCCGGTAATGCTCATCGAGCACCCGCAGGCCCAGGATGTCGCAGTAGAACCGTTTGGACACCGCGTAGTCGCCGGCGATGATCGCCACGTGGTGGATGCCGGCGAGCTTCATGCGGCACCTCGCAAGCGCTGCGGCATCTGCTGCGACGCGCCGAAACTGTCGGCGAGCGCCGATGCGTGGCGCGCAGCGGCGGTGCTACGCGGTGCGCGTGTGGGCAACACCGCGCTGGTCGAGCAATACGTCTTCGCATGCATGGGTGGTTGCAGGGCGTGCGGCATGGCGACCTTCCGGATGAGCAGCACGCAAGCATACCCGCGGGTCGTTGCACGCCGGTGCACCGTCACGGCTAGTCATCGCATGGCTGCGCTCGCCTGGCTGCGCATGGCAGGATGCGTTGCCACCGATCAGACACGCCGATGCCCGAGCCGTCGTCCACCGCCGCACCGCAGTTCCAGCGCAGCATGCAGGTGCGCCATCTGGTGATGTTGTCGCTGGGCGGCGTGATCGGCACCGGGTTGTTCTTCAACACGGGTTACATCATCGCCAGCACCGGCGCGCTCGGCACGGTGATCGCCTATCTGATCGGCGCGCTGGTGGTGTACCTGGTGATGCAGTGCCTGGGCGAGTTGGCGGTGGCGATGCCGCAGACCGGCGCCTTCCATGTGTATGCCGCGCGGTATCTCGGCCCGGCCACCGGGTACGTGGTGGCGTGGTTGTACTGGCTGACCTGGACGGTGGCGCTGGGCTCGAGCCTGACCGCGGCGGCGTTCTGCATGCAGTACTGGTTTCCGCACACACCGGCATGGCCGTGGTGCCTGTTGTTCTGCGCGCTGATCTTCGGCTTGAACACGGTGTCGGCGCGCTGGTTTGCCGAAGGCGAATTCTGGTTCTCGCTGATCAAGGTGATCACGATTGTGCTGTTCATCGTGCTTGGCGGGGCGGCGGTGATCGGCGTGCTGCCGTTGGCCGATGGGTCGCCGGCACCCGGACTGCGCCACCTGCGCGCCGACGGCTGGTTCGCGCAAGGCACGCTGCCGATCCTGATGACGATGGTGGCAGTGAACTTCGCCTTCTCCGGCACCGAGTTGATCGGTGTGGCCGCTGGCGAAACCGCGCAGCCGGCGCGTGCGATTCCGCTGGCGATCCGCACCACGCTGGTGCGGCTGGTGGTGCTGTTCGTCGGCACCGTGCTGGTGCTGGCCGCGTTGCTGCCGGCCGAGCAGGCAGCCGTGGACACCAGCCCGTTCGTGCGCGCGTTCGCGTTGCTGGGCATCCCGTATGCGGCCGATGTGTTGAATGCGGTGATCCTGACCGCGATTTTGTCGGCGGCCAATTCCGGCCTGTATGCGGCCGCGCGCATGCTGTGGTCGCTGGCCAACGAAGGCACGCTGCCTGCGCGGCTGGCACGCCTGACCCGTCGCGGCATTCCGTTGCCTGCCTTGGTACTGAGCATGTTGGGCGGCCTGTTGGCGCTGCTCACCGGCGTCTACGCGGCAGACACCGTGTTCGTGGCGATTTCGGCGGTGTCCGGCTTTGCGGTGGTGGTGGTGTGGTTGAGCATCTGCGCCTCGCACTATCGTTTCCGTCGCCAGTTGCTGCGCGACGGCATCGCGCCGGAGAGCCTGGCCTATCGCGCGCCGTGGTATCCGTGGACACCGCTACTGGGTTTTGCGCTCTGTCTGCTGGCCTGCATCGGGCTGGCATTCGATCCGCAGCAGCGTATTGCGCTGTGGTGCGGCATCCCGTTTGTGGCGCTGTGCTACGGCGCCTACGCACTTACCCAATGGCTTGCGAGCAGGAGGCAACCCGCATGACGATTCTCCCCCGCCAGCCGCGCGCCGGTGCACCTTTCAGCCAGGCAATGCAGCATGACGGCTACGTGCTGCTGGATGGCGCGCTCGCCACCGAACTGGAGCAGCGTGGCTGCCATCTCAACGATGCGCTGTGGTCAGCGCGCGTGCTGATGGAGCAGCCGGAGCTGATCTATCAGGTGCACCGCGACTATTTCGCTGCCGGCGCGCAGTGCGCCATCACCGCCAGCTACCAGGCCACGCCGCTGGGCTTTGCCGCGCGCGGGCTGGACCTGGCGCAATCGCAGGCGCTGATCGCACGCAGCGTGGCCCTGGCCGCGCAGGCGCGTGCCGATCATCTGCAGGCGCGACCGCAGGACGCGCCGTTATGGGTGGCCGGGTCGGTCGGGCCGTATGGCGCATACCTGGCCGATGGCTCGGAATACCGCGGCGATTACGCCCTGCCGCTGGCGCAACTGCTGGACTTCCATCGCCCGCGCATCGCCGCGTTGGCCGAGGCGGGGGTGGATGTGCTGGCTTGCGAGACGCTGCCGTCGGCCAACGAGATCGCCGCGCTGCGCCTGCTGCTGGAGGAATTTCCGCACCTGCATGCGTGGTTTTCGTTCACCTTGCGCGATGCGGCGCATCTGAGCGATGGCACCGCGCTGACGCAAGTCGTGCCTGCGCTGGATGCCTGCGCGCAGGTGATCGCGGTGGGTGTCAACTGCATCGCGCTGGATCAGGTCACCGCCGCGTTGCAGACGCTGTCAGCGCTGACGGCACTGCCGCTGGTGGTGTATCCCAATTCTGGCGAGCACTACGATGCCGACGCGAAACAGTGGCACGCCGGCAGCACGGTCGCATGCACCCTGGCCGATCAGCATGCGCAGTGGCTGGCGGCCGGCGCGCGGCTGATCGGCGGTTGCTGCCGCACCACACCGCGCGATATCGCCGCGCTGGCGCGCGCGCGGGTGGCAGGCTGAGCGGGGTCAGCCCTTCTGCGTGGCGATCCAGCGCTGGATCTTGTCCTGCAGGATATCCAGCGGCACCGAGCCGTCCTTGAGTACTTCGGTGTGGAAGGCGCGCACATCGAAGCGCGGGCCCAGTTCGCGTTGCGCCTGCTCGCGCAACTGCGCGATCTTCATCTCGCCGACCTTGTACGACAGCGCCTGGCCGGGGATGGCCATGTAGCGGTCCACCTCGGCCTCGGCATCGGTCCGGGTCATGGCCGAGTTGTCGAGCATGTAGTCGATCGCCTGCGTGCGGGTCCAGCCCTTGCTGTGCAGGCCGGTGTCGGTGACCAGGCGAATCGAGCGCCACAACGCATTCTGCAGATAGCCGTAGTAGTTGTACGGGTCCTGATACAGGCCCAGGTCGCGGCCCAGCGATTCGGCATACAGCCCCCAGCCCTCGATATACGCGGTCTCCCCGCCCAGGCGGCGGAACTTGGGCAGGTCGGTCAGCCGCTGCTGCAGCCCGAGCTGGAAGTGATGGCCGGGGATGGCCTCGTGCAGATACAGGCTTTCGGTCTCCCAGGTCTTGCGCGCGTCCAGGTCGGAGGTGTTGACGTAGAACACGCCCGGTGTGCTGCCGTCGCCGCTGGGGCGCATGTACGAGCCGCTGGCGGCCGACTGCGCGCGCTGCGGTTCCACCACGCGTACTTCCAGGGCCGGCATGCCCTGGACATCGAACAGGCGCGGCACCGCAGTTTGCACGCGTCCCTGCAGGCCACGGTAATAGCCCAGCAATTCGGTTTCGCTGCGGAACGCGAAGCGCCTGTCGGTCTGCATGAACTTGTAGAACTTGGGCAGGTTGCCGCGGAACCTGACCTGCTTGGCCAGCGCGGTGATCTCTGCCTGCAGGCGCGCGACCTCGCTCAGACCGATCTGATGGATCTGTTCCGGAGTCAGGTCGGAGGTGGTGCTCTGGCGCACGTCGTAGGCGTACCAGGCCGCGCCATTGGGCAGCGCGGTCAGGCCGTCGGTGTCACGGCAGGCCGGCAGGTACTCGGTGGCGATGAAGCCGCGCAAGGCCCGGTACGCCGGCATGATCCGCACTTCGATCAGCCGCTTGTATTCGGCGGTGATGCGCTGCTTGTCGGCCTCGGGCATGTCTGCCGGCAGGTTGCGCACCGGGCCCCAGAACAGGCTGTCTTCGGCATTGCGCGCGATGATCGCGTCCAGCTGCGGCAGCACCTTCTGCATCAGCACCTTCGGCTGCACCACGCCGGCCTGCATGCCGGCCCGCATGTTGGTGATGGCCTGGTCGAACAGGTCCGGGATGCCCACCGCGCGCCGCGACCAGTTGTCGTAGTCCTTGACCGTCTTGAACGGCTGCGCGCCGGTGCCCGAGCCCAGCACCACCGCGATGCTGGCGATGTTGTAGAACTGGTTGATCGGCAGCATCCAGCTGGGGAACTGCTCGGCCGCCAGTGCGCTGCGCGCATCGCGCACGAAGATCTGGTAGCTCAGCAGGTCCTGCCCGCTCAGCCCGTCCGGCCCCAGCGCCTCGGCCTTGCCCAGCCACAGCACAGTGAAGTCGTGCGACTGCTGCCGGAACGCCGGCGACAGGAAGTTGGGCAACTGGTCGTTGTAGCGGGTCTCGCCCTGGAAAGTGGCCTGCAGCGGGTTGAGCTTGAGCGAGGCATCCCAGTACTGGTCGTAGAGCAGGTTGAGCTGCTGCGCCTTGGTCAGCACCACCGGGGCGGCCACTGCACGCGGCCTGGGCTTAGCGCCCTTGCCACCCTTGGCGGCCTTGGTGGTCTTGGCCGCCGGCTTGGCGGTCTTCTTGCCCTTGCTCGCCTTCGCGCGCGTTTGCGTGGTCTGTGCCTTGCCGGTTTTCTTCTTGGCCGCATCGGCGGGCGCTGCCACTGACAGGCTCAGCACGGCGGCCAGGGCCAGGGACAGCAGGCGGGAAAAGCTGAGGGGCATTACCGGCTCCGGGAACAAGCGAGCGGGGAGCTTGCCCGATCCGCACCGTTCCGGCCACCCATCCGGCGCACGGGGCGCGCCTGGAATTCATGAAGCCCGCTGCGCACGCCTGCGGCGCGCAGGCATGTTGCAGTGCGATAGGCTTGCGCATATGCCAAGGGATGAATCGACATGCGGGACGCAGCTGCCCGTGCAGGGTGGGCAGGGTTTCTGGCGCGATCCGGCGTTGCCCTTCGTCGAACTGCGCCAGGTGGTCAACAGCCGCAGCCTGTGTTACGCCGCGCATACGCACGAGCAATGGTCGGTGGGCGCGGTCGACCGCGGGCTTGCGCGTTATCGCAATGGACGCATGAAGGCGCAGGTGGGGGCGCGGTCGCTGACCCTGATCAACCCGGGCGATGTGCATGCCTGCAATCCGGATCAGCAGCAGGACTGGTCGTTCCGCATGCTGTATCTGGACGTGGCGTGGCTGCGCGAACAACAGCGCGCACTCGGCCTGGCCGCCAATGCGGATGTGCACATGCTGGCAGCGCCGTTGTGCCAGACCCCGGCGGCCTATGCCGCTTTCGAGCGCATGCATGCCGTGTTGACCGATGGCCATGCCGATGCGCTGGCACGCGAGAGCGCGTTGATCGCGTTCGTGGCGCGGCTGCATCTGCATGTGGAGCCGCTCAGTCGTGCGCTTGCGGTCGATACCGGGCCGATGCAGCGGGTGGCCGAGTATCTGCAGACCCATCATGCACGTGCGGTATCGCTGCGCGAGCTGTGCACGCTGGCGGGGATGCCGGCGCCGCGATTGATTCGCGGCTTTCGTCAGGCGCACGGACTGACCCCGCATGCGTATCTGCTGGATTGCCGTTTCCAGCGTGCACGCGAGGCCTTGCGGCGCGGCGGTGACATTGCCGAGGTCGCCTATGCGCATGGCTACGCCGACCAGGCGCACCTGCAGCGCAGCTTCAAACGTGCCTGGGCGGTGACGCCAGGGCGTTACCGCAATGCCGTACCCCATTCCAGCAACAGATAGGCCGCGCTCAGCACCAGCAGCGCGGCCAGCACCCGGTTCAACCGCCGCAGCTGCCTTGGCACCTGCACGTGCCGCCGCAGCAAGGCGCCGGCCAGCAACCAGCACCCCAGCGAGGGATAGCAGATCAGCGCATACAACGCCGCAAACCCCGCCAGTTGCGTGGTGCCTGCCGTCGCATACAGGGCAACGCCGGAGGTCGCCGCCAACCAGGCCTTGGGGTTGAGCCATTGCATCGCCGCACCGGTCCAGAACGAGGCAGCCGGGCGCGCCCCGGCCGTCTCGATGACGCCATCGTCGTGCAGCAGGCGCCAGGCCATGTAGAGCAGAAACGCCACCCCTGCCAGATGCAGTGCACGGCCGAGCAGCGGCCAGCGCAGCAGCACCTGCTGCAGTCCCATGCCAACCAACAGCAGCAGCGCGACGAAGCCGACGGTGGCGCCGATCACGTGGCCGTGCCCGGCACGCACGCCGGCGCTGGCGCCAGTGCTCAGCGCGACCAGGTTGACCGGCCCGGGCGAAATCGAGCACACCAGCGCGAAGCTGGCCATTGCGACAAGATGGTCCATGGCGCGGAATCCGTAGCGGGGCGCAACAGCATGGCCAGCGACCGCAGCGACGGATTGAACAAAATTTCGATGGGCGGTCGCTGCGGGCGTTGCGTGATCGGCAAACGCAGTGAGCGGTCGTCAGGCAGGCGACATGCCGGACCGATGAGGCCGAGTGGAAGCCACGGGCGCCGGCCCTCGCCTGGCAGCGCTGCGGCCGGCAGGTTTTGCGTTGTCAGCCGGCGGCGGCTTCTTCGCGCAGTTGCTCGGCGCGCTCGGCGCCCAGGTATGCGCCGATGGCGCGGCGCGCCAGATACAGCAGCGGGATCAGCGCGATCGCAAAGCCCATCTTGTAGACGTAGTTGAGCGTGCTCACCGCCAGGAACTGGTCGATGGACCAGTGCTGCGGGCCGAGCACGAAGGCGATGTAGATCACCACGAAGCTGTCCACCAATTGCGACACCGCCGTGGAGCCGGTGGCGCGCAGCCATACGTGCTTTTCGCCGGTGGCGCGGCGGATGCGGTGGAACACCGACACATCGATCAACTGGCCGAACAGGAAGGCCACCAGCGAGCCGCCGATCGTCCAAAGTCCCTGGCCGAACACCGCTGCAAAGGCAGCCTGGTAGTCGGGCACGCCCTGGTTCTGCGCCGCAGTGACCCACCAACCTGCCGGCGCCAATGCGATGGCGGCGAACGCAAACACGAAGCCGTAGCCGATCAGCGCCACCGCCACCCACGAGATGAAACGCACCCCGCGGCTGCCGAAGAACTCGTTGATGGTGTCGGTCATGATGAACACCACCGGCCACAACAAGGTGCCGGCGGTGAAGCTGAGCGAGCCGGTCTGGCCGAACAGGTTCCAGTTCAACGGCGCGATGCCGAGGGTGTCTTCCAGCGCGAAGATCTTGACCCCGATGAACTCGGCCAATGCCGCGTTGACGCAGAAGAACGCGGCCAGCGCAATGAACAGGCGAACCGCACGATCGTCGAGGGTGCGCACCTGTGTCATGGCTTTAGCGATCCGCGGTACGGGTAAAGGGCACCGATTCGGGCGCCACTGCGCCGCCGGAGATGATGAAGCTCATCGCCTGGTCCACGCTCCAGTCTGTGGGCGTGAGCAGCTCCACCGGCACGATCTCCAGATAGCCGGAGGTCGGGTTGGGCGTGGTCGGCACGTACACCGCTGCCAGCTCGCGGCCGGTGCCCTGTTCCTTGATCACCCGCGTGACCAGACCGACCGACTTCATGTCCCGGTGCGGGAAGTCGATCAGCACCACGCGCTGGGTGCTGCCGGGCTGGGTCTGCAGGATGTCGAGCAATTTGCGCGCGCTGTCGTACACCACGCTCGCCAATGGAATGCGCCGCATGATCGCCTCGAACCAGCGCAGCAGACGCTGACCGATCACGCGCCGGCTCAGGATGCCGACGAACAGGATCGCACCCACGGTGGCGATCAGCGCGATGGTGTTCTGCACCCACAGCGCCTTGATCCAGCCCAGATAGTCGGGAAACGAGGCGGCGATGCGCTCGGACAACGGCACCACCCACGGGCTGCTGATGCCCGACAATAGCGAGAATACGAACTTCACCACCACCCAGGTCAACCAGACCGGCAGCAGGGTGAGCAAACCGGTCAGAAAGACGCGTTGCAGGGAAGGGCGAGTGGATGGAGTGGGGGATTCGGACATACGCGCATTGTAGGCATTCGGCCGCGTCCGGTGCAGGCGCGCGGCGCGCTTTGTTCGCCGGGGAGGCGGCAAGTGCGCATCGACGCCATGCCACTCGCGGCTCTGTCCGGGCCGCTCTCAGATGGCGCAGCTCATCCACGGACGGTTGCCCCCGCATGCTCGCCAAATTCCTCAAGTCGGCCCTGCTGGGCCTATGCATCCTGATCGCCCTGCTGGCGGCCCTGTACGCGATCTCCGCGCGCTGGCCGATTCCGGATACGCAGCGCCAGGCGTTGGCGCAGATCGATCAACCACTAGCCGCAGCGCCGGCAGGCTCGAATCTATTTGCTGCACTCTGGTTGCTGCCGTATGCCGTGCCGGCTACCGAACAGGACGTGGTGATGGCACGCGATCTGCAGCGGTTTGCGAACGTCACGACTGCGGCCGGTTTTGTCAGCGACGCAGCGCGCTATCCGCGCACGCCGCGGTGGCCAGCCGCCGCGCCACCCAAGTGCAACTGGTCCACCCCAGACTGCCTGGACAAGGTGCGCGCTCAACCCCAAGCCTATGCCGATGCGCTGATGTCACAGGCACCGCTGCTGCAGCGCGCCGCTACGCTGTCATCGCATGCTTACTACCGCAATCTGTTTCCGACCCGTGCCGACACACCGCTGCCGGAGTTGCAGGGGTTGAGTTTGCCGATGACTCAGCACGCGCTGGACTTCGTCCAGGGCCGCCAGCAGGCTGCGTTGTCCGGCGTGTGTGCGGACGCACAGGTGGCGCGCGTGCTGCTGCGCGGTCAGGACACACTGATCGCGACGATGATCGGGGCAGCCATGTTGCGCGGTAACGCCGAGTTGTTCACCGGCATGCTGAGCGAGCTGCCGTCCACCCAGCCGTTACCTGCGCATTGCCAAGCGGCATTTGCGCCGTTGACGATAGATGAGACCAGCCTGTGTGGGGGGCTACGCGGCGAAGCACGCTTGGTCAGCGCCAATTACCGCGCGGTCGTCGAAGCCGGCAGCGAGCAGCTGCGCTGGTACGACAGGTTGGTACCGCCGCTGCTGGACGTTGAACGAACCCGTGCACTGACCGCGCCGCATTACACCTGGGCCTGTCACACCGACGTGCGCACGCAGCTGGCGCAGGACCGCAAGGTGCCCACCAGTGCCATACCTGCCGCGCCAACAGTGACCTTCGCCTGCGTCGCAAACGCAATAGGCTGCGTGTTCGCCGACGTGGAGCATATGGATAGCGCGCAGTATCAATGGCAGTTGCAGGATCTGGCCGCGACAACGCGGCTGACCTCCGCAGTGCTGTGGCTACGTGCGCATCCCGCCGAGCAACAGACGCTGGCGCAGCGCTTGGATCAACTGCCCGCCACGCTGATCCGACCAGGGCGCGACATCACCGCGGGCGAAGATGGAAAGACGCTAGAGCTGCCGCGTTACGCGCGCAGCGATCACGCCAACCTGCAGATGCCATTGGCGGCAAGCCAGGTGGCACAGACAGCGGCGATGCAGGGCAAGCCGTGACACCTGCGGCTGCAGAAGTGGACACCAGTGCAGGCAAGCACGCGTCGCTGATTGCATAACGGACAACGCCACCCAGGAACGGATTCCGGGTGGCGTTGTCAGTCACCACGTCAGCGTGATGCCCCTGCTTAGAACCGGAAGTTCAACCAGCCCATCACGAAGGTCGAATCGCCGTAACCGGCCTTTTCGAGCGCAGGCCCGGCCATCAGGTGTTCGGCGCGGAAGGTCACCGACCAGTTCGGGTCGATGTTCCAGGTGGCATTGATGCGCGGCATGGTGCCGATGCGGCGCTCGCCGGTGCTCTGCGTGCGGGCGTAGGCGCGTGCCTGGTTGTTGTAGATCGCATCGCTGGTGGTCTGGCGCCACAAGGTTTCCCATTCCAGGTTCACGGTGATCTTGGAGGTGGGCGAGAAGGTGAACGTGGGCGCAGCAGTGACCAGGTTGACCGGGCCGAAGAACGTCGCCCAGCTGAAGTAGATCGTATTGCCGTACAGGAAGTTGTTGTTGCGCAGCGTGCCGGTGCCGGAGGTGCCACCGCCGCCGGAAGCGATTTCGCTGTGGAAGCCCAGGCGCGGTTTCCAGCCCGATTCGCTCAGCGACCAGGCGTTGGAGGTGCTGGCCATGTAGGCACGCAGATCGCGCCCGCCGTAGCTGCCGCGCTGCACGGTCACGAACGAGTCGGTACGCAGCTTGCCCACATTGCCCCACAGGCGCAGGCCGTAATAGTTGCGGTTTTCTTCGGCGGTCTGCCGGCCCCAGACCTGATTGTCGTTGCGGAACTGGTAGAAGAACGGCTCCAGATACATCGGCTTGGCGGTCGGCATGCGATAGCCGCCGACCACGCCGCGGAAATGCCGCGAGCGGTCGATGCGATCGTCGCCCAGGCCTTCGGTGCCATCCAGGTTGAAGTTGAAATCGAACACGTCCACACGGGTCTTTTCGCCGATCGCCCAGGCGCGTACGCCGTTGAAGGTCACGAAGATATCGGTGTTGTCGCGCAATGCCATCAGCGTGGTGGGGCCATCGACAAACACCTGACGGCCGACACGCAGGCCCAGATCGGTATCTTTGATCCGTCCTTTCACATCGAAGAACACCTGCTGCAGGATTGCGTTGTTTTCCTGCGTGCCGGTCTTGGCACCTTCGTTGCGTCCATCCAGGCTGCCGTGCGCCAGTTCCGTGTACAGGCGGAAGTGCTCGCCGACATGGAAGTCGGCGCCGAAGAACGCGCGCAACAGATACTGCTGCTGCGAATGGCTGCCGGGAATCAAACCGGGGTTGGTGATGGTGTTGCTGCGCACGCGTAATTCGTTGCTGAGCGAGACATACACATCGCCCGACTCATTGAACGGAATGTACTTGAGCGGATCGAACGGGCTCTTGCGCTTGGACGGGTCCCTCAGATACGACCAGTCCTCGGCCCAACGCACCTGCCACATGTTGCCGCCCTGCTTGGCTCCCCAGCCCTGCGCCTCCAGCGGATAACCCTTCGCGGCGGCGGGCGCTGCAGGAACGGCAGGCGCAGCTTTCACCGGCTCCGGCTGGGCCCGCTCGGCAGTGACCGGCGCGGTCTGCACCTGCGCAAACGCCAGTCCCGGCAGTGATAACCCGATCGCCAAGCACAGGCGCCGGGTGGCACCAGAGGAAGTTACAGCCATGGCCGGCTGTGCCAAGCGTGCAAGTCGCATCATGTCGCCCTATCGAAAAAAGTGAGTCGTCTGGGCGAGTGGTATCGGCCCAGTGGGCAATGACTGTAGTGGAGCGCTGCGGCAAAGGGAGTAACCCAATGGTTCTAAGCACATGAGCGCGTTGATGGAGCCGGGAGTGGGGAATCGAGAATGGACGATCGGTAGAGCACGCTTGCTCGGCAGTGGGCCACTCTCAAGAAATGATTCGGCACACCGGCAATAAGGCCATCGGCGAACACATAAGGCTCTTACGCGGCATCCCTGCCGCGTAAGGTCCCGCGAGGGGGGCGGGCAAGGGCCAGTCGAGATGGTCGGTGTGCGTGGTGGCAAGCAGTTTCAATAACGCGACCGGCAAACTGTCTGGTGCGGGCGCCGTGCACGTTGCCACGCAGTGCGCTGTCTTTACTCGAACCAAAATCTGCGCATAAAAAACGCCCCTTGATCGATCTCGATCAAGGGGCGTTTTTGTCGGCCGATCAGGCGCGTTTGCCGCGCCTGCGGATCGGGGTGACGGTGGCGGGGTCGCGGCTGCCCACCGGGTCGGCATCGTAGCGAGCGATGAATTCGCGCACCTGCGGGTACACCACTTCGCGCCAGCGACGGCCGCTGAAGATGCCGTAGTGACCGGCACCTTCCACCACCAGATGACGACGATGCGCCGCATCGATCCCGGTGCACAGATCGTGCACCGCTTCGGTCTGGCCAAGGCCGGCGATGTCGTCCAGTTCGCCTTCGATACTGAGCAGTGCGGTATTGCGGATCGCCGACGGCTTGACCAGCTGGCCGTCCACTTTCCACTTGCCCTGCGGCAGCAGGAAGTCCTGGAACACCACGCGAATGGTATCCAGGTAATACTCGGCCGGCATGTCGAGCACGGCGTTGTATTCGTCGTAGAACTGCCGGTGCGCTTGCGCATCCTGCAGGTCGCCCTTGACCAAATCAGTATAGAAATCCCAATGCGACATCACGTGCCGGTTGGGGTTCATCGACAGGAAGCCGGCATGCTGCAAAAAGCCCGGATACACCTGCCGCCCATGGCCCGGATACGGGAACGGCACGGTGTGGATCAGGTTGTTCTGGAACCACTCGATGCCATTCTCGGTGGCCAGGTTGTTGACCTGGGTCGGGCTGCGGCGCGCATCGATCGGCCCGCCCATCATCACCAGCGAGCGCGGTGTGGGCTCATCGTTGGTGGCCATCAACGACACCGCCGCAAGCACCGGCACGGTGGGCTGACACACGCTCACCACATGCAGGCGCTCGGCGCCGATGTGACGGATGAACTCCTGGATGTAGCCGATGTAGTCCTCGAGCCGGAAGGCACCGGCTTCCAGCGGCACCATGCGCGCGTCAACCCAGTCGGTGACATAGACCTTGTGGTTGCGCAGCAGGGTGCGCACGGTGTCGCGCAGCAGCGTGGCGTGGTGGCCGGACAACGGCGCCACCACCAGCACGGCAGGCTGCTGCTTCATCGTGCCGATCAGCTCGACATGGTCGCTGAAACGCTTGAAGCGCAGCAGACGGCAGAATGGCTTGCTCAGCACCTCGCGTTCGATGATCGGCAGCGAGTGACCGTCGACCTCGACATCGTCGAGCGCCCAGGCCGGCTTTTCGTATTCCTTGCCCAGGCGATGGAACAGCTCGTTGCTGGCCGCCATACGTTCGGCACCGGGGAGCGAGGCCCACAGGCTGTCGGGGTCGGAGAACATCTTGGCGTTCGCCTGGGCCTGATGCACCCAAGGGGCTAGCAGATTGCGGGTCAGCTCGTGCAATTGATAAAGCATTCCACCCATCCGTGCGGCTCTTTGCTGCCGCGCAGCATACCCCCTTTGGCGCATTTGCACCTTAATGGGGCTGCGGACGGTAGAGGCTGTCATACAACCTATGGCAGGCGTGAGCGCCTTGATTGGCCGCGATCTGGTTGCCGCTCTGGCGATCATCCGGATGGCTGCGCGAGCCGAAAGCGCGTATTCGTCGCAGAACCATACGGCCTGCTGGACGAGCCTCTCTCCTGTAGGGGAGGAAGAAGTGAGGTGCGGGGCGCAGCGCACTCAATCTTCATCAGCGCTCAATCTCCACCAGGCTTCGCGCCTACCCTCATCCGCCCCTGCGGGGCACCTTCTCCCAGCGGGAGAAGGGAGTGAGTCCCTCTGCTTGCGGGGCGAGGGATGCGTGAAGCAAAGCCCCTCTCCTGCGGGAGAGGGGTTGGGGTGAGGGTGCGCGGCGAAGCCATTCGTCGTGCGCGGCTCAACCGGGCCGCGTCCTGCTCAGCCGCGCTCCAGCGCAGACGCGTCATCGGCCAACTGCGGCGACAACCAGCAGTGCGAACCGAGTGCGGCAAACCCCACGCTGGCGAAGCGGTGCCGATACCAGCGCGCCGGCCGCGCCTGAAAACCATCGTGGTCGCCCTCGAAGGCGTCTTCCTCGGCGAAGGTCTCCAGAAATGCCACGCCCGCGCACATCTCGGCCAACCCCGGCAGGCCCTGGTTGAACTCGCGCGTGGGCACGTAATGCAGCACGTCCGAGCAGATCAGCAGATCCACCGGCGCGCACGGGCGCAGCCAGGCGAAATCGCCTAAGCGGGCAGGGTGGATCTGCCGGCTGCGTCCGTAACGCTGCACTGCATAGGCGCTGCTGTCGAAGCCCAGATAGCTGAGCTTGGGGCGTAGCGCCAACAACGGCGCGCGCCAGGCCGCCTCGCCGCAACCGATATCCAGCACGCTGCGGATCGGGCGCTCCAGGTAGTACTCGGCCTGGCTTACCGCCAGTGCGACCTTGCGTCGCAGGCGCGCAGGGTCGGCCAGTCCGGCATCCCGGTACCAGCGGCGGAAATAGTGGGCGTCGTACTGTTTGTCGTCGGGTTCGGACATGGACGTCAGGTGCTTTCACGTGAGCGGATAGGTGAAAATGCGGGCCATCCTACGCCAGCCAGCGAAGCCAGCACATGAGCCTGTATCTGTGGATCAAGACCTTCCATCTGTTGTTCGTCATTGCCTGGATGGCGGCGGTGTTCTACCTGCCACGCATCCTGGTCAATATCTCCGAAGCCGGTGCCGAGCCGGCGGTGCGTACGCGGCTGGTGCTGATGGGGCGCCGCCTCTACACATTCGGCCACAGCATGCTGGGGCTGGCGCTGCTGCTGGGTGCGGTGCTGTGGCAGGGCTATCGGGTGATTCCGGATTTCCCGACGATGGTGACCGGTGGCTGGCTGCACGCAAAACTGTTTGCGGTGGCCTTGATCCTGGCGCATTACATCGTGGCCGGGCGCTGGCTGAAGGGCGTGGATCAGGGCCGCAGCCTGCCCAGCGGCCGCGCTTTGCGGCTGTTCAACGAAGTGCCGGTGGTGTTGCTGGT
Source organism: Xanthomonas sp. CFBP 8152 (assembly GCF_014199025.1). Taxonomy (NCBI): domain Bacteria; kingdom Pseudomonadati; phylum Pseudomonadota; class Gammaproteobacteria; order Lysobacterales; family Lysobacteraceae; genus Xanthomonas; species Xanthomonas sp. CFBP 8152. Next base: position 507,302 of record NZ_JACHNO010000003.1, read on the forward strand.
CGGGGTGATCTGGCTGGTGCTGGCCAAGCCGTTCTGAGGCTGGGATGTAGGGGTTGGTCGGGGCGGAGTACGGCAGGCGCCGCTTCGGATGCTGCCAGCGTAGCGCGGTGTATCACCGGGGCCGTCGCTTTCGACGAATCCCCAATCCCAGCATCCGTAATCCAGGTGCGCCTACAGCGCGCCGATCAATTGCCTTCGTAGGCGCCGTAGCTGCGCAGGCGCTCGTAACGACGCTGCAGCAGGCCTTCCACCGGCAGCTTTTCCAGCGCTTCCAGTTCGTTGAGCAGTACCGCCTTCAGGCGCTTGCCCATCTGCGCGGGGTTGCGGTGCGCGCCGCCGGTGGGTTCGCGGATCACTTTGTCGACCAGACCAAGACCCTTCAGGCGCTTGGCGGTCAAGCCGAGCTGCTCGGCCGCGTCCTTGGCCTTGGCCGCGTCCTTCCACAGGATCGAGGCGCAGCCTTCGGGCGAAATCACCGAATAGGTGCCGTACTCCAGCATCAGGGTGCGGTCGCCGACGCCGATCGCCAGTGCGCCGCCGGAGCCGCCTTCGCCGATCACGGTGCAGATCACCGGAATCTTCAGCTCGGCCATCTCCAGCAGGTTGCGCGCGATCGCTTCGGACTGGCCGCGTTCTTCGGCGCCGATGCCCGGATAGGCGCCGGGTGTGTCGATAAAGGTCAGTAGCGGCAGGCGGAAGCGCTCGGCCAGCTTCATCAGGCGCAGCGCCTTGCGATAGCCCTCCGGACGCGGCATGCCGAAATTGCGGGCGACCTTGCTCTTGGTGTCGCGACCCTTCTGGTGCCCGATGATCACCACCGGGCGGCCGTCGATGCGGCCCAGGCCACCGACGATGGCCTTGTCGTCGGCGAAGGCGCGGTCGCCGGCCAGCTCCTGGAATTCGTCGCAGATGGTGGCGATGTAGTCCAGCGTGTACGGGCGCTGCGGGTGGCGCGCCAGCTGCGAGATCTGCCACGAAGACAGGTCGCGGAAGATCTGTGCGGTGCGCACGCGCAGCTTGTCGCGCAGCGCACGCACCTCGGTGTCCACGTTGACTGCTGGACCGGTGCTGGCCTTGCGCAGTTCCTGGATCTTTGCTTCCAAATCGGCGATGGGTTGCTCGAAGTCGAGGTAGTTAGGATTCATGCAGTGGTGTCGTCAACGTAAGGCGGGGAGTGTAGCCGAATGCCGGGGTGCGGCCCGTACGCGTCCGTCCGGTCGCAGCGCTCAGCGCGACGGCACCAGCGCGGCGCTGCTCATGATCCGGCTGACGCCACCGACGAAGTCGTTCAGGCGTTTGTTCTCGATCACCGGCAGGCGCGATCCCAGGCTGGCGGTGGCATGGGTGAAATCTATCTGGGTACGCACGTACAGCTTGCGCAGGCGGCGCTGTTCGGCTGGGTCGGTCGCGTGCAGGTAGTCGTCCACCAGCTTGCGCAGCGGCCCGGCGTGCGCCTCGAACACCGGCGCCAGCGGCGGCAGCCGGGCGGCGTCCGGCGTCGGCGTGCGCGCCGGGGCGTGCCAGTCGGCCGGCCGCCGCGCGGCGACGTAGCCGGGCTCGCCCCGGGTGCTCTCGAAGTACGCCACGAACGCGTCTTCAGCGAAGATCTTGCGGAAGCGGCGGCCGCCGCTGCCGTCGACCTGGCCGCTGGCGGTCTCCGGGAACGGCGTGTGCACATCGAAATCCCAGTCCTTGGCGATGAACAGGTCATCGACCTGGCCGTAGCGGCCGGTCAGCTCCACGCCCTGCACCTGGACCTTGGCGTCGCCTTTGAATTCGACCGCCTGGGCGCGGTCGGTCCAGTAGACCTCGTCGACCAGGTAGTAGTCGGACAGGGTCGGGTTGACCAGTGCGCCGTCGTGGTCGGCGTAGACGATGAAGGGCACGCGCCCGAGCTGCGCGCTCTGCAGCGTATGCGCGCCCGGCGCCAGCTCCAGCGCCAGCTCCGCGTGCGCCGGGATGCGGTGGGCCTTTCCGTCCACCTGCAGCGCCAGCGGCTGCCCAGTCGGGTTGTCGAAGTGGAAGGTCTGCGGGCTCTTGCCGCAGGCGGCCAGCAGCAGCATGCACGAGAGCAGGAACGGAAAACGCATGTGACAGGACTCGATCGTTGCGGTGATAACGGAGCGGGGCGGCGGCGGGTGGCGCGTCAGTTCGCCCACGGCGGGTTGTACTTGACCTTGAGCGTGCGCACTGCCGGGTCGGCGCGCAGGCCGTCGAGCAGTTGCTGGTCCAGGCGCACCGAGTGGCTGCCGTTGAGGTCGAGCATGCCGGCCACGCCGCCGGTGGAGGCGCGCAGCAGCAGGTCCAGGCGCAGGGGGGTCTTGCCGGGGCGGTGCTTGGCCAGCAGGGCGTCGATGCGTTTCCAGGCCTGCTTTTCGCGCAGATCCAGGCGCAGCGACAGGCGCTGCGCGTGGTCGGCGCAGATCTGTTCGTAGTCCCAGCATTGGCGGATGCGCAGGCTGTAGCCGCCGTTGAATTCGTCCTCGCGTAGGCCGCCCTTGACGATCAGGATGCGGTCGCGGGTGAGCAGATGCCCAAACTCGGCCATCGCGTCGGAGAACGCGCTACATTCGACCCGACCACGGCCGTCTTCGAGCTGCACGAACACCTGGCTGTCGCCCTTGCGCCGCACCCCGATTACCTGGCCGGCCAGGATCGCGCTGACTTCCGGGCGCCAGGCGCGTTTTTCGCCATCGCCGCCACCGCCGCCACGTTGTTGCGAGGCGAGGATCTTCTCCAGCGAGCCTAGGTCGCAGCCGACCAGCTCGCGCACTTCGTCGCGGTGCGGGTCGAACGGGTGACCGCTGAGATAGAAGCCCAGCGTTTCGCGCTCGCCGGTGAGCAACTGGCCCAGCGGCCACTCCTTGCCTTCGGGCAGGTCCAGACGCAACGCCGGCGCGCTCGGGTCCGGGCCGCCGAATAGCGAGTTCTGGCCCGAGGCGCGCTCGCGTGCCAGCTGCTCGGTGGCCTTGACCACTTCCGGCAGCTGCAGCATCAGCGAGGCGCGGTTCTTGCCCAGCCCGTCCATCGCCCCGGCGTTGATCATCGCTTCCAGCGTGCGCCGGTTGAGCTTGGCGGTGCCCACGCGCGTGCAGAAATCCAGCAACGTGGTGTAGGGGCCGCCGCGCTGGCGTTCTTCGACGATCGCCTCGCAGGCGCCCTGGCCGACGCCCTTGATCGCGCCCAGGCCGTACTGAATCGTGTCCGGGCTGGCGGCCTCGAACATGTAGGCCGACTCGTTGACGCGCGGCGGTTTGACGGTCAGACCGAGATTGCGCACCTCATCGAGAAAGCCCACCACCTTGTCGGTGTTGTCCATGTCCGAGGACAGCGTCGCGGCCATGAATTCGGCCGGGTAATGCCGTTTCAGCCATGCGGTCTGGTAGCTGACCAGCGCGTAGGCGGCGGCGTGCGACTTGTTGAAGCCGTAGCCGGCGAACTTCTCCATCAGGTCGAAGATTTCGTCGGCCTTGGCCGCGCTCACCCCGCCCTTGGCCGCGCCTTCGCGGAAGATCTCGCGGTGCTTGGCCATTTCGGCCGGCACCTTCTTGCCCATGGCGCGGCGCAGCAGGTCGGCGCCGCCCAGCGAGTAATCGCCGACGATCTGCGCCATCTGCATCACCTGCTCCTGGTACACCATGATGCCGTAGGTGTCCTTGAGGATGACTTCGGTGCGCGGATCCGGGTAGACGATCTCCTGCTGGCCGTGTTTACGGGCGTTGAAGTCCGGGATCAGGTCCATCGGGCCGGGGCGGTACAGCGATACCAGCGCGATCAGGTCTTCGAAGCGGTCCGGGCGGGCGTCCTTGAGCAGGCGGCGCATGCCCGAGGATTCGAACTGGAACACCGCGCCGGTATTGCCCGAGGCGAACACGCCCTTATAGGTGGGCACGTCGTCGAGCGGAATGGCGGTGATGTCGACCGGGTCGATGCCGGCGCGCGCATGGCGCACGTTGATCGCCTTGACCGCCCAGTCGATGATGGTCAGCGTGCGCAGGCCGAGGAAGTCGAACTTCACCAGGCCGACCGCTTCAACATCGTCCTTGTCGAACTGGGTGACCTGATTCTTGCCGCGCCCGTCTTCGTCGTGTTCGGCGAACAGCGGGCAGAACTCGGAGAGCGGCTCCGGCGCGATCACCACGCCGCCGGCGTGCTTGCCGGCGTTGCGGGTGAGGTCTTCGAGCTGACGGGCCAGATCCATCAGGTCGCGCACGTCGTCTTCGACCTGATAGCGCTGGATCAGGTCTGGCGAGGCCATCTCCGAGTCTTTGCCTTCGCCCATCGCATCCTTGAGCGTGATGCCCAGGATGTTGGGAATCAGCTTGGCGACGCTGTCGACAAGACCGTAGCTGAAGCCGAGCACACGCCCTGCGTCGCGCACCACCGCCTTGGCCGCCATTGTGCCGTAGGTGATGATCTGGCTGACCCGTTCGCGCCCGTACTTGCGCGCCACGTAGTCGATCACCTCGTCGCGGCGATCCATGCAGAAGTCGATGTCGAAGTCGGGCATCGACACGCGTTCGGGATTGAGGAAGCGCTCGAACAGCAGGTTGTACGGCAGCGGATCCAGGTCGGTGATCTGCAGTGCCCACGCCACCAGCGAGCCGGCACCGGAACCGCGGCCCGGGCCGATCGGAATGCCCTGGTGCTTGCCCCACTGGATGAAGTCGGCCACGATCAGGAAGTAGCCGGGGAAGCCCATCTTGATGATGGTGTCCAGCTCGAATTCCAGCCGGTCGACATAGTCCTGGCGGGTCTTGCCGGGCGCGATCGGGTTCTTTTCCAGGCGCGCGGCCAGGCCATCGCGCGACTGGCTGCGGATCCAGCTGTCCAGCGTCTCGTCTTCGGGCACCGGGTAGGCGGGCAGGAAGTAGGTGCCCAGGCGCATCTCGATGTTGCAGCGCTGCGCCAGCGCCAGCGTGTTGTCGATCGCATCGGGCACGTCGGCGAACAGCGCGGCCATTTCGTCGCCGGACTTCAGGTACTGCTGGTCGCTGTACTCGCGCGGGCGTTTGGGATCGTCGAGCACGCGGCCCGAGGAAATGCATACACGCGCCTCGTGCGCATTGAAGTCGCTGGCGTACAGGAAGCGCACATCGTTGCTGGCCACCACCGGCAGGCCGCGCACACCCGCCGCATGCAGCGCGAACTGGTTGAAGCGTTCTTCGCCCTCGCGCCCGGTGCGGGTCAGTTCCAGATGCAGGCCGTCGCCGAACACGCGCTGCCAGTCGGCCAGCTGCTGCTCGGCCAGATCGGCGCGGCCTTCGCCGAACAGGCGTCCGGCCAGGCTGTCGCGCCCGGCCAGGGCGAACAGGTTGGCGTGGCCGCTCTGCAGCCACTCCGGGTGGATCGCCACGCCGCCTTCGGGGCGGTGGCCTTCCATCCAGGCGCGGGTCAGCAGGCGCGACAGGCTCAGGTAACCTTCGCGGTCGCGGCACAGCAGGGTCATGCGCCAGGGCGGCATGTCCGGGGTGGCGATCATCACGTCGGCGCCGGCGATCGGCTTGATGCCCACGCCTTCGGCGGCCTTGTAGAACTTGACCAGCGCGAACAGGTTGTTGAGGTCGGTGACTGCCAGTGCGGGCATGTCGAGCTCGACCGCCCGGCTCAGCAGGTTGGCCTGCTTGGCCTTTTTCGGGTCAGCCTGATCCGGTTTCTCGGGCACGCGGATGGTGGAATCCGCCAGCGAGAACTCGGTGTGGACGTGCAGATGGACGAAGCGGGAAGTGGACATGCGAGACCGGAATAATGCGTGGTCAGGGTAGCGAGCGTGGTCGGGTCGAACAAGGCTTGACAGCATCGGCGCAGGGCCGCGGCCAGCTGCCACGGGGGCTGGGTGGTGCGGCCGATTCAGGCTTCGGCTAGCTGCGTGCAGTGCAGCGGGGGCGATTGCGCGGATCGGGGGCACGTGGGGCTGCGCGTGCGGACTCGCTCGACGCCGTGGCCGAGCCGGTCGCATGCGCGCGCATGGATGCTTGCGCCATTACCGGGCTAGCTCGGCCTGAATTGCGGTCGCTCAGTCGGCCAGCAGCAGGTCATCGGCCGGCGCCGCGCAGGGCACATCCCACTGCGACTGCGACGCCTCCATTCCCAGCGCACGCCGCACCGGGGCGAAGCTGCGGCGGTGCTGCGGGCACGGCCCGTGGCTGCGCAGCGCGGCCAGATGCACCGGCGTGGCGTAGCCCTTGTGCTGGTCGAAGCGGTATTCGGGGTGTCGGGCGTGCAGCTCGTGCATCAGGCGGTCGCGGGTGACCTTGGCCACGATCGAGGCGGCCATGATGGCGCGATCGAGCGCGTCGCCGCCGATCAAGGCCTCGGCCGGGCAGGGCAGGCCCTTGGGCACCCGGTTGCCGTCGATGCGCGCGAACCCGGCCACATGCGCCACGCCTTCCACCGCACGCCGCATGCCCAGCATGGTCGCTTGGTAGATGTTGATGCGGTCGATCTCCTCGCTGTCGATCAGTACCACCGACCACGCCAGCGCCCGCTCGACGATACGCGCGTACAACTGCTCGCGCCGCTGCGCGCTCAGCTGCTTGGAATCGTCCAGCCCGTTGATGCGCGGCTTGCCGGGATCGAACACCACCGCCGCCACCGCCACCGGCCCGGCGAGCGGGCCGCGGCCGGCCTCGTCGACACCGGCGATCAACCGCGAATCGGGAATCGGGAATCGGGAATCGTGAAAAAGCGTGTCCTGCTTGGTCGGAGCCATAACGGTACCGTGGGAAGTCAAGCGCTTCACGACCCAGCTCCTGCCGATTCCCCACTCCCGATTCCCGATTCCAGCTGCGTCAGCAGCCCAGCCACCGCATCGGCCGCGCGCGCCGACGCGTCGCGGCGCAGTTGCGCGTGCAGGGCGAGATAGCGCGGTTGCAGGGCGGCGACTTTTTCCGGGTGCTTGAACCAGTCCAGCAGGGCCACGCACAGGCGTTCCGGCGTGCAGTCGTCCTGCATCAGCTCGGGGGCGAGGTCGTCGTTGGCCAGGATGTTGGGCAATGCGTAGCGGTTGACCTTGAGCAGGCCCAGCGTCTTGACGATGCGGTAGGTGAGCGGGGCGACCTTGTAGCCGACCACCATCGGGCGCTTGACCAGCATCGCCTCCAGCGTCGCGGTGCCCGACGCCAGCAGCACCACGTCGGCGGCCAGCATCGCGGTGCGCGCCTGGCCCTCGAGCAGGTGCGAACGCAGCACCGGCAGCGACGAACGCGACAACTGCTCGGCCAGCAGCTGCTTGCAGCCAGGATTGGCTGCCGGTACCAGCACGTGCAGGTTGGACAGGTGCTCGGACACCAGCCAGGCAGCCTGGAAGAACGTATCGCCGAGCTTGCTGATTTCGCCGTGCCGGCTGCCGGGCAACACCGCCAGCACGGTGCTGGAGGCGGACAGGCCCAGTTTGGCGCGCGCGGCCTCGCGATCGGCCTGGTAGGCGATGTCGTCGGCCATCGGGTGGCCGACAAACCGCGCATCGATGCCGTGCCTGGCGTAGATCGGCGGTTCCATCGGAAACAGGCACAGCACCAGGTCGGCGCTGGCGCCGATCTTTTCCGCACGCTTCTCGCGCCATGCCCACACCGACGGGCTGACGTAATGCACGGTGCGCACGCCACGCTGCTTGAGCCAGCGTTCGACCGACAGATTGAAATCGGGCGCGTCGATGCCGATGAACACGTCCGGCTTCCACGCCAGCACCCGCTCGCGGAAGGCGCGGCGCAGCTTCAACAACCGCGGCAGATGCTGCAGCACTTCGGTCAGCCCCATCACCGCCAGCTCGCTGGCATCGAACCAGGTCTGGCAGCCGGCACCACGCATCGCATCGCCACCGATGCCGACGAACTCGGCAGCCGGATAGCGGCGACGCAGCTGGTCGATCAACCCTGCACCCAGGATGTCGCCGGAGGCTTCGCCAGCGATCAGCGCGATGCGTGGGGCGCGCGTTTGCGCGCTGGGAATCGGCAGTGGGGAATGGAGAATCGGAAGTGCTGGCGATGGGCCGGCGGCAGGCGCGTCAGCGTGCGCGCCTGCATCGATTCCCGATTCCCGATTCCCAATTCCCCTCATCGCAACAACGGCCTTTCCGCCGCCTCGATGAACGCGAGCAGCCCGCGCACGTCCTCGCTGCTCTTGGCCTGTTCGGCCAGCTGCAGCTTGGCTTCGGCCAGCGGCAGGCCGGCGACGTACAGCGTGCGGTAGGCGCGCTTGATCGCGGTGATGCGCTCGGCATCGAAGCCGCGCCGCTTGAGCCCTTCGCTGTTGATGCCGCGCGGGCGGCCCAGCGATTCGCTGCCGACCATGGTGAACGGTGGGACGTCGCCGTTGGTCAGCGCGCCCATGCCCAGGAAGGCATGCGCGCCGATCCGGCAGAACTGATGCGCACCGGCAAAGCCGCTGATGATCACGTAGTCGCCCACGCTGACATGGCCGGCCAGCGTGGTGTTGTTGGAAAACACGCAGTGGTTGCCGACATGACAGTCGTGCGCCACGTGGGTGTAGGCCAGCATCCAGTTGTCGTCGCCGACCACGGTGATGCCCCCACCGCCGCCGGTGCCGCGATTGATGGTGACGAATTCGCGGATCACGTTGCCGTTGCCGATCACCAGCTCGGTGCGCTCGCCGGCGTATTTCTTGTCCTGCGGTTCGCCGCCGATCGCGGCGTGGCCGATGAAGCGGTTGTTGCGGCCGATGCGGGTCGGGCCGTGGATCGAGCAATGCGGCCCCACCTCGGTGCCCGCATCGATCTGCACATCGGCGCCGATCAACGAAAACGCGCCCACGCGCACATCGCTGGCCAGTTGCGCCGCCGGATCGATGACGGCGGTGGGATGAATCAAGGGTGCTTGATCACGCATCGTGTCTCACCTCCAAAAACGGATTATTCCTTGGCGCCGGCGCACATGACTTCGGCGCTGGCCACGACTTCGCCGTTGACCTTGGCCTCGCCGTAATAGCATCCCATGTTGCGGATCAAGCGCTTCATCTGCACTTCCAGCATGAGCACGTCGCCCGGCACCACCTGCTTGTTGAAGCGGGCGTTGTCGACCTTGACCATGTAGAACAGCTTGGACAGCGCGTCGCGTCCCAGTCCGAGCTGGGTCATCACGCCACCGGCCTGCGCCAATGCCTCGATGATCAGCACGCCGGGCATCACCGGGCGGGTGGGGAAATGGCCCTGAAAAAATGGCTCGTTGATGCTGACGTTCTTCTGCCCGACGATGCGCTTGGCATCCAGGTCGAGCTCGACAACCCTGTCGATCAGCAGAAACGGATAGCGGTGCGGAATCAGCGTCTGGATCTGGTTGACGTCGATCGGCAGCTCGTAAGTGGGGTGACTCATTCTTTCTCCTTGCCCACAGCCAGGATGCGCCTTGCCAGCACATCGAGTTGTTTGAAGCGCGCGGCATTCTTGCGCCACGTGCGATTGTCGGTGAGAGGGGTCCCGGACGAATACTCGCCCGGCGCATGGATGGAATTGCGCACCACCGACTTGCCGGTGATCACCACCTTGTCGCAGATCTCCAGATGCCCGACCACGCCGACATGCCCGCCGAGCAGGCAGTACCGGCCGATCCTGGCGCTGCCGGCAATCCCGGTGCAGCCGGCTATGGCGCTGTGTGCGCCGATGTGGCAGTTATGCGCGATCTGCACCAGGTTATCCACGCGCACGTCCTCTTCCAGCACGGTGTCTTCCAGGGCGCCGCGGTCGATGCAGGTGTTGGCGCCAATCTCGCAATCGTCGCCGATCACCACACCGCCCAGTTGCGGGACCTTGATCCAGTGGCCGGCATCCATCGCCAGGCCGAAGCCGTCGGCGCCGATCACCGCACCTGGATGGATGCGTACGCGCTTGCCCAGGCGCACCCGGGTCACCAGGGTGACGCGGGCGAGCAGCTCGCTGCCGTCATCGACCACGCAGTCCTCGCCGATGATGCTGCCGGTGCCGATCACGCAGCCATCGCCCACGCGGCTGCGCGCACCGATGCTGACGAACGGGCCGACGTGTGCGTTTGGCGATACCTGTGCGGTCGGGTTGATCGCCGCGGAAGGGTGGATGCCCGGCTCGCGCACCGGGGCCACGTCGAACAGGGCAGCGATCTTGGCGAAGGCGGTATAGGGATCCTTGGCGACCAGCGCGGTGCCGCGTGCGTCCTGCGCGTCGTCGGCGCGCAGGACCACCACTGCCGCCTGCGTCTGGCCCAGCTGCGGACGGTAGCGTGGATTGGACAGGAAGCTCAGTTGTCCGGCGCCGGCATGCGCCAGGGTGGCGACGCCACTGACTTCGATGGCGCCATCACCGACGAGGGTCAGACCAAATTGTTCGGCAATCGCACTGGCGGTCAAGCGCATCAGGGTCAACCTCTTGTAAATGCGGGAGAGCGGCTTTAACGGGGAAAAAACACCATTAAGCAGTTCCCAACAAAGCCTGCGTATCTAGGGTGCTGTCGCGATCAAGCGGCGAATCCAGGAGCAAGCATATGAAAACCATTCCTTCCATCCTTGGTGGTCTGGTCATGATGGGCGCGGTCGCAAGTGCATCGGCCCAATCCTTCGATGTCGAGCAGGGCAGGGCGACCGGTGAGCAGCAGCTGCAGTGTCTCAGCCTGCCTGCCGGCGACATCGCCAGCTGCCTGTCCAACACTGTTTCCACATGGTTCGACAGCTGGTTCTGACCGGCCGACATCCCCACCGGCGATACACGGGCGGCTCGCACAAGCGAGCCGCCTTTTTGTTGCCGTTGGCGGTTAGAACTGACCGCCGAAGGTGAACTGCAAACGTTCGATCTCGTCGTTGTCTTCCTTCTTCAACGGAAACGCGTAGCTGATCGAGATGGGGCCGACCGGTGCGCGCCACAACAGCGCCACGCCGGTGGACGCACGCAGCTCGTTGGCCTTGAAGTTGTCCACGCCGTCGTAGACATTACCGAAGTCGAAGAACGCTGACACGCGTGCCGACGGGCTGTCGAACAGCTTCGGGAAATACATTTCCACCGAACCGACGGTCTTGAACGAACCACCCAGCGGCTGGCCGCGCGTGTAGTTCAGGGTACTTTCCGAGCGTGGACCCAGCGTGTTGTCTTCGAAGCCGCGCACCGAGTTGGTACCGCCAGCGTAGAAGTTCTCGTAGAACGGCAGGCCGGTGGCCGTCACGGATCGGAGCAGGTTGCTGCCATTGCAGGCTTGTTCGGTAAATGTCGTACTGCTCTCTATGCCGCAAATCTCACGCGAGCTGTCTTTGCCATAGCTGTCGCCATAGCCCAGCTCGAAGCGGGTGTTCAACACGATCGCCGGGATGATCGGCCAGTAGTTGGAGATCTGGTAGTTGAACTTGTAGTACTCCACCGTGGAGCCGGGCAGGGTGGTCTCCAGGCCGACGCGCTGATACATGCCGCGGGTCGGCATGAAGAAGTCGTTGCGGGTATCGCGTGCCCAGCCCAGTTCGGTGCGCCAGGCATGGAAGGTGCTTGTGCCGATCGCATCGATATAATTGATGATGGCTTGCGGGGTCTGGCCCTGGAACGTGTTGATCTGGTTGCTGTCGACGCCGACCATCGCCGAGACGGTATCGTTTTCGGTGATCGGCACGCCGAACACCACCTGCGCCGAACCGTTCTTGCTGTTGTACTGCGCGGTGTTGAAGTCCGAGTAGTCCAGCGCGCGCCACGACAGGTTGTAGCCCAGCGACACGCCGTCGTCGGTAAAGAACGGGTTGGTGTAGGAGAACGCATAGCGCTGCTGGTAGCTGCTGCGCGAGGCTTCCACCGCCACCCGGTTGCCGCCGCCCAGGAAATTGTTCTGCGACAGCTGCACCGAGGTGGTCACACCGAAGCTCTGCGAGTAACCCAGGCCGAACACGAAGCTGCCGGAGGTGGTTTCCTTGACGTTGTAGACCACGTCAACCTGGTCGTTGCTGCCCGGCACGGCCGGTGTTTCCACGTCCACGCTCTCGAAATAGCCCAGGCGCTGCAGGCGGATCTTGGAACGGTCGATTGCCGCCTGCGAGTACCAGGTGTTTTCGAACTGGCGCATTTCGCGGCGCAGCACCTCATCGGAGGTACGGCTGTTGCCCTTGTACAGGATGCGGCGCACGGTCACGCGCGGGCCCGGCACCACCTGCAGGTTCACCGCAACGGTGCGGTCCTCGCGGTTCGGGGTCGGCAGCGGGTTGACCTTGGCAAACGCGTAACCGACGTTGCTGAGCGTGTTGGTGATCGCATCGGAGGTGTACTCCAGCAGCGCACGCGAGAAGATGTCGCCGGCCTTGGGGATGACCAGGCGCTCGATGTCGGCCTGCGGCAGCACGGTGTCGCCGGTGACCTTGATCTCGGAAATCTTGTACTGCTCGCCCTCGGTGACGCCGGCGCTGACGAACATGTCGCGCTTGTCGGGGCTGATCGACACCTGGGTGGAGTCGATGCTGAAGTCCACGTAGCCGCGGTCCAGGTACCAGGAGTTGAGCTTCTCCAGGTCGCCGGACATCTTCTCCTTGGAGTACTGGTCGTCGCGGCGGTACCACGAGGCCCAGTTGTGCTCCTTGGATTCCCAGTTCTCCAGGATGTCCTCGTTGGCGAACTTTTCGGTGCCGATCAGGTTGACGTGGCGGATCTTGGCGGCCTTGCCTTCCTTGATCGCGATCGCCACGTCCACGCGGTTACGGTCCAGCGGGCTGACCGTCGGGGTGATCTCGACGTTGTACTTGCCGCGGTTGTTGTACTGGCGGGTCAGTTCCTGGGTCACGCGGTCCAGGCTCAGGCGATCAAAGGTGCCGCCCTCGGTCAGGCCGATGTCGCCCAGACCCTTGAGCAGCTCCTCGGACTTGATGTCCTTGTTGCCGGTCACGGTGAGCTTGTTGATCGCCGGACGTTCCTTCACGGTGATCACCAGGATGTTGCCCTGGCGATCCAGCTGCACGTCTTCAAAGAAGCCGGTGCGGTACAGCGCACGGATCGAGTCGGCGACCTTGCCATCGTCCACGGTGTCGCCGCGGTTCACCGGCAGATAGGTGAACACGGTGCCGGAGGCAATGCGCTGCAGGCCGTCGACGCGGATGTCGCTGGCAACGAACGGCTCTGCGGCCAGGGCAACGACTGGCAGGCTGAGGCCGGCGGCAAGAGCGAGGGCAAGCAGGCGGCGAGTGGGAAGACGCGTCATGTCACATCCGGTTGGAGTCGATTTCGGGTGTTGCTGGATGCCGACGTATGACGACGACAACAGGCGGAAAGAGGGGAGCAGCTTCATCGTGGAACCAGGCCGAGGATGTCGTTGTAGAACGCCAGTCCCATCAGCCCGGCCAGGACCGCCAAGCCGACATATTGTCCGGCAATCATGGCCCGTTCGCTGATCGGGCTGCCCTTGACCAACTCGATAAGGTAATACAGCAGATGCCCACCGTCCAAGATCGGGATCGGCATCAGGTTGATGATCGCCAAGCTGAGCGACAGCAATCCCAGGAAATACAGGAACCAGTCGAGCCCGCGTTCGGCCGAGGCATTGGCCGCGCGCGCAATCGTGACCGGCCCGGAAATGTTCTTGACCGAGGCCTGGCCGGTCAGCATGCGCTTCATCATGCCCAGCGAATCGGCGGTCATCCGGCCGGTTTCACGGATTGCCGCCGGCACCGCGGCGAACACCCCATACTGCTGGCGGCTGTCGTATGCAGGTGCCTGCGCCGCCGCAAACCCCACGCCCAGCAGCCACTGGCCCTGCGGCGATCGGCGCGGGGCGATCTCCAGCGCCAGCCGGTCTCCGCCGCGCGCGACTTCGATCATGCCGGTGCCGCCCTGCGCGCCCAGTGCCTGCAGTTGGACAGGAATCTCGTCGGCCGAACGGATCGGCTGGCCGTCGATGGCCACGATGCGGTCGCCCGGCTGCAGCAGCCCCTGCGCCGCAGAGCCGGCGACCACCTGGCCCACGACCGGCGGCTGCAGCATGAACTGCCAGCCGATGCCGGCCAGCGACGCCACGCGGCGCTCGTCAAAGCCGGCCGGCAGCTGCGACAGCCGCAGGGTGTGCTCGCGGTTGCCGGCGCCGTCGGTGGCGGTCAGCACGCGGATATCGCGCTTGTCCATCGCCGCCGTGGTGAGCTGCATGCTGGCATCGCTCCAACTGCTGACGGTGCGTCCGTCGATGCGCACGATGCGCTCGCCCGGGGTCAGGCCGGCTTCGGCGGCCAGGCCATCGGCACGGCCGACAGTGGGCGAGTAATCCTGCTTGCCGACCACGAACATCGCCCACAGCATCGCCATGCACAGCAACAGATTGGCGATCGGGCCGGCGGCCACGATGGCGATGCGCTGCCATACCGTCTTGCGGTTGAAGGCCTGGTCCTGCTCGGACGGATGGACGTCGCCTTCGCGCTCGTCGAGCATCCTGACATAGCCGCCCAGCGGGATGGCCGCCACCACGAACTCGGTGCCGTGACGGTCGAGACGCATCCACAAGGGCTTACCGAAGCCCACCGAGAAGCGCAGCACCTTGACGCCGCAGCGGCGCGCGACCCAGAAGTGCCCGAACTCGTGAAAGCTCACCAACACGCCCAGGCTGACGATCATCCACCAGACCGAACCGATGAAATCACCCATGGATGCAACTCGTCTGCGTAAATCGATCAGGCATGAAGGCGGTGATGGGCGAGGGCGCGTTCGGTGATCTGTCGCGCTTGCGCATCGGCAGAAAGCAGGGTGTCGAGGGAGTCGGCATTGTGCCGTGGGAGCGTTGTCAGTGTGTGTTCGACCAACGCGGGAATCGCTAGGAAACCCACCTGGCCCTGAAGAAACGCTGAAACAGCCACTTCGTTGGCCGCGTTCAGGACCGCAGGCGCGGTTCCACCGGCCTCCAGCGCCTCCCAGGCCAGGCGCAGGCACGGGAATGCGGCCATGTCCGGAGCCTCGAAATCCAGTCGTCCCTGGGTCAACAGATCCAGCCCGGCAACGCCGGACTCAACCCGGTCCGGCCACGCCAGGCCGACTGCCAGCGTGGTGCGCATGTCCGGCAGGCCAAGCTGTGCCAGGGTGGAGCCGTCGACGAATTCCACCAGCGAGTGCACCAGGCTCTGCGGATGCACCAGTACATCGATTTGCGCACCGGGCAGGCCAAACAGGTGATGCGCTTCGATCACCTCCAGGCCCTTGTTCATCAAGGTCGCCGAATCCACCGAGATCTTCGGCCCCATCGACCATTTGGGGTGGGCGACCGCCTGCGCGGGCGTGACGGTGTTCAGCGCAACACGGTCCCAGCCCCGGAACGGCCCGCCGGAGGCGGTCAGGATCACCCGACGCACGCCGCGACTGGCGTCGCAGGAACGCAGGCACTGGAAGATGGCGCTGTGTTCGCTGTCGATCGGGATGATCTCGGCGCCGGCGGCAGTTGCGGTGCGGGTCAGCAGCTCGCCGGCCAGCACCAGGGATTCCTTGTTGGCCAGCAACAGGCGCTTGCCGGCACGGGCCGCAGCCAGCGTGGAGGGCAGCCCGGCCGCTCCCACGATCGCTGCGACCACGGTGTCGCAGGCATCGCTGGCGGCCAGCGCGTCCAGGGCGTCGGCACCGGCATGCGCCTGGGTGGCCAATCCGGCCGCACGCAGACCGTCGCGTAGCGCCGGATACAGGGATTGGTCGGCAATCACCGCATGCGCAGGGCGGTAGGTGACGCATAGCGCCAGCAGGGCGTCGACCTTGCTGCCGGCCGACAACACGCTGGCGCGCAGCCGCTGCGGATGACGGGCAATCACATCCAGTGCCGACGCACCGATCGAGCCGGTGGCGCCGAGCACGGCGACCTGACGGAGAGGGGAGCCAGCCATGCCTAGAATCCGAGAATTTCCTTGCCGAGTGCGAACACCGGCAGGGCGGCGAGCACGCCGTCGATACGATCCAGCACACCACCGTGGCCTGGAATCACCGCGCCCGAGTCCTTGGCGCCGGCGTGGCGCTTGAGCAGGCTTTCGAACAGATCGCCCAGCACCGAGGCCAGCACCGCCACTGCCGAGACCAGGACCAGCTGCGGCACATGCGCCAGGGTGAGTCCGGCCAGCCAGCCGAAGGCGCAGGCGACCACGATGCCGGCTGACAGGCCGCCGAGCAGGCCTTCGATGGTCTTGTTGGGGCTGACCCGCGGCGCCAGCTTGTGCTTGCCGAACGCGCGGCCGGCGAAATAGGCGCCCGAATCGGCCGCCCACACCATGGTCAGCGCGGTCAGCAGCCACAGATTGCCCTTGTCCGGGTTGGCATGCAGCAGCACCAGCGCGGCCCAGGCCGGCAGGACCGCCAGCGTGCCTGCGGCGAGCTTGAGCGCGCGCGCCTGGCCGTTGCCGTGATCGGCACCGAAGGTGAAAAAGCGCAGCCACAGCAGCGCCAGCAGCCACCAGACCACACCCACCAGGGCGGCGATCTGGAACAGCACCATCGAGCCGGCCGAGGCCCAGACCATCAGCACCATCAGCAGCAGATTGAGCATCAGCAGCACGGTGCGCGGCAGGCTGTCGTCGATGCCGGAGAGCTTGAGCCACTCCCACAGGCCGGTCAGGAACAGGATCGCTGCCAGCGCCGCCAGCCACTGCGTGGGCAGCAGCACGATCGCGCAGATGGCGAGCGGCGCCATGATCAGCGCGGCAATCACGCGGGTCTTGGTCATGCGGACGAGCTCTCCGTCGCCTTGTCGGCGATCTGGGCGCTGGTCAGACCGAAGCGACGTTCGCGCCCGGCATAGTCGTCCAGTGCCTGCTGCAGCACGCCGGCGTCGAACTCCGGCCACAGGGTTTCGGTGAACCACAGTTCGGTATAAGCCAGCTGCCACAGCAGGAAATTGCTGATGCGGGTGTCGCCACCGGTGCGGATGAACAGGTCCGGCGCCGGCAGATCGGCCAGCGCGACGCGGCTGGCCAGCAGCGCTTCGTCGATCTGCTGCGGTTGCAGGCGACCGGCGGCCACCTCTTCGGCCAATGCCCGCGCGGCCAGCGCAATGTCCTGACGGCCGCCGTAGCTGGCGGCGATGCTCAGCACCAGCCGCGCATTGGCGGCAGTGATGCGTTCGGCACCGAGCATGCGCTCGCGCAGCGGCGCCGCAAAGCGGCTGCGATCGCCGATGAAGCGCACTTGCACGCCACGGCGCTGCAGCTCGTCGACCTCGCGATCGAGCGCATGCAGGAACAGCTTCATCAGCGCATCGACTTCTTCCTGCGGGCGCCCCCAGTTTTCACTGGAAAACGCGAACAGGGTGAGCGCCGAGACGCCTTTTTCCAGGCAGAAATCGATGGTGCGATTGACCGCACGCGCGCCGGCGCGATGGCCGATCATGCGCGGACGCCGCCGACGCTGCGCCCAACGCCCGTTGCCATCCATGATGATGGCGATATGGCGCGGCACGGCGGCAGCGGAAGGTGCTGGATGCATGGCAGGCGTCGCCACGATCAGACCGTCATCAGTTCCTGTTCCTTGGCCTTGACGACCTCATCCACATCCTTGATGGCCTTGTCGGTGAGCTTCTGGATGTCGTCTTCGGCGCTGCGCGCTTCGTCTTCGGTGACCGCCTTGTCCTTGAGCAGATCCTTGACCTGCTGGTTGGCATCGCGACGGATGTTGCGGATGGCCACCTTGCTGTCTTCGCCCTCGCCATGCACGGCCTTGCTGAGCTCCTTGCGGCGCTCCTCGGTCAGCGGCGGCAGGTTCAGACGGATCACGGTGCCCACCACGGTCGGGGTCAGGCCCAGATCCGAGGCATAGATCGCTTTCTCGACGTCCTTGATCATGCCCTTGTCGAACAGGCTGATGACCAGCGAGCGGCCTTCGGAGACGCTGATGCTGGCGACCTGGTTGAGGGGGGTGTCGGTGCCGTAGGCCTTGACCTTGATGCCGTCCAGCAGCGCCGGAGAGGCGCGGCCGGTGCGCACGGTGGTCAGGGAATGGCGCAGAGCATCGATGCTCTTGGTCATGCGCGTCTGCGCGTCTTGTTTGATCTGGGTGAGCATCGCCGGAATCCGTGTGGAGCTGAATCCGGAGATTATAGCCGGGACTGGGGTTTCACGACTCGCGGGTCGTCAGGACCCGCGCAGCCGGTTCACTTGCCGGTGCCGGTGCCGGCGCCGCTTCCGCTGGAGCCGCTCCACCGGCAGCATCAACGCAGGCGCCAGCACTGCGCTTTAACGAATCCCCAATCCCGATTCCCGATTCCCGCCCTCAGCTCCGGCCCTGCACCAACGTGCCGATCTGCTCGCCATGCAGGATACGCAGCAATACGCCGGGCTCGCTCATGCCGAAGATGCGCAGCGGCAGGTCGCTGTCGCGCGCCAGGGCGAAGGCGGCGGTGTCCATCACTTCCAGGCCCTGCAGGATGACCTGGTCGTAGGTCAGGCTGTCGTAACGCACCGCATCGGAGTGCTTCTTCGGGTCCTTGTCGTACACGCCGTCGACCTTGGTTGCCTTGAGCAGCAGGTCGGCGCCGATCTCGATCGCGCGCAGCGCCGCACCCGAGTCGGTGGTGAAGAACGGATTGCCGGTGCCGGCGGCGAAGATCGCGATGCGGCCCTTCTCCAGATGACGGATCGCGCGACGGCGGATGAAGTCCTCGCAGACATCGTTGATCTTGATCGCGCTCATCACGCGGACCTTGGCGCCGAGCTTTTCCAGCGCGTCCTGCATCGCCAGCGCATTGATCACGGTGGCCAGCATGCCCATGTGGTCGCCGGTGACGCGGTCCATGCCGCTGGCGGCCAGGCCGGCGCCGCGGAAGATGTTGCCGCCGCCGATCACCAGCGCGACCTGCGCGCCGGCCTGTTGGGCCTCGATCACTTCGTGGGCCAGGCGATTGATGACCTTGGGATCGATGCCGTAATCCCCGTCTCCCATCAGCGCCTCCCCGGAAAGTTTGAGAAGAATGCGGCGATAGGCAAGTTCGGACATGGGAAAAACCTCGGTGTGGGGGGATCGGCAAACGCCGGCAAGTCTAGCGGAAGCCTGTCACCGGGCGTGGTAAAAATTCGGTATCGGGGACGACGTGACGCGTTGCTCAGTGCGCGCGCGGAGGCTGCGGCGTCGGCACATCGGTCGCATCGTAGGCGGTGACGCGGTTGCGGCCGCGATGTTTGGAGCGATACAGCGTGCTGTCGGCGGCCTGCAGCAGATGCTCGATGCTGTCGAACTGCCGGTCGCCACCGCCGTGGGTGGCCAGTCCTGCCGAGAAGGTGATGTGCAACGGGCCGCCCTGTAGTTGCGCCATCGGCGTGCGCGCGGTTTCGGCCAGGATGCGCTCGACCACCATCAATGCCGCCTCTGCCGCGGTATTTGGCAGGATCACCAGGAATTCCTCGCCGCCATAGCGGGCGACCAGGTCGCTGGTGCGCACCATGCGTTGCAGCGTCTGCGCAAAATTGCGTAGCACCTCGTCGCCGACCAGATGGCCATACGCATCGTTGACGCGCTTGAAGTCGTCCAGGTCGATGAAGGCGATCGACAGTGGCCAGTTCTGCCGCGATGCCAGCTCGAACTCATGCGCGAGCGCAGTGCCCAGCTGATGGCGATTGAACACGCCGGTCAACGCATCGCGGCTGGCCTGTTCGGCCAGGTGGCGCATGCGGTTTTCCGATTCGTCGGCATGCCTGCGCGCTTCGGCCACATCCTGCAATTCGCGCAGGCTGCGCAGCATCGCCAATTCGCGCGCCTGCTCGAAGATCATCTGGATGTGCTCGGGTTGCGGCACGCGGATGTCGAACAGGGCCTCCAGTTCGGGCAGCGACTCGGCGATGCGTTCGATCACTTTTTCGAAGCGTTCGGCATCCAGTTCCAGCACGTCCTGCGCCTGTCGCTGCGCGCGTTCGGTGGCGGCCACGGCGCTGGCCGACAGCCAGATGTCTGCCAGGCGTCCGGACAGCGCGACACAGGCCATGAAGGGCTCCAGGCTGGTCAGCTCCTCCTCGCTTTGCGCGATGGCGTTCTGCAGGTACGGCGGCAATTGCCAGTGATGCGCGAGCCATGCGCCGACCTCGGCATGGGTGGCGCCCAGATGCGCGCGTTCGGCATCCAGCAGCGCGGTGTTGTCGGGTGCTTGTTCCAGGAGCGGCGCATACAGTTGGGGCACGCCCTGCAGCAGGGCAAGCTTGCCGATGTCCTGCAACAGGCCGGCCAGCATGAGTTCTTCGGGTTTGCGGATGCCGTAGGCCTGCCCGAGGATGCGACTGGCCAGCGCACACAGGCCGGCCCGGCGCCAGATGCGCTCGTGCAGCGGATGTGCGGTGAACGTGCTGCGCACGCCGTGTACCATCGAAAACCCCAGCGCCAGACTCAGGGTCGCATTGAGGCCGAGCATGGCCAGCGCCTGGCCAAGGTTGTCGATGCGGCGGCGGCTGGCGTACAACGGCGAATTGGCAACGCGCAGCATGCGCGCGCTCAATGCCATGTCCATGCCGATGACGTTGGCCGTGGTGGTCATGTCCACGTCGGGGTCCTGCGCCAGCTCGATGACGCGCAGCGCGACGCCGGGAGGCGAGGGCAGGTTGCGGCAGTAATGCAGGGCGGCCTGTAGATCTGGTTGCATGGGTCATCGCCGGCGGTGAGCGCAAGCATACCGCCGCGCTCGTTAATGGGGCACGCCATGCTCCGCCATCGCCGCGCTGCAGCGCGTGCGTGATGGACGCGAAAGCTTGGTCGGCATCAAGGTTTAGCGGCAGCGGCAACGACATCTGTAGAGTTGAGGCCGGTTGTGTGCCCGGCGGATGCGTTCGCTTCAGTTTCGGGAGCGGAAAGGGGGCAGCTGCGGGCAAAAAAAAGCCGCGGCAGGCCGCGGCTTCTTCTGTGCAGTGGCGAGGATCAGGCCAGTCCGGCCTGCTTCATCACTTCGGCGGCGTAGTCTTCCACCACCTTCTCGATGCCTTCGCCAACGGCAAGGCGCTGGAAACCGACCACGTCCGCACCGGCGGCCTTGACGGCCTGCTCGACGGTCTGGTCGGTGTTCAGCACGTACGGCTGGCCATACAGCGTCACTTCGTTGACGATCTTGCTGATCTTGCCGCTGATGATCTTTTCCAGGATATCGGCCGGCTTGGCCTTGTCCTTCTCGGACATCTTGGCCAGTTCGATTTCCTTTTCCTTGGCGACGAACTCGGCGGGAACATCGGAGGCCTTGACGTGCGGCGGGTTCATCGCGGCAATGTGCATGGCGATGCCACGGGCCAGTTCGATGTCGCCACCCTTCAGCTCGACCAGCACGCCGATGCGACCGCCGTGCACGTAGGCCGCAACGTTGTTGGCGCTGTCGATGCGAACCAGGCGACGCACCTGCAGGTTCTCGCCGACCTTGGCGATGACCGCTGCGCGACGCTCTTCGATGGTTTCGCCGCTGTCGAGCTTGACGCTCTTGAGCGCTTCGGCATCGGCTGCGTCCGAGTTCAGTGCGGCGGTGGCCACGGTCTCGGTGAAGGCCAGGAAGTTCTCGTCCTTGGCGACGAAGTCGGTCTCGGAGTTGACTTCGACCAGCACGGCCTTGCCGCCGGCCTGTGCGGTGGCGATGCGGCCTTCGGCGGCAACGCGGTCAGCCTTCTTGTCGGCCTTGGCCAGGCCCGACTTGCGCAGCCATTCGGCAGCGGCGTCGATGTCGCCTGCGTTTTCGACGAGTGCCTTCTTGCACTCCATCATGCCGGCGCCGGTGCGCTCGCGCAGTTCCTTGACCAGGGAAGCAGTGATTTCCATGGAATTACCTCATATGGACGAATGCGTGCGGCGGAGTTCCGCCAGTAGGAGACGGCGCAGCCATGCCGGCCGCCCCCGTAGAAATGTTCAGTGGCCTCGGCGACGGGGCGCAGTGGACCCGTCGGGGCTGCGGCCGCACAGCATGGTGCGGCCGCATTGCAGGCCGATTACTCGGCAGCCGGAGCGGCGGCGTCGGCCGGTGCGTCAGCCTTCTTGTCGCCCTTCTTGGCCGGAGCGCGACGGCCCTTGCCTTCGTCGGCGGACTCGGCGGAGAACTCTTCTTCGCGAACCGAAGCGGAGTTCGGCGCAGCAGCCTTGCCTTCCAGCACGGCGTCGGCAGCGGCGCGTGCATACAGCTGCACGGCACGGATGGCGTCGTCGTTGCCCGGGATGGCGTAGTCGACCAGGGCCGGATCGTAGTTGGTGTCGACCACCGCGATCACCGGAATGCCGAGCTTCTTGGCTTCCTTGATGGCGATGTCTTCATGGCCGATGTCGATCACGAAGATCGCGTCAGGCAGACGGTTCATTTCCTTGATGCCGCCCAGCGAAGCGTCCAGCTTCTCGCGCTCGCGGCGCAGGCCCAGCACTTCGTGCTTGACCAGCTTGTCGAAGGTGCCGTCGGTCTCGGCCGACTCCAGTTCCTTCAGGCGGGCGACCGACTGCTTGACGGTACGGAAGTTGGTCAGCGTGCCGCCCAGCCAGCGCTGGGTCATGAACGGCATGCCGCAACGCTCGGCTTCTTCCTTGATGGACTCGCGCGCGCTGCGCTTGGTGCCCAGGAACAGCACGGTGCCGCGCTTCTGCGCGATCGAGGAGAGGAAGTTCATCGCGTCATTGAAGAGCGGAACGGTCTTCTCGAGGTTGATGATGTGGATCTTGCCGCGCGCGCCGAAGATGTACGGCGCCATCTTGGGGTTCCAGTAGCGGGTCTGGTGGCCGAAATGGACGCCGGCTTCCAGCATCTGACGCATGGTGACTTGGGGCATTGAAGAAACTCCTGATAGCGGAATTGCCGTGCGCGGCTTGTCTTTGAAAGTCCGCACATGGATGTGCGGGTTCTTGCGAGGGACTCGCAGTCAAACGCACGTAATTCCGGGGTTGGGCTTCCCTGTCGCCTCCGTGACGAACCCCTTGCGGGGGCACCCCGGCACGGATGGCGGCGGCAGGTGTGAATTCGTCGATGACGTCCGACGTGAACGACGCAATGCGTGGGATACGCAAAACAGCCGGCGGAGTATAGCCGGCGGAGCGAGTGCATGCAATCGGGAATCGGGAATCGGGAATCGGGAATCGGGAATCGGGAATCGCACGAGCTTAGGTGCGCGGGCGTCCACAAGCCCACGAACGATCAGCTGCCGCCATGCGCCTTACCGATTCCCCATTCCCCATTCCCCATTCACGGCTGCAGAGCCAGCGTGCTTTCGATGTCGCTGTTGATGCGCGCCACGAAGCGGCCATTGCCTGCGGGCAAGTCGGTGGGCAGCGGCCATTGACGGGTCTGGCCGGGCAGCACGTAACCGGCAAGGTCGTCGCGGATGCTGCGGCGGCTGCCGCCGGCATCGATATAGGCCAGATCGGCCAGCCTGGCATGGCTGAGCCCGGCGTTGTGGATCTGCAGTGTGCGGCCGCTGCCCTGGCCGGACAGGCTGGCCTGCAGCAGCGGGCGCGGGTCGCCGGGCTGGCTGGGCAGGGCGAAGACCGGGGTGGAATACCGCAGCAATTCGGCGTCGCTGCCGGCGGCATGCTGGGTCACCACCAACCGGTAGCTGTCTTCGGTCTGCGCCGGGCTGGGGCCCAGGCGAATCACCCGCAGCAGCTGCCGGCCTTGCGCCGGAATTTCGAATTGCGCCGGGCTGACGGTGGCGGCGGTGGCCGGTTCGAGCAGCTCGCGGTCGCCGTCCTGGCGCCAGCGGTACAGTTTGGCTTCGGCACGCCACGGCAGCGCCGCCTGGTTGTAGAGCCAGACGGCCGCCTGGTCGCTGTCGGCGGGAATGCGTGCGGTGGTCGGTGCGATGGCGATCTCGGCGCCAACGGCGCTGCCGGCGATGGCCAGGCCGGCCAGCGCCAGCGCCAGCAGGCCGCAACAGGGGCGTGGGATGGCCATGGTCAGAACGCGATCGTGGTGATGCGCGCGGTACCGGCAGGCGCAGGCCCGGCAAGTGCGCTGGCATCCTGCCCGGTGCTGGTGACGATAGAGGCTTCGGCGCTGCTGGCTGGCGTGGCGATTGCGATCGGCGTGCCTCTGGAGCAGCTGGCGCGCGGCGGCGCCGTGCGCAGCTCGCAGCCGCTGAGCAGGCGCAATCCGATATGCAGGGTGAAGTTTTCCGGGCCGCCCGCAGTGGCCGCGTTGGCCGCGGTAGAGTTCGCGATACAGACGAGGGCGACCAGCGTCAGGCGCTTCAGTAAGGTGACCTGCGTCATGAAGACAATCGTTTGCATTGGAGACGTAACAGATAGCGACGCCCCCGATACGAACTTTATTAACTGTCAGTAAGTGATGGAGACGGTCACCGTGTCGTTGTAGGCGCCCGCAATGGGGAGCTGCGGTGCCGGCGCGCGGCCATAGACGGTCACGGTCTGCGCGACGCCGTTGCCGGTACCGCTGAGCGTATCGACGCCGATGCTGGTGCCCCAGCGATTGCTGCGGCCGGCGTCCCGATACAGCTCGTAGGCGATGTAGTTGGCACTGCTCGCATGGCGCATGCGCCGGATGTCGCCGGTGGCATTGATGCCTTCGCCCAGCCCGATATTCCAGGCGGTGCGGTTGGTGCACGACAGGCTGATGGTGGAGGTGCGGTCGATGGCGGTATCGATGGTGCCGGCGATGCTGCCGAAATCCAGGTCGGTGGTGACGTAGGTATTGCAGCGTGCCGGCACGTTGGCAGAGGCAGTGAAGGGGAAGGCGTTGCTGGCGGTCTTGGCGCCGCTGCCGCCGGCCGTGCAGCTGCTCGGCGCCTGCGGAACACCGATGATGCTCTCGTTGTAGGAGTAGCGCAGCACGGTATCGGCACCGCCGAAACTGCTGGTGTGGTTGCCGACCGACAGGATCTGGTTGGCCGGAATGCGCCCGTAGACGGTGATGGTGGCGGTCTGCGAGCCGCCTGTGACCACCGGAACGCCGTAGGACAGTGTCAGCACGCGCGGCGAGGGCGTGGTCGACCCGGTGGCGCCCCAGACCTGGGTACGCGTGGCCTCGCTGTAGATCTGGAAGTCCAGGCTGTCGTTGGTCGGGTTGAGCATGCGGCGTGGCGCATACAGCCCGTTGCTGGCGCTGCCCGGCCCGAGGTCCAGGCAAAGACTCACCTGGGCATAGCCCAGCACGCTGAGCGCGGCGGTTGCGCAGGAGACGTTGAGCGTTGCCACCGCATCGGTGGTGCCATTGGCCGCCACGTTGCCGAATGCCAGCGGGGTGCCGAGGGTGACGCTGCAGGTGGTGTCCGCGCGCGCATTCTGGCTGGGCGCCAGCCACAGCGTGGCGATCGCCAGCGCAAAGAACAGGCGCCCGAGTGTGGGCAGGCTCATGGGGGGGTCTGCTCGAGGACGCAGGGCAGCGGGCCGATCCGCGGAATGCCGCCGGGGGTGGCCGGATAGGTGAAGCGTGCGCTGCAGCGGCCAGTGGGGAGCTCGACCAGGAGATGGTTGTCGCCCTGCAGGTTGTCCAGATAGGTCTCGCCGTCATAGCCGACCACCACGTGTTCGGCGTCGCCTTCGCGTTGCACCACGCTGCCGACCGGCAACGGCACGCCCTGGGCATCGTGCAGCACGATCATGGCCGCGCGCACCCGGGTGATGCCGAAGCGCACCGCCACCCCGGACTGCTGGCGCGGTGTCACGGCGGCATCGACGCGGTCCACGCGCAGGTCCGCCGGCAGGTCCAGGGTGTCGATGGACAGCTGGTTGCGCTGCCACGACTGCAGTGGGGTGACCAGCAGCATCCCGTGCGCATCGGTGACGCCGATCAGGCGATTCTCCAGCCGCACCGGAATGCCGGGCTGGCCGTCGGTGGAGACCACCGCAAAGGCATCCTGGATGTCGCGCGCGGCAAAGGCGCGGCCGTCCATCCACACCAGGCTGCCGCTGGCACTGGCATAGCTGAAGTTGGCGCCATCCTGGTTGGCGACGCCGAGGTTGTAGCGGCCGGTGCGGTTCAACCACCCCAGTTCGGCAAGGCCGCCGTTGGCATCGTCGCCGGCACGTCCCTGCAGGCGCCATCCGATCCCGTCCAGATCGCCGTCGCCTGGCAGCGGCTGGCTGAGATCGGCCACCAACCCGGTGCGGTTGCCGTTGCGCTGCATCGAGGCGCTGGCCTGGCGCAACTCGCCGAACGTGGTCGATAGCGACAGGTACAGGCTGCGGTCGCCGCGCACGTCCAGGTTCTGGTTCCCCGACAGGTTGGCCGCCCAGTTGCGCCCGAAACTGCGCGACCAGAACACGCTCGCGTAACGCGAGGTGTCGCCTTGCGGGTAGCTCAGCCGCACATAGCTGGTGCCCAGCGAGCCGATCGGATTGACGTTGACGCCGAACACCGCGCGGTCGCTGATGCGTGCCGGCAACGCGCCCTGCAACGCGCCCAGGTCGCGATAATCGCCGTGGGTGCGCTGGGTGCCGATGTTGAAGTTGAAGCGACGGTTGTTCCAGGCATAGCCCAGCACGTACTGGCCGCCGCGCAGCGCATCCATCCGGCTATGCGCGTAGGCCGCGTTGACCACGCCGCCCGCGCCGAGCAGCCACACCCCGCCGGCACCGGCATTGACCACGCCGCCGCCGGCCTCGGCATGCGCCTCGATGGTGAAGTCATCGCGCAGGCCCTTGCGCAGCGTGGCGCTGGCAACCGTGCGCGACTCATAGGAAAACGAGCGCACGCCGTAGTCCTTGCGCAGATGGCCGATGCCGGCCGACCAATCGGAAATGCCGCGGGCCAGCAACTGCGGCGTGCCATAGAACGCGAAGTCCAGCCGGCGCACCTGGCCAAAGGCATCGGTCACCACGATCTGCGCCTGTCCGGTACCGCTGATGCCGGGTTGCGCGGCCAGCTGGAACGGGCCGGCCGGCACCTGGCCGCTGTACTGGCGCAGGCCATCGACATAGAGCTCCACGGTCGACGGCACCACCGCCTCGCCCAGGAAGCTTGGCGTGGGGGTAAGCACGCGGTACGGCTGCAAGGCGTAATTGCGGCCGATCTGTATCCCGCCCAGGCGGATCGAGCGGCTCCAGTCGACAAAGCCGCTGTAGAAATCGCCGACCGTCAGGCTGGTCGCGCTGTCGGGGAAATCCATCTGCCAGGCGCTGTCAAGGCGCACCGCTTCGCTGCGCCAGTGCGGGTCCTGCGGGCGGTCGTAGGCGACAAACACCGCAGTGGTGTCGATCATGCCGCGGCCGATGCCGAAGCCGCGCACTTCGGTCGCCAGCGATGCGCTGCTGCCCCCGTTATTGCGGGTGGCGTAGAAGTCGTAATTGAGCAGCATGCCCGGCGAGGCGGTGGCGCTGGGCGGTGCAACCTGTTCGGCCTTCAGTACCGTGGTGGAGAGCGACAGCTGGGCCAGCGGCACCTGCAATGCAAGCCGTTGCAGCGCAGCGTCGTAGCGCACCTCCACGTCGGGCAGGCGATCCAGGTCGACCAGCTCGCCGGAGGCGCGATCGGCCAGGATGAAACCCAGCTTGCGCAGCGTGTCGACCGAGCCGCGCAGGTGGCCGTCCACCAGTTCGAACGGCGCCAGGCCACGGTCGGCCTGGTTGAGGGTGACATCCAGGTACAGCGTCTGCGGCAGGGCCGCAGCGCTTTGCGGCGCCTGATCGGGCAGTGGCGCCATATCGGCCAGATCACCGGTGGCGGCATGTGCCAGGCAGGTGGCGGTCGCAAGCAGCGTCATCGCCAGCCTGCCCGCATCACGGCGCTGCGGGCGCGGCCAACAGAGTGCGTTCGTCCGCCTCACCATTGATCCTTGCGATGATGGTGCCGCGGCCGAACTGGGCCAGCGGCGCGCCCAGCGACCAGCGCATGGTCTGGCCGGGCAGGACATAGCCCACCAGCCCGTTCAACGCGGTCATGGTCGTGCCATCGACCCGATGCTGCAGGTCGGCGACCTGGGCATGCCCTTTGCCGGTGTTGCTGATCTGCACCTGCGCATTGCCGTCGCTGCCGGCAATTACCTGCGTGCTCAAGGTCGGCGTGGGGTCGGTCTTGCCTGGCGGCAGCAGGAAGATCGGCACCGAGTAGCGCAGCACGAACTGCATGCCCTTGCGATCCGCATCGGCGTCGGGCAACTCGTCGACGATGATGCGGTAGCAGGCCTCCTCGCTGGCCGGCGCGGGGCCGGCGCGAATCACCCGAATCAGCTGGCGCTCGCCGGCTGCCAGCGTGCGCATCGGCGGGCTGACCAGCAGTTCCTGGGTCGGGTCGAGCTGATCCTTGCCGTCACGCTGGGTCCAGCGATAGGCGCGCGTCTGCACCTGCACCGGCGCGCTGCCGCTGTTGCTCAGCCAGAGCCCGTCGGCGGATTGCTGCGCGCTCAGCGTCAGCGACGTCGGTGCCAGCTGCAGGCTGGCCGCATGGGCCGTCCGCAACGGCGCGCCGCTGCCAAGCGCCAGCGTCAGGCTCAAGCCGGCCGTGACCAGCCAGGCCGGCATCCGGGACGACAGGCGGTGGTGCAAGGGCATGCGTGCGCTCAGTAGACGATCGTGGCGGTGATGGTGTCTTGGTAGGCACCGGTGGAGGGGTTGTTGGCCGACGGGTTGGTCACGCGGCCGTAGACCGGATAGACCTGGTTGATGCCGGTGGCGGTGCGGCTCAGCGTGTTGGTGCCGGTGGTGCTGCCCCATACCGTGCTGCGGCCCAGATCCTGGTACAGCTGGTAGGCGATGAAGTTGTTGGTGGTGACCAACGCATCGGTGTTCTTCATGCGGCGGGTGGTGACATCGTTGGCGGTGCCGGCATTGCTGCCCGCGCTCAATGCAATGTTGTACGGGGTTAGCGCGGTGCACTGCGCGGTCACGCTGCCGTTGGCGTCCGCATTTGTGGTCGAGGTGGACAACACCGAGCCGAAGTCGACGTCCGTCGCAGAGGCGGCGGTGATGGTGCAGGCCTTGGTGACGGCGATCTTGACGTTGAACGTTGTGGTGTCTGCTGCAGTGGCGGCGCCAATGGTCGAGAGCAGGCCGAGGGACAGCAGGACAGGACGGACAGTACGCATGGACATTTCCTTGACCAGTCTGGTCATTAGTGACGCGACGGCTTGTCGCCTTCCCTGCAATGCATCAGCTGTGCCAAAGATTACCCTGAATAATTCGTCTATCTCACTGTTTAACCTAAAAGTTTTCGTGAAATTGCGATGTCTTCCGGATGACTCCGATTGCGTATTTTTTGACGCGCGCGGTAGTGCGTCACACATGAATACGCGGTGCTGCCAGTTTTCTGCTGCCCCGTCCGTTTCCACCGGTCTACCGCCTTCAGCATGAAAATGCCCATGCGGGTCGTTCAGATTCAGCCCGAATCGGCGATAATCGCTGCCATGAGCGTCAATCTGAAAACCAAAGAAGAAATCGAACTGATGCGCGTCGCCGGCCGCCTGGCCGCCGAGGTGCTCGATGTCGTGGCTCCGTATGTGCAAGCGGGCGTGACCACGGCCGAGCTGGACCGCATCTGCCACGACCACATCGTCAACGTGCAGGGCACCATTCCCGCCAACGTCGGCTACCGGGGCTTTCCCAAAAGCGTGTGCACCTCGGTCAACAACGTGATCTGTCACGGCATCCCGAGCGCGGCCAAGGTGCTGAAGGACGGCGACATCGTCAATATCGATGTCACCGTCATCAAGGATGGCTGGCATGGCGACACCAGCCGCATGTATTACGTCGGCACGCCCTCGGTGATGGCCAGACGCCTGGTCGATACCACCTATGAGGCGATGTGGCGCGGCATTCGTGCAGTCAAGCCGGGGGCAACGCTGGGCGATGTCGGTCACGCGATTCAGAAGTTTGCCGAAGCCGAGCGCTTCAGCGTGGTGCGCGACTATTGCGGCCACGGCATCGGCAAGGTCTACCACGACGAGCCGCAGGTGATGCATTACGGCCGTCCCGGCGAAGGGTTGGTGCTCAAGCCCGGCATGACCTTCACCATCGAGCCGATGATCAACGAAGGCACCTACCACCATAAGACCCTGCCGGACGGCTGGACCGTGGTGACCAAGGACCGCAAGTTGTCCGCGCAGTGGGAACACATGGTCGCGGTGACCGAAGACGGCGTGGATGTGCTGACGCTGTCGCCGAACGCTCCCGCTCCGGTATGACGGCCACGCCGGCGGACCGACCCGACCCGGGTGTCGCCGGCGATGCCGAGTGGGCCGCGCAAGCGCGCCCGCTGCTGGTGCATGCCGACATGCGGCTGTGCAAGCGCTTCGACCAGGGCGAGCCGATCGAACGCCTGGTGGCTTTGCGTGCCCGCGCGGTCGATCAATTGATGCGCAATGCGTGGACGCGCTGCATCCCGGCCGATGCCGGACTGTCGTTGCATGCCGTGGGAGGCTATGGGCGCGGCGAGCTGTTCCCGCGCTCGGATGTGGATGTGCTGGTGCTGGGCGAGACCGGCGTGCAGCAACAGCACGAGCAGGCCCTGGCGCGGCTGTTCGCCTTGTTGTGGGATGTGGGCCTGCCGATCAGTCACGCGGTGCGCTCGCCGGCGCAATGCACCGCCGCGGCCGCCGATCAGACGGTGTTGACGGCCTTGATCGAATCGCGGCCGCTGGTGGCTGGCGGTCAGGCGCGTGCCGCCCTGGCGGCAGCGATTTCGCCGCAACAGGTGTGGCCGGCGCGCGAGTTCTTCCAGGCCAAGCGCGAAGAGCTGCTGGCGCGGCATCAGCGCTTCGGCGATACCGCCGACAATCTCGAGCCGGACATCAAGGACGGCCCCGGTGGTCTGCGCGATCTGCAGACGCTGGGCTGGATGGCGCTGCGCGCGTTCGGTGTCAAGGATCTGGAGGCGCTGGTCGGACTCGGTCATGTCGGTTTCGACGAGGCCGCAGCGCTGAGGCGCGAACGCGAGGAGCTGGCACGGCTGCGGTTTGGCTTGCACATGGTCGCCAACCGGCCGGAAGAGCGCTTGGGATTCGATTATCAGAAGACCCTTGCCGAGCGGCTGGGCTTTGCCGACGACCCGGAAAGTCTGGGCGTGGAAAAGATGATGCAGCGCTTCTATCGCAGTGCTGCGTTGATCCGTCGCATCAGCGACCGCTTGCTGCAGCGCTTCGAAGAGCAATTCGACGGCGAGGCGGTGCCGGAGTCGCTCGGCGGGGGCTTCAGTCTGCGCCGCGGCTACCTGGCCGCGGATGCAGAGGACTGGCCGGGCGGCGATGTGCTGCAGGTCTTTGCGCTGTTTGCGCAATGGGCGGCGCATCGCGAGGTGCGTGGACTGCACTCGCTGACTGCCCGCGCGCTGGCCGAGGTGCTGCGCGAGTTGCCGGCCTACGACGTGGCCGATGCGACCGCGCGCGACAGCTTCATGGCGCTGCTGCGCGGCCCGCGGGCGGTGGAGTCGCTCAACCGCATGGCGCGCCTGGGCGTGCTCGGCCAGTGGATTCCGGCATTTGCCAGCGTGTCCGGGCGCATGCAGTTCGACCTGTTCCATGTCTACACGGTGGACCAGCACACCCTGATGGTGCTGCGGAACATCGCGTTGTTTGCCGCCGGTCGCGCCGACGAGCGTTTTTCGATCACCCATGAAGTCTGGCCGCGCCTGCGCAAGCCGGAATTGCTGCTGCTGGCCGGCCTGTTCCACGACATCGCCAAGGGCCGTGGCGGCGATCATTCCGAGCTGGGCGCGGTGGATGCGCGCGCGTTCTGCCAGGCGCATCGGCTCAGCGAGGGCGATACCGCGCTGGTGGCCTGGCTGGTCGAACAGCATCTGCGCATGTCGGTGACCGCGCAGAAGCAGGACATCTCCGACCCGGAGGTGATCCACCGTTTCGCCACCCTGGTCGGCACGCGCGAACGTCTGGATTACCTGTATCTGCTGACCTGCGCCGATATCGCTGGCACCAGTCCCAAGTTGTGGAATGCGTGGAAGGACCGGCTGCTGGCCGATCTGTACTTCGCCGCGCGGCGCGCGCTGCGCGAGGGCCTGGAGCATCCGCCGCCGCGCGAAGAGCGCCTGCGCGAAGCGCGCGAGTCCGCGCGCGCGCTGATGCAGGCGCAAGGCCACGACGATGCCACCATCGACCGTCAGTTCGCCGGCATGCCGGATGAAAATTTCCTGCGCTTCCGTCCCGAGCAGCTGGCCTGGCAGGCGGTGTCGCTGATCGAAGTGCAGATCGGCCAGACCCTGGTCAAGGCGCGGCGTGCGGTGCCGGACAACGACGCGCTGGAAGTGTTCGTGTATTCGCCCGACCGCGATGGCCTGTTCTCCGCGATCGTCGCCACGCTGGATCGCAAGGGCTACGGCATCCATCGCGCCCGCGTGCTGGATGCACCGCACGATGCGATCTTCGACGTGTTCGAAGTGCTGCCGCAGGACAGCTCCGCCGATGGCGACCCGCAGCGCCTGGCTGCGGCCTTGCGCCAGGTGCTGGCCGGCGACCTGCACAAGGTGCGGCCCTCGCGGCGTGCGGTGCCGCGCCAATTGCGCCACTTCCGCTTTGCGCCGCGCGTGGAGTTCAGCGAAAGCGCCGGTGGCCGCCGTACCCGCATCAGCCTGGTGGCGCCCGACCGCCCCGGCTTGCTGGCCGATGTGGCCAATGTGCTGCGTCTGCAGCACCTGCGTGTGCACGATGCGCGCATCGCCACCTTCGGCGAGCGTGCCGAAGACCAGTTCCAGATCACCGACGAGCATGACCGCCCGTTGCCCGAATCCGCCCGGCAGGCGCTGCGCGATGCGCTGTGCGCCTGTCTCGATCCCACTTAAGTCCGTTCGGAGACCCCCCATGGCCATCAGCAAGAAGACCGCGCGCAAGCAGGGCGCGACCCCCACCAACGCAGCGCCCAAGCGCGCGACGAGCAAAAGCGGCAAGGCGCCCCAGGCGCCGGCCGTCGACAAGCGCAAGGCCACCGCGGCGGCTGGCAAGCCTGTGGCCGCCAGCAAAAGCGTTACCAAGCAGGTGACCAGGAAAAGCGCGACCAAGTCGGCGACCAGTGCGGCCCCGCGCGTGGCCAAGCAGCCGACCAGCGTGGTGTCCGCACCGGCCGCCAAGAAGGTTGCAGCCGCGAAGAAACTGCCGAGCGCCGAAAAGGCCGTGCGCGGCGCTGCAACGCCGGTGGGTACTGACGAACTCAAGTTCGGCATCGAAAGCGCATTCGAGCGCCGCGCCAGCTTGACCGTCGACGAGATCGACGGCTCCACCCGCGCCATCGTCACCCGCGTCATCGACGGCCTGGAGAGCGGCGAGTTCCGCGTCGCCGAGCCGGACGGACAGGGCGGCTGGAGCGTCAACGAGTGGTTGAAGAAGGCCGTGCTGCTGTATTTCCGCGTCAACGAAATGGCCGTGATCGACGCGCAGCCGGCACCGTTCTGGGACAAGGTGGAGTCGCGTTTTGCCGGCTTCGGCGAGGCCGAGTTCCGCAAGGCCGGCGTGCGTGTGGTGCCGGGTGCGGTGGCGCGGCGCGGCAGCTATTTCGGCAAGGACGTGGTGCTGATGCCGAGCTTCACCAATATCGGCGCGTATGTGGGCGAAGGCACCATGGTCGATACCTGGGCCACGGTGGGGTCGTGCGCGCAGATCGGCGCACATTGCCACCTGTCCGGCGGTGCCGGCATCGGCGGCGTGCTCGAACCGCTGCAGGCCAGCCCGACCATCATCGAGGATCATTGCTTCATCGGTGCGCGTTCGGAAGTGGTCGAAGGCGTGGTCATCGGCCACCACAGCGTGATCGGCATGGGCGTGTTCATCAGCCAGAGCACGCGCATCTACAATCGCGCCACCGGCGAGATTTCCTACGGCTACGTGCCGCCTTACAGCGTGGTGGTGTCCGGCCAGCTGCCGTCGAAAGATGGCTCGCATTCGCTGTATTGCGCGGTGATCGTCAAACAGGTGGATGCCAGGACCCGCAGCAAGACCAGCGTCAACGAGCTGCTGCGCGGTCTGGCCGATTGAGCACAGTGCAGCCTGCGCAGGGTGCCATGCTGTCGCGTCCGCTCAGTGGCTGGGTCCGCTGGGGCATTCCGGCCATGTGGTTGGGATGGGTGGCGCTCTACGTGGCCGGCTCGCTGCTGCGCGACGGCGTGCCGCAGCAGCTGGATGCCCTGCGTTGGCTGGCGCCTGTGCTGGTGGTGCTGATGACCTTGCGTCTGGCATGGGCGTCCAGCCGGTGGGCGCAGGTCCGCGATGCGGGCGATGCGCTGGAGATCGTGCAACAAGGACGATCGCAGCGGGTGGATCTTGCCGAGCTGCGCTCGGTCGATCCCGCATGGCTGGTTCCGCCACGGCGGATGGCGCTGAAATTCCACGGCACACGCGCCGATGTGGTGTTCCTGCCCGCACACGGGCAGGAACACGATCAACTGGTAACCACCCTGTTGGCGCGTGCAAGCGCGCGCCGCGGAGTCGAGAAGGCGACGACATGACCACGCTCTATGGATTGAAGAACTGCGACACCTGCAAGAAGGCGACCAAGTGGCTGGACCGCTTCGGCGTGGCCTACAGCTTCGTCGATTACCGCGAGCACACGCCCGCGCCGGAGACGTTGGTGGATTGGGCCGGCAAGGCCGGCGGGTTCGAGGCCCTGATCAACAAGTCCTCGACCACCTGGCGCCAGCTGCCCGACAACAAGAAGACGCCCGGTTCGCACGCGGAATGGAAGTTGCTGCTGCGCGAGTACCCGCAATTGATTCGCCGCCCGGTGGTGGTGACAGAGGACGGTACGCTCAGCCAGGGCTTCTCCGACAACGGGTTCAAGGCACGCTTCAACATTGCCTGATGGCGCCACCGCATCATCGGTTCGCGCAGACGTGCGCGTTGCGGACCGGTGGAAGGCAGGCGACCCGTTGATGCCCGCGGTCCAGATGCATCTTTTATCGGAAGGACGAACATGACCGGCGACGTACTGCAACTGACCTGCGAGCTGATCGCACGCGCCTCGGTGACACCGGATGATGCCGGCTGCCAGGCGCTGCTTGCGCAACGCCTGGAGGCTGCCGGATTTGCTTGCGAGCACCTGCGCCTGGGCCAGGTCGACAATCTGTGGGCCACCCACGGCAGCGGTGCGCCGGTGCTGGTGCTGCTCGGCCACACCGATGTGGTGCCGCCGGGACCGCGCGATGCCTGGACCAGCGATCCGTTCGATCCGCAGATCCGCGATGGTGTGCTGTACGGGCGCGGCACGGCCGACATGAAGGGCAGCGTGGCCGCCTTCGCGATCGCCGCCGAACGGTTCGTCGCCGCCCATCCGCAGCATGCCGGCACGCTGGCGGTGTTGCTGACTTCCGATGAAGAAGGCGACGCCATCGATGGCGTGCGGCGCGTGGCCGAGCTGTTTCGCGCGCGCGGGCAGGCGATCGACTGGTGCATCACCGGCGAACCGTCGTCCACCGAACGGCTGGGCGACCTGCTGCGCGTGGGCCGCCGCGGCAGTCTGTCCGGCACGCTGATCGTCAGGGGCGTGCAGGGACACGTGGCGTATCCGCACAAGGCGCGCAATCCGATCCATCTGGCCGCGCCGGCACTGGCCGAGCTGGTGGCGCGGCAGTGGGACGAGGGCTTCGAGAGTTTTCCGCCGACCAGCCTGCAGGTGTCGAACATCCATGCCGGCACCGGCGCCAATAACGTGATTCCGGGCGAGCTGCAGGTGGCCTTCAATCTGCGCTACACCCCGCTGTGGGATGCGCCGCGGCTGGAAGCGGAAATCACCGCATTGCTGGATCGCCACGGGCTGGACTATGCGCTGCGCTGGCATCGCAGCGGCGAGCCGTTCTACACCCCGGAAGGGCGCCTGCGCAGCGTCGCACGCGAGGTGCTGGGCCAGTTCGCCGGCGCGCCGCCGGAGGAAAGCACTGGCGGCGGCACCTCCGATGCGCGCTTCATCGCGCCGCTGGGTGCGCAATGCATCGAAGTCGGCCCGGTCAACGCCAGCATCCATCAGGTCGACGAGCATGTGCGCGTGGCCGATCTGCAAGCCTTGCCCGCGCTGTATCGCGGCCTGATCGAGCGGCTGCTGGTGGATTGACGGACCATGCGTCGCCGTCGTTGCCGCTGAAACAGTTGCGCCATCGAAAACGAACGGTTAGCGTCGCTCACATGGTCTTCCAGCTCGCCAACCGCAATAACGCCAACCGCAACAATCTGCGCGCGAACAATCGTGCGCGGCCGATGCGGGTCTGCGACTAGGCGAAGTAAAACCAAACGCCCAGGAATCAGAGAACCCGCATCGGCCGATGCGGGTTTTTTTATGGGTGTCATTCTCGTGCAG
Organism: Xanthomonas sp. CFBP 8152; assembly: GCF_014199025.1. Lineage (NCBI taxonomy): Bacteria > Pseudomonadati > Pseudomonadota > Gammaproteobacteria > Lysobacterales > Lysobacteraceae > Xanthomonas > Xanthomonas sp. CFBP 8152. Next base: position 543,357 of record NZ_JACHNO010000003.1, read on the forward strand.
CACGCTTGCCACCGGCCGCCAACCCCCGCAGTTTCATCCAGGAGTGTTTCCATGTGTTCCATCTTCGGTATTTTCGGCCTGCAACCCGGTGACGATCTGCAGGCATTGCGCCGACAGGCGCTGGAATGTTCGCAGCGGCAGCGTCATCGCGGCCCGGACTGGAGCGGTGTGTATGTCGATACCGGTGCGATCCTGGTGCACGAGCGCCTGGCCATCGTCGACCCGGCTGGCGGCTCGCAGCCGTTGTTGTCCGACGATGGCGAGCTTGCGCTCGCAGTGAATGGCGAGATCTACAACCATCGCGAGCTCAAGCAGGAGCTGATGCAGCCGTACGCCTTCCAGACCGGCTCCGATTGCGAGGTGATCAACGCGCTGTATCGCGAGGATGCGCCGGCCTCCTACCTCAACCGCCTCAACGGCATCTTCGCGTTCGCGCTATGGGACAAGGCCGCCGGGCGGGTGATCATCGCGCGCGACCCGATCGGCGTGGTGCCGCTGTACTGGGGCCACGATCGCGAAGGCCGGCTGCGGGTGGCCTCGGAACTGAAGTCGCTGGTGGATGATTGCGCCGATGCGGCGCAGTTCCCGCCTGGCCATTGGTACGACAGCGCCACCGGTGCACTGAGTCGCTATTACGAGCGTGCCTGGCGCGAATACGCCGAAGTGGAAGGCGTGCAGGTGCAGCTGCAGGAATTGCGCGAGGCGTTCGAGCGCGCGGTGCACCGTCAGCTGATGACCGACGTGCCGTATGGCGTGCTGCTGTCCGGCGGGCTGGATTCGTCGCTGGTCGCCGCGGTGGCCGCACGCTACGCACGCCATCGCATCGAAGAGAACGACACCACCGAAGCGTGGTGGCCGCGCCTGCATTCGTTCGCGATCGGTTTGAAAGGCTCGCCGGATCTGGCCGCGGCCGAAGTCGCTGCCGCCGCGCTGGGCACCGTGCATCATGGTTTCGAGTACAGCTTCGACGAAGGCCTGGATGCGCTGCCCGAGGTCATCCGTCATATCGAGACCTACGACGTCACCACCATCCGCGCCTCTACGCCGATGTTCCTGCTGGCACGACGCATCAAGGCGATGGGCGTAAAAATGGTGTTGTCGGGTGAAGGCAGCGACGAAATCTTCGGCGGCTATCTGTATTTCCACAAGGCACCGAACGCACGCGAATTCCACGAAGAACTGGTACGCAAACTGGATGCGCTCAACAACTACGATTGCCTGCGCGCCAACAAGTCGATGATGGCCTGGGGCGTGGAGCCGCGCGTGCCGTTCCTGGACCGCGAATTCCTGGACGTGGCCATGCGCATGGACGCCAGCTTCAAGATGATCGACAAGACCAGCAGCGGCGCCACGCGGATGGAAAAGGGCGTGTTGCGCGAAGCGTTTGCCGGGTATCTGCCCGAATCGATCCTGTGGCGGCAGAAAGAGCAGTTCAGCGATGGCGTGGGCTATGGCTGGATCGATGGACTCAAGGCGCATGCCGCCGCACATGTGAGCGACCGCGAGCTGGCTGCCGCCTCCAAACGCTTTCCGGTCAATCCGCCGCAGACCAAGGAAGCGTATTTCTATCGCACGCTGTTCGAGCAGTTCTTCCCCAGCCAGGCGGCGGCGGAGACGGTGCCGGGCGGCAAGTCGATCGCGTGTTCGTCGCCGACCGCGATCGCCTGGGATGCCAGCTTCGCCGCGATGGCCGACCCGTCCGGCCGTGCGATTGCCGGCGTGCACGAACAGGCGTTGGCGTCGTAACGCTGCTGCATCGAAGTTGAAACTCCAGCGGCCGGCATGCGCTCACGCGCTGCCGGCCGCTGCTGCGATCACTCGTGGCGCACGCAGTATCCGTAGCGTTGCGGCTCGATATCCACGCCGGCCACATCTGCCTGGTTGTTGCGCCACAGGTTTGGCTTGAAGTCGGCCGCAGTGCAGTTAGCAGCGCGGTCCACACCGATGGTGTAGGTGAACGGTGTATTGGAGAAGCGGTTGTTCTCGAACACGTTGTCCTGGCTCATGCTGTTGTCCCAGCACAGGATTTCCGGGGTGCGGTAGCGGATGGCGCAAGCCAGGAAGACACCGGCGACCTTGTTGCCGTCGAACTGATTGTTGCTGAAGCGGTTGCGGCGCGCGTCGGAAAGATAGATGCCCTGGCTGCCGTTGCGCTCGAAGCGGTTGTTGCGGATCTCGCTGTCTTCCAGATGCTCGGTGGTCAGCCCTGCGGCCACGTTGTCGTGGATGTAGTTGTTGACCATGGTGACCTTGGCGGTGCGATTGAACGATACGCCGTCCCAGATCGCGCCCGAAACATCATTGTTTTCGATGGTGATCTCGCGCGTGTCGTACTCGCTCAGCAGGCAGGCGCTGCGGCACTTGTTGACCTGCAGGCCGGCGAGCCGGATGCCCTGGCCGGAACGCACGACCACCGCGCTGTTGCTCAGGTACGGACGCTCGGGCATGAATTCCTTGTCGCCGGTGCTGGCGACGATCTGCATGTCTTCGATGCTGACATTGCGGATCACGCCGGTCGGCTGCTGATTTTCGTAGTCGCCGACCACCAGTGCCGGTTGCTGCACACCATCGGCCATGCGCAGCACCGTGGTCGGGCCTTTGCCGCGAAGAGTGAGATTGCCGCGGTGGATCGAGACCAGGCCATTGAGCGGGAATTCACCCTTTTCCAGGCACAACACCGCAGGCGTATCGCTTTGCGGAAGCTTGTCGATGGTTTTCTGCAGATCCTGCCCAGGGCGCACTTTGGCGGTGCATGCCGCGACCGGCGCATCCGGTGGGCCGGATTTGGCGGGCGGCGCTGCCGAGCAGGCAGTGGCAACGAGCAGGGGCAACAGGGCGGAAACGGAGCGGGCAAGCTGAGGCATGCGGATTCCGGTCAGTGGGGGGAGGAGGGCGATCGTGTAAAAACACGTTACAGATCGCGACGGCCTCTAGTGTGTCCCAATGGACGTTAACGTCTGGCGGATTCCGGCCGGCCTGATTCGGCGCAGGTTCATTGCACCGCCGTGGTCGAGGCCACAACTGTGCGTGCGGCGGCCGCTGCGGCCGATCAACGTCACAGTTGGAGCAGTGCTCGCGGCCTGGGCAGGCGCCCGTTCGCCACGCTAGAAACTGTAGGCCAGCTGCGCGTAGACGCGGCGCGGTTCGCCAGGAAAGTGACCGGTGCGCTCGGTGAACCCGCTGACGGCATAGACCCGGTCGAACAGGTTCTTGACGTTGACCTGCAGCTTCCAGGCGTCCCACTGCGTCTGCCAGCTGATGTCGAAGATGGCGTACGGCTTGACGCGCTGACCTTCCAGGCTGAGCCGCTCGCCTACGTAGTCCGCACCGAAGGCAATCGCCGAGTTCCAGGCCGGCAGGTCGTAACGTGTCCACAGACCGAAAGTGTTGCGCGGTGCATTGGCGAAGCGGTCGCCGGACGCATTGGTGATGCCGTTGGTGCCCGCATCGAGCACGCGTGCATCGTTGTAGGCGTAGGTCAGGTTGAGCACCCAGCGTTCGGTGAGGTCGGCCAGCAGATCCACTTCCAGGCCTTCGCTGCGTACCAGACCGAGCGCGGAGAGCTGGTTGACGCCATCGACGACACGGCCGTTGGCCTGCACGATGTTGCTGCGTTCGATGCGATACAGCGCGGTGTTGAGCGTCAGCCCGCCATCGCTGAGCGCGGTTTTCAGACCCACTTCCCACTGCGTGCTGCGCTCGGGATCGAACGGCCCGCCGACGCTGCTGTCCTGATTGGCCGCATCCTGCGGCAGAAAGCCGCTGGCATAACTTGCGTACGCGTTGATGCCATCGCGCAGCACGAACGTGCTGCCCACACGCCAGCTGAGATCGTTGCCGGTGACGCGCGAGCCGTCCAGACGGTTGTCGTCCTTGAAGCCGTCCCAACGCAGTCCGGCCATCGCAAACCAGCGCGGGGTCAGCGTGAGTTCGTCCTGCAGATAGCCGCCGTAGCGCTGGCTGCGTGTACTGGTGGCGCGCCAGGGCAGGCTGTCCAGGCCGTAGTCGTAAAAGCCGCTGCGGCCGTACACCGGGTTGAACAGATCGATACCCGGCACCGGCCCGCGCACGCGGCCGGTGTCGGCAGTGTTGGCGGTCTGCGCGCGGAAGTCCGCATCCAGCCGATAGTAGTCCGCGCCCATCAGCAGCTTGTGCTCGATCGCGCCGATGCGGGTGCGGAACACCGCGTTGACGTTGCTGGAGACCGCATCGTTGTCGCGGAACTGGTTGCGCAACTGTCGCGTCATCCATTCGGCGGTGCCGTCGCCATCGCGGTCGATCAGGCCCATCGGCTCGTGATAGATCTGATGCTCGTCGTTCTTGAACCAGCGCATCGCCATGTCCACGTCCCAGGCAGCGGACGGCGCAAAGCGGTACTGCGCGAACGCCACCTTGGCGCGCATGTCGAGGAAATCGGTGGGCTCGTTGTGGTTCCAGCGACGGTCGGTGAGGAAGTTGCCGTCGTCGTCCACCGGCACGCCGCGCAGGCGATTGCCGCCCAGGTTCTGGGTGATGTCGGTGTACTGCAGCGTGAGTTCGCCGGTCTGGCCGATGTCGAAGGCCACCGACGCATCGCCGATCTGGCTCTGGCTATCGGTGTTGCGGCGAAAGCCATCCTCGCCATCGGCATAGGCGCCAACGCGGTAGCGAATGCGTCCGTCGTCGCGTGCCGGCCCGGTGGCCTCGAACGAGGCCGCTCCGAAGGATTGATTGCCCACCTGCAGCTCCACCCGACGCGCGGCCTGATGGCCGGGCTTGCGGGTGACGTAATTGATCACGCCACCGGGTTCGCCGCCGCCGTACAGCGCACCGGCCGGGCCCTTGAGCACTTCCACGCGTTCGATATTGAACAGCTGCGGCACCGAGAAGCCGGCATACGGATCGCCGCGCAGTCCGTCGTACAGCACATTTTCCTGGCGGAATCCGCGCAGGGTGACGCCGGCATAGCTGAAGAAGCTGATGCCGCTGATGCTGCGATACAGGTCGGTGATCTGGCGCGCGGCCTGGTCGTCGATCAGTTCGCGCGGCAGCACCTGCACCGACTGCGGCACCAGCGACAACGGCGTATCGGTACGTGTGGCCACCGCGGCGTCATCGGATTTGTACAGCGTCTGCGCACGGCCGACCACGTCTACGCCATCCAGGTCGGTGACGGTTGCCGGGGCGCTGGTGTGGTGTTGGGCGAAGGCGCGGGGCGAGGGCAGAGCCAAGACAGCGGCGAGCGCGGTGACAAGGAGCGTGGGGCGCATTGGTCACTAATGGGAATGGTTATCAAGTGCATCTTAGCATGTTGGGCTCGCTTCATTCGGCAGGTCGGTGGGCGGGTGTGGGGGCGGGGGGGGCGAGCTGCAGAAGGCAGACGCAGAAACCTGCATCGACAGGCGAGACAGCAATGACCACGCCTATTTCGGCTGCAGGCGCAGCGTGTAGCGGGTAGCGGTCGGCAGAAATGGGGCCGGCCGGCCGTGCACCCAGTCGTCGTGCCCTGCACCCCAGAACGGCGACAACGGATGCCCGCTCTGGCCGCCCGGCATGTGCACGATGCCGTCCTGCTCGTGGCCGGGCGACACCACCATGCGTTCGGAGGCGCCGAAGGCAGGGCCTTGCACGCGTGGCATGTCGCGATCGCCTGGCAGTTGGTCGGGCGGCATGCACAGCCAGCGCTTGGCGAGCGCAGGCAATGCCCGCGCGATCGGGTGACAGATGGCGGCGGTGTTGCGTTTGCCCCAGGTGCGTTCACTCAAGGGGCTATCCTGCAAGGCGCCGTCCTGCGCAGCGAGATCCGTCTGCGCATTGCGTGCAGTCTCGGCAAGCAGCTGATCCCAGCTCGCATAGGCCGGTGGCAGCAGATGCGCCGGGCGCTGCTGCAGCAACGGCCAGACGATGCCTTCCAGTTGCGCGCGACGCGGCGGCAGGAAGTCCTTGCCAAGCGCGGCTTTTGCCGGCGCCAGCAGGCCGGCTTCCACTGCGTCGATGGTCATGCCGCGAAAGCCGCGCACGATGCGATAGCTGGCCGAATTGGTGGATGCGTGCCCGTCCCACTGCCGTGTGGCGGCTTCGATCTGCTGCAAGGCCGGGTCCTTGCTGTGGTCGACCACGCCGCGCAACAACTGCCACCACCGCGTGAGCAGCACGGCGCGATCGTCGAGCTGGATGGCGAGCAGATCCAGCTCGTTGAAGCGCTGCCTGGCGAACAGGTCGTTGCGGATCTGCTGCGCACGCGCGCCCAGGTCGTAGCCGGCATTGCCGAGCGTGGCCAACTGCTGCGCATCGACGACGCGGCTGTTGGCGGTCCAGAGCCGGTGCGAAGGAGGATCGATCAGGGCGGGGGCGTCGTCGCTGCGCACCGGCCAGGGCAGGCAGCCGGTCGGCGCGGGTGCCGATGCTGCCGTTATCTCAGCCGAAGGCGCGGTCTGCGCCGAGCGCGCCAGTTCGGCGATGCCGCTCGGGTTGCATCCGGCATTGCGTACCGGGCGCGCGCCGATCAACCGCCAGGCGATGCGCCCGCTGCGATCGGCCAGCAACAGATTCTGCGCCGGAATGCCCGAACGATCCGCTACGGCAAAGGCGGCGTGCACATCAACCGCCGTGCTCATCTGCGCAAAGTCCAGGCGGATCGCGCCGGGTAGCTGCGCGGCCCAGCGCAGTGCCAGCAGGCTGCCATCGGGGTTGTCGTGCAGGATCGGTCCCCAGGCGCTCTCGCGCACCGCAAAACGCACCGGCGCGGCGCCGGCCACGCGAATCGTTTCGACATGGGTGGTGAGCACTTGCGGATGGCCAGGCGTGGCCGGCGGGATCCGTGCAAAGTCGGCGGTGTCGATATAGCTGTTGGTAAAGGCCCAGGCCACATGCCCATTGCTGCCGACCACCACCGCCGGCAAACCGGGCAGGGTGAAGCCGGTGACATCCACCTTGCCGTCGGGCGCGCCGGTGTCCGGGTAACGCAGGCGTGCGCGGAACCAGATGTTGGGCGCGCGCAGGCCCAGGTGCATGTCGTCGGCGACGATGGCGCGGCCGTCGCTGGTGAGGCTGCCGTCCACGGCGAAGTTGTTGCTGCCCGGCGTCGGCTGCTCGGCGCCTGCGGCGGCAGCTGGGTGCGGCAGGCGGCGCAGATCCAGTGCGGCGGCGTCGGGCAGCACGGCGTCGCCTTGCGCGGCGCCGAGCAGCGGTGCATCCCAGCTGGAGCCCTGATGGTCGAGCAATGCCGCCAGTGCCGCCGGCACTACCGCGCGGATGCGTGCGGCCGCCAGTTCGGTCTGGTTGTCGTTGTCCTGCAGGTCGGCATACATCGCCATGCCGGTGAGGATGGAGTCGTCCAGCGTCCACGCGCGCGGTGTCTGCCGCAGCAACAGGTACGGCCACGGACGCACGCGCAGGGCGGCCAGCCCTGCATTGACGCCCTCGGTGTAGGCCTGCAGCGCCGCGCGCTGGCTGCCGGCGGCGACATCCAGGCTGGCATGCACGCGGGCGCGCAGGCGGTGCACGCGATTGCGTTTGTCCAGATCCAGCGCCGCAGCGCCGAACAGCTCGGACAATTCGCCGGCCGGTGCGCGGCGCATCAGGTCCATCTCGAAGTAGCGCTCCTGCGCGTGCACGTAGCCGAGTGCGCGCATGGCATCGACCTGGCTGGCCGCATCGATGGTGACCACGCCACGCCGGTCGCGTTGCACGCTGACCGGTGCCACCAGCCCATCAAGGGTACTGTTGCCGTCCAGCTGCGGCAGGCTGCCACGCATCGACAGATACACGGCCAACAGGGCCGCCACGACCAACACCACGGTTGCCAGCAGCAGCCGGCCCAGCCATTTGCGCATTGTCGAGTCCTTGAGTTCGGTCACAGTGTGGCGGCTGGCCATGACCGTGGCGGGTCTGGCCGCAAGCGCAACTGAAAGTGATTCCGATTAGATCATTGCTGCGCGGCTTAGGGCACCATGCTTCGATTGCGTCGCTGGAGCACATCATGAAAGGCCATCCCGAAGTCGTCGACTACCTCAAACAGCTGCTGCGCGGCGAACTGGCGGCACGCGACCAGTATTTCCTGCACTCGCGCCGCTACGAGGACCAGGGCCTGATGGCGCTGTACGAGCGCATCAACCACGAAATGGAAGAGGAGACCGAGCACGCCGACGCGCTGCTGCGGCGCATCCTGTTCCTGGAAGGCGACCCGGACATGCGGCCGGCCGAGTTCGATCCGGGCAAGACCGTGGTGGAAATGCTCGAGCGCGATCTGGTCGTGGAGTACGAAGTGCGCGCCAATCTCGCCGCCGGCATGAAGCTGTGCGAGGAGCATGGCGACTACGTCAGCCGCGACATCCTGCTCAAGCAATTGCAGGACACCGAAGAAGACCACGCCTGGTGGCTGGAGCAGCAGCTCGGCCTGATCAGGCGGATCGGTCTGGAGCTGTATCAGACCTCGAAGATCGACAAGGGCCATGTCGCCGGCTGAGCCCGGCGACTGGATGCTGCGCAGCCGCTGAGCGGGCGCAGCGCAGATTTGCCATCGGCAGGTGCCGCGCGGAGCGTCGTCATTGCTGCGGGGCCTGCATCAGCGGCCGGCGGTCTGCGGCGGTGTTACCTGGCGCCTTGCGCTGTGGTGCGAACCATCGCGTGGCGCAACGCCGCGCGGTGCTGATCGGCGCGCGATGTGCTGCTTGTGCAACGCCTGCGGCGCCCGACTGGGGCGTCGGCAGCGATCGCCGATGAGAACGTTCGCTCGCGACGGTCAGTTGCGTTGCAGGTGATAGATGCCGGTCGACAGGGCAGTGACACCGTCGGCACGGAAGCGCGGCTCCTGATCGAGAATGTCGCGGTGTTCCAGTTGCTGCACCTGCCAATGCGTGTCGAACAGTCTGTGTATCTCGGTGGCGTCCACCGAAAACGGCGGTCCGGCCTTTTCGGCCTGCGGATATTCCAGGGTGATCAACAGCCCGCGGCATCCCGCAGGCAGGCGCGCGTACGTGGTGTGCAGAAACTGTTGGCGCAAGCCGGCAGGCAGGGCGATCAATGCGGCGCGATCGTAGACGGCGCTGCAATCGGCCAGCACGCTTGGCTCCAGTGCAAACGCGTCGCCGCAGATGATCTCGATCGGGCCGGCGATAAAGTGCTCGCCCGCGCGGCTGCTGTGTCGCTGCGGTCGCAGGCCGGCATCAGCGAAGAATTGCGCCACCGCCAGCGGCGATATCTCCACGCCGAGCACGCGATGACCTTGTGCGGCCAGCCAGTGCAGATCCAGCGTCTTGCCGCACAGCGGCACCAGCACGCGGGCAGCCTTCGGCACCTGCAACGCCGGCCAGTGCTTTTGCAGCAGCGGCATCACCTGGTCCTGATGGAAGCCGGTCTGACCGTTCTGCCAACGCTGCAGCCAGAAATCTGTGTCCATGATGTTGTCTTGTTGGTTTGCGTTGACGAGTGACGTGATGCAGCCAATGGCACTCACACTGCAGATCGAAAGGAACCGCTCAGACCACCCCGCACCGCCGCGCGACATGCACTGCGCACACCCACACACACCGACATCTCGACCGGTCCTTGTCCGCCCACCGTCGCGGGACCTTACGCGGCATGGATGCCGCGTAAGCGCCTACACGGACGTACTTGCGGCGTGTCCTGTGATGGTGGGCGGACTAGGGCCCTGCAGCAAATCCGCAGATCTCTCGCTCTACAACCGACGCATCCGCACCGTTCGATACCTCTCAAGGCAATGCAGAGCTTGCGCTTCAGCGTAGCCTCGCCGTTGCAAGCCAAGCTGGCCGAGGGCGGGATGCCCTAAAGCCGGCAGCGTCCAGCTGGCGGATTTGGTGGGTCGCTCACAACCGCACGGCCAACGCGCCGCCGCGCGGCGCTTGGGTGAACAGCCGTTACTGCACTTCCAACCCGTCCACCTTCTGCCACCCTCGCGGCAACAACGCCCCGCGACTCGCGCGCGCGCCCACATAGGGATCCAAATCCTTGAACGACAGGCTCATGGTGCGTGCGCCGCTGCGCACCAGCAGCGTGTTGCCTGGTGCCACCGCCACCACCGCGACCACACGCTCGGTGCCGAGCTTGGCCTTGGGGATGTCGATGATCTTGTTGCCTTTGCCCTTGTCCAGCTCGGGCACGTCGCTGGCGGTCACCGCCAGCAGATTGCCGGCACTGGTGACGGCGACGATGCGGTCGCTCTGCGGATTGATCACCTGCGCAGGCGTCAGCACATGTGCGCCGGTGGTCAGGTTGAGCATCGCCTTGCCGGCCTTGTTGCGGCCGGTGAGGTTTTCGAAGCGGGTGACGAAGCCGTAGCCGTGCGAGGACGCCAGCACGAAGCGGGTGGCGTTGTCGGCGCTGGCCATGACCTGGAACGCCGCGCCCGAGGCCGGCGAGAAACGTCCGGTCAACGGTTCGCCATTGCCGCGTGCCGAGGGCAGGGTGTGCACCGCGGTCGAATAGGCGCGCCCTTCCGAATCCAGGAACGCCACCTGATGCGTGCTGCGGCTGCGCACCGCCGCCAGCAGGCTGTCGCCTTCGCGGTAGGACATGCCGGCCGGGTCGACCTCATGGCCCTTGGCCGCGCGTACCCAGCCCTTTTCCGACAGCACCACGGTCATCGGTTCGCTGGCGACCATCTCGGTTTCGTCGATCGCCTGCGCCGCGCCACGCTGTACCAGCGGCGAGCGGCGTGCGTCGCCGAACTTCTTGGCGTCGGCGGTCAGTTCGTCCTTGATCAGCTTCTTCAGCTTGGCCTTGCTTTCCAGGATCGCCATCAACTGCGCGCGTTCCTTGGCCAGTGCTTCCTGCTCGCCGCGGATCTTCATTTCTTCCAGGCGTGCCAGCTGGCGCAGCTTGGTTTCCAGGATGTATTCGGCCTGCTCTTCGCTGAGTTCGAAGCGCGCGATCAACACCGGCTTGGGTTCGTCCTCGCTGCGGACGATGCGGATCACTTCGTCCAGGTTGAGGAAGGCGATCAACAACCCTTCCAACAGGTGCAGGCGGCGCTCGACCTTCTGCAGGCGATGGTTGAGGCGACGGGTGACGGTGTCGCTGCGGAAGGTCAGCCACTCGCTCAGCAACTGGCGCAGGTTCTTCACCTGCGGGCGGCCGTCTAGGCCGATCACGTTGAGATTGACGCGGTAGCTGCGCTCAAGGTCGGTGGTGACGAACAGGTGGCCCATCAGCTGCTCGGCATCGACGCGGTTGGAGCGCGGCACCAGCACCACCCGCACCGGGCTGGTGTGGTCGGACTCGTCGCGAATGTCTTCCAGCCACGGCAGCTTCTTGGCGCGCATCTGCTGGGCGATCTGCTCGATCACCTTGGACGGCGAGACCTGGTACGGCAACGCGTCGATGACGATGTTGGCGTGTTCTTTTTTGTAGGTGGCGCGCGCACGCACGCTGCCGTGACCGGTCTCGTAGATCGCGCGCAGATCGGCCACCGGGGTGATGATCTCGGCGGTGGTCGGGTAGTCCGGGCCGAGCACGTGTTCGCACAGCTCGGCGACCGTGGCATCGGGGTTGTCGAGCAGGCGCAGCAGCGCGCTGACGATCTCGTTGAGGTTGTGCGGCGGTACGTCGGTGGCCATGCCCACCGCGATGCCTGTGGTGCCATTGAGCAGCAGATGCGGCAGGCGCGCCGGCAGCCAGGTCGGCTCTTCCAGGGTGCCGTCGAAGTTGGGCGCCCAATCGGTGGTGCCCTGGCCGATTTCGCCCAGCAGCACCTCGGCGATCGGGGTCAGCTTGGATTCGGTGTAGCGCATCGCCGCGAACGACTTGGGGTCGTCGGTGGAGCCGAAGTTGCCCTGGCCCTCGATCAGCGGGTAACGGTAGGAGAACGGCTGCGCCATCAGCACCAGCGCTTCGTAGCAGGCGCTGTCGCCGTGCGGGTGGTATTTACCGATTACATCGCCCACGGTGCGCGCGGATTTTTTCGGCTTGGCAGCGGCATTCAGGCCCAGCTCGCTCATCGCGAAGATGATGCGCCGCTGCACCGGCTTCAGGCCATCACCCAGGAACGGCAGGGCGCGGTCGAGCACCACGTACATCGAATAGTCGAGATAGGCGCGTTCGGCGTACTCGCGCAGCGGCAGCTGCTCGAAGCCGTGGAAGGTGGGGCGGGTCAAATCGGTCATGTAAAGCCAGGTCCTACGAAAGAGGAGCCCGCGCCGTGGCGCGCGCTCGAAGAGCGCCGATTATCCGGATGCGGCCGGGGATGCCAAGCCGCGCGCATGCGCAACGGCCAGATACCGCGTGGGTGGAGCGCCGAAATGGCGGTGGAACACGCTGACGAAGGCGCTGGGGCTGTTGTATCCGAGCTGGTCGGCGACCCGGGCGACCGGGCTGCCCTGGCTGAGCCGCCGCAGCGCCTCCGCCAGCCGCGCCTGCTGCCGCCATTGCGCGAAACTCAGCCCGGTCTCGCTGCGGAAATGCCGGCTCAGGCTGCGCGCCGACAGCCCGCCCCAGTCGGCCCAGGCGTCCAGCGGGCGCGGGTCGGCCGGGGTATCGAGCAACTGCCGGGCGATGCGCAGCAGCCGCCGGTCGGCCGGCATCGGCAGGTGCAGGTGGTCGATCTGCACCTGGTGCAGTTCGTCCAGCAGTACCGCGGCCAGGCGTTGCCGGGTGGGGTCCAGCGGCTGACCCGGCGGCCAGTCGGCTGCGCGCATGATCGCCTCGCGGGCGAGCCCGGTCAGGCGGATCACCCCGCCTTGCGCAGGCAGCGCAGCACAGGCGTCCGGCCGGACCACCACACCCCAGCCGCGCAGCGGCCCGGCCAGCTCCACCGTGTGCTGCTGCCCGGGCGGCATCCAGCCGGCGCAGCCCGGCGGTAGCGACAGGGTTCCCTGTTCGGTGTGAACCGTCAGCACGCCGTGTTCCACATACATCAGCTGCCCGCGGACATGCGCATGCCGAACGGTCTCCGGCGCCCATACCGCGCGCAGGTCGGCCAGGAATGCGATCACCTCCGGTCCATCGGCCCATTCGAAGCTGTCCCGCACGCCGGGTGGCAATGCATCGACCGTGGTTGGCGGGTTTTCGACAGTCATTGGCGCAATTGTATTACCAGGCCAGTGGCGCAGGCACGTAAGGTAGCGATCCTTGCTGGCGGTTTAATCCCGTTAGAAATATTTGCGTTGACAAATATATTTTTCGGAAGAAAATGGCCTGCCATGAATGACCTCTCCTCCGCCTCGCCATCGTTTGGCCTGCTGTTGCGTCAGGTGCGCGATGCGCTGATGCGGCAGCTCGAGGCCGAAATGAAGGGCGAGCTGCCGGACTTCGGCTTCAGCCACTATGTCGGTCTGAAGATTCTGGCGGTGCGTTCGCCCTGCACGGCCAACGAACTGGCGCTGGCGCTGGACCAGACCCCGAGCGCGGTCACCCGCCTGCTCGACAAGCTCGAAGCGTTTGGCGCGGTGCGACGCGAGCCGCATGCGCAGGACCGGCGCGCGCTGCAGATCGTCATGACCGACCAGGGCGTGGCGCTGTGGGAGCGCCTGAAGCTGCGTGGCGAACGCGCCATCGAGCATGGCCTGCGCGATCTGTCTCCGCCAGAGCGCGAACAACTCACCTCTCTCCTCATCCGTGTCCGCGATGCACTCAACTCATGAACGCTGCTAGTTCCCCGATCCAGATGCTGCGCCTGCGGTCCGCGCAGCTTGCGCGGCCGCTCGTCCTCACTGCACTGACGCTGGCGCTGGCCGCCTGCGCCAGCAGCCGGGGGCTTGCCCCGCACGGCACCGTGCTGGAGCCGGCCGCGCTGCATGCCGAGCGCACCCTCGCCCAGGCCACCCTGAGCACGGCCGCCTGGCCGACCAGCGATTGGTGGCGCGCCCTGGGCGATGCGCAATTGAATACGCTGATTGCCGAAGGGCTGCAGCGCAGTCCCAGCCTGGCGGCGGCCGATGCGCGCCTGCGTCAGGCGCAGGCGCGCATCGGTAGCGCGCAGGCCGATCGCGGCCCCAGCCTGTCGATGTCCGGCGGCTATGCGGGCGTGCAATTGCCCGAATCGATGGTGGGCGAGGAGCGCGGCGGCAAGTTCGGCGGCAACGGCCAACTGGTGCTGGACTTCCGCTATGGCGTGGACCTGTGGGGCGGCAAGCGCGCCGCCTGGGAAGCGGCGGTGGACCAGGCGCATGCGGCCGATGTGGACGCACAGGCGGCACGCCTGAACCTGTCGGCGGCGATCGCCGAAGCTTATGCGCAGCTCGACTACGCATGGCGCCTGCACGACGTGGCCAACGATGAGCTGACCCGCGTGCAGAAGACTCTGGAGCTCACCCGGCAACGCCGCGGCGCCGGCATCGACAGCGATCTGCAGGTGCGCCAGGCGCAGGCCCGTGTACCGTCGGCGCAGCAGCAGCTGCAGTCCGTGCAGCAGCAGATCGACGAGGCGCGCAACGCCCTGGCCGCGCTGGCCGGGCAGGGGCCGGATCGCGGGCTGGAGATCGCACGCCCGACGCTGAGCGCGGCAATGGCCACGCAGTTGCCGAGCAACCTGCCAGCCGACTGCTGGGTCGCCGCCCCGATGTGGTCGCCGCGCGCTGGCGCGTGGAAGCCTCCGATCAGGACATCGCCGCCGCCAAGACCCGCTTCTACCCCAGCTTCAACATTACTGCGCTGGGCGGTGTGGTGAATCGCGATGTCGGCCAGTTGCTGGAAAGCGCCTCGGTATTTGGCGTGGTTGCGCCGGCGCTGAGCCTGCCGATCTTCGATGGCGGCAAGCTGCGCGCCAATCTGGCCGGCAGCGATGCGCAGTACGACCTGGCGGTGGCCGACTACAACCAGAAGGTACTCGACGCCCTGCGCGAGGTGGCCGACCAGGTCAACGCCGTGCGTTCGCTGGAGCAGCGTGCACGCGCGCAGGACAACGCCGTGCAGACCGTGACTGCCGCCTTCGAGCTCGCGCAGCAGCGCTACCGCGCCGGTATCGGCAGCTATCTGGAAGTGCTCAGCGTGCAGGAGCAATTGCTGCTCGCACGCCAGCGCATGGCCAGCCTGCAATCGCAACAATTGTTGGCCTCGGTGAGGTTGCAGCGTGCCTTGGGCGGCGGATTCACGCCGGAACCTGCGCGCGATACCGCACACGCCGCGACCACTTCCGCACAACCGAATTCCTGAGACAGCGACGATGAGCCAGACGACTCCAACTTCTTCCCCCCCTGCGCCGGCCGTGCCCAGCAGGCGCCGTGCGGCGCTGCGCATCGTGGCCATTGCGGTGATCCTGGCGATCATCGGTCTTGTGGTGTGGTACTTCCTGGTCGGCCGCTGGCATGAGGACACCGACGACGCGTATGTGCAGGGCAACCAGGTGCAGATCACCCCGATGGTGGGCGGCACCGTGGTCAGCATCGGCGCCGAAGACGGCATGCGCGTGGAGCGCGGCCAGTTGCTGGCGCAGCTGGACCCGGCCGACACCGCGGTCGCGTTGCAGCAGGCCGAAGCCAATCTGGCCAAGACCGTGCGTCAGGTGCGTGGTCTGTACCGCAGCGTGGAAGGCGCGCAGGCCGAACTGTCCTCGCGCGAGGTGAGCTTGCGCAGCGCACGTGCCGATTTCGCACGGCGCAGGGATCTGGCCGCCAGCGGCGCGATCTCCAACGAAGAACTGGCGCATGCCCGTGAGGAACTGGCCGCTGCCGAAGCGGCGGTGAGCGGTTCGCGCGAGAGCTTCGAACGCAACCGCGCCCTGGTGGACGACAGTGCGGTGGCCAATCAGCCGGACGTGCAGACGGCCGCCGCGCAGCTGCGTCAGGCCTATCTCAACCACGCCCGCACCGGGGTGATTGCACCGGTGTCCGGTTACGTGGCGCGTCGTTCGGCGCAGCTGGGCCAGCGTGTACAGCCCGGCAGCGTTCTGATGGCGGTGGTGCCGCTGGAGCAGGTGTGGGTGGAAGCCAACTTCAAGGAAACCCAGCTCAAGCACATGCGCCTGGGCCAGGAAGTGGAACTGCATTCGGATCTGTACGGCGGCGGCGTGAACTACACCGGCCGCATCGAAAGCCTGGGCCTGGGCACCGGCAGCGCGTTCTCGCTGTTGCCGGCGCAAAACGCCAGCGGCAACTGGATCAAGATCGTCCAGCGCGTGCCGGTGCGCATTGCGGTGGATGCCAAGCAACTGGCCGGCAATCCGCTGCGCATCGGTTTGTCGATGAAGGTCGATGTCAACCTGCACGACCAGCAGGGCAGCGTGTTGCCGACCAAGTTCGCCAATGGTGCGGTGTTCTCCACCGACGTGTATGCGCAGCAGTTGCAGGCCGCCGACGCGGATATCCAACGCATCATCCAGGACAACCTGCCTGCGCAGGCTGCGTCCAAGGCGGGCTGAGCCAGCATGTCTTCGCAAGCTCCCGTCGCGCCAGGCGGTCCCTCGGCACCTGCGCCCGCCACCGGCTTTCGTCCGGCGAGCGTGGCGCTGTGCACCGTGGGCCTGGCGATGGCCTCGTTTATGCAGGTGCTGGACACCACCATCGCCAACGTCTCGTTGCCGACCATCGCCGGCAATCTCGGCGCCAGTTCGCAGCAGGCCACCTGGGTCATCACCTCGTTCGCGGTCAGCACTGCGATCGCCCTGCCGCTGACCGGCTGGCTGAGCCGCCGCTTCGGCGAGACCAAGTTGTTCGTGTGGTCGACGCTGGCTTTTACCGTGGCCTCGTTGCTGTGCGGCCTGGCCCAGAGCATGGGCATGCTGGTGGTGTCGCGCGCGCTGCAGGGGTTCGTTGCCGGGCCGATGTACCCGATCACCCAGAGCCTGCTGGTGTCGATCTACCCACGCGAAAAACGCGGGCAGGCACTCGCCTTGTTGGCGATGATCACGGTGGTGGCACCGATCGCCGGCCCGATCCTGGGTGGCTGGATCACCGACAACTACAGCTGGGAATGGATCTTCCTGATCAACGTGCCGCTGGGCATCATCGCCAGCAGCATCGTCGGCTCGCAGTTGCGCCATCGCCCCGAGCAGCTGGAAAAGCCGCGCATGGACTACATCGGCCTGATCCTGCTGGTGGTCGGCGTGGGCGCGCTGCAACTGGTGCTGGACCTGGGCAACGACGAGGACTGGTTCTCCTCCGACAAGATCGTGGTGCTGGCCTGCGTCGCTGCAGTGGCGCTGGTGGTGTTCGTGATCTGGGAACTCACCGACAAGGATCCCATCGTCGATCTCAAGCTGTTCCGGCATCGCAACTTCCGCGCCGGCACGCTGGCGATGGTGGTGGCCTATGCGGCGTTTTTCAGCGTGAGCCTGCTGATCCCGCAATGGCTGCAACGCGACATGGGCTACACCGCGATCTGGGCCGGCCTTGCCACCGCGCCGATCGGTATTCTGCCAGTGCTGATGACACCATTCGTGGGCAAGTACGCGCTGCGTTTCGACCTGCGCATGCTCGCCACCGTCGCCTTCATCTTCCTGTCGTTCACCAGCTTCCTGCGCTCCAACTTCAACCTGCAGGTGGACTTCAGCCATGTGGCCACCGTGCAGCTGGTGATGGGCGTGGGTGTGGCCTTGTTCTTCATGCCGGTGCTGCAGATCCTGCTCTCTGACCTGGACGGTCGCGAGATCGCGGCAGGTTCCGGCCTGGCCACCTTCCTGCGCACCCTGGGCGGCAGCTTTGCCGCATCGCTGACCACCTATCTGTGGGCACGCCGCACCCAGGTGCACCACGCGCACATCACCGAACACATCTCGGTGTACACCCCGGGCATGCAGGAGCAGGTGACCGCAATGGGGCAGGGCGACCTGCAACACGGCGCGGCATCGCTCAACAACATGATCAATCACCAGGCCTCGCAGATGGGCTTCAACGACATCTTCTACCTGCTCGGCTGGACGTTCCTGGCGATCATCTTCTTCCTATGGCTGGCCAAACCACCGTTCGGTGCAGGTGCCGGCGGTGCGGCGGCGGCCGGTGGGCATTGAGCGCGGGTGACAAGGCGCTTGGCCGCTCTAACATCGGCTAAGACAACGACTTCATGCCGGTCTAGTGCAGAGCGGATGATCTGCGACTTGGCTGCAGGGCCCTTGCCCGCCCACCATCGCGGGACACGCCGCAAGTACGTCCTTGTAGGCTCTTACGCGGCATCCATGCCGCGTAAGGTCCCGCGACGGTAGGCGGGCAAGAGCCAGTCGAGATGGTCGGTGTGCGTAGCGCTTTGCAAAGCAACCAGCAAACCGTTTGGAGCGGTGAGGGCGCTGCAGCCTTGACCGGCGCAGTATTTGACGTGGGCTTCTGACTGCATCCAAAAAAGGCAGCTGACAAAACCCCTGCGCTCACCCCCCACCAGTCGGGTGCTCGCTACGGTTTGTGAGTCGCTCTAACAATCGTGCTGTGCCTGTCAACACGCTCTAGACTGACGCTCTCCAAGTGGGAGCAGTTCAATGGCAGTGACGCCTTCAACGACCGGTTTACCGCAGTCCTTCTGCCTCATGCATACGATGCAGCGCCAAGGCCGGCTCACGCTGAATCAAGAGGCCCAGCGTCATCGTGAGTTACCGCATGCAGCGCCGGCAATTGGGCGTCTGCTGCAGACTGTGCTTCTTCTGTCGCTGTGGTTGCCGTTGATCGCCTTGGCCGATGAATCGATCGACAAGGTGACACAGCAGATGCAGCTCAATCGGCAGCGCTACGGCATCGTAGGGCAGGCTGCGTACGTCTCCCACAATGGCAAGGTGCTGTTTCGCGGTGGCGATGGACTTGCCGACCTCGACAGTCAGCAGCCGGTGATGCCTGAGCAGATATTTCCTATGTTTTCGGTGAGCAAGTTGCTGGTGAGCACCTTGATCATGCAGTTGGTCGAGGCCGGGCAGATCGGTCTGGACCGACCCGCTCGGGTCTACCTTCCAGATCTGCCGCGGCGCTGGAGCAAGATCACGGTGCGTCAGCTGCTCAACCATACCTCCGGGTTGCCCGAGTATTTCACCGAGGCGCAGATGAGCGGCGCGCCGGAGGCAAACGCCTCATTTCCTGCAACTGCGCACGCTGTCTTTGCAGCGCTGGGCAGTCAACCATTGCTCTTTCCACCCGGTAGCAACACGCGCTACATCAACACCAACTATCTGGTGCTGTCGCAACTGCTCCAGACGCATTACCGCAAGCCGTATTCGCAGATCGTGTCCGAGCGGATCCTCGAGCCGTTGAAGCTGGCGCATACCTTTCTCGGACGCTCGCGATTGCCGGCTGATGCAGTCGTCAGTGCCTACGTTGGCAAGGACGGAAAACTACAGAAAGAGCCGGAGATCGCTTGGCCCGATTACGCCCTCGGGCATGCCGAGCTGTACGCCAGCATCGACGATCTGGCGACGTTCATCGAAGCGATGCGAGATGGAAAGTTGGTCGGCAAGCCAGCCCTGCGGCAGCTCTGGCAACCGCAGCTGCTGACCAACGGGCAGCGCGGCTGGTTTGCCAGCGGCTGGGAGGTTGGCGCAAGTGGTGCCTATCGGCACGTCGGTCATGATGGCGGCGCGCGGGTGAGGGTGCGCCTGCTGTTCGCCGATGCCCTGGATGGCGATAGCTACACCATCGTTTACCTGACCAATGGCAGCACGCGCGGGGTGTGGTCCCGGGTGCTGGTCGACAGCATCATGGCCACCATCGCGCCACAGACGTTTCCCGCCGAAGCCTTGTCGGAGAAGCTCATCGCCTTCGCGCTGCAGTCGCCTGTCGATCACGACACGCAGTTGTTGGCCGATGCACTGCGTGTCGACGGGAGCATCCCCCTCCATCAACTCGAGGCTGTGGTCAACGCGACTGGCTACACCGTTCTGTCCAATCTCGGCGCAGATGCGGCGATTCGTGTGTTCGCGCTCAATGTGTTGCTGTTTCCGGCGTCCCGCAATGCGCTGGACAGCCTTGCCGAGGCGTATGAGGCAAGCGGAGATCTCGCCCGTTCGAGCACCATCCGGCAGAGCATCAAGGGCATGGCCGCCCCGCCCGAGGAACAATGATCCGACCGAGGGCGTGAGGTCTCAGCTGTTTGTTGCTGGTTGCAGCTTGACTGCCCGGTTCGGTGGCGCATCGCCGCTGTCGGGCTTCGGTTCAGCCCGTTCGGTGTCATGGCGCGGCGTGTCGTCCTGCAGGGGTGCGAGCAGTTGCAGCCGCTTGCCCTGGTAACGGAACTCGAGCGCGTCCTCTAACTGACGCAGTGCTTGCACCTGGGTGCACAGCGCATTGGCACTGGCCTCGATGGTGGACGCCTGGGTATCCTGCCTTGCATCCAGTTGGCCCTCCATCTGTTGGGCGCGTTTGTCGATTCCGTCCGAACGCCCGGTGACGATCTGCCAGAGCATGTGGCGCGCGATGCTGCCCTTGAATTGCTCGGCTTCGTGTTCGACGTAATTTGCGAAGTTGCCGTCGAAGGCCTTCTGCTCCCAACGCCCCTTGCCCAGGGTGCCGTCGACATACGCGCGTGCGCGTTTGCGCAGCCGTTCGATCTTGCGGGCGTTGAGCGCACTGCCTGTCATGACCTCGATGACACCGCCGAGCGCGTCGTAACTGAGGTCGATCACCTGATAGGCAATGCCGGCAACCTGCGGCATCAATGCGCGGGTGCGTTGTTCCATCTCCCAGAGGCGTCGTGCATCGGCCGTGCTGGTCTGCTGCAGCTTGTGGTCGATGCTCAGTTCGCCGCCGTGGAAGAAAATTTCGCGTGGCCAACCGCTGTCGCGATAAAGCCAGATGCCGCCGCTGTCGGCGAGCACATTGAACGGCGTGCCGAGACCGCATTGCTGCGAAGACACCTGCGCGCGATGGTACGGGGCATCGTGTTTGTTGGTCTGCTGTGCCCGTGCATGCGGACTGACAACGGCCGGAAGCAGGGCAAGCCAGAGGAGGATGCGCATGGGGCCTGCTGCCGTCGTGGAGGCGTTGCGCAGGGTCGCCACAGCAGCAATAGCTGGTCGCGTGTCGAAAGTCACCGGCGCCGCATCCTGGCAACGCTGCCGATCTGCAGACATCACCGATGCCGCACACCATCGTGCAATCGTATGGCCCAGACGCAAAAAACCCCGCCTGAGCGGGGTTTTTTACGATCTACCGTGAGTCGTGGTGCCCAGGAGAGGACTCGAACCTCCACGAAGTTGCCCCCGCTAGCACCTGAAGCTAGTGCGTCTACCAATTCCGCCACCTGGGCGACTCAGGAGGCGAATTGTGCAAGTTGCGCGCGACGCTGTCAACGCATCCGGCACAAATTTTTCGTGGTGGCCGGTGCTTGCCGGCGACGTGAGAAGACGGCGTGGCGGACACGCGTAATGCATGCCCGCCACGACACCGGATCACGGCAGCTGCGCCGCCTGCAGGCTGACCTCTGCACTCTGCACCGGTTCGCTTGCCGAACGCGCCAGCTGCACGCGATAGGTGCCCGCGGCAATCGTCCAGTGACGGGCCTTGGCATCGAAGTCGGCCAGCGTCTTGGGTTCGGCGATCACCTGCACGGTGCGCTTTTCGCCCGGCTTGAGCGTGAGCTTCTGCCAGCCGATCAGGCGCAGCGGGGTGGCGTGGCCGTCGGGCAGGGTGACGTAGAGCTGCGGCACGGCGGCGCCTTCGCGCGGGCCGATGTTTTCCACCTCGAAGTTCGCCGTGAGCTGGCTGCCGTTGGCTTCCACGCGCAGCCCGCCCATGCGGAACTGGGTGTACGACAGGCCATGGCCGAACGGATAACGCGGGGTCAGCTTGCGCGCAGCGAACCATTTGTAGCCGACGTTGGCGCCTTCGATGGCGTAGTCGATGCTGTCTTCGCCCGGCTTGGCCGGCGTGAAGCCCAGGCCCGGGATCGAGGGACGCGGCAGCTGCGATTCGTCCACCGGCCAGGTCACCGGCAGATGGCCGGAAGGATTCACCGCACCGGTGAGCAGGTTGGCGATCGCCTCACCGCCGCCGATGCCCGGATACCACGCCTGCAATACCGCCGGCACGCGCTCGGTCCAGGGCATGCGCACCGGGCCGTTGGTTTCCAGCACCACGGTGGTCCTGGGGTTGGCCTTGGCCACCGCCTCGATCAAGGCGTCCTGGTTGTCGGGCAATTGCATGTCCGGCAGGTCCACCGATTCGGCCGCCCATTGGGTGGCGAACACGATCGCCACATCGGCGGCCTTGGCCGCGTGTGCCGCAGCAGCGCGATCCTTGCCGTCGACATAGTCGATCTGCACGTCCGGCAATGCGGCGCGCAATGCCTGCAGCGGCGAGGACGGATGGATGATCACCGGGCCGGGCCAGGTGGTCGGGGTGAGGCCGGGTACGGCGTTGCCCCCGTTGATGGTGTAGTCCACACGCGAGGAACCGCCGCCGGACATCACGCCCTTGTCGGCATACCCACCGATCACCGCGATGCGGTGCACGTCCCTGGACAGCGGCAAAGTGGCCTGCTCGTTACGCAGCAGCACGCTGCCTTCCTCGGCGACATGCTGCGCGGACAGCAGCCCGGCCTTGCCGTCGATCGGCTGGCGTTGGGTGGGATGATCGAACGCGCCATGCGCGAACAGGCTGCGCAGGATGCGCCTGACCATGTCGTCGAAGCGCGCGCGCGGCACCACGCCGGCCGACACCGCCATGCGCAACGGCGCATCGAAGAACACCGCCGCATCGAACACTTCGCCGGCCGATTGCTGATCGAGTCCGGCCAGGGCCGCCTTGGAGCCGCTGTGCACGCCGCCCCAGTCGGACATCACGTAGCCGGGGTATTTCCATTCCTGCTTGAGTACCTGGTTGAGCAGGTAATCGTGCTCGCAGCCGTAGATGCCATTGATCTTGTTGTAGGAGCACATCACCGAGGCCGGGTCGCCGATTTTCAACGCGATCTCGAACGCCAGCAAATCCGATTCGTGCATCGCCTGCTCGCCGATCTCGGCGCTGTGGAAATTGCGTCGCGTCTCCATGTCGTTGAGCGCGTAGTGCTTCATCGTTGACAGCACATGCTCGCTCTGCACGCCGCGGATAGACTCGCCGACCATGGTGCCGGCCAGCAGCGGGTCTTCGCCGGCATATTCGAAATTGCGTCCGTTGCGTGGGTCGCGCTGCAGGTTGACGCTGCCGGCCAGCAGCACGTTGAAGCCCTGCTGCCAGGATTCGCGGCCCATGGTCTTGCCGCCGGCATAGGCCAGCTGCGGATTCCAGCTCGAGGCGGCCGACGGGCCGGACGGCATCGCGGTGGCGAAGTCGCCCTTGCGGATGCCGCCGGGATTGGTCACGCCCACGCCGGCATCGGCCAGTTGCTGCGCCGGGATGCCCAGCCGTGGGACGCCGGGGACATAGCCGGCCGAACCCAGCGCGCCCTCGGGCTTGGGAATCTTGTCGGTGCCCAGGCCGAAGTAGCTGCGCAGCATCTGGAATTTTTCCTCCTCGCTCATCTGCGCGAGCAGACGATCGGCGCGCTGGTCCGCGGTCAGCGCGGTGTCCATCCACGGCTGCGCTGCAGCGGCGGTCTGTGCGCCGAGCGGGGCGGCAAACGCGGTGCCGACGCCAAGGGCGATGGCCAGCGCGAGACGGCGTGGCCTGGAGTGTGTAAACGGTTTCATATCGAGCTGTGGCACGGGTGGTCCTTGTGGTGCGGTTGCAATCAGGGGAGGGCACCGCAGTGCCCGCGTTCGAAAGGCGCGCGCGTGCGCCGAATCAGGTACCTGCCGGAAGCGGGCGCCGGCTCAGAACTGCGTCTGTGCCGTGCGTAACACCGGATACAGGCGGTAGCGCTCGTCCCAGGAGGAATGCAGGCGAGCGAAGAATTCCAGGCGTGCCTTCGGGTCGGCCGCGAAGGCGGCATCGCTGGCCAGGCGTTGTTCGAATTGCGCCTTCACTGCCGGGTCGCGTTCTAGCAGGTCGCGCGCCACCTCTTCGGCGACGTAATCCTCCATGTATTCCTTGCGCTCGAATGCGGTGTTGAACAGGCCCCATTGCAGCAGCGAATCCGGCGCCTGCGGTTCCAGCATCGCCATCACCAGGCGCGACCTGGCCTGGGCGATCGGCACGAACAAGGAGCCTGCCGGCACGGTGCGGGTTTCATCGCGCCACTGCCCGGCGATCTCCAGGTTCTGGTGGCCTTCGTTGGAGCGCGCGGCAAACGTCGCCTTGTCGGCATGGAAGCTCTGCACCGGATGGGCGGCAGTGGTGGCGAGGGTGTCGAAGGCGATGCCGTGCAGGCGCAGTTTCTCCGCCACCAGGGCCGCTTGCGCGGCAGGCACCAGATAGCCGCCGCGGGGCGCATCGACCACCACATCCGGCTTGATCTGATCGCGTAACGGTACCTTCCAGATCTGTGGTCTGGTCTCGTCGTAGCGCGTCATCAACGCACCGGAAATCGGCGAGGGCGTGCGCGTGTAGGCGTAGCCACGGAAGGCAACGGTGCGTGCGGCCGGGCCGGCAGCGAAGCTCAACGGCTCGATCTCGCCAGCCAGCCTGGTCGCACGCTGATCGGCCGCCAGCGCATCGGCGCGCCACCTGGCGCCGTTGCGCGCGGCCTGCTGCAGCACCGACACGATCGCATTGCGGGTGACGCGTACGCGCACCGGGTAGGTCTTCCACGAATGCGTTTCCACCAGCATGCCGAAGCGGTTGCGCAGCAGGAAATAGCCGTGCGAAAAACGCGGCGGCGACACGTCGTCGGCAAAGCCCGATGTCGGGTCGTCCTCGTGCACGAACGAGGGGTAATACGGCAACGGCAGCGAGCCCTGTGCGGCGAGGTCGGCAATCACCGCATCGCGCCAGCGCGTGCCGTCGCGTTGCAGCGTGGCATCGCCGGCGTGCACGGGCTCCACCTGCACCGACACGTCGTGCTCGAACTTGGCGCCATCGGTGACGTGCAGGTCCACGTACATCAGCGGATCCCATTGCTGCACCAGCCGCAGCATCGCCTGCATTTCCGGCGCGTCGGCCTTGAGGTAGTCGCGATTGAGATTGAGGTTCTGCGCGGTGGTGCGCCAGCCCATCTGTTCGGGGCCGCGTTGATTGGGGCGGTTCCAGGCGCCGAAGCGCTCGTGGCCGTCGACGTTGAACACCGGCACGAATACCCAGACCAGCTTGTCCAGTACGCCTTTGCCGGTTTTTCCGTCCAGCAATTCGCGCAGCGCCAGGAAGCCCGCGTCCTTGCCGTCGATCTCGCCGGCATGGATGCCGCCTTGCACCAGCACCACCGGCAACTTGCGTTGCGCAGCGCTGTCGGTATCCAGTGCGCCGCTGGTGGAGACGATCAGCGCCTTCATCGGCCGGCCTTCCGGGGTGGTGCCGAACTCGATGCAGCGCACCGCCTGCGGGTAGCGCTGCGCAAAGGCATCGCAAAGCGCGATGACTTCCTCGTAGCGTCCGGTCTGCGCAAACCCGCTGCGCTCGGCCCGGGTGGTCAGCGGTTCGGCGGCCAGTGCGGCGGGGGCGGTGGTCAGCAGCAACAGGCTCAGGGCCAGGCGGGTGAAGCGGGGCATCCAGCGGTCCAGTGTTCCAGGAAAACGTTTGCAATGTAGCCGAGCCGGCGCAGCAGGCCAATCTGCACTGCGTCATGACTTGCGCGCGATCGGCGTGGTTGCGGCGTGCCAACAGCGGTTTTAGGCACGTCTGGGCCGAACGACGTGTCGGGTACACCGCAATGGCGGCCATAAGCGCAGCGGCGTCGCTGCATGCAGCGGCGCATCCTGGGTCTTATCCGATGGTCGCGATGGCGGCCAACCGGCGGCCGCCGGTACGATAGCGCGTGTTTTCTGCTCGACCGGACTGCCCTTGACCACTTCCACCCTGCCGGGCCCCACTGCCGGTGCGCGGCTGCCGCGCCAGATACCTTTCATCATCGGCAACGAAGCCTGCGAGCGTTTCAGCTTCTACGGGATGCGCAACATCCTGGTGCAGTTCCTGATCACCTCGCTGCTGTTGCAGGAAGTCGGCGGGCCCGGCCGTGAAGCCGAGGCCAAGCACATCCTGCACAGCTTCATGATCGGGGTGTTTTTCTTCCCGCTGCTCGGCGGCTGGCTGGCCGATCGCTTCTTCGGCAAGTACAACACCATTCTGTGGTTCAGCCTGGTGTACTGCGCCGGGCATGCCTGCCTGGCGCTGTTCGAAGGCAGCCGCGGCGGATTCTTCCTCGGGCTGGGCCTGATCGCGCTGGGTGCGGGCGGCATCAAACCGCTGGTGGCCTCGTTCATGGGCGACCAGTTCGACCAGTCCAACAAGCACCTGGCCAAGGTGGTGTTCGACGGCTTCTACTGGATCATCAACTTCGGCTCGTTGTTCGCCTCGTTGTTGATCCCGCTGGCGCTGAAGAATCTGGGCCCGGCGTGGGCGTTCGGTATTCCCGGCATCCTGATGTTCGTGGCCACGCTGGTGTTCTGGCTGGGCCGCAGGCGCTATGTGCGGGTGCCGTTGCCGCCGAAGGACCCGCATGGCTTCGGTACGGTGGTGCGCACCGCATTGCTGACACAGGTGCCGGGGCAGGGCCGTCCTGGCCTGATGCTGGCAGTGGTCTCGGTGCTGCTGGCACTGGCCTGCGTGACGCTGGTCGACCAGCTCGGCATCGTCATCTGCCTGTGCATGGCGCTGGTGCTGTTGCTGGCCGGCATCGGCGGCGGCACCTGGTGGCAGCTGGAGCGTGCGCGCGGCATCCATCCCGATACTGCGGTCGAAGGCGTGCGCGCGCTGCTGCGGGTGCTGGTGATCTTCGCGCTGGTGACGCCGTTCTTCTCGCTGTTCGACCAGAAGGCCTCGACCTGGGTCCTGCAGGGACGCGAGATGACGATGCCGGCCTGGTTCACGGCATCGCAGATGCAGGCGCTCAATCCGCTGCTGGTGATGCTGCTGATCCCGTTCAACAATCTGGTGCTGTATCCGCTGCTGCGGCGTGGCGGTTGGGAGCCCACAGCGCTGCGCCGCATGACCTGCGGCATCGCCTTCGGCGGCCTGGCCTGGATCGCGGTCGGCGCCATCCAGATCAGCATGGACGGCGGCGAGCCGATGCATATCGCCTGGCAGATCCTGCCCTATGCGCTGCTGACCTTCGGCGAGGTGCTGGTGTCTGCCACCGGGATCGAGTTCGCCTACAGCCAGGCACCGCCCTCGATGAAGGGCGTGGTGATGAGCTTCTGGTATCTGACCACCACGGTGGGCAATCTATGGGTGCTGCTGTCGAACGTGGCGGTGCGCAACGCCACGGTGATCTCCCACATCGCCGATACTGGGCTCAGCGAAGCGGCATTTCTGATGTTCTTCTTCGCGGCCTTCGCGTTCCTGGCGGCACTGGCCTTCGGCCTGTACGCGCGCGGGTATCGCATGGTCGACAATTACCGTTCTGCCTGAGGTCCGCATGATTACCCTGATCCTGATCGCCATCACCGGCATCGTCTCGTGGATGGCGTTCAACAACCGCAAGCTGGCCGACCGTCTGGTCCTGTGGCCGCCGGCGCTGGACAAGCACAGGCAGTACGACCGCCTGGTCACCTACGGCTTCATCCATGCCGACCTGGGCCACCTGGTCTTCAACATGATCACGCTGTTCTTCTTCGGCCGGGTGATCGAAAACGTGATGACCCAGCTGACCGGCAGCGTGCTGACCTACCCGCTGTTCTATCTGGCGGCGCTGGTGGTCTCGATCCTGCCCAGCTATCTGAAGAACCAGAAGAACCCGAACTATCTCAGCCTGGGCGCCTCCGGCGCGGTGTCGGCGGTGCTGTTCGCCTTCATCCTGCTGCAGCCATGGACCATCATCCTGGTGCTGTTCATTCCGGCGCCGGCGATCATCTATGCGGTGTTCTATGTCGGCTACAGCCTGTGGA
The DNA here is from genome assembly GCF_014199025.1 of Xanthomonas sp. CFBP 8152. NCBI lineage: Bacteria > Pseudomonadati > Pseudomonadota > Gammaproteobacteria > Lysobacterales > Lysobacteraceae > Xanthomonas > Xanthomonas sp. CFBP 8152. The sequence continues at coordinate 571,051 of NZ_JACHNO010000003.1, forward strand.
TGGACCGCCGCGGCGGCGATCGCATCAACCACAGCGCGCACCTGGCCGGTGCCGCGTTCGGTGTGATGTTCATGCTGATCATGGAGCCGCGCGTGCTGCAGGTCTTCCTGGAGCAGCTGTCCAATCCGCGTTTCGGCTGATCCCGGTTGGCAAACCGACCGCTGGCCGCCGGTGGGCACGCGCGGTAGGTCGAAAATGTCGGGAACAGCGGGTCGCCCCAGGCGACCGGACCAGGACCATCGCGCGTGCGCGAGCGGTCCTGGCGATGGACGCGATGCTGGCTCAGGCCGCGTCGCGTTTGTGGTCGCTACCGACGCTGCTGGTGGGCACCGCACCGTAGGCCTGCTGCAGGCGCTGGTACACCGTGTCGTTGAGCTGCGCGAAGTCGGGGTTGTGGGTGTCGCCCTTGATGGCGAACTGGAACAAGCCTTCCAGCAGCGAGCTATCGCTGTCTGCGCTGTGTCCTGCCGAATCGTTGTTCATGCGGTGACTCCTCGTAGGTAAGCCGAAGGCATCGGCGGTCGCACAGGCCCGGGATGCAACGGGCGCCTTCGGCTGAGCTATCGGCGCGACACGAGCGAACTTAAGTGCCGGTTCGCAGGCTGCGCGCGCGGTCACCGCATCGATTCATTTTCACGCAGGCGCGGCGCTGCGCTGGTCACACTGATCGCCATCGTCACTGCCTCGTGCAGACCACCATGGAGGCAGCGACAATGCAGGCAGACCACGATTCCACGCAGCAGCTCTTCAGCGTAGACACCGATGGACAACGCGCCCAGCTGGCATACCGTGTGGAAGGTGAGCGCATGACCATCACCCACACGCACGTGCCCGACGCGATCGGTGGACGCGGCATCGCTGCGGTGCTGGTCGAGGCTGCCTTGGCCCATGCACGCCAGCAGGGCTACAGGGTAGTGCCTGCCTGCAGTTACGCCGAGGCGTATATCCGGCGGCACCAACAGTTTCAGGATCTGCTGGCCTGATCGCCGGCAGCGTGTCTTTGCAGATGTATCGATGGGGAGCAGGTGGGAATGGGGCGGTCGTCAGGAGTGAATGCAGTCCGGGGTTTGCTGATGTTGGCCGTGTTGGCAGGATGTACGCAGCGCGAGCCGACGACGGCCCAATCGGCACAGCCGGCAGCTGACGCCACCGCTGCCGCGGCGCCGCCGGCGGAGCCCGTGCTGGTGCAAAGCGGCCCGCTGGAGGATGTGATCGAGCAGGCGCCTGCCTATATGGTAGGTATCAGCTATCCACGCGGGCTGGACGCGCTTCCCGAGCTCAGCGCGCTGATCCGCAGCTATGCGCAGGCAGCGCGTGCCGAACTCATGGAAGCGGTGTCCGGGCTCGGCAACGACAGGCCCGCTGCCCCCTATGAATTATCGCTGGCGTTCGAGACCGTGGTGCAGACCCCGGACCTGATCGTCGTTTCCGCTGACGGTAGCCGCTATACCGGTGGTGCGCATGGCGAGCCGTTGGTGGCGCGCTTCGTCTGGCTGGTCAAGGAGCGCAGGCAATTGACCGCGCAGGCCTTGATTCCGGACCCGGCAGGCTGGGAAAAGATCGGGCGCGAGGTGGCCATGCAATTGCACAACGCCGCCACCCAGCGCGTGGAAGCCGATCGTGTGCCGATCGAGGAGCGGGCCGACCAGGTGGCCTCGGCCGATCGCATGATTGCCGAAGGCACCGCTGCGCAGGTCGACAACTTTGCCCAGTTCGTGCCGGTGCTCAATCCGGCCGGGCAGATCACCGCGCTTCGGTTCGTGTTTCCGCCGTATCAGGTGGGGCCGTATTCGGATGGTACGCAAACGGCCGAGGTCGCCGCCTCGACATTGGTGGCGTGGGTCGCGCCGGATTATGTACATCTCTTCGCTCGCTGATGTGTCACCCCGCAGATGATGTGATTGAATGGCCCGGCCATTCAGTAATGTAATCAAACGGGTGATATGAGTAGTTTCGATCCGACCGCAAGTCGCGTGGACCACACCTGTGTGCGCTATCCGGCATTTCCGCGGGAGCCGGCCGTGCTGGTGCGGCTGATCAAGCATCTCTACAAGCGACTGCATACGCAGGGGTGTGCGCGATTGAAGCCATACGGCATCAGCCCGCCGGAGTACGAGATTCTGATGATGCTCTACGGTACCCCGGAGCAGGCGATCACGCCTACCGAGGTGGCCGAAGCCGCCAGCGAGAAGCCGGCCAACATCACCCGGCTCACCGACCAATTGTGCGAAAAGGGGTTGATTGCGCGTGGCAGCAGCCCGGACGATCGGCGCAAGATCATGCTGACCTTGCAGCCGGCAGGCCTGGCGTTGATCAACAGCCTGCTCCCCGACGCCTGCGCGCTGCTCAATGCAGAAACGTCCAGCCTCAGCGATGCCGAGCAGGTGCGGCTGGAAAAGTTGTTGCGGAAACTACTCGACGGCGTGGATTCGGTCGAACTCTGAGTGCGGTGTCTGCGGCTGCTGCAGCACGCTTCGTCGCGGTCATCAAGAACGCCGCCCGGATCGCTCCGGGCGGCGTCTTGGTTTCAACGCGTTGCGATTACGGCTTGGACTGCGGCGCTTCCGGCGTGGCGCCATCGCCCCCTTGCGCGCTCAGGCCGCGCTTCTCGAGCAGGGGCTCGATCTGCGGCGCATGGCCGGCAAAGTTCTGGAACAGTTCCATCGCATCGACACTGCCGCCGCGCGAGAGCAGGGTCTGACGGAAGCGGTCGCCGTTGGCGCGGCTCAGCCCGCCGTGCTGCTTGAACCACTGCTGGGTGTTGGCGTCGAGCACTTCCGACCAGATGTAGGCGTAATAGCCGGCCGCGTAACCGCCCATGATGTGGCTGAAATACGGGGTCTTGTAGCGCGGCGGCACCGGCGCATAGGCGATGCCGTCCTGCTGCAGCGCCTTGGCTTCGAATGCCATCACGCCGGCGGCGTCGGGCACCTGGCTGGCGCTGATCTGGTGCCAGTTCTGATCGAGCATGGCCGCACCCAGATACTCGGTGGTGGCAAAGCCCTGGTTGAACTTGGAGGCGGCAATCACCTTGTCCAGCAGCGCCTGCGGCATCGGCGTGCCGTTCTGGTAGTGCTTGGCGTAGTTCTTCAGGATCGACGGCTCGTCGGCCCACATCTCGTTGACCTGCGAGGGGAACTCGACGAAGTCGCGCGGCACGCTGGTGCCTGAGAAATACGGGTACTTCACGTCCGAGAACATGCCGTGCAGCGCATGGCCGAATTCATGGAACATGGTGGTCACCTCGTCCCAGGTCAGCAGCGTCGGCTGCCCGGCCGGCGGCTTGGGAATGTTGAGGTGGTTGGCGACCACCGGCTTGAAACCGGTCAGCGCCGACTGCGACACGTAGGAGTTCATCCAGGCGCCGCCACGCTTGGACTCGCGTGCGTACATGTCGGCGATGAAGATCGCCAGCTGCTTGCCGTCGGCGTCGAACACGTCATAGACGGTGATGTCGTCGCGGTAGGTCGGCAGGTCGGTACGCTGCTTGAAGGTCAGGCCGTATTCCCGATTGGCCGCGTAGAACACGCCGTTTTCCAGCACGTTCTTCAGCTCGAAGTACGGCTTGAGCTGGGATTCGTCGAAGTTGTACTTGGCCTGGCGCACCTTCTCGCTGTAGTAGGCCCAGTCCCAGGCTTCGAGCTTGAAGCTCGGCTTGCGCGCGGCCTTCTGTTCCTTGTCGATCATCGCCTGCAGATCGGCCGCTTCGCGCTTGGCATTGGTCACTGCTGCCGGCGCGAGCTTGCCCAGCATCGCGTTGACTGCTTCCGGCGTCTTGGCGGTCTGGTTTTCCAGCGAATAGGCAGCGTAGGTCGGGAAGCCGAGCAGCTTGGCCTTGTCGGCGCGCAGCTTCATGATGCGCGCCACCAGTGCGGTGTTGTCGTACTGGCCGCCGTGGCTGCCACGCGACACCGAGGCGTCGTAGATCTTCTTGCGCAGTTCGCGATTCTTCAGCTGCGTCAGCGGCGGCTGGCCGGTCGTGTTGAGCAGCGCAATCACGTACTTGCCGTCGAGCTTGCGCGCCTTGGCCGCTTCGGCGGCAGCGGCGATCTGCTCGTCGGACAGGCCATCGAGCTGCTTGACGTCATCGACGACAACGGCGGCGGCATTCACTTCGGCCAGCACGTTCTGGCTGAAGGTGGTGCCCAGGTTGGCCAGCTCGGCATTCATCGCCTTGAGCGTGCTCTTGTCGGCCTCGGAGAGCTTGGCGCCGTCGCGTACGAAATCGCTGTAGTACTTCTCGACCAGGCGCACGCCCTGGGCGTCCAGGCCCAACTTGCTGCGCTGGTCGTACAGGGTCTGGAGACGCGCGAACAGCTTGCCATTGAGCGAGATCGCGTCGCGGTGCGCGGCGAACTTGGCCGAATAGTCGGCCTGCAGTTTCTTGCGCGCGTCGTTGGTGTCGGCACCGACCAGGTTGAAGAACACGGTGGTGGCGCGATCCAGCGTGGCGCCGCTTTTTTCCAGCGCGATGAGGGTGTTGTCGAAGCTCGGCTTGGCCTTCTGGCTGGCGATCTTTTCCACTTCCTTCAACTGCTCGGCCATGCCGGCGTCGAAGGCGGGTGCGAAATCGCTGTCGGTGATCTTGTCGAACTGCGGGTAGTGCAGCGGCAGCGTGCTGTCGGCAAAGAAGGGGTTGGCTTGGGTGGCGGCGTGCGTCGTGGCGGGTGCGGCGATGCTGTAGGACGGCATGGCAAGTCCCAGGGAAGCGGCCAGGGCAAAGGCGAGACGGGTGGTCAAGAGGGTTGCTCCAAAGTGCGAACCGCCGAGGCTACCCCAGCCGGGCCGGACAGGCGTGTGACAAAAGGCATGGCTGCAGGGTCGTTGCGCCGCCATCCGGCGGGCGCGACCGGTGCTTGCCTTGCGGGCACAGAACCGATGACACCACGAGCGCGCAGCCGCCGGACCGACGCTGCCGGTGTACGCGACAGCAGGTTCAACTCGGCTGTATGCCGGATGCTCGGCGGGCAGCGAGGTCTCGATCAGTCCGCCTGACGGATGCTGGCCGGTAGCGCGCCGTGTCAGCGGCCGGCAACGGTCGGACCAGCGGAAAGGGCCAGATGTCTGCGGCGACGCATCCGTTCAAAAACCGTCTTTCCTGGCTGGCGCGCTCGGCGACCGCGATGCGACGCTGCCGGCTGCTGGGTTACGCTGCCCATCTCGCACACATCAGGGCAGCCATGAGCGACATTTCCACGTTCGAATTTACCGACCTGGAAGGCCGGCCCCGCTCGATGCGCGATTACGCCGGCAAGGTGGTGCTGGTGGTCAACGTCGCTTCGAAATGCGGCTTTACCCCGCAATACGCAGGCCTGCAGGCACTGTGGCAGCGCTATCGCGAGCGTGGTCTGGTGGTGATCGGGTTTCCCTGCGACCAGTTCGGTCATCAGGAGCCGGGCGATGCCGCGCAGATCCGCCAGTTCTGCTCGCTCGATTACGCGGTGGATTTTCCGCTGGCCGAGAAGGTCGAGGTCAATGGCAGCGGCACGCATCCGCTATGGCAATGGCTCAAGCACGAACAGCGCGGCGTGCTGGGATCGGAAGCGATCAAGTGGAATTTCACCAAGTTCCTGATCGGCCGCGATGGCACGGCGCTGGAGCGTTACGCCCCAACCACCAAACCGGACGCCCTGGCTGCGGATATCGAGCGCGCGTTAGTTGAATCGTAGGAGCGCACCTGGGCGCGATGAGGCATTACCGGGAACGCTTCATCGCGCCCAGGTGCGCTCCTACGACGGTGCATGCCGGCGTCGCGGTCTGCGTAAACGCCGCATCGCGCTGATGTCTCACGCGCGCCGTATCACTTCTCGACGAAGGCGCGCTCGAACACGTAATGCCCCGGCGTGCCGATGCGTGGCGAGGTTTGGAAGCCACGTGCATCCAGCAAGGTGCGCAGGTCGGCCAGCATTTGCGGGCTGCCGCAGATCATGAAGCGGTCGTTGGCCGGATCCAGCGGCGGCAACCCGAGCGTCTGTTGCATGCGGCCATCGGCCATCAGCTCGGTCAGGCGGCCCTGATTGGCGAATGCCTCACGCGTCACCGCCGGGTAGTACAGCAACTTCTCGCGCAGGAGGTCGCCGAGGAATTCATGCTGCGGCAGCTCGCGCTCGAAGTAGTCGCGATAGGCCAGATCCTGCACGAAGCGTACGCCCTGGGTCAGGATCACCTTGTCGAAACGCTCGTAGGTTTCCGGATCCTTGATCACCGACAGCCACGGCGCCAGACCGGTACCGGTGCCCAGCAGGTACAGGTTGCGGCCCGGGTGCAGGTCGCTGATCAGCAGCGTGCCGGTGGGCTTCTTGCCGACCAGCACCTTGTCACCCGGCTGGATGTGCTGCAGCCGCGAGGTCAGCGGACCGTCCGGCACCTTGATGCTGAAGAACTCCAGATGTTCTTCCCAGTTGGCGCTGGCGATCGAGTACGCACGCAGCAGCGGGCGCGTCTCGGTCTCCAGACCGATCATCACGAACTGCCCGTTCTCGAAGCGGAAACCGGCATCGCGGGTGGTGGTGAAGCTGAAGTAGGCATCGGTCCAGTGACGGACCTCAAGCACCGTTTCGGCGCCGAAAGCGGAAGACATACCAGTAAGTGTCGTGGGAAGAGTACCCGGCAATTCTACCTCAAGCCGGCCAAATGAGAGAGGCTCTCATTTGGCCGGGAATGGGGAATGGGGAATGGGGAATCGGGGCAGCTGCATAAGGATCCCGGAGGCCTACGGGGCGAGACGCTCAGCACCCGTCAGACGCCGGGAACGCCGCTTTTAACGATTCCCGAATCCCGATTCCCCAATCCCAGCCTCATCGATACCCCGCCGCCTGCAACTCGAACAACTCCGCGTACCGCCCGCCCTGGGCCATCAGCTCCGCATGCGTGCCGTTGGCCTCGATGCGGCCCGCGGCCAGCACCAGGATGCGGTCGGCCATGCGCACGCTGGAGAAGCGGTGCGAGATCAGCACCGCGGTACGGTTGTCCGACAGCTCCTTGAAGCGCTGGAACACCTCGAACTCGCTACGCGCATCCAGTGCGGCGGTGGGTTCGTCCAGGATCATCAGCTGCGCATCGCGCATGTAGGCGCGCGCGATGGCGATCTTCTGCCATTGCCCGCCGGACAGGTCCACGCTGTTCTTGAAGCGGCGCCCGACCAGCTGGTCGTAGCCGTCGGGCAGGCTGTCGATCAGCTCGCCGGCCATGGCACGCTGCGCAGCGGCACGGATGCGCGGCGCGTCGTCCATCGCATCGACCTGGCCGACGCCGATGTTCTCGCCCACGCTCAGGTGGTAGCGCACGAAGTCCTGAAAGATCACGCCCAGGTTGGCGCGCACATCGTCCAGATCGTAATCGCGCAGGTCGTGGCCATCGAGCAGGATGCGGCCCTCGTCCGGGTCGTAAAGCCGCGCCAGCAGCTTGACCAGGGTGGTCTTGCCGGCGCCGTTTTCGCCGACCAGGGCCAGCACTTCGCCGGCACGCAGTTCGAAATCCAGATGCCGCACCGTCCACTGCTCGGCATCCGGGTAGCGGAAGCCCACGTCCTCGAACACGAAGCCCTGGCGGATCGGTCGCGGCACCGGCAGCGCGTTCGGGCGCGAGCGGATCTCCGGCACGATGTTGAAGAACGAATACAGATCGTCCAGATACAAGGCCTGGCCGGCGACCTGCGAAAACCCGATCAGCAGGCCTTCGAGCAACTGGCGCAGGCGCAGGAAGCTGCCGGCCAGAAAGGTCAGGTCGCCGATGCTGAAATCGCCGCGCACGGTGCGCCAGGCGATGTAGCCATAGGCCGTGTAGTAGCCCAAGGTGCCCAGCGCAGCCAGCAGCGCGCCCCACAACGCACGCTTGCGCGCAAGTGCGCGATTGGCCTGGAAGAACTTGTCGGCCAGCCGCCGGTAACGCGCGATCAGGAAGCGGTGCAGGTTGAGGATCTTGACTTCCTTGGCGGTCTCGACGCTTGCGCCGACCTGGCGCAGGTAATCGAGCTGGCGCCGCTCCGGCGTCCACTGGAAGTTGAGCGAGTAGCCCAGCGCATTGAAATGCGCCTCGCCGATGAAGGCCGGGATCAGGGCGATCGCCAGCAGCAGGATCAACCACGGCGCATACACCACCAGGCCCACCGCCAGGCTGACCACGGTGATGGCGTCCTGCACTTGGCCGAACAGCTGGCTCATCAGGTTCATGCGGTTCATGGTCTGGCGCCGCGCACGATCCAGCTTGTCCTGCCGGTCGGGGTCTTCGAAGTCCTCCAGATCCAGCTGCGCGGCGTGCTCCATCAGGCGCACGCTGGCGGCGTTGTTGAACAGCTCCGACAACAAGGCATCGGCGTAGCCGACCAGCCGGCCGAGCAGGTCCGAACCGATCGCCAGGGCCAGCTCCAGCGCCAGCAATTCCAGCAACCGGTTCAGTCGGCCGCTGCCCAGCGCCTGCGCCAGCGAGTCGAAGGCTGGCGGTTGACCGACTAGATGGATCGCCTCGTCGATGATCAGCTTGCCGATATACAACGAGGCCACCGGCATCAACGCGCGCAGCACGCGCAAGCCGATGCTGCTGGCGCTCAGCCAGCGGCTGGTCTGCCAGATCTGGCGCAGGAACGGCGGGAGGTTGCGCAGCGCATCCAGGCGCTCGCGCAGGGTAGGGCCGGTACGGGGAGCGGCAGGCGCAGAAGCGCCGGAACGGGAGGCTGACATCGCCTCAGTGTGCAGCGCCACGCGTGCGCGTGGGGTGTTGGAGGCGCACCGGCGGGTCCTGCGGCATTGGCACGCGGTCGCCGCGGCACCGCCGACTGCACGCTTGCACGGCTGTGCGGCCGACGTCCTGCAGCACACCCGTCCCGTAGACCCGACCCGGCGCGATCGGCGGCCCGATCAATCGCGTCGATTGATGCAACGTCCGGGTGCGCCGGAAGTTTCGACTAAAATGGCCGGATTGCCCCCGCCAGCCTTAGAGCCAGCCGTGACCTCGATCAAGCAGGAAGACCTCATCCAGTCCGTCGCCGACGCGCTGCAGTACATCAGCTATTACCACCCGGTCGACTACATCAGGAATCTGTCCGCTGCCTACGAGCGCGAAGAGTCGCCGGCGGCCAAGGACGCCATAGCGCAGATCCTGATCAACTCGCGCATGTGCGCCGAAGGCCATCGCCCGATCTGCCAGGACACCGGCATCGTCACCGTGTTCCTGGAGATCGGCATGCAGGTGCGTTGGGACGACGCCACGATGGGTGTGGAAGACATGGTCAACGAAGGCGTGCGCCGCGCCTACAACCACCCCGACAACAAGCTGCGCGCCAGCGTGCTGGCCGACCCGGCCGGCAAGCGCACCAACACCCGCGACAACACCCCGGCGGTGGTCAACACCAAGATCGTGCCCGGCCACCATGTCGAAGTGATCGTTGCGGCCAAGGGCGGCGGCTCGGAAGCCAAGAGCAAGTTCGCCATGCTCAACCCGTCCGACTCCATCGTCGACTGGGTGCTCAAGACCGTGCCGACCATGGGCGCCGGCTGGTGCCCGCCGGGCATGCTCGGCATCGGCATCGGCGGCACGGCCGAAAAGGCCATGCTGCTGGCCAAGGAAGCGTTGATGGATCCGATCGACATCGTCGACCTGCAGGCACGCGGCGCGTCCAACCGCGCCGAAGAGCTGCGGCTGGAACTCTACGAAAAGGTCAACGCGCTCGGCATCGGTGCACAAGGCCTGGGCGGCCTGACCACGGTGCTGGACATCAAGGTCAAGGATTACCCGACCCATGCCGCCAACCTGCCGGTGGCGTTGATTCCCAACTGCGCGGCCACCCGCCATGCGCACTTCACCCTGGACGGCAGCGGCCCGGTGATGCTGGACCCGCCCTCGCTGGAAGACTGGCCCAAGCTCACCTACAACCCGACCAACGCGCGTCGGGTCAACCTGGATACCATCTCCCGCGAGGAAGTCGCCAGCTTCAAGCCGGGCGAGGTGGTGCTGCTCAACGGCAAGCTGCTGACCGGCCGCGACGCCGCGCACAAGCGCATGATCGACATGCTCAACAAGGGCGAGACATTGCCGGTCGACTTCACCAACCGCTTTATCTACTACGTCGGCCCGGTCGATCCGGTGCGCGATGAAGTGGTCGGCCCGGCCGGCCCGACCACCGCCACGCGCATGGACAAGTTCACCCGCCAGATGCTGGAGCAGACCGGCCTGCTGGGCATGGTCGGCAAGTCCGAGCGCGGCGATGCGGCGATCGAGGCGATCCGCGACAACAAGGCGGTGTACCTGATGGCGGTCGGCGGCTCAGCCTATCTGGTGTCCAAGGCGATCAAGGCCGCACGCGTGCTCGCATTCGAAGACCTGGGCATGGAGGCGATCTACGAGTTCGAGGTCAAGGACATGCCGGTCACCGTGGCGGTGGATTGCACCGGCGAATCGGTGCACAAGACCGGCCCGCGGCAGTGGCAATCGCGCATCGGCAAGATTCCGGTCGTGGTGGAATAAGTAACCCTGGAACGGCGACGCACTTGCACTGCGTCGCCGTTTTCAGTTTGGGCGCTGCGCGTGCCCGCCGTTCGCACGCGCTGCCTGTGTACTGGAAAAAACGCCTGCATGCGTGTCTCACCTAGGGTGGCGGGACGGCCCAACAGGAACGGGCTATGCTCGGTGCGTCCATGCCGGCACCCTCAGGAGAACAGGAATGCTCCGTCTCATTTGCCTCGCCGTCCTGGTGTGCGCCGGCCTGCCTTTGGCAGCGCAACAAAAGACCGGCGCAGCGGGCCAATTGCATGGCCCAGGTGTTCGATTGCACGCAGCAGAGCGATGTCAATCGCTGTGAACCCCACAAGCTCGCCTGCTTGCGTTCCTGTACCAACTGACGAAGGAATTTGCATGACCACGACGCTGTACCACGCCCCCAGCACTGCCGCACTGGTCGTGCATTGGCTGCTGATCGAACTCGATGTGCCGCACGTCCTGCATCCGCTGGATTTCGAGCGCGCCGAGCAGAAATCGCCGCAGTATCTGGCGCTCAATCCGGCCGGCGTGGTGCCGACGCTGGTGTTCGACGGACACGTGCTGACCGAGGCGGCCGCAATCGTGCTGCATCTGGCCGACCTGCATCCGCAGGCCGGGCTGGCACCACCGCTCGGCAGCCCCGAACGGGCGGCGTACTACCAGTGGATGTTCTTCTGCGCCAACACCTTGCAGCCGGCATACCGGGCCTGGTTCTATCCGGACGAGCCGGCCGGCGCCGCACACGGCGATGCCGCGCAATCCCAGGCGCGCGCCAGACTGGAGGCGGCCTGGGCACGGGTCGATGCGCATCTGCAGGCCAATGGTCCGTATTTGCTGGGCCAGACCCTGTCGGCGGCCGATTTCATGCTGACCATGATGATGCGTTGGTCGCGCAACATGCCCCGGCCCAGTGATACCTGGCCGGCGCTGCAGGCGCATGCGCAGCGAATGAAAGCCCGCCCAGCATTTCAGGAAACCTATCGCCGCGAAGGCCTGACGGACTGGACCTGAACCCAGGGGCGCAAACCGACCCACAAGGGCTGCTTGCTAGGTTTTGCTGCTCAAGGCTATAAGCCCACGAAAAAAGCCGGCATACGCACATGCCGGCTTTTTTATGGGTTTCGACGTTACTCAATGCGCTGGCGCGATGTACTTAGAACCACTCCAGCAACGACACGCCCAGGCCGATGTAGGTGGCCTTGTGGTTGTAGTCGATCAGGCTTTCGCCATAGCCGTCGAACACCTGCACGTGGCCGCGCAGCAGGTTGGTGATCGGGAAGCCGTAATCCAGCTGCACCGAGCCGTGAGAGCGGTCGCCGCCGCGCAACGAATGCCGCGCGATCAATGCCACTTCGTGCCCGTCCTTGTTGTAGACCAGGGTGGCGTCGCCACGGCCCATGTAATCCTCGATATCGGGATTATTGTCGTCGGCACGATCTTCCTTGATGCGGAACCAGGGGCGTAGCGTCAGTGCCCAGTTCTCGCGATCCAGCCCGATGTTGAGAATGACCCGGTTCCAGGAGCGCGACAGCGGATCTTCGCGGCCATTGGACATGTGGTTGATGCTGATGCCGCTCATGCGGCCTTTCCAGCCGAACAGGCTGTAGTTGTTGCGGAACACCAGCATCGCTTCCGGTTCGTAATTGGTTTCGCGGAACGGACGCGAGGCATCGGTGTTGTAGGCCTGCCAGCGCGAACTCTGGGTGTAGCCCATCCAGATGTCGCCGTTGTCGCCGAACAGATCCTCGACCACCTTGGTCTTGAAGCTGAGCTGGAACTTCAGTTCGGTGCTGTCCAGTTGCTGCGGGGTGGACACCGAGTTGGCCGGATTCGGCGACTGCGGGGTGCGGTTGGAGTCGCTGGTCCAGAACGCCGGCAACAGATAGACCGGCTTGTAGCCGCGCAACTGGAAGGTGCCGAGCTTGGAATCCTTGGCCAGCTCCCAGCGGCGGTCCAGCAGCGAGCCGCGGCCGGCATTGGCGACCGCCTCGGCCTTGGGCTGATCCTGGCCATCGGCGCGGAAGAAATCGCCGACACGGCTGATGGCACGCTCGTCCTGCGGCTTGGACTCTGTCTGCTTGGCGATCTGCGCGGCGGCATCGGCCTCGGCGGTGACCTGCGGGGTATAGCCCAGCGCCTGGTCGTAGCACGCCAGCCGGGCCGCATCCGAGGTGACGGAGGTGCAGGCCTGCGGCGAAGCGGGGGTAGGGGCGATTTCCTGTGCGTGCGCCAGCGGCGTAGCCGCCAGGGCAATCAGTAGCAAGGGACGAGTGCAGTGCTTGGACATGGGCAGTCTGGCCGAATGAAGGCGCCAGGCAGGCGCGTCGGATGCGAAGCTTAACGGTCGCGCCTGCATGCGCGGTGTGTACACGGTGGCATAACATCCAAGCGGAGCCCTGCAATCCGCGTCCTGACCGTTACCGGCCGACGACACGTCGACATTCGCCAGCGGCCGAGTGTGTGCTTGGCGCTGTCAGCGTCCTGCCGGGCAGCCCACCCAATCAACCTCAGTGAGCGCTGGAATCCGCTAGAACAACCAGGCGATGGCAAACACGCCCAACATGCACAGGCCAAGTGCCAGCTTGGTCGCGGTGCCGAACACGATGCCCAGCCAGGTGCCGAAGCCGACCTTGGTGGCCTGGTCGGACTTGCGGGTCTGCCAGTATTCGCCGATCCACGCGCCGGCGAACGGGCCGACGAACAAGCCGATCGGCATGAAGAAGATGCCGACGACCGAGCCGATCACCGAGCCCCACAGTGCCGCCTTGCTGGCACCGACCCGCTGGGCGCCGTACACGGTAGCGAAGAAGTCGATCGCAAACGACAACGCGGTCATCAGGCCCAGAATCAGCAGCGCCACCCAGCCGACGTGGGCAAAGCCATCGGCCCAGGCGGCCACCAGCAGTCCCGCAAACACCAGCGGCAGACCCGGCAGCGCCGGCAGGACGACCCCCGCAAGGCCGATCAGTACCAGCACGCCAGCCAGGATGTAATAGAGGACGTTGGTATCCATGATCGTTAAAAATATCCCGTTTCAGGTTTGACAGAATTGCGCAAGGCTTGCTTGAAAATTCGTTTGGCGCGGGTTAAGTTGCCACCGCTGCTGTTTGCAACGGTCACCGTGAATCGTGGCCTGATGCGGCAGATCGTTCGATCCGCTACATCCTTGTACCTCGCTTCCTCCTTGCAAATTACAGCCACCACCGTCAGTCCATCACAGTGTCGTAGGGAGTCAGTCGAGATGTCCAATATCGAACGCGAGAATGGTGTCGTGAAGTGGTTCAACGATGCCAAGGGCTTTGGCTTCATCAGTCGCGAAAACGGCGAGGACGTCTTCGTCCATTTCCGTGCGATCCAGATCCAGGGCTTCAAGAGCCTCAAGGAAGGCCAGAAGGTCAGCTTCACCGTCGTGCAAGGACAAAAAGGCCTGCAGGCCGATGCGGTGCAGGTGGTCTGAGCGCGGCGCAACACGGCGGGCCATCGTGCAGACAGCAGAAAGGCCCGTCGCCGGGCCTTTCTGTCATCTCGCCAACACTGGCGAATCGAACGTAGCGAGCAGTCGCAGGCGGGCCTGGAAGCGTTGGAAGGCATGCGTGATACATGCCGATTCCGGTTACCGATTGCGCCGGCCTGACGGCAGGCACAGTGGTTTTTATTGGCCGCTGCTGGTGCGTGCGCCGATCAGCGCAGCACGACCTTGCCGTTGACCACGCGCACGTAGGCATTTTCGCGCACGCCGGCCAGATCGCGCTGGTTCACCACGATGACACGGCCGTCGTCCATGCGCACCTGCACATCGAAGCTGTCGCTGGTGACGTTGTTCTGGATCGCATTGCCCGCGAGTGCGCCGGCGGCGGCACCGGCTACGGCCGAGACATTCTTGTTGCCCTTGCTGCCACCGGTCTCCTTGGAGATCTGGCGCCCGGCCACTGCGCCGACGATGCCGCCGAGCACCGCACCGGTGCCGGTGGGAGCGCTGCGGGTCGGGCCGACTTCATCGATGCGGGTCACAATGCCGCAATCCACGCAGCGTGCCTGCGGCTGCGAATAGCCCTGGTCGTAACCGCGGTCGCCGCGATAGCTGCCGTACTGGGGCTGGGAGGTGGCGCAGCCAACCAGTGTCGCGGTTGCAGCCAGGCCAATGACGAGCAGTCGGGTCTTCATGAGGTCTCTCCGGGGTGGTTCGAAAAAGCGGTCAGGGCCGCGGCGACGTCATCCTGTGTTGGTCCGGGTGAACGGTCTGCCAACTGGATCACTCCAGGCTTAACGAAACCCGAGCGTCCTGTTCACCACCACTGTCGTGCGCATCGATGCAGCGGCGCGCTGGCAGGTCACCGGAAGTCGCGATGGCAGGCCTCGCAGGCGTCGTTGATCTGTGTCCTGACTGCAGCAAGCGCGGCGCAATCGGCTGGGGGCGTGTGCCGTGCATGGTCCAGGACGGTGCGCAGGTCGCTGGCGTGCTCGCCGAAGCGACGGTCTTCGCCGATGTCCCGAAAGGCCGGCTCCAGTTCGTCGGCCAGCAGGTGCAACGATTGCAGTCGCGCTCGCTGCCGTACGGGGTTGCAGCCGCCATCGGCATCGGGTTGCAGGGCGCGTAGCTGGTACGCCATTACCTGCATCAGGCTGTCCGGCACCGGGTTGCGTCTGGCCTGCAGCACGCGCGCCACCATCACCGTGCACACCAGCCCGATCAGGATGCCCAGCACCAGGAGGAAGGCATAGCGGGACGCGCGCGATTGTTCTGTGGGCGGGGCGGGCATGGACGGAATTCCGGTGGACGCAGGCATCAATACGTCGGTGGGCGCGCGCTGAGCGGCGCGCGTAAAATAGGCCGATGAGAGCACAATGGCGTGAACGCTTTGCCGGTATCGACCGGCTGTACGGAGCCGGCACGGTGGAGCGGCTGGCGGCCTGCCGCGTGGCGGTGGTCGGGATGGGCGGCGTGGGCTCGTGGGTGGTCGAGGCGCTGGCGCGTACCGGCGTCGGGCACATCCGCCTGATCGATGCCGACGACCTGTGCGTGTCCAACACCAACCGGCAACTGCCAGCGCTGGCCGGGCAGTACGGACGTAACAAGGCGCGCGCGATGGCCGAACGCTGCCTGGCGATCAACCCGGAGATCCAGGCCGATGCGGTGGAGGCGTTTCTCACCGCCGGCAATATCGAACAACTGCTCGGTGATGCGTTCGACCTGGTGATCGATGCCTGCGACAGCTTCCGGGTGAAAGTGGAAACCATCGCCTGGTGCCGCCGACGCAAGCTGCCGCTGCTCACCGTGGGCGCTGCTGGCGGACGCACCGATCCCACCCTGGTGCGCGTACGCGATGTCTCGCGCACCGAGCACGACGCGATGCTGGCGCTGATCCGCAAGAAGCTGCGCAGCGAGTTCAACTTCCCCAAGAATCCGCAGCGTTATTTCGGCGTGCCGGCGGTGTACTCGCTGGAGAACGTCAAGTATCCGCAGGCCGATGGCAGCGTCTGTGGCATCCGCCCGTCGCTGGATGCCGACGCCACGCTCAAGCTGGATTGCGGGGCAGGGTTGGGTGCCGCAACGCATATCACCGGCACCTTCGCGTTTGTCGCGGTGGGCAAGGCGCTGGAGATGTTGCTCAAGCCGAAGGTGACTGCGAGCGCGTCGCCCGCCGCCGAGGTCGCTGCGAGTTCGTGACCTCACGTGCGCTGTGTCACCTGGTTTGCAGCGCGCACCGGTATCAGCCCGGCAATGCGAACAACCGCCGCGCGTTGGCGGTGGTCTGCGCGGCGATGCGTTCGGCCGGCTCGCCGCGTAGCTGCGCGATGCAGTCCAGCACCGTGCGCAGGCAGGCCGGCTCGTTGCGTTGGCCGCGGATGCTGGCGTCGGGCTGATCCGGCGCATCGGTTTCCAGCAGCAGCCACTCCGGCGGCATCGTTGCGGCCAGGCCGCGCAGGCGGTTGGCGCGCGGGTAGGTCACCGGGCCGCCCAGGCCGATCATGAAGTCCAGCTTCCACAATTGCCGTGCCTGTTCGGGGCTGCCGGCGAAGCTGTGCACCACGCCGCGCAGGCCGCCCACGGCCTTGATGCGGGCGATGACCTCTTCGGTGGCGCGCCGCGCATGCACGATCAGCGGCAGTTCGAAGCGCTTGGCCAACTGCAGTTGGCCGTCGAAATAAGCGCGCTGCGCCCGCGCGTCCAGCCCATCCAGATAGAAATCCAGCCCGCACTCGCCGATGGCGCATGGGCGCTCGCGCTCGATCCATTCGGCCAGCAACTGCAGATGTTCGGGGCGGTGCTGCTCGAGGAAGATCGGGTGCAGCCCGTAGGCGGGGTGCAACCCGGGGGCCTGGGTGCAGACGCTGCGCAGCTGCGGCCAGCTGGCGGCGGTGATCGCCGGGATCACCTGCTGCACGACACCGGCCGCCTGCGCGCGCGCGATCACCTCGGCGCGATCGTGCTCGAACTCGCCGGCATCCAGGTGGCAGTGGCTATCGACCAGCTGCATCAATCGCGGCGCACCGGCGCAGGCAGCGGCGCCTTGCGCGTCTCCCAGTTGGCCAGCAGCAGCGTGGTCAGGCCGAACAGCAGCTCGTCCAGGAACGGGATCGGATCCGGGATCACCAGGTCGACCAGAAACAATGCGGCCGCCAGCTTGAACAAGGTGGGGTAGCGCAGCTTGCTGGCCCACTGCAGGGCGCGCGAGGTGACGGGATTGCGCATGCGAATGCTCCGGCTGTTAGAAGTGCATGAAATAACCGCTAGCTGAACTTAACTGCGGCGTTCATGAGCGAGCGCGTTTTTGTTCAGGGTTCACGTGCTGGAATCACGCCGTCAACAACGCGGCGTGTCCGCACGGAGCTGGATCATGAAGAGCAATACGACAACTATACTGGTCGCTGCGGGTGCGTTGCTGGTCGGAGGCGTGGCCACTGCCGCCTTCATGAACAATCGCCCGTCGTCAGGCGATTTCGTCGCCAATGGCGAGCCGGCACCGCGTGGTCTGGAATACGCCGACGTAGTCAAGGTCGCACCGATCACCGAGCGCGAGCCGCAGTACGCGCAGGTCGTCAACAGCGCGGCCATCCGCGAAACCACCACCAGCTCCTCGCCGCGCGAAGTCTGCCGCGACGTGGTGGTGCAGGAACGTCTGCCCGAGCGCGATGGCAACGTCGGCGGCACCGTTGCCGGTGCGGTGATCGGCGGTCTGCTCGGCAACCAGGTCGGCGGCGGCAACGGGCGCAAGCTGGCCACCGTGGCCGGTGCGGTCGGTGGCGGCATGGTCGGTAACCGTGTGGACCGCAATCATGTCGGCGGCCGCGTGGTGGATCGCACCGAGCGCCAGTGCCACACCGAAAATGCCAATTCGCAGTCCTCGCGCGTGGTCGGCTACGACGTGACCTACCGCAATGCCGACGGCACCACCGGCACCATGCGCATGGACAGCAAGCCGGGCGAGCGCATCTCGCTTGGCGATGCCGACAACGTGGTGGCCTACGACGTGACCTACCGCTACGACGGTTTCGAGAAGACCGTGCGCATGAACGACAAGCCGGCCAGCGATCGCCTGCCGGTGGTCGACGGCCAGCTGGTGACCCAGACCGCTTCGACGGCCGGTGACCGGGGCGTGCGCGTGGAAGCGGGCAGCACGCGTCAGTAAGTCGCTGACAGCGGCAGCGATCCACCCAGGATCGCTGCGTTAACAAGAAAGGAGCCGGCACTGCCGGCTCTTTTCGTTTCCGGGCGCCAGCGGTGCATCCCGCGCGCTGAACACGTCGCCTCCATGTTCGGCCGGCAACTGGCTGATAATCGCCGCTTCCCCTGATGTGGAAGCCGACATGCCGGTACGCACCGATGATCTGTTCGACGTACGCGCGCTGCTGACCGACGAAGAGCGGGCAGTGCAGGATGCGGTGGCACGCTTCACCGATACGCGGGTGCTCCCGGCGATCGGCGATGCCTTCGACGCAGGGCGCTTCCCGCGCGAATGGGTACCGGAACTGGCGGAGCTCGGCCTGCTGGGCGCCAGCCTGCCGGTACGCGATGGCGGCGCGGGCCTGGGCGCGGTGGCGTACGGATTGATCTGCCAGGAACTGGAGCGCGGCGACAGCGGCCTGCGCAGCTTCGTCAGCGTGCAGTCCTCGCTGTGCATGTACCCGATCCATGCCTACGGCAGCGACGAGCAACGCCAGCGCTGGTTGCCGGCGATGGCAGCCGGCCGTCTGATCGGCTGTTTCGGGCTCAGCGAAGCGCAGGGCGGCTCGGATCCGGCCGCGATGACCACGCGCGCGGTACGGCAGGGCGACGGCTGGCGCTTGAACGGGGCCAAGATGTGGATCACCAATGGCAGCATTGCCGGCCTGGCGATCATCTGGGCGCATACCGACGACGGTGTGTGCGGCTTTCTGGTGGAAACCGGCAGCGCCGGCTTCAGTGCGCAGGACATCGCGCACAAGATGAGCCTGCGCGCATCGGTGACCTCGGGCGTGTTCCTGGACAATGTCTACGTACCGGAGCAGATGCGCCTGCCGAACGCGGCCGGTCTGAAGGCGCCGCTGGGGTGCCTCAATCAGGCGCGCTACGGCATCGCCTGGGGCGCGATCGGTGCGGCGGTGGCCTGTCTGCGCGAGGCGCTGGCCTATAGCGGGCAGCGCATCCTGTTCGGCCGGCCGTTGGCGGCCACGCAGAGCGCGCAGATCAAGCTGGCCGACATGGCGCGGCGGATTTCGACCGCGCAGCTGCTGGCACTGCAGCTCGGGCGGCTGAAGCAGGCCGGCCAGCTGCGGCCGGAACAGATCTCGCTGGCAAAGTGGAATAATTGCCGCATGGCCCTGGATGTGGCGCGCGAGTGCCGCGATCTGCTGGGCGCGGCCGGCATCACCACCGAACATGTGGCGATCCGGCATGCGCTGAACCTGGAATCGGTGATCACCTACGAGGGTACCGAGACCGTGCATCAGTTGGTGGTCGGGCGTGCGCTGACGGGACTCAATGCGTTTTGACGAGGAGTGGGTGTTGATCGACAGGGATGGGAGGCGACGCCTGCGTGGCGTGTTCTGGATGAGTTGCGTGCTGGCGGTGGTTGCGAGCGTGATCGCCCCGGCACAGGCCAGCGAGGCGCCGCGCATGGCGCCGCCACCGGCCTGGGTCATCGCCGATGCGGTGCCCGACAAGGGGCCCGGTGCCAGCGGGCTGCGCTATGAGCTGGTCTCCGATCAGGTCGATCTGACCGGCGCGGCGCCGCAGGCGTATCGCCGCCTCAGTTACACCGTGCAGCGTGCGAAGAGTCTGGACGAAGCCGGGCAGATCTCCATCGATTACCAGCCGCAGTACCAGCAGCTGGAGCTCAACAGCCTGGAGGTCTGGCGCGACGGCAAGCGCATCGACATGCGCAAGCAGGCGCACTACGCCCGGTTGCGCCGCGAAAGCGGACTGGAAGACGGTTTGATCGATGGCGCGCTGACGCTGTCGATCACCTTGCCGGACCTGCGCGTGGGCGACCGGGTCGATTACGGCGTGACCATCACCGGCAGCAATCCAGTGTTCGGCAAGGGCTATTACGACGTGTTCGATGCGCGCTACGGCGTACCGCTGGGCGAGCGCCGGGTGCGCGTGCGGCATCCGGCCGGCATGGCATTGCAGTGGCGGGTGACTGCGCCCGGCTTCAGCCGCGATATCAGCCGCACCGGCGATGTGGCGACACTGGACATCGCCGCACGCGACCTGCCCGCCGTGCAGGAGGAAAAGGACACCCCGGAGGATGTCGATCCGTATGGCCGGATCGAAGTCTCCACTGCCGGCAACTGGGCGACGGTGGCGGCGTGGGCAGCGCAGCTGTATCCGCGCGCGTTCAAGGACGCGCGTGTTGCCGACGGGATGGCGCAGAACCTGCAGTTGCGCCGCGACGACCCGCTGGGCGCACTGCTGCGTGCAGTGGCCTTCGTGCAGGGCGAGATCCGCTACGTCGGCCTGGACATGGGCGAGAATTCGCACGCGCCGCATACGCCGGAAGTAACGCTGCGCAACCGCTACGGCGACTGCAAGGACAAGGCGACGCTGTTGATCGCGCTGCTGCAGCTGGCCGGCATCCGCGCCGAGCCGGTGCTGGTCAACAGCGACAAGGGCCATGGGCTGGAGCTGCGCTTGCCCAGTCCCTATGCGTTCGACCATGTGGTGGTGCGCGCGCACCTGCCGCAGGGCGAGGTATGGGTGGATGCCACGCGCGATCGCGAAGACGGCCCGCTTGCGCAACGCCGGCCGTTGCCGTTCGTGCGCGGTCTGCCGGTCGTGGCCGGGCAGCGCGATCTGGTGGCTGTGCCATCGCCGATGCCGACGCTGCCGCAGATCGAGGTGGACGAGGAGATCGTGATCTCGCTGCGCAAACCGCAGCGCGTGGCGACCTTCACCGTGGACACGACGTACCGCCAGGGACGCGGCGAGCGCGTGGCGACCAGCTTCGAGGACAACGGTGCGCAGGCGGTCGGCGAGCACTACCTGGAATTCATGCAGCAGTACTACACCGCGCTGACGCAGGGCGGGGCGCCGACCATCGACGCGACCGATGGGTTGAACGTGCGCACGCACGAGGCCTACCGCTTGGAGTGGCCGACCGAGGAGGGCGACGAGCTTGGCTTCCCGCTGTTCCAGCTCGGCGAATGGATGGACGCCTTGCCCACTGCGACGCGCAAGAGCCCGCTGGCGCTCGGCGGCCCGCGGCTGGCGCGGCAGACCGTGCGGGTGCGGGTCGACCCGGTGGTGCGAGTGGAAGCCGATACGCAGGTGGTCGCCAACCCGTGGTTCCGGTTCTCGCGCACGGTCTCCATGCATGAGGGACGCACCGTCATCGTGGGCGAGTGGCAGCGCCTGTCCGACCGCATTCCCGCCAGCGGCGTGAAGCGTGCAGCCGCCGACATGCAGCGTGCCCGCGACCTCTTGTATTTCAATCACGACCTCAAGCCGCAACCGCGCAAGCAGCCGCTGGACGTCCATGCATTGGCCTATCCGCTGGCCGCGCTGCTGGCGCTGATCGTGCTGGTGCTGGCATGCCTGGCCTGGTGGCGCGGCGGTGGCTTGGGCGGGATGTTGTTCGATCCGCATACCGTTGCGCAGCGCCTGCACACGCAGGCCGGCGCGCGCTGGAGCGCGTGGTGCGTGTTCGGCCTGATCCTGGTGCTCTCGAGCTGGATGTGGGTGTCTGCGCAGCCGCTGTGGGTGCACGCCATCGCCGTGGCGATCATGCTGGCCATCGCGCTGGTGGGCTGCGTACTGTTGCAACGGATGCTGCGCTGGATGGGCGGCGCTGCGCAGTTCGGTCCGTTGCTGCCGGCGTTGTTGGGCAGCACCTTGCCATGGCTGGTCTGCCTGCTGGCGGCGCTGGCCGCACTCGGGGGCGATATCGTCCTGTTGGGGACCGGTGTGCATGATCAAGCCGGACTGGCGCAAGTGGCCATGGCAGTGCTGCTGACGCTGCTGGGCGGGCTGTGGTGGTCGATCGCTGCGGTGCAGGCGGTTGCCGGTGCGACCGGCTGCACACGGGCGCGTGCCTTCGGTGCGCTGGCATTGACGTTGTCGCTGCTGGGCATGCTGGTCGCCGTGCTGGGTGTGCCGGTGGCGCTGGTGGTGATGCGCTGAGGCGTGCTGGCCGCAGCGTACGCAATTGCGGCCACGCCTTGCGGCAGAATCGGTGCAGGGCTTTGCAAAGACCCGCGGGGCTGTGACACTGCCAGCCCCTCGTTGCTGCCGCGGAGCCAGCTTGATGTCGACCGTGCGTCCCCCGTTGACCGTCCATGGCATGTCCAGTTCCGGCAACTGCTACAAGGTGCGCCTGCTGCTGGAGCAATTGGGCAGCCGCTATCACTGGGTCGAGGTCGACAGTGCCGCGGGCGAAACCCGCACGCCCGCGTACCTTGCCAAGAATCCCAACGGCAAGGTGCCGATGGTGGAGCGCGACGACGGCCGCGTGCTGACCGAATCCAATGCGATCCTGTTCTGGCTGTCCGAAGGTACCCCGTATCTGCCCACCGACGCGTGGCAGCGCGCGCAGGCCTTGAGCTGGATGTTCTTCGAGCAGTACAGCCATGAGCCGTATGTCGCGGTGGCGCGTTTCATCAGCCTGTGGACGCCGCGCGATGCCGCGCGCCGCGCCGACCTGCCGCAGCTGCGCGCCCGCGGCGAGCAGGCGCTGGCCGTGATGGAACAGCATCTGCAGCAGCACCGCTGGTTTACCGGCAGCGACTACGGCATCGCCGATATCGCGCTGTTTGCCTACACCCATTGCGCCGAGGACGGCGGCTTCGATCTGGAGCGCTGGCCGGCGATCGGTGCCTGGCTGCAGCGCGTGCAGGCAGTACCCGGTTTTATCGCAATGCCGGCGCCTGCAGCCGGCGCGGTGACGGCATGAGCGGCATGCGCTGCCGGCAGGAGCACTGACGATGTGCGGATTGGCTGGACTGCTGCTGGCCTCGCCCCGCATGCATGGCGAACAACTCGATGCGCTGGTGC
The DNA here is from genome assembly GCF_014199025.1 of Xanthomonas sp. CFBP 8152. NCBI lineage: Bacteria > Pseudomonadati > Pseudomonadota > Gammaproteobacteria > Lysobacterales > Lysobacteraceae > Xanthomonas > Xanthomonas sp. CFBP 8152. The sequence goes on from NZ_JACHNO010000003.1 coordinate 593,996, forward strand.
GGCCGATGGGCGCCGCCTTGCGTCATCGCGGCCCCGACGATGCCGGCAGCTGGTGCGATGCGCAGGCCGGCGTGGCGCTGGCGCATCAGCGCTTGAGCATTCTGGATCTGTCGCCGCTGGGTCATCAGCCGATGCGCTCGGCCGATGGCCGTTATGTGCTGGCCTACAACGGCGAGATCTACAACTTCGCGCAGCTGCGCGCGGCGCTGTCCGCACTCGGGCACCGCTTCCGTGGTCATTCCGATACCGAAGTGCTGTTGGCGGCGGTGGTGGAGTGGGGGCTGGACGACACCCTGACCCGCTGCAACGGCATGTTCGCGCTGGCGTTGTGGGACGAGCGCGACAATTGCCTGTATCTTGCCCGCGACCGCGTCGGCAAGAAGCCGCTGTACTACGGCTGGGCCGGCGACACCCTGGTGTTCGGCTCCGAACTCAAGGCGCTGTGGCAGCACCCGGACTTCGATAACGGGGTCGATCGCAATGCGCTGACCTTGCTGCTGCGGCTGGGCTACATTCCGGCGCCGGCCTGCATCCACGAGCGCACCTTCAAGTTGATGCCCGGGCGGGTGCTGCGGCTGGATGCGCAGACGGTGGCCGCCGGCGCTGCAGCGCATCGGCCGGACCAGGCGCAGCAGCCGTTCTGGAACGCGCGCGAGGCGATGCAGCGCGCGCTGGCGGCGCCGTTCACCGGCAGCGATGCACAGGCCGAGGAACAGCTCGATGCAGTGCTGCGCGATGCGGTGGCGCTGCGCATGGTGGCCGACGTGCCGGTGGGCGTGTTCCTGTCCGGCGGCACCGATTCGTCGATCGTCACCGCGATGATGCAGGCGCAGAGCGCCCAGCCGGTGCATACCTTCAGTATCGGCTTCGACGGTTCGCATCACGACGAAGCGCCGCTGGCGCGCGAGGTGGCCACGCACCTGCACACCGACCACACCGAGCTGTATGTCAGCGGCGCCGACGCGCTGGCGGTGGTGCCGACCCTGCCGGACATGTTCGACGAGCCCTTCGCCGATGCCTCGCAGGTGCCGACCGCGCTGGTCGCCCGGCTGGCCCGCGGCGGAGTGACGGTGGCGCTGTCCGGCGATGGCGGCGACGAGTTGTTCTTCGGCTACGGTCGCTACCAGCGTGCGCTGCGCAACTGGCGCATGCATGGGCTGGTGCCGGGGCCGCTGCGGCGGTTGATGGCGCTGGCGGCGCGCCATAACGGCGAATCCTCGCGCACCGGCGGCCTGGCCGCGCTGGTGGCCGAGGCCGGCGCACGCGGTGTCGGCGACATCTACCGCAACCGCATTTCGCGCTGGCGCGATCCGGCCGCGGTGGTACTGGGCGCGACCGAGCCCGACAGTTTCTACAGCTTGGCCGATCCGCTGCACGGCTCCGGCACGCCGGCCGACGCGATGATGCTGGCCGACTTTGCCGCCTATCTGCCCGACGATCTGCTGTGCAAGGTGGACCGCACCACCATGGCGGTGGGGCTGGAAGCGCGCGCGCCGTTGCTGGACTGGCGGGTGGCCGAGTTCGCCTGGTCGCTGCCGCTGTCGCTGAAGTACCGCGACGGGGTCAGCAAGTACCTGCTCAAGCGCGTGCTGTGCCGCTATCTGCCCGACCCGATGGTCTACCGCGGCAAGCGCGGCTTTGGCGCGCCGGTCAGCGCCTGGCTGCGTGGCGACCTGCATGGCTGGGCAGACGATCTGCTGGCGCACGCCACGCTGGAGCGCGACGGCGTGTTCGCCGCCGACACCGTGGCCGGGCTGTGGCGGGACTTCAACGGCGGCGAGCGCAAATGGCATACGCACCTGTGGACGGTGCTGATGTTCCAGGCCTGGCAGGTGCATTGGCGTGCCCAACGCGCCGCGATCGGCCGCTGAGGCAGCCGCGCTTCACCGGGTCTGAGCGCCAGGCTGACTAGAGTCGGGCGCTGATTCCCCAATGGAGCGTTCCCCATGAGCAAGATCACCATCGCCGTGCTGGTCGGCAGCCTGCGTGCAGCGTCCTACAACCGCCAACTGGCGCGGGCGCTGGAGCATCTGGCCGGCGACAAGGCGGTGTTCGAGTATGTGGAGATCGGCGACATCCCCTTGTACAACCAGGACCGCGACGGCGATTACCCGGCAGAGGGCACGCGGCTGAAGCAACAGATCCGGTCGGCCGACGCAGTGCTGTTCGTCACCCCCGAGTACAACCGCTCGATTCCCGGCGTGCTCAAGAACGCGCTCGATACCGGCTCGCGCCCCTACGGCGACAGCGCGTTTGCGGGCAAGCCGGCCGCCGTGGTCGGCATCTCGGTCGGGGCGATCGGCACCGCCACCGCGCAGCAGCACCTGCGCAATGTGCTGTCGTATCTGGACATGCGGGTGCTCGGCCAGCCGGAAGTCTTCCTGCAGTACAAGGACGGCCTGTTCGGTGCCGACGACCAGGTCGCCAACGCCGACAGCCGCAAGTTTCTGCAGGGCTTTGTCGATGCCTTCCTGGGCCTGGTCGAACAGTCCAAACGTTGAGTTGACCACAGCAGCGTCGGGCCTGAAGACCGCTACCAATCGGTGCCGGTGATGCGGCGCAAACCCAGTGTCAGCGGGCGTCTCGGCGGTTGCGACGGCCGGCGCGTAGAACGGTGATGCACCGGCTGTCCACCAGTTATCCACAGAGTTGTGCATGGTCGTCGGCGCCGCCGATGACTATGCTTCCTGCCCTCGTCTCCCTCGTGTCAGGTCCGTTTGTCCATGTCCGCTCGTCCTGGTTTCCGTTCCAAGCGCAATCGCGATCGCGACGACGACGATTACGATCGTCCCGAGCCGCGGCTTGACCAGTTGCGGGTACCGCCGCATTCGGTCGAGGCCGAGCAGGCCGTGCTGGGCGGGTTGATGCTGGCGCCGGACGCGTTCGATCGGGTCAACGACCAGCTGACCGAAAACGACTTTTACCGCCGCGATCATCGGCTGATCTACCGCGCGATCCGCGAACTGAACGAGAAGGACCGCCCCTTCGATGCGGTGACCCTGGGCGAGTGGTTCGAATCGCAGGGCAAGCTGGAGCAGGTCGGCGATGGCGCGTACCTGATCGAGCTGGCCAGCACCACGCCCTCGGCAGCCAATATCGCCGCGTACGCGGAGATCGTGCGCGACAAGGCGGTGTTGCGGCAGCTGATCGAAGTGGGCACCACCATCGTCAACGACGGCTTCCAGCCCGAGGGCCGCGACAGCGTGGAGTTGCTGTCGTCGGCGGAAAAGGCGGTGTTCAAGATCGCCGAGGCCGGCGCGCGCGGGCGTACCGACTTCGTGGCGATGCCGGGCGCATTGAAGGACGCCTTCGAGGAATTGCGCAGCCGTTTCGAAAACGGCGGCAACATCACCGGCCTGCCGACCGGCTACAACGATTTCGACGCGATGACCTCGGGCCTGCAGCCGACCGACCTGATCATCCTGGCCGCGCGTCCGGCCATGGGCAAGACCACGTTTGCGCTGAATATCGCCGAGTACGCCGCGATCAAATCCAAGAAGGGCGTGGCGGTGTTCTCGATGGAAATGTCGGCATCGCAGCTGGCGATGCGCCTGATCTCGTCCAATGGCCGCATCAACGCGCAACGCTTGCGTACCGGCGCGCTGGAAGACGAGGACTGGGCGCGCGTGACCGGCGCGATCAAGATGCTGAAGGAAACCAAGATCTTCATCGACGACACGCCGGGCGTGTCGCCGGAAGTGCTGCGCTCCAAGTGCCGCCGACTCAAGCGCGAGCACGACCTGGGCCTGATCGTCATCGACTACCTGCAGCTGATGTCGGTGCCGGGCAACAGCGAAAACCGCGCGACCGAAATCTCGGAAATCTCGCGTTCGCTCAAGGGCCTGGCCAAGGAGCTCAACGTGCCGGTGATCGCGTTGTCCCAGCTCAACCGCTCGCTGGAAACGCGTACCGACAAGCGCCCGGTGATGGCCGACTTGCGCGAATCGGGCGCGATCGAGCAGGACGCGGACATGATCGTGTTCATTTACCGCGACGACTATTACAACAAGGAAAACTCGCCGGACAAGGGCCTGGCCGAGATCATCATCGGCAAGCACCGCGGTGGGCCGACCGGTTCGTGCAAACTCAAGTTCTTCGGCGAATACACCCGTTTCGACAATCTGGCCCACGATTCGGTGGGAAGTTTCGAATAAACCTCCTGTGTGATGCCGCGCGGCAATCCGTCGCCGCGGCATCGCGCCATCCTTGCATCTGCTGGCTTATGCTGCGCGCCTCATCGTCGCTGCCGAGCTTGTATGTCCTACGCCATCGTCTGGTTCCGTCGCGATCTGCGCCTGGAAGACAATCCGGCCTTGCAGGCTGCGCTGGATGCGGGGCACCAGCCGATTCCGCTGTATATCGATGCGCCGCACGAAGAGGGCGAGTGGACGCCGGGCGCTGCCTCGCGGAGCTGGCGGCATCGCTCGCTCGCGGCGCTGGATGCGGCCCTGCGCGCGCTGGGCAGCGGCCTGGTGATGCGCGCCGGTAACAGCGCGCAGGTGCTGGATGAGGTGATCGCGCAGACCAAGGCGGTGGCGGTGTACTGGAACCGCAAGTACGAGCCGGCCACGCAGCCGCGCGATGCGCAGATCAAGCGCAGCCTGCGCGAGCGCGGGATCGAAGTGCAGAGCTGCAACTCCGCTCTGATGTTCGAACCATGGCAGTTGACGACGCAGCAGGGCGGCCCGTACAAGGTGTTCACCCCGTTCTGGCGCAATGCGCTCTCGCAGCTGCAATTGCCGGCTGCCGTGCCGGCACCGCGCAGCCTGCCGCCGCTGCCTGCGCAATTGAAGAGCGCTGCGCTGGACACGCTCGGGCTGCTGCCGGCGCTGGATTGGGATCGAGGCTTCTGGGAGCACTGGCAGCCTGGCGAGGCCGGCGCGCACGAGATGCTGGAGATCTTCATCGATGGCGCGCTGTCCGGTTATCGCGAAAACCGCGACCGGCCCGACCGGGTCGGCACCTCGCAACTGTCGCCGCATCTGCACTTCGGCGAGATCGCGCCGTGGCGGATCGCCAGCACGCTGGAAGCCAATCGCAACGCACGCAATGGTGCCGAGATCGACGGCTATATCCGCCAGCTGGGTTGGCGCGATTTTGCGTACCACCTGTTGCACCATTTTCCCGACACCACCAACCAGAATCTCAACCCGCGCTTTGCAGGCTTCGACTGGGCCAAGGTGGACCCGGTCGCATTGCAGGCCTGGCAGCGGGGCCGTACCGGCATTCCGATCGTCGATGCGGGCATGCGCCAGCTCTGGCACACCGGCTGGATGCACAACCGCGTGCGCATGATCGTGGCGAGCCTGCTGTGCAAGCATCTGCGCGTGCACTGGATCGAAGGTGCACGCTGGTTCTGGGACACCTTGGTGGATGCGGACCTGGCCAACAACACGCTTGGCTGGCAGTGGGTGGCTGGTACCGGCGCTGATGCGGCGCCGTATTTCCGCGTGTTCAATCCGGTCACGCAGGCAGAGAAGTTCGATCCACAGGCCGCCTACATCACGCGCTGGGTACCGGAGCTCGGCAAGCTTGCGGTCAAGGAGCGCTTCGCGCCGTGGCTGCATCCGTTGTCGCTGGCGCGCCTGGCGCCGGACTATCCGCGTACGCCGGTCATCGGCCTGGCCGAAGGCCGCGATGCGGCGCTGGCGGCGTATGCGAAGACGCGTGGCTAGACGCGCGCGCCAGCGCGAGCAACAGCTGGATTGCGTGGTCACCTGATGCGCGCTTCTGCGTGTTCTCTATTGCAGGCCTGAAGCGCTGCATGCGTGCGCTGCGACGCCTGGTTTGTCCATCAGTGAATGCATTACGCGCAAGCATGTGGCTGTGCCAGCAGAAAACGTTTTCCTGAATGCAGCAGTAGCTGCGTGCGATTGCAGGTCGGTTTCATCATGCGCCAGTCGCGTTGGCCTGTTTATCCTCGCCGACACGATTGAGTGCCGGATGGTCCGGCCATAGGAGAACACCATGTCCCCAGCAGCCACCAAGAGTCTTGCCGTTGCCCTGGCCAGCGCCATTGCGTTGTCCGCCTGCGCCACCGGCGGCTCGTATGTGCAGCGCGACCAGTACGGCGAGCAGACCCAGCAGCAGAACCGCACCGGCCGCAACGCGCTGATCGGCACCGCGATCGGCGTGGCCGCTGGTCTGCTGACCGGCGACAGCGCCACCGAGCGCCGTCAGCATGCGATGGTCGGTGCCGGCATCGGCGCGCTCAGTGGCGCGGCGGTTGGCCAGTATCAGGATCGCCAGGAGCGCGCACTGCGCGAGCGCACCGCCAACACCGGGATCGAAGTGCAGCGCCAGGGCGACAACATCACCCTGAACCTGCCCGACGGCATCACCTTCGACTTCGGCAAGTCTGCGTTGAAGCCGCAGTTCTACAGCGCGCTCAATGGTGTGGCATCCACGTTGCGCGAGTACAACCAGACCATGGTGGAAGTGGTCGGTCATACCGACAGCGTCGGCAGCGATGCGGTCAACCAGCGTCTGTCCGAAGAACGCGCCGGCGCAGTCGCGCAGTATCTGACCGCACAAGGCGTGCAGCGCGAGCGCATGGAAACCATGGGCGCCGGCAAGCGTTACCCGATCGCTGACAACAGCACCGATGCCGGCCGCGCGCAAAACCGCCGTGTCGAAATCCGTCTGATCCCGCTGCGCTCGGAGGGTGCCGGGAACAACACGGGCATGCGTTGAGTTTGCCGCATTGAATCGTGACGAGTCGATTGACGCGCCGCGATGAGTAACCAAAACGGGCCGCGAAAGCGGCCTGTTTTTTTTGCGCTGCGAATCGTTGTGATCACGAGCGGCGCTCAATCTCTTGAGTGCTGTCTTGGCAGGCGTAGTCCCTTGCGGTTTTGTGGAAGCCATGGGGCGCCATGGAGCCTTCCATGGATGGATTCATGGAGCAGGAAAAAAAACGGGCGGATAGCTTCGCGACCTTGGTCAGACGGCTTCAAACATTCCATCACCGCAAAAGCTCGGGTTTTGGTCGCCTTTGTGGTGATTGAACGGTGGGGATGCGTCGGGTGCGAAGCTGCCGATCTGCGGGTTTTCTGCAGGGCCCTTGCCCGCCCACCATCGCGGGACACGCCGCCAGTACCTCCCTGTAGGCTCTGGCGCGGCATCCATGCCGCTCAAGGTCCCGCGATGGTGGGCGGGCAAGGACCAGTCGAGATAGTCGGTGTGCATGTCTGCAAACAAGAGCATGAGGTGCGCTGGGCGGATCACTCTGGGTTCCACCAGCTTTTTATCGCCTTCCCATCGCGAGCGGAGTAGCTGACAGGCTTTCAATACGTCACCTGCAAACTTCTCATCGGCCTAGCGCAAGCCGAGCGACATGCCTTCAAGAAAGCAACCGACCAACTCTCTGGCGCGGTGTCCTTGCCGGTTGCGGGACCCTTGGCGGCATGGATGCCGCCAAGGAGCCTCCACGGACGGATTCACGGCGTGTCCGGCGAGCGGTGAGGGCACCGAGCACTCGACCAACCAGGCTTTTGACGTGCAGCTAGACGTTATCGCTAGGCGTTGACCAACGCAGCTTCGGATCTCCTGACCACGCTAAAACCCACGCTCTCAGTCGCTTCAAGATTGCATCAGGCGACAGCGGTTTGCTGCCTTAGCCAAGACAAAAGTTACCGGCACCGGAAAATTACCGGCACCGGAAGGCATGGAAGCTCCTGGAGCGATTCAGGGGTCGGCAACCGAAAATGGAGGTGTGTAGCGGTCAATAAGTTTTCACCGGTAAGTGCAAACGTCTCCTCGTCCGCCATTCGGACATTCTCCCGAAGGTGAGAAGCGTGCTCCGTTGGGCGAGTACCAGAGTGCGGACTACGCCGTGACGTTTTCCAGGATGCGCTTGCCTTCTGCACGCAATTTCGCGTCTGCGCCGACGACCTCGATCTTTGCATCGTTGTCGGCTTTCTGCGCCGCCAGACGCGCAGGGCACTGCGCCATCATGTAGTCGGCATCGAAGTTCATACGCGTCACCAGGAAGTCCACGAAGGCGCGCACTTTTGGCGAAACCAGACGGCCGCCGGCGAACACCGCGTTGAAGTCCACCTCCGGCCCGGTCCAACCCGCGAGCACCCGGCGAACCAGACCCGATTGCACGAACGGCTTGGCCATCACATCGCCGGTCAGCAGCAAGCCTTCGCCGCACAACACCGCGCCATTGAGCGCGGCCGGATCGTTGGCCACCATCAATGGATTGACCGGGAAATCGCGCACATCGCTGCCGTCGCTGAGCGACCAGAAAAAGCGATTGTTGTGCACGTTGCGGTTCTTGCGCAGCGCCAGCGTGCGATGGAACTGCAGCTCGTCCGGATGCAGCGGCTCGCCATAGCGCTCGATGTAGGACGGGCTGGCGAAGACCTGCGTGCGCAGGCTGCCGAGCTTGCGCGCCACCAGATTGGAATCGGGCAGGGCGCCGACGCGCAGTGCCAGATCGGCTTCGCCGCCGATCAGGTCCAGCTTCTCGTTGCCCAGGTGCATGTCCAGCTGGATTTCCGGGTACTGCGCATGGAACTCGCCAAGCAACGGCGCGATCCAGGTGATGCCCAGCGAGTAGGGCACCGTGAAGCGCAGCCAGCCGCGTGGGCCGGACTGCAATTGCCCGACGGCGCTCTCGGCCTCTTCCAGTTCGCGTGCGATGCGCTGGCAATGTTCGTGGTAGACCGAACCGGCTTCGGTCAGGCCGATGCGGCGCGTGGTCCGGTGCAGCAGGCGGGCGCCCAGGCGGGTTTCCAGTTCCTGCACCTTGCGGCTAACGGTGGTCTTGGGCAGGCCAAGCGCGTTGGCGGCGGCGATGAAGCTGCCTTGTTCGACCACCTTGACGAAGATCAGGGTGTCGTTGAGATCGTGAGTCATGGGACTGCCTTCCGGGGTCAGGAGGGATTAGACCGCTTACGGGACGATTATTCCCCTAAATCCGGACTAATCAAGTGCTGGTTTGGGGCCTAACTTATGCGGCATCCCCTCCATCCAGGAGCACGGCCATGTGGTTGTGCAATGTTTTCGGCTTGTCGTCGACATCGCGTAGCGCCATCGAAGGTGCCTTCGATCCAGTGGTTTCCACGGCGAGAAGCCCACGGGCCGGCATTTCGCGCACATTTTCGGCATCGCCCTGGCGTCAGGCCGGCGGCGCGCCGGCGCAGCGGACTGGACTGTCGGCACGTCTGGCGCAGCGCGGAATTGTCCCGATGTCGGGAGTGAAAGTCCCATGACTGGGATGGTCCAATCCGAGACGGCCGTCATTGGCGGCGCGGGCAATGTCGGCGCCGGCATCGTCGCCGCCTTGCTCGATGCCGGGATGCCGGTGCTGGTGATTGGACGCGATGCCGCCAAGCTCGACACGCTGCGCGTGCAGCATGGCAATACACCGCTGCTGGAGACCTTGCAGGGGTCGGTGGCCGACGACGCTTCGGCGCAGGCGCTGGCCAGCGAACTGGCCCAGCGCCCGCGTCCGCTGGGGGCGGTGATCGCCAGCCTTGGCAGCCCGCTCAAGGCCGGCCGCCTGCTTGATCGCCCGGTCGCTGCGCTGCGTCGCCGCCTCGAGCGCGATGTGCTGCCGCACCTGGCGGCCGCGCGGCATCTGCTGCCGCTGCTGGCCGAGGCCGATGGCGGCGGTCGCTACCTGCTGCTGGGCAGCCCCTGCGCGCTGCGTGCCTGGGCCGCGCACGGCGACACCTCGATTGCCGCCGCCGCCACCCGCATGCTCGCCCAGGTCCTGCACGAGGAAGCCAAGCCGCTCGGTATCCGCGTGCACCTGCTGTCGGTCGAGCAGCCGGTGTGCACGCCGGGCCGTGCCAAGGACGCGTGTCCGGAATGGATCCGCGCCGTGGATGTCGGCCGTGCCGCGGTCTCGCTGATCGCCGGGCTTGGCCAGCCCGGGCAAGCCATCGTGACCGTCAGCCGTCGCCTGCACGCCGCTCCATCGGCCGACCGGCTCGCCGGTCTGCATTTCCCCATCCCCACCCGAGAGATTTCCCCATGACCCCGAACGCCACCCCGTTCCGTTTCCCCTTGCGTACTGTATTGACGGGCGCCGTACTCGCGGTTGTGCTGGCCGGTTGCGGCAGCAAGGCTGCCGAGACCGGCGCGCCGCCGCCGCCCAGCGTCAGCGTCGCCCCGGTGTTGCTGAAGGAGATCAGCCAGTGGGACGAATTCAGCGGCCGCATCGAGCCGGTGGAAAGCGTCGAACTGCGCCCGCGCGTGTCCGGCTACATCGACAAGGTCAACTACGTCGAAGGTGCCGAAGTGAAGAAGGGCGATGTGCTCTTCAGCATCGACGACCGCAGCTACCGTGCCGAATTCGCGCGCGCCAACGCAGCGCTGGTGCGTGCACGCACGCAGTCCACGCTGGCCCGCAGCGAAGCGGCACGCGCCCGCAAATTGTCCGACCAGCAGGCCATCTCGACCGAAACCTGGGAGCAGCGTCGCGCTGCCGCCGATCAGGCCGATGCCGATCTGCTGGCCGCGCAGGCCGCGCTGGATACCGCCAAGCTCAATCTGGACTGGACCCGCGTGCGTGCGCCGATCGATGGCCGCGCCGGACGTGCGATGGTCACCGCCGGCAATCTGGTCACCGCCAGTGACAGCGCCAGCGTGCTAACCACGCTGGTGTCGCTGGACAAGGTATTCGTGTACTTCGACGCCGACGAAGGCACCTTCCTGCGTTACGCGCAGATGGCGCGCAACGGCGAGCGCCCGGATGCGCGCGGCGGCGAGTTGCCGGTGCGCATCGGCCTGGTCGGCGAACAGGGCTTCCCGCACACCGGGCGCGTGGATTTCCTGGATAACCAGGTGACCCGCAGCACCGGCACCATCCGCGTGCGCGCGGTGCTGGACAACGCGCAGCGCCAGTTCACGCCGGGCCTGTACGCGCATGTGCAGTTGCTGGGCAGCGGCCAGTTCAAGGCCATGCTGGTCGACGAAAAGTCCGTGCTGACCGATCAGGACCGCAAGTATGTGTACGTGGTCGACAAGGACGGCAAGGCGCAGCGGCGCGACATCGAGCTTGGCCGCAATGCCGATGGCCTGCGCATCGTGCGCAAGGGACTGGCCGCCGGCGACCGGGTGGTGGTCGATGGCGTGCAGAAGATCTTCATGCCAGGCATGCCGGTCGATGCCAAGCCCGTTGCCATGACCACGGCGCCGGACAAGCGCACCGCGTCGAACTGATTCATCGCTGCATCGCGCCCGTGACCACCGGTCTTGAACCAAGGCCGATGCGGGGCCGCCGTGCCGCGCCGCCACCCGGCGGCAACCTCTTTCAGGACCATCCCAATGGACTTTTCCCGTTTTTTCATCGACCGGCCGATCTTTGCCGCGGTGCTGTCGATCATCATCTTCGCTGCCGGCCTGATCGCCATGCCGCTGCTGCCCATCAGCGAGTACCCGGAAGTGGTGCCGCCGAGCGTGCAGGTGCGTGCGGTGTATCCGGGCGCCAATCCCAAGGTCATCGCCGAGACCGTCGCCACGCCGCTTGAGGAAGCCATCAACGGCGTGGAAGACATGATGTACATGAAGTCGGTCGCCGGCTCCGATGGCGTGCTGGTGGTCACCGTGACCTTCAAGCCGGGCACCGATCCGGACCAGGCGCAGGTGCAGGTGCAGAACCGCGTCAGTCAGGCGCAGGCGCGCCTGCCCGAGGACGTGCGGCGCCAGGGCGTGACCACCCAGAAGCAGTCGCCGACGCTGACCATGGTGGTGCATCTGACCTCGCCCAAGGGCAAGTACGACTCGCTGTACCTGAGCAACTACGCCACCTTGAAGGTCAAGGACGAACTGTCGCGCCTGCCGGGCGTGGGCCAGATCCAGATCTTCGGTGCCGGCGATTACGCGATGCGCATCTGGCTGGATCCTGACAAGGTCGCCGCGCGCGGGCTGACCGCCAGCGACGTGGTCGCAGCCATCCGCGAGCAGAACGTGCAGGTTTCCGCCGGCCAGCTCGGTGCCGAGCCGATGCCCAACAAGAGCGACTTCCTGCTGTCGATCAATGCGCAGGGCCGCCTGACCACCGAAGAAGAATTCGGCAATATCGTGATTCGCAGCGGCAACAGCGGCGAGATCGTGCGGCTGTCGGATGTGGCGCGTCTGGAACTGGGCGCGGGCAACTACACCTTGCGCTCGCAGCTGGACAACAAGAACGCGGTCGGCATGGGCGTGTTCCAGTCGCCCGGCGCCAACGCGATCGAATTGTCCGATGCGGTGCGCGCCAAGATGGCCGAGCTGGAAAAGCAGTTTCCGCAGGACATGGCGTGGTCGGCTGCGTATGACCCGACCGTGTTCGTGCGCGACTCGATCAGCGCGGTGGTGCACACGCTGCTGGAAGCGGTGCTGCTGGTGGTGCTGGTGGTGATCCTGTTCCTGCAGACCTGGCGCGCCTCGATCATTCCGTTGCTGGCGGTGCCGGTCTCGGTGGTCGGTACGTTTGCCGCGCTGTACCTGCTGGGTTTTTCGATCAACACGCTGAGCCTGTTCGGGCTGGTGTTGGCGATCGGCATCGTGGTCGACGACGCGATCGTGGTGGTGGAAAACGTCGAGCGCAACATCGAAGAAGGGCTGGCCCCGTTGGCCGCGGCGCATCAGGCGATGCGCGAGGTGTCCGGGCCGATCATCGCCATTGCGCTGGTGCTGTGCGCGGTGTTCGTGCCGATGGCCTTCCTGTCGGGCGTGACCGGCCAGTTCTACAAGCAGTTCGCGGTGACCATCGCCATTTCCACGGTGATTTCGGCGATCAATTCGCTGACCTTGTCGCCGGCACTGGCCGCCATGCTGCTCAAGCCGCACGACGCACCGAAGGATGGCCCGTCGCGGTTGATCGATCGCTTGTTCGGCTGGCTGTTCCGTCCGTTCAATCGTTTCTTCAACACCAGTTCGAACAAGTACCAGGGTGCGGTATCGCGTGCGTTGGGCAAGCGCGGTGCGGTGTTCATGGTGTATGTGCTGCTGCTGGTGGTCACCGGTTTCATGTTTAAGGTGGTGCCGGGCGGCTTCATTCCGACCCAGGACAAGCTGTACCTGATTGCCGGTACCAAACTGCCGGAAGGGGCCTCGCTGGAACGCACCAACGACGTGATCCGTCAGATCACCCAGATCGCGTTGCAGACCGAAGGCGTGGACCACGCAATTGCGTTCCCGGGCCTGAACCCATTGCAGTTCACCAACACGCCCAATACCGGCACGGTGTTCCTGACGCTCAAACCGTTCAGCCAGCGCAGCCGCACTGCGGCGCAGATCAATGCGGAGATCAACGCGCGCATCAGCCAGATCCAGCAGGGCTTTGCGTTTGCGTTCATGCCGCCGCCGATCCTGGGCCTGGGGCAGGGCTCGGGCTACTCGCTGTACATCCAGGACCGCGCCGGCCTGGGCTATGGCCAGTTGCAGAGTGCGGTCAATGCGATGTCCGGTGCGATCTCGCAGACGCCGGGCATGCAGTTCCCGATCGGCACGTATCAGGCCAATGTGCCGCAGCTCGATGCCAAGGTCGATCGCGACAAGGCCAAGGCACAGGGCGTGCCGCTGACCAACCTGTTCGACACGTTGCAGACCTATCTGGGTTCGTCCTACATCAACGACTTCAATCGCTTCGGTCGCACCTATCAGGTGATCGCCCAGGCCGATGGACAGTTCCGCGACAGCGTCGAAGACATCGCCAACCTGCGCACCCGCAACGATCGCGGGCAGATGGTGCCGATCGGCAGCATGGTCACGCTGGGTCAGACCTACGGCCCGGATCCGGTGATCCGTTACAACGGCTACCCGGCCGCCGATCTGATCGGTGAAGCGGACCCGCGCGTGCTCTCCTCCACCCAGGCGATGCAGACGCTGGCCGGCATGGCGCCGCAGGTGCTGCCAAACGGCATGAACATTGAGTGGACCGATCTGAGCTATCAGCAATCCACCCAGGGCAACTCGGCGCTGGTCGTGTTCCCGATGGCGGTGTTGCTGGCGTTCCTGGTGCTGGCTGCGCTGTACGAAAGCTGGACGCTGCCGCTGGCGGTGATCCTGATCGTGCCGATGACCTTGCTGTCGGCGTTGTTCGGCGTGTGGCTCACCGGCGGTGACAACAACGTGTTCGTGCAGGTGGGTCTGGTGGTGCTGATGGGCCTGGCGTGCAAGAACGCGATCCTGATCGTGGAATTCGCCCGCGAACTCGAAATGCATGGCAAGGGCATCGTCGACGCCGCGCTGGAAGCCTGCCGCCTGCGTCTGCGTCCGATCGTGATGACCTCCATCGCCTTCATCGCCGGCACCGTGCCGCTGGTGTTCGGTCACGGCGCCGGCGCCGAAGTGCGCTCGGTCACCGGTATCACCGTGTTCGCCGGCATGCTCGGTGTGACCCTGTTCGGCCTGTTCCTGACCCCGGTGTTCTACGTGGCGCTGCGCAAGTGGGTCACCCGTCGCGAACCCGCTGCACCGGCCACTGTTGCGCACGATCACGTCAAGGCGTGAGTGCGTCGTCCCCAATCCCCATTCGCAGTTGAAGGACATTGAAATGAGCAACCACAAGATCGCATTGGTCACCGGCGCCACCCGCGGCATCGGCCTGGAAACCGTTCGGCAACTGGCCCAGGCCGGCGTGCATACGCTGCTGGCCGGGCGCAAGCGCGACGATGCCGTCGCCGCCGCACTCAAGCTGCAGGCCGACGGCCTGCCGGTGGAGGCCATCCAGCTCGACGTCAACGACGACATCAGCATCGCCGCGGCGGTCGGCACGGTGGAACAGCGCCATGGCCACCTGGACATCCTCATCAACAACGCCGGCATCATGATCGAGGACATGCAGCGCACGCCGTCGCAACAGAGCCTGGAGGTGTGGAAGCGCACCTTCGACACCAACCTGTTCGCGGTCGTCAGCGTCACCAAGGCATTCCTGCCGCTGCTGCGTCGCTCGCTGGCCGGGCGCATCGTCAATGTGTCCAGCATGCTCGGCTCGCTGACCCTGCATACCCAGCCCGGTTCGCCGATCTACGACTTCAAGATACCCGCCTACGACGCCTCCAAGAGCGCGGTCAACAGCTGGACGGTGCACCTGGCCCATGAGTTGCGCGACACCGCCATCAAGGTCAACACCGTGCATCCGGGCTACGTCAAAACCGACATGAACGGTGGCGGCGGCGAGATCGAGGTGGAGCAGGGCGCGCACAGCAGCGTGCAGATGGCACTGCTCGACGCGCACGGCGCCACCGGCAGCTTTACGCATCTGGGAGACGTGTTGCCATGGTAAGAAGCCTTCTGAGCGTGGCACTGGCCGCGCTGGTGCTCAGCGGTTGCGCGGTCGGGCCGGATTACCGGCCCGACCCGCCGGCCGCGGTGACATTGCAGGGCGCGCAGGATGCGGCCTTCAGCAGCGACTCTCCGGTCGGTAACTGGTGGTCGCAGTTCGACGACCCGGTGCTGGAACAACTGGTGCGCGATGCCTTGTTCGCCAACCACGATCTGCGCATCGCCGTGTCGCGCGTCAAGCAGGCACGCGCGGTGTTCGTCGAGCGTCGTCTCGACCAGGCCCCGCACATCACCGCGCAGGGCAGCTTCGATCGGCGCGAACAACAGCAGGTGATCGCCGGCAACCAGCGTTTCCTCACCGAGCAGACCACCCTGGGCCTGGATGCGGCCTGGGAGCTGGATCTGTTCGGCCGTCAGCGGCGCGCCTCGGAAGCGGCGCGTGCGGATCTGGAAGCCGAGCAGGCCGGCCTGCTCGACGTGCAGGTCACCGTCGCTGCCGAAGTGGCGCGCAACTACTTCGAGTTGCGCGGCACGCAGAAGCAGCTGGAGGTGTCCAAGCGCACGCTCGCCAACCTGCACGACACCCAGCGGCTGACGCAGACGCGTTGGGACCTGGGTGCCGGCAGCGAACTGGATGTGCAAAGCAGCCTGGCACGCTTGAAGGCGATCGAGGCGGACATTCCGTTGCTGGAAACCGCCGAAGCGCAGTACCGCCATCGCCTGGCGGTGCTGCTCGGCCAGGCGCCCGATGCCCTGGACGCCACCCTGGTGGCGCGCACCACGCCGGCGTTCGCACGTGCGTTGCCGCTGGGCGATACCGCCGGATTGCTGCGTCAGCGCCCGGATGTGCGCAGCGCCGAACGTCGCCTGGCAGCAGCCACCGCGCAGGTCGGCGTGGCCACCGCCGATCTGTTTCCGCGCATCAGCGTCAGCGGCTTTGTCGGCTTCCTGTCCGGCGATGCGGCCAGGCTGACCGAGGGTAGCGGCAAGGCCTGGTCGATCACCCCGTCGATCAGCTGGGCGGCATTCGACTTCGGCAGCGTGCGTGCACGCCTGCGTGCCAGCAAGGCGCAGGCCGACGGTGCGTTGGCGCAATACCAGCAAACCGTGTTGCTGGCGCTGGAAGACACCGAGAACGCCTTGATCGGTTACGGTCGCCAGCAGGCGCGCCTGGCGATCGTGGTGGAGCAGGCCAATGCGGCGCGGCGTGCCGAACAACTGGCGCAGATCCGTTACCGCGAGGGCTCGGAGGACTTCCTGACCCTGCTGGACGCGCAGCGCACCCAGCTGGCCGCCGACGATGCATTGGCGCAGGCTGAAGCAGCAGTCAATGTCGGCGTGGTCGGTGTATACAAGGCGCTGGGCGGCTGGAAGCAGGGCGAAGCGCCTGCGGCACCGGTGGCAGTGCTCAATCGCTAAGCCCGGCCTGCGGGGCGGCGGTCAGGTCGCCCCGCAGGCATCCGGCTGCGCCGAGGTGTCGTCAGCCGATACGGCACCTGGAGCTCAGGTACCGAGTCGGTGTGCCTGGGCGCCGGGCGATCACACGACGAACTGCGCTCAGTCGGCCACCCGCACGCTGTCGCGGCCACCGTTCTTGGCCAGGTACAACGCGGCATCGGCACGCGAAAACCAGTCCTGCCAATGCGTTTCGCCGTCATGGCGCGCTGCGCCCAGCGACACCGTGATCCGTCCCCCCGGGCCGCGTAGCCCGTTGCGGATCACCTTGCGCAGGCGTTCGGTGGCCGCTTCCAGTTCCTGCAGGGAGCCGGCACGCAACAGCACCACGAATTCTTCGCCGCCGAAGCGGAACACCTGGTGCGGCTCGCGCACTTCAAAGCGCAGGATGGTGGCCAGATCCGACAGCGCGGCATCGCCTGCGGCATGCCCGTAGAGATCATTGACCTCCTTGAAATGGTCCAGATCCAGAATGATCAGGCTGTTGAGCCGTTCGTGCGGCTGGCGCCGGTCGATCTGATGGGTGAGCGCCCGTTCGAGCATGCGCCGGTTGGGCAGGCCGGTCAGTGCATCCAGCGAGGCCAGCTCTTCCAGATGTACGCGGTCGTCCTGCATCCGCAGCGAAAACGCATACCCGACCGCCAGCGTCACCAGCGTCACTACGATCGTCGACACGCCCTGGCCGGGACTGACGATCAGGCCTGGCAGCAGCAACAGCGCCGCCAGCAGCGGCAGGCTCAGCAGCACCGCGCGTTGCGGACCGCACAGAAAGTAATTGGTGGCCAGCACCGGAAACAACCAGGGCAGGGCGCCATCGCCGCCGGCCCAGCAGGCCACCAGGCAGCCGCCGACATTGATGGAGGCCAGCCACACGCCGCCGGCGCCGGTGCGTTCGGCATCGCGCATTTTCCAGCCGCGCCATATCGCAAGCGTACCGAGCGATGCGCTGATGAGACAGGCAAGCGCCTGACCGGTGATGGCCAGGTACACCGCATAAAGGCAAAGCAACAGCGCGGTGATCGGCCCCAGCATCTTGACGATGCCGAGGCGGAAATCCCGCCGCAGGTGGAGGATCACAGGGAAGGTTCTATAGGAGTCGGCATCATTATCGGCGCGGCTTCGCGAAAGTTGAGCGTGCACGTGCCGCGGCAACGGGTAGGAAAATGAAGCGTTGCCGGGCCGGGCTTCGCACCTCCTTGACGGCTGTGCCGCAACCGTAGCGTCTTTGCCGTAGGAGTCTGTCATGCCCACACGCGAAGAACTCGACACGCGACTGGATGCGCTGCAGGACGAATTGCCGCAGCTGTCCGCCGATGAAGATGCGGATTTCGACTATCTTGATTTTCAGGCGCGTGCCCAAGCCCTGTTGAGCAGTGCCGCGGCCGAGGACACGGCCTATGTGCGGACACGCGTCGACGGCATGTTGGCGGGTGCTGGCCTGATTCCAACCGATGAGGATGGGCACAGTAGCGCTTGACTCCTGCTGTGCCGATACGACAGAACGCTTCCGGCGCAGTCGGTTGGGCGCGGGGCGAGGGTATGGCCGCAGGCACAGATGCAACGCTGGCGACGGCGTGGCTTAGCCTGCGGCTGGATTGCCAGCACTCATCACCTGATTGCGTCCTGCCTGCTTGGCACGGTAGAGCGCCTCGTCCGCGCGCCGCAGCAGCTGCGCCATATTGCCTGCATGCACGGGAAAGCTGGCCGCACCGAACGAGGCGCTGACCTTCGGCAACGAGACGCCATCGGCCATTACCTGCAACGTCTCGATGCCGGCACGCAGCTTCTCGGCCATCCTGCAGGCAGTTGCCAGATCCACTTCCGGCAGGATGATGGTCAGCTCTTCGCCACCGTAGCGACAGCAGATGTCCTCGCCGCGCGTCTGCGCCAGCAGGAATTCGCCGATCGCCGCCAGGACGCGATCGCCGCCACCATGGCCGTGCAGATCGTTGAACTGCTTGAAGTGGTCCACGTCCAGCATCAGCACCGACAAGGGTTGCACCCGTCGCGTGCAGCGCGCCAGTTCGTGATTGAGCGCTTCTTCGAGATAACGGCGGTTGTACAGACCGGTCAACGGATCGCGGATGGATTGTTGGCGCAGCGTTTCGCGCAGGCGCAGGTTATGCAGCGCCAGCGACAATTGCTCGGCCGCAGCCTCGGCCACGGTCAACGAGGCCAGATCGCGCGGATCCTCGCTGCGCAGCGCCAGCATCCCCAACTGCGTCCCCTGGGCAGATAGCGGGATGCAGGCGGTGCCCGCATGCGCCGGAAGATTGGCGCCGACGTGTTGGCAGAGCATGCCCTGGCTGGCGTCTTCCACCACATGCGTACGATCGCGGCGCAGGGCCCAGCACGTGTCCGGCGCGATGCTGGCGTTGTCGTCGTTGGCCATCGCGCCCCATGCCACCACCTGTTCGGCACGATCGCGCGAGGCGCGCAGCAGATAGACCGCGCCGGCTGCGCCCGGGATCAGCGGAGCGATCGTACGTGCGGTGATTTCCAGCGCTTCTTCGGCATTGCGACAGTTCTGCAGCAGCCCCGAGTAACGTGCCAGCGCCTCCAGCCCGGCCGACGTGCGTTCGAGCGTGGCGAACGATTCGATCAGGCGCTCGCTGGTCGTGCTGGCCGCGTCTTCGGCAAGCACGCGCCGTTCCAATTCGCGCGACAGCAGTCGATAGGCCAGCAACATCACCAGCAACCCGCTGAAGATCCCGACCACCGTCACCCATAGCACCCACTGCGCGCTGCGCGTGTTGGTGTCGTTGCGCTTCACCAGTTGCTGACGCTCCAGTTCCGTCATGGTCTGCACCTGGCGGCGCAGCGAGGACGAGGTCTGGAATACGCCACGTGCGATCGAGGCGCGCGCGCCATCCAGTCCCTGCTTGCGATAGCTGTGCAACAGGTTGTTGATCTGCACAAGGCGCATGTCCACCAGGCGCCCAAGCTCCACGACGTTGCGCCGCTGCACCGGGTTGTCTTGCACCAAGGCGTCCAGCCGCACGATGCGCTCTGGCAGCCGCCCGATCGCATCGGCGTACACTCCCAGAAACGCTTCGTTGTCGGTCAAGACGTAGCCGCGCACCGACGACTCCGCCGACAGCATCCCGGCCTGGATCTCGTCGATGCTGGCGATCACTTCTTGCGTATGCGTCACCCAGCCGGCATCGGACAACGAACGCTGCGTGGCGAAATAGCCGCCCACGCCGATCAGGACGAAGATCATCCCGCCTAGCAACAAGGCGCCGGCAGCGTGGCGTTTTGCTTTCTTGGTTAACACCGTTCCCCCAACACCGATTGTCTGGTGGAGGCCGATGCAAGGCGCGTGCCTATGCTTCACTTCGCTTGCCCAGTCAGCTGCGGGACTGGCTTGAGGTCGCTCCGGCGCCGGCGCGGCGGTATCCTTCACGCTCGTCATCGAGCCGAGCAACAGATTGGTCATTTTTCTTGGTAGCTATCAATTGACCTGTCGCGCTATCCAGGGCGAGGGCCCCAGCCACGGCTGGGCTGCCGACTGGAAGATCGCCCAGATTGGTGCCGGCAGCGCCGGCAAACTGGCAGGCAGTGCCTTGTCTGCCACATTTCCCGACCACCGCAGCGCCATGGCCGCCGCCCGCGTCGCCGGCATGGTGACGCTGGAAGCCATGCACGCCGAGGCGCAGCGGCAGCTCGAACCCGCCTGAGGCGGATGCGCATGCGCGCATCGTTGAATCAACCGAGCCAGCGCTCGCCGGCGCCAGACAAGCTGGCATATGGTTTGCTTTTATCCCCAAGCAACGCTGGGGAGCGTCTTTGACGGAAGCGACATGCAAGAGCCCAACAAAAGTGCCCTGGCCCTGCTGCAGCATGAAGCCACCGAACTGCTTGCGCTATTTGACCAACTGCGTGGCGACGCGGCGCTGCCGCAGGACCAAGCCAATGTCGCCGCAGTCGCATCCGCGGTACGCACCGAACAGACCGCCCACGTCACTAACTGACGCAGCCCGTAAGCGTGCAGGTGTACGCGATGCGCTGGCTGCAGATTTACGGCGGCACACTGACGGGCCTTCGGCGAACCACGGTTGATGGCGCTGGAGATCCGCTCGCAGGAGTGATAGGCACCCGCGACAGGCATCCGACGCCTGCGCCAGCATCGACGAGGCCTTCGGCCTGCTCTTGTCTGTGATCGGAAAACAACGGTCTATCGGGCAACAACCGGTGCGGCAGCCCGTCAGAGCTGTCTCGCTGCCGGTCGTGCGTTTCCGGGACAGGGTGCCAACCCGCCGTAAAATTGATCCAGTCATAGCCAGAGGTCTCCGGACACACGAGCCCCCCAAGGGGACCAATGATGTGCAGGAGCAAGTCCACCAAGAGCCAGATTGTCGCCACGTTGAAGCAGGTCGAGGGCGGCCGCCATGTCAAGGATGCCTGTCGCGAGCTGGGCATTTCCGAGGCGATGTATGACGTCTGGACGTCCAAGTGCGGCGGCATGGAGGCTGCCGACGTGCAACGTCTTCGCGACCTGGAGACCGAGCCCCAACTGCTACAGCACGACAGCTTGTGCGGGCTAACGCCGATCCAGTTCCGCGATCAACATCAGCCCACTAGCAATGTGCACTTTTAGCCTGCGATCTTCATTGCTTGGCGAACTGCCCCCGACGCCATGCCAGCCAGACCGTCGTAAGCCCGACTGCGAGGCAAACCAACATGGCGGGAAGCGAAGCTTCCGGACCGAATGCACCGCCGGTGAGCCATTGTGGCAGCGAGGTATTGGGCGTGCTCCGTGCAAGGGCCGGTCCAATCGCCGTGCCCGACACCGCAGCGCCGAAAAGGTAGCCTTGGGTAAAATTCCACGCAATGTGTGCGCCAATCGAGACCCAGATACGCCCTGTGAGTGCGTAGAACGCGCCCAACATCACGCCGGCTTCCAGTGCAATGCAGATGGCGGCGAACACCGTTGCATGCGCGTTGCCCAGATGGCTGAAGCCGAACACTGCGCACGACACCACGAACGCGGTCCATGGGCCGAACGCGCGCCATACCAAACGCAGCAGTACCGCGCGCATCATCAGCTCTTCCACCACCCCCGCTTGTATTGCTTTGCGCAGTGGGGTCCATGCCGATGCCGGGCCAATTACCTGGATGTCGTAAAGCCCACACAGCGCCATGATGCCCATGACGCCGGAGAACATCGCTAAGCCAGCCAGCAGACCGAGGCAGAGCTGCGGCAGCATGGGGCGCAA
Organism: Xanthomonas sp. CFBP 8152; assembly: GCF_014199025.1. Lineage (NCBI taxonomy): Bacteria > Pseudomonadati > Pseudomonadota > Gammaproteobacteria > Lysobacterales > Lysobacteraceae > Xanthomonas > Xanthomonas sp. CFBP 8152. The sequence continues at coordinate 615,898 of NZ_JACHNO010000003.1, forward strand.
TGCAATTTCCGACGCCTTGCGTTTTTCGGCAAGCTTCACGGCCAGCGCATAGATTCCAAGCGCCACAAGCACACCGGATAAGCCGACGAAAAATTGCATCGGCTCGTTGGTTTTTGGCCAGAATCCGCCCAGAAAGCGTGTTAGCGCACCTGCCGGAATGGCAACTAGGAAGAACAGCGGAACTGCCCAGCCGCAGGCGCGCAACCAACGGAGCCTACCCGGCCGCAGCAAACCGCGCTCGCCAAGCGCGATCAGCTGCGCATTGTGAGTGGATGCTGGGGAGGCAAGTGGTGCACTGGATTGCGTCATTGCATGCATGTGCGATTCCTCGATGCTGCGGCTATGGGGTGGTACGGATGGATGCGGCAGTTGCCGCGGCGATGCGGGATGCGAATGAACGCTGATTCAGTGCGGCAATGGCTTCGGCAAGCACGGCGGAGAGGGGGGCAGACAACTCCGTGTCAAGTTGCGCGGCCGCCGCGTTGGTTGCGGCCCATTGGCGCTGCAAGGCAGGAATCATGCGTCGGGCTTTGGGGCTGACTAGCACGATGCGCTCGCGCGCATCTGTACCCGGCTTCAACGCCACCAGGCGTTGTTTGGCCATTTGCGCAACGGTCTGGCTGGCAGCGGAGTGGGTGATGCCAATTTCCTGCGCCAGTACTTTGATGGACGCAGGACCAAGCCGCATGAGCACACGCAACACCGGTGTGTAGCGGGGCCGCCAAGCCAGCCCTGATGCGGCGTAGACGGCTTCAAGGTCGCCATCTAGCAACTCAATCAAGTGCCGGGCCAAGGTACCGAGTGTGGGAGGAGGCATGTTCATGGTTGAAATGTATAAGCGCTGTTGCAATTGCGCCATGTGCCGGAAGTATGGGGACTGGGAGTGAGCAGAGTTGCCAGCAGCGTATGCCTGGCGGTAGCGGTAGGCCTTTTTGCCTGACCCTGCTAGGCCTACTTGCGTAGTTTGCAGATGTGCCGCCGGCACCGTGCTGGTGGAAGACAGTCCTGACCGATGGGGTGGCACCAAGCACGGCCACCGGGGTGAGCGGCATCATCCAGTCGCGTTGCCTGGCAATGCCTGATTCGTCTGCATGGCCAGATGACCACAGCGGCTCTGGGCAGCTGATGAAGCAGCAGATCGACGCCGCAGCATCACCGATCGAATGCTTCCGAGAGTGCCACAGCAGTTCGTGCCACGGCCAGACGGGCAGCAGCACCAAGGGACAAGCGAACGGGACTGACAAGGTAGCGCGAGCCGATGACGGCTTGCAGGTCGGTCGGGACGAAGAAGCGCACATACAGCCCGGCAGGGCGGCGCAGAAAATAAGGCTTCGGCACGGGGTTTGATACCTCGTTTGATACCTAACGCAGGCTCAAACTGAACATCAAACCCCGAGCCTAACCTTCGCAGAATCAAGCACTTACTGCTCTCTTCCGCGATCAGATGGTGGAGGTGGGCTCTACCGCCGGCTCGCCGTAAGGCATTGAAAGGAAAGGCGTTTGCCTATCCCTTTGGGGCGAGATGCCCCCATAGGTACCCCCAGCTTAAGCAGCCTTGTCCCGCTGGGCGATTTGCTGGTTGATCCAGTCGGCGACCTCAGACTCTACCCACACCGACGACGTTCCCAGGTGGAGGGGCTGGGGGAAGGTCTTATCCCGGATGCGGCTGTAAAGGGTGGACTTCGACATGCCGACGCGCTCAAGCACATCGCGCAGCCGGAGAAGCCGCTGGGTGGTGGTTGGGGTGTTGCTCATCGCGTCGTCTCCGGTTGATTGGTGTTGCAGATAGGGCAGGGGTGCCCACGGCGGGCTTCTGTGTCGTTCTCGAAGGACATCCAGTCGCCGCAGTGGCCACACTTAGGGCAGACCATGTGGGCCAAGGTGATGTGGCCGTCATAGCCGAAGTCGTCGCCGTGCATCATCACGCGCGGCTTTGCCCGGGCAGGCTTGGTGCCGGGGAAGAGGTCAGCCATTGCAGCCTCCCAGCACTCCCCGCTCTGCGCTGCGCAGTGCTCGCGCCAGCTTTGGCGCCCACCAGGCCGGCCTGCCGATGATGGTGCCAGCGGGCATCTCACGCTCAAGCCATTGCACGAACAGCTCCGGCACGCCCGCGGCAGCAGGGGCTGCCTGCAGCTCGGAGAGGGCTTCCAGCATCTCGATCCAGTTGCGGATGGCGACCGGCGCATGGCCTTGCGTGACTTCGCAATCCTCTGCGACGCCAGCATAGTTGCGCATCGACGCGATGATGTCGGACAGAGTCGGCGTCTCGGGGGTGATGGTCGGGGTCATGCTGCTTTCTCCTGTTTCGCCAGCGCGGCGCGAAGCTGCTCGGCCTGGCCCTGGCATGTGTTGATGGCTTCTGCGCAGATGGCGCGCAGAGCCTGGTTCTCGGCGGTGACCCGCTCGATGTGGTCGGCGGCCATGGCGAGCTGCTGCCGGAGCAGATCCTTCGCCGGCTGTTTCATCCGGCGGGGCTCGCGCGGGAAGAGCTGGGGCTTCATGCGGCCCGGTCCTGCGGCTGCGGCTCCATGGTTGCGAACAGGTCCGGCATCGCCATTTCGCGTTCGGCGGCTTGCAGGTACTTCACCCCGTCCATGAAATAGGCCGTGGATAGCTCGGCGGCGCGCCCCCGGCGGCCCAGCTTCAGTGCCCGATACGGCACGGTGAACAGGCCGCCGAACGGATCGAACACGAGCTCGCCGGCGTTGCTGAAGCGTTGGATCAGACGGTCGACGATGTCGAACTGCAGCGGGCAGATGTGGTTTTCCAGACCGCGCCGCGTCTGCTCGCCGTTGAGCGTGAGCATGCGGTTGACGTCGTGCCAGACGTCCGGGTCATGGCTGCCTGGCGCCAGCGACATGAAGGTCGACGGCAGCGCGCCGCGCGCCTCAAGCTCCTCTCCGATGCGCACGTGGGTCTCGTAGTCGTAGACCTCGCGCAGCGAGTACTCGGCAAACAGCTTGGCCAGCTTGTCCGGGCCCAGCTGCGCCAGCTCGTCGGCGGTCAGCTGCCGGCGGCCGCTCGAGCGCCAGAACGCATGCGCATCGACTTGCCAGCGCGCCCGCGTGTAATCCGCCTTCTGCTTGCGCACCGGCTCGTCGGCATAGCCGCGGCTGCGATCAGTCTGCGGTTTGTGCAGCAGCACGATGTACTCCGGCGAGCCGACGCCCATCTTCGTGCCGTCCTTGCACTGCTCCGACCAGCCCAGGCGGTAGGTCTGGTTGTTCTCGCGCACCACGTCGGTCACAACCGTGATGAGGCCCATGTAATCGAAGCCGTGGGAGCGGTAGTGGAAGATCGCCTCGGCGTGGAACGGGCTGACGGTCGGCACACCGGCGCCGGTCACCGCGCCGAACTGGATCCGGTCTTTCACGTGGATGGCGGCGATGCGGCCGGGCTTGAGGATCCGTAGCAGCTGCGTGCTGAGGTGATCCATCTGCGCCCAGAAGTGCGCGTTGTCGTCGGTGTGCCCGAAGTCGTTGTAGCTCGGGCTGTACTCGTAGTGGTTGGCGAACGGGATAGAGGTCACGATCAGGTCGACGCTGTCGTCGGCCATGCCGCGTGTCTCCACCACGCAGTCATTGTTCGCGACGGTCCAGCCGGTACCGCTGGCTTCGATCCGCTCCACGCCGATCGAGCGCTGCAGCACCTGTGCCATGGCGGCCTTGCTAAGGCCGTATTCCCTGATGATCTCGCTCATTTTCTCTACCATCTCCTCGTGGCGCGTCCACTTGGCCTGCAGGCTGGCCAGCACCTCGCGCTCGCTTTCGGCGTAGACGATCCACACCTCCACCGGGTGCGCTTGCTGGTACCGCTGGATGCGGTGAATGGACTGGATGAAGTCGTTGAACTTGAAGCCGATGCCGGCATAGACCGACAGGTGGCAATGCCGCTGGAAGTTGCAGCCGCTGCCGGCGATGACTGGCTTGGCCGAGAGGATCGGGATCAATCCTTCGCTGAAGTCGATGACCGCCTGTTCACGCTCGTCGAGCTCCTGGTCGCCATAGATGCTTACCGCGACGGGGATTGCAGCCTGCAGCGCATGCCGCTCCGCCTCGAGGTCGTGCCAGATCAGCCAATGCTCATCCGGCCGTGCGGCGACGACCTGCTGCACGGCCGCCACGCGTGCGCCGAGCGTGTCGCGCTTCTCCTTCGCTGCGTTCTGCAACCCCATCGCGGCGTCGCGGAACAACTTGCCCTGGCCATCCCGCTCGGCGCCGGCCGTGTTGTGGTCCACCGGCACCTCGACGTAGTGCACGGTCAGTTCCGGCAGGTCGTAGCCCTCGTCGCTGTAGCCCAGGTCCGATGGCTTCTGCAGGAACAGCGCCCAGCTCGCGACCCATAGCCAGAACTCCCGTTCCTTGTGCGGGTAAAGCGTCAGGTTGTTGGCCTGAGTACTGTCGCGCTTGAACCAGCGGGTAAGGGCCTGGCCGGTATCCATCACTCCCAGGAAGCCTGCGTAATGGATCAGCTCTTTGTACCGGTTCGGACTGGGCGTAGCAGTCGCGACGAACCGGTACCGGACGTCATCGAACAGCGTCAGGAACTGCTGGTAGGTCTTCGACCCGAAGCTGCGCAGCACCGACGCCTCGTCCAGGCTTGCGGCGGTAAAGAGGTTGGGATCGAGCTTGCCGTCTCGCACGCTCTCGTAATTGGTCAGGTGGATGCCATCGAAGGCAGGATCCACTTCGGCGCTTGTGCGCACGAAGCGCGTCTGCAGGCCCCAGCTTGCCGGCGTCGCGGCGGAACTCCTGCCGCACGCCCAGCGGTACCACGATGCCAACCGCGCCGCCGGCATGCGCGCGCGCCAGCCGCATGATCTCCAACTGCTGCATGCTCTTGCCGAGACCGAAACGCTGGAAGAGGGCACGGCGCCCGCCGGAGAGTGCCCACACGACGCTGTCGCGCTGGTGTGGCTTGAGGATCGGGTGCACGTCGTCTGGCGATACCTCGAAGCCCAGCGACGGTGCAACTCGGACCTTCCGTTCTAGGAATGACAGATATGGATCATTCATTGCAAGCACCCATGGCAAAATCGCCATAAATGGCTTTGATAGGGGAATCAGCGTGGAAATGGTTCAAGCTGCCGGACTGGCGATCAGTTTTTTTGCAGGGGTGGGGGGATGGGTAGCGGCCGCTGCGACGTTCATCGCGGTCGTTCGCCCGGAGCGGCGCAGGAGAAAAGATGCGCAGGCTGCCGTTGTCGCTGCGGTTGATCTGTTTGCGTCCGAGTTGGTGGCTCTGCGAAAGAATCTTGGCGCGGACGGTTTGATGCTTTCCAGGGTTACTGCCGACAGCAATCCTGTTGCCGTTGCAGGGCTCGTGCGAGGCATGACCCATAGCCTGAATCTGCCGCTGATCCAAGCAACCGAAGACAGTCTGGAAACGGCATTGGTTCTGAACCGTTTGCGAAGCGCCTTGGACTATTGGAATCGTGCCATCCAAGCGATGTCGGTGACGGCTGATGACTTGGGCGGGGACTACTTCGAGTTCGTAATAAACGACATCAAAGAAGCCCATTCCAGCCTGATGCGCGAGATCCGGGCTGCAGCTCTTGTATTGCAGGCGCACCTCCCCCATCGCCGCGAATCGTTGGCGAAGATCATGGTGGAACATGACGGCTACATCGTGAGCTGATCTTGCCTTAGTCACCGCGAGCCTCCCGCTGCGCCTCGTCACGCAGCTGCTGCAGCGCCGGCAGGTGGGTGAGTCGGATCAGCTCATCGCTGGCGGCCGCTTCGCGGGCTTTGGCCAGCGCCCAGTCCAGGGCGGCGAGCTTGTCGTTTGGGTGCAGGGTGTTCATGTGCTCACCATTGAAAAAAGGCTGGAACAGTCGGACGATCGCGACGGACCTACATGGAGTGCATACAGATGGCTACAGCGCATGTTGGAAATTTCCGAATTGAGACCGTGGAAGGCGTCAATATCGAGGAGCCGGAGATCTGGCGGTCGACCGCCTTCATTCACCACAGCGATGAATCCGAGGCCGTGGAATGGATCCATGACGCTGGAGTCGCCGCGACACGCGATGAGGCTGCTCGCTTGGCACTGGAAGCAGGCAAGGTGGTTGCCGCAGACCTTTCGCCTGACGACTCGGCGAAAAGTCGGTTGGCCCGATACGAACTGAGGCGCTGACCTCACGCCGCAACTCCCATAGCGGCCAGGTCGATCTCGTCCACGCGGTCGCGCAGCTTCCGGCGCGCGTTGCGCAGGCGCTGCGCGATATAGGCGCGCGGTTCGGCGGAGGTGAATTGCAGCGAGGACATGTGCAGCGCGCCGCGGTGATCGCGGCGGAACAGCTGCCACGTCACGACGGTGCCGTTGTCGTTGGGCGTGCGGCCCCAGCACAGGCCGCGTTTGCGCTTCGGCGCGCGGCGGGTGAGGTGCTTGCTCATTTGGTTGCCGCCGATGCCGCTATGCGCGGCTTCCAGTGCGTGGGCGTGTAGTAGACGTACATGCCGCCATCCGGGAACCACCAGAGGTTTCCTCTACGCTTCAGCAGCTGCTCGTTACGAACCCCGTACTGATCATCGATCTTGGTGTGGACCACTTCGCCGTCGGGCGCACTTTCGATGGTTTGCCAAGTCCTCATGCCGCGTTCCTCAGCAGGTGAGTGCGCTGCACCGGGCCGTGCCAGAGCGCAGCGACGTTGTTGAGCCGGACCTGCTCGGGATCACGGCGGATCGGTGCGAGCCTGGTCTGCGCCCGCTTGATGTCGTTCCGGCAGAGCACACAGACGTTGACGACGCGCCCGTTCTGCACCGGAAACTCGGAATCGCTGAGCGACCTTTTACAGCTGGAGCAGACGCGCAACATCAGGCGGCCTGCTGGTAGCGGTCGGCGGCCGCACGGGCGAACACCTGCTGCATGGCGCTGAACATGGCCGGCAACTGGGCCGCGTCGTACAGCTTCGAGGCGCGCTCGATGGTCACCGGCTGGAAGCCGAGCTGCGCCAGGCCATCGGCGGTGATCGTCAGCGGTGCGATCTTTGCGTTGATGTCGCCGAGCTTGATGCGCACTACCTGGGCCGGTGCCGGCGCGGCCAATGACTTGACTGCTTGAGCGAGGGCAGGGGAGAGGTCAGCAGGAGCCGCAGCCACCGGTGCCGGTGCCGGTGCCGGTGACGACACTACGGCCGGGGCGGGAGCAGCAGCGGCGGGCGCCGGCGCAGCAGCAGCGTTACGTGCTGCCTCGGCCTGTGCATCGGCGCGGCGCTGTTCTTCCTCGCGCTCCTGCTGCTCGCGCGCCAGCTTGGCCGCTTCCTCCTGACGAATCTTCTCGCGCTGCGCTTCCAGGCGCTGCTCGTCCACGCGCTGCTGCTCGGTGATGCGCGCGGTGATCAGGTTGCGCAGATCCTCCGGCGACTTCGTGGCGCACAGCTGTACGCGGTCATGGAACAGGCCGGCGAACGCGCCCATCTCCATTTCCAGCACGCGCACGTTCGCGCGCACGCGCTCGGCCTGCTGGCTGGCGGCGATCTTGGCGTTGGCGGCAGCGGTGCCGACGGCATCCTGCATGCTGCTGATCGACTTCTTGCCCTTGATCACCGCTCCGATGTCGGCCTGCAGCGAAGCCGGTATCGCCAGCGCATGCGCATCGAGTCCCGCGTTGATGGACGCGTAGTGATCCCGCACCGCCTGCACGCCATTGGCGACGATCTGGGTGCGGCGGTTGTCCTTCTCGACCTTGACCAGCTTGTCCAGCTCCAGGCGGACGCGGCGCGCTTCGGCGGCGACGTCATCCATGGTCCGGAACACCGCATCGATGTCGGCGGTCTGGCCAAGGATCTGCTGCTTCGTCGCCTCCAGCCGCTCCTCGACGCCTTTGCACCACTTCACCGTCTGCTCGGCATTGGCGAAGTCGTCGTCGGTCTGCAGGTCGCGGTTGATGCCGTCCAGCACGGCCATTGCCGATGCCTTGAACTCGGCGAGGTTGGACGCGGTCACCATGCCGGTCACGGCGATGTGCAGCGAGGGCAGCGTGTCCGGCGCGCGGCCGCTGATCACCGGTGCCGTTTTTTCGACATGTTCGTAGGCGGCCACATCGGCCTCGAACTGCTCCCAGCCGGCGACCAGCTCGGCGCGCAGCGCGGCGTCGCTGGCGTACCAGCAGTGCCGTTCCTCGACCAACTCATCGCCGTTCCACTTCGACGCCATGAACAGAACACGCGCCGCGCCGGATACCAGAAGCTGCTGCTCCATCTGCACCTGGTAATGCTTGGGCAGGCTCCAGCCGTTGCCCTCGTCCCGCATGCACGCACGCAAGTCGTTGTTGAGACTCTTGTGCTCGAACGCGGTTTCCTCAAGCAGCGTGAGGCCGTCGAAGCTGGCCGAGTACTTGCCTTCGGTGCCGACGCATGGGTACAGATCCTCGCCGATGATCTGCTCTGCGATCGGACGTGCGAGGGCTTCGTAGCGGTGGCCATCGGCAAAGCGCTGCAGAGTGGCGTCGTCGTGTTCCTCACCGATGCCGGTGGCCACTTCGCGCACCAGCTGCGCGCGCGTCTTGTACGGGCTGCAGCCGAGCATCGCCGGCGCGTCGCTGGCGTTGAGGTGGGTGGCACGGTGGGCATGCCATTCCGGCGTGCCCTGGATCAGGTCAACGGTTTTCATGCTTTCTCTCCTTGGCCCGGGGCATCCCAATCGATGGGACCCGCATCGGCGTCTGCGCCGGTTTCGGTGGTTTCGTCAGCGATGTCTTCAGCCTGGTCGAAAGCCTCGATCGCGATCATTTGCTCTTCGGTGAGCGAGCCCTTGGTCTTCACCATGTTGATGATCTGGCTGGCAGTCTTCTTGCCGGCATTGATCAGCTCACCCCACGCCGGCAGGTTCTCCGTGAACTTGTCCGCCGGATAGGCGGCCAGCTCGGTTGCGATCTGCTTGGGTGCCTGCTCTTGGCGGATCGGCGTCGCTTCGCCTTCGAGGACGCGACCTTCCATTTCTTCGGCAGTAGGCTGCGCGCCGACGGCTTCCGGAAACGCCTTGCGCAGCGCTAGCGCCTCGGCGCACTTCTCGATCTGACCAAAGGGGCGCTTCTTCCACATCGCGTTAGGGGCATCGCTATCGCGCTTCTGCGTGGCATAGCTTTCGAGCCAATAAGCCTTGGCCGAGTAGCGCACCGGGTTGCCAGCGACCAGGCGGTACACCGCGACGCTGCACCACTCGGGATAACGCACGCGAACGCCGCCGAGAGTTTCTTCGATGGTCGGTCCGAAGGTTGCTTCATCCTGCCCTGCGTATTCGCCAGTGCGGTGCGCCTTGGTGCGATACAACTCGATGCCGGGCATGATCACGTCGCGCATGCCTGCTGGGCTGATCAGGCGGTTGCCTTGCTTCTTCTCCGGCACCCACATCGGGACGATGTGCACGGGCTTTGTCATCGGGTCCAGCGCACCAGCGCGGCAGTACGCCAGCACCATGTCGACCGATTCATCGGTGGCGCCGGGGTACAGGCTGGTCTTCAGCGCGGTGCGAATCGCCTCGGCCTGTTCTGCGGTAATCAGCTGTCCGCCGCTCGGCTTGATCTGTGCAACTGCGTTCACTGCAATCTCCTGCCGGCGGCGCCGGCGTGTTGTCGATGGGTGGAGGGGCCGGTGCTGATCTCCGGCATGTCGGTCATTGGGAGCCTGCGTTCGCGAAACGGGCCGACCCCGCTCACTGGTGCGCATCAGCCTGCGCATTCCCTCCATTGCGGAGCGGCCTGGTCTTCGATACGCAAGACATGGACGCTCGTTGATCGCAAGCCGCTCCGCTATGGATAGAGGCCGGTCTTTCCCGGCGGTCAGCGGCGTTGTATCCGCATCACTCGTTTACCCATGAGCTTTCGCTGGGGCCGGTCTTTCCCGGCTGTATAGGCTTTCGCCTCCCGCTCCTTCTTGCGCACATATCGGCGGTGCGTGCGGTTCCCTTCCTGCCTTTAACGTCTGACCTTCGAGAGTCAATGCGCGGTGCGATCGCGTCCGTGGACACCTGCCACGGATCAGGGTTTGGGATCAGGCCGCGTCGGAGAGCGGACGGTCTTCGACCTTGCGGTAGGGCCAACGCACCGCGTCGGCCTTGATCACCTTGTTGAAGTGGCCACCCTTCGACTCGGCCACCTGCAGCGCGGCGTAGTCCTCAGCGGTGACGTTGTCGTAGTGGTAGAGCGAGGTGATCTCGCCCTTCCAGTTCTTGAAGCGCACGGCCAGTGTCTGGCTGGCGGAGTCGTGGCCGATCGCCGCGATCTGGCGGCTTTCCACGTCGATCAGCGGAATGCGGACGGGCGCGTTCATGCCGCCACCTTCTTGCCGGCGTCGATCAGGCTTGCGGCTTCGGCAGCAGCTGCCGCGGTGCCCTGCGCATCCAGGGTGTCGCCGCCTTCGGTCAGATCCTCGGCAGCCTGGCCGGCGCGCTTCGGCGCGATCAGCGACAACAGCACGTCTTCGCGGATCAGCGCTTCCGACAATTCGGCCAGTTCCTGCGGGTCTACCTCAGACGAGGCGGTAAATGACATCGCCAAGCTGCCGCCTTCCTTCGGCTCGATCACGAAGCGCTTGAGCTTCACGTCGACCAAGACGATGGGATCGCCGGCTTCCAGCAGGCCGGCCAGGTGCATCTCGTAGCCGGTGAACTCGTGGCTCAGCTTCAGCGGCTCCAGTGCCGGATGCTTCACTGCGGTCAGGCCATCACCGCCGATCTGCGGCAGATCCTGCTGCTCGCCCTTCGCCGGCTTGCGGAACAGGTCGTGCCGCAGCGTGGAGTCGAACGAATCGAGCGCTTCGTTGCTGACACTCAGGACGAACTTGATGTCGGCGGCCAGCTGGCGTTCTTCGCCGTGCCGCTGGATGCGTTGGTTGACGTTGGCGATGGACGCCTCGTGCCTTTCGAGCTGAAACATTGGATACCTCGTCGGTGGTGCCGGCGGACCGGCGGGGATCAGCGGATGCCGCGGCGCGGCTGTTCCGGGAACTCGGGCGTGCTATCTGTGGCCGGCTGTGCCTGGTCGCGGTGTGCGCTCGCTCGGGCGTTGCGCCAGCTCTCCGGAACGTGCAGCGAAAGCACGAAGGCAACAATCAGCAGCGCGGAGCAGATCGCGTGCGCGTCCTGTTCGTAGGCAAAGATCGCCAGCGCGGCCAAGAACAAAATCGACTCGCCGAGGAACAGGAAGCGGTAGTAGTGGCGGCCAGTCACGAGAACACCGCCTGGGCCAGCAGCGTCAGCACAGCGCCCACGACCATGCAGACGATCGCGAACGGAATGTCCTCGCGAAGCATGTGGCGCTGGAATTCTTTGTCAGTCACGGCTGCACTTCCTTTGCCTTCAACTTGGCGATGAATGCGTTGACCTTGCGGTGGCCGTAGACCATTTCCCTGCCGTTGATCTGTGCCTTGCCAGCGCTAGGCCACCAGTCGACGCGCTTGGCGCCGAACATCCGGGAGAAGTGCCACGGTGTGTGCTGCTTCCAACCGGTCGTATCTGCCTTGCCCAGCATCTCGGCACGGTGTTCTTTCGTTGCCGCGCGTTGCGCGTTGAAGATGTCGCCCATGTCTCCCATCACGCAGCCTCCGGGCCGTCGAAGTAGGTCGTTGCCGACTGGTCCGGATCGCGCACGTGCTGCGATGCCTGCACGCGCAGAGGGCGCACGTTGTCGGGATTGAAGGTGCGCACCAGCTGCGCCACGGTGATCGCGCCATAGCCACGATCAAGCGCGATGTCGCGCACCAGGTCGGCGCCGCGTGCAGCGGTGGGGAAGGGGATGACGGCGCTCATGCCGGCACCTGCGTCGCGAGAGCCAGGTAACCAGCCATCCGCTGTGCTTGCCAGTCGTTGGGGTTGTCGATCAGGTTGTCGATCGCCCACAACGCGCCATGTAGGCCAGCGCGCTGCGTCAGACAAACCCCATCCTTCACAACCTCGAACGATCCCGGGACGCGCTGGTAGATCAGAAACCCGCGATGTTGCTTTGGCTTGGAATCCGTCGTGAATGTGGGCGTGCACTCGCTGGACAGTGCCACTTTGCCGTGCCAGGGATTGAGGTAAGTGGCGCTCATGCGGCCACCTGCCACGGCATTGCGGCAATCGGCGCCGGCGTGGCTTCGTAGACCGTCAGCATGTGCTGCACCGTTTCCAGCTTCGTGGTGCCCACGTCGTCCATGCGCCGATCGATCTCGCTGGCGATGTAGTCGGTGATGGTGGTGCGCAGGATCTCTGCCGCGCCAGCGTCGTTGCCTTGCGCCAGGTGGCCGGCGATCAGGGCCAGCTGCTCGGTCGTCAGCTCGCCCAACGCCTCGCTCAGTACGCTGCCATCGCGGTGCAGGGCCAGCGCCAGAACGTCGGCGCGCTCGTCGGACAGCTCATGCCGGCTACAGGTCGCGCAGCCGCATTGCGGGTGGTACGGGTGGCAGCGGGTGCTGGACATCTACGTTCTCCGTCGCACGTCCCCGGCGGGATCCGGGTGGTTCGTTGCGATGGATGAAAGATATCCGGAACGGGATAGCAGTGCAATCCCTAACGGGATATTTCCGGATAGGAAATATATGAACGGCGTTAGATTTGTTCATCTAATTGGACGGGGTCGATCATCGGGCACAAAAAAAGCCCCACTGGGTGGGGCTTTCGTAAAGTCATCCGATGCGCGTAACTAGAGCGATTCGGCGTGCTTCCTGTATTCGGCGTCACGTTCTCTCTGCGACCGCGCAGCCTCCGCTGAGATGAAAGCATGCGTCCTGACTATCACTGCGCGTGTCTTTCCGGTTGTGTAGTGCTGAATGAGGAGTGCCTCAGTTTTCCATGTCCCCGCCGCGTCCTTGGAGAAAGCGTTGGGCGATCCGTACTTGGACACCAACAAGCTTTGAATGCGCCCTGCATCCTCATCATTCTCCTGTGCGGGGTATGCGACGACGCTGCCCAGAAGGCCATCCTCAATACTTGCCCACGCCCTTGTGGATACACCGAGCGGCACTTGGCTCTCTTGGAACATAACGCCGATGTAGCGATCGTCTGCTGGAGGTGCTAGCTGCGATGTTGGTCCGCCACGCAGCCGATACCAACATGGGGTTTTTTCCTGAAGGCTTGGAATCTTGTAATCGCCATCCGGCCCGTATGTGCTGCACTGAAGGAAGTTAATTGGTTCGCCCAGGCTTAAGCCGAGGAAGCTTGAATCTCCACTGGTCTGTGCTGGCTTGGGGTGCTTCTGATCATCTGGAGATCTCTGATCGGCACTGCAAGCCGACAAGAGAGCAATGGCGCACATCAAAGCTGTTCGATTGAATTTCATCTTGTCCTCCTACGCGACCCAGTTGCAGCTTGCCCCTTTGACTAAGCCGCGCTCGACAAAAGGAACTCCCTCGTGCACGCATTCCACCGCGATTTCGACGCGCGACATAAGCAAGCGAAGTTCTTCATCTGAAAGGCATTCCACAATGCCAAGGTGTTCCATGGTGTCCTGACGAATTAGCCAACCGAGGTTGTATTGGGAAACAAGATCGGCCAGCCGAGCGTAGAGGACATCGCGCTGCATTGCAGTCATCTGCGGAGCCGTTCCATCTGCTCCCACAGCAAAGAGATGTCTCTTCCCCGGTTTGGCGCCCATGGCGCCAGCAACCTGACTTGCTAGCTCGCGTAGTTCCTTTTCGCTCAATCCCATCTCAACCCCGTTTGTATGCATTGGCGACCTGCGCCGCCACACGGACGACCTCCAGCTCGGATGCGTCCTCTCCAATTCCTAACTCTTGCGCCTTGACCAACGTCTCGTAAAGCACATCGGCGTAGGTGTCGTCCGACACATCAAGCATTCCTGCCTCTTTGATGATGGCGACGACTCGAACCGCCACACGAAGCATGTCCCTTTGCCGTCCCACATTCTGAGATTGAGCGGGGGGCGCTGGGTCGGCTAGGTCCGACCACATGAGTCGTTCGACATCGACCTCAAAGAAATCGGCGAGCTGCCGCATCTTGTCGGAGTTGGATTTCCGGATGCCGCTTGGCGAATCTGGATTGAGCCAGCGTTGCAGCCACGTCTGCCCAACGCCAGAGCCATCGCCCACCGCTTTCACGCTACGGCCGGCCATCAGCGACATCACATTTTTGCGCGCTCTATCCATATCCGCATGGTGCCGGAACGCATTCAGACTGTGAAACGCGGATCGGGATTGCGAAGCTATCCGGAACGGGATAGGATCAGTCCCCATGAACCCCTCCCAAGCCATCACGAAGCTCAAGCAGTCGGGACTGACCGAGGTGGCGATTGCCGCTAAGGCCGGTTCGCGGCAATCCACCATCAACCGAATCGCGCGCGGGCTGATGCAGCCCAACTGGGAGTTGGGTCAGCGGCTTGTTGATCTTGCTGCAGCTGTCCCGGCCAACCCCGCAGGGGAGGTGGCCGATGCTGCCTGACGTGAAAATCCACGCGCTGGTTGCAGCACCGCGCGGCCTCTTCGTGGAAGACCGGCACCGGGCGATCAACGTCGATGAGTTCTGCATCGGCCTCACGGAAAGCAGCTGGTTGGTGATGCGTCGCATGGCTGCTAGCCCACAGCATTTTGAAGTAGCTGAAGTGCATCAGGCGCGTGCTTCAGACCCGCGTCCACCAGCTTCATGGCGAGGTGTTTTGTGGTCTCGGCAGGCAGCTTGCGAAGCTGATCAAGCAATCGCGTCTTTTGTGTCGGGGGCAGATCCGAATCGCGAACCTTCGACTCGATCAACTGACGAAGGGTCTCCTCATGCAGCTTGATCGTGACCACGCCCAGCACAGCGCCAAGCCCGCCGTCATCCATCAGGAAGTCCATGCCGCGTGCGGTGATTTTGACCTCGCCGAGCAACATGGTTCCGTCGATGCCGTCGTAGCGCTTAGCTTCGACGAGCTTGTGCTCGTGCAGGTACCAGATGTTGACGCTGGACGCGTTGTCGTCCGCGTTTGCCCCCAACGCGCTGCCAGGCAATCCCATTGGGTAGGCCTCGGCGAGTTTCTCCAGCAGCTGTCGCTGTGCTTGTCGATTCAACAGTTCCATGTCGCCCTCCTGCGGGCTGTGCGTGTCGTAGCCGCAGCCTACCGCAAGGGGGGCGACGCCTTCCTTGGCCATGCCTCAGCCCTTCCGTAACAGCTTCACCAGCATGCGGCCGTCGACCCACCGCAGCCCAAACACGTTGCCTCCCACACGCACGATCGTCGTGACGTTTGGGGCCCTTCTTCTCGCTGACTTGATCCGTCGTTGCAGTGCGTCCATGGCGCAAAGCGTGGCGGATGGTCCCTTCACGATCCCCGTTCAGGTGTCCCGCCAATGAACATCTCCGATGCAGCACACAAGACCGTCAAAGACTATCCCGGCGGCAGCCTTGCCCTGGCTACACGCCTGATCTCGATCAACGACAAGGGCGAGGAGAAGCAGATGTCTGCGGCCGTCCTCCGCAGCAAGGTCAACCCGAACACGCGCACGCACCACCTGACCCTGGCCGAAGCCAGCGAGATCATGGGGCTGAGCGGCGACTTCCGGATCCTGCACGCGCTGGCCGCCGAGCACGACTTCATCGTCCAGCGTGCCGACGTGACGCTGGCCGGTGGCGTTGTCGAATCTCTGCTGGATGCCGGCGAGCTGAAGGGCAAGCTCTGCAAGCTCATCGCCGATTCGTACGCAGACCAGGTGCTCACCCTCAATGAGGCGAAGGCACTGGCAACGCTGTGCGGCCAGCTGCAGGCGATCTTCGGCCAGATGGCGCAGGCCGCGTTCGCCGAGGCCAAGGTCACGAGGGCCGCAGCATGATCCTGCAGCTGCTCGAGGATTGGCGCCGAGAGCGCCGCATCCGCCGCTTGGCGGAGCTACTGAGGAAGGCGCAGGGAGCCGGCAAGAAGGCCGTTGCGCGCTCTTACTGGCTCGACATGAAACGCGAATGCGAGGGCCGTAGCCATCGCCAGGTGAAGCGCATGGAGCGGGCAGGGCGGTTGGTATGAGCACGCTGATCATGTCCAAGTGCTGGCCGATGGCCATGCCGCCGTCGCCCAAGGCGGTGCTCATCTCGCTTGCCGACAACGCGAACGACCAGGGCCACTGCTGGCCCTCGATTCCAACCATCTGCGAGCGCACGTGTCTCAGCGAGCGAACAGTGCACAGCGCCATTCGCTGGCTGGAGTCCGTCGGCCTGGTCACCGCCGACCGTTCGAATGGCCGGCACACGCGCTACGTCATCACCCCCGATGCCTACGAACCCCCGCAGCAGTTGCACCCCCGCAGCAGCTGCACCCCCGCAAATGCCGCAGTCGAACCACCGCAAAATCTGCACAAACCACCGCAAATGCCGCAGTCACCCCCGCAGCAGCTGCGGTCTAACCGTAAAGAACCTATAAGCAACAACAGCGAAGCACCCGCCAGTGTTTCGTCGAAGACCCGCATGCAGACCTTCGACAGCTGGAACGCTTCGCTCGGTGACGAAGATGCAATCCGTGCTGATGACCCGGTGTTCGCTTGGGCGGAGAAGGCGGCGATCCCCGAGGAGTTCATCGAACTGGCCTGGCTGTCCTTCGCCGACCGCTACAGCGGGGATGGCAAGCGCTACGCCGACTGGCGCGCGGTGTTCCGCAACGCGGTGCGCGGCAACTGGCAGAAAATCTGGTTCCTGCATCCGATGACCGGCTACACGCTGACAACGACCGGCGAGCAGTACCGCCGAGTGCGCGATGCGGAAACGCAAGCAGGGCAGGTGGCCGCATGAGCGTCCACGATGAAATTGAGCGCATGGCCGATCTGTACGCCAGCGGCGGCGATCACCAGCCTCACCACCTTGAGCAGCTGCGCATGCCGCCGCACAGCGTGGAAGCCGAGCAGGCTGTTCTCGGCGGCCTGATGCTGGTCAACCGCGCATGGGACGACATCGCCGACCTGGTGGAGGAGGGCGACTTCTACCGCCGCGACCATGTGCTGATCTTCCGCGCCATCCGCGAGATGGCGACAGCGAACCCGCGCCGGCCGTTCGACATGGTGACCATGGGCGACTGGTTCAAAGCGCAGGGGCTGCTGGAGCAGGTGGCCGATGGCGCGTACCTGATCGAGCTGGCCAGCACCACTCCGTCTGCGGCCAACATCCGCGCCTATGCGGAGATCGTGGCGGACAAGGCGCGGCTGCGCCGGCTGATCCAGGTCGGCACCGACATCGCCAACGCAGGCTACAACCCGGACGGGCAGAGCAGCATCGAGCTGATCGGCGCCGCCCAGACGCGCATCGGTTCGCTCATGGACAGCCAGCCCTGCGAGCTGGAGGCGGTGGCTCCGGTGATGGATCGCGTGTTCGAACGCCTGGGCGAGCGCTCCCGCGACGGCGGCGGTATCCACGGCATCACCACCAGCATCGACGACCTGGATGACCTGCTGGGTGGCCTGAAGCCGGGCGGCCTGTACGTCCTTGCGGCACGCCCGAAGATGGGCAAGACCACGCTGGCGCAGAACGTAGCCGAGCACGTCGCACTGCACCTGCGCAAAGCGGTCGCGGTCTTCAGCTTCGAGATGCAGGCGGAGGAGCTGGGTGACCGCATGCTGGCATCGGTCGGCGGCATCGATGGCAATCGGATCCGCTCCGGCGACCTGGACGACGTGGACTGGACGAACGTCACTAGCGCGATGCGCAAGCTGCGCGCGGCGCCGATCTTCGTCAGCCGGCCGCGCCGTGCACGCGTCGAGCACGTCAGCTCGCAGGCGCGCCAGCAGCACGCACGCACGCCGCTGGGCCTGATCGTCATCGACTACCTGCAGCTGATGGAGATCCAGGGCGACAACCGCGCCAACGGCGTCGGCGATATTAGCCGCGGCCTGAAGCTGCTGGCCGGCGAGCTGGGTGTGCCTGTGCTGCTGCTCTCTCAGCTCAATCGCAAGCTAGAGGACCGCCCCGACAAGCGCCCGCAGCCTGCGGATCTGCGTGACTCCGGATCGATCGAGCAGGACGCCGATGCGGTGATCTTCATCTACCGCGACGAGGTGTACCACCGCGACAGCCGCTGGAAGGGCACCGCCGAGCTGCTGGTTCCGCTGCAGCGCAGTGGCCCGCCTGGCGAGGTGCGCGTGCTCTACATGCCGGAGCGCTTCAAGTTCCAGAACCTACCCGAGTACTGGGAGCCAGCGCCGGTCGAAAGCGACGACGGCAAGCCGGTCCCGCGCCCGCGCGGCTTCCGCAGCCTCACTCCGCGCGCGCCGCGGCAGGACGTCGACGCATGACCATGACTGCTGCAGCAAAGAAGATCCGCGCCAAGCGCGCATCGCGTCCCATCTATGCGCTGATCGAGCGCGTGGTGGTGATGGAGACCGGCGAGGAGCGGCTGGCCATGCTCGCCGAGCATCCGGTCGACCGCGAGCTGATGAAGCAGCGCGGCTACCGGCGCGGCCAGGAGGTGCGGCTGGAGATCAAGGCGCCGCGCGACGCTTGGCGTCACCGGCTGCTGCACAAGATCGGTCAGCTGATGGTTGAGAACGTCGAAGGCTGGGAGAACCTGGACAGCCACGAGGCGATCAAGCGGCTGCAGCGCGAGGCGAACGTCTGCTGCGAGCAGATCGACATGGACGCTACGCCGGTGGTCGCTGCTGTGCTCGCCGCGTCAGATGCAGCCTTCGGACCTGGCGCCGCGAAGCTGCTGCGCGAGGTCCTGCCGAGGATCGAAACGATCCCCGTCACCGTCGCGCGGTCGCTGGCGTTCGACTCGATGGATGAGGACGAGTTCCGGCGGCTGTTCGAAGGCATAACGCGCCACATCGGCAGCGCCTACGCGCACGTGCTGATCAACGACGTGCTCACCGAGTTCTGGATGATAGCCAACGGGCAGGGCACGCAGCCAGCGCCAACACGGAGGGCTGCCTAATGGAAACCGCGAATTCTTGTCATACGAAGTTCTCGGAACTTCCTCTTGAGCAGAGCAGTAAGAGGTGTGGAGTCGAACTCAGCCTGTACAGCAAAGGCTTGGTTGTAACTAGTGAAAAGGGAGTTTTGAGCATTCCCCAGTTTGTCAAACCAATCGGCCACTTCCTCACGAGCCTTGGGCACCTCTTTCTTCAGCAGCTCGGCCACTATTTCGCAGGCCGTAGCTGCATTGTGAAGGGGGACCAAGAGGCGTGCGTCCACCACATTTTCCAGCGGAACCGCGCGAAGCGATTGTCCGTACAACTCGAAGATCTTTGCTTGGGCGCTGTAGACGAGGTCGCGAGGCTCCTCTTTGGCGCCGCCCTGGAAAAACGTCTTTATTCGACCAGCCTGCATGGCAGCCTGCACGATTCGTTGGACAAAAATTTCTGTTTTCCGTGCCACGAGGCGCTTTTCCTGGCCTCCTGCAAGCCTCGCAGCGAAATAAATGGCCAGGGCGGCAAGCATTGCTTGGAGGAAGGCCGCCCAGACAGACCATGCCTCGGGCAGTTCGCAAAACTTCCAAATTACTGGGACGCAAAGCTGCGTGTCGCTCATATGTATTCGTCCTTGTCTTGGCTTCACAGGATGCATGCTCGGGCCACCCCACTCAATGAATTTCATTCGACGGGGCTGCCGTCATGAAACGGGCGATCAAGCCCGCCACCAGATCCGAGCAGGCCTATCAGGATGCCGCGCGTGCACTCGGCTGTGTCGTCTGCCGCTGGCGCATCGCCGCCGGCCTGCAGCGCTCCATCCAGTGCGGCGACACGCAGATCCACCACCGGAACCTCGGCGACCTGCACGGCCAGAAGCAGATTGGCCAGCACGCGGTCGTCGCGCTCGGCGCCTGGCACCACGACGGCGACCAGATGCCCGGCATGACCCGCGACCGCATGCGCGAGGTCTTCGGACCCAGTTTCAAGCACCACGCCCGCGAGTTCCGCATCTGGACGTTCGATGTCCTGGGCGGCCGCGGCACTGAAGCCTGGCAGACCTACCAGGACCAACTACTCAACATCCCGAGGGCAGCATGAACCAGCAGCAATACGAGAACGCCCGGCTCGCCGGCCACCGCGCGCGCCAGGCCAGCAAGAAGCGCGACGACTCACCGAAGTACGCCATGGGCGAAGAGGGCGCACTGCTCCGCGAGGCCTGGCGCGAGGGGTGGGATGAAGCCGATGCAGAGCGGAGGAAGGCGGCATGAGCATTCAGCAGTCAGCGAAGCTGATCTCGAACGGCGATCAGCGTGTGGAGAGTCTGACCAAGCGCGAAGAGTTCGCGAAGGCGGCGATGCAAGGGATCGTCGGCAGCATTCAGAGCGAGGACGGCTACAACCGTGTGGCGCGGCATGCGGCCGTGAACGACATGAAGGTCAGCCAGTGGATTGCGCACGACGCGGTGAAGCAGGCCGACGCGCTGCTGGCCGAACTGGAGAAGCGGCCATGACCGCCACCCCGATCCGATTCGAGGGCAAGGTGTTCGCCAGCGTCGCAGAGTTCTCGCGCACCTATCCGGCCTATGCGCGTTGCGTCGATGCAATCCGCGACGGCGCCGACACGATTGCCGAGGTGGAGCGGCGCGTCGCCGTCGGCAAGCAGAAGGCGATCGCCAGTACACGCGAGCGGGCGCAGCAGGCCTATGCGCTGAAGGCGGGTGCGCGATGACCCTGCGCGTGGTGTTCGGAATTGACCCCGGCATGTCCGGCGCCGTGGCTGCACTGATCGACGGCGAGGCTGGCCCGATCCTGGACATGCCGACAATGACGGTCGGCAAGAAGCAGGAAGTCGATGCGCGTGCGATCGCGGTCTTCATCCGCGAGATCCGCAGCCAGCACCCGGGCGCGGTATTCGCGGGATGCGTGGAGCGGGTGCGGGCGATGCCGCCGAAGGACGGCCGACAGGCCGGCGCGCAATCCTCGATGAACTTCGGCGAGAGCTACGCCAAGGCCAAGGCGGTGCTCGAGGTGATGGGCATCCCCTTCAGCCTGGCCGAGCCGCAGAGCTGGAAGCGCCATTTCGGGCTGATCGGGAAGGACAAGGATGCATCGCGGCAGCTGGCCATCCGCCGCTTCCCGTCCGCCGCGCCGCAGCTGCAGCGCAAGAAGGACGACGGCCGCGCCGAGGCGCTGCTGCTGGCCCTGTGGCACGAGCAGAAGAACCAGCCGGGAGCCCTCGCTGCATGACGCTCAACCCGACGAACCTGAGCCGGCCCGAGGCCTACTACGAGAAGCTGCTGCGGAAGCGGTACGCGGCGGCAGTGCGCAAGCGCGGGCTGTGTGCGTTCTGCAGCTGCCGCGATCGCACGCTGGGGATCGTGCACTGCCAGGGCAACGAAAGCAGGCAGATGGGGATGTGCCAGGACGACGGCAGGCTGCCGCAGTTCCGGCTGGATGATGAAACGTTGGAGGAATTTCGCCATGCGGCGTAATGAAGATCCGCTGCTCGCTGAGCTGCGCCGGTGGGGATACGCCCACGCAAACCGCTACACCCTGAGCCGCGCCGACCGCAGCCGGCACGTGCTGGAGAACGCCAAGGACTATGCGCCGAAGACGGTGGAGCGGGCCTTCTGCGAGTTGGTCGAGCGAGATGGCCGGCAGCGGCGGCGCTTCATGGCCGAGCGGGCAGGGCTGACGGCGCTGGGCGAGATACCGGCCTGGGCCGTAGATCCGGTGCGCGCGCGGAACGATGCCGACCGGCCGCACGACAATCCGGAGGTCGCCGTCGACATCGGCATTCCCGACGACCTGCGGTGGATCGACCGGGCGCTGGCTTCGATGTCGAGGCAGTTCCCGCTTCGTGTGCTGGTGATGCGCACCGAGTTCACCGTTGCGGCGAGTCAGGCTGTGAAGGCCCGCATGGTGGCAGAGCAGTACGGCGGCACGGTTTCGATATGGCAGTACCGACGGGAGCTGCAGCGCGGGATAGACTTCATGGGCGGCAGGATCGCCGCGTAATTGCGAGATAAGAAAATGTCAGCCAGCAGCGAGGAAATTGCACGCGATATCGTGGTTGCCGCCATCGCAAACCGTACGACGGTTTGGAATGGACTAGAACTGGCCCAGCTATACAGGCAAGTTCTCACGGCGGTTGGTGAAGCCTCCCGCGCTGAAAGCGACGCTCATAGAGCGCACTACTCTGTGCGTTAAAGGGCTTGACATGTTGCACACTCAAATGACTTAATTCTGCAACTGTCAGAAGTTCCCCCTGAAACCCGGCCTAGCGCCGGGTTTTCGCGTTTCAGGGGCCCCAATACCGACCGCTGCCAGCGTGCCAGGTCCTCGTCGAGAAGCGAGGCGCTGCGCGCCGGGATCGCGCACGGGCCGGCGACATGACGCCGCCCACCAATCCGCCGGCGGCGGTCGGTACCTATCGGAGAGTACTGCCGCGATCTGCCCAGCTGGGCGGGACCAGCGCGGCGCAGCGGACCTGCTGAAGGGACAGGACCACCGCGGCGGTGCTCGCCGTTCTTCAATGCCCGCATCCCAGACCGGATCAACCCTCGTGCCTAGCCGGCAGCGGAGCGGGCTTCTTTTCTACCAAAGCAGCCGAGCCGTCTCGTTTTGCAATCGCATCTCGGGCGCTTTCGGGAAGTAATTCATACATTGCCTGCAGCTGAGCTGGAGCGGCGATTCGATCTTGAACGATGAAATTAATCATCTCGAACATTGTCAGGGCCATGTCCGGCGCATCGTCTAGATTTATCGTGCCCGGATGCACGGAGTTATTCCCGACCACGCGGCAATAGTCGAGCGCCTGCTGGACTAGCACGGGGAGACCTTCCTTTACAAGAGACTTTATATCGCTCTCAATATGTTTTCCGGACTGACCAAGATCGACCATCAATAGTTGTACGGCTAACCTCAAAAGGGCGGCCGCTCCTCGCGTCGATCGCCCAAATATTGCCGCTGCTTCTTCGTAAACCGCCCTAACGTTCGCGGGCATCTTTTCGTTGGGTGGGGGCGCGGTCGATGTCGCTGGCCTGAGTAAATAGCCTTCATTGTCGCCAGACCTCCACCAGTAGCAATTGCCTTGACAGTGAGCGCATTCCGATCTCCAGACCGGTGACTGGTAGCCGCTGTGCGTGGACATCGCTAGTGCGACGAAACCCTGCTTCGCATAAACACCGCAGAGAGCGCAGTGGAATTGGCCGACCTTAAATGAGGGCGGATAGTGTTTAGCCATTTTTCTCTCCTAATTGAGCGAGTTTGGCACACGTGTGGCGGCCGCGTTCAGCCAGTTTTACAGGTCTTGCCTCCGCCTCGTCCGCTAGTCAGTTGGGACAGCACGGCTGACCTCGCTAGCTCGGAGTACACCGTTATCTCTCAAGCCCGTGAGCGGGCGGCACCATTTTTTCTATCTACCATAAGGACTGACCATGCCGGTCATCACGCCCGAACAAGCCGGTGGCCGCAACGTCGTGGCTTTCCTGGACATGCTGGCGCATTCCGAGGGCACGTCCACAAGCCCGGCCACGAAGAATGCCGGGTATGACGTCATCGTCACCGGCGCCGATCGCAAGCCGGAGATCTTCACCGACTACTCCCGGCATCCGTTCGCCGGCGGCCGCAAGTCGAAGGCGATCAACTCGAAGGGGCTGACCAGCAACGCGTCTGGCCGCTACCAGTTCATGCTCAAGGACTATGGGCACTACCGCGACCTGCTGAAGCTGCCGGACTTCGGCCCGCTCTCGCAGGACCGGTGGGCGCTGCAATTGATCAAGGAGCGGCGCGCGATCGCCGACATCCAGGCCGGTCGCTTCGTGGAAGCGGTGGCCAAGGTCCGCAACCTGTGGGCCAGCCTGCCGGGTGCCGGTTACGGCCAGCCGGAGCACAAGATCGAGAAGCTCATCGCGGCGTACACAAAGGCCGGCGGCAAGGTTGGGAGTGCATGACGATGCCGGACCTGGACGACGAAGCCCTGCTAACCGCAGAGCGCGAATCGCTCAACGAGGCGGTGCTGCTGCTGCAGGAATGCTGGGGCCGAACAACCCGCCCGCGTCACGACAGCCGCCAAGTACTGCGTCTGGGCTACGGCCGTGCGATCGAAACCCGTGAGCAGAGTGAGCGCGCCGCCACCCTGGAGCTGACCGAGGATGTCATGCAAGCCCAGGAGACATTGCGCGGTCGATTCTTCGAGCTGTTGACGGTCCACCCGGAGATGCGTCCCTCGCTGCCGTACATCATCGCGATCGCCGACATCATCGGCGCCGAGGCAGTGCGCGGTAACAGCGAGCTCTGGGCGGCTGCCCGCAAGGGCGACTGGGTGGAATTCGGCTCGATCATCCAGGAGTTCCGATGGGACTACTTCAGCCTGTCCACTGAACGCGACAAGCGTGCGGTGAGCCGGCTGGTCATGAAGCTGGTGATGGGAGCATCGGCGGGTGCGTCATGACCTTTGCCAGCAGGAACATCGGCGCAGCGCGCTTCGGCATCGCACTCGTGATCCTCGCGCTCTACGGCGCGGCCCTCTTCGTTGCGCTCTACACGCCGGTACCGCCAGAGAACCGCGAGATCTTCGCCGGCCTGGTCGGCGGATTGAACATGGCGCTCGGCGGGGTGGTGGCGCACTACCTCACCAATTCCCGCCGCGGCAGTGGGGTCTGACATGGCCGACCACTGGGACCGAGGCCTGCCGCCCCCGCGCGATCCACCCGGCTGGCTGATCACCGCGCTGTGCGGCGTGTTGCTGGCCGTGCTGGCCTGGCTCTGGATCTCCTACACCAACGCAAGGATCTGACGATGCGCATCATCAAGCAGGGACTTCACCCTTCGATCGGTGACACACACGAGAGCACGTGCCGCACCTGTGGCACCGAGTTCGAGTGGAACACCAACGAGGCCATTCGCCACCCCGACCAGCGCGAGGGCGATTACTACAAGATCGCCTGCCCGCTGTGCGGTGCGTCGGCGACCAAGGCGGTATCGGAGAAAGCGCCGTGAACCGCACAGCGGTCGCCATCATCGCCGCGCTCATCTGGTCGGGCGCCATGATCGGTGCCGGCTGGGCTTGGCGCGGTGATCGTGCCGAGGGTGCCACCAGCGAGAACAAGGCAGGGGCCGCACTCGGCGCCCTGGCCGGTGAGCAGGCCGCCCGGGCCGCAGAACACCAGCAGGCTGCAGCCACCCAGGGTGCCGCCGACTCCGCGACAACCCGAGAGGACAAGATCGATGCTGACTACGACGCACGCATTGCGGCTGCTGTTGCTGGCCGTGACTCCGAGCTTGGCCGGGTTCGGCGGCTGTGGGCAGGTTGTGAAACCGACCGTCTGTCCGGTGGTGCCGCCGCTGCCGCAGAAGCTGCTGAACAAGACCGACTACGCGGGGCAAGCGCGGCGCGAGTTGTACGAGCCTGCGAGCTCGCCCAGTCCGAGCGCGACGAAGCCATCGACCGATACCAAGCCGTCCAGCAGCCAACCGAGGTGACGCCATGAGCCTGGGAGCACCTCAGTTGATCTATCTCGCGCTGGCCATGCTCGGCATCGGCCTGGATATCGCCAGGCACGGTGAGCCCAAGACGGGGCACCACGACGCCGTATCCAGCATCGTGGCCACCATCCTGATATTCGCCCTGCTGTGGTGGGGCGGTTTCTTCCCCTGACCCATCGGCCCCACCCGGGGAGCCAAACCCATGCCCAAGAAGAAACCCAAGCCCAAGGCGCGCGCAGCGCCCGGGCTGACCCAGAAGCAGCAGCGCTTCGTGGTCGAGTACCTGAAGGACCAGAACGCAACCCAAGCGGCCATCCGCGCCGGGTACAGCGAGAAGACCGCCAGGAGTGTCGGGTCGGAGAACCTGACCAAACCCGACATCGCCGCCGCCATCCAGAAGGCGCAGGCCAAGGTCGCCCAGCAGGCAGCCGTGACCGTGCATTCCCTGGCTGCAGAGCTGGAGGAAGCCCGGGGCATTGCCCAGGGAGAGAAGCAGGCGTCCGCGATGGTCGCCGCCACCATGGGCAAGGCAAAGCTGTACGGCCTCGCCGTCGAGCGCCACCGCCATTCCGGTGCCATCGGCACCTACGACCTGAGCAATGTGTCCGACGATGACCTCGATCGCCTTGAATCGATCCTTGGTCCGCTTGCCGTCGCTGGCGGAGATCCGAGCGGAGAGGGCCAGGCGGGAGGCTGAGCGGGAGCGCCTGCGCATCGCTGAGGATGTCGAAGGCATCCGGGCGCGGTCGCAGTCGCTGGAGGGATTCATTCGCGAGCACTGGCACGTGCTTGAACCGACCCGGCCGCTCAAGATCGGCTGGGCACTGCGGGCGATGTGCCTGCACCTGGAGGCGGTCACAGAGGGTCGCATCCAGTTCCTGCTGATCACCGTGCCGCCGGGCATGATGAAGTCGCTGGTGCTGGTGTTCTGGACTGCCTGGGAGTGGGGTCCATGCGGCCGCGCCGACCTGCAGACGCTGGCCACCTCCTACAGCCAGCCAAACGTCCTGCGCGACAACCTGAAGCTGCGGCGCCTCATCGAGAGCGACCAGTACCAAGCGGCGTGGCCGCTGAAGCTGCGCGGCGACCAGAACGCCAAGGGCAAGTTCGAGAACACCGGCAACGGCTTCAGTGAGGCCCGACCCTTCAGCTCGATGACGGGCGGACGTGGCGACCGGGTCAAGGTCGACGATCCGCACTCGACCGAAACAGCCGAGAGCGATGCCGAGCGCAAGACCGCCGTCCGCATCTTCCGCGAGGGCATCACCGACCGCCTCAACGACATCACGTCGTCGGCCATGGTCATCATCATGCAGCGCCTGCACCAGCAGGACATTGCAGCGGTGGCGATGGAGCTGGACCTGGGCTTCGTCCACCTCAACCTCCCGATGGAGTTCGAGGATGAGCGGACGGACAAGGACGGCAAGAAGACCGGCGGTCCGTGCCGCACTTACGTCGACGGCAAGCTGTTCTTCGAGGATCCGCGCACCCAGGAGGGCGAGCTGCTCTTTCCGGAGCGCTTCCCCCGCGCCGAGATCGAACGGCTGAAGCGCGCCAAAGGCACCTACGCGTATGCCGGCCAGTACCAGCAGCGGCCAACACCGCGCGACGGTGGCTCGTTCAAGCGGGATTGGTTCGAGGTCGTGGAAGCGGCGCCGGCCATCTCGACCGCGCGCAAGGTTCGGCGCTGGGACTTCGCCGCCACCGATCCGAAGGAGAAGACCAGCAGCGATCCCGACTACACGGTCGGCCTGCTGCTGGGCGAGGCTGGCGGCATCTACTACGTGCTCGACGTGGTGCGCGACCAGGTGTCGCCCGCCGGCGTGGAGCGGATGCTGACGAACACCGCGCGGCAGGACGGCAGGACGATCAAGGTACGCATCCCGCAGGATCCTGGCGCCGCCGGCAAGTCCAACGCCGCGCACCAGGTCAAGCTGCTGGCCGGCTGGGACATCAAGGCCGCGATCGAGTCCGGATCGAAGGAGGTCCGCGCAACACCGGTGGAGGCACAGGCCGAGGCCGGGAACATCAAGCTGGTGAATGGCCCATGGGTGGCCGCCTTCCTCGACGAGATCGCCGAGTTCCCAAACGCCAAACACGACGACCAGGTCGACGCGCTCTCTGGCGCCTTCGCTGAGCTGGTCACTGGCAGCACCTACAACCTTGGAAACGCACTCTGATGGGCAAGCTCGCACAATTCAAAGACGGGCTGGTCAATCTCGTGGCCAACCTGGGCACGTCGCGCGACAAGGCGGTGCACAGCCACTACGCGCTCGCGCCGCTGAGCGACATTGATGCCAGCAACGCCTACCGCGGCACGTGGCTCGCTCGCAAGATCATCGACATTCCTGCGCTTGACGGCTGCCGCAACTGGCGGACGTGGAATGCCGATCAGACTCAGATCAGCGCCCTTGAGGCGGAAGAGACGCGCCTTGGCCTGCAGGTGAAGCTGCTGGAGGCGCACACCAAGGCGCGTCTGTTCGGTGGCGCAGCGATCTACATCGGTACCGGCGAGTCGGATGTCAGCAAGCCCCTGGACCCGACGCGGGTGAGGAAAGAGGGCATCAAGCACCTGAACGTGCTGACCAAGCGCATCCTGAGCGCAGGCGAGCTGGATCGCGACGCTGAGTCGCCCAGCTTCGGCCGGCCTGCGTTCTACACGCTCACCTCAGCCCGAGCTGGCCAGGTCGAGATTCACCCCTCGCGGCTGGTCATCCTGCATGGTGCCCATCGGCCAGATCCGGACATCGATCACGGTGACGGCTGGGGCGACTCGGTCCTGATGGCGGTGAGCGACTCGGTAAAGCGGTCAGACAACACGAGCGCCAACATCGACAGCCTGGTGTTCGAGGCGAAGGTCGATGTGCTGAACATCCCGAATCTCATGTCGCAGCTGGCAGATCCTGCGTATGAGGCGCAGCTGCTTCAGCGCCTGCAGCTCGCGGCGATGGCCAAGGGCATCAACGGCATGCTGGTGCTGGATGGGGAGGAGACGTACACGCAGAAGTCGGCCTCCTTCAGCGGATTGGTCGATGTGATGCTGGCCTTCCTGCAGCAGGTGTCGGGCGCGGCGGATATCCCGTTGACGCGTCTGCTGGGGCAGTCGCCCGGCGGTCTGAACAGCACCGGCGACAACGACATCCGGAACTACTACGACCGTATCAAGGCAAGCCAGGAGCTCATCTACACGCCGGCCATGTCGGTGCTGGATGAGTGCCTGATCTACTCGGCGCTCGGCAGCCGACCGAAGGACGTGTTCTACAGCTGGCGCAGCCTGTGGCAGACCAGCGACACCGAGCGCGCCACCAACGGCAAGACCACGGCCGACACGATCAAGACCCTCGCCGACACCAAGCTCATTCCCGACGAGGTGCTGGCCGAGGTGGCGGTGAACATGCTGACCGAGGCGGGCGTGGCGCCTGGCCTGGAGTCGGCGATGGACGACTTCACCAAAGCGAACCCTGACTGGCAGGAAGAGCAGGGCGAGGAAGAGATGGCGGCAGCCGCGATAGCTGCCGTGCCTGTGCAGGATCAGATATCGATCGGGTAGTGAGCCTTAGAACATCGGCTTTGTAAGTTGGCACTTTCCCTTGAATTCGACAACAGATGTCGGATGGATCATCCAGATTGCATCGCCCGTGTAGCGATCAAGGTTGTACCAGTAAGTCTTACCTGAAGGGGTCACCAAAATCCCCATGTAGGTCTGTGGGTCATTACCGAGAGGGCCGACAGCCCATCCATTGAGCGTTTTGATCCGAACTGTTCCGGACTTCGAATCGACGGTGGCCAGGCTGGATTGGGAGATTGGATCGCTCGGCGGAAGGTAAATCTGTCCATCGCAGAGAAGATCGGTGGCGCCTACGGCAGGCGCGCAGAGCGCAGCAGCAATGAAAGCGATGAGGCGCATGGATTCCCCCGGGAAATTTGCTTCGGGGCAAGTGTAGCGCGGGCTGCAGGGCCTCTACATATATCAGGAGTACCCAATGTTTCTAACCGATCGAGTCTCGGTGACGGCGCCACGCCGCACCGCGGACGGCTACCTCGTGGCTGAGGCATTCGTCGCGCGCACGGGCATCCAAGACTACCTGGGCAGCGAGCTCGGGCGGCCTGATCTGGAGGTGGTGCGGTTGTATCGACCGCCGGAGGAGGTGTTCTCCGACGAGACGCTGCGCAGCTATGCGCATCGGCCCATGACGAACGACCACCCGCCGGAACAGGTCAACGCTGACAACTGGAAGAAGTACGCGGTCGGCCAGACCGGAGACGAAGTTGCCCACGACCAGACGCGCGTGCGCGTGCCCTTGGTCTTGATGGATCAACAGGCCATCACCGACTACGAGGCCGGCAAGCGCGAGCTGTCGCAGGGCTATTCGGCCGAGATCGACTGGACAGCTGGAACCACGCCGGAAGGCGAGCACTACGACGCGGTGCAGCGAAACATCCGCAACAACCACCTGGCCCTGGTCCGCCGTGGCCGGGCCGGCTCTCAGTTTCGCATCGGGGATGGGCGCGCCCCCGGTGGAAAGGATCGCGCCGACAACCCAACGAGGAACAACACCATGAGCAACACCAACACCCGGACCGTCATGGTCGATGGGCTGCCGGTCGAATGCACCGACGCCAGCGCCATCGCCATCGACAAGCTGCAGCGCCAGCTCTCCGACTCCACCGCAGTTGCCGCGCGCCAGGCGACCGAGCACACCGCAGCCCTGGCGCTGAAGGATGCCGAGATCGCCAAGCGCGATGCCGCCATCGACGACCTGAAGGGCAAGGTGTTGGACGCCGCTGCCCTGGACGCGCGCGTGCAGGCGCGTGGTGACCTGCTGGCCACGGCCAAGGCGATCCACGACACCGACTACCGCGGCAAGAGCGATGCGGACGTTCGCAAGGCGGCCGTCATTGGCAAGCTCGGCGACGCCGCCATCGCCGGCAAGGGCGACGCCTACATCGAGGCGCGCTTCGACATCCTCGCCGATGGCGTCAAGCCGTTCGACCCGGTCGCGCGCGCACTGAGCGATGGCGCCGCACACCGCACCGTCGTGCAGGACAACGGCTACGCCGCGTCCGTCGCCGGCCTCGATTACCGCACCAAGAACCAGGGGGCCTAAGCCATGGCACTGCAAACCAACTACCCGGACATCCAGCCTGCAGCCACGCGCGGCATGCAGGCCACGATGATCCCGTCCACCGTCATCTCTCGCACTGTCGAGGACGTCGCCGGCCTCGCGTTCGGCCTGGCCGTGGCACAGGGCGCGACGGATAAGGGCATCGTCACGTTCGGCGGCGCCAACCTGAAGTTCGTCGGCATCACGCTGCTGGATCGCTCGGCCACGGGCCTGGACCTGTTCCCGCAGCGTGCATCGGCGCGCGTCATCACCAAGGGCGACATCTGGGTGACCGCCTCGGTCGCCGTCGCCGCCGGCGATCCGGTGTACCTCACCGCAGCCGGCGCGTTCACCAACGTCGCCACCAACAACACCGCCATCAATGGCGCCCGCTGGGACACCAGCACCACCGCGGCAGCCCAGCTGGCCGTCGTCCGTCTCGGCTAAGGAGCCTATCCGCATGCGTGCACATCCACTCTTCGACGCCCAGGTAGTCATGGGCTTCGTGGTCTCGCAGACCACGATCATCGAGCCCGGCGTTTACCGCACCGTCTATCCGGACATCCAGTACCGCGACCTGATCCCGGTCGATACGTCCGGCAGCGAGTTCGCCACGTCGGTCACCTACTACTCGCAGGACCAGTACGGTAAGGCCGACTGGATCAACGGCAACGCCGACGATATCCCGAAGGCCGGCACCAACCGCTCGCAGTTCCAGACCGGCGTGCACACCGCTGGTATCGGCTACGGCTACGGCTGGGAAGAAATCGGCCGCGCACAGCTGCTCGGTATCAACCTGCCCAACGAGGACGCAGCCGTCGCGCGTCGTGCATCCGAGGATATGGTCGACCGCGTCGCGCTGTTCGGCGACGCCAGCAAGGGGTTCAGCGGCCTGTTCAACGCAGCAGGTGTCACTCCGGTAGCGGCACCCACTGGCGACTGGCCCAACGCCACTCCCGACGAGATTGTCGGCGACATGAACCAGGCGCTGTTGAATGTGTTCAATGGCACGAACACCGCAGCGATCGCAGATCGACTGTTGCTTCCCTGGTTGCGCTACCTGCTGATCGCCACTCGCAAGATGAGCGACAACAGCGACATGACCATCCTGCAATGGTTCTTGGCGAACAACGTTTACACCGTGCAGACAGGGCAGCCACTGACCGTGCGGGGCCAGCGCGGCCTGGACACCGCAGGTGTCGGCGGCGTGCCCCGCATGGTCGCGTACCGCTACGACGCCAACGTGCTGAAGCTGCACATGCCGATGCCGCACCGCTTCCTGCCCGCGTGGCAGTCCGGCCCGTTGCGCTGGGACATCCCGGGCGTGATGCGCCTGGGCGGCCTGGACGTGCGCCTCCCGAAGCAGGTCGTCTACGTCGACGGCATCTGATCCACAACGGCCCCGCGCGTCACCGGCGGGGCCACACCGGAGCATGCAATGAAGATCAGCAATAACCACAAGACGCCGCTGGCGTTGCCGGACGGCACCGAGATCATTCCCGGCTCGCCGGCCATCGTGCCCAACTGGCAGGCCATCAAGAAAAACGCCGTCGTGCAGGCGTGGCTCGCCGCGAACATCCTCAGCGAGTCGGAGGACGACACCGCGCCGTTCCTGCTCGGCACGTTCAACCTGCCCGATAGCATCCTGCTCATCGAAGGCGGCGACAGCGTCACGCGCGACGATGTCGTGCAGCACGCGTTCAAGGCCTCGGCCCTGTCGCTGGAAGACTGGAATTCGCTGGACGAGGTGGACCGCGAGGCACGTATCAGCGCATCGCTCGACGCGCTGAAGGCCGAAGCCGCTACTGCCGCGCAGGCGGTGATCGACGCGAAGGCCGCCGATGACCAGAAGAAGGTCGATCTGATCGCAAAGCTGGAAGCCGGCGGCATCAAGCACGACAAGCGCTGGGGCTTGGAGAAGTTGCAGGCCGCGCTGGACGAAGCCGAGAAGTCCAAGACCGGGAGCTGACCATGTACGGCACGCTGGAAGGAGCAGACGACTATCACCGGATCCGTGGCAACACGGCATGGGCAGCAGGCAGCGAGGAGGCCCGCACGGCGTCACTGGTGCGCGGTACCGACTACATCGACGGCCGGTATCGGGTGCTGCTGTCCTCGGGCCGGTGGCAGTCGATGTTCCCCGGCGTGCGCACTGACGGGCGGGGCCAGCCGAACGAATGGCCCCGCACAGGCGCATTGGATTACGACGGCAACCCGATTGCCGCCGACGTGGTGCCTATCGAGGTTGAGCACGCGGCGTACGAAGCAGCGCTGCGCGAGCTGATCGAGCCCGGCAGCCTATCGCCGGACTACGTCGCGAGCGCGCAGGTCACGCGCGAGAAGGTCGGCCCGATCGAAGTCTCATACGGTGCCAGCACCGCTGCAGGCAGCACGCCAAACCGTCCGGTCATTCCGGGCATCGACGAGATCCTGGCGCCGCTGCTGCGTCGCCCGATGGTGATGCCAGCCGTGGGGGTGGTCTGATGGCCGCCGCGCTCTATGCACGACTGGAAGCGACCGCTCGCAGGCTGATCGGTGGCTACGGATACGCCACACAGCTGGAGCGCGACGGCGCCATCACCGGGCCGCCGCACAACCCGCAGCAGGGGCCACCGACGCGGCACGACTGCAAGGTGGTGGAAGTCGATTACAGCCTGACCAACCGCGACGCCACGCTGGTGCTGCAGGGGGACAAGCTGGGGCTGATCTCCACCGATGTCGCCATTGAGCCAACGCTGCACGACAGGATCCTGCTCGGCAGCGTGCTGTATCGCTTCATTGACCTGCAGCCGCTGTCACCGGGCGGGCAGATCCTCATGTACGAATTCCATGCGAGACGCTGATGGCCGCAACAACTTCCCGCCAACTCGAACAGCTGGCGGCGAAGCTGGAGCCGGCCATCGCGCGCGCGTTCCTCAAGGCGATATCCGAGGTCACCAGTCAGGCAGGCGTGCAGCTCATCGCGGACCTGCTGCAGGCCGGGCGGATCGACGACGTGCTCACCGTCATGGGGCTGGACGAGCCGCGCTTTGCGGATCTGGGCGAAGCGCTGCGCAACGCCTACGCGGCAGGCGGGCAGCAGGGTGTGTCGGAGATGCCGAAGATGCGGCTCAGCCTGGATCCGATCATCACCGGCAACTACAAGCCACGGCAGGACGTGCGTTCGCCCGCGCTGCGCCCGAGCTTCGACCTGCGCAACCCCACCGCCGAGGCCTGGCTGCGCGACAAGTCCAGCAACCTCATCACCGGCATCGTCAACGACCAGCGCACGCTGATTCGCAACGTGCTGGAGAGCGGCATGGTCGCTGGCCGCAATCCGCGTCAGAGCGCGCTGGACATCGTGGGGCGCGTAGGAGACACGGGTCGGCGCACCGGCGGCGTGCTGGGCCTGACATCGCAGCAGGGCCAGTTCGTGCAGAGCATGCGCGGGGAGCTGGCCAGCGGTGACCCGAAGGAGATGGCGAAGTACTTCGGCCGTAAGCGCCGCGACAAGCGCCTCGACGGCATCGTCAAGCGCGCCATCGCCGCCGGCAAGCCGGTATCGCAGGCGGACATCGACAAGATCGCTGGACGCTACGCCGACCGGCAGCTGCAGCTGCGTGGCGAGATGATTGCGCGCACCGAGTCGATCGGCAGCTTAAGCGCTGGACGCGAGGAGGCGTATCGGCAGCAGATCGAATCCGGCGCGCTGTCGGCAGACAACGTCATCGGCACGTGGTCGGACACTGGCGACCAGCGCACCAGGCACACGCACAAAGCCATGAACGGGCAGCGGCGCGCCTTCGGCGAGCCATTCCAGTCGCCCAGCGGCGCACTGCTGAACTACCCGGGCGACACGAGCCTGGGCGCGGGCCCGGAGGAGATCGTCGGCTGTCGCTGCATGAAGCAGTACCGGATCGACATGACGGCGGAGGTGCTACGTGGCAAGCAAGTTCGGTAACCAGGTCCGTGCATTCGCGGAAAAGGCGAAGCAGCGGCAGGAGGCCATCTTTCGCGAATCGGCGCAGGCGGTGATGGATGAGGCCAGCACGCCGAAGGCGAAGGGCGGAAAGATGCCGGTGGATACAGGCACGCTGCGCAACTCGAGGGCGGCGTCGAAGGATGGACCTGCAACCTCGGATAGTGGGGATCCCGCGCTGGTCTTCGCATCTCTGCAGTTGGGCGAGACAGTGTGGGCCGGCTGGACAGCTGCCTACGCGATGCGCATGGAGCATGGATTCAGCGGCAAGGACAGCTTGGGCCGGCAGTACGAGCAGGCCGGCAATGGCTTCATGCGAGCCGCTGCGCAGAATTGGGACTTCATCGTCGAAGAGGTCACCGCGAAGGTGAAGGCACGCATTCCATGAGCAACACCGCGATCT
The DNA here is from genome assembly GCF_014199025.1 of Xanthomonas sp. CFBP 8152. NCBI lineage: Bacteria > Pseudomonadati > Pseudomonadota > Gammaproteobacteria > Lysobacterales > Lysobacteraceae > Xanthomonas > Xanthomonas sp. CFBP 8152. The sequence continues at coordinate 650,642 of NZ_JACHNO010000003.1, forward strand.
ACAACGCCTTCGTCGCGCTGGTGATCCAGTTCGCCGCCGACCAGGGACTGACCTGTGCCTATCCTGGGGTCAGCTTCACGCCGCCCACAGACAACGATGCTCGCTGGCTGGAGCTGCAGTGGTTCCCGAACGGAACGCAGAACTACGGCATGGCCGACGATGGCCCGTCGCTGCTTCAGGGCTTCGGCCAGCTGTCAGCGTGCTACCGCCCCGGCAAAGGGATCATGGTGGGCACCCGCATCACCGACCAGATCATCACCGCCTTCGCCAAGGGCACGACCTTCGCCGGCATGCGCGTATACCGAAAGCCGTGGACCTCAACCATCATCCAAGACCCGGAGCGGCACATGCATCCGGTGACCATCATGTGGCGCGGCTTCGTGTAGCAACCGCCCATAGCAGTTCCCCAACCCCGCCCCGTGGCGGGTTTTTTTATGCCCAAAGCGAGGAGATATCAGCAATGGCTGAGGCACAAACCAACAGCGGTTCCAAGCTCTACATCTGCGCCACGCCGAAGAACGAGGATCTGACCCAGACCCAGTTCGCGGCGCTGACCTGGGTGCAGGTCAAGAAGGTCGGCAGCGTCGGCGAGCGCGGTCTGACCACCAACATCGTCACCTACGACACGTGGGACACCGCTGTCGCACTGAAGGGCAAGGGCATCTCGAATGCCGGCGACCCCGAGGTCGAGGTGGCGCGCGTGTTGGACGATCCGGGCCAGGTCGCGATGCGTGCCGCCGGCTTGCCGTCGGTCACCGACGCCTACGCCTTCAAGGTCGAGCGCCCGTCCGGCGAAATCGAGTACCTGCGAGGCCTGGTCACCGGCCCCCGCACGCCGGGCGGTCGCAACGAGGACTTCGTGCTGCACGTCTATTCGCTCGCCCTGAACCAGGTTCCGATCGAAGTGCCGGCGCCCGTCACCCCGTAACCGAACAGCGGGGGATAGGGCGGCCGCCTGATAAGCCGGATCTGATCCAGCCGGCTTCCCCCGCTTCCTCTCCGGATCGATCGCAAAGGATCACTCATGACCGAATTGACCACCATCGTTGCCGCCGAGCGCGTCATCGATATCAAGCATCCCGCCACCGAGGCTCCGGTGGGCCTGCGCATCACCCTGCTGCCCGATACCCACCCGAATGTGCGCGCGGCCAGCCGCAAGGCACTGAACGACCGCCTGATGGGCAAGGGCAAGATCACCGCCGAGAAGATGGAGCAGGGCCGCACCGACATGCTCGTTGCGTCTGTGGGCGGATGGGAGTGGCGGGGCGACCTGACCTTCCACGGCAGCAAACCCGCGCTGACCGACGAAGCCCTGCGCAAGGTGCTGAAGGAGCTGCCGTGGATCAGCGACCAGCTCGAGGTGGAGCTGGGGAACCGCGCGGAGTTTTTTCGCAGCCCTGAAGGCGAGGATCTCTGACGCCACGTATCTCACCGTTCGGTACGACATGCCGGACGCGAAGGGCGAGACGCGGCGGCAGCGCAACGCCCGCTTCGACGAACCGGCGCCCGCCGTCGACATGCCAGAAGAAGCTACCCACGTGTGGGACTGGTTCTGGTTGATCTCAGGCCGGCGCCGATCCGGCCCTGAGGCGCTGTCCTACGCCGAACTCGACGCGTGGCAGCGCCTGCTGCTGCGCGATGTGCTCCCCGAAGAGGTGGAGATGCTCATGGCGATGGACGACGCCTACCTGCGTGCCGTGCGCGAAGAACAAGCAGCGGCGCGCGAGCGGCCGCCGGAACCGAGCAACACCTGGAGCTGATTGATGGATATCGCCGAACTTGGCTTTAAGGTCGATTCGAGTGGCCTGGTCGAAAGCACCAGGGCGCTGGACCAGAACGCCGCCGCCGCCGACAAGGCCAGTGGCTCAGCAGATCGGCTGGAGCGTTACTTCCAGTCGATGTCCCGCTCGATCGACCGCTCAGCCGTTGCGCTCGGCGACCGTTTGGGCGGAGCGCTGGAGCGGATCGGCGTCGGTACCGGCACGGTAATCATCGAACTACAGGCGATGAACCGCGCGCAGGCGGAGATTGTCTCGGCGCTGGCGGCCATGGAAGGCCGTCTCACCGGTGCGGCGGCTGGACTGCAGGCCTACAGTGCGGCGGGCAAGAGTGCTGCTGCCGATGCGAGTGCGTCTGCCGCGGCGTCGGAGAAGCTGGAACGGCAGCTGGCAGAGCAGGAGGCGCGCTACCGCAGCGTCGCGCAGCAGGCGATGGCCTATGCCGAAGCAGGCCGCACGACGAACCTGTCGGATCGTGCCCTGGCTGAGGCTGCGCGCGATGCGGCGGCGGGCATCGACGTGCAGGCTGCGGCGATGTCGCGCGCCGGTACCGAGCAGGAACGCATGGTGGCGCGTGCGCGTGCGCTGCAGGAGGCCGAGGCACGCACCGCCAACCAGGCACGTGCAGCAGCTGAGGCGGCGCAGGCGCAGGAGATCAACCTGAAGCGCCTGCTCGCGCAGATCGATCCCACCGTTGCCGGTTTGAACCGGCTGGCCGAGATGGAGGAGCGGCTGGAGCGTGCCGGCGACCTGGGGCTGATCAAGCCGCAGGTGATGCAGCAATACCAGGCGCAGATCGAGGCAAGCCGGCAGGCGCTGCTGAAGTCCAAGAACACCACCGAGCAGTACGGCATGACCGCGCGCCAGACGGCCGCGGCGATGCGCATGATCCCGGCGCAGATGACGGACATCGTCACCAGCGTGGTCGCCGGACAGCCGATCTGGATGGTGGCGATCCAGCAGGGTGGACAGCTGAAGGACCAGCTCGGCGGCATCGGCCCGGCTGCGAAGGCTGTGTCCTCGTATGTGCTGGGCATGGTCAACCCGATGACCGTGTCGGCTGCCGCTGCGCTCGCGCTGGCGGTGGCGCTGAAGCAAAGCCAGGATGAGCTGTTCGAGTTCCAGAAGAACCTGATCCTCACCGGCCGCAATGCGGATATCAGCGGTGGCCAGTTCCGCGGCTTGGTTTCGGAGTTGGACAATCTGAAGGGCGTGACGCGAGGCGCGGCGCTTGATGCGCTGAATGCTGTCGCTGCTTCCGGCCAGTTCGCCGGCAAGCAGTTCACGATGGTGGCCGAGGCAGCGGCACGCATGGAGGCGTCCACCGGCCAGGCCACCAGCAAGACCGTCGAGGCGTTCCAGCGCATCGCACGTGATCCTGTCGATGCGCTGGTGGAACTGAACAAGCAGGAAGGCTTTCTCAACACCGCACAGCTGCAGCGGATCATCACCTTGCAGGAAGAGGGGCGGCAGCAGGAGGCCGTGGCCGAAGCACTGCAGCTGTACTACGAGCGATCCATCAACGTTGCGAACCAGACCGAGGCCGTCATGCCCGGGATGGCGCAGGGGTGGCGCACCATGAAGGACGAGATCAGCGGCGCCTGGGGGGCACTGGTCAATTTCAGCGGCGCGCTTACGGATATCGGCCGGAACAGCGGGCTGCAAGATTCCTGGATCGCGAAGCTGGCCAGCGCAGGTCCGCGTACCGGCTTAGCCCTCTTGGCCGGCCTGAAGGATGAGATGGGCCGGCTGTCGGCTCAGGCGCGCAATCCATACGGACTGCCGGCGGCCGTCAACGAAGAGGCTCCCGACAACCGCAAGGCGGTCGAGGACTACAACAAGGTTTTGCACGACAGCCAAGCAGCTGAGAAGGCTGCATCCGAGGCTCTGAACGCTCGAATGGCAGGCTTGGATCGGGCGAGCGCAAAGCAGGCCGCGCTCAACAAGATCATCGAGATCTACAACAAGCTGCCAGACAGCGACGCACGCCACTTCGACGGATCGATGCAGCGGCTGATCGCGCAATCGAACGCGCAGGTGGACAAGCAGTTCAATCAGCGTGAGGGCATCGGCAAGGCGAACACGGACGACAACGCGGCGCAGAGCTTCATCGCCAGCGTGCAGCGGCAGATCACCGCCAACCAGCAGCTGGCCGAGAGCGGCGACAAGGTATCGGCCAGCGACCGGCTGGTGATCCAGGCGCGGCAGCTGCTGGCGGACAAGACCAACACGATGACGGCGGCGAGCAAGCAGCTGCTGCAGGCGATGATCCCGCAGCTACAGGCGAGTGATGCGCAGGCCGAGAAGGCGAAGCAGACGCAGCGTGATCTGGTGGCGCAGGCGGCCTTGACCGAGCGGCTGGCGCAGCTGGAGAAGCAACGCCAGGAGCAGTCTGATGTCGATCTGATGGGCATCGGCCGCGGCGCTGACGCCACGCAGATGCTGCAGCGGCAGTTGGACATCCAGCGGGAGTACTTGCGCGAGCGGGAGAAGCTGGAGAAGGAGCAGCGCGGGCAGAACCCGCTCAGCCAGGGCGAGTACCAAAACGAGATCGCCATGCTCGAGGCGAGCCGGGAGCGATCGCTGGAGATCGAACGTAGCTACCAGCAGCAGCGTATGCAGTTGCTCGGTGACTGGCGCACCGGCTTCACCCGCGTGTGGGAGGACTACGTCTTCGCCGCGCAGAACGCATCGGAGCAGGCGGGGTCGTTCTTCTCCAACAGCCTGAGCTCGTGGGAAGACCAGTTTGTGCAGTTTGCGCAAACCGGCAAGTTCTCTTTCAGCAGCCTGGTGGACTCGATGATCGCCGACCTCGCGCGCTACGCCGCCAAGCAGGCGGCTGTCGGCCTGCTTGGCACCGTCATGGGCGGGCTGACGGGCGGTGGTGCAGGTGGATCGTGGACCGGTACCGCCGCAGGCGCGGGCAGCAACCTCAACTTCGGCAGCAATGCCGGGTCGTTTGCCGGTGGTGGCTGGATGAGCTTCGGCGGCGGCCGCGCGAATGGTGGTCCGGTTGCGCCGGGTTCGCTGTACGAGGTGGGCGAAGGCGGCGATCCGGAGCTGTTCCAGCAGGGAGGCCGCAGCTACCTGATCCCAGGGAATCGCGGCCAGGTGGTGCCGGCAGCACCGATGGCTTCGGGAGGCGGCAGCTATGCGGCTCCCGAGACAAAGATCGAGATCAACAATTACGGAGGTGGGCAGGTGCAGACGCGAGAGCAGCGGACAACGATGCCTGACGGCAGAGAGCTAAGGAAACTCGTTGTCGACATCATCGCGGATGACATGGGAAGTGGCGGACGAACGGCTGGCGCCGCGAAATCTCGCTTCGGACTGAGGGAGCAGCGCTGATGGCCAGTCTCCCAGTAGGGGTGCGTTTGCTTGCGTCAGATCTCGGCGAAGAGCCGGATCCGTCCGCGCAGCGCACCGAGATGGAGCGCGGCCCGGCCAAGCAGGCAATCATCAACACGCGCGTCATGGTGGAGCTGCCGATCACCATGGTGTTCCTGACAGCTGAGTCGATGGTCGCGTTTGACGACTTCTACTTCGACGAAATCGGTCGCGTGGGCTACTTCGACATGGTGCATCCGCGTACTCGCAAGCAGATCTCCGCGCGCTTCAAGGGTGGCGCCATCGGTCGGCTTCAAGCCACCAATTCGGCTTTCACCCAGGGCACGCGGCAGGCCGTCGTGGAGTACCTGCGATGAGCAACTTCCTTGAACGCCGGCAGCGCGTCACGGACCCTGATGGGCCACTTGAGCTGCTGGAGATGACCGCGCCATCGTTCGGCGCGGTCCTTCGCATTGCCAACGACACGCAGGATTGGGTAAGCAACGGAAACACGTACGTCGGGTATCCGTTCCGCTTCACGCCGCCAGCTGACCAGGCCGGCCAAACGCCACGCGCACAGCTCGAAGTGGACAACGTGGGGCGCGGGATCACCGATGACCTGGAGCGCATGCAGCCTAACGAAATGGTGATGTGCCGTGTCCTGGTCACGGACCGTGTGCAACCCGACGTCATTGCTCGGCGGTTCTACCTGCCGCTGACACAGGTGCGCGCTGCCGGCCCGCTGATCACCGCGCAGATCGGCGTGGACTTCTTCATGCGCCAGCAGGCAGTGAAGCTCCGCGCCAATCCACACACGCTGCCGGGGATTTTCTGATGCGCATCAGCGAGGTTGAGCGTTTCCTCAACATCCCCTACGACGCCGAAACCTACGACTGCGCAGACCTGGTGGTGCAGGTGCAGCGGGAGCTGTTCGGCCGGGTGGTGCATATGCCGGCGCGGCGCCCGCGCGGTGCTGCTGGCCAGGCAGCCCTGGGCGAGCTGTCCCGGGCTTACGCCGTGCCCACCGATAAGCCGGTCGACGGCGACCTGGTGCTGATGTTCGACAAGGGCCAGAGCCGGCCCGGACACGTGGGCATCTTCTTCTACCTAGCCCACGAGGGCTGGGTGCTTCACACAACCAGCGCGCTCGGCAGCAGCTGGCTGCATCGGGCACGCGAGCTGCCGGATTACGGCGCACGCATTGAGGGGTATTACACATGGGTCAGATGACCACGCCTGCCAATAACGGCCAGTTGGTGCTGACGCCGCATCCGGTCACGCTTGATGGCCAGCGGCATATCCCGATGGATCTGAAGCCTGGCGAGCGGCTGTGCGACTTCCTGCACCGCCATGTGCTCGACCTGGACCAGGGCCAGTGGACGGTATCGATCGGTGGGCGCGTGGTGCCGCGCCACCTGTGGTCGCATGTTTTCCCCAAGGACCGCCAGGTCATCGAGGTGCGCGGCGCCGTCGGTCGGAACGCGCTGTACATCGTGGCGATGGCCGCGCTGATCTACTTCACCGGCGGCGCGGGCGCGACGTGGGCCGCGGGGCTGGGCACCACCGGTGCGGCTGTCGCGTACACCGCAGCCTTTGTGGCTGGCTCGGTCCTGATCAATAAGACACTCGGGCCGAAGGTTGAAAGCCCTGCTGGCCAGAGCGCTGCAGGCACCGTCTACAACTTGGGTGCGCCACGCAACCGCATGCGCCCCTATGAGCCGCTTGGCTTGCTGTTCGGTCGCATGCCCATCGCGGCAGACATTGCCAGTAAGCCGTACACCTTCTACGAGGGGGACGATCAGTATCTGGCCATGGTGCTCACGCCGGGCATTGGCGTCGGGCGCGTTGAGGCGTACAGCAACGGCGACACCGCGCTATCCAGCTACGAGGGCGTGAGCATCTACCACGCCGGATATAGCCAGATGCCGGAGCAGACCATCCCGCTCTACAGCAATGTCGATACGGTCGAGGGCGGCGAGCTGCCGGACACGGCCGACTTCGTCACGCGTACCACCAGCGCCGACACCGTGCGCATCCAGATCAACCTGGAATACGTGCTCGGCGGCGTGGGCACCTCGGGCAAGAAGTACAACGTGTCCGAGACGGTGCAGGTGCAGTACGCACCTGCCGGTACTGGCATCTGGGCCAGCCTGGCCACACAGACGTACACCGGCGACAAGCTGGACGTCAGCAAGCGCGCGACGCTGTCTGCGGATGTGGCCAAGGGCCAGTACGACGTGCGCGTGCGCATCCTAGGCTTGGGCAACTACGACGGCGACAACACCCAGCGCAACGACTTTCAGTGGTCGACGATGGGCAGCGTGCAGGCGGACACAGCCACCTATGCCGGCCTGGCGCGCACCGGCATCCTGATGAAGGCCACCGGCCAGCTCAACGGCCAGCCCGACGAGTTGCGCGCCGAGCACATCGCCTCGCCGGTCCCGGTGTGGCGCAATGGCAGCTGGGTCACGGAAGAGACCAGCAACCCAGGTGCTCACATCCTCAAGTACGTCCGCGGCTATTACGACAAGAACGGCAGGCTCATCGCCGGCATGGGCAAGAGCGACGAGGAGATCGACATCGAGTCGCTGCAGGGCTTCATGGGCCACTGCGAGGCAAACGGCTACACCTACGACTACTGGCTGACCGAAGAGCGCAACCACGACGAGGTACTGCAGACGATCGCGCTTGCTGGCATGGGGCAGACCACCTGGGCAGGTGGCCGGCTGTCGGTGGTGTGGGCCGCCGACGAGCAGCCGCTCTCGGGCGTGGTCAACATGGCTGAGATGAAGAAGGGCAGCTTCAGCGTGGACTACACGCTGGCCAGCGCTGCTGACGGCATCGAGTACAGCTATCTCGACAGCACGACCAAGACGGTCGAGACCCTGCGCGTGCCGGCGCCAGGCGTGGAAACGATGCTCAACCCGGCGCGTCTGACTGGTGAGGGCATCGGCCGCGAGGCGCATGCGGCCGAGATGGCGCGCTACCACCTGGGTCAGAGCTTGTTCCAGTACAAGGACATCGGCTTTGCTCAGGATCTGCAGTATCTGTCGTATCGCCGCATGTCCATGCTGTCGATCTCGCACGATCTCACACAGTGGGGATTCGGCGGACGCATCATGGCTGCAGAGCGCAGCCCGCTGCTGGGCACGGTAACTCTGACGCTGGACGAGCCTGTGCCGCCGCCAGATGCGCGTAGCGCCTTCATCGGCCTGCGCATCCCGGGCGAGGCGGTGTATCGGACGTTCCGCGTGCGCAACTTCACCGAGGCAACCGACACCATCCAGCTCGTTGAGGAATGGCCGGACGATGCGGCGCTCCCGGGCGAGGGATATGACGATCCGATGGTTAAGAGCGGCTGGCAGGACAACCCGGCCCACGACACGATCTGGATCTACGACTTCAAGGCCACGCCCGGCCTGCGCGTGCGGGTGGTGGCGATCGAGCCGGAGAGCGATCTCAAGGGCGCGAGCATCAGTGTGGTGCCGGAGTCGCCGGAGTTCTGGACGTACGTCAAGACCGGTCAGTACATCCCGCCGGACAGCGGGTCATCGTTGGCCACGCGACCGGTGGTAAGCAACCTGGCAATCAATGAGGACCAGATCACCACCGGCGATGTCACGGCCACCGATCTGGTGGCCACGTTCGATATCAGCGGCCCGTTTGATCACGCGGTGGTCTACGCCTCGGCGTCAGACGGCAATGGCGAGCTGGTGGAAGTGGCACAGACGCGTACCCGCACGGCGCGGTGGCGCATCCCGCGCGCCGGCACCTACACGCTCAACGTGCGCCCGTTCGGCCCTGATGGACAAATGGGCGTGGGCGCCTCGCTGATCTACACGACCATCGGCGCCGACGCGCCGCCGGTGAACTACGACCTGTTCGACGTGGAGGAGATCTCCGGCGGCATCCGGCGCTACAGCTGGGGCTTTTTCAACGACACCATCCAGTCGGCCAACCTGGCAGGCGCGGAGATTCGCTACGCCCAGGCCCCGGAGCAGGGCGCGCCGATGCCGGCGTGGGACGCCATGACGCCGGTAGGCGACAGCGGCTACCACACCGGTGCATTCGACTCGCCCATCCCGTCCTCGGGCAATTGGACGTTCGCCATCCGCGCCCGGAACACCAACGGCACGCTGTCGGTGGCAGCCAAGTACATCACCAAGACGCTGGGCAAGAACCTGGGCGAGCTGCAGGAGGAGATGCGGCAGGCGATCGACCAGACCACCGAGGAGATCCGCCAGGGCTTCCTCGAAGCGGTCGCGCGCGATCAGGAACTGGCCGACAAGCTGCAACAGCAGGCGCAGGATCTGGCCAACCTGCAGGCGCTCGTCGATGCACCGGAGTGGGTGGACCAGGCGTGGCCGTCCGGATCGATCGTCAAGCACGACGGCGGGCTGTATGTGGCAAAGCAGGACGTACCGGTGGGCACCGCCATCACCGATACCGCCTATTGGACGTCGATCGGACAGTACGCAAGCCTGGCCGAAGCGGTGGGCGCCATTGGCGTGGCGATGCAGCAGGTCACCACCGATGTGCAGCAGATTGAGCAGGAGCTGCAGATCGTCGCGCAAGATGTGAGCGGGGTGCAGTCCAGCCTCTTGGGCAAGGCCGATGCGTCGGCCGTGCAGGCGATGAACACGCGCCTGACCCAGGCCGAGAACAACATTTCTTCGCTGTCGCAGCTGATCAACACCGTGCAATCCACGCTGGCAGGCAAGGCTGACGCCAGCGCGGTACAGGCGCTGCAAACGCAGGTCACCCAGATCGGCAACGAGACCACTGCGACCAGCATTGCGCTTACCTCCGTCAGGTCGCAGTTTGGAGGCGGCATCAACATCATTCCGAATGCCGGGTTCGAGTCGGACACTTCGGGGTGGTCGCTGGCAGTGGACCAGTGGACATCGGGCGCAGGCATCGCGATGCGCAACGTGGGTGGTGATGGACAGCACCCGCCCTATCTCAACAGCTTCGGATGGAGCGACCCGCGCAATGTCTTCGGCATCTACATATGGAACACCGCTCCTTTCGCTGCCAAGGCCAACAAGCGGTACATGCTGTCGATCTACGCGGCGGCACACCGCGCCTATGGGGTCTTTGCCCGCGTCGTGTTTCTCGACGTCAATGGCAATGAGATCGGTAACGGCGGGCAGACCACCGAGCTGCCCTACGACCCCGGCGGTGGCGGCGGCAGATTGATTGAAAACTGGCGTCGCCCATTTGTCGCTGTGACATCTCCGTCAGGGACCGTGGCTGCACGTATCCAGCTGTGGTCGGGGCAGGGCAGCAACCCCTACGTGTTCTGGCTAATGCCGATGCTGGAGGAGGCCGGTGCAGCACAGACCGAACCTTCGAAGTGGCAGCCCTCCGCGAGTGGTATCGATGCGAAGTACGCGCAGGTGAGTCAGTCGATGTCCACGCGAATCACCAGCGTGGAGAACGGGGTGGCCAACTACGAGGCTTCTTACACGTGGGCGCTTGACGTCAACAACAGGGTCATCGGCATGCGTTCAGTCAACAACGGCACGATCGGCAAGATCACGTTTTCGGCGGACGTGGTGGAAATCATCGGGGCCACGCCTGGTGGCGGTCGCAACGAGTTCGTAGGTGGGAAGTTCTACGCCTATGCGCCCAACGGCCGCCGTGTGGTGGCGCTTGGCTATGGAGTGACATGACCAACGTCCTGATCATCAACGACGCCGACACCGGCGTCGTCCTGCTGCAGATCACCGATCAGCCCGACTCAGACCTGCTGACGCAGCACATGGGGGCGATCGCGATCGCCAGCGGCAGCAATGGCTCGGTGCCCGTGCCGGTTACGGGGAGCGCCAACCAGCTGTACTACTGGTTCATCGCAGACACGGGTGCCGGCAATAGCCTGCTGCCTTACTTCAGTGACGATGGCAACACGATCAGCTGGGTGTCGCCTTCCGCAACGTTGACGGCCCGCGCCGGCGGCATCCTGTTCTACGGGAGGTTTTGATGGCCTATGCAATCTTCGAGGCCGGCCCCAATCGCGTTGTCATCTCGGAAACCTGGAAGAACTTGGCGCTGGCGTCGAAGCAGACGATCACGCCTACAGGCAGCGGCGTGCTCAAAACCTGGAGCCTGACGGTCGCCGGCACCAATCCTGCCCTCGCGTTTCTGGGCGAGAGCAACGCCGTGCTCGCCACGCGCACCCAGAGCGGAAACAGTTTCACGTTCACCGGCTTCACCACCAGCGGCAGCTTCACTGCCATGGTCTTCGACTATCCGAACTTCGGGCGGCGAGACTACTTGGTGGTCACCAATCCCGACACCGATGAGGTGCATTTCGACGCAACGCTCAAGTACATGAAGGTGCGTGCGCTGCTGCAGGGCAATGCCAACCAAGGCGGATCGATCACGCTGGCCGAAGGTCGCACCTATGCCGCGCTGGCTGGGTCCACCGGCAACATCATGCTGGCCATCGGTGGCCTGATCGGCGGTGGCCCGCAGTGGCAGGTGCAGGTGCTGTGGCGCAAGGGCGTGGTCAACATCAACGGCAACGTCGCATCTATCTCTGCCATCGATACCGCGCAGGATCTGCGCACCGGCACCGACCGAAATCCGCAACCGCCCCCTGGCAATTACGGCCAGGCCTGGGTGCGCTCTCCCATCCTCGACGTCACTGGATACTGATCATGATCACCTGTCAAACTGGAAAAAATATGAAGATTCGACCTCACCGCGGTGCCTTGGCGGAAGCCATGGCCAACTGCCAAAACATCGAACCGACACTCAATGCCGTGGTGGAATTCCTGCGCGGCGGAAGCGGTGGGACCTTCGTTGTTACGCCAGACCTGGTCAGTGTCAAGAAGTACGGCAGTGGTTTGGATGAGCGAACCGGCTGGGATACCCATGCAGTTTCCTTGCGCGGCATGGGAATCATGGCGTGGATCGACGGCCCTCTGGATGGCATGGAGATAGCCAAATGATCATCAGCGAAAACGCTACCTTCGGCACGCAGACCAAAATCGTGTCGCCTCGCATCGAGATCCGATGGAACCCGGCCACCAACGATGGGCCGGTCGAGTTCCACATCGAGCAAATGACCACCAAGCCGCACCCCGATGGCTGGACGCAGACGCTGGAGCGCTTCTTCCTACGCGTGCTCACGGTGCAGATCAGCGACCTGGTTGGCCGCAGCTACGACATCACCGCGCCGGCCACGACCGATATTGATCCGGCGACTGGCACGGCCGTAGAGGTGCCGGGTGAGATGGTCACCGAGCCCGGCGTGCATCTGCTGCTGGGCATCAAGGCGGCTACCCGCGCCGCCTACGATGCAAACGTGGTGACGCCGGACCCGGATGCGGACCCGCTCGCGCAGCAGATCACCATCATCTGGAACCCGATCAACGATACCGGCACAGTGACGTTCCAGGTCGAAGACCGCGGCGCTGCCCTCGGCGTGTTGGCGTCGCCGATCGCCGACCTGATCGCGCCGACCTACGCCATCCGCTATCCCGGCGCGGAAGCGACCCAGGCGCTCGAGGGCTGGAAGCTCCAGGCCCTGATCAAGGCGGCAACAGACAGTGCGATTGCTGCCAGTCTGGCGCAAGCCGAGCAGGCTGCGGCCTGACCAGCTGAAGCAGTTGCTCAGCGACCGACAGGGTCAACCTTGCGCACGCTGCTACGGTCCTGAAATTTGATTGACCACGGCGTGACCAGGTAGCCGGGGCGGAACCGGTTTTCGATCGAGAAGTGGTCGGCGCGCGCGTCCTTGGCAATGCCGTTCACCAGCACATACGGCGCGGGGGTCTTCGGCACACGGCAGTCGTCGGGGTAGCCATCGGTCTTGAGGGCGAGGGTGTAGGGGTCGCTGCCCTGGATTTCGCCGCACACCACCGCCCGTGCGCTGAGCGATGCGGCGCGGGCGCGCGGCGCGATGCGGGATATGAAGGCGTCCAGCGACTCGCCGGTGGTGGACGTTTCCTGATACAGCTGGAGGGTGCGACCAAACTGGCTGGATTCGCCGGCGGCGGCGGGAAGGGCAACGCCAAAAAGTGCCGCGGCGGCGGTGATCAGCAGTGCATGCATTACGTTCTCCGGATGTGCTGCGCCGATCAGTGCCGGCGGCCCGAGGTCATCTCGGCGCAAGGCCAAGATGCATGGCCCGCACATGCAAAAAAACGTTCATTTGAGCTATGCCTGCACGCTCTGGCTGCCCTGCAAACCTCGAACACGCCTCACGATTCGGCGGTCCCGATTCGATAAGATGCTGGGGCCTGTTGATCACGGAGACGACCATGGAATGGATCAAAATCGAAGCTGGTTGTGAGATGCCCGGCGAAGACGAAACGGTCCTCACGTTTGACGTGCATCGTTTCTGGAGTGAGGCAGTGCACCGAGGTGCGCGCTTTTACTGGGACGAGGTGCACGAGATCGAGGGCGTCACCCACTGGATGAGGATCGAACTGCCTGCGTGAGCACCATCGGGCAATTCTGACCCCAGCATTGGTAACAGGCCGATATGGGAAATCCCATATCGCTGCCAATCTGCATCTGCCGGTCGCGGTGCCAAGATGGCCGCTCAACCCGCGAGGCGCCTGAGCAGCGCCCAGCCGGCGCCCTAGACGTAACCCTCAAGGTCGTCGTGTGTGAGCACGCCCAGACGATGACCCCAGGATGAGACCAGCTCGACGACCACGGCCGCCTCACCAGGAAAGGCAAACAGCAGCTCCGCCTCGAACTGGTTGAGGACTTCCAGCGGTTCGGACGTGGCCGCTAGGCGCTGCTGCAGCTGCTCGAAGAGGCTGGGGGTGGTGGTGTCCATGCCAGCAGTCTACGGCCAACTGTCTCACGCCCTGAGACGGTGCTGCCGATACTGCCCGCATGGACAGATCCGAGCTTCGAACCCACCTCGACAACCTGGACGCGGCCGTGCCGGCGCTGCTGGTAAACAGCCCCGACCGTTGCCACTTCTGGCAAGCGTTTGCCGGCATGGCGGACGTCGTCGGCGACGGAGCCGTCACGGGGGAGGATGCCCAATTCGTCTCCCGGCGGCTCGATGAGATCTTGGCCTGGCACGGCCTCGAAGATCTCGGCCGCGACTGCTGAGGGACTGCAATGTGCTACTCCGCTGAGATCCAGGCCGACTACCGGAAGCTGGTGCGCAACTTCGGCGCGATCATGTCGATCGAGGAGTTCTCGAAGCTGTGGCTGCGGCAGGGCGAGTCGGATAAGCGACCCAAGACCCCCAAGGCATTGGACGATGCATTCCGCGCTGGCGGGGAGGGAGGCGTGGCCGCGATCGCCGCAGAGCTTGCCGTGTGGGACGCCGAGGACATGCAGGCCATGGAGCAGGAGCTGTTCAAGCAGGCCCGGCGCCTTGCGGATGCCGAGCGGGTGCTGGCCAGCGCCAAGCCGACCAAAAAGGCGGCCAACGACCAGCGCATCGCCACCACCAAGATTGAGCAGATCAAGGGCCGCATCGCAGACCTGCAACGTACCGAGCCGAAGGCACGGGATTACCGCATCTTCCCCGGCTACTACGCTCCGGTGATCATCTCCGAGGGCGGCCAGCGCGTCATCAAGCCGATGCGTTACCAGTGCCGTCCGGCCGGCAAGCCGCCGATCTACGACACTAAGTACCCGCGCACCTACAACGCCCGGCGGGACAGCCTGCAGGGGTTCTGGCGCGAGCAGTTCGGCTACACCCACGGTCTTCTGGTCGTCGGCAGGTTCTACGAGAACGTGGAAGGGCCTGACGGCAAGAATCGCGTAGTGCAGTTCCAACCGAGCGACCGCGAGCCAATGCTGGTGGCCTGCCTGTGGTCCCGCTGGACAGATCCCGCCGGCGAGCAGCCGGACCTGCTGAGCTTCGCCGCCATCACCGACGAGCCGGAGCCCGAGGTGGCCGCGGTTGGGCACGACCGGACCATCATCAACATCAAGCCCGAGCACGTGGACGCCTGGCTCAATCCGGATCCGGCCAATCTCCGGGCGTTGCAGGCGATCTTCGACGACAAGCGGCACCCGTTCTACGAGCACCGGCTCGCGGCTTGACCGAGCAGCAAGCACATCCAGAACAGCGAACCATGCCATCCCGATCTGCACATCGCGCCGCTCTCCGGCGATCCCAAGAGCCCAGTGTCATAGCTCCCGAAGGCGTGACGCTGCCTGGACTACCTGCCGGCATGAGCTGGCACAACCCCGTGATCGGCGAGGATATCGATCGGGACAAATGGAATTTGTTGCGCGTCGGCCCAGGGGGGGCAGATGTCCTCGCAAGGGTCCGGCGTAACCAGACGGGCGAAGCCGATGTGTCGCTGAAGAACGCCGAAAGCCCATTGATCCCGCCGCCGGTAACGCTGCCGATCGCTCAGGCTTTCGAGGTTGCGGCCGAGTTCGCGCGCAACTTATCCAAATGAGCAGCCCACTACAGGGCACGGTCGATGCCGGCCCGCCTGGCAGAGGCCTGCTTCGCAGCTGGCCAAGTGGTCCCTGGGAGGCTAGGTTGTCGCAGGTTCATGAAAAAACATACACTTACGGCCGCTGGCAGTTACGTTGGCATACATCAGTCACTTGCTTATCTGGAGTGAGCCCAAATACATGCAAGCATCTCTCCCAACTCTTCAAGAGGCCCAAGGACTCGCATGAGCCCGGAACGTCGCGCAGCTAATGATCTGCTGATCGCAAAGTGGACAGGGCGGCCATTGCCTATCGACCCTGCTGTGCTCGCAAATTCAATTGGCGTTATCACGGAAGATGTGGTTTTCGAGTTTGATCGAGACCCCGAGATGCATGGTGTCAGCGGGCAATACATCGGTAGTCCTGTGCCCACCATTCGTTATTCGGCAACCGAGCATGGTCCGCGCCGTCGATTTACGATTGCGCATGAGCTTGGGCATCACGTAATGAAGCATGGGGACAGATTTCGCGATACTCAGAAAGCTTTCTTTTCAAACAATTGGGATCCCGTTGAAGTCTCAGCCAACAAGTTTGCCGCAGAGCTTTTGATGCCATTCGTAATTGTTGAGCGCTTTGTACTTCAAGAAGGTATCACTGACATCTCTCGTCTGGCGGAAAAATTCGGTGTGTCTGAGGCGGCGATGAGGTATCGGTTAATTAATTTAAATCTTCTGACTGGATAGCTTATGGCAGCGAGTGAAGAGGGATTTGATCTTGCGGGCGGCACTGTATCGGAAAGTAAAAAGGAATTTGACCAGGCACAATTGCAGTCCTTGATAGCTGATCTTGATGCAAAGGCTGACAGGCGTACCTTTCGCAAAGGAATGTATGCGCTACTCATGCAGATGATATCGGTCTACCTGGTTGGGCTATTCTGGGTTCTGTTGATTCTGTTCCTGTGTTCGCCATTTATCGTAGGCGTTAAGAATGCGCCCGCACTTGCATTCATTGGGGCCGCTTTGGCTATCTTTGCCGCAATTCCTCTATCGCTGGCTCTGACCGTGCGGCACCTTTCGACCGACGCGCAAGACCCAAACAAGGAAGGTGAAAAGTCTGGTGAGGGGTCATTCAGCACTGCGCAGTTAAGCCTTTTAAAGTCTGTGGTCGACTTGGTCTCCGCGGGAAGAAAATCGCTTCATTAATGCCCTTATGCGGGAACGCGCGGACGTTAAGGGTAGTGCGATTGTCGCAACTCGTCTAAATAGTCGCTCCATCTCTGCATCATGCACACGCGCTCGGCGAGGTGGGTCGTGCGGTTGTAAGCCCGGCCGTTGGGATCTTTCACCGCATGCGCTAACTGGTGCTCGATGATGTCCGGCCGAAAGCCCAAGATCTCGTCGAGGATCGTGCGGGCTGTGGCGCGGAAGCCGTGGCCAGTCACCGTGCCCACCTCGTAGCCCATGCGGCGCAGAGCTGCGTTCACCGCGTTGTCTGACATCGGCCTCAGCTTCGACCTGGTGCTGGGGAAGAGGTAGCGGCCGGAACCGGTGAGGCGCTGCAGGTCAGCCAGGACAGTCAGCGCCTGGCGCGAGAGCGGCACGACGTGCGGCTGCCGCATCTTCATCTTCTCGGCGGGGATGTTCCACCGGGCGGCCTCAATGTCGAATTCCGACCACTCGGCCTGCCGTAGCTCGCCAGGACGAACGAACAGCAGCGGCGCCAGCACGAGGGCGCAGCGCGTGACGTGGCTGCCCTTGTAGCCGTCCATGGCGCGCAGCAGCGGCCCCAGCTCGTCCGGATCGGTCACTGCCGGCAGATGGCGCTCGGGCGTTGGCTTCAGCGCGCCGCGCAGATCTGCCACCGGGTTGCGGCTGGCACGCCCGGTGGCGATGGCATATCGCATGACCTGGCCACAGTTCTGCATGATCCGATGCGCCGACTCGAAGGCGCCGCGCTTCTCGATGCGCCTGGCCACCGCCAGGAACTCGGGGGCATCCAGTTCCGCCGCCGGCCGCGCGCCGATGTACGGGAACACGTCGTTCGTGAACCATCCGACGACCTTCACGCGGTACCCATCCACCCAATTGCGCTTCTCCAGCCACTCGTTGGCGATCACCTCGAAAGTGTTGGCACCGAGCACTGCGCGCGCAGCGGCGGCAGCTTTCTTGTGCTCACCCGGGTCGATACCCTGGGCCAGCAGCTGGCGAGCCTCATCGCGGCGCTGCCGAGCGAGAGCCAGTGGAACCTCGGGATAGACACCGACGGCCAACAGCTTCTCTTTGCCTGCGAACCGGTACTTCCAGCGCCAGTAGCGCCCACCGTTCACGGCGACCATCAGATAAAGGCCGCCGCCGTCTGAGAGCTTCTGCGGTCGGTCGGCGGGCTTGGCGCGGCGTATTGCGAGGTCGGTCAGGGGCATTGGGGGTATCAAGGTCAGCCGAGTGGCGAGATACCCCAATATGTACCCCCAACGTCGCAGGGCCTGATACGTTCACGTACGCACTG
The DNA here is from genome assembly GCF_014199025.1 of Xanthomonas sp. CFBP 8152. NCBI lineage: Bacteria > Pseudomonadati > Pseudomonadota > Gammaproteobacteria > Lysobacterales > Lysobacteraceae > Xanthomonas > Xanthomonas sp. CFBP 8152. Next base: position 668,626 of record NZ_JACHNO010000003.1, read on the forward strand.
CGTCGCACATGAAAAAGGCCGAGAACCCTTGTTTTACGGGGGTTCCCGGCCTTTCCAGGACCTCATCGGTCCACTCATTGGTGGAGGTGGGCGGAATCGAACCGCCGTCCGGAAGCACTCCATCCCCAGCACTACATGCTTAGCCCTCCGTTGGATCTCATTTCCAGGCAGCACGGTTGGCAAAGCGCACCTGGAAACCAGCCTGCTTTATCTAACCGGTAGCTGACAGGCAGCCACTACCGATGGTTCCGTGATAATGACCCTACACCTACGAGCACGGGCACAAGTAGGTTCGGGGGTTCGCCTTAGGCGGCTATAGAACTACAACTAAAGCCAATTAAGCGGCGATAGCGAAGTCCGAACCGTAGTTGTCATCGTTGGCAACTAAAAGTTTGCTGCTGGATTAACGAGGAAAGCTGCCCCCTCGGCATGCGCCAAGCGACTTCGCGACCCCCGTCGAAACCAGTGCACCCCCGGGGAAAGCATCAAAACGCTGACCGGATCAGTGTAGGGATCGGAGCGCCTTGTCACAAGTGGTGAGACGTGCAGCGCTTACAGTGGCTTCAGTCCTATCGGACGTAAACGTCTGGTAATCAAGGAGCGAAGCGATGGCGACAGGCAAGCCCCCAGGTCCGCGGCAGTCACGCAGCGCGCCCCGCAAGATCGCACCGGGCGTCGACGTCCCCAAACCGCGACGCGCCACCCGGGCTGCGCAGCAGCAGGCGCAGGACACCGTACTGACGCGCGTGCAGGGCAAGGCGCGCACCGTGATCTACATCCATGGCATCGGCAACAAGCCGCCGGCCGAGGTGTTGCGCTGCCAGTGGGACAAGGCTTTGTTCGGGCGGCCGATGGGCGAGCGCACGCGCCTGGCGTACTGGGTCAATCGCGCGCGTTATCCGGTTGCCGAACCCGGTAACTGCGATGCGCGCGATGTCGGCCCGGCACTCAATCAGAGCGCACAGCGCGCCTTGAGCACGCTTGGGCTGGTGCCAGGCGAGCAGGATCTGCACCTGCTCGCCGACGCCTTGGCGCAGAGCGAGCAGGAACGCAGCGATCTGCATCGATTACTGGACGAACTGGACGCCGCGCCGGCCATGCCGGTGCCAGGCGAAGTACAGGCCAAGGGCCCGATCGATGCGATCAACCGCGTGCTGCTGCGGCTGATCTCCGCCGCGCTGCTGCAGGACGTGCACGATTTGTTCTTCGTGCCCGAGCGTGCGGCGTTGATGCGCGACAGCCTGATGCAGCGGTTGCGCGCGGGCGGCGGGCCGTTTGTGGTGGTGGCGCACAGCCAGGGCTCGATGATCGCCTTTGACGTGCTGCGTCAGCTACAGGCGGCCGAGTGCGAGGTCAGCCTGTTCCTGACCCTGGGCTCGCCATTGGGCCTGCCGCAGGTGCGCAGCATGTTCAAGCGCTGGACCGGCACGCGCAAGCTGCCGTTTCCTGCGTGCGTGCGGCGCTGGATCAACGTGGCCGATACGCGCGACCCGATCGCGCTGGACCCGGATCTCGGCGACGACATCGCCAATGTCAAGGGGCGCTTCGAGAACCTCGCGGGCGCGCGCTTGAATCCGGACTGGCAGCACAACGCGCATTCGGGTTCGGGCTATCTGTCGATTCCGCAGGTGCGCGCGGCGGTGCGCGAAGCGGTGGGCGTCGGCTTCGATCAACCGGTCTCCAACGCCGTGTTGATCAAGGATCTCAGCGAGCAACTGGAAGCGCATGGCGCCGAGCACCGGCACGAAGTGCTGATCGAGCTGGACCGACGGCTGTTGGGCAACGATCCGGCCGCCACGCGCGCGCTGCTGCTGGCGCAACTGCGCCAGGCCGCTGCAGCGACCACCGGCTTGAGCGGCGATGCGCTGGACGAGGCGATCGAGCTGGAAGACAGCTTGCAGCGGTTTGTGTCGGCGCGGCTGACGCGGTTCGAGATCGAATCGCTGCAGGACCGCTACCGTGCACTGGGATTCAGACGCGTGTGGCGCGATGCCGGCAAGCGCGCGTTGATCAACGTGTCCGGCAACGTCCTGCATGCCGATGCGGCGCGCACTGCATATCGCGCGCGCGGGCAACAGATCGGCTGGGCGGTGCTGGACACCGGTATCGCGGCCAGTCATCCGCATTTCTTCGCGAAGGGAGAACACGACACGGTGGTGGCGCAGTGGGATTGCACGCGGCGGGGCGCAGCCAAGCGATTGACGCGCGCTGACGGCGATGCCTTCGCACGGCTGGATCGGCACGGGCACGGCACGCATATCGCCGGGATCATCGCCGGCCACAGCCGCGCGCTGATTCCCGACGCGCAGGGCAACCCGGGCAAACCGCTGGAGTTCGCCGGCATGGCGCCGGACACCCAGCTCTACGGTTTCAAGGTGCTGGACGATGCCGGCAACGGCCGCGATTCGTGGATGATCAAGGCGGTGCAGCAGGTGGCGGCGATCAACGAGCGCGCCGGCGAGTTGGTCATCCACGGCGTCAATCTGAGCTTGGGCGGTTACTTCGATCCGGAGAGCTACGGCTGCGGTTTTACGCCGCTGTGCAACGAGTTGCGGCGGCTATGGCGGCAAGGCGTGCTGGTGGTGGTGGCAGCCGGCAACGAGGGCCTGGCATGGTTGATGCGCAACGACGGCGATGCGTATCCGGCCAACATGGATCTGTCGATCAGCGATCCGGGCAATCTGGAAGACGCCATCGTGGTCGGCTCGGTGCACAAGAGCAGCCCGCACAATTACGGCGTGTCGTATTTTTCGTCGCGCGGACCGACCGCCGATGGTCGCGGCAAGCCGGACGTGGTCGCGCCGGGCGAAAAGATCCTGTCGGCCTATTACGACTTCGACCCGAGAGATCCGGCCAGCTTGATGGTGGAGATGAGCGGCACCAGCATGGCCGCACCGCACGTCTCCGGCGTGCTGGCCGGATTCCTCTCCGCACGCCGCGAGTTCATCGGCTTCCCGGATCGGGTCAAGCAGCTGATGCTGGACACCAGCACCGACCTGCAACGCGATCGCTATGTGCAGGGCAGGGGGGTGCCGAATTTGATGCGGATGCTTGGGAGTACGTGAGGAATCGGGAGTGGGGAATCGGGAATCGTAAAAGCACGATGCTTCTCGCGGATCCCGAAATACCCTCGTCGTGAACTAACTTGAGATCAACGCAGCGAGCCTACCCAGCTCTTGCGATTCCCCACTCCCGATTCCCGATTCACGCATCACGGTTATGCCGCCGCATCACGCGCTGCTTGTCGCGTTGCCAGTCGCGGTCCTTGGCGGCGTCGCGCTTGTCGTGATTCTGCTTGCCCTTGGCCAGCGCGATTTCCAGCTTGACCTTGTTGTTGCTCCAGTACAGCGCGGTGGGCACCAGGGTGTAGCCGTCGCGTTCAACGCTGCTCAGCACCTTGTCGATTTCCCGGCGGTGCAGCAGCAGCTTGCGGGTGCGGCGCTCTTCGGGAATCGTGTGGCTGGACGCCTGGATCAGCGGGGTGATCTGCGCGCCGATCAGGAAGATCTCGCCTGATCGCACGTAGGCGTAGCCGTCGATGATGTTGGCGCGGCCGGCACGGATCGCCTTGACCTCCCAGCCCTGCAGGGCCAGGCCGGCTTCGTAGCGCTCTTCCAGATGATACTCATGGCGCGCACGCTTGTTCAGCGCGATGGTTTTCGTGGCCGTCGCGCCGTTTGCTTTATCCTTGGCTGGTTTCTTGCTCATGCCGCCATTGTCGCCGATTCGGCGTCATCAAACGATCTTCTGTCTTTCACAAGTTAGCGAATGCCTACCATCCGTCGCAGCGCCCTGGTCGAACACAGCGCCACCCGCATGTTCGATCTGGTCAATGATGTTGCCGCCTATCCGCGCCGTTTCGGCTGGTGCGATGCTGCGCAGGTGCTTGAACAGGACCAGGCGCATATCGTGGCGCGGCTGGATCTGGGGCTGGGGTCGTTCCGCACCTGGTTCACCACCGAAAACATGCTCGAACGTCCGGAGCGGATCGTCATGCATTTGCGCGACGGGCCGTTCAAGCGGCTGGAAGGCTTGTGGGAGTTTCAGTCGCTGGGCGAGAACGCCTGCAAGGTCAGCCTGACCCTGGAAGTGGAAACAAGTTCGCGGCTGTTGGGTCCGGCGCTGGCGCTGGGGTTTCAAGGCCTGGCCGACCGCATGGTCAACGATTTCGTGCGGGTCGCCGATCGCGGCGAAGGCTGAGCATGCGGGTCGAAGTCGTGCTGGCCTGGCCGGACTGCTGCAGGTCGGTGTGGCTGGACCTGGCCGAGGGCACCACCGTGGCCGCGGCGATTGCCGCCTCTGGTCTGGCGCCGGATCGACCACCTGCAGCGCAGGCGATTCACGGGCTGATCGCAGGCCCGGATCAGGTGCTACGCGACGGTGACCGGGTCGAATTGCTCAGGCCGCTGTTGCTGGATCCGAAGGAAGCGCGGCGGCGTCGTGCCGGACCAAGCAAGAAAGCCGGCCCCAACGGATAGCGGCTTGCCGGCGCCGCGACGCCCAGGCACCAGAGCGAACTCTTCCGGTCATCGCCATGAAGAGCCGACTGTGTCCGTTGGGTTCGACAAGCGCCGCATGTTGACGCGAGACGCCTGAAAAAAGCCTCAGATATCGGTATCTAGGTTAGCCCTATAGTCCCTGTTGAACAGGTCTTTGCGACCAGGCAAACAAAAAACGCACCCGTGCAGCAGGTACGTTCACCGGACCGACCGCTACTCAAGCGATCGCAAGATCGCCTGGCAAGCGCATCAGCGGCCGCGCTGCTTCTTCTTGTCGCGGGCCAGATTGCGACCGAACTGCTTGGGCGCCGACTTGGCCAGCTGCTCGTCCTGGGATGGGAAATAGTCGCCTTCCCAGCGAGCGACCTGCTCGTTTTCGAAGAACACGGTGAAGTTCTTGACCTCGGTGCGCGCCAGGCGGTCCACGCGCTGGGTGGAGGTGTAGTCCCAGCGCTGCGAATGGAACGGATCGGGGATCGAGGGGGTACCCAGCAACGCGCTTACCTGCTGCTTGCTCTGGCCTACCTGCAGTTGCTCCACGGCATTCTGTTTGATCAGATTGCCCTGGTAGATCGGCTGCTTGTAGATGATGCCGCAGCCAGCGGTGGAAAGAGCAACGGCGGCGACCAGCAGGAAATTACGCATCGGGGATTAAGTGCTGAGGAAATCACGCCGATGATACACTCCCGCCGGTCGCCGCGACCCGTTTGAAGGCAGCTGGCGCTAAATCGCCAATGAACGGAGAACATATGGAAACCCACGACCTGCGCAAAGTCGGGCTCAAGGTGACCCATCCGCGGATGCGGATCCTGGAGTTGCTCGAGCAGAAGAGCAACCAGCACCACCTCAGCGCAGAAGACATCTATCGGCAGCTGCTTGATCACGGCGACGAAATCGGTCTGGCCACGGTGTATCGGGTGCTGACCCAGTTCGAGGCCGCCGGCCTGGTGCTGAAGCACAATTTCGAGGGCGGCCAGGCCGTGTACGAGCTGGATCGCGGCGGCCATCACGACCATATGGTGGACGTGGATACCGGGCATGTCATCGAGTTCGAAAGCGAAGAGATCGAGGCGCTGCAACGGCAGATCGCCGCCCAGCATGGCTACGAGCTGGAGGAGCACTCGCTGGTGCTGTATGTGCGCAAGAAGCGTTCGCGCTGACGGCAAGCCAGCGGCACTGCGACAAACGCACAAGGCGGCTTCGGCCGCCTTGTGCGTTTGTCGCCATCGGCTGCTGGGCAATCCCGGTGGTGGCCGGCAATGCGCCCGGCAGCTCAGGCACTCTGCAGCAGCTTGCGTGCCGCCGCGCGGGCTTCCTTGCTGACTTCCACACCGCCCAGCATGCGTGCCAGTTCTTCCTGGCGCGCCTGCGGGCCGAGCAGTTCGACCGCGCTCTGGGTCATGCCGTCCACTGGCGCCTTGCTGACCCGATAGTGCGTGTGGCCCTTGGCGGCCACCTGCGGCAAGTGGGTCACGCACAGCACCTGGCGCTCTTCGCCCAGGGTGCGCAGCTTCTGCCCGACGATGTCGGCCACTGCGCCGCCGATGCCGGAATCGACTTCGTCGAAGACCATGGTCGGCACGCTGTCCATGCCGAGTGCGGCCACTTCGATGGCCAGCGAAATCCGCGACAGCTCGCCGCCGGAGGCGACCTTGCGCAATGCGCGCGGCGGTTGCCCGGCATTGGCGGCGACCAGGAATTCCACCCGCTCGGCGCCGTTGGGATCCGGACGCAATGCGTCCTGCGGCTGTAGCTGGATCAGGAACTGCCCGCCGCCCATGCCCAGTTCGCCAATCAGCGTGGTGGTGGCGGCCGACAACGCCTCGGCAGCGGTGGTGCGGCTGGCGCTGAGGGTGCTGGCTGCACTGCGCCAGTCGCCAGTCGCCGCGTCGATGTGCTTGTCCAGCTGCTGCAGGCGCTCGTCGGCGCCGCGCAGGTTTTCCACTTCCAGGCTCATGCGGTCGCGTTGGGCGGCCAGCTCGTCCGGGGCCACGCGGTGCTTGCGGGCCAGATCGTGCAGGCGGCCGAGACGGCGCTCCATTGCCTCGAACTGGGCCGGGTCGGCCTCCAGGTCGTCGCGCACGCGGTCGAGCAGGGCCAGCGCCTCCTCTATCTGGATGACCGCGCTATCCAGCAGCGCATCCACCTCGCCCAGGCGCGGCTCGTGCTCGGCCACGCGCGCCAGGTCGTGGCGGCTGTCTTGCAGCAGGCCCAGCGCGGAGGCGCCGTCGTCGCCATTGAGCTGCAGGGCCACGCTGTCGCAGGCGCCGATCAATGCGGTGGCGTGCGCTTGGCGGCGATGATTGACGTCCAGCGCGGCGATCGCGGCCGGGTCCAGGTCCTCGCGTTCCAGTTCGCCGAGCTGGTGTTCGAGAAAGCCGATGCGGTCGGAGACATCGCCTTGCGCGGACAGCGCATCGCGCTCGTCCAGCAGGGCCTGCCAGCGCTGGCTGGCCTGGCGCACCTGTTCGCGCTGCGCGCCGTTGCGGGCGTAGGCGTCGAGCAGGGCGAGCTGGCTGTGGCGGGCCATCAGGGCCTGGTGTTCGTGCTGGCCGTGGATCTCCACCAGCCGCGAGGCCAGCTCCGCCAGTTGCGAAGAGGTGACCGGGCGGCCGTTGATCCAGGCGCGCGAGCCGCCATCGGCACGGATGATCCGGCGCAGTTGGCATTGCCCATCGTCGTCGAGCTCGTTGTCCGACAGCCAGGTCAGGCCCGAATGCCGGGGCGGCAGCTGGAATTCGGCCGACAGTTCGGCGCGGTCGGCGCCGTGGCGGACCACGCCGCTGTCGGCGCGCAGCCCGGACAGAAAGCCCAGCGCGTCCACCATCAGCGACTTGCCGGCGCCGGTTTCGCCGGAAACCACGGTCATGCCCGGCCCGAACTCCAGTTCGGTGGCGCGGACGACGGCGAAATCCTTGATGGAGAGGTGTCTGAGCATGGGGTCGAGTGTGAACGCTTTGGGGCAGCTTAGGGTGAGAGCGGCGGGCAGGGAATAAGACGCTTGCCAACCGCAGGGCCAGACATTATCTATGCCCAGTCTCACCGGATGATCCCATGCGCGCGTCACAGTCCCCAACGCTCGACCCCCGCGCACGCCAACTGCTGCGGACACTGATTGCCCGCTATATCCGCGACGGCGAGCCGGTGGGTTCCAAGACGTTGGCCCAGCACGCGGGGCTGGACGTCAGCCCGGCCACCATCCGCAACATCCTTGCCGATCTGGAGGATGTCGGGCTGCTCAGCTCTCCGCACACCTCGGCCGGGCGGGTGCCCACCGCGCATGGTTACCGGGTGTTCGTCGACAGCCTGGTGCAGATGCAGCCGCCCGGCGAGGAAGAAGTGCGGCGCCTGCGCACCGAGCTGGCCAGCGGTAACGGTACCCAGTCGCTGCTGGGCAGCGCCTCGCAGATGCTGTCGGCGATGAGCCATTTCGTCGGCGTGGTCAGCGCGCCGCGGCGCGAGCAGTTCGCCTTCCGGCATATCGATTTCGTGTCGCTGGACGCGCGTCGGGTGCTGGCGATCCTGGTGTTTGCCGACAACGAGGTGCAGAACCGGGTGATCGAACCGCGCCGGGCCTACGAGCCGGCCGAGCTGGAGCGGGTGGCCAATTACCTCAACGCGCAATTCGCCGGGCGGGCGTTGTCGGACATCCGCGCCTGCCTGCTGCGCGAGTTGCGCATGGCCAAGAACGAGATGGAGCAGCTGCTGGCGCACAGCGTCGATCTGGCCAGCGAGGCGCTGGTGCCGGCCGACGCCGACGACATGGTGATGGCCGGGCAGACCCGCCTGATGGGCGTGCAGGACCTGTCGGACCTTGACCGTCTGCGCGAGCTGTTCGAGGCCTTCGCCAGCAAGCGCGAGATCCTGCAACTGCTCGAACGCACCATCCAGGCGCCGGGCGTGCGCATCTTCATCGGCGAAGAGACCGGCATGGTGTCGCTGGACGATGTCTCGCTGGTCACCGCGCCGTATGCCGCCAATGGCCAGGTGCTGGGCGTGCTGGGCGTGATCGGGCCCAAGCGCATGGCCTACGACCGGGTGATTCCGCTGGTGCAGACCGCCGCCCAGGTGCTGGGCGCGGCCATGGAACCGCCCGGCACGCGATAAGCGGCAGCGATCGACACGATCGTTTTGCTTGAAACGCGCGCGCGCGCCCACATACGGGGTGACGTTGGGGCGGGCGTTCCGCTTGCCCGGGAACTGCACATGAACCAAGACCACCCCGAATTCGACTCCGAAGACCTGTCCCAGAACCCACCCGAGACCGATCCGCTCAAGGCCGAGATCGAGTCGCTGCGCAGCGAGATCGCGCTGGTCAAGGCCGATGCCCTGCGCGAGCGTGCCGATCTTGAAAACCAGCGCAAGCGCATCGCCCGCGATGTCGAAAACGCGCGCAAGTTCGCCAACGAGAAGCTGCTGGGCGAGCTGCTGCCGGTGTTCGACAGCCTGGACGCCGGCCTGACTGCGGCCGGCACCGAGCCCAGTCCGCTGCGTGATGGCCTGGACATGACCTACAAGCAATTGCTCAAGGTCGCGGCCGACAACGGCCTGACCCTGCTCGACCCGGTCGGCCAGCCGTTCAACCCGGACCAGCACCAGGCGATCAGCCAGGGCGAGGCCGAGGGCATCGCCCCGGGCCATGTGGTGCAGGTGTTCCAGAAGGGCTATCTGCTCAACGAGCGTCTGCTGCGCCCGGCCCTGGTGGTCGTGGCCAAGCACGACTGAACCGCAGCGCCCGGCTGAACTGCCCGGCGCATGCGCGAAACGCAGATTCGTGCAGGTGGCTTGAACACCTGCGCACCACCCCCACATCTCAGCCAGACCCGGCGTCGCCGGACACAGCTACAGAATCATCAGGAGCGTATCCATGGGCAAGATCATTGGTATTGACCTCGGCACCACGAACTCGTGCGTGTCGATCATGGACGGCGGCAAGGCCCGCGTCATCGAAAATTCCGAGGGCGATCGCACCACGCCTTCGATCGTCGCCTACACCAAGGATGGCGAAGTGCTGGTCGGTGCCTCGGCCAAGCGCCAGGCGGTGACCAACCCGAAGAACACCTTCTACGCGGTGAAGCGCCTGATCGGCCGCAAGTTCACCGACGCCGAAGTGCAGAAGGATATCTCGCACGTGCCGTACGGCATTCTGGCCCACGACAACGGCGATGCCTGGGTGCAGACCAGCGATGCCAAGCGCATGGCGCCGCAGGAAATCTCTGCCCGCGTGCTGGAAAAGATGAAGAAGACCGCCGAGGACTTCCTGGGCGAGAAGGTCACCGAGGCCGTGATCACGGTGCCGGCGTACTTCAACGACAGCCAGCGTCAGGCCACCAAGGACGCCGGCCGCATCGCCGGTCTGGACGTCAAGCGCATCATCAACGAGCCGACCGCCGCAGCCCTGGCGTATGGCCTGGACAAGAACGGCGGCGACCGCAAGATCGCCGTGTACGACCTGGGCGGCGGTACCTTCGACGTGTCGATCATCGAAATCGCTGAAGTCGATGGCGAGAAGCAGTTCGAAGTGCTGGCCACCAACGGCGACACCTTCCTGGGCGGCGAAGACTTCGATAACCGCGTCATCGAGTACCTGGTCGACGAATTCAACAAGGACCAGGGCATCGACCTGCGCAAGGATCCGTTGGCGCTGCAGCGCCTGAAGGACGCCGCAGAGCGCGCCAAGATCGAGCTGTCGACCAGCCAGCAGACAGAAGTGAACCTGCCGTACGTCACCGCTGATGCCTCCGGTCCGAAGCACCTCAACATCAAGCTGACCCGTGCCAAGCTCGAAGCGCTGGTGGAAGACCTGGTCAAGAAGTCGATCGAGCCGTGCCGCACCGCGTTGAACGATGCCGGCCTGCGCGCCAGCGACATCAACGAAGTGATCCTGGTCGGCGGTCAGACCCGCATGCCGAAGGTGCAGCAGGCGGTTGCCGATTTCTTCGGCAAGGAACCGCGCAAGGACGTCAACCCGGACGAAGCCGTGGCCGTGGGCGCGGCGATCCAGGGCGGCGTGCTGGCCGGCGACGTCAAGGACGTGCTGCTGCTGGACGTGACCCCGCTGTCGCTGGGTATCGAGACCATGGGCGGCGTGTTCACCAAGATCATCGAAAAGAACACCACCATCCCGACCAAGGCCTCGCAGACCTTCTCCACCGCCGAGGACAACCAGTCGGCCGTGACCGTGCACGTGTTGCAGGGCGAGCGCGAGCAGGCCCGCTTCAACAAGTCGCTGGCCAAGTTCGACCTGTCCGGCATCGAGCCGGCGCCGCGCGGCATGCCGCAGGTGGAGGTGTCCTTCGATATCGACGCCAACGGCATCCTGCACGTGTCGGCCAAGGACAAGAAGACCAACAAGGAACAGAAGGTCGAGATCAAGGCAGGTTCCGGTCTGTCGGACGAAGAGATCCAGCGCATGGTCGCCGACGCGGAAGCCAATCGCGAGGAAGACAAGAAGTTCCAGGAATTGGTGCAGGCCCGCAACCAGGCCGATGGTCTGATCCACGCCACCCGCACCGCGATCACCGAGCATGGCAGCAAGGTCGGTGGCGATGTGATCGGCAAGGTGGAAGCGGCACTGTCGGATCTGGAAACCGCCATGAAGAGCGACGACAAGGCGCAGATCGAGGCCCGCAGCAAGACCCTGGAAGAAGCCGGCCAGTCGCTGTACGCCGCCGCCGCCGCGGCAGAGCAGGGCGGCAACGCCGATGCGGCCAGCGGCAACGCGCAGACCTCCAAGGCCGCCGACGACGTGGTGGACGCCGAGTTCACCGAGGTCAAGGACGACAAGAAGGCGTGAGTGGGGAATAGGGAATCGAGAATGGGAGGAGCGGTGCTGCGGCATCGCTCCTTCCCGTTGTCCGACCCTTCCACTTCGATTGCGATTTACTGAGGATGTGCGCTTTGAACGATTTCCGTCTCCCGATTCCCGATTCCCTGTCATGAGCAAACGCGATTACTACGAAGTGCTGGGCGTTGCCCGTGGCGCCAGCGACGAGGAGCTGAAGAAGGCGTATCGGCGCTGTGCGATGAAGCACCACCCGGACCGCAATCCAGGCGACGCTGCTGCCGAGGCGATGTTCAAGGAGTGCAAGGAAGCCTATGAGGTGTTGTCGGACGGCAACAAGCGCCGCGCCTACGATGCGCATGGCCACGCTGCGTTCGAGCACGGCATGGGCGGTGGTGGTGGGCCGGGTGGCCCGGATATGGGAGATATCTTTGGCGATATCTTCGGCAATATTTTCGGCGGTGGCGCCGCCGGTCCGCGCGCTGCGCGACGTGGCGCCGACGTCGGTTATGTGTTGGAACTGGATCTGGAAGAAGCCGTCGCCGGCATCGAGCGCCGCATCGAGATCCCGACCCTGATCGAGTGCGAGCCCTGCCACGGCAGCGGCTCGGAAGACGGCAAGGTGGAAGTGTGCGGGACCTGCCACGGACGCGGCCAGGTGCGCATCCAGCGCGGCATCTTCGCCATGCAGCAGAGCTGCCCGCATTGCGACGGGCGCGGCACGCTGATCCAGAATCCGTGCAAGACCTGCCACGGCGCCGGTCGTGTGGAAGAAGACAAGGTGTTGTCGATCAAGGTGCCTGCCGGTGTGGATACCGGCGACCGCATCCGCCTGGCGGGCGAAGGCGAGGCCGGTCCGGCCGGCACGCCGCCGGGCGATCTGTATGTGGAAGTGCGCGTGCGCGAGCACGCGATCTTCCAGCGCGATGGCGACGACCTGCATTGCGAAGTGCCGATCCGCATCTCGCAGGCCGCGCTGGGCGATATCGTGCGTGTGGCGACCCTGGGCGGGGAGGCGGAGATCCGCATCCCGGCCGAGACCCAGACCGGCAAGCTGTTCCGGTTGCGCGGCAAGGGCGTGCGCTCGGTGCGCAGCCGCACCGAAGGCGATCTGTATTGCCGCGTGGTGGTCGAAACGCCGGTGAACCTGACCGCCGATCAGCGCGCGTTGCTGCAGCAGTTCGAAGCCACGTTCACCGGTGAGGATGCACGCAAGCATTCGCCCAAGTCGGCCACGTTCATCGACGGCGTAAAGGGCTTCTGGGATCGAATGACGTCCTGAGGCTGGGAATCGGGAGTCGGGATTGGGGAATCGTAAGGGCGGCGTGACCGGGCCTGCCGGGATGGTGCGCCAGTGTGGCGATTCGGGATTCGCGGGAGCGGATGCCAGCCTCCGAATGCCAGGAGAATTGCACGGCTGAGCAAGGTTCTCCATACGAATGCCGGCCCCGGGGCCGGCATTTGCGTTCGTGCGGCGGGAGCCCGCAGAGGTAAGGGCGATAGCGACTGCTGCCGGCGCCCAGACAGGCCTGGCGGCGGTGTGTGCGGCGGCAAGCAGACGACGGTCGCATCGATCGACGGTGGGCGTGCCGTGGCGCTGGCGTAAAATGCGGCGATGAACAATCCCCCCGACAGTCATCTGGTCCACGGCCGGCGCCAGCGCCCGGATGGTCCTTCGCCGATCGATGTGATCTCGGTGCAATCGCAGCTGGTGTATGGCCATGCCGGCAACAGCGCTGCGGTGCCGCCGTTGCGTGCGCTGGGCCTGCGGGTGGCGGAAGTGCCCACCACGCTGCTGAGCAACGCGCCTTTCTACGCCACCTTGCGCGGCCGCATCCTGCCGGCCGACTGGTTGGCAGACCTGTTGCTGGGTGCCACCGAGCGCGGTCTGCCGCAGCGCGCCCGCATGCTGGTCTCCGGCTACTTCGGCAGCCTGGCCAATGGCGAGGCGTTTGCCGACTGGCTCGAGCAGACCTTGCCGCAGGCGCCGCAGCTGCGTTACTGCCTGGATCCGGTGATCGGCGACACGCACACCGGCCCGTATGTGGAACCCGGACTGGAGCGCGTCTTCGCCGAGCGGCTGTTGCCGCATGCCTGGCTGGTGACGCCGAATGCGTTCGAGCTCGGGCGCCTGACCGGTTTGCCGAGTCTGCAGCAGGACGATGCCATCGTTGCCGCGCGCGCATTGCTGGCGCGCGGTCCGCAATGGGTGCTCGCACACAGCGTGGCCGGTGCGGACGGTGAGCTGGTGACCCTGGCGGTCAGCGACATGGCACTGTATCGCTGGGCCACGCCGCATCTGCCGGTGGATGTGGCCGGTACCGGCGATGTGCTGATGGCGTTGCTGATCGGTTTGCTGCTGCGCGAGGTGCCGTTCGAGCAGGCGGTGGGGCATGCGCTCAGCGGCGTGCACAGCGCGCTGGAAGCGACCCTGGCTGCGGGCTTTGAAGAGTTCGATGTGCTGGCCGCCGCCCCGGCCGCCCTCGCTGCCGCACCGCGCTTTGCCGTCGAGCGATTGGCATGACGCAGCCGGTGGTCGGCATCGTCGGCATCGCCGGCGCCTACGGGCGCTGGCTGGCGCAGTTTTTGCGCACGCGCATGCGGCTGGAGGTGATCGGCTTCGATCCGGCCGGTGACGGCGACATCGACGAAGCCACGTTGGCGCAGCGAGCGGATGTGTTGATTTTCTCTGCACCGATTCGCCACACCGCCGGCTTGATCGAGCGCTATGTGGACCTTGCCGGCCCGCGCGCCGCGTCGCAGTTGTGGATGGATGTCACCTCGATCAAGCAGGCGCCGGTTGCCGCGATGCTGGCCTCGTCGGCCGAGGTCGTCGGCCTGCATCCGATGACCGCACCTCCCAAATCGCCGACCTTGAAAGGGCGGGTGATGGTGGTCTGCCAGGCGCGCCTGCAGCAGTGGTCCACGTGGGTACAGGCGCTGTGTGCCGCGTTGCAGGCCGAGTGCGTGTACGCTACGCCCGAGCACCACGACCGCGTGATGGCGCTGGTGCAGGCAATGGTACACGCCACCCATCTGGCGCAAGCCGGCACCATGCGCCACTACGCGCCGCTGCTCGGCGAGCTGCGCGCGCTGATGCCGTATCGCTCGGCCTCGTTCGAGCTCGATACCGCGGTGATCGCGCGCATCCTCTCGCTCAATCCGGCGATCTACGAAGACATCCAGTTCGGCAATCCCTACGTCGGCGAGATGCTCGATCGGCTATTGCTGCAACTGCAGGAGCTGCGCGGCCTGGTCGCGCAGGGCGACGATGCGGCGCGCGCGCAGTTCCGCGCCCGGTTCCTGGACGACAACGCGCAGGCGCTGCAGGGCGAGTCGCTCGCCGCCGGCAACTACACCTATGAGCGCGTGGGCTACCTGCTGGCCGACCTCACCGAGCCGCTGACCCTGAGCGTGTATCTGCCGGAAGACCAGCCCGGGTCGTTGCGTGCGTTGCTGCATGTGTTCGAGCAGCATGGAGTGAACCTTTCGTCGATCCACTCCTCACGTACGCCGGTGGGTGAGTTGCATTTCCGCATCGGGTTCGAGCCGGGCAGCGATCGCGCGGCGCTGGCGCAGGCAGCCAGCGACATCGACCGCAGCGACATCGGGCGGGTGCTGGAGCGTTCCGATCGCATCGGGTAGCAGCAGTGCAGTGCGGCCGTGGGCTTGCCCACTGTCGATGGCCGCATCAGGGTGCAGATGTCAGGCACCGATCATGTGCTGGCCGAGCGATACCGCATGCGATGCATCGAGGGCGAGGGTGATTGTCGCTCGGCGCAATGCCAAATAACACGCACCGGTTTCATCCACACAGGGTGTGGATGAAACCTGCACAAGCATGTGGATAACTGCGCGCAGCCATTGCGCTGCAACGGCTACGGGCAAGTTGGTCAAAAAATGACCAGTGCTATTTCAGGGCGTCGACAGGCGCAGCTCGCCACCAGCGGTGATGAAGCGCTGGCCTTGCCGTTGCAGGCGGCGGCCATCGGGCAGTTCGTAGCGTGGCGCCTTGTTCGGCTGCGTGCGGGCTTGCTGCCCGTTGCGGGATTCGAGCTCGTCGCGGAATTCGATGATGACGTAGGACTCGCCATCTGCACCGATTGCGGGAAATTGCCGGAAAGACATACGCACCTCCGAAGGATTTCAGGGTCGCAGTGCGAGTCGTCAGGGACCGCACGCCCGGCGCCGGGCCGGTGCAGGCGAGCATGCGCAGGCAGGTGTTACCCGGGCGTCATTGCGCACTGCGGAAACGCTTGGCGAGCCGGCCGGCAGCCTGCTCAACGGCCCAGCTGCAACGCGTCCCGGTCGGCCGTTGCCGCTGCCAGCTCGGCACGCGCCGAGGCGATCCGCGCCTGCGCATCGATCAGGCGCACGCGGGCATCGTTGGCGGTCTCCTCGCGCTGATTGACCAGGAAGAAATCGCCCGATCCCAGTTCGAAGCGGCGGCGCTCGGCCGCGGCGAGGCGGTCGGCCAGGCTGCGTTCTTCGTCGGCGATCCTGGCCAGCCGCTCGGCAGCGGTGAGCGAGATGACGACCGACTCGACCTCCACCGTGATCTGGTCGCGCAGGTAGCGGCTGCGCTGATCCAGCGCCTCGATCTCGGCGCGTGCTTCGGCGACCTTGCCCTTGGCGGCGCGGTTTTCCAGCGGCACGCTGAAGCGGAAGCCGATGATCGCATCGGTCGGCGAGCGGTTCGGGCCGCCCACACCGGGCGCGCCCAGGTCCTTGCTGACCTCGAAGCTGACATCCAGGCGTGGTTTGAGATCGTTCTGCGCCAGCATCAGTCGCGCGGTGGCCTGATCGATACGGGTCAGCACCGCGCGGTAATCGGGGCGCTCCACCGGTGCGGTGATCCTGCTGGCACCGGCCAGACCTTCCAGCGCCGAGGTATCGGCCGGCAGGCGTTCGGTGGAGACGATCAACGGCATGCCGGCGTCGTCGCGCAGGTACAGCGACAGGGCATTGGCGGCATTGGCGAAGTCCTGTTCCGAGCGCACCACCAGCGCGCGCCGGCGGACCAGGTTCTGGTCGTTCTCGGTCAGCAGGATGGTGGGCCGCGCGCCCAGCGTCACCTGCCGTGAAATCGCATTGCGGCGCTGCTCGGCCAGCTGCAGCAGGTCGCTGTAGGCGCGCAGTTTCAGGCCGGCCGCGACCCAGCTCTGGTAGGCATCCACCGCGCGGCGTTGGACGCCGATGGCGACCATTTGCGCCTCGTACTGGGCGACATCGATATCGCCACCGGCAACGTTGCGGCGGGTGCGGCGCTCGTCGACCACCCGGTCGCGCAGCAGCGCATACAGCGCGCCGACTTTCACTTCGCCGCCGCGGTCGGTGTAGGACTTGTCCTCGTAGACCGGGAACGCACCGCGCGAGGAACGATAACCGCCGTAGTAATAGCCGCCGTTGTCGTCGAAGGGACGCTTGACGGTGCTTTCGATCGTGCTGCCGTCGTAGTAGCCGGCCTCGCGCGAGCGGCCGTCGAGATCGAACACGGTATCGAACGCACCGTCGGCCGAGATGCCCTTGCCCTCGGCCTGGCGGACCTTGGCCAGCGCTTCGACGATCTGCGGGGAAGAGCGGGCAGAGGAGCGCAGCACGTCATCCAGCGTCAGCGGGGTGGTCTGGGCGGCGACCACGCCCGGGGCGAGCGCGATCAGCACGGCGACAAGACGGCGGATCATTTCTTGCCGGTCTCGTCGTCTTCGGCCTTGGGCGCCGCCTTGGCCTTGCCCTCATCCTGCGTCGTCGTTGCCGCCGGACGGCGGCCGAACTCCAGCGGGAAATTGTTGAGCTGGCGCCACAGTTCGTAGCCCACCCTCACCGTTTCGCCCTGCACCCAGCCGCGCACCTTGCCGCCCTGGCGGGCGAATTCCTGCGCCGGCCAGGCCGGCTTGCCCGGCTGCGGTTCGACCAGGATACGGAACAGCCCATCGGGCGCGGCATTGGGGTCGATGGCGCGCACGCGGCCATCGAACATGCCGTGCGCCACTGACGGCCAGCCGCTGAACTGGATCGCCGGCCAGCCCTCGAACTCCAGCCGCACCGGGCGGCCGGGGCGGATCAGCGGCACGTCGCGACCGTCGATATACAACTCGACCGCACGCTCCACCCGCTCCGGCGCAATCACCGCCAGCACCGTGCCGGGCGAGACCATCGCACTGCCGCTGGCGGCGTTGAGCTGCTGCACGCGGCCATCGCGCGGTGCGCGCACCAACTGCGCCGACTGGCGGTTCAACTGGATGTCGATGCGGGTCAGCTTGGCGCGCGATTCGGCCAGCTTGGCATCGGCCTCGGCGACCTTGATCTGGGTCAGTTCGAAGTCGCGGCGGCCGGCCAGCCCTTCGGCGAGCAATTGCCTGCTGCGCGCCACATCGATGCTGGCAACCGCGCGCGATTGCTGGATCGCGGTGATTTCCGCCTGCACCTGGGCCCGTTCGCTGGCCAGGCGAACAAGCAGATCCGGGTCCAGGTCGCCGACGCGCGCGATCGGATCGCCGCGCGAGACATGCTGGCCGTCGTGCACATACCAGCGTTCGACCCGGCCTGGCACGAAGGCGGTGACCTGCTGCTGGCGGTCGCCCGGATCCAGCGCCACCACCTGGCCCTTGCCGCTGGCGGTCTGCACCCACGGCGCTAGCGCCAGGATCGCGCTGGCAATGACAATGCCGATCAGCAGCATCCAGGCCAGCGCCTTGGCGATGCTGGGTGGGCGCATCGCCGCCAGGGTGGGGAAGTGCGCGTTGCGATCAGTAGCGTGCTGCATCGTTGGCCTCCTGCGTGGAGGCGATCAGTTCGGCGCGGGTGGCAAAGCGCTGCTGTCGCTCGGGCTGCAGGTGGAACCAGCCATCCAGGGTGATGTCTTCCGGCCGGCCGGTGCACAGCAGCACGGTGGTGCCGGCCGCCTTCAGGCGTCGCAGCACGCCGGCCAGGCGGTCGGCGGGAATCAGGTCGTACAGCTGCGACAGCATCAGCACGCGCGGGCGCACCAACAGCGCGTTGGCCAGCTTCAAGGCCATCACTTCACCGATCCACAGCGGATAGCCGGAGGCGGCCAACCGCGTGTCCAGGCCGTGCGGCAGCGCGGCGATGCGGGTGCGCAAGCCCACCGCATCGATTGCTTCCAGCATCGCTTCGGAGCTCACATCGGCCGACGCCAGCGCCAGATATTCGCGGATGGTGACCTCGACGATGGTCGGCCGGTCGAGCACCGTCACTTCCGAGCGCAACAGATACATGTCGAAGGTGGCCATGTCCGCACCGCCCACCATGACCAGCCCGCGATCGGGTACCACATGGCGCTTGAGGATCATCGCCAGCAGCCGCTCCGCGCCGCCATCGGCGATCGTCACCAGCTGCTCGCCGGCAGCCAGCGAAAAATCGAAACGCGCGCCGTCGATCACCACGCCATCCAGGCGCACCGCGCTGTTGCCGGGCGTCTTGCCGGGCGCCACGACCGCACGTTCCTGCGGAATGGCGAACAGCAGCGACAGTTCCTCGGAGCTGGCGACCAGGTCGTAGAACGCGTCCAGATACGCACCGAGTTGCGAGATGCCGTAGAAGACCGCGCTGAGGATCAGCTCGGCGGCCACCAGCTGGCCGATCGATAGCTCGCCACGCAGGATCAGGTTGCCGCCCAGCGCCAGCAGCGCCGCGCTGGCGATCGCATAGACCAGCAGGAACGCGACCGTCTGGGTAAAACTGTAACGGAAGTGGCGCCGATGCCGGTCGACATAGGCGGCGGTGACGGACTCGGAGCGGTCCATCGCAAAGTTGAGGTGGCGGCTGGATTTATAGAAGCCGTTGGAGCCGCCGACACTTTCCAGCCAGCGCGCGGCCTCGTGCTTGGCATGGCTCAGGTCGACCGCGGTGCGGATCGACCCGCGCGACCAGATCATCCAGATGCCGAAGATGACCAGCAGCAGCAAGGCATTGAAGCCCAGAAAGAACGGGTGGTAGAAACTGGTGAGTATCAGCCCGACCGCCGATTGCAGCACGATGGTGAAGGCGCCGATGGCCAGGCTCGGCACCGCTTTCTGCACCACCACCAGATCGAAGTAGCGATTGAACATGTCGCCGCGGTTCTGATCGGCGAAGAATGGATTCTGCGCATGCACTGCGCGCACGGTGATTTCCGACACCACGCGCGCGAACAGCCGGCGCTCGAACAGCGCCATGACCCATACCCGCATCGCGCTCAGGCCGGCCACCAGCAGCAACAGGCCCAGCAACAGGCTCGACAGGGTCCACAACGGCGCCGGCAGTGCGGTATTGGCCACGCTGTTGATCAGCAACTGCACCGAGATCGGCGTGGCCAGCGACAGCAGGCTGATCGCGACCCCGTACACCATGGCCAGGCGCACATAGGGCATGTCCGGCCCGACGATCTCCGCCAGCCAGGCTCCCGCTTCCCGCCATCCGATCTGCTTGCCCGCCATTCGATTTCCGTTGATGAGTTCAATGAAGCATTGACGAGTTGCAGCTGGCGAACAAGGCCGCCGCGCTTATTCGACGCATAGGATTTTCCTATGCGGCCACCGCACGCAGAAGATCGGCGATCAGGCCGAAGGCCGGCGCGCGTCCTGCGCCCTGCCGCCACAACAGCCCGATCTCCCTATAGTAGCGTCCGCCTTTGATCGGCCGGACCACGACATCGTCGCCCTCGCGGATTTCCTGGCGCACATACAGGTCTGGCAGCAGTGCAAGACCCATGCCCATCCCGGCCATCTGGCGGATCGCATCCAGGCTGGTGCCTTCGTAATCGCGCAGCACATTGGCACCGACGTCCATGGCGATCGCCGCAACCTGTTCGGCCAGGCGGTACTCGGGCATCAAGGTGAGCAGGTTGGCGCCACGTAGATCGGCCGGCGTGATGCAGGTCTTGGCACGCAACGGGTGATCGGCGGCCATGGTCACATGCAGCGGTTCGCGAAACAGCCGCTCGCTATGCAGGCCGCGCCCGGCCACCGGCAATTGCGCCAGGATCAGGTCGTGCACGCCGCTGGCCAGGCCACTGGCGAGCACGGTGGGCAGGCCTTCGCGCACGTGCACGCGCAGTGCCGGGTGTTCGCGATGCAGGCGCGCCACCAGGCTCGGCATCAGGTAGGCGCCCAGCGTGGGCGACACGCCCAGCCGGATGGTGCCGATCAGGGTGTCGGCCGAGGTGGCGCGGACCTCTTCCAGGTCGGCGACGTCCAGCAGGATGCTGCGCGCGCGCTCGAGCAGGTCGCGCCCCAATGGCGTCAGGATGGCCGGCACGCCGCGTTCGAACAGCGCGGCGCCGACGATGGTTTCCAGCGCACGGATCTGCTGCGACAACGACGGTTGCGACACGCCCATCTGCTCGGCCGCGCGGGTGAAGCTGCCGGTGTCGGCGAGCGCGACGAAGTAACTGAGCTGGCGAATGGTGGTTCTGGGGCAGGGCATGCGTGACGTCGTCATTTAGGGGCGCGTGGGGGCGCAGGGTCAGCCCGGGCCGCTGCCGCGGACATGCCGGCATGACAGCACATGCCGGTGTCGCCCAGGCGTCACTGATCGATGAACTGCAGCCGCGCCAGCTCCGCGTACAGACCGCCTTCGGCGATCAACTGCGCGTGCGTGCCCTGCGCGACGATGCGGCCGGCATCCATCACCACGATGCGGTCGGCCTTGAGCACGGTGGCCAGGCGATGGGCGATGACCAGCGTGGTGCGGCCTTCCATCAACCGGTCCAGCGCCTGCTGCACGGCGCGTTCGCTCTGCGCATCCAGCGCGCTGGTGGCCTCGTCCAGCAGCAGGATCGGCGCGTCCTTGAGCAAGGCGCGCGCGATCGCCACCCGTTGCTGCTGGCCGCCGGACAGGCGCGTGCCGCGTTCGCCGAGTTCGCTGGCGTAGCCCTGCGGCAAGGCGCGGATGAAACTGTCTGCCTCGGCGGCTGCAGCGGCGGCTTGCACCTCCGCATCGCTGGCGTTCAGGCGCCCATAGCGGATGTTGTCGGCGGCGCTGGCGGCAAACAGCGTGGGCTGCTGCGGCACCAATGCAATGCGTTCGCGCAGCAGTACCGGGTCGGTATCGCGCAGGTCCACCTCGTCGATGCGCAACCTGCCGCTGACCGGGTCGTGGAAGCGCAGCAACATCGCCAGCACGGTGCTCTTGCCGGCGCCGGAGGGCCCGACCAGCGCCACGGTTTCGCCCGGATGGACATGCAGGTCGAAGCCATCCAGCGCCGGCGCGTCGGGGCGCTGCGGATAATGAAATACCACCCGATCAAAGTGGATCGCGCCGCGCAGCGGCTGCGGCAAGGGCTGCGGCGTGGCCGGCGCGACGATCGCCGGCTGCTCGTCGAGCAACTCGCCAACCCGGCCCATGCCGCCGGCGGCGCGCTGCAACTCGTTCCAGACCTCGGCCAAGGCACCGACCGACCCGCCGCCGATCAGTGCGTACAACACGAACTGTCCCAAGGTGCCGGGGGTCATGCGTCCGGCGATCACATCGTGCGCGCCCAGCCACAGCACACCGACGATGGCGCCGAAGATCAGCAGGATCGCCACCGCCGTCACGGTGGCCTGGGTGCGGATGCGCAACCGTGCGGTATCGATCGCGGCGAACAGTGCCTGGCTGAACCGCTGACTCTCGTAGCGCTCGCGCGCGTGCGCCTGCACGGTGCGCACCGCGCCCAGCGTTTCGGCTGCCAGGGTGTTGGCATCGGCAACGCGGTCCTGGCTGGCGCGCGAGATCTTCTGCAGGCGGCGTGCGCCCAGCACGATCGGCAGCACCGCCAGCGGAATGCCGACCAAGGTGAAGCCGGCCAGCCGCGGGCTGGTGACGAACAGCATCACCATGCTGCCGATCACCGTCACCGAGCTGCGCAACGCCACCGACATGGTGGTACCGATCACGCCGCGCAGCAGCTCGCTGTCTGCCGACAGGCGCGACACCAGCTCGCCACTGCGGCTGCGGTCATGAAAGCCGGCATCCAGCCCGATCAGATGCGCGTAGAGGCGGCCGCGCAGATCGGCCACCACCTTTTCGCCCAGCAGCGCGACGAAATAAAAGCGCGCGGCAGTCGCCACCGCTAGCACCACCGCCACTGCGAACAGCAGCGCAAAGGCGTGGTTGATCTGCGAGCCGCCGGAGAAACCATGGTCGATCATCTGCTTGACCGCCGCCGGCAAGCTCAATGTCGCGGCCGAGGAAATGGCCAGTGCGATCAGCCAGGCGGCGAACAGGCCACGCTGGCGCCGCACGAAGGGCCACAAGGTGCGCAGGCTGCCAAGCTTCCGCAATGGGTTGGGCCTGGCGGCGGCTGGCTGGTTCATGCGGCTTCCGGTGACGAGAGATGGACACGGTTGCGAGTGGCGTCGCACAGGCGCGTTTTCAAGCCGGCCAGTTGATCGGCAGGCAGTTGCACGCGCAGTGCGGCGCCCTGCGCGTCGAAACGCTCGTCCAGCTTGTCGGCGTGGAAGGCGCTCAATGCAGCATGCACCAGGCCCAGGTCGTCGAACCGACATTGCAGGTCGAGCAGCGACAGCGCAATCAATGGCTGTCGCGTCGCCAGTCGCAGGCATTCGGCCGCTGCGCCGCCATAGGCACGCACCAGTCCACCGGCGCCGAGCTTGATGCCGCCATACCAGCGCGTGACCACCACGACCACGCGGTCGTAGCCCTGGCCATCGATGGCCGCGAGAATCGGCCGCCCGGCGGTGCCGCTGGGCTCGCCGTCGTCGCTGGAGCGATAGTCCTGCCCGAATCGATAGGCCCAGCAGTTATGGGTGGCATCGGCAACGGATACGCGCTGCACGATCTCCAGCGCCTGTGCGGGAGAATCCAGTGCCGCAGCGTTGGCCAGAAAGCGACTGTGCTTGATGTCCAGGCTGTGGTGCGCATCAGCGGCGAGGGTATCGAGCATCGTCGCCATTCTATGCGAGCCGGTCGTGCCGGACGCTGCAGCCATCGTGACTGGCGTTGCAAGCTTGCAGACCGGCAGGGTGTTCGATGGGGCGTTGCGACGGGGCGGATATGCAATGGGCGCGTGCTGGCTCCCGGGCGGTTGCGCTCGCGCGCTGTCGTTGCTCTGTCGACCTGGTGAACAACGTGACGCACGGTGCGTGACGTGGCAGCGCCGCCGGGTGCGGCATCGCGCCCGAGCGATGGCCGCATAAGTGAGACATGGCCCGGTGCGTCGCTGCACTTCCACGCAGCTGACGTATGACTACAGCGCCGCTGCGCGCCTGTTGGTGCGCATGCATGACGCCGGGCCTGGCCTGCGATGGGGTAGGGAGCTTACCTCGCCCCCGCATCACACCAGGGTGGAGCGGCGCTTCTCGTCGATCCACTTGGAGGCCTGCGCCGGCGTGTAGCGCTGCATCCACTGCAGCATCTGTTCGATATCGGCGCCGTACCACAGGTCGCTGCGCTGGTCCGGGTGCAGGAAGCGCTCTTCCACCATGCGATCGATCATGCCGATCAGCGGTGCGTAAAACCCTTCGATGTCCAGGAACGCGCAGGGCTTGTTGCCGATGCCGAGCTGGCGCCAGGTCAGCATCTCGAAGATCTCTTCCATCGTGCCGAAGCCGCCGGGCAGGGCGACAAAGGCATCGGACAGTTCGAACATGCGCATCTTGCGCTCATGCATGGAGCCGACGATTTCCAGTGTGGTCAGTCCACGGTGCGCCACTTCCCAATCGGCCAGCTGCTGCGGAATCACCCCGGTGACCTCGCCACCGGCCGCCAGCACCGCATTGGCCACGGTGCCCATCAACCCGACGTTGCCGCCGCCATAGACCAGCCGCAGGCCCTGCTCGGCGATGCGCTGCCCCAGCGCGGTGGCGCGCTCGGCGTAGGCGGGTTTGTTGCCGGCATTGGAACCGCAGTAGACGCAGATGCTTTTCATGGGATTCGGGAACCGGGAGTGGGGAATAGGGAATGGGTCAAAGCAAACACAGAAGCCAGAACGCATGACGCCGGACCTAGGTCCGGCGTCAGCATGAAGAGCGAGGTGATGGGAACGCTCTTACGATTCCCAATTCCCCACTCCCGATTCCCGGCTCAGTTGGCCTTATGAATCGCGCGCTTGCTCACTGCCATCGCGGCGTCGTGGATCGCTTCGGACAGCGTCGGATGGGCGTGGCAGATGCGTGCCAGATCATCGGCCGAGCCGTTGAATTCCATCGTCAGCACGCCTTCGTGGACCAGCTCGGACACGCCCACGCCGACCAGGTGCATGCCCAGCACGCGATCGGTTTCGGCATCGGCGATGACCTTGACGAAGCCGGCCGGCTCGCCCATGGCCACCGCGCGGCCGATCGCCGCGAACGGGAAGCTGCCGGCCTTGTAGGCCACACCCTCGGCCTTCAACTGCTGCTCGGTCTTGCCGACCCAGGCGATTTCCGGCTCGGTGTAGATGACCCACGGAATGGTGTCGAAGTTGACATGGCCGGGCAGGCCAGCGATCAGCTCGGCCACCGCGATGCCTTCCTCGAAGCCCTTGTGCGCCAGCATCGGGCCACGCACGCAGTCGCCGACCGCCCACACGCCATCGACGCCGGTGTGGCAATGCCCGTCCACCTCGATCTGGCCACGCTCGTTGAGCTTGACGCCGGTGCCCTCGCCCAGCAGATTCTTGGTCGCGGCCTTGCGGCCCACGGCCACCAGCAACTTGTCCACGGTCAGGGTCTGCTCGCCGGCGGCGTCGGTGTAGCTGACCACCACCTGCTTGGCATCGCCGCTGCCGGTGATCTCGGTCTTGCTGACCTTGGCGCCGAGCTTGATGTCCAGGCCCTGCTTCTTGAATTCCTTCAACGCGGTCTTGGCCACTTCGGCATCGGCCAGCGCCAGGAAATCCGGCAGCGCTTCGAGGATGGTGACCTCGGCGCCCAGGCGCTTCCACACGCTGCCCAGCTCCAGGCCGATCACGCCGGCACCGATCACCGCCAGACGCTTGGGAACGGCAGTGAAATCCAGGCCGCCGACATTGTCGACGATGGTGTCGCCTTCGAACTTGGCAAACGGCAGCTCGATCGACTCCGAGCCCGGCGCCAGGATCACGTTGGTGCCCTTGAGCTCGATCTCGCCGCCTTCGTGCTGGGCGACCTTGACGATGTTGCCCGGCAGCAGCTGGCCGAAGCCGTAGTACGGGGTGATCTTGTTGGCCTTGAACAGCATCGCGATGCCGCCGGTGAACTGCTTCACGATCTTGTCCTTGCGGCCGATCATGGTGGGCACGTCCATCTTGGCGTCGTTGAAGCTGATGCCGTGGTCGCCGAACAGGTGGCCCATGTTCCAGAACTGGCGCGAGGAATCCAGCAGCGCCTTGGACGGAATGCAGCCCACGCGCAGGCAGGTGCCGCCCAGTGCAGGCTTGCCGTCCTTGCCGATGGCCGCGTCGACGCAGGCGACCTTCATGCCCAGCTGGGCCGCGCGAATCGCAGCGTGATAACCGGCCGGACCGGCACCGATGACGACGACGTCGAATTGTTCGCTCATTTCATTTGCTCACGGGAATGGGGAATAGGGAATGGAGAACCGCAAGAGCGCATGCGTGCGCCTGCCGCGTCCCATCCAGGTCCAGGCGGGAATGGAGCGGTTGATGGGCGCTTGTCCCATTCCCCAGTCTCCATTCCCGATTCCCGGCTCTTACAGACCGAACAACATCCGGCCCGGGTTTTCCAGCTGATTCTTGATGTCGACCAGGAACTGCACCGAATCCTTGCCGTCGATGATGCGGTGGTCGTAAGACAGCGCCAGATACATCATCGGGGCGATCACGACCTGGCCGTTCTCGGCGATCGGACGTTCCTTGATCGCGTGCATGCCCAGGATGGCGCTCTGCGGTGGGTTGATGATCGGAGTGGACAGCAGCGAGCCGAAGGTGCCGCCGTTGGTGATGGTGAACGTACCGCCCTGCAGATCGTCCAGTCCCAGCTTGCCGGCGCGCGCCTTGGCGGCGTAATCGGCGATGCCCTGCTCGACGTCGGCGAACGACTGGCGCTCGACGTTACGCAGCACCGGCGTGACCAGGCCCTTCTCGGTCGAGACCGCAATCGAGATGTCGCTGTAGCCGTGATAGATGATGTCGTCGCCGTCGATCGAGGCATTGACCAGCGGGAAGCGCTGCAGCGCGTTGGCGGCGGCCTTGACGAAAAAGCTCATGAAACCGAGCTTGATGCCGTGCGCCTTCTGGAATTCGTCCTGCAGCTCCTTGCGCGCGGCCGACACCTTGGCGAGGTTGACCTCGTTGAAAGTGGTCAGCATCGCGGTGGAGTTCTTGGACTCCATCAGGCGCTTGGCGATGGTCTTGCGCACGCGGGTCATCGGCACGCGCTCTTCCGGACGGGCGCCGGACGCCTTGCCCACACCGCCGGCCTTGGCGAAGTTGACGATGTCTTCCTTGGTCACCGCGCCACGACGGCCGGTGCCTTCGACCTGGGCCGGATCCACGCCCTGGGTGATCGCGGAAAAACGCGCACCCGGGGGCAAGGCATCGGCAGCGGACTTGGACGCAGCGGCAGGCGCAGCGGCAGCAGCCGGGGCCGGCGCCGCGACCGGTGCAGCAGCGGCAGGCGCCGGTGCATCGGCCTTCTTCTCGTCGGCCGGTGCGGCCGCAGCCACGGCGCCTTCTTCGATGATCGCCAGGATCTGGTTGCTGGTGACGGTGCTGCCGGCTTCGAACTTGATTTCCTTCAGTACGCCGTCGACCGGCGAAGGAACTTCCAACACGACCTTGTCGGTTTCCAGGTCGACCAGATTCTCGTCGCGCTTGACCGCTTCACCGGCCTTCTTGTGCCAGCTGGCGATGGTGGCGTCGGAAACGGATTCGGGCAGTACCGGAACTTTGACTTCGGTGGCCATTCGGGGAGCGTCCTAGGGTTTTCGTTCTTTGGGGAAGAGGAGTTATTCAGCGACTTGGTCGTTGAACGGATTGAGTAGCGCATCGGCGACCAGCTTCTGCTGCTCGACGATGTGGTCGGCCATGTGGCCGGCGGCAGGCGAGGGCGAACGGGCACGGCCGGCGTAATGCAGGCTCTGGCCGCTGGCCAGGCAGAAATTCAGGTGGTGGCGGATCTGGTACCACGCACCCTGGTTCTGCGGTTCTTCCTGGCACCACACCACGTCGGTGGCGTTGGCATAGGCCTTGAGCTCGGCGGCCAGCTGCGCACGCGGGAACGGATACAGCTGCTCCACGCGCAGGATGGCGACGTCGTCCTGGCCACGCTTGGTCTGGTCTTCGAGCAGGTCGTAATAGACCTTGCCCGAGCACAGCACCACGCGCTTGACCTTGCCGGCATCGGCCTTGGCGTCGGGAATCAGATGCTGGAACTCGCCCTCGGCCAGTTCTTCCAGGCTCGACACCGCCAGCTTGTGGCGCAGCAACGACTTGGGCGTCATCACCACCAGCGGCTTGCGGGTGGTCATGCGCATCTGGCGGCGGATCATGTGGAAGCACTGCGCCGGCGTGGTCGGCACGCAGACCAGCATGTTCTCCAGCGCGCACAGCTGCAGGAAGCGCTCCAGACGCGCGGAGCTGTGCTCCGGACCCTGGCCTTCGTAGCCGTGCGGCAGGAACAGCGACAGGCCCGCAATGCGGCCCCACTTGGCTTCGCCAGCGGCGATGAACTGGTCGATCACCACCTGCGCGCCGTTGGCGAAGTCGCCGAACTGCGCTTCCCAGATGCACAACGCATTCGGGTCGGTGGTGGAGTAGCCGTATTCGAAGCCCATCACCGCTTCTTCGCTGAGCAGCGAGTCGATGATGGTGGCGTCTTCGGGGTTCTGCACCAGCTGGCGCAGCGGCAGGTAATAGCTGTCGGTCTTCTGGTCATGCAGGATCGCGTGACGGTGGAAGAACGTGCCGCGCCCGGCATCCTGGCCGACCAGGCGCAGCTTGTGGCCTTCGGCCAGCAAGGTCGCATAGGCCAGGTTTTCGGCAAAGCCCCAGTCGCCGGCCTGCTCGCCGGCGGCCATCTTGACGCGGTCGTCGTAGATCTTGCCGACGCGCGCATGCAGCTCGACGCCTTGCGGGATCGTGGTGATCAGCTTGGCCAGACGATCCAGCTGCTCGCGCTTGACGCGGGTGTCGACCGGATCGGCAGCGGTGCCGACCAGATACTTGGACCAGTCGATGGCAAATTCGTCCGGCTTGCGTGTCGCCAGCTCGGTGGTGTATTCGCCCGAATCGAGCTTGTTGCGGTAACCGTCCACCAGCGCCTTGGCCTCGTCGGCGCTCAGCAGGCCCTCGCCTTCCAGCTTGGCGGCGTACAGCTCGCGGGTGGTCTTGTGCTTGCGGATGGTCTGGTACATCACCGGCTGGGTCGCTGCCGGTTCGTCGGCCTCGTTATGGCCCCAACGGCGGTAGCAGACCAGGTCGATGACCACGTCCTTCTTGAACTGCTGGCGGAACTCGTAGGCCAGCTTGGACACGAACATGACCGCGTCCGGGTCGTCGCCGTTCACGTGGAACACCGGCGCGCCGATCATCTTGGCCACGTCGGTGCAGTACAGCGTGGAACGGGCGTCGTCGCGGGCGCTGGTGGTGAAGCCGATCTGGTTGTTGATCACGATGTGCACGGTGCCGCCGACGGCGAAACCGCGCGCCTGCGACATCTGGAACAGCTCCATCACCACGCCCTGGCCGGCGAATGCGGCATCGCCGTGGATCAGGATCGGCAGCACGGTCTTGCGCTCGGCATCGCCGAAGCGTTCCTGACGCGAACGCACGCTGCCGACCACGACCGGGTCGACGATTTCCAGGTGCGAGGGGTTGAAGGCCAGTGCCAGATGCACCTGCTTGTCGCCACCGACCGCGATGTCGGCCGAGAAACCCATGTGGTACTTGACGTCGCCGGTATGCGCGCGGTCGTCGTGGGCGTGCTCGAACTTGCCTTCGAACTCGTCGAACAGCTTGCGGGGATTCTTGCCCAGCGTGTTGACCAGCACGTTGAGGCGGCCGCGATGGGCCATGCCGATCACGATGTCCTTGACCTGATCGCTGCCGGACTGGCGAATGATCTCGTCCATCATCGGGATCAGCGCGTCGCCGCCTTCCAGCGAGAAGCGCTTCTGGCCGACGTACTTGGTATGCAGGTAGCGCTCCAGGCCTTCGGCGGCGGTGAGCCGCTCCAGCGTGCGCTTGCGGCTGGCCGCGTCGCCGGCGATCTTGCCGCCGGCATCTTCCAGGCGCTTGTAGATCCACTGGCGCTGGTCGAATTCCTGGATGTGCATGAACTCTGCGCCGATGGTGCTGGCGTAGGTCGCCTTCAGGCGGGTCAGCAGGTCCTTCAGCTTCATGCGCGGCTGGCCGCCGACGCCGCCGGTGCTGAATTCGCTGTCCAGATCCGCCTGCGACAGGCTGTGGAACGGCAGGTCCAGGTCGGGCGGGTTGACCGGCGGGGTCAGGCCGAGCGGATCGAGCTGCGCGCCGAGGTGACCACGCGCACGGTAGGCGGTGATCAGGCGGCCGACGTTGCGCTCGCGCTCGTCACTAGCCGCTGCGCCGGTGCCGGCGCTGGCAGCCTGCTTGGAGGCGGTGAGGATGTGGGCAATGGCCGCCGAATGCGGTACATCACCGGCATCGCGACCCTTGAAGCCATCGAAATAGCTCTTCCACTTCGGGTCAACACTGTCCGGGGCGACGAGGTACTGCTCGTACAGATCCTCGATATAGGCGGCGTTGCCGCCGGCGAGCTGCGATGACTGTGCGAACTGCTTTAGGAGATTATCCACGATGGTAAGTCGGGTCTGCTGTGGGGATGATTGTGCGGAAGCGGCAGGGCGAGATGCCCTGTCGGTCGGTCTCAAATCTCGAAAAATTATACCCCCTTGCGTTAGTGAGGGGGCGTCTGCCAGCTGACCGGACGGGTAGGTGCAACCGCCTAGCGCCCACGTGCGAAGGGCGCTGCGGTCTCAGATGCCGAGTGCGCGCGGTTCGTTCCAAAGCGCGCTGCGCTCCCATATCTGCGCGAATTCGCGCTCCAGCTGGCGGCTGCGCGCCGCGCCCGACAGCCAGGTTTCGCCATCGTCGAAGCGATGGCCAGTTGGACGAAAGTAGTAGGCGTCATCGCCCACCACATAGGCCGACGCGTAGCTGGCATCGACCGGATCGCTGACCGCGCGGAAGCGGAACACGCTGGGCAGGCGCTGGGCCAGCCGCAACATCGCGCTGCTGTTGGCGCCTGCGACGGCGGTGTCCTGCACCAGCACCTGCACGCGTTTGTCATGGCGGGCGGTGGCGAAGCGGCGCAGCGCATCGAGCACTGCGGCGTTGTCGAACAGCGGCGGATCCAGTGCCCGCGTATAGATCAGTACCTGGCGGCGTGCGGCGCACAGCAAGGCGGTGGTGGCAGCCAGGGCCGCGCGCAGGTCGTCCACCGCCATCGGGCCGTCGAGACGGCGGTGCAGGGGCCTGCCCGGCCGATCGCCCGCCGTTGCGGCGCGATCTGGATGCACGCCGTCACAGGTGTCCGGCAAAAAGCCCAGACGTGCGAACACGGCCTCGGCGCTTGGGGTCACGCGCGTCCGTACGCCGGGCCAGCCGCGTTGTTGCGCGTTGGCGACGGCCGCTGCGAGCAACGCGTCGGCGAGGCCGCGGCGGCGCCAGCCCGGCAGCACGCCGAGCCTGTCGATACGCCGATCTGCCGTCAGCCGCACCGAGCCGATCAGCTGGCCGCCCTCGTTGCGCAGGGCCAGTTGCAGGCTGAGTGGGTCCAGTGCGTCCCATTCTGCAGTCCCGCTGTGGTCGGCGCCGCCAGTGCCGCAGGCCAGGCGCAGCGCACGCAGGGCCGCAGCGTCGGATGCCGCATCCAGCGAGACGACCTGCGGCCCGGCCTGGGGACTCATGCGCGCTGGTCGGACCCGTCGTCGCCAGCGTCCGATGCCGCGCCGTCGTCGGCCAGCCGGCTGTCGTCGTCCTGGTCGGCATCCTCGCCGTGTTCGGCCTCGTCGGCCTGGGCCGGGCCGTCCGCGGCATCGGCGACCTGCTCGACGTCGGCCTCGGCGTCGATCTCATCGTCCGCATCCGGCGTGTCGGCTTCGGCCTCGGCGTCGTCATGGTCGCCCGACAGGCTCAGGACGTGGGCCTGGTCGTCGTCGATGTCGTCCTCCGCGTCCTCGTGGGCGCGCTGGTAATGGCCCTGCGCCAGCAGCTCCAGCACCACCTCGCGGCCACGGTTGGACAGCTGCGTATACAGCGCGCCGTCGATCTCTTCGGCCGCGGCCAGCCGTGCGGCGTCCTTGGCCGACAGCGCGAACTCCAGGCCACTGCAGAACAGGGTGGCGCCACGCTTGGCGCGCCGCCAGGCCAGCCGCGACCAGGGGTGCCGGTGCAGCAGGACGCCTTCGTCCAGGGCCTGCTCGACCGCCTCGCGGGGGATCGGTTCGGGCGCCGGCACCACATCGCCCGAGGCGCGGTAGGTGGTCATGAAGCGACCGAACCAGTCACCCAGGCGATCCGGGTCGTTCATGCGCAAGGCATTGAGCGCTTCGACCGCGCGATTCATCGCGGTAACGTCGATCTCGTAAGGATCGGCCGGCACCTTGAGGTCTTCGTCGTGATAGCGCACCGCCTCGTCGGCATCGGCGATCAAGGTGTCCAGATAGTCGCCGATCAGCTCGGCCGAGGACGGCGCGCGGGTACCGATGGAGAAGGTCAGGCAGGCGTCTTCGGCCACGCCGTGGTGCGGCACCAGCGGCGGCAGGTACAGCATGTCGCCCGGAGCCAGCACCCAGTCGTGGGTGGGCTTGAAGTCGCGCAGCAGCTTGAGCTCGACATCGTCGCGGAACGCCAGCGGTGCGGCCTTGCGGCCTTGCTGCGCGCGCGCGTCGATCTGCCAGCGGCGGCGGCCATGGCCCTGCAGCAGGAACACGTCGTAGTGGTCGACATGCGCGCCGACCGAGCCACCGGTGGCGGCGAAACTGATCATGATGTCGTCGATACGCCAGCGCGGCAGGAAGCGGAACTGTTCCAGCAGCACGCGTACGTCGGCGTCCCACTTGTCCACGTCCTGCACCAGCAGGGTCCAGTCATGGTCGGGCAGGCCGGGGAAGTCGGCTTCCTGGAACGGGCCGGTGCGCACGGTCCAGTCGTCCGTGGCACGGTCGTGGCTGATCAGGCGTGCCAGCACGCCGTCTTCGCAAGCCAGGCCGGCCAGGTCTTCGGGCTGCAGCGGGGACTGGAAGTCTGCAAACGCGTTGCGGATCAGCAGCGGGTGCTTGTGCCAGTAGTTGCGCAGGAAGCGCTCGACCGGCATGCCCAGCGGCTGGTCGCGGGTGGCGTGGATCTCGAAGGGCAGCGGCGCGCCTTTCCTGGCGGCGATCTTCTTTGCGGGGGTTTTTTTCATGGTGTCACGGGTCCGACTGGAGGGCCGGCACGGTGCGGCCGGCGAGGTGGCTTGGAGCGGCTAACAAAACAACGTAGCCAGCGGTCGTCAGGTGGTGGGACGGCGCGCTCAGAACCGCAGTGTACGAGTGATACATGCCGATTCCGAGCACCGGCCGCGCCCGCCTGACGGCGGTGCAGTGGTCCAGCCCGCCGTACGACGCCTTGGATGCGGGTATCGCGAAGGTTTCAGTGCATCTACGGGCCACCGATGACCTGGGGGGCCGGCGGCGGGTCAGCGGGTGGAGATCTGATTGTCGCTGCCGTAGTCGTTGAGCACGGCGTTGCCGGATTGCTGGGTGATGCGGTTGCCGCGGCCGTGCAGCGTGGCGGAGGCGATCGCCTGCGCCTGTACCTGATTGTTGTCGCCAGGTACCAGCAGGGTGTCGATGCGACCGGCCTTGAGCATGGAGGAGCGACTCAACACTTCGACGGTCCTGGCATCGCCAGCGAGGGTGAGCTGGGCATCGTCGCCGACCAAGCGCACTGCCTCGGCGTGCTCGATGTGCACGATCGCATGCTGCCCCAGCACGGCGACCGTGCCGCAGGCGCCCTTGAGGACCAGATTGGCGTTCTGGCCGGTCAGGTCGACGTTATGCCCCTCGCAGCTGACCGTGCCGCCGGTTGAGGTGATCATCAGTGTCGGCCGCTCGCCGGTGCTGGCGGCCTGGCTAGCGCCGTCCAGGCTCGGGACCGACGGCACCGACGGCACCGGTGCGATCGACGCGCCGGCCGGCGCTTGCGGCGCGGCAGCGGCAGCGTCGGGGTGCGAGTCGGGAGCGGCCTGCTTCCCGCAGGCCAGCAATCCGCAGGCCACCGACGCAAGCAGGGAGACAGACAGCAGCGAGCGCAATGCCATGGCAATACTCCTGACAGCTGGATACAAGGGCGTGATAACGGGCGTTAGATGCCGCCGCTTAGATGGCGCGCGCCAGCTGTTCGGCCAGCCCGGTGTAGGCGCCCGGCGTCAGCGCGCGCAGGCGCTGCTTGTCCTGCTCCGGCAATTGCAGGCTTTCCACAAAGGCCTGCATGGACGCGGCGGTGATGCCCTGGCCGCGGGTCAGCGCCTTGAGCTGTTCGTACGGGTTGGGCAGGCCGTGGCGACGCATCACCGTCTGCACGGCTTCGGCCAGCACTTCCCAGGCCGCATCCAGATCGGCATCCAGACGCTCGGGATTGACGGTCAGCTTGCCCAGGCCCTTGGCCAGCGAATCCAGCGCGACCTGGGTATGACCGAACGCGGTGCCCAGCGCGCGCAGCACGGTGGAATCGGTCAGGTCGCGCTGCCAGCGGCTGATCGGCAGCTTGGCGGAAAAATGCTCGAACAGTGCATTGGCGATGCCGAAATTGCCTTCGGCGTTTTCGAAGTCGATCGGGTTGACCTTGTGCGGCATGGTCGAAGAGCCGACTTCGCCTTCCTTGAGCTTCTGCTTGAAGTAGCCCAGCGAGATGTAGCCCCAGATGTCGCGCGCCAGGTCGATCAGGATGGTGTTGACGCGGCGGCTGGCGTCGCCGATTTCGGCCACGTTGTCGTGCGGCTCGATCTGGGTGGTGTAGGGGTTGAACACCAGGCCCAGGCTTTCGACGAAGCGCTGCGCGAACGCGGCCCAGTCCAGCTCCGGGTACGACACCAGGTGCGCGTTGTAGTTGCCGACCGCGCCGTTGATCTTGCCGGTCAGTTCGACCGCGGCGATCTGCTTGCGCTGACGCTCCAGGCGCGCGACCACGTTGGCGATTTCCTTGCCCAGCGTGGTGGGCGAGGCGGTCTGGCCGTGCGTGCGCGACAGCATCGGCTGGCCGGCCTGGGCATGGGCGAGCGTGCGCAGGCTGGCGGTGATGCCGTCCAGCGTCGGCAGCAGCACCTCGCGGCGCGCCTGTTCCAGCATCAGGCCGTAGCTGAGGTTGTTGATGTCTTCGCTGGTGCAGGCGAAATGCACGAATTCCAGCGCCGGGCCCAGCTCGGCATCGTCCTTGAGCTGCTCCTTGATGAAGTACTCCACCGCCTTGACGTCGTGGTTGGTGGTGCGTTCGATCTGCTTGACCCGCGCCGCGTCGCTGACGCTGAAGTCGTCGGCCAGACGGCGCAGGGTCTGGGTAGCGGCCGCCGAGAACGGCGCCAGCTCGGCGATACCCGGCTCGGCGGCCAGCGCCAGCAGCCATTCGATCTCGACCTTGACCCGTGCCTTGATCAGGCCGTATTCGGAGAAGATCGGGCGCAGCGCATCCACTTTGGAAGCGTAGCGACCGTCGAGCGGGGACAGGGCGAGCAGGGCGGAATCCGACATGGGCAGGGCACTGGGAGGCTGGCGGGGGTGCGTATTCTACGCCGCCCCGGCGCCGGCTTCGCCGATCGGCCGCACCGTGATCGCCTGGATGCGGTGGCCGGCCATGCGCCGCACCGTCAGTGCATGGCCGTCCAGCTCCAGGGTCTCGCCCTCTTCGGGCAGCCGCTGCAACCGGTGCACGATCAGCCCGCCGACCGAATTGACGTGGTCCGGCGCGCTCAGGTCCCGGCCCAGCAGGCGTTCCAGGCGGAAGATGGAGGTGCTGCCGGCCACCAGCAGCGAGCCGTCCTGGCTGCGGACCGGGGCATCGCGCACCACGTGGCGGTGCTCGTCCTCGATCTCGCCGACCACCACCTCCAGCAGGTCTTCCAGGGTGAAGAATCCCAGGATGCGTCCCTCGTCCTCCACGCACAGCGCCAGATGGGTGGTGCCGGTACGGAACTGTTCCAGCGCGCTGGGAATCGGGGTTTCCAGCGGCAGCAGGGTGGGCGGACGCAGCAACGGGCGCAGATCGTCCAGGTCCTGGCTGCGTGCCATCGCCACCAGCAGATCCTTGGTATGCAGGATGCCCAGCACCTGCTCGCCATCGGCGTCGAACCACGGGTAGCGGCTGTAGCGCGACTCGCTGAACTCGGCCAGCACCGATTCCAGCGTCATGCCTTCGCGCAGGCTGCGCAGGTGCTCGCGTGGGCGCATCAGGTCGCCGGCGACCAGGTCGGGCAGTTCCAGCGCGTGGCTCATCAGGGCCAGCCCGTGATCGGGCGTGGCCGCGTTGGGATCCTGGCGGCCGACGATGAGCATCAGTTCTTCGCGCGAATAGCGATGCGATTGATGTTCCACATCGCCCCAGCCCAGCACGCGCAGCAGGCGGTTGGCGCTGGTGTTGAGCACCCAGATCGCCGGATACATCAGCCAATAGAACACGTAGAGCGGCGCGGCGGTCCACAGCGACATCCGCTCCGGGCGGCGGATCGCCATGGTCTTGGGCGCCAGCTCGCCCAGCACGATGTGCAGGAACGAGATCAGGCTGAAGGCGATCGCCAGTGCGGTGAACTGCGCCGCTTCGGGCGCCAGGCCGGCGCTGTCGAACAGCGGCTGCAGCAGATGCGCAAAGGCCGGCTCGCCGACCCAGCCCAGGCCGAGCGAGGCCAGGGTGATGCCGAGCTGGCACGCCGACAGATAGGCATCCAGATGCGCATGCACCCCGAGCAATA
Organism: Xanthomonas sp. CFBP 8152; assembly: GCF_014199025.1. Taxonomy (NCBI): domain Bacteria; kingdom Pseudomonadati; phylum Pseudomonadota; class Gammaproteobacteria; order Lysobacterales; family Lysobacteraceae; genus Xanthomonas; species Xanthomonas sp. CFBP 8152. The sequence continues at coordinate 704,757 of NZ_JACHNO010000003.1, forward strand.
AACGTCCACGCCACCCGTTGTTCTGCGCCAGGCCCACCGCCTGCGTATGTCGCAGCTTGACCAGCGCGAACTCGGCAGCAACGAAGAAGCCGTTCAACAGCACCAGCAGCAGTGCGACCAACAACAGCAGCACGTTACCCACCATGGCGTCGGCCTCCGTGCTGCGTAACAGCGGTCACGCTGCGTGTCAGCCGCTGCGCGTCAGTGCCGGGGCGGTGTGCGAGGGAGAAAGACGCAAACGAGGCGTTTCTACAGTCAGGGTCGTCGCCCATGGCGGCGTGGTACCTCGTATGGATCAATGGGCAGTCTAGCCCACCGTTTGCGACGACACGGTCGCAACGCTGCGAGCGAGTATCGTAGGCAGCCTCGCCAGCGTGGGTGCGCCCGCTGCCAGCCATCCATCACCACAAACCAACCATGTGCGGAGAGTGCAGATGAGCGAACGTTTCAGGACCGAACACGACAGCATGGGCGAACTGCAGGTGCCTGCCGATGCCTTGTGGGGCGCGCAGACCCAGCGTGCCGTGCAGAATTTTCCGGTGTCCGGCCAGCCGATGCCGCGCGGATTCATCCGCGCGCTGGGGCTGATCAAGGCCGCTGCGGCCGGTGTCAATGCCGAGCTCGGGTTGTTGCCCAAGTCGATCGGCAAGGCCGTGCAGGAGGCGGCGTTGCAGGTCGCCGACGGCACATATGACGCGCAGTTCCCGATCGACGTCTATCAGACCGGCTCGGGCACCTCGTCCAACATGAATGCCAACGAGGTGATCGCCACGCTGGCCACGCGTGCCGGCAAGGACGCGGTGCATCCGAACGATCACGTCAATCTCGGGCAGAGTTCCAACGACGTGGTCCCCACCGCGATCCGGGTGTCCGCACTGCTGGCAGTGCAGGAACACCTGCAGCCGGCGCTCAAGCATCTGCGCAAGACCATCGACAAGCGCGCCAAGGGGCTGGACAAGGTCGTCAAGACCGGACGCACGCATCTGATGGACGCGATGCCGCTGACCTTCGGCCAGGAATTCGGTGCGTGGTCGGCGCAGCTGAGTTCGGCGCAGGAGCGCATCGACGATTCCCTCAAGCGCCTGCGCCGGTTGCCGCTGGGCGGCACGGCGATCGGCACCGGCATCAACGCAGATCCGCGTTTCGGCGGCAAGGTGGCCAAGGCCTTGTCGGGCACGAGCAAGTTCAAGTTCGAAAGTGCGGACAACAAGTTCGAAGGCCTGGCCGCGCAGGACGATGCGGTGGAGTTGTCTGGTCAGCTCAACGCGCTGGCCGTGGCATTGATCAAGATCGCCAACGATCTGCGCTGGATGAATGCCGGCCCCCTGGCCGGGCTGGGCGAGATCGAGTTGCCGGCGCTGCAGCCGGGCAGTTCGATCATGCCGGGCAAGGTCAATCCGGTGATTCCCGAAGCCACGGTGATGGCCTGTGCGCAGGTGATCGGCCACCACACCGCGATCACCGTGGCCGGGCAGACCGGCAACTTCCAGTTGAACGTGACGCTGCCGTTGATCGCCTACAACCTGCTGGATTCAATCACGTTGCTGGGCAATGTGGCGCGGTTGCTGGCCGATAGCGCGATTGCCGGGTTGAAGGTGCGCCAGGAGCGCGTGCGCGAGGCGCTGGACCGCAATCCGATCCTGGTCACCGCGCTCAACCCGATCATCGGTTATGAGAAGGCGGCAGCGATCGCCAAGCGTGCCTACAAGGAACAGCGCCCGGTGCTGGACGTGGCGCTGGAAGACAGCGGGCTCAGCGAAGCGGATCTGCGCCGTTTGCTGGATCCTGCTGCGTTGACGCGTGGTGGCATCCAGGCCGGCAGCAGTGGCGGCGGCTGACCACCGCAGTGTGCATGCGTAGGAGCGCACCCGGGCGCGACGGGCGTTGTCGATAAAGCCCCGTCGCGCCCAGGTGCGCTCCTACACGGCTTTGCGCGAATCCGCGGCTTCGCCAGGACTCAGTGCCGCTCGGCCTGCACGTTGCCGAAGCTCTCGCGGTACGGCTGCAGCGACGGGATCTCATGTAGCAATTCGCCGCTGAGCTGCTGGATCTGTGGCGTTGCGGTCAGCTTGATCGACTTGTATTCCGGATCCGCGCCAGCCTCGTTGACTGCCTGCTGCCGCAGCATCTGCAGGTGCCCGAACAGCAGCTGCAACTTGGCGCGCGTCGGCTCCTTTTGCGGCAGCGCGATATCGTCGATCTTCAGCGTGCCGTCCGGGGTGATTTCCGCATTGGCCGCCGGTGGGCGGCGGATCATCACCGACTGAGTGGTGATGGCAACGCGCGGCTTGCCGCGTTCGGCGCGCCGCGACGACTGGTCGCCACAGGCGGTCAGGGCGCATAGCAGAAGCGCCATGCAGAGCATCACGAACTTGTTCATGGGGTCGCTGGGTTCGGAGGGGTGCACTAGTGTAATCCCGCTCCGACCGGCCGATCGGCGCCTGCGGCACATGGCGCGTCTGACAAGATGTCGCAGGCGGCATCGGGTGCCTGGCGTGCGCGCAGCAATCGGCGTGACGGTCCCTCCGGTTCCGATCAGCCGCTGCGCCCGTCGATGAGGGTGCATCGGCGATCCAGGCCACGCTTACTTGCGGCAGTCGTCGACATCGTGCTGGGTAAGCGTCGAGTACGGCGCAAATGCCGGCACCAGATGCGCGGCGGCGTCCTGCGCGTTGCGCAGCTTGGCCAACTGATCGCAGATCTGCATCGCCTTGTGTTTGAAGGTTTCCGCCTGCGCCTCGATCTTGTCGCCGATCTGTTCGGTGTTGCCGCTGAACAAACCCTTGAGCGCTTCGCCGGCGGCGTGCGCACCGAAGGCCGCGCCCTGCGTGCCGATGTCGATGCCTTTTTCCGCGACGCCCTGAATCTGCACGTAGAAACCGCGCATCGCCTGCCGCTGCGCATCGTTCAGGCTCACCGGCTTGCCAGCGATGCTGAGCGCGCCATCCGCACCGATGGTGGCCTCGGGCAGGCCGTCGCGGTGGAGCGTCAGGCTCTTGCCGTTGAAGATCACCCCGCTCGCGTTGGTCTGGCCCGACACAATGACCTTGGGTTCGGACTTGTCGCAACCGACCAGCAGCGCGCCCACCAATACCGCACAAATCAACAGTTTCATCAGCCGTCCCCCCTCGAATGGTCAATGCAGTGGTCAGTTGTCGGTCGGCATGCGGGTGTTGCCGGCAACGTCGCTGACGTCGATATCTCCGCTGCCCTTGCGCGCGACGCTGACGTCGCCGCGCACCTTGTGCACACTCAGGGCGCCGGAGTTGACCGCTTCCACGCCCACATCGCCCTGCACATCCTCGATGTCGACATCGCCGGAGCCAATCGTGCCGAGCTTGACGTTGCCCGCAACGCCGCGCAGCTTGACGTCGCCCGAACCGACCTTGCCGACCTCGGCCGCGCCATGCACCTGCCTGGCCTTGAGATCGCCCGAGCCGACCGCCAGCACGCGCAGCGACCCCATCTGTTCCAGCTCAATATCGCCGGAACCGACCTTGGTGGTGACCCGGCCCCTGGTGCGGCGGATGGCCATGTCGCCGGAGCCGACATCGGCACTCACCGCGGCAGCGCCGCTGATCTCGGCGTCGCCGGAGCCCACGTCGAACTGCATCAGGAGCGCGTCGGGCACGCTGCCGCGCAGGTCCAGGTACGCGTAGCTGTCGCCGATGGAGATGCGCAGCGGGCGGTCATCGGCCAGCGTCACCACCAGCTTGTCGCCGACACGCTTCTGGGAGACGGTCAGGCCCTTGAGCAGATCGGCCCTGGCTGCGCAGGCGCGGCCGCTCAGACGCCCGCCGTTGCCCGGCGCGGCGTCCAGATGCAGATCGTTGGAGGCGACCTCGAACAGCACCGACTTCACTCCACCCAGTTTCAACTCCAGGCTGCGCGGTTCGGAGAATTTGCATTGCTCCTCGGCAAACGCAGCGCCGGGCAAGGCGAACAGGATGGCCAGACTCAGCAGACGATGCATGGGATGTCCTTCAGGCTTCGGAGCGCCGACGGCGCAGGTAGATGGAGGCGGCGATCAGGACAACGCCGATTGCAGCGCCGATCCAGATGTCCGGATTGCCGTAGACCCGCGCGCTGTCGGTGTGCTGCAGCGCCCACTGCACCAGGTCGCTGGGGTTCTGCATCGCGCTGCTGTCGAGGTTGCCGCTGACCGCACGCGGCGACCAGGTGCCGGGCAGGGCGCTGAGCAGGCCGCGGTAGCCGACGATGTACCAGATCCAGCCGATCGGCAGCGAGATGCCCGGCATCGCCGAGAGGATGCTCAGCATCACGCAGGCCAGCAGCGGGAACAGCACCGCCCACAGGAACGGCTTGCTGGTGGCCCAGGCCGAGCAGAACATCAGCCAGCCCACCGTCGGCAACGCCCACAGCAGACTCATCGGCACGGTCTTCAGCAACAGCCACAGCAACGAGAACGGGTGCGAATGGGTCGCCAGGGCCCAGGGGCTGGGGACGCCGGCGATCGAGGCGCCCACGATGGCGATCAGCCATAGCGCCAGGCCGACCAGCGCGCCGATCGCAATGGCGATCAGCGGCGCCAGCAACAGCGCCCAGGCGGCCTTGGACAGCACCGTCTGCACATCTGACACCGGCAGCGATTTCCAGAACAGCACGCTGCGGTCGCGGCGGTCGTCGTACAGGCTGCCCAGCGAATAGAAGAACACCACAAACGCCAGCACCACCGAGGCGATGCCGATACCGCCGAGCAGCAGGCCGTCGCCGACCTGGCCCAGGGTGCGCGTGTATTCGGCCAGATCGTCCATCGTGATGCTGTCGCCGATCATGTTGCGACGCGCGCTGATCGCGCCGATCACCGCGCCCAGCAGCGCGAAGAACACCGCGATGCCGCCGGTGATGATCTGTGCCCAGACGAAACCGCCACGGTGTTCCCAGTACTCGCGTTTGAGCAGCCAGCCGAACGTGCGTGCGGGAGAAGCTTGGTGGGTGAGTGCATTCATGCGTAGGTCCCCTTCATGACCGCAACGAACAGGTCGGCAAGGCCGGGATTGCGGGTTTCGCCAAAACGGGCGAGCTGCGCTTTGGGCACGCCATCGAACAGCATCACGGTCTTGCCGAACGGCAGGCTGCGCTCGTCGATCGGCTGCAGGCCTCGGGCGGCGTCGAGATGCTCGGCACCCACCAGCACTTCGGTGTAACGCTCGGCCACGTTCTCCATGTCGGCGGTCAGCACGATGCGGCCGTCGCGGATGAACATCACATCGGTGAGGATGTGTTCGATCTCTTCGACCTGGTGGGTGGTGACGATGATGGTCTTCTGCTCGTCAAAGTAGTCCTCCAGCAGGCGCTGGTAGAACTGCTTGCGATACAGGATGTCCAGGCCCAGGGTGGGCTCGTCCAGCACCAGGATGCGGGCATCGATGGCCATCACCAGCGCCAGGTGCAGCTGCACGATCATGCCCTTGGACAGCTCGCGCACCCGCGACTTGCGGTTGAGCTGCGTATTGGCCAGGAAGCGCTCGCACTTGGCGCGATCAAAGCGCGGATGCACGCCGGCGACGAAGTCGATCGCCTCGCCGACCCGCAGCCAGCGCGGCAGCACCGCCACGTCGGCGATGAAGCAGACCTCGTTCATCAGTGCGTTGCGCTGGGTGCGCGGATCCATGCCGAGCACGCTCAGTTCGCCGTCGAAATCGGTCAGCCCCAGCACCGCCTTGAGCGCGGTGGTCTTGCCGGCGCCGTTGGGGCCGATCAGGCCGACGATGCGCCCGGCGGCGATGGTGAAGCTAGTGTTGTCCAGCGCGAGCCGGTGCTTGTAAGCCTTGCGCAGGCCACGTGCGTCGACCACATGGTCGGAGGAGACGGCGGTCATGGTGTTTTTCCCTGTGGCAACAGATCGTCGATGGACAGTCCCAGGCGCTGGATGCGTTCCAGCACCGCGGGCCATTCTTCATTCAGGAAACGCTCGCGCTCGCTGCCGCGCAATTTCTGTGCGGCCTCCGGGGTCATGAACATGCCCAGGCCGCGGCGTTTCTCCACTAGGTTCTCGTCGGCCAGTTCCTGGTAGGCACGCGAGACGGTGATCGGGTTGAGTTGGTAGTCGGCCGCCACCTGGCGTACCGAGGGCAGGGCATCGCCCGGCTTGAGGATTCCATCGAGCATCATGGCAATCACCCGTTCCTTGAGTTGGCGGTAGATGGGAGCGCCGTCGCTCCATTGGATGTCGTTCATGGTCAGCTCCGTGGGCGCAGAACCTGCGCGAAGGAGAAATAGGGCATCGACAGCGAGGTGCGCAGGTGCCGGCTGGGCCGGGTGCGCGCCTCGGGGGGAGTTGTCGCGTTTTCCGTAACCGCCTCCGACACGCCATAATCGGCGCCGGATTCCGTGACCTGACTGGAAGCGGCTCCCAGGCAACCAATGGCGAACAGGGCGCTGCCGAACAGCAGCAGTGGAGCTGGTCGCGTGAAGCGTGTGCTGTTCATGCTTTCCCCTGCGTTGGATGACTGGTGTTGTATTCAACTATAACACCGACACGCAGGCAGTCAACTGCCTGTCATACCCAACTGATGGCACCCCGCGTCGTTGGGTGGCCGGAACCAACCGAAAGGGATCGCTCATGTTGCTCAAGCGTCTGCTGGTCGTTGTATTTGCTGGCTTTTTCTCCGTCTCGGCGCTGGCCGCCGATGCGCCGCTGCTGGATCTGGACTATCGGCCGCTGGCCGGCAAGGCGCCGATCAACCTGAACCGTACCTACGGCGGCAAGGTGCTGATGGTGGTCAATACCGCCAGCAAGTGCGGCTACACGCCGCAGTACGAAGGGCTGGAGGCGCTGAATCAGCGCTTCGGCAGCCGCGGCTTCTCGGTGCTGGGCTTTCCGTCCAACGATTTCCAGGGGCAGGAACCCGGATCTGAGAAGCAGATCCAGGAATTCTGCACGCTGACCTATGGCGTCAAGTTCCCGATGTTTGAGAAGGTGCATGTGCTGGGTGCGCAGGCCACGCCGCTGTATCAGCGCCTGACCCAGGCCACGGGTGTGGCGCCGGGCTGGAACTTCCACAAGTATCTGATCGGTCGCAATGGACGCGTGGTGGCGCAGTTCCCCAGCAAGATCAAACCGGACGATCCGCGCGTGTTGGCGGCAATCGAACGCGCGCTCAGCGCGCCGTCGCGCTGAGCGCGGCGCTCGCAAGCTCGCGTGCGCATGCGACAATGCGCATTCAGCGCCGGCGTCGGCGTGTCTTTTCACTTTCGGGAAGTGCATCGAATGAAGATGGGAAAGCGCGGCGCGGCGGCGTCGCTACTGATGGTGGCAGTGTCGGCATCGATGCCGGCGATGTCGCAGCAACCGGCCGCAGCGGCCACCAAGGAGAAGCCAGTTTTGAATGCATCGTCTGAGAAGAGCACGCGCGACAACGTCAGCTACGCCATCGGTATGGATGTGGCACGTTCGTTCGAGCCGATTGCCCAGGACATCGATGTAAGCGCGCTGCAACGCGCCATCGAGAATGCATTCAAGGGCGGCAAGCCGCTGTTGTCCGACGAACAGACCCAGGCCACCGACACCGCATTGCGCACCGCGCTGGCGGCGCGTAACGGTCAGCAGGTCCCGGGCATGGCGCCAGGTAGCGCGCCGGCCGCGCCGTCCAAGGAAAATGTCGGCCTGATGCTGGGCGATCGCGCGGTCGGTCCGTCGCTGGCCGGTATCAAGGACGAGATCGATCTGTCGATCCTGATGGAAGCGGTGCGGACCGTGTTCGCCAAGGGCACCACGCGTCTGACCCAGCAGGAAGCCGCTGCCACCATGCAGGCGTTTGCCTCTGCCAAGCAGGGCGCTGCCGGCGCCAAGAATCGCGAGGAAGGCAATGCCTTCCTGGCCAAGAACAAGACCGAGAAGGGCGTGATCACCACCGCGTCGGGCCTGCAGTACACGGTGCTGCGCCAGGGCAGCGGCGAGCGTCCGATGCCCACCAATACGGTGCGCGTGAACTACGAAGGCAAGCTGCTCAACGGGCAGGTATTCGACAGCTCCTACCAGCGCGGCCAGCCGGCCGAGTTCGGTCTGAATCAAGTCATTGCTGGTTGGACCGAGGGCGTCGCATTGATGCCGGTCGGTTCGAAGTATCGTTTCTGGATTCCATCCAACTTGGCCTATGGCCCGAACGGCACGCAGGGGGGGCCGATCGGACCAGACGCAACGTTGACGTTCGATGTCGAACTGATGGGTATCCTTCCCTGATCCCCCACAGGAGTACCCCCACCCATGCGAGTTGCGATCTTTGGTACCGGCTATGTTGGTCTTGTCACCGGTACCTGTCTGGCGGAAGTAGGTCATCACGTTATCTGCGTGGATATCGACCAGGCGAAAGTTGATGGTCTCAATCGTGGGGTGATTCCCATCTATGAACCCGGCCTGGAGCCGATGGTGAAAGCCAACCACGCCTCTGGCCGGTTGCGCTTCACCACCGATGCGGCCGAGGCGATTGCGCACGGCGAAATCACCTTCATCGCCGTAGGCACGCCGCCGGACGAGGACGGCAGTGCCGACCTGCAGTACGTGCTGGCGGTTGCGCGCACCGTCGGTCGGCATATCGATGGCCCGTCGGTGGTCGTCAACAAGTCCACCGTGCCGGTCGGCACCGCCGACAAGGTGCGCGCCGCGATCCAGGAAGAGCTGGACGCACGCGGCCTGGACCATGAGTTCGATGTGGTCTCCAACCCCGAGTTCCTCAAGGAAGGCGACGCCGTGGCCGACTGCATGCGTCCGGATCGCATCGTGATCGGCGCCAAGAAGCCGGCGGCCATTGCTCGCATGCGTCGTCTGTATGCGCCGTTCAACCGCAACCGCGATCGCATCGTGGAGATGGACGTGCGTTCGGCCGAGCTGACCAAGTACGCGGCCAACGCAATGCTGGCGACCAAGATCAGTTTCATGAACGAGATCGCCAACATTGCCGAGCGTGTCGGTGCGGACGTCGAGCACGTGCGTAACGGGATCGGTTCGGATCCGCGCATCGGCTGGCACTTCATCTATCCCGGCGCCGGTTATGGCGGCTCGTGCTTCCCGAAGGATGTGCAGGCACTGGCCAAGACCGCAGAGCAGTACGGCATGGAGCCGACCCTGCTCAACGCGGTGGAAAGCGTCAACAACGCGCAGAAGGGGCACCTGTTCGAACTGGTGCAGCGTCATTACGGCGCTGAGGGCACCGGCAGCATTGCCGGCAAGACCTTCGCGGTGTGGGGCCTGGCATTCAAGCCCAATACCGACGACATGCGTGCCGCGTCCAGCCGCCGTTTGATGGAGCAGTTGTGGGAGGCCGGTGCCACCGTGCGTGCCTACGACCCGGAAGCAACCCATGAAGCCAAGCGCATCTTCGGCGAGCGCGACGATCTGACCTTCTGCGACGAGGCATTTGCCGCACTGGAAGGCGCCGACGCCCTGGTCGTGGTCACCGAGTGGAAGCAGTTCCGCAGCCCGGATTTCGGCAAGATCAAGCAGGCCTTGAAGGACGACGTCGTGTTCGACGGCCGCAACCTTTACGATCCGCAGGAAATCGAGGCCGCAGGTCTGGCCTACTACGCCATCGGACGAGGCCGTTCGTTACATGCATGAGCAACTCTCGCCGCGCGACCAGGCACTGGACGCGCGGTTGGTTGAACTGGAAACGCGCCTGTCCTTTCAGGAGCAGGCGCTCAATGAACTGAGTGAAGCACTTGCGGACGCCCGTTTGACGGGCGCCCGCAATGCCGAACTGATCCGCCACCTGCTCGAGGATCTGGGCAAGGTGCGCTCCACGTTGTTTGCCGACGCTGCGGATGAACCGCCGCCTCCGCATTATTGATTGCAGATTGCCACCGCCATGAGCGATACCTTACGTGACCAGTTGCTTGGGTTGGGCTTCAAGTCCGCACCCAAGCCCGAACGCAAACCCGACGCACGGCCTGCCGCGCGTCAACATGGCAACGGTGGCAGGCCTGCGCCCGGCGGCAACAAGCCGGGCGGCCAGGGCAGGGGACCGCAGCGGCCGCATGCCGCTGCGGCGACCGACGGCAAGGACGAGCGCAAGAACGACCGCAGGCCGGAGCGTCGCAACGATGGCAAGCCGGCAGCGGCTGCACGTCCGCAGCAGTCCACCGCCGACCGTCGCGGCCCCAGGCCGGCACGCACGCGCGAAGACATCGACCTGGCCAAGGCCTATGCGATCCGCGCGCAACGCGAGAAGGATGAGCGCATCGAAGCCGAGCGGCTCAAGCAGGAAGAAGCACGCCTGCGTCGCGAAGCCAAGACCAAACTCGAGGAGTTGCTCAAGGACAAGGGGCTGAATCATGCCGATGCGGATATCGCCCGGCATTTTCCGTATGGCGGCAAGATCAAGCGTATCTACGTGACCGCCGATCAGCTCAAGGCGCTCAATGCCGGCGAGCTGGGCGTGCTGCAGCTCAACGGCCGTTACCTGTTGGTGACTGCCGAGGTACTGGCCGAGGCGGAAGCGGTATTTGCGCCATCGGTAGCATTGAAGGTGGACCCGAATGCGCCGGCAGGCGAAGACCCGTATGCCGATCCCCAGTACCAGGTGCCCGACGACCTGGTCTGGTAACGCTGCGTGTAGTGTTTGTTGGCACATGGGCACCTGATGGGTGCCCATGTTCTTTGGGTGCGTTGCCCTGTGTGTTGCGTGCTTGAATCGTGAATTGCGCACCTTCGGTTTGAACTATGCGGCAAACCTACCGCCGGCGATACACGGGCCGGTCACGGCGCGCGCGGCACCATCGCCGCGTTACTGGCCGACGCATCCGGACATGGTGTCCACTGCGTTGCCGCTCACTCCCTGCCGATGGTGCCGCGTATGTCCATGTTGTCGAAAATGTCGAATTCCTGTGCCATTGCGTCGATTGCGTCCACCGCACGTGATGCTTCGGGTTTGCAGCCCACTCGCGCCCTGGTGCCCGCCGCGGTCGTGCTCGCGTTATGCGTGGTGAGTCAGCAGGCCGCTGCACAGACGGAGGACGCACCGGCGTTCGACCGTCCCGGTATTCCATTTGCCGCCGAAGTGCTGCAGCCCGGCGTGTTTGCCTGGGAGCAGGGCCTACCGGATGCGAGTACCGATCGCAGCGACGGGCAGCGAGTCACGCAGTACACCGCCGATACGGTGCTGCGCCTGGGTCTGTTCCAGAACGTGGAGCTGCAGGTCGGGAGCGACAGCTACAACTGGCAGCACGGTGGTGGTGAACATGTGCGTGGCGGAGGCGATAGCCATATCGGCTTGAAAGTGGCATTGCCGTCGCAGTCGGACAACTTTCATTGGGCTGCGCTCGGCAGCTACAGCGTGCCGACCGGCAGCCCCGCCTTCAGTGATGGCTACGCGCGCGAACTCGGCGTGACCGCGTCCTGGGATCTGGCCCAACAGCGTGCACTGGCGCTGTACGTCAACTACGCGCGCGACAGCGACGGGCATACCTGGACCTTCTCGCCCAATTACACGTTCTTTGCCGGCGAGCATTTCAGCAGCTACGTGGAAGCAGGCTTCGACACCGGCAGCGAGCACTCGCGCGTGGCCGGTGCCGGCGGTGCCTGGCAGTTGCCGTATGCGATGCAACTGGATATCTCGGTGCTGCGCGGGCTGACCTCGGAGAGCCCGGACTGGCAGGGCGGGATCGGCCTGTCGATCGCGTTTCAATGATGGGGATGGAAGGGCAGTAGTTGAACGCAGTTGCTACGCATGCTGCACTGCCGCATGCATTGGGCGCGCGGACAAGGCCTAATTGGATCGATCCAATCGACGCCTGACGCATGCGCACTTTTTTCATTGTTAGGTCGGCAACGTGACGCGTGCCAAGCCGCCGCCCTCCGCTCCAGAGGACGGCGACGCGCGCCGCAGCGGACGTGGCGCAGTGACCTTGCGCGATATCGCCGCCGCCATCGGCGTGTCGCGCGCGACCGTGTCGTTGGTGCTGCGCGGCAGCCCGCTGGTGCATGCGGCCACGCGCGCGCGCGTGGAAGCCGAACTGGATCGGCAGCATTACGTCTACAACCGTGCTGCGGCCAATCTGCGCCGCCGTACGTCATCCAGCGTCGCGCTGGTCATCAACGATCTGTCCAACCCGTTCTTTGCCGAATTCGCTGCAGGCGTGGACGAGGCGCTGGGCGCGGCCGGTTATGTGACCCTGCTCGGCAGCACCGGCGAATCGACGCAGCGCCAGCAGGCAGTACTGACCTCGCTGATGGAGCACACGCCTGCCGGCATCATCCTGTCGCCGGCCGAAGGCAGCCAGGCGCAGGCACTGACCCAGGTGCTGGGGCGTCAACACAACGTGGTGTTGTTCAACCGCGAGGTGGAAGGCGCGGGCTGGGATCTGCTGGCGCTGGACAACGAGCAGGGCGCGTTGCTTGCCTGCGCGCACCTGATCGCGCAGGGCCATCGGCGCATCGTGTTCTTCGGTGGCCACGCCCAGTCCAGTTCCTGCCGGCAACGCCGCGCCGGTTACGCGCGCGCGATGGCCGATGCCGGTCTGGTCGTGCACTACGTCGAATCCGCACCGAACCGGCAGGATGCTGCACTGTGCGCCGGTCGCATGTTGGATAGCGCCGAGCACGATCGCGCAACTGCGGCGGTCTGCTACAACGACAGCGTCGCATTGGGCCTGATGGCGGCGCTGGCGATGCATGGCATCGTGCCGGGGCGCGACTTCGCGGTGACCGGCTTCGACGATATCGCCGAAGCCGCGCTGTTTACGCCCGCGCTGACCACCCTGGCCGCAGATCCGCGTGCGCGTGGCCGCCAGGCTGCGCAGCTGGTGTTGCAGCGTATCGGCAGTCCCGCCCTTGCATCGCAACGCCTGACCGCCGCAGTCGAATTGAAGATCCGCGCCAGTAGCGCCAGCGCGTCAAGCTCCGTCGTTCCGCTTCACTCCCCCAGCGATTCCCCCACCAAGGCCTCAGGCCGCTGACCAGGCAACTCCTATGGTTTCCCTTTCCACGCAATCCACTGCGCCAAGCGGCAACAAGGCGCCCGTCAACAACCGCGTAGCGTTGTCGGTCGTCACCACCATCTTCTTCATGTGGGGCTTTCTTACCTGCCTCAACGACATCCTGATTCCGCATCTGAAGGCGGTGTTCGAACTCAACTTCGCGCAGGCGATGCTGGTGCAGTTCACCTTCTTCGGCGCCTATTTCCTGATGTCGCTGCCGGCCGGTTGGCTGGTGGCCAGGCTTGGCTACAAGCAAGGCATCGTGGCCGGGCTGGCGGTTGCCGCGATCGGTGCGTTGGGCTTCTGGCCCGCGGCAGAACTGCGCGTCTATGGCGCATTTCTCGGCGCGCTGTTCGTGCTGGCCACCGGCATCACCATCCTGCAGGTGGCCGCCAACCCGTATGTCGCGCTGTTGGGTCCGGAGCGCAGTGCGTCCAGCCGGTTGACCCTGGCGCAAGCGCTCAATTCGCTGGGCACGGCGATCGCGCCGCTGTTCGGTGGCTGGCTGATCCTGTCCAACACCGTGATGAGCGGCGACCAGCTCAAGGTGCTGCCGGAAGCCGAGCAACTGGCCTATCGCGTGCAGGAAGCGCAAGCCGTGCAGGGGCCGTACATCGGTCTGGGCATCGTGCTGTTTCTGCTGGCGATCTTCGTATTCCTGTTCCGTCTGCCGGCTCTGACCGATGCGGGCGCGCAGAAGGATGACAGCGGGCATTCGCTGCTGGATGCGCTGGCGCATCCGCATGTGCGCTTCGGTGTCTTGGCGATCTTCTTCTATGTCGGTGCGGAAGTGGCGATCGGCAGCCTGATGGTCAATTATTTCTCGTTGCCGCAGATCGGCGGGTTCACCGAGCGCCAGGCGACCCACTACGTGTCGGCGTACTGGACGCTGGCGATGATCGGCCGCTTCATCGGTTCGGCCTTGCTGGCCAAGTTGTCGCCGCGCGTGCTGCTGTCGGTGTTCGCCGGGATCAATGCACTGCTGCTTGGTCTGACCATGGCCAGTGGCGGCATGCTGGCGGTGTATGCGCTGGTGGCGATCGGCCTGTTCAATTCGATCATGTTCCCGACCATCTTTACGCTGGGCATCGAGCGGCTCGGTCCGCTGACCGGCCGCGCCTCGAGCCTGTTGATCATGGCCATTGTCGGCGGCGCCATCGTGCCGTATCTGCAGGGTCTGCTGGCCGACAGCATCGGTCTGCACGCGTCCTTCGTGCTGCCGCTGGTGTGCTACCTGTACATCGTGTTCTACGGCATCTGGGGCTCGCGTCTGCGCGGCGCACTGGCGGAGGCGCACGCATGAGTGCTGCCAAGGACCGGGTGGTCTGTTTCGGCGAGGCCCTGATCGACATGCTGGCACTGCCGCAGGCCGGTCCGGATGAGGCACGCACGTTTGCGCAATACGCCGGCGGTGCGCCGGCCAATGTCGCGGTCGCGGTGGCGCGGCTGGGTGGCGCGGCGCATTTCGTCGGCATGCTGGGGCGCGACATGTTCGGCGATTTTTTGCTGCAGAGCCTGCAGCAGGCCGGCGTCGCCACCGATGGCATCGTGCGCACCGATCAGGCCAAGACCGCGCTGGCCTTCGTGGCGCTGGATGAAGCCGGCGAGCGCAGTTTCAGTTTCTATCGTCCGCCTGCGGCGGATCTGCTGTTCCGGCCGGAGCATTTCGCCGCGGACGGCTTCACGCAGGCCGCCGTGCTGCATGTGTGTTCCAACAGCATGACCGAGCCTGCGATCGCGCAATGCACGCTGGACGGCATGCGCCGCGCACGCGCCGATGGTGCCATCGTCAGCCTGGATCTCAACCTGCGCCCGATGCTGTGGCCGCAGGATGTGGACCCGGCTGCGCTGCTGTGGGAGGCGTTGGCGCTGGCCGATGTGGTCAAGCTCTCGCGCGAAGAACTCGATTACCTGGCCGGCACGCTCGATGGCGACGCCAGCGCGGTCGTCCGCAAGCTCTGGCAGGGCCAGGCCAGCTGGTTGCTGGTTACTGACGGTGGCGGGCCGGTGCACTGGCAGACACGCACCGATTCGGGCCAGGTGCCGGCCTTCCGCGTGCAGGTGCGCGACAGTACGGCAGCGGGCGATGCGTTCGTCGGTGGCTTGCTGTTTCAGCTGGCGACGCGTGCGTCCACGCTGGAGCAGCTGTCCGGCGATGCCGCCGCGATCACCGAGGTGATCCGTTTTGCCGCGGCGGTCGGCGCGCTGGCGGTAACGCGCAAGGGCGCGTTTGCGGCCATGCCGAGCGTCGATGAAGTCCATTCCCTGATCCAGGAACAATCATGAGCCGTTTGCCTGCGAGCCCCGCACCCGATTTCCGTTCGGCCGATGTACTGCGTCAGCATATCGCCGACACCATGGCGTTCTACCACCCGCGCGCGATCGACCCGGCGGGCGGGTTTTTCCAGTATTTCCGCGACGATGGTTCGATCTACGATGCCGGGCATCGGCATCTGGTCAGCAGCACGCGCTTTGTCTTCAACTACGCGATGGCGTATCGCGAATTCGGCGATGCGCAGTACCTGCAGGCGGTGCGTCACGGCCTGGACTATCTGCGCAACGTGCATCGCAATCCGGCCACCGGCGGCTACGCATGGACCTTGCGCGACGGCGTGGTCGAGGACGACATGAATCACTGCTACGGCGTGGCCTTCGTGCTGCTGGCGTACTCGTGCGGCCTGAAGGCGGGCATCGAGGAGGCGCGCGCATGGATGGACGAGACCTGGCAGCTGCTGGAAAAACATTTCTGGGAGCCGGAATTCGGCCTGTACCGCGACGAAGCCGATGCGCAGTTCAACTTCACCAGCTACCGCGGCCAGAACGCCAACATGCACATGTGCGAGGCGATGATCGCCGCCTACGAAGCCAGTGGCGAACAACGCTACCTGGACCGTGCGCTGTCGCTGGCCGACACCATGACCCGGCGTCAGGCGGCCAAGGCCGACGGCCTGGTGTGGGAACACTACGATCTGCAATGGAACATCGACTGGGACTACAACCGCGACGATCCCAAGCACCTGTTCCGCCCCTGGGGTTTCCAGCCGGGCCATCAGACCGAATGGGCCAAGCTGCTGATGCTGCTGGATCGCTACGCACCGACCGACTGGCTGTTGCCGACCGCGCAACACCTGTTCGATGTGGCAGTGGAGCGCTCCTGGGATGCGCAGCGTGGCGGGCTGTATTACGGCTTCGACCCGGACGGCAAGGTCTGCGACGACGACAAGTACTTCTGGGTGCAGGCAGAATCGCTGGCGGCGGCCGCATTGCTGGCGCAGCGCAGCGGCGAGCAGCGCTATTGGCAGTGGTACGACCAGCTCTGGGAATATTCCTGGAAGCACATGGTCGACCACCGCTACGGTGCGTGGTACCGCATTCTGGACGCGGACAACCGCAAGTACAGCGATGAAAAAAGCCCTGCCGGCAAGACCGATTACCACACCATGGGCGCGTGCTACGAAGTCTTGAACGTGTTGCGGCCGGCTGCTTGATGCTGGTGTGATCAAGGGCGCCGCCGTGCAATGCGTCGGCGCCGCGTAGGAGCGCACCCGGGCGCGATGAGGCTTTACCGGTAAAGCCTCATCGCGCCCGGGTGCGCTCCTACGATGTCTGAGCCGGTTCTTACTCCGGGTCGTAATCCAGATTCGATGCCAGCCAACGTTCGGCCAATGCCAAGGTGATGCCCTTGCGCTTGGCGTAGTCGGCCACCTGTTCCTTGCCCAGGCGCCCGACCACGAAGTACTGGCTCTTGGGATGGCTGAAGTAGTAGCCGGAGACCGCTGCGGTGGGCAGCATCGCGAAACTTTCGGTCAGCGTCATCGTGGTATGACGCTCGGCATCGAGCAGGTCGAACAGGGTGCGCTTTTCGCTGTGCTCGGGGCAGGCGGGATAACCCGGTGCCGGGCGAATTCCCCGATAGCGCTCGGCGATCAGCGCTTCGTTGTCCAGCGTCTCATCTTCCACATAACCCCAGAATTCGGTACGCACGCGTTGATGCAGGCGTTCGGCCAGCGCCTCGGCCAGACGGTCGGCCAGGGCCTTGAGCAGGATGGAGTTGTAGTCGTCGTGCGCGGCTTCAAACCGTGCCACATGCGGGTCGATACCGATACCGGCGGTCACCGCAAACGCACCGATCCAGTCCTGCTTGCCGCTGCTCTTGGGCGCGATGAAATCGGCCAGGCAGAAGTCGGGGCGGTCGATGGGTTTGTCGACTTGTTGGCGTAAAAAGTGCAGGGAATGGGGAATGGAGAATCGGGAATGGTCGGGCGCCGATGCGCCGCCTTGCGATTCCCGATTCCCGATTCCCGATTCCGCAGGCTCGGTCAGCACGACAACATCATCGCCTACCGCATTGGCCGGCCACAGCCCGAACACGGCCTTCGCGGTGAGCCATTTTTCGGCGACGATGGTGCGCAGCATCTTGCGTGCATCGCGGTACAACTCGCTGGCCTGGGTGCCGACCACCTCGTCGCTGAGGATCGCCGGAAACTTGCCGGCCAGTTCCCAGGCCTGGAAGAACGGGGTCCAGTCGATCAGCTCGATCAACTCCTGCAGCGGATAGTCGTTCAACACATGCAGGCCCGGCTGGCGCGGGGCGGGCGGCGTGTAGGTGTCCCAGTCGCCATCGAAACGCTGGGCGCGTGCCTTTTCCAGCGACACCAGGCGTTTGGCGTCGCCGCGGTTGCGATGGCGCGCGCGGATCTCTGCGTAGTCGGCATCGTTGGCGGCGACGAAGGCCTGGCGTAGGTCGCGCGAGATCAGCGATTGCGCAACGCCCACCGCACGCGAGGCGTCCTTCACCCACACGGTGGGGGCGGTGTAATGCGGGTCGATCTTCAATGCAGTGTGCGCGCGCGAGGTGGTCGCGCCACCGATCAACAGCGGAATCTCGAAGCCTTGCCGCTGCATCTCACGTGCAACGTGCGACATCTCTTCCAGCGACGGCGTGATCAGGCCGGACAAGCCGATCAGGTCCGCATTCTCTGCGCGTGCACGGTCCAGTATCACCTGCGCCGACACCATCACGCCCAGGTCCACCACGTCGAAGTTGTTGCATGCCAGCACCACGCCGACGATGTTCTTGCCGATGTCGTGCACGTCGCCCTTGACGGTGGCCATGATGATCTTGCCGTTGGACTTGCCGACATCGCCGGTCCGCAGCTTTTCCGCTTCGATAAAGGGCAGCAGATACGCCACCGCCTTCTTCATCACACGCGCGGACTTGACCACCTGCGGCAGGAACATCTTGCCGGCGCCGAACAGGTCGCCGACCACGTTCATGCCGTCCATCAGCGGGCCTTCGATCACATCCAGCGGACGGGTGGATTGCTGGCGCGCTTCCTCGGTGTCGGTTTCAACGAATGCGTCGATGCCGTGCACCAGTGCATGCGCCAGCCGCGCACGCACCGGCTTCTCGCGCCAGGCCAGGTCCTCGACTTTCGCCGCGCCCTTGCTGCCTTTGTAGCGTTCGGCGATTTCCAGCAGCCGCTCGGTGCCGTCGCGGCGCCGATTGAGGATCACATCCTCCACGCGTTCGCGCAGTTCCGGGTCCAGCTCGTCGTAGATCGGCATGCCGCCGGCGTTGACGATGCCCATGTCCATGCCGGCCTTGATCGCATGGAACAGGAACACCGAGTGGATCGCCTGGCGCACCATCTCGTTGCCGCGGAACGAGAACGACACGTTGGAGACGCCGCCGGAAATATGGCAATGCGGCAGCGTGCGTTTGATCTGGCGGGTGGCTTCGATGAAGTCCACCGCGTAGTTGTCGTGCTCCTCGATGCCGGTGGCCACGGCAAAGATGTTTGGGTCGAAGATGATGTCTTCCGGCGGAAATCCTACCTGTTCGGTCAACACCTTATAGGCGCGCGTGCAGATCTCGACCTTGCGCGCGCAGGTATCGGCCTGGCCGACTTCATCGAACGCCATCACCACCGCGGCAGCGCCATAGCGCAGCACCTTGCGCGCGTGTTCGATGAACAGTGCCTCGCCTTCCTTGAGCGAGATCGAATTGACCACGCTCTTGCCTTGCAGGCACTTCAGGCCGGCTTCGATCACGCTCCACTTGGACGAATCCACCATCACCGGAATGCGCGCGATATCCGGCTCGGACATGATCAGGTTGAGAAAGCGCGTCATCGCCTTTTCCGAATCGATCAAGCCCTCGTCCATGTTGACGTCGAGGATCTGCGCACCGTTGGCGACCTGCTGGCGCGCCACTTCCACCGCTTCTTCGTAGCGCTCCTCCTTGATCAGCTTGCGGAACTGCGCGCTGCCGGTGACGTTGGTGCGCTCGCCCACGTTGACGAACAACAGGTCAGGGGTGATGACCAGCGGTTCCAGTCCGGACAGGCGGGTGTGGCGGGGAGTGCTCATGCGATGCTCTGGAGAAGGGCGGCCGCGTTGCTAGTCCGGCTGGATACAGGCACTTGCCGCGGCGGCAGGTCGGCGACCGCTTCGGCGATTGCGCGGATGTGATCCGGCGAGGTGCCGCAGCAGCCGCCGACCAGATTGAGCAGGCCGGCCTGCGCGAATTCGCGCAGGGTTTGGGCCATTTCTTCCGGCGTTTCGTCGTACTCGCCGAAGGCATTCGGCAGGCCGGCATTGGGATGCGCGCTGACATAGGCGTCGGCAATCTGCGCCAGCGTTTCCACATGCGGGCGCAAGTCCTTGGCACCGAGCGCGCAGTTCAGGCCCACCGACAGCGGCCGCCCGTGTGCGACCGAGGCATAGAACGCTTCCGCCGTCTGGCCGGACAAGGTGCGTCCGGACGCATCGGTGATGGTGCCGGAGATCATCACCGGCAGGCGCCCGCCGCGCGCTTCGAACACTTCCTCGATCGCATACAGCGCAGCCTTGGCGTTGAGCGTGTCGAAGATGGTTTCCACCATCAACGTGTCGGCGCCGCCATCGATCAAACCGTCGATGGCCTCGCGATAGGTGTCGCGCAAGGCGTCGAAGCTGGTGTTGCGGTAGCCGGGGTCGTTGACGTCCGGGCTGATCGAGGCGGTGCGGCTGGTGGGGCCGAGCACGCCGATCACGAAGCGCGGTTTATGCGGGGTCAGCGCCTCCACTTCGTCGCAGCAGGCGCGCGCGACCTGCGCGCCGGCCTTGTTCAATTCGTAGACCAGATGTTCCAGGTGATAGTCGGCCTGGCTCACCGAGGTGGCGTTGAAGGTATTGGTTTCCAGCAGGTCGGCACCGGCGTCCAGATAGGCGCGATGGATGCCGGCGATGATTTCCGGGCGCGACAGCAACAGCAGATCGTTGTTGCCTTTCAGGTCGTGGCCCTCCGGCGCATGTGCGTGATCGCAGCCTGGGCCATGCACGTGTACCTGCGCGCTGTCGTAGCCGTCGGCAAAGCGGGTGCCGCGATAGTCGGGCTCCTGCAGATCGTGGCGCTGGATCATGGTGCCCATCGCACCGTCGATGATGAGGATGCGTTCGGCGAGCGCGGCAGTGAGCCGGGCGGCGCGCTCGGGATGCAGCCAGGGCAGCGCAAACGGGACTGGGGATTGGGGATTGGGGATTACCGCGGGCGTCATGATGCGATTCTCCGTGAGGCAGTGGCGCTGCTTTCACCGTTTCCCGATTCCCGATTCCCAGTTCCCGGCTTCGCCGCAATCAACGAAATCACCTCGAAATGCGGCGGGCGCTTCTCCCGCGTCACCGTTTCCAGGCTGGACACGTCCAGGCCGGCTTTCTCGGCGAACCTGCGCAATTCCTTGGCAGCAAACCCGAGATTGACGTGGCCATAGGCGTGCACCGCGGCGCGGTGTTCGTGCTTGGCCAGGCTGCATAGCAGCAGGCGGCCGCCGGGGCGCAGCACGCGCGCGGATTCGGCCACTGCCTGCGCCGGCTTGGCTGCGTAGGTGAGCGCATGCATCAGCACCACCAGGTCGAAACTGGCATCGGGAAACGGCAGCGCATGCATGTCGCCCTCGCGCACTTCCACATTGCGCAGCTTGCGCAAGCGCTCGCTGGCGGCGGCGACCACGCGCGCGCTGGTGTCGATGCAGATGTAGCGGGTGGCATGCGGCGCCACCAGCTCGGCCAGCACGCCGTCGCCGGAGGCGATGTCGAGCACGTCGCCGGTTTCCAGCAAGGGCAGGGCGGTGCGCGCCAGCGCTTCCCAGGTGCGCCCCGGGGAGTAGTGCCGCTCCATGTCGCCGGCCACCGAATCGGCCCAGTTCTGGTCGGCCGCGCGGTTGGCCAGCACCGCGGCCACGCGCTCGGCGTCCTGGCGCAGCAGCGGATCGTCGCTGCCGGTGCTCAGTGCCAGCCACAGGGCGCGCTGCGCCGGGTCCAGCGACACCTCATCGAAACGGTAGTAAGCCGACACGCCGGCGCGGCGGTCGCGCACCAGCCCGGCTTCCTTGAGCTTGGCCAGGTGCGTGGACACGCGCGGCTGGGCCAGGCGGGTGATCGCCGACAGCTCGGCCACGGTGAGTTCTTCCTGCTCCAGCAAGGTCAGCAGGCGGACGCGGGTGGCGTCGGCAAATACCTTCAGGCGCGCCGACCAGTCTTCCAGATCCATGAATATCTCTATATCGCGATATGGAGATATTTTCGGCCGGGCAGGGAGTGGGGTCAACTACATACGCATGCGAATGGTTGGGGCTACAATGGACACTCAGCCTAGGCCTGGAGGGGTGCGACGTGGATTTCAGCTTTACCGAAGAACAATTGATGATCCAGGATGTGGCGCGCCGCATCGCCCAGGAAAAGATCGCCCCCAGCGCGGAGCAGTTCGATCGCAGCGGCGAGTTCCCGCTGGAGAACATCCGCCTGCTCGGCGAAAACGGCCTGATGGGCATCGAGGTGCCGGCCGAGTACGGCGGCGCCGGCATGGACCCGATCAGCTATGCGCTGGCAATGATCGAGATCGCCGCGGCCGACGGCGCGCATTCCACCATCGTGTCGGTCAACAACTCGCTGTTCTGCACCGGCATCCTGAAGAACGGCAGCGAGGCACAAAAACAGCTGTACGTGCGCGCGATCGCCGAGGGCGCGCGGATCGGCGCGTTCGCACTGACCGAGCCGCAGTCCGGCTCGGATGCCTCGGCGATGCGTTGCCGCGCGGTCAAGCAGGCCGATGGCAGCTTCGTGATCAACGGCAAGAAGAGCTGGATCACCTCCGGCCCGGTTGCCAAGTACATCGTGTTGTTTGCGGTGACCGAGCCGGACAAGGGCTCGCGCGGTATCACCGCCTTCATGGTCGACGCCGATCGCGCCGGCTTCCATCGCGGCAAGACCGAGCCCAAGCTCGGCATCCGCGCTTCGGCCACCTGCGAGATCGAGTTTGCCGATTACATTGCCCAGCCCGAGGAAGTGCTGGGCGTGGAAGGCGAAGGCTTCAAGACCGCGATGAGCGTGCTCGACGCCGGGCGCATCGGCATCGCTTCGCAAGCGGTCGGCATCGCGCGTGCGGCGTACGAAGCGACCTTGGCCTACGTCAAGGAGCGCAAGGCTTTCGGCGCGGCCATCGGCACGTTCCAGATGACCCAGGCCAAGATCGCCGACATGAAGTGCAAGCTGGATGCAGCGCTGCTGCTGACGCTGCGCGCGGCCTGGTTGAAGGGGCAGGGGCAGAAGTTCGGCACCGAGGCGGCCGTGGCCAAGCTCACCGCCTCGGAAGCGGCGATGTGGATCACCCATCAGGCGGTGCAGATCCATGGCGGCATGGGCTATTCCAAGGAAATGCCTCTGGAGCGCTACTTCCGCGACGCCAAGATCACCGAGATCTACGAAGGCACCTCGGAAATCCAGCGCCTGGTGATCGCGCGCGGCGAGACCGGCCTGCGCTGAGCAGCTGATCCGGCAGCGCGCCGCCATCGGCTCGATCGGCCCAAGATGCGCAGCGGTCGATCCGGCAGCTCGGTGCGGTGATCGCTTCGCATCGCATAGGAGCGTGCCTGCGCGCGATGAAGCTTATCGATAGCGCTTCATCACGCGCAGGCGCGCGCTCACGCAAGCGTGCGCGACCTGGCATCAGAGATGCGCCGTGTCAGTGGCCTGGCGTCGGCACCTGGCAAACACTTCGCAGTGTTACATCGCAGCTGGCGGCGTCCGCGCTTGTCGTGTGCAGCGCACGCGGATCACAATCGCTGCTTCTCCAGCCTCTGGTGCGCGCATGCCCCGGTCTTCGCACGCGGTAGTTCCTCGCTTCTCGTTGTCTGCCATTGCGCCCATGCTGGTGTGTTGGGGGCTGTTGCTGGTCTGCGCTGCGGCAGGTGCGCAAACGCCGCCGCCCTCGATCGTGCCCACCGACCGCCTGCAGGAAGCCTGGTGGTCGCAGCGGCATGCGCAGGTGCTGGAGCAGGTGAAGCAGCACGCCGACACGCCGCTGTTGTTGATCGGCGATTCGATCACCCAGAACTACGAAAAAGCCAAGGCGCCGGACGAGGATTTCCAGCCGACCTGGCAGACCTTCTACGGCAGCCGTGGCGCGCTCAACCTGGGCTTCAGCGGCGACGGCACCGAACACGTGCTGTGGCGGCTGGCCAATGGCGAGGTGGATGGCCTGCAGCCCAAGGTCGCGCTTGTGTTGATCGGCACCAACAACACCGGCCATCTCGGCCAGACCGCGGAGCAGGCCCAGCTCGGTATCGATGCGGTGGTGGCGGCGATCGAACAGAAATTGCCGCGCACGCAGATCTTGCTGCTGGGCGTGCTGCCCAGCGACCTCTCCGGCGAGAAGTCGCGCCGCGATGCGCAGATCAACCAGGGCCTGGCGGTGCGCTATGGCGACAATCCACGCGTGACCTACCTGGATGTGGGGTCGATTTTCCAGCGCGACGGCAAGCTGCGCACCGAGCTGTTTTACGACACCCGCTTCCGTCCGCCGGCCGGTGCCCTGCATCCGGACACGCAAGGCCAGCGCATGCTGGCCGAGGCGATCGAGCCGACCCTGGCGCGCCTGCTCGGCGAGCCACCGGTCAAGCCGGTTGCGGCGCTGGGCCGCGATTTTGCGACCTCGCTGATTCCGGTCGACCGGCTGGAGCAGGATTCCTACGACTGGTATGCGCGTCACCATGCGGCGCTGGCCGCAGCGCGCGCGCTCAAGCCCGAGGTGGTGATGATCGGCGATTCGATCACACACTTCTGGGCCGGCCCACCGCAGGCAACGCGCGTCAGCGGACCCGAATCGTGGAGCTGGTTGTACGGCAGCCGCCCGGTGCTGAATCTGGGCTTCGGCTGGGACCGCACCCAGAATGTGCTGTGGCGGATCCGCCAGGGCGAGCTCGACGGCCTGGATCCGCGCTGGGTGGTATTGCATATCGGCACCAACAACCTCACCGGCACCGCGCAATCGCGCGCGGCTACGCCTGCCGAGACCGCGCAGGGCGTGGAGGCGGTGGTGAGCGAGGTGCGTCGCCGTTTGCCCAGGAGCCAGCTGATCCTGATGGCGATCATGCCGCGTGGCCGCCATGCCGGAGATGCGCAGCGCGCCCCCATTGCCGAGACCAATCGGCTGCTGGCCGCGCGTTATGGCAAGGATCGGTCCGTGCGCCTGGTCGACATCGGCCCCCGGATGCTGCAACCGGACGGGACCTTGCCCGAGGCGCTGATGCCCGACGGCACCCATCCCAGTGAGACCGGGTATGCGATCTGGGCGACGGCGCTGCGCGAGGCAGGCATCACGGCAGCGCCGTAATCCGGCCTGCGCTGCAGAGCCAGGGCAGTGGCGTCGAAGAGGATGCTGCTGTCGCGCAGGAGACTATCGGTTACGCGGTTGCCGAGCCACGGCGTGCGCGGAATTTCGGCCGCCGATTGACAGCAGGCTACCGTTGGCCGGCAACGCAAGCGCACGACCCCAGGAATTTTCCAGGCCCCAGAAACCAGAAGACCCCCGATCGCTCGGAGGTCTTTTTAAACTGGTGCCCAGAAGAGGACTCGAACCTCCACGAAGTTGCCCCCGCTAGCACCTGAAGCTAGTGCGTCTACCAATTCCGCCACCTGGGCAGGTGAGCCGCGAATTTTGCAGACTCCGGGTGGGCTTGTCAATGCCTTGCGAACGCCAGTTGCCGCCCGCCGGGCGCGCCCTGCTGCCCATGCCGCGGCCGCAAGGGGTACCATGTAAGCAATGACGAAGAAAAACACCCCAGATTCCGATCGGCCCAGCCGCCGCAAGTCCACCAGCCCGGGCGAGTCCACCACCGCCGAAAAACAGAAGTTGCCGGGCTGGATGCCGGACTTCCTGGTCCGCGCCGCCGCCGGTGCGTCGACCAGGTCCGCCAACAAACGCGCTGCCGACAAGGCCGCCAACGCCTCGCCCGAGCCGCCGGTGGCGCCCGTACTGCCCACGCCGCCGCCACGCGCCCCGCATCCGCGCAAGAGTGGTCCGCCGGCGCCGCCGCCGGAACGCTTCCAGCAGGCGCCAACCGAAGCGCCCGCGCCGGCGGCGGAGTTCAAGGATCCGCATGCCGATCGCGAAGCACTGCGCTACGCCGAACCGATCGCCAGCCGCGAGGCCATCCTGCAGCTGCTCGACGCCTGCGATGGCCCGCAGACCGCCGAGGAAATCGCCGAACAACTCAATCTCAGCGACCGCATCGACGCGCTGGGTAAGCGCCTGGCGGCGATGGTGCGCGAAGCGCAGTTGGTGCAGAACCGTCGCGGCGGCTATGCACCGGTGCAGCAGACCAGCTTGATCGCCGGGGTGGTGATCGCCAATCCGGAAGGCTTCGGCTTCCTCAAGCCCGACGAAGGTGGCGACGACCTGTTCCTGCCGCCTTACGAGATGCGTAAGGTCATGCACGGCGATCGTGCGCTAGCCAACGTCACCGGCATCGACCGCCGCGGCCGTCGCGAAGGTGCGATCGCGCGGGTGCTCGAGCGCCGCATGTCGCGCATGCTCGGGCGCTTCTTCTACGAGCATGGCGTGGCCTATGTCGACCCGGACGACAAGCGCGTGCAACGCAACGTGCAGATCGCACCGGATGGCATCGGCGAGGCACGCGAAGGGCAGTTGGTGGTGTGCGAGCTGATCGCGCCACCGGACGCGCGGCGCCCGGCGATCGGCAAGATCATCGCGGTGCTGGGCGACAAGCTGACGCCGTCGCTGGTAGTGGAAATGGCGATCCACGGCCATGAGCTGCCGCACGAATTCCCGCAGGAAGTGCTGGACCAAGCCGCGGCGGTGCCGTTGGTGGTCGAGCCGCAGATGATCGGCGGGCGCGTGGATCTGCGGCAGATGCCGCTGGTCACCATCGACGGCGAAGACGCCAAGGATTTCGACGACGCGGTGTATTGCGAATCCAATGCCGACGGCTTCCGTCTGGTGGTGGCGATCGCCGACGTGTCCAACTATGTGCGTCCCGGCACCCCGCTGGACGACGAGGCGCAAAAGCGCGCCACCTCGGTGTATTTCCCGGGTTTCGTCGTGCCGATGCTGCCCGAGACGTTGTCCAATGGCATCTGTTCGCTGATGCCCAAGGTCGACCGCATGTGTTTCGTCTGCGACATGCAGGTGGGTCGCGATGGCGAAGTCACCGGTTCGCGCTTCTATGAGGCGGTGATGAACTCGCATGCGCGCCTGACCTATAACCAGGTCTGGAAAGCGGTCGGCGAAGACGACGCGGACACCAAGGCCTTCATCGGCCCGTTGCTGCCGCAGGTGCAGCGCCTGCATCAGCTGTACAACGTGCTGTCGAAGGCGCGCACGCAGCGTGGCGCGATCGAGTTCGAAACCTCCGAAGTACGCTTCGTGCTCGACAACACCGGAGAAGTCACTCAGGCCGGCATGCTGGTGCGCAACGATGCGCACAAGCTGATCGAAGAATGCATGATCGCCGCCAACGTCGAGGCCGCGCGTTACCTGCTGAGCATGCATGTGCCGGCGCCGTACCGCGTGCATGAGCGGCCGCCGGAGAGCAAGTACGAAGACCTGCTGGAGTTCCTCAAGGAGTTCCAGCTGAGTCTGCCGGCGTGGAGCAAGGTGCGCCCTGGCGACTACACCAAGTTGCTGAAAAAGGTGCGCGCGCGCCCCGATGCGGCGCTGCTGGAATCGGTGCTGCTGCGCAGCCAGAGCCTGGCGGTGTACTCGCCTGACAACAACGGTCACTTCGGTCTGGCGCTGGAGGCGTATGCGCACTTCACCTCGCCGATCCGTCGTTACCCGGATCTGCTGGTGCACCGCGCAATCAAGCACGCGTTGACCGGCGCCAGCCCGGAAAAATACATCTACACCCCGCGTCAGATGGCGGCCTTGTCGCTGCAGTGTTCCGAGCGCGGTCGGCGTGCCGACGAGGCCGAACGTGAAGTCGACGAGCGGTATCGCGCCGCGTGGATGGAAAAGCATGTCGGCGGCCAGTTCGACGGCGTGATCAGTGGCGTGACCGGATTCGGCCTGTTCGTTGAATTGAACGAGTCCAAGGTCAATGGCCTGGTGCATGTCACCCAGTTGCCGCAGGACTATTACCAGTTCGATCCGATCCGCAAGACGCTCAGTGGCGAGCGCCGCGGCCGTGCATTCCGCCTGGGCGATCCGGTGCGGGTGCTGGTGCTCAAGGCCAGCATGGAAGAGCGCAAGATCGACTTCCGCTTGGCAGAGGATCGCGGCGATTCGCCCGAACCGCCGCCGCCGCGCGCTCAGCCGGCCAAGCGCAAGAAAAAACAGTACTGAGCGCGTTTGCAATACCGCGCGCTGCCGTCTGACGGCGGCGCGCGTTGCGCACGAAGTTGACAAGGCGCCTGCGTTTTCGCAGCGGCTGCGCCGTCACGCGGTCCAGGTTGCGACCGTGACGTGGCAGGCCGCAGGCCCTACCATTCCCTCTTTACCTCTTCCTATCCCGCGCAATGAGCAAGCAGAATCAGTGGATCGTCGGCGTCAACGCCGTCGCCTCGTCCGTCGAGAACGACGCCGACAACGTGCGTGAGGTATTGATCGAGGCCGGTAGCAAGAACCCGCGCCTGATCGAAATCGAAGAGCAGGCCCGCCGCAAGGGCATCGACGTGCGCCGGGTCAACATCCAGGCACTCGATGGCGTCGGTGGGCAGGTGCGCCACCAGGGTGTGGTCGCGCGCTATGCCGCAGCGCGGCTGTGGGCCGAAAACGAGCTCGAAGCATTGGTGACCGCAGCCGAGGGACGGGCGTTGCTGCTGGTCCTCGACGGCGTACAGGACCCGCACAATCTCGGTGCGTGCCTGCGCAGCGCGGCGGCGGCCGGCGTCACTGCGGTAATCATTCCCAAGGACAAATCGGCCACGGTCAATGCGACCGTGCGCAAGACTTCGGCCGGTGCGGCCGACCGTATTCCGGTGGTAGCGGTGACCAATCTGGCGCGTTGCCTGCGCGATCTGCAGAAGCAGGGCGTGTGGCTCTACGGCCTTGCCGGCGAAGCCGAGGCGGCGTTGTATGGCGTGGATCTGCGCGGCAATGTCGGGCTTGTGCTCGGTGGCGAAGCCGACGGCCTGCGTCGACTGACCCGTGAGCACTGCGATGGCCTGGTCAAGATTCCGATGCCGGGCGATATCGAGAGCCTCAACGTGTCGGTAGCGGCCGGTGTGACCTTGTTCGAAGCGGTACGCCAGCGCCTGGGCGCCTAAGCGGCAATCGACGCCGCTGCGCGTATTGCCAAGCAGGCGCGGACGGCTTCGCAATCGGCATAAGCCATTCGTACGCAGCGGCTTCTCCGCCTCGTGCGTACCTAGCTGGCGACTGCTCACTACATCGAAGACCCCGACGTGGTGCGGGTTGGCCACACAACGCGGGGGGGTGGAGTGGGTGAACGGCAAGCGGGCGTCCCTGGCCGTCGACGGCCTGCCTGCACGAAGAGCGCGCCGATCACGCGCTGTATCAGGCCAGGAATGCGAGGCGCGATCGCGCTTGTATGGGCTAGGCGCTGTGAATGGGGATTTGGGATTGGCAAAGGCAGTGAGGGGGCGCTTCAGAACCTACTGACTGGCTGTCCCATTACCTGCGGCGCAGGGTGGCTCAGGACAAGCAACGCGTCAGGCAACTGGCCCTTGCGAATCGCCAATGCCCAATTCCCGCTCAAACAGGCCCCGGCCAGGCATTGGCGATCGTGCAGAACAGCCGCGCGGTCTGCTCGGTGTCGTAGACCGCGCTATGCGCATCGGCGGCGTTCCATTCCAGGCCCGCGGCTTGTGCCGCGCGCGCCAGCACGGTCTGCCCATACGCCACACCGGCCAGGGTCACGGTGTCGAACACGCTGAACGGATGGAACGGATTGCGCTTGTGGCCCACACGCGCAACGGCAGCATTGAGAAAATTCAGATCGAAGTGCGCGTTGTGACCGACCAGGATCGCGCGCTGGCAGCCGTACTTTTTCACTGCCGCACGCACCGGTGCGAACACGTGGTCCAGCGCGTCCTTTTCCTGCTTGGCAAAGCGGAATGGGTGGTCAAGCACGATGCCGGTGATCTCCAGCGACTTCGGGTCGATCTCCAGTCCCGGCGCCGGCACCAGATGGGCGCTGGCGGTGTCGCCGGGGAAGAACCGTCCGTCGGCATCCATTTCGATCGGCACGCAGGCAATTTCCAGCAAGGCGTGCTTGTTCCAGTCGAACCCTCCCGTTTCCACATCCACCACCACGGGCAGATAGCCGCGGAAGCGCCGCGACATGGGCAGGAAGGAGGGGGCAGGCTGCAGGTCGACCGGTTCGTTCATCGGCATAGCCTAGCAGGTCGCACGGCTGGCCCGATCGTGGCAGCTGGCGGCTTGCCCACGTCTACTGAGCGGCGATCCGGCAACCAAAAGCCCGACCCGTGTCGCCACGGATCGGGCTCAGGAACTCTGCTAAACCGCCGGCGTCAGCGGGCAGCGACCACGCTTGCGATCAGCCCGGTGGCCACCGCAATCAACACGTAGTTGTTGTCCACGCGGCGCCACTCGTGCCCGCGCTGCGGCGTGTTCAAGTGATGCTTGCGGTAGTCGGCCACCCGCGTGCCGCGATGGTCCGGTGCCAGACGCTCGCCACGCCGGTAGGGCGGGCCTCGACGATCGTTGCGGTGATCGTCGTTATGCGCGCTGCGGCGGTCGTCGCGCCGGTCGTCGTGTCTGTCGTTGCGGTGATCGTCGCGACGCTCCGCACCACGGTCGTCGTCGTGCTGCGCGCTGCGGTCGCGATCATCGTGCTGTTGCGGCGCAGCGAACGCTGCACCGGACGTCAGCAGCGACACAACCATGAGGGATCCGATGATACGTTTCATCTGCCTACTCCTGCGTCACAGGAACAGCCTGTGCAAGCTCACCGTAGGCATTTGGAGCTGAATACGTAATGAAATAAGGTGCTGCGCCTGTGCCGGCGGATGTCGCCGGCATCGGCTGCAATCAGATGACGCCGGTCGTGCTGGTGTCGTCGCGTTTCAGACGCGGCGGCAGCGGCTGCTCGCCGTGGACCAGAAACCACACATTCTCGGCGATGTTGGTGGCATGGTCGCCGATGCGCTCCAGATTCTTGGCCATGAACAGCAGATGCGTGCACGGGGTGATATTGCGCGGGTCTTCCATCATGTAGGTCAGCAACTCGCGAAACAGCGCGGTGTATTGCGCATCCAGGCGTGCATCTTCGTCGCGTACGCGGATGGCCGCATCGGCATCCTTGTTGCGGTACGCCTGCACCGCTTCGCGCACGGCATCGGCGGCCATCTGGCCGAGCGCACGCAGGCCCACCGTCTGCGGCAGCGGTGGTGCGGAATTGAGCGCGATCGAGCGCTTGGCGACATTTGCTGCGTAATCGCCGATGCGTTCGATATCGGCCGGAATGCGCAGGCCGGCCAGGATCTCGCGCAGGTCGCGCGCCATCGGGCCACGCAATGCCAGGCGCATCACGTCGTGGCTGATCGCATGCTCCAGCGCGTCGATCGCTTCGTCGTTGACCACGATGCGATGCGCGGCGTTGTCGTCACGACGCTCCACCACGTCCAGTGCGGCTTCCAGCTGCGCCACCGCCGTGTCGCCCATGCGCACGATTTCGGCGACAAGACGGTGCTGCTCCTCGTCGTAGCTTTTGACGATATGGTCGTTGAGGTGCTGGTTCATCGTAATCTCGATTCGTGGCGGTGGTGGATGTCCGCCGCTGCCGGCAACATCGCATGCAGCGTGGATGCCGGTCGGGCAGGGTGTGGCGGGGTCGTTTGACTGCAGCGCTGCGGCGGCCCGCCTTGCATCAACCGAAACGACCGGTGATGTAGTCCTCGGTCTGCTGCTTGGACGGCTGGGAAAAAATCGTTTCGGTGCGGTCGTGTTCAATCAGGTCGCCCAGATACATGAAGGCGGTGTAGTCGGACACGCGCGCGGCCTGCTGCATGTTGTGGGTCACGATGACGATGGTGTATTCGCGCTTGAGCTCTTCCACCAGTTGCTCGATACGGCTGGTGGAAATCGGATCCAGCGCCGAGGTCGGCTCGTCCAGCAGCAACACGTCCGGGCGTAGCGCCACTGCGCGTGCAAT
The DNA here is from genome assembly GCF_014199025.1 of Xanthomonas sp. CFBP 8152. Taxonomy (NCBI): domain Bacteria; kingdom Pseudomonadati; phylum Pseudomonadota; class Gammaproteobacteria; order Lysobacterales; family Lysobacteraceae; genus Xanthomonas; species Xanthomonas sp. CFBP 8152. Next base: position 736,109 of record NZ_JACHNO010000003.1, read on the forward strand.
GCACAGCCGCTGCTGCTGGCCGCCGGACAGGCCCAGCGCGCTTTGCCCCAGCTTGTCCTTGACCTCGTCCCACAGCGCGCCCTGGCGCAGCGCCTGCTCGACGCGGTCCTGCATGTCGGCCTTGGACAGTTTCTCGTGGTGGCGGATGCCGTAGGCGACGTTTTCGAAGATCGTCATCGGAAACGGCACCGGCTTCTGGAACACCATGCCGACCTTGCTGCGCAGCCGGTTCATCGGGTACTTCGGCGACAGGATGTTTTCGTTGTCCAGCAGCACTTCGCCGCGCGCTTCCATCTTCGGATACAGCGCATAGATGCGGTTGAAGATGCGCAGCAGGGTCGACTTGCCGCAACCCGACGGCCCGATCAGCGCGGTGACGCGCTTTTCCGGAATCTCGATGTTGATGCCCTTGAGCGCGTGGTATTTGTCGTAATAGAAGTCCAGATTGCGTGCGGCCACCTTCACCGGCGCCTGCGCGGTCGGTGCCCCCTTGGCGGCCGGAACGGCGATGCGATGCATCGGCATGGCGTTTTGGAGATCGTTCATGTCGGGTGTCCGGAGGGAGAGGTCAGTCATTGGAAATCTTGTTGCGCAATAGCAGGGCGCGCGCGCCCAGGCTCACCAGCAGTACGAACATGGTCAGCACCAGCGCGCCCGACCAGGCCAGGGTCTGCCAGGTGTCGTACGGGCTGCCCGCGAACTGATTCATGACCACCGGCACGCTGGCCATCGGCTGGAACACATTGCTGTTCCAGTACTGATTGCCGAAGGCGGTGAACAGCAACGGCGCAGTCTCGCCGCTGATGCGGGCCAGGGCCAGCAGGATGCCGGTGAGGATGCCGGCCGAGGCGGCGCGATACAGCACCTGCACGGTGACCTTCCACTGCGGGATGCCGAGCGACAACGCCGCTTCGCGCATCTGCGCCGGCACCAGGCGCAGCATCTCGTCGGTAGTGCGCACCACGACCGGCAGCACGATGAAGGCCAGCGACAGCGCGCCGGCGAACGCGGAGAAGCGCCCGCCGGTCTGCATCACGTACAACGTGTAGACGAACAACCCCAGCACGATCGACGGTGCCGACAACAAGATGTCGTTGACGAAGCGCACTACCACCCCGGCCTTGCCCGCATTGCCGTATTCGGCCAGCCAGGTGCCGGCGGCAATGCCCAGTGGCGTGCCGATCGCCAGCGCCAGGCCGCACATCACCGCACTGCCGAAGAAGGCATTGAGCAGGCCGCCTTCCTGCATCGGCGGCGGTGTCATCTTGGTAAACAGGTTGATGTCGATGCCCGGCACGCCCTTGGACAACAAGGTCCACAGGATCCAGGCCAGGAAGAACAGACCGAACAGCGCGGTAACGCACGAGAGCAACAGTGCGATCGCGTTGGTCACGCGGCGGCGGTTGTACAGCGATTGCGAGACCGAGGACATCAGTTGCCCTCCCGACGCGACAGCTGCATCAGCATGAAGCGCGCAATCGCCAGCACGATGAAGGTCACGATGAACAAGACAAAGCCCAGCAGCAGCAATGCCGAGCGATAGGTTTCGGTGGCCTCGCCGAAGTCGTTGGCGATCAACGCGGCGATGGTGGTGCCGGGCTCCAGCAGCGACGGCGACAGCCGCACCGTGTTGCCGACCACGAACGCCACTGCCATGGTTTCGCCCAGCGCACGGCCCAGGCCCAGGAACACGCCGCCGATCACCGCGGAGCGGGTGTAGGGCAGCACGATGTCCCAGCTGACTTCCCATTTGGTGGACCCCAGCGCGTACGCCGATTCCTTCAGGCGCGTCGGCACGGTCAGGAATACTTCGCGCATCACCGAGGAGATGAACGGAATCACCATGATCGCCAGCACGAAGCCGGCAGTCAGCAACCCGATTCCCAACGGCGGGCCCTGGAACAACGGGCCGATTAGCGGCAGCGTGCCCAGGTGATCGTTGAGCCACGGCGTCACGTGCTCGGTCATCACCGGCACCAGCACGAACAGGCCCCACATGCCGTAGATGATCGACGGGATGCCGGCCAGCAGTTCGATGGCGGTGCCGACCGGGCCGCGCAACCAGCGCGGCGCCACCTCGGTGAGGAAGAACGCGATGCCGAAACTCACCGGCACCGCAATCACCATCGCAATCAATGCGGTGACCAGGGTGCCGTAGATCGGCGCCAGCGCGCCGTATTTGTTTTCCACCGGATTCCAGTCGGCGGAATAGAAAAAGCTCAGGCCCTGCATCTGCAAGGCATGGCGCCCGCCCCACAGCATCGACAGCGCGGCGCTGCCGAGCGCCAACAGGACGAAGACGACCGTGGCGGCCAGCGCAAGCTTGAACAGGCGATCGGCACGTGCATCGCGCAGGTCGCGGCCGCGCGGGGCGGTCATCGCTTCGGGAATGGCGGTGGCATTCATTGGATTGGACTCGTCACCCGCGCACTGGCGGGAGCGTGAGACAGCAGGAACGGTGAGGCGCCCGCAGGCACCTCACCGCAGCGCAGCCCGCCATGACAGCGGGTGCAGGGCATCACTTGAACTCGCTGGCCCAGTAGGCCTGGATCTGCTTGACCAGTTCCGGCGGCAGCGGCACGTAATGCAGTCCGCTGGCCTGGGCCTGGCCGTTGTCCAGCGCCCACTTGAAGAAGTCCAGCGTCGCCTTGCTGCGCGCCGCATCCTTGGGCTGCTTGTGCATCAGCATGAAGTTGGTCGCGGTGATCGGCCAGGCCTTCTCGCCCGGTGCGTTGGTGATCACCAGGTTGAAATCCTTGGCGTTGGCCCAGTCGGCGCTGGCGGCAGCGGCGGCGAAGCTTTCTGCATTCGGCTCCACCCACTGGCCGGCCGCATTCTGCAGCGAGGCGTAGGGCATCTTGTTCTGCAGTGCGTAGGCCAGTTCGACATAACCGATCGAACCCTTGATCTGCTGCACGTACGAGGCCACGCCTTCATTGCCCTTGCCGCCGACGCCACCCGGCCACTGCACCGAGGTGCCTTCACCGACCTTGCTCTTCCACTCCGGGCTGACCTTGGACAGGTAGTTGGAGAAGTTGAAGGTAGTGCCCGACCCATCGGAGCGATGCACCAGGTTGATCTTGATCGCCGGCAGCGTCACGCCCGGATTGGCCGCGACGATCGCCGCGTCGTTCCACATCGTGACCTTGCCCAGGAAGATGTCGCCCAGCAGCGCGCCGGTCAGGCGCAGCTTGCCCGGTGCGATGCCTTCCAGGTTCACCACAGGCACCACGCCGCCGATCGCCGACGGGAACTGGCCCAGACCGGCCTGCTGCAGTTCGACGCTGTCCAGCGGCTTGTCGGTCGAGCCGAAATCCACCGTGCCGGCCTTGATCTGCGCGATGCCGCCGCCGGAGCCGATCGACTGATAGTTCACCTTGTTGCCGGTGGCGGCGTTGTAGTCGGCCGACCACTTGGAGACCAGCGGATAGATGAACGACGCACCGGCACCGGAGATCTCCGCGCTCTTGCTGTCGCCGGCCGTGGCGCCTGCGCTGGGGGAACCCTTGACGGTATCGCCGGACTGCGCATCCTTGCCGGGCGAGCAGGCGGCCAGGGCGAGGGCGATGGTGAGAGACAGGGCGGTCAGGCTGGCCGACTGCAGTTTCATGGAAGCTCCGAGGCTGGATTGGCCGGGGGACCCGGCAGACCACGCTATGAAATGATGTTTTTGTTACACGTGCATGACAGCGCCTTTTGGCGAAGGCATCACAAAAAAGACGCGACCCCGTGGGGGCCGCGTCCCGGTGCCGACGCCGGGGAGAGAGACGGCGTCGTTCCTGTCGCTGTGGCTGGCGTTACTTGGGCAGGTTCTTGCCCCAGTAGGCCTCGATCTGGGTCACCAGGCTGTCCGGCAGTGGCACGTAGTCCAGTTGCTTGGCCTGCGCATCGCCCTTGCTGTAGACCCAGCGGAAGAACTCCAGCGTGTTCTTGAGGCCGGCCGGGTTCTTGGGTTTCTTCTGCACCAGGATGAAGTTGGTGGCGGTGATCGGCCAGGCGTTGTCGCCGGAGGCATTGGTCATCACCAGGTAGAAGTCCTTGCTGCTGCCCCAGTCGGCGCTGTTGGCGGCGGCGGCGAAGGTCTCGTCGGACGGCTGCACGAACTTGCCGGCGGCGTTCTTCATCGCGGTGTAGGCCATCTTGTTCTGCAGCGCATACGACAGCTCGACGTAGCCGATGCCGCCCTTGATCTGCTTCACGTACGCGGCCACGCCCTCGTTGCCCTTGCCGCCGATGCCGGTCGGCCACTGCACCGCGGTGCCTTCGCCGACCTTGCCCTTCCAGTCCGGGTTGACCTTGGACAGGTAGTTGGTGAAGTTGAAGCTGGTGCCCGAACCGTCGGAGCGATGCACCACGGTGATCTTGCCGTCGGGCAGCTTCACGCCCGGGTTGAGCGCGGCGATCGCCGGGTCGTTCCAGGTGCTGACCTTGCCCAGGAAGATGTCGCCCAGGGTCTTGCCGTCCAGCTTCAGCGCGCCTGCCGCCACGCCGGGCACGTTGACCACCGGCACCACGCCGCCGATCACCGACGGAAATTGCGCCAGGCCGGCCGCGGCCAGTTCTTCCGGCTTGAGCGGCGCATCGGACGAGCCGAAGTCCGCGCTGGCTGCCTTGATCTGGGCAATGCCGCCGCCCGAACCGATCGATTGATAGTTGACCTGCTTCTTGGTGGCCGCGTTGTAGTCGGCCGACCACTTGGACATCACCGGGTAGATGAACGACGCACCGGCGCCGGTGACATCGGCGGCCTGGGCGCACAAGGCCAGCGAGGCGGTGAGCACGCCGACGGCCAGACGGGTCTTCAGAGAGTGGATCACGGAACAGCTCCTGTAGCGAAGGGATGAGGACGTCCCGCGGTCGTGCCATTGCAGGGCAGGGGCATGACCGCGCGGTGTCCGGGAGATGACATGCAGATGACGGCGTTGCGGTGACGCTTTTGCCGGGGCGGGTCAGGGTGGTCGCCGCCGTGGCGCGCCCACAGAAAACGCACCACAGCGGTCGGATCCACCGCGCACTTACCAATAGAACTGCGCACGTGCCTCGATGATCGACGGGTTGTCGTCCACCAGGCCACGCGTGGCGCTGTTGTAGCGGGTGCTTTCCACCTTGGCGTAGTCGAGTGCGAACTTGAAGTTGGAGCGCCAGTACCAGTTGGCACCGACCGTCCATACATCCATCTTGCCGCCCAGCACGCCGTCCACGAACGGCGTGGTGCCGTTGGAGACCAGGTGGCCGTCGTTGAGGTCCAGGGTGTCGTAGCGCACCGCCAGCTGCCACATCCCCGAGGCCGGCGCGTTCGGCAGCGGGGTGGTCGGCACGCCGGCCTTGTAGCCCCAGGTCTCGCCGGTGATGTTCCAGACGCCGCTGACGTACCAGCCGTCACTCTTGTAATCGTGGGCGTTGCTGCCGATGCGCTTGGCGTTTTCCTGGAAGAATTCGCTCTGCAGCTTGAACGGGCCGGTGATCCACATCGCCTCGGCTCCGGCCACACCCACGCTGTCCACGTTGGTGATAGCGCCGCTGTCGATCAGGCGCACCGTGGTCAGGTCGGCGTCCGGGCGCGCGCGCAGGCGCAGAGTGTCGTCGTCGGTGTCGTAACCCAGGTAGCTCAGGCCGACGTGCAGCACGTTGCCGCTCTCGTTGATCGGCGCCCAGGTGCCGCGCGCGCCGTAGCCGCTGCCGTGTGCCTGGTTGCGGGTCAGTTCGCGGCCGAATGCACTGGCGGTGATGCTCCAGTTGTTGTCGCCCATGCCGTAGGCCACGCCCAGCCGGCGCGAGATGCCGTAGGTGTTGGTCACTGCTGCCTTGGAGACAAAGTCGTTGTTCTTGGTGCTGGACAGCTCTTCCAGGCTGTTGGGCTGCTTGAACTGGCCGACCTGCAGGTAGTTGTTGGCGTTGCCGGCGAACTTGTACTTGATGTTGTTGTCGAGGAAACGCCCGGTGCTGCGGATGGTGGTGCCGCGGATGGTGACTTCCTTCAGCACGCTGGGGTCGTAACCGGCCACCCATTCGAAATTGCCCGGGCCCTTGCCCTTGAGCACCAGCTCAGCACGCCGGATGCTGAACTCGGAATTGTCGCCGTTGGCACCGATCGGGCCATTGAGGTCCTGCACATCGTTGTGGAACCAGTTGCCATCGGCCTGGACCAGGCCTTCGAGCGACATCTCCGAACCACCGATCACGTCGATGGCGATTTCGGCGTGCGCAGCGGGTGCGGCCAGCGCCAGCAGCAGGGCGGAGCCAAGCAGGGTGGGAGAACGTTTCATGTGTGCCTTGCGACCTGAGAAAGTGAGCGCAGGCTATGGCGTGAAAGTTGCGTTAATGTGACAATTTCAGATCGCGTTGCAATCTGATATTTGTCAGTAAAGACAAAGATTTACGTGCGTTTGTTTTTTGTCAGCGTGTGTCATGAGTCTGAACGGGTCGCTCCGTATGACAGATGTGACAGCGGCGCAATTCGCCGTCTCAGCGCGCCCAGGCTTATTGCGACCTGAACCAACCACATGAAACTGAGGCGTATCAAGCGCCTTGTGCGTCGCACCACTTGCGCAGGCGCGTTCTAAATTGTTAGTTTCGAGGCCATGTTTCCTCGATTCCTCCAGCTGCTGTTGGTCTGCCTGCTCGCGCTCACTGCGTGGTCGGCGGCCGATGCGCATGACCGCATCCACGATGCGCTTGTGGGCGACGGCGTGGCGGTCATGACGGATGCTGGCGAAGAACGTGATGCAGCCGATGAGCTGCAGGGCGACGGGGACGCACAGACCCAGGTCGATTCCCATTCTGCAGATGACATCCCCTTGCTCTCCCAAGCATGGCCGGTGGTCGCACGTTATTTCCCCTCCTGGTACGCGCATTACGCGCCGGCAACTCAAAAACGCGACCTGATCCCGCAACTGCGTCCTCCCAACGCAGTGCGCGCCTGATCCTTCGTTAGTCGCGTCACCCGGTGCAGCGCACCGGCTTCCTTTGACTTGTTCGTCTTTGCACTTCGCGGTTCTCGCCGCGGAGAGCCACCCGTTACCTAGAGGTATCTCCCATGGAAAGTTTGCTAGAAGGTTTTCGTCATTTCCGTAAGGAAGTGTATCCGCGCCAGAGTGCGCGCTTTCAGGAACTGGCCGGTGGCCAGAGTCCGCATACGTTGTTCATCACCTGCGCCGATTCGCGTGTCATGCCGGAGCTGATCTTCTCCGCACAGCCGGGCGAACTGTTCGTCTATCGCAACATCGGCAATGTGGTGCCGCCTTACTCCCAGCATGTCAGCGGCGTGGTTGCGGCAATCGAATACGCCATTGCCGTGTTGGGTGTGCGCCACATCGTGATCTGCGGCCACACCGACTGCGGCGCGATGAAGGCCGTGCTCAAGCCGGAATCGCTGGAGGACGTGCCGTCCGTGGCGGCCTGGCTCAAGCACACCGATGCAGCGCGTCATGTCACTGCCCACCATGGACACGATCCGCACAGCCAGGAAGCACTGAGCTGCATGACCGAAGAGAACGTGGTCTCGCAGCTGGACCATCTGCGTACGCAGCCGGTGGTGGCCGCGCGTCTGGCTGCCGGTACCTTGCGCATCCATGGCTGGATCTACGACATCGCCCACGGCGAGATCCGTGCCTTCGATGCCGAGAAGGGTGGCTTCCGTCCGTTGTTGGCGGACAACACCCCCGAAGCCACCCCACGTCCGCGACTGCAGCAAGTCGTGCGCGCTGAACTCGCCTGAGGGAGCACATCATGAACACATCAGGTATCGGCGGATATTTCCGTCAGGGACTGTTCGGGCGTGACTTGTTGTCGTCGGTCGTAGTCTTTCTGGTCGCGCTCCCGTTGTGCATGGGTATCGCAATCGCTTCCGGCATGCCGCCGGCCACAGGCCTGATCACCGGCATCATCGGTGGACTGGTCGTTGGCTTCCTGGCGGGCTCTCCCTTGCAGGTGAGTGGACCGGCCGCCGGCCTGGCTGTGTTGGTGTTTGAACTGGTCCGCGAGCACGGTATTGCCGCACTCGGTCCGGTGATCCTGCTGGCTGGTGCGATTCAGTTGATCGCCGGTCTATGCCGTGCAGGCGTGTGGTTCCGGATGACGTCGCCGGCCGTGGTGGCCGGCATGTTGTCGGGCATCGGCATCCTGATCGTGGCCTCGCAGGCGCATGTGCTGATGGACGCCGCTCCCAAGGCGCGCGGTCTGGAAAACTTCGCTGCATTGCCGGCCGTGGTGTGGCAGGCGATCACCGAAGGGACCGGCCGTACCGCGTTGTTCGTGGGCCTGGCCACCATCGGCATCATCCTGGCATGGGACAAGCTGCGTCCGCAGCGTTTGCGTTTCCTGCCGGGTGCGTTGATCGCGGTGGTGGTGGTCACGGCGACGGTGCAGTTGCAGGGCCTGAACGTCAACAAGGTCGATGTGCCGACCAATCTGTTCTCGGCGATCAGCATCCCCAGCGTGGCGGACATCTTCGGCGTGTTCAATGCGACGTTGCTGGTGTCGGCGGTGACCTTTGCCTTCATCGCCAGCGCAGAGACCTTGCTGTCGGCGGCGGCGGTGGATCGCATGCATCAGGGCGCGCGTACGCAGTACGACCGTGAGCTGGCGGCGCAGGGTGTGGGCAATATGCTGTGCGGCTTCCTGGGCGCCTTGCCGATGACCGGCGTGATCGTGCGAAGTGCGGCCAACGTGCAGGCCGGCGCGGCCACGCGCATGTCCACGGTGCTGCATGGCGGCTGGTTGCTGGTCTTCGCGATGCTGCTGCCGTGGCTGTTGCGGATGACGCCGGTGGCGTGTCTGGCCGGCATCCTGGTCTATACGGGCGTGAAGATGATCAAGATCGGGCAGGTCAAGGAGCTGGCGACCTATGGTCGTGGCACCGCCGCGATCTACCTGGCGACCACCTTCGCGATCGTGGCGACCGACCTGCTGACCGGTGTGCTGATCGGCTTCGGCCTGTCGTTGCTCCGTCTGGCCCTGCATTCTTCGCGCCTGAAGGTGGACGTGCGCGAGCACGAGCACAAGAAGGACGAGATGCATCTGACCCTGCAGGGCTCGGCGACGTTCCTGAAGGTGCCGGCGATGGCGCGTACGTTGGAAAGCGTGCCGCCGAACACCGCACTGCATCTGGACGTGGCCAGGCTGCATCACGTCGACCATGCCTGCATCGAGTTGCTGCGCGACTGGAGCCGGAATGCGGCCTCGCGCGGCTGCGAGCTGGTGGTGGACTGGAACGAGTTGGATCGACGCGTGGAAGGACAGCCGACGGCGGAAAGCGTGCTGGTCGAACAGCGCGTGGAGCAAGCGAAGGCGGCGTAAACCTGCTGCAAACGCCCGGCGCTTGCGCTAGGCGATCTCTGTCGCGACCGGGTGATGCATGGCGCCGAAAGACGCATCATCCGGTCGCGATTTTTTTTTGGGGCGGGGATTGGGGAATCGGGAATCGGGATTCGCAAAAGCACACGCTGGCTTGTCGGCGTGGTTGCCTGGCGTGGGACGTGCAGGTTGCCTGGTTGTCGTGATGCCTGGTTAGTTTCTTGGAGTTGTCGGCCGTTCGTCAGGCGCGCGGGTCTTGTCGCGGTAGCGGCATAGGTCGTGGATCACGCAGCCTGGGCAATCGGGTTTGCGTGCCTTGCAGACGTAGCGGCCATGCAAGATGAGCCAATGGTGTGCGTCGTGCAGGAATTCGGCCGGAATGACCTTGACCAGTGTGTCCTCGACCGCGCGCACGTCCTTGCCTGCGGCAAGACCGGTGCGTTTGGCGACGCGGAAGATATGCGTGTCCACCGCCATGGTGGGCTCGCCAAACGCGGTGTTGAGCACGACGTTGGCGGTCTTGCGGCCGACGCCGGGTAACGCCTCCAGTGCAGTGCGATCGTGCGGCACCTGGCCGCCGTGTTGCTCCAGCAGGATCCTGCAGGTGGCGATGACGTTCTTGGCCTTGGCGTTGAACAGGCCGATGGTGGCGATGTAGCGCTTCAGGCCTTCTTCGCCCAGATCGAGAATGTCGCGCGGGGTATTGGCCACCGGATACAGCTTGCGGGTGGCCTTGTTGACGCCGACATCGGTGGCTTGTGCCGACAGCAGCACCGCGATCAGCAACTCGAACGGCGTGGTGTATTCCAGCTCGGTGGTCGGGTGCGGATTGAGCTCGCGCAGGCGCGCGAACATCTCCTGTATTTCAGGCTTGCGCATGCTGCTGCCGCGCCGTGCCGGCGCGGTGACGTGGATTGCATTCATGGCTGTGCTCCACCAGCGGCCTTGGCCTTGGCACGCGCAAGGATGGCGGCAGCCAGCGGCGGTAACGCGGCGGCCGCCGGTTGGCTGGGCGCCGGTGCCGGCGTCCGGCGTGCATCGCGTTCGGCGGCGCGACGTTGCAGGCGCGCGGCGCGTGCACGGTAGCGGTCGCGTGCGGCCCAGGCATCGCGCAGCCGTTGCTGTGTGGCAAGCAATGCCGCGCTCAGCTGCGGGCAGGCCGGATCCAGCAGGTCGTCGCGCGGATCGGGTCGGTACTCCATCAGGCCCAGTGCCAACGCACGATCGAGATCGTCCGCGTGGACGCAGTCGAACAGCTGCAGGGCCAGTGGACGTGGTGCCGGTGTAGGGTCGGACGTCATGGCAGGCCGATCAGCGGTTGAGAAAGTGCGCGGGGCGTTTTTCGAGAAAGGCGCCGGTGCCTTCGCGCATGTCGTCGCTGGCGAAAAGCAGCGCAAATTGCGCGGTTTCCAGCTGCAGGCCTTCTTCGATGGCGCATTCGCCACCGAACACCACCGCATCCAGAATGCCGCGTAGCGCGAGCGGTGCGGCGGCGGCCAGGCGCTGTGCCAGGGCAAGAGTTTCTTCCCGCAATGCCTCCGGCTCGACCACGCGATTGACCAAACCCAACTGCAACGCGCGTGCGGCATCGATTGGCAGGCCGAGCAGGCACAGTTCCAGCGCCGCCGCTCGCCCGGTCAGACGCAACAGCCGTTGTGTGCCGCCGAAACCGGGGATCAGGCCGAGATTGACCTCCGGCTGCCCCAGCCGTGCGATGGATGCGGCAATGCGCAGATGGCAGGCCATCGCCAGCTCCAGTCCGCCACCGAGCGCAAAGCCGTTGACCATGGCGATCACCGGCTTGGGCATGCGCTCGATCCGGCGCATCAGCTGCTGACCGAGCAGCGAGAACGCGCGGCCCTGCATCGCCGACAGATCGCGCATCTCGGCGATGTCCGCGCCGGCGACAAACGCCTTGGGGCCGGCACCGGTCAGGATCACCACGCGGATATCGTCCGCGTTCGCTGCCTCGGCAAAGGCGTGATCCAGCGCCCGCAGCGTTTCCTGGTTCAAGGCGTTCAGTTTGTCCGGTCGATTGACCGTGATCGTCCGTACACTGGCGTGGTCGGCGATCAGAATGACGTGATTGGACATGGAAATCCTTACGAACGTAAAAAATTAGTAAATGCGGAACTTCCGAAAGCCTTGCTGGTCATAGCTTTCGTGATAAGTAGCGGTTCGCTATCGCGGCCGCTATCCTAGCGCGTCATCTCAGGCGGCAGACCCGTCCTGTGCCACCACCCTGGAGAATTGTTTGATGAAGTTGCGTTCTATCGCGGTCGCTGTGGCGGCCCTGGCCCTGTCGGGCAATGCACTGGCCCAGGACACGACGTCCGAGAAGGGCAAGTTGAGCTATTACTTCGGCTACGACTACGGCAACAACCTCGCCGAGCTCACCGGCCGCGGCGAGCAGCTCGACATCAACTCGGTGGTAAAGGGTCTGCAGGACGCCTATGCCAAGAAGCAGCCGGCGATCACCGCCGACCAGCTGAAGCCGGCTGTCGAAGCGTTCCAGAAGCGTGAGCAGGGCCGTGCCCAGCAGGCCAAGGCCGAGTACGACAAGGCCGCTGCTGCTAACAAGACCAAGAGCGACCAGTTCCTGGCCAAGAACAAGGGCACCGCTGGCGTGCAGACGCTGCCGAGCGGCGTGCAGTACCGCGTGATCGAAGCAGGCAAGGGCGCCAAGCCGACCCAGGCCAGCACCGTGCAGCTGGAAGTGGCCGGTCCGTTCCCGTTCGGCGACCGCGAGAAGGCGCGTCCCGCGCAGCAGATCCCGGCCATCAAGGTCAGCGAAGTCGAAATGCAGGCCATGCGCGACACGCTGCTGCAGATGCCGGCTGGTTCGAAGTGGGAAGTGACCCTGCCGCCGGAGAAAGCCTACGGTGCCGATCCGCGTACCCCGTTCCCGCCGAACGTGGCTGTGCAGTTCGAGATCAAGCTGGTCAGCGTCAAGTAATTGCCTTTGATGTTGCTGCGACAACGCCGGCCACCAGGCCGGCGTTGTCGTTTGGGTTCACCGGATACGCGTGACAGGATGGCGGAACGGCGTGACGATGCGGTGTGGCGGGAGGCAGCGATGAGCGACATCGATTCGAACCGCAGTGGCCTTCCCAGCCCGTGTATCGGTGTATGTTCGCTGGACGCGCAGGCGCACTGTGTCGGCTGCCTGCGCAGCCTGGATGAAATTGCACGTTGGATGAGCATGAGCGACGGCGAACGTCAGGAGTATCTGCACACGGTTCTGCCCGCGCGCGCGTTGGCCGCGCGGCTGCCCGAATGTGCGCAGCTGCAGCGTGCGTTGTATGCGCTGGACACCGCGCCCGACGGGCCTGGCTGGAATCATGCCGAATTGATCGATCTGACCGAAGGCGGCGCGTCAGCCGAGGCCGCGGTGCTGTGCGGCCTGGTGGCGCGCACGCACGGCACCACGGTGCTGCTGACCCGGCGCACCGACAGCCTGCGTCACCATGCCGGGCAGGTCAGTTTTCCCGGTGGACGGGTCGAGCCGTCGGATGCGGATGCGGCCGCTGCGGCCTTGCGCGAGAGTTGCGAAGAAATCGCGCTCGGCGCCGGTCAGGTGCATGCGCTGGGATATCTGGATCCGTTTCTGACCGTGAGCGGCTTTCGCGTCACGCCGGTGGTGGCGGTCATCGACCCGGCGTTCGTGGCGGTGCCGCAGCCGGATGAAGTGGCCGAGGTGTTCGAGGTGCCGTTGGCCTATCTGATGGACCCGGACAATCTGCGCAGCGTGGAGCTGGAGTTTCGCGGCCGGCCACGCCGCGTGCTGGAATACGACTGGCCGGGCCACCGCATCTGGGGTGCCACCGCGGCCATTCTCCTCAATCTTCGTCGTCGTCTGGAGCAGGTAGCATGAGTGCGGAACTCCACTGGACCACGCTGGTCGACAGCGCCACGTTGGCAGCAGCATTGCCGCACCCGCGGTTGCGACTGCTGGACGCGCGCGCTGCGCCACCGACTGCGCCGGACCCGGATGCAGCGCGCAAGGCCTATGCGCAGGGGCATCTGCCAGGCGCGCACTACGCCGATCTCGACGATGATCTGGCCGATCTGTCGCGGCCTGCACGGGGGCGGCATCCGCTGCCGCACAGCGCCGCATTCGCCAGGCGGCTGGGCGAGTGGGGGATCGACCCGGACAGCCAGGTGGTGATCTACGACGCTGCCGACGGCAGCATGGCCGCGGCGCGGGCGTGGTGGATGCTGCGGCTGATGGGGCATCGTCGCGTGGCGGTGCTCGACGGCGGATTGGCCGCCTGGCGCGCTGCGGGGTTGCCCGAAAGCGCCGAGCCGCCTGCAGTGCGCGATGGCGTGGCATATCCAGGCAGCTTTGACAGCGATGCCGTGGTCGAGGCCGAGCAGATTCTGGCGCGGCTGGATCAGGCGCCGGGTTGGTTGCTGGATGCGCGTGCGGGCGAGCGTTTTCGCGGCGAGGCGGAGCCGGTCGATCCGGTGGCCGGGCATGTGCCCGGCGCGGTGAGTCGTCCGCTAGATGTGAGCCTGCGCAACGGCCGTTTCAAGCCGGCAGGGGAGCTGCGTGCGGAGTTGGCTCCGCTGCTGGGCGCGTATCGCCCCGAGCAGGCGGTGGTGATGTGCGGTTCGGGCGTGACCGCGTGTCATCTGCTGCTGGCATTGGAAGTGGCCGGCTTGTCGGGCGCGCGCGTTTACGCCGGGTCCTGGAGCGGTTGGGTGCAGGATTCGACACGTCCGGTCGCGACCAGCCCCTGATTGCAGGCACAATGGCGGCAGGAACGGTGACCTGTGGGGACGCAGGTTCGCTGCGCGGAGCGCAGTTTCTTGCAGTGCTGGGTGACTCATGCGGTTGCAGTTGCAGGTCGGCGCGCTGTGCGTCGCGATGCTGTCGATGGCTGCCTGTTCGGCCGGGTCGACCGCCGACGCTGACGGTGCGCGCATCGCCGGTCGTGAACAGGGCGACCGCCACGCGGTGTATCAGGTCGAACTCGAACGTGTACGCGCCAAGCGCCTGCAGCGCTTGCGTGCGCCCGACGGTTGGCTGAGCTACACCGGCTCCGGGCGCGTGCGTGCAGGCCGGTACCAGGTGGGCAGCGATCCGCGCAGCGATCTGGTATTGCCGGCCGGCCCTGCGCAACTGGGGCAGCTGACGCTGGGTACCGACGGCCGCGTGCACTTCGAAGCCGCGGTCGCCGCGCAGGTGCACTTGAACGGGCAGCGCGTCGAGCGCGTACGCCTGGAGCCGGAGCGCGCAGGGCAGCGCGGCGATCGCCTGGATGTGGAAGGGCGGCAGTTCTATCTGGTGCAGACCGGCAGCCTGTTCGGCTGGCGTTTCCGCGACCCGGCAGCGCCGCTGCTGACCCACTTCGCCGGGCTGGAGTATTTTCCGACCGATCCGCACTGGCGCATCCAGGCGCGCTGGCAGGCGTATCCCACGCCGCGTACGACCACATTGCTGACGTCGATCGGTACACCGCTCACCGTCGAGGTGCCGGGCGAGGCGGTGTTTTCGCGCAATGGCCAGGAGTATCGGTTGCAGCCGATCGTCAGCGACGACGGGCAGGGTCTGTTCTTCCTGTTCGCCGATCGCACCAGCGGCAAGGAAAGTTATGGCGGCGCGCGCTATCTCCATACCGCAGCGCCACGTGAGGGCCGGCTCGTGCTCGACTTCAACCTGGCCGAGAATCCACCCTGCGCGTTGACGCCGCACGTGGTCTGCCCGATCGCATCGCCGGAAAATCGCCTGGACCTGGCGGTAAATGCAGGCGAGAAGACCTACCGCGCGGCCGAACGCTGAGCGCTGCACCAGCGAAGACAGCATGCGGTGTCGATGGCGTTGTGCCGCTGCTAGCGCGGCGTATGCGGCCAGCTGACTGCCGCTTCGATCTGCGGCCACGGAAACAGCGGCCCTGGGTCGAGCTTGCGTTGGATCTTGCGCGACGGGTCATCGCTGGCTGCTTCCCGAGTGGTGTCCAGTGCTTGGTGGCCGGCGATGCGGCGTATCGACGGCAACTGCTGTTGCAGCCATTGCAGCAGCGTGATCAGCGCGCTGATCTGCACCTGCGGATACGGTTCGTTCATGCACTGATGGCGCGAGTCCAGCCAGTGCGGGTAACGGCCGCTGTTGACCAGTTCGATGCCCAGCGTATGCGGGTTGTGGCCGCGCACGTGATGGGCGACGCGCTCCAGCGCGACGTATTGCTGGATGCTGCCGTTGCGGTCGATGTAGTAATGCCCGCTGTTGCCGGTGCCGCTGTCGTAGAGCACGCGTTCGCCGTATTCGCGCGCCATCGCCATGTCGGGCAGTTCGGTGCAATGGATGACCACCATGTCGATCTGCGTGAGCGCGCGTCGCGCCAGCCGCGATTCGTAGGACAGGGGCGCGTAGGTGATCGGTGGCGACGGCAGGACGGCATCGGACATGGGGCGGATGCTAGCATTCGACGATGGCTTTGAATCCCGACAGCCCTTTGGGCCAATTGATGGCAACCCTGCCGCAGACCGGCCAGGTGACCTGGATCGGCGTGCGCCCGGCGCGCGACGTGGACATGATCGAGGTGGACGCGGCGCAGGCCACCACCGGCATCGGCCTGGTCGGCGACCGTTACAAAGGCGGCAGCGGCAAGCGTGGCGTGACCCTGATCCAGGCCGAGCATCTGCCGGTGATCGCGGCGCTGGCCGGTCACGCAGTGATTGCGCCGGCCACCTTGCGCCGCAATCTGGTGGTGTCCGGCATCCCGCTGATCGCCCTGAAAGGGCGTCGCTTCCGCATCGGCGGAGTCGAGCTGGAAGGCACCGACCCCTGCGATCCGTGCTCGCGCATCCTGCGTGGCGGCGTGTTGCGCATCGGCGATACGGTGCAGGCGCTATGAGCCGCGGTCACTGCATCCTGTCGCACGGCTTCGAAAGCGGCCCGGACGCGCTGAAGGTCACCGCCCTGGCCGACGTCGCCGGGCAGCTGGGCTGGACCCACGAGCGCCCGGACTATACCGATCTGGACGCACGCCGCGAGGTCAGCTCGCTCGGCGACGTGCAGGGACGGCTGCAACGCCTGCTGCAGATCGCGCGTGCGGCGGCCGACAAGGGCCCGCTGGTGCTGGTCGGTTCCAGCCTGGGCTCGTACATCGCCGCGCAGGTGTCGTTGCAGGTGCCCACGCGCGGGTTGTTCCTGATGGTGCCGCCGACCAGGATGGGGCCATTGCCGGCACTGGATGCGGCGCGCGTGCCGATTTCCATCGTGCATGCCTGGCGCGATGAATTGATTCCGGCCAGCGAGGTGATCGCCTGGGCGCAGGCGCGGCATGCGCGCTTGTTGCTGGTCGACGACGAACACCGGCTGGCATCGCATGTGGATGCGTCGGCACGCGCCTTCGCCGAACTGTTGCAGAGCCTGTGATGCGCAATGGCCTGAAGACGTGCGGGCTGCGGGGCCTGCGGTGAACGTGCTGATTCGCGAAGCCAGCGATGGCGATGCCGCAGCGATCGAACTGCTGACGATGGTCGCGTTCATGCGCGACGAACATAGCCGCCACGACGAGCAGCACGTGATCACCGCCTTGCGCGACGACGGCGCGCTGGCGCTGTCGCTGGTGGCCGACCACGACGGCTATGTGGTCGGGCACCTGGCGGTATCGCCGGTGTCGCTGTCGGACGATTCGCCCGGCTGGTACGCGTTGGGGCCGCTGGCAGTCGGGCCGGGACATCAGCGCCAGGGGTTGGGCACGCGCCTGGTGCAGGCGGCGTTGGCCAGTTTGCGCCAGCGTGGCGCTGCCGGTTGTCTGGCATTGGGCGAGCCGGCGTTCTTTAGGCGTCTGGGTTTTGCGGTGGAGCCGGGGTTGGTGTTGCCCGGCGTCCCGGCGTCCGAGCTGCAGGCGCTGGCGTTCGGCGACCGTCTGCTGCCGCTGGCCGATGTTGCCTATCACCCGGCCTTCGGATTGGGTTGAGTCCAGTTGCTGGCGACCAGTTGGCGTGATCCACGCCGGGCCTTGCGTGCGGAGGGACAGCTCTTGCTCCGGCTCGGGAATGCATGGACACCGATCCTGGCGGTTGCGTGTCGGCGAGCGCTCGCCGCGTTTTTCCAGGGCGCCTGGAAATCAGCGGGGTGGCGGCCTTCAGGAGCTTGAACATATCTGTGAAGGCTGCTGCTTGCCATGCTGTGCTTGAACGCGACCAGGCCGGTAATTTGGCTTGCGTCGCAGGCTGACCTACACTTCGCCGCATTGCCCACGGCCTGAGGATTGGTCCAATGCGCCATTGATGCCGCCGTCGTGATGACGGCCTTGACCCGCTGCTGGTCCGCTTGGATCGGCGCGTGTGCTGGCATGCAATGGAGACCGGTATGACCTGTCCGTCGTTGACGCTGGAAAGCGTTGCGTATGTGCTGCCCGATGGCAGCTCGCTATTTTCCGATCTGACGATCCACATCGACCAACGCGCCACCGGCCTGGTCGGGCGCAATGGCGTGGGCAAGAGCGTGCTCGCGCGCCTGCTGGCCGGCGAGGTGCTGCCCAGCGCCGGGCATTGCGTGCGCAACGGCAGCGTGCATTACCTGCCGCAGCACGTGCGCGTGGCGCCCGGGCAAAGCATTGCCGAATTGGCCGGCGTCGCGCCGCTGCTGGATGCGCTGGACCGTATCGCCGCCGGCAGCGTTGCGCCCGCCGATTTTGAACGCGTCGGCGAGCGCTGGACTGCCCATGCGCAATTTGCCGCAGAACTCGAGCGGCAAGGCCTGGGTGGGCGCGATCCGCGTGCACCGGCCGCGCAGCTCAGCGGCGGCGAAGCGATGCGCGTGGCACTGGCCGGTGCGTTTCTGACCCGGCCGGACCTGTTGATTCTGGACGAGCCCAGCAATCACCTGGATGGCCCGCAACGCCAGCGGCTGATGGATCAGTTGCTGGCGTGGAGCGGTGGCTTGCTGGTGATCAGCCACGACCGCGGCCTGCTCGATGCGATGCAGCGCATTGTTGAATTGTCCGCGCAGGGGCTGCGCAGCTACGGCGGCAATTACACGTTCTATGCGCAGCAGCGCGCCATCGAACAGCAGGCCGCCAGCGCGTTGCTGGCCCAGCGCAAACAGGCGCGTGCACGCGGCGAGCAGGCGCTGCGCGAGCAACAGCAGCGTCAACAGCAACGCCAGGTGCGCGGCGCGCGTGCTGCAGGGCAGGCCAATCAGGCCGCGATCCTGCTTGGCGCGCAGAAGCAGCGCAGCGAGGTCAGTGCGGGGCGGCTGCAACAGCAACGTCAGGCCGAACAGGCGCGGCTGAGCGCGGCGGTGGTGCAGGCCGCAGCCCAGGTGCAGAGCGATCCTGCGATTGCAGTACTGGCGCCGACATCGCCTTCCGGTGCATCGCGGCGCTTGGCCACGCTGCACGAGGTGGAACTGGCCGACGGGCGGCTGGGCGGGCGGCGGGTGGATCTGCTGCTGCATGGGCAGCCGCGGATTGGCCTGGTCGGTCCCAATGGCAGCGGCAAGTCGTCGTTGCTGCAACTGCTGGCCGGGCGCCTGCAACCCAGCGCGGGGCAATGCCAGGTGCATGTGCCGGCGGCGTATCTGGATCAGCACCTGGGGCTGCTGGATCCGGCGCGCTCGGCCGCTGCGCACCTGCGTGACGCAGATCCGGGCGTGCCGGCCCACGCACAGCGGCTGCGCCTGGCGCTGCTGGGACTGGACCAGACGCATGCCGACCTGCCCACCGGCCAGCTCAGCGGCGGGCAGCGGCTCAAGGCCGCGCTGGCCTGTGCGCTGTACCGGGCGCAGCCGGCGCAATTGCTGTTGCTGGACGAGCCGACCAACCACCTGGATCTGGCCGCGGTGGAGGCGATCGAGGCGCTGCTGCGCAGCTACCAGGGGGCGCTGATCGTCGCCTCGCACGATGCCGCCTTCCTGCAGCGGCTGGGCCTGCGGCAGCGTCTGGAGACTGCGCAGCCGCAGTGGCGGCTGGCGCCGTGGTGAACCGCGCGGCGGGCGATCCCGCCGCCGGGCTGGTAAAGCCGGCTCCGATGGCCGACCATTTGCGCCCCGCCCGCGGCGGCCACGGCTTTGCCCTCCCGGGCGCCGGCCCAGCGTCCTGCTCCCGCGCTCGCCCTCATGGCCAGCGTCTCCATCGATACCTGCCTACGTGAAATTCTTCGCATCCTGTGCCAAGGGCCTGGAATACCTGCTTGCCGACGAGCTGCTGTCGCTCGGCGCCAGCAAGGCCACCGCCACCATCTCCGGCGTCAACGTCGAAGGCGACCTGCGCGATGCGCAGCGCGCCGTGCTGTGGTCGCGCCTGGCCAGCCGCGTGCTGTGGCCGCTGAGCGAGTTCGATTGCCCGGACGAGGACGCGCTGTATGCCGGGGTGGCCGAATTGCCGTGGGACGAGCACCTGTCCGTCGGCCACACGTTGTCGGTGGACGCACATGTCTCCGGCACCGCGATCACGCACGCCCGTTACGCCGCGCAGCGCATCAAGGACGCGGTGGTCGACACCATGCGCCGGCAGGGCCTGGAACGTCCGTCGGTGGATGTGGACAGCCCGGATCTGCGTTTGAACCTGTCGCTGCGCAAGGGCCGTGCCACCATCTCGGTGGATCTGGGCGGCGGCCCGCTGCATCGGCGCGGCTGGCGCATGGCGCAGAACGATGCGCCGCTCAAGGAGAATCTGGCCGCGGCGGTGTTGCTGCGCGCCGGTTGGCCGCGCGCCTACGCCGAGGGCGGCGGCCTGCTGGATCCGATGTGCGGCAGCGGCACCCTGCTGATCGAAGGCGCGCTGATGGCCGCCGACGTGGCCCCCGGTCTGCAGCGCTATGGCAGCGATATCCCCAGCCGCTGGCGCGGCTTCGACCGCGAGGGCTGGCAGCAGCTGGTGGGCGAAGCGCGCGAGCGCGACAGTCTCGGCCGCGCCGCGCTCAGGCAGGTGATCCACGGCAGCGACATGGACCCGCATGCGATTCGCGCCGCGAAAGAGAATGCGCAAGTGGCCGGCGTGGCCGAGGCGATCTGGTTCGGCGTGCGCGAGGTGGGCGATCTGCAGACGCCGCCGCAGGCCACCGGCGTGGTGGTGTGCAATCCGCCTTACGACGAACGTCTGGCCGCCGATGCGGCGCTGTATCGCCGCCTGGGCGATACCCTGCAGCGCGCCGTGCCGCAATGGCGGGCCAGCCTGCTGTGCGGCAACGCCGAGCTGGCGTATGCCACCGGCCTGCGCGCTGGCAAGAAGTACCAGCTGTTCAATGGCGCGATCGAGTGCGCGTTGATCGTCTGCGACCCGATCGCGGTGCCGCGGCGCACCCCGCTGGCGGCGCCGACCGCGCTTAGCGAAGGCGCGCAGATGGTGGCCAATCGCCTGCGCAAGAATCTGCAGAAGTTCAAGAAGTGGCGCGCACGCGAAGGCATCGAATGTTTCCGCGTCTACGACGCCGATCTGCCGGAGTATTCCGCGGCCATCGACGTGTACCAGCAGGCCGATGGCGATCGCCGCGTGTTTCTGCATGTGCAGGAATACGCGGCGCCGGCGACGATTCCGGAAGCCGACGTGCGCCGCCGTCTGGGCGAACTGCTGGCCGCCGCACGCGAGGTGTTCGAGGTGCCGGGCGAACGCGTGGCGCTCAAATCGCGCGAGCGCGGCAAGGGCGGCAGCAAGTACGGCCGCTTCGAGCAGCGCAACGAGTTCATCAACGTGCGCGAGCATGGCGCGCTGCTGCGGGTGAATCTGTTCGATTACCTGGACACGGGCCTGTTCCTGGACCATCGCCCGTTGCGCGGCACCATGGCCGCGCAATCGAAGGGGCGGCGTTTCCTCAACCTGTTCTGCTATACCGGCGTGGCCAGCGTGCAAGCGGCAGTGGCCGGCGCAAGCTCGACCACCAGCGTGGACCTGTCCGCTACCTATCTGCAGTGGTGTGCCGACAACCTGGCCCTGAACGGCCAGGCCGGCAGCAAGCACAAGCTGGTGCAGGCCGACGCGCTGGCCTGGCTAGAAGCCGAGCGCGCGCATTTCGACGTGATCTTCTGCGACCCGCCGACCTTCTCCAACTCCGCGCGCGCCGAAGACTTCGACATCCAGCGCGAACACGTGCGGCTGTTGCGTGCGGCAGTGGCGCGGCTGGCGCCGGGCGGGGTGCTGTACTTCTCCAACAACTTCCGTCGCTTCAAGCTGGATGCCGAACTGGTGGCCGAGTTCGCGCAGTGCGAGGAAATCAGCCCGCGCACCATCGACCCGGATTTCGAGCGGCATGCGCGCATCCATCGCGCCTGGCGGTTGACTGCCTGAGCACGTGGTGCGGTCGCGTCTGACCGGGCAGTGCGCGCTGGGTATCGCCAGCGTTCGACCGGCTAATGTGCGCCGTGTCGCCGGTGGCGCCCGATCGCGCAGGCGCAAGCCCGGCCGTGCAGGCCAGGGCGGGGCGGGCAGCCAACAAGCCCACCACAGCGCTGCGGTATGCTGATTCGCATGCTCTGGAGTCAACGATGACCGCACCACCCCGGATTGCCTTTCTCGCCAGTCACGCCGAGCCGGCGGTGACCGCGCGCGCGCGTCTTGTGCAGCGCTATGGCGATCATGCGCTGGACACCGCCGACATCGTCTGCGCCCTGGGCGGGGACGGTTTCATGCTGCAGACCCTGCACCGGCACGGCGCTGCCAGCAAGCCGGTGTTCGGCATGAAGCTGGGCTCGGTCGGGTTCCTGATGAACCAGTACCGCGACGACGAGGACGACCTGCTCGCGCGTCTGCAACGTGCCGAACCGGCGCACCTGCGCCCGCTGGAAATGCAGGTGCAGACCGAGTCCGGTGCCAGCACGGTGTCGCTGGCCTACAACGAGGTCTCGCTGCTGCGCCAGACCCGCCAGGCCGCGCACCTGAGCGTGGATCTCAATGGCCAGACCCGCATCGCCGAGCTGATCGGTGACGGTGTCATGGTCGCCACGCCAGCCGGCAGCACCGCCTACAACTATTCCGCGCACGGGCCGATCCTGCCGCTGGGCTCGCACACGCTGGCACTGACGCCGATCGCCCCCTATCGCCCGCGCCGCTGGCGGGGCGCCATCCTCAAGGCCGACACCGAAGTGTGCTTCCGCGTGCTGGACCCGTACAAGCGCCCAGTCAGCGTCACCGCCGACTCGCACGAGATCCGCGACGTGGTGGAAGTGACCATCCGCGAATCCACCCAGCGCCAGGTGACGCTGCTGTTCGATCCCGAACACAATCTGGAAGAACGCATCTTCAGCGAACAGTTTGCGGTTTGAGGAGCGGGGATTTGGGAGTGGGGATTCGGGATTGGCAACGGCAGCAGCGCGACGTGCAGCCGAGCCTGCGCGTGCCCAAGGTACGATGCAGTGCAAGTAACCATCTCAAATCCCAGAACATTCGTTGTTGCTCCAGCCCATTCCCCAATCCCGATTCCCCATTCCCGGCACCCCAATGGCTGATAATTCCCCAAGACTCCTGACCGTCGCGGTGACCTCGCGCGCGCTGTTCGATCTCGAAGAAGGCCACGCGCTGTTCGAGGCTGATGGGGTGGAGGCGTATTCGGCGTTCCAGCGCGAGCATGAGGACGACATCCTGGAGCCGGGGGTCGCCTTTCCGGTAGTGCGCAAGCTGTTGGCGCTCAACCATGATGTGCCCGAAGAAACCCCGCGTGTCGAAGTGATCCTGCTGTCGCGCAATTCCGCCGACACCGGGCTGCGCATCTTCAATTCGATCCAGCACTACAACCTGGGCATCGTGCGGGCGACCTTCACCTCGGGTCAGCCGACCTGGCCATACGTGAAGCCATTCGGTACCGATCTGTTCCTGTCGGCCAATCCGGAGTCGGTACGTCGCGCACTCACCCATGGCATCGCGGCGGCGACCATCATGCCGCGCGCACCGGGCGAACGCGCCGAGGCCGCCGCGGCGATCGTGGACAACGACGAAAGCCGCCTGTCGACCCAGCTGCGTATCGCCTTCGACGGCGATGCGGTGATCTTTGGCGACGAGAGCGAGCGCATCTCGCGCGAGCAGGGCGTGGAGGCGTTTGGGCGCCACGAGCGCGAACGTGCGCGCGAGCCGCTGTCGGTCGGTCCGTTCCGCAATTTCCTGTCGGCGCTGCATACGCTGCAGGCGGCATTCCCGCCGGGCGAGGCCTCGCCGATCCGCACCGCGCTGGTCACCGCGCGCTCGGCGCCGGCGCACGAGCGGGTGATCCGCACCCTGCGCGAGTGGGGCGTGCGTCTGGACGAGGCGCTGTTTCTAGGCGGGCGGCACAAGGGGCCGTTTCTGGAGGCATTCGGCGCGGATATCTTCTTCGACGATTCGCAGCACAACATCGACAGTGCGCGCCAACACCAGCATGTGGCGGCCGGTCACGTGCCACATGGCGTGGCCAACGATCCGCCGGGCAGGTGAGCGACGCAGCGGAGCCGTCCGGACGCGCAACGCTGCGCTCCAGCTGGCGCCAGCTGGAGCTGTATTTCGTCGACGACACCGTGCAAACCCGCATGTCGCGCTGGGCGCCGTACCGGCTGATGCTGCCGTATACGCGCGGCATGCTGGCGGCGCTGTGGCTGCTGCAGCCGCGCCCCGAGCGCATCGGCCTGATCGGCTTCGGCGGCGGCGCGCAGGCCAAGTTCTGCCACCGTTACCTGCGCAGCACGCGCATCGAGGCGGTGGACGTCGACGCGCAGGTGCTGGCGTTGCGCAATGCGTTTGGCGTGCCATGCGACGATGCGCGGCTTGAGGTCACGCATGGCGACGGTGCGCAGTGGATCGGCACGCGTGCCGGGCGCTACGACCTGTTGCTGCTGGATGCCTACGATGCCGATGGCATTCCGCCGGCGTTGTGCACGCCCGAGTTCTACGCTGACTGCCGCGCTGCGCTGACGCCCGGCGGTGTGTTGGCCCTGAACCTGTTCCAGGTGCCGCTCGGCGGGCATCTGGGCGCCCTGCGCGAGCTGTTCGATGGACGGGTGCTGCTGTTGCCCGAGCCGGATCCGCGCAACCAGGTACTGTACGCCTGGAACGGCAAACGCACGCCGCAGCCTGCGGCGCAGACGCTGGCGGCCTTGCCATGGTCGGCGCGTCGGCAGCTGCGGCCGGCGATGCTGCGGCTGCAGGCAGCGTGGATGGAACGCGACTGGCAATTTTCGTGAGCTGCAGGCCGGCGCCCGTCAGCAGCCTGCGAAGACGAAAGTCTCAACACCGCTCGCAGGTGCACGGCTATGGGGCGAGCGGACTTTGTGCATCCGCCAGCGGCAACTGGATATCGGTCAACCGCCAACGCAGGCCTTGGCGGGTCAGCACGAACACCACCGGCGCTCCGGCGGCGGTGCGGGTGGTCGCGGTGAAGCGGTGGGTGGATTCGAAGCGCTGCTCGGCGCCTTGCAGCGGACGCGCCGGTGCTGGCGCCGCATAGGTGTCCGGGCTGACGGTGTCGCCGGTGACGCGATTCCACACGCTATGACCTTGCAGCAATGCGCCGATGCCCAGAGGCGTCACCAGCGTGTCCACGCCGGCGCCGCTGATGCCGCTGGCAAGCTGCAGGGCGAATCCGCCGAGCAGGCTCGATTGCATGCGGCTGCCGGCCTGGCGAATCAGGTAATCGTCCAGCTGTGCCTTGAGGTTGACCCGCAGGCTGGGGAAGTCCACATGGCGTTCCAGCTGCGCCGCGTCGCGATTGGCGACTGCCTCGCTGATGCCGCGAATGGCCAGGTACGGACCTGCAACCACGTAACTGGCCAGCAGCAACACGGCCAGCACAGGCAACAGCAACCAGCGCTTCTTCATGGTGTGCATTCCCTTGCTGTGGTTTGCGCAAGATGCATCGATGCACGGCGTCGTGCAGCAACAAACCGCTGTGATCCGCCGTTTGCCGGCACCGCGTCGATTGCTGTCGGCGCCGCGCGATCCATCAAAATTCCAGATCCAGCGCGGCGCACAGATAATCGACGAACGGCGCCAGCACCACCAGGTCAGCCTCGATGGTCTGGCGCAGGCGCGGGCCGGTCATGACGGCGTCGTCGAGATGCCGCAGATACGCCCAGTTGCGATGCTTGAGATCGTCGATGAACTCGAACTCGTTGGGAAAGCCGCGCGGTGCACGCACCAGCTTCTCGCTGTCGTCCAGCGCGAACTTGCGGCGCAGTCTGGGTTCGTAGGCTGCCGCTTTCCAGTTGGCGGGGTTGTCGAAAATGAACTGGCGCAGCTTGCGCTGGGTGTCCGGCTCCGGATGCCACAGCCCGGCACCCACGAAACTCTCGCCTGGCTGCAGATGGATGTAGAACGACGGCGCCGGCACCTGGCGGCGGC
This sequence comes from Xanthomonas sp. CFBP 8152, assembly GCF_014199025.1. Taxonomy (NCBI): domain Bacteria; kingdom Pseudomonadati; phylum Pseudomonadota; class Gammaproteobacteria; order Lysobacterales; family Lysobacteraceae; genus Xanthomonas; species Xanthomonas sp. CFBP 8152. Next base: position 761,659 of record NZ_JACHNO010000003.1, read on the forward strand.
GCTCATGGAACAGGCGCGCGCCCTGCCAGTTCTTGTACGGCGATTTGTCGTTGGAAAAACGCGCATCGCGATAGATGCGGAACAGCGAGCCGCCCTGGGTCTTGGGATCGGCGCGATAGTGCTCGCTGACCTCGGCCAAGGCCGGCTGCAGGTCGGTGATGAGCTGCAGGAACGGCTGGCGCACATGCGCCTCGTACTGATGCCGGTGGTCGTTGAACCAGGTCTTGTCGTTGTGGCGCGCCAATGCGCGCAGGAACTTGAAACTGGCGTCGGAAAAATAGCTGGTCATAGCGTGCGTTGGAGGTCCAGACCCCAGGCGGTGAGCTGATCGAGCAGGGACTGCTTGGTAGCATCGTCCGGGTGAGCGAGCCGTAAATCCGCGATCTGCGCATGGAACTGATCGAGCGTGACTTCGCCCAGGCCCCTGTCTTCCAGCAGGCGCTGGCGGCGGTAGACGTTCCAGCGTTCCTGCTCTTCGAACGACAGCGTCTGCGGCCAGTTGCGCGCGCGGTAGCGGAACAGCAGTTCGACCAGGCGCGGGTCGCGAAAGCGCGACTCCAGCGCGCCCAGTTCGGCCGGCGCACTGGCGCGCACCTGCGCCAGCAGGCGCTTGTCGCCTTCGGCCAGGAAGCCGTCATAGAGCGAGGCATCGGCATCGTTGACGGCCGGCGCGGCAGCGCGCTCGCTGCCGTACACCTGGCGCACTTTTTCGGCCAGTTCAGGGCCCAGCTCGCGCAGGCGTGCAGCCTTGGCCAACACGGCGTCGTGGTCGATGCCCAGACGCTGGAAATCCGCCGCACGCAGATGCTGCCAGGCCACCAGCGCCGGCGACTTGTTCAAGTGCACTTCCTTGAGCGCAATGCGCTGTTCGCCTTCGGGCAGGTCGGCAGCGCGGATGTACAGCCGGTCGGCGATCTCGTCCGGGCTCAGGCGCAACAGCACTTCAGGATCGCCGTCCAGATCGAACACGATCACGCGGCTGTCGATGCGCGGATGGCGCGTCAATGGCAACACCGCGGCGGCGCACATGCGCGAGGCGGGATAGCGCTGCGAGATATGCAGCACCGGCTGCATCGCGACGACGTCCAGCAGCGTCGCCGCAAAGCGCTTGTCGCGCAGACGCAGTGCGTAGTCCCACAACTTGGGCTGATGCTGCTGGAACCTGCGCGCCATGCCGATGGTGGCGTACACGTCCGACAGCGCCTCGTGCGCATCGCCGTCGCGCACCGCGTTGGCATCGGCCAGGTGTTCGAGCTTGAACGAGGTGGCGCCGTCTTCGCGCTGCGGCCAGACGATGCCGTCCGGACGCAGCGCATGCACCAACCGCAACACGTCGAGCAGGTCCCAGCGCGAATTGCCGCCGCGCCACTCGCGCTCGTACGGGTCGTAGAAATTGCGGAACAGCCCGCAGCGCACGAACTCGTCGTCGAAGCGGATCGAGTTGTAGCCCAGCGTGCACGTCTGCGGCCGGCTCATCTGCTCGGCGATGCGCGCAAACGCTTCGGCCTCGCTCACGCCTTCGCGCAGTGCGTGCTGCGGGGTGATGCCGGTGACCATGGTCGCGTACGGAGAGGGCAGCAGATCGTCGGCCGGCTGCACGTAGAAACTGATCGGCTCTTCGATCACGCGCAGTTGCGCATCGGTACGCACCGCGGCGAACTGTGCGATGCGCGTGCGGCGTGGATCCTGGCCGAAGGTTTCCAGGTCGTAGAAGAGAAAGCTGTCAGGCATGCCGTATGAAATCCAGGTCCGCGGCGCGCTGCGCAGGGCGCCGCCAGTGCTGCCTAGTATCTCCCATCCGCGCGCCGGCCCGCTGACGCCGTCCGGTGCAGGCCGATCAGTGCGCGCCTTCCAGCGGCTGCAGGCGCGCATGCACGACCGCTTCCAGCGCGGCCCAGTCGATGCGCGACAGGTCGCTGTGCCCGCGTGTGGCCTCGGCCAGGATCTGGCGCTGGACCTCGCTGCGCGCCAGGGCGATCGCGTAGCGCGTGCGCAGGAAGGTCACCATCGTGTAATGCGGCACGAAACGGGTGGGCCAACGTGCCTGCAGTTGCTGCTCGAGCGCGCGTTGCAGCAGGAAGTCGGGATCGTCGACGCGGTCGCGCATCTCCAGATAGTTTTCCAGTGCCATCTGCTGGATCGCTGCGGCATCCTCATGGCGTGCGGCCTGGAATGCGGCAAACGCGGTTTCCAGGTCGTCGTGCGCGTCCAGCTGTTCTGCCAGCGCCACGCAATCTTCGAACGCGCAATTCATGCCCTGGCCGTGGAACGGCACCATCGCATGCGCGGCGTCGCCGATCAGCAGGGCGCGGCCGCCCAGATGCCAGCGGTCCAGCGTCAGCGTGCCGAGCAGGCCGGGCGGATGTTCTTCCCAATGCTCCTTGAGCTGCGGGATCAGCGGCAGGGCATCGGGAAAATCACGCGCGAACAGGGCCAGCGCTTCGTCGCCGGTGCGCGTGGTGGCAAAGCTGGGCGCGCCGGCGTTGGGCAGAAACAGGGTGACGGTGAAGGTGCCGCCATCGTTGGGCAGCGCGATGCACATGTAGCGCCCACGCGGCCAGATGTGCAACGCGTTGCCTTCGATGCGGAAACCGCCACCGGGCAACGGCGGGATTTCCAGCTCCTTGTAGGAGTGATCGAGGAATTCGGTGCGCTCGCCCAATGGCGATTTGCGCTGCATCGCCGCGCGCAACGCCGAGCCGGCGCCATCGCTGCCGATCAGGCTCTGGAAGTGGATTTCGTGCGGCTGGTCGTCGCGGTCGTCGATGAAGCGCGCATAGCCGGCATCGAAGTCCACCGTGTGCAGGCGGCGGTAGAAATGCACGCGTGCGCCGGCCTGCTCGGCCAGATCCAGCAGCGCGACATTCAACGCGGCGCGGTGGATCGACCAGATCACTTCGCTGTCGTCGCGCCCGTAGCGCTGCAGCTGCGGTTGTGCATGCAGCGGATGCACCATGCGCCCGCGCATCATCACCGCCTTGGCCATCACCGCGTCTTCGGCGCCGGCCTGACGCAGCGCATGGCGGCCGCGTTCGGCCAGCGCCAGGTTGATCGAGCGGCCGGACTCGTAACCCTTGATGCGCGGATCGCCGCGGCGCTCGTAGACGGTGACCTGCCAGCCGCGACGCGACAGCAGGATGGCCAGCAGGCAACCGGCCAGGCCAGCGCCGATCAGGGTCAGGGAACGGGGAGAGACTGCGCTCAATGCGGTATCCGGCAGCGGCCGGACGTGAGTACCGGCCAAGAGGGGAAAAGGAGAGTGATTGGCAACGGCACCTGCCGTGGCCGGCCAGGTGCGGGTTCGGAGTGTACGTGGGCGTGTGCCGGTCCCGGCTCACGCGCTGATCTGCTCGATGGCACAGTGGGTGCCGTGCGTGCTCAGGCGGTGGCCCAGGTCTCCACCTGTTCCACCAACTGGTGCAGATCGCCAAAGCGGTTGTACAGCGGCACCGGCGCGATGCGGATCACGTCAGGTTCGCGCCAGTCGCCGAGCACGCCCACCGACTGCAGGTACTCGAACAGCGAGCGCCCCTGTGCGCGACCGCCGGCCACGCGCAACGATAGCTGGCAGCCGCGTTGCGCCGGCTCGGCCGGGGTGACGATCTGCAGCACTTGCGGCACGCGGGCGTGGATCAGCTGTTCCAGGTGCCCGGTGAGCTGTTCGGACTTGGCGCGCAGTGCCGGCATGCCGGCCTGATCGAACAACTCCAGCGACGCGCGTAACGGCGCCAGCGCCAGCACCGGCGGATTGCTCAGCTGCCAGCCTTCGGCCCCAGGCGAGGGCACGAACTGCGGATCCATGCGGAAGCGGCTCTGCTGCTCGTGCCCCCACCAACCGGCCATGCGCGGCAGGTCGCTGTTGGCATGACGTGCGTGCACGAAACAGCCACCCACCGCACCGGGGCCGGCGTTGAGATATTTGTAGTGGCACCACACTGCGAAATCCGCGCCGTCGTCGTGCAGCGTCAGCGCGATATTGCCGACCGCATGCGCCAGGTCGAACCCCACCATCGCGCCCTGCGCGCGTGCTAGCCGCACGATGTCGCCCAGCTCGAAGGCCTGGCCGGTGCGGTACTGGATGCCGGGCCACAGCACCAGCGCCAGCCGCGGACCGTGCCGTGCGATGGCATCGGCGATCGCCGCCATCGACACCGTGCCATTGGGTTGGTCCGCTTCCACTTCGATCAGCTGCGTGGCCGGATCCAGCCCATGCAGGCGCAGTTGCGATTCCACCGCGTGGCGGTCGGACGGAAACGCGCCGGCTTCGATCAGGATGGCGCCACGCTCGGGCGTGGGCCGGTAGAAGCTGGCCATCATCAGATGCAGGTTGACGCTCAGCGTGTTCATCGCGACCACTTCGCCGGGCTGCGCGCCGACCACGCGCGCCAGGCCATCGCGCACCAGCTGGTGATAGGTCAGCCACTGGGTGGGGCCGGTGAAGTGGCCTTCCACCGCGCGTGCGCCCCACTGGTCGAGCACCTCGGCCACCATCGCACGGGCGCCGCGCGGCTGCAGGCCCAGCGAATTGCCGACGAAGTAGGTCTGGTCCTGGCCGGCATGCTGCGGAAACACGAAGTCGTCGCGCAGGTGGCGCAGCGGGTCGGCGGCGTCCAATGCAACGGCATTGGCGCGGGACAGCAGGTCGGTCATGATCACGGCTCGCAACGCAGGTCAGTGGCGCAGTTTACCCCCCGGCACCGTGTGCGCCGTCGGGCGCGGCCGGTGCCTCGGCCGCGGCGTTGGTCGAGGCTGGCCGGGCAGGGCGCAATAGATGTGTCAAGGTGCCGATACTGTCGGTGATGCGGTCGATGGTGTCGGCCAGTGCGGCGGTGGCGGGTGAGCCGTCGGGCAGCGCCGTCAATGCATCGGACAGCTGGCGCTCGGCGCCGCGCAAGGTGGCCGCTGCCGGAATGCCGCCCTCGACCAGGCAGGCGATCAGCTCGGACAGCGCCTGGTCGGCCTGTTGCGCAAAGGCGGGCAGCGCTTCCAGCGCGGGCAAGGGGTGGCCATCGCGCAGCACCGCTTCCAGCGACAGGGTGGCGCGGATCAGCCGGTTGCCGTTGGCCAGCAACGACTCGGCGAGTTTGAGCTCGTGCAGATTGCGCCGGCTGCATGGCTCGCCGCGCAGGCGTTCGATCGAGGCCTGCGCGTTGGTGCGCGCCACGCGTGCGGCAGCGCGGGTATCGCCCAGATCCTCCATCCTGCCGAGCAGCAGATTGCGCAGATGACCGCGATAGGCGCTCAACAGCTGCGCCAATGAAGCGCGGATATGCCGGCGCTCGCGCGTGGGCCACACCGCGTAGGCGATCAACGCCCAGGCGCTGCCGGCCACCGTGGCCTGCAGACGCGCACCGATGGCCTCGCCCGGTGCCACGCCTTCGAAGGACAGCAGCAGCACCAGCATGCCGGTCAGAAACGCCACGCCGATGCCGTATTCACCTGCGTCAGCAGACGGAAGCCCAGGCAGAACAGCACCAGCAACGCCAGGCGGACGCTGGCGCCGTCCATCGCCAGATGCGCCAGCAAGGTCGCCACCAGCAGGCCGACGAAGGTGCCGGCCACGCGCAAGGCGCCGAAGCTGAAAGTGCCGCCGAAATCCGGCTTGAGCACGATGGCGGTGGTCATCGGAATCCAGAAGCCGTGCGGGATCTGCTGCCAGCGCTGGAAGGCGATCGCCAGCGCCAGGCACACGCCGCAGCGCAAGGCATGCCGGAAGGCCACCGACGACAGATCCAGGTTCGCGCGCAGCGTGGCCCAGGTCGCTGCGGGCCGCAGGGCCGCCGGCAAACGCGCTTCGGCCAGCTGCGCCTGGATCTCGCCACGGCTGCTGGCCCAATGCGCGTTGCGGATCAGCGCGCGCAGCTGGCCGCCCAGGCCTTGCGCGCGCGCCACCGCCACGCGCACCAGCCGGCGCTCGCGGGTATCGGCGTTGTCGTGCTGGAACTGCGCTAGTGCGGCGACCAGATCGTCGAAGCCGGTCATCGAGGCATTGGCGGCGAGCGGGTCTTCGCCCACCGTCATCGCATGCGCGAGCTGTTCCAGCACGATGGCGCTGCGTTCGAGCACGCGCTCGATCGCCGGGCGCGCCTGCGAGTCGGTCAGGCGGGTATCGACGTCGGCCAGCGACAGCAGCTCCAGCCGCACGCGTTCGCACAGCTCGGCGATGATGCGGAAGCTCTGCACGGCGATCGCGCGCGAGCGATGCTCGCCATGCAGCATCACCATCGCATCGAGCACCTCCTGGGTGGCCGGCGGCGGGGCGCTGGCTTCCGGTCGCTGGCGTGCGATGCCGGCCAGTTGACGCATCAGGTCGGCCAGCGCGAAACGCTCCGGGCGATAGCGTTGCAGCGGCCAGGCCGCCAGTGCCAGCACCACCTGGAGCAGGCCGCCGGCGAAGATCAACGCCGCCACGCCCGCAGCCTGCTGCACCGGCAGGCGCATGTCGGCGCTGACCACCAGCAGGATCATGCTGGTCAGCCCCACCCGCGCCGCTACCGGGCCCAGTGCCACCAGCAAGCCGCCGCCAAGACCGAGCAGCAGCCCGGCGATCACCAATGCCGGCGTGTTGTGGCCGACCCAGATGCCGAGCAACGCGGCAAGGCCCGCTGCCAGTGCGGCCATCAACATGCGTTGCAGACGCGCGCGGTACGGGCCGGGCTGGTCGGTGAACATGGTGTTGAGCGCACCGGTACACACGGCCAGACCGGCGGCGACATGCCCGGTGGCCACACCAACCGCCAGCGGCAGCACCACTGCGGCGGTATTGCGCAGCGCAACGCGCAGCGGCACGTCGCGCGGCTTGAGGTCGATCAGCGTGCGCAGCATGGCAAAGGATTCAACGTAGACGCACAGCGTGGCTGCGGCGCATGCACAACCTCGAAACACAGCGCGCTGCGCACAGCTGCATCGTCATTGCGTTGCGCGGCATTGCGATGTCGCCGTGACGCGCCCACGACCGACCGCCGAGCGACTGCGCTCGAAGACCTGTGAACGTGCCTCGGCCATCGCCCACTCATGCCTCGACAGTGGCATAGCGCTCCGGCGCAGGGTGCAGATGCCCGCACTGGGTGCAGGTGCGCAGCGCGAGCGAGCGGTAGAAATGATCGAACACCGGCGGAAAATCGGTTTCGATGTCCTGCAGCGGAAACATCGCCTCGTACAGTTTGTGATTGCACTGCGGGCAATACCACTGCAGGCCGTCTTGCTCGTTGGGCAAGCGCTCGCGTTCGATCACCAGGCCGATCGAGCCGGCCGCGCGTTGCGGCGAATGCGGCACCTTCGGCGGCAGCAGGAAGATCTCGCCGGCGCGGATCGGGATGTCGCGTGCAACGCCTTCGTCCTGCACCTTCAGCACCATCTCGCCTTCGAGCTGGAAGAACCACTCCGGGCCTTCGTCGTAGTGGTAGTCGGTGCGCGCATTCGGCCCACCGACGATCATGATGATGAAGCCGTCCTGCTGGATGCATTTGTTGCCCACCGGCGGCTTGAGCAGGTGGCGGTGTTGCTCGATCCAGGCTTGCAGGTTGATCGGCGGGACCAGCATCGACGTTCCTCGGCAAAGAAGACGTCCAGCATAGCCAACCGACGGCGCCGATGGGCGCCGCGGTGGGAGGGTGTGCGGGTGCGGCTCAGCGTTCGGCGTGATCGGCCTGGATGCGCGCCAGTGCGGCGTCGTAGCGTTCCTGCAGCAGCTCGGGGCGGTCGATCGACATGCCCAGGTCGTGCGCACGCCCGTCGCGCAGGCTGTAGACCCAGCCATGCACCTGCAGTGCCTGGCCGCGGTCCCAGGCATCGCGCACGATGGTGGTGCGGCAGACATTGACCACCTGCTCGAGCACGTTGAGCTCGCACAGGCGCGCGTGCTGCACCGGCAGGTCGCCCGCGTCGTGCAGGCAGGCCTCGTGCTTGTCGGCCACATCGGTGACATGGCGGATCCAGTTGTCGACCAGGCCCATGCGCTTCTGGGTCAGGCTGGCAAACACGCCGCCGCAGCCGTAATGGCCGACCACCAGGATGTGCTTGACCTTGAGCACGTCGACGGCGAACTGGATCACCGACAGGCAGTTCAGATCGGTATGCACCACCACATTGGCGATGTTGCGATGGACGAACACCTCGCCCGGGGCCATGTCGATGATCTGGTTGGCCGGCACGCGCGAGTCCGAGCAGCCGATCCACAGGTACTCGGGCGTCTGCTGGGTGGACAGCTTGGAGAAGAATTCCGGGTCCTCGCGGCGGATGCGCTCGGACCAGGCACGGTTGTTTTCAAGCAAGTGGTTGAGCTCGTTCATGCGCGCAGTATTCCAGAGGACAGTGGGGCGGTGTGTGATCGAGAGATGAGCGATAAAACGGTGATGCGGAAAATCCGCGCTGGACGGCGCTGCTCAGACCGCGCCGTCGCGTGCGCGCAGGGCGTCGCGCATCAGCGACGCCACCTCGCGGGAGTCGGCCGATGCCTGTTGCTGCAATGCATCGCTCACGGCCGCCACATTAGCGGCCGGGTGGTTCTGGCTGAGCTTGAAGGTCAGCTGGATGCGGCTGGGAACGAAGCGGAAGCCGACCAGGCCGCGCAACTGCCGGCGGTGGCTGTCGCGCTCCATCTCGAACAGCCAGTCGCTGCCGACGCGTTGTTCGAAGTGCGTGCTCATGCGGCCGATCAGGTCGCCCAGCACCGCCTCATCGCTCACCTGCTCGCAACGTCCGTGCAGATGCGCCACGGCGTAGTTCCAGGTCGGCACGCGTGCGGCCGTTTCCTTGTCCGGATACCAGCTCGGCGACACATAGGCATGCGGGCCCTGCACCACGAGTACCGCATCGCCGGGACTGCGCGCCTGCGGATTGGAGCGCGCCCAGTGGCCTTCGATGACCACTGCCTGCGCGTCGCGTCGGTACAGCACCGGCAGATGCGAGATTGCCGGCTGTCCATCGTCGCCGTGGCTGATCATGGTGACGAACGGGTCGCGCGCGATCAGCCAGTCCAGCAAGGCCAGATCGGTCTGCGCGAACGCGCGTGGGGCGTACATGTCAGGCGCGACCGCCCAGGGTCATTACCATGCGTTCGCGCAGGTCCGCATCGTCCTCGCCACGCGGCGGCGACACTTCGTCGAGCGAGAAGCCACGCATCAGCGCGTCTTCTTCGTCCAGCCCGTCGAGCGCGACGAACTCGGCATCGAACAACGCCGCGCGGGCGCTGTCTTCGCTGTCGTAGGGCAGGATCTTGCCATCGCTGTCCAGGACTTCGGCGGTACCGGCCTGCTTGACGCGCAGGCGCGCCCAGATCAGCGTGCGGCCGATCGTGGCCAGCCACCACGAATCGCGGTCGTCATATGCAGTGTCTTGCTGTGTATTCATGGCATTACCTTGGACAGCAGGCCGAGCAGGGCCGCCATGCCCAGGCCGAAGAAGATGGTCAGCAGCGACAGCCAGGCGGGTGTGGCCAGGCCGGACAGCGCACTGTCGCGATGGCTGCGGTAGCGCCGCGTCAGCAACCAGCGCAGCGCCGCAGGACTGATGAAGGCCGGCTCGCCGAAGCTGGCCAGCGCCTCGGGATGACGGTCGCGCAGGTGCACCAGCGTCAGCGGCCAGAAGATCAGCAAGGCGGTGAGCCCGGCAACGGCAACACCGACAAAACACAGTGCGAAGAACAGGGTCATGCGCCCGCCAGCATCAGTGCGAGTTGGGGAGGTGCTGCGCCGATCACCAGCGCAGTGATGGTCCACCTCACATCAGAACTCCGCGCTGCCCGGCGCGCGCGGGTAGGGGATGGCGTCGCGGATATTGCTCAGCCCGCACACGTAGACCACCAGGCGCTCGAACCCTAAGCCGAAGCCGGCATGCGGCACCGAACCGTAGCGGCGGAAATCGCGGTACCAGCTGTAGTGCTCCTGATCCAGGCCGAACTGGGCCATGCGTGCATCCAGCACATCCAAGCGCTCTTCGCGCTGGCTGCCGCCGATGATCTCGCCGATGCCCGGCGCCAGCACGTCCATCGCCGCGACGGTCTTGCCGTCGTCGTTCAGGCGCATGTAGAAGGCCTTGATGTGCTCGGGGTAGTTAGTCACCACCACCGGGCGGCCGATGTGTTCTTCGGTCAGCCAGCGCTCGTGCTCGGTCTGCAGGTCCAGGCCCCATTCGACCGGGAAGTCGAACTTCTTGCCTGAATTCTGCAGCAGCTTCACCGCCTCGGTGTAGTCGATCTGCTCGAACGGGGCATTGATGAAGGCTTCCAGTTTGGCGATCGCGTTCTTGTCCACGCGCTCGGCCAGGAATGCCAGGTCGTCGCCACGCTCGTCCAGCACCGCGCGGAACAGGTACTTGAGGAACTGCTCGGCCAGGCGCGCGTCTTCGGCCAGATCGGCGAAGGCGATTTCCGGCTCGATCATCCAGAATTCGGCCAGATGGCGCGTGGTGTGGCTGTTCTCGGCGCGGAAGGTCGGGCCAAAGGTGTAGACCTTGCTCAGCGCCAGGCAGTAGGCCTCCACGTTGAGCTGGCCAGACACGGTCAGGAAGGTCTCTTTGCCGAAGAAGTCGCGGCTGAAATCCACCGCGCCGCTGGCATCGCGCGGCAGGTTGACCATGTCCAGCGTGGAGACGCGAAACATCTGCCCGGCGCCTTCGGCGTCGGAGGTGGTGATGATCGGGGTGCTGATCCAGTTGAAGCCGTTCTGGTGGAAGAAGCGGTGCACCGCCTGCGCCAGGCAGTTGCGGATGCGGGTGACCGCGCCGAACAGGTTGGTGCGCGGGCGCAGGTGCGCCACTTCGCGCAGGAACTCCGGCGACATCGGCTTGGGCTGGATCGGGTAGGTCAGCGGGTCCTCGACCCAGCCGACGATCTCCACGCCGCTGGCCTGGATCTCGAACGACTGGCCCTTGCCCTGCGACTTCACCAGCACGCCCTTGGCGACCAGCGAGCAGCCGCTGGTCAGGCGCTTGATTTCGTCGAAGTTGGGCAGGGTGTCGTTGGCCACCACCTGGATCGGAGCGAAGCACGAGCCATCGGTCACGTTGATGAAGGCCAGTCCGGCAGATCCGCGCAGCGTGCGCACCCACCCCCGTACCGTAACTTCGCCGCCTTCCGGGAGTTTTCCCGCAAGCGCATGTTCAACGCTGACCACCGTCATGACTTGTCCTCGCCGTAGCGACCTTGAATGGTCTGCGAGTTTACTGGCTGCGGGCGCGCCGGCGCGAGCATCTGAACCGCTTGCGGGTGATTGCGCTTGTCGAAGCCCGGAGATGGCCCCATCTGGGGAACACGTCGTAGCGGCGGGTCCAGCCCCCGGTTACTGCAGCCTCGCTATACTTGCCACCATCGTTTCCGGAGCACCTCCATGGCCATCAGCCTCACCCCTGCCGCGCTGGAGCGCGTGCAGCGTTTCGTGCAGCAGACCCCGGGGACGCTGGGCCTGCGCTTTGGCGTGACCAAGACCGGTTGTTCGGGCTGGGGCCATGTCACCGACCTGGCGCGCGAGAAGCGCGATGACGATGCGGTGTTCGAGCAGGAAGGCGTGCGCATCTTCGTCGATCCGGTCAGCCTGCCGTTGGTCGACGGCACCTGCATCGATTTCGGCAAGCACGGCCTCAGCGAGACCTTCACTTTCCGCAATCCCAACGCGACCGCCGAGTGCGGCTGCGGGGAAAGCTTCACGACCGAAGCCGAGCATCGCTGAGCTCGCCAGCGAGCGCTATCCCTTCTCCCTGCGGGAGAAGGTGCCCGAAGGGCGGGTGAGGGTACGGGGCGAAGCCTCGCGCGGTTAGGCGTCACGAGTGGCTTTGCCCCGGACCCTCACCCCAACCCCGCTCCGCGCCCCGGCCCGCGCGCCAGTGGCGCGCAAGCGGTGCCTTATCGCCCCGGCGGGAGAGGGGCTTGAGCAGTCGCCGCGCAGATGTCCTGTTCGTGGGCTCGGCCGCTGGCTCGGCTTGGTTGCGGCTAAACGCCTGAACTGCCATACTTTCATGCTTCCTGCCCGGTTCCGGGCGGGAATCCTTGCTCCACCGGCCGCCTTGCGCGGGTCACCGGGGAGCTGTCCGGCCCACGTGGCCACATCCGAAAGGTAATACAACATGAGTCGTCATTACGAAGTCGTGTTCCTGGTCCACCCGGATCAGAGCGAGCAGGTCCCGGCCATGATCGAGCGCTACAAGTCGCTGATCGAGGGCGGTAACGGCACCATCCACCGTCTGGAAGACTGGGGCCGCCGTCAGCTGGCCTACCCGATCCAGAACCTGGTGAAGGCGCACTATGTGCTGCTCAACATCGAAGTCGACCAGGCCGTGCTGAGCGAGCTGGTGGAAAGCTTCCGCTTCAACGATGCGGTGCTGCGTCACCTGGTCGTCAAGCGCGATGGCCCGGACACCGAGCAGTCGCTGATCATGAAGAGCAAGGACGAGAAGGGCGACAAGCCCGAGCGTAGCGAGCGTCGTCGTCGCGATGACGATGAGGGCGATGCTGCACCTGCCGCCACCGATACCGACGGCGACAACGCCGAAGCCGCTTAAGGAGCGCTGTCATGTCCAAGTTCTTCCGTCGTCGCAAGTTCTGCAAGTTCACCGCCGAGGGCGTGAAAGAGATCGATTACAAGGATCTCAACACCCTGCGTCAGTACCTCACCGAGAACGGCAAGATCGTGCCGAGCCGCGTGACCGGTACCAAGTCCAAGTACCAGCGTCAGCTGGCCACGGCCGTCAAGCGCTCGCGGTTCCTGGCGCTGATCCCGTACACGGACAATCACGACGTCTAATCCGAGTCGTTGATGTGAGTTCCTCACAAGAGTCCGCACGGTTGTATGTGAGTCCCTCACAAGAGCCCGCACATCCATGTGCGGGTTATTAAAATATAGAGGCCGGTCATTCGAGATGCGGTGTTGATCGTGCTGTTGCGATTCCCAAATCCCGATTCCCGAATCCCGTCTTTTCGGACAGCAAACGTTGCGTCGGCCAAAGCGCCGGCGCTAACGAATAACGGAGCACCACCATGGATCTGATTCTTCTGCAGAAAGTGACCAATCTCGGCGGCCTGGGCGACAAGGTCAGCGTCAAGCCGGGTTACGGCCGCAACTTCCTCGTGCCGCAGGGCAAGGCCGTTCCGGCCACCGCTGCCAACGTCGAAGCGTTTGAAGCCAAGCGTGCCGATTACGAAGCCAAGGCCAACACCATCCTGGCCGATGCACAGAGCCGCGCCGGCAAGTTCGAAGGCGCCAGCGTCACCATCGGCGCGCATGCGTCGACCGAAGGCAAGCTGTACGGCTCGGTCGGTCCGCGCGATATCGCCGAGGCGTTCACCGCCGCCGGCCTGCCGCTGGAAAAGAGCGAAGTGATCCTGGGCGAAGGCGCATTCCGCAATGTCGGCGAGTACGACGTTGTGCTGCACCTGCACGCCGATGTGGAAACCTCGGTCAAGGTCATCGTCGAATCCGACGCCTGATCCACGCTGCACGCTGTACCCGAAGGGCGCCTGGTTAGGCGCCCTTCGTCTTTCTGCGGCCACGCCAGCGATGCCAGGCCCGCTATACTCATGCTCCATTGCCGGTTCCACGGCCCATAGATCTTGTGGATCAAGGGTTTAGGGGGGCGGCTTCACAGGAAAAAGCGCCTGCCGGCCCTGCCCGTGCGGTGCCCGGAACCTTCAGTCCCATGCGCCTGTCCACGATCAAACTGTCCGGTTTCAAGTCGTTCGTCGACCCGACCACGTTGCACCTGCCCACCAACATGACCGGCATCGTCGGGCCCAATGGCTGCGGCAAGTCCAACATCATCGATGCGGTGCGCTGGGTGATGGGCGAAAGTTCGGCCAGCCGCTTGCGTGGCGACTCGCTGACCGACGTGATCTTCTCCGGCTCATCGGCGCGCAAGCCGGTGTCGCAGGCGACGGTGGAGTTGATCTTCGACAACTCCGATCACACCATCAGCGGCGAGTTCGCCTCGTTCAACGAGATCTCGGTCAAGCGCCTGGTCAGCCGCGACGGCAACAGCGCCTACTACCTCAACGGCACCAAGTGCCGGCGCCGCGACATCACCGACCTGTTCCTGGGCACCGGCCTGGGGCCGCGCAGCTACTCGATCATCGAGCAGGGCATGATCAGCCAGATCATCGAGGCGCGGCCGGAAGACCTGCGCGTGTATCTGGAAGAAGCCGCCGGCATTTCCAAGTACAAGGAGCGCCGCAAGGAAACCGAAACGCGCATCCGGCATACCCGCGAGAATCTCGATCGCCTGGGCGACCTGCGCGAAGAGATCACCAAGCAACTGGCGCATCTGCAGCGCCAGGCGCGCCAGGCCGAGCAGTATCAGGCCTTGCAGGAGGAGCGCCGGATCAAGGACGCCGAGTGGAAGGCGCTGGAATACCGCGGCCTGGATGGCCGGTTGCAGGGCCTGCGCGAAAAACTGAATCAGGAAGAGACCCGGCTGCAGCAATTGATCGCCGAACAGCGCGATGCCGAGGCGCGGATCGAAACCGGGCGCGCGCGTCGCGAGGAGGCCGCCGAAGCGGTGGCCAAGGCGCAGGCCGATGTCTATCAGGTCGGTGGTGCGCTGGCGCGCATCGAGCAGCAGATCCAGCATCAGCGCGAACTCTCGCATCGCCTGCACAAGGCGCGCGATGAGGCGCAGAGCCAGTTGCAGGAGCTGACCCAGCATATCAGCGGCGATTCGGCCAGGCTGGCGGTGCTGCGCGAGGCGGTGGACGCTGCCGAACCGCAACTGGAGCAGCTGCGCGAAGACCACGAATTCCGCCAGGAGGCGCTACGCGAGGCCGAAGCGCGTCTGGCCGACTGGCAGCAGCGCTGGGAAACCCATAACCGCGCCACCGGCGAAGCCTCGCGTGCCGGCGAAGTGGAACGCACGCGTGTCGATTATCTCGATCGTCAGTCGCTGGAAGCCGAGCGCCGCCGCGAAGCGCTGGTCAACGAGCGCGCCGGACTGGACCTGGATGCGCTGGCCGAGGCGTTCGAGCAGATCGAGCTGCGCCATGAAACCCAGAAGACCTCGCTGGACGGGCTGACCGAGCAGGTCGAAGCGCGCAAGCACGCACTCGGCGGGCTGCAGGAACAACAGCGCGCCAGCCAGGGCGAACTGGCCGACGTGCGCAAGCAGGCGCAGGCCGCGCGTGGCCGGCTGTCGTCGCTGGAAACCCTGCAGCAGGCCGCACTCGGCCAGGAGCAGGGCGCGGCAGTGGCGTGGCTGAAGTCGCGCGGGCTGGACTCTGCCGCACGTGTCGGCGAGCGCATCACGGTCGAAAGCGGCTGGGAAAACGCGGTCGAAGGCGCATTGGGGCAGCTGATCGAAGGCGTGCTGGTGGATGCGCCGGAGCAACTGGTCGATGCGTTGGGCGAGTTGGGCGAGGGCCGCATCGCGCTGGTCTCCGGTGCCAGCGACAACGCGAGCTTTGCGCCGACTTCGCTGGCGGCCAAGGTGCAGGGGCCGATCGCGATCCGTCGCCTGCTCGCGCGCCTGCACGCGGCCGAGGATCTGGAAGCCGCGCGCACGCTGCAGCGCGGCCTGCCCGAGGGCGATTCGGTCATCACCCGCAGCGGCGAGCGGCTGGGCGAGGGCTGGGTGCGGGTGTCGCGCTCCGGCGCTGCCAAGCAGGGCGCCTTGCTGCGCGAGCGCGAAATTCAGGAGCTGCGCGCGCAGATCGAAACGCTGCAGGAGCGCGAGGCCGACCTCGAGCAGCGCCTGGGCAGCTTCCGCGAACAACTGCTGGCGGCCGAACAGCAGCGCGAAGATGCGCAGCGCCAGTTGTACATGGCGCACCGCAGCGTGTCCGAACTAGCCGGTCAGCTGCAGAGTCAGCAGGGCAAGGTCGATGCCGCGCGCACGCGCATCGAGCGCATCGAAAACGAATTGTCGCAGCTGTTGGAAACGCTGGACACCAGCCGCGAACAGGCACGTGAGGCGCGCGCCAAGCTCGAAGACGCGGTGACCCTGATGGGCGATCTGCAAGGCACCCGGCAGGTGCTGGAGAACGAACGCCGTCAGCTCACCGATGCGCGCGATCAGGCCCGCGATGCCGCACGTGGCGTGCGCGATGCGATGCATGCATTGGCGCTCACGCTTGAATCGCAACGCACCCAGATCACCTCCCTGAGCCAGACGCTGGAGCGCATGGACAGCCAGCGCGGCCAGCTCGACACGCGTCTGGAGGATCTGGTCGCCCAGCTCAGCGACGGCGACTCGCCGGTGGAAACGCTGGAGCACGAGCACCAGGCCGCGTTGAGCGAGCGTGTGCGCACCGAGCGCGTGCTGAGCGAAGCGCGCACCATGCTGGAGAGCATCGATGGCGAGCTGCGCAGCTACGAGCAGACCCGTCAGCAGCGCGACGAACAGGCGCTAGCCCAACGCGAGCGCATCTCCCAGCGCAAGCTGGATCAGCAGGCGCTGGTGCTCAGCGCAGAGCAACTGGAAGCCGCCGTGGTGAAGGCCGGCTTCGTGCTCGAGGACGTGGTCAATGGATTGCCGGAAGCGGCGAACGTGGCCGAGTGGGAAGCGGCGGTCGGCCAGATCGACGGGCGCATGCGGCGGCTGGAACCGGTCAACCTGGCCGCGATCCAGGAGTACGGCGAAGCGGCGCAGCGTTCGGAATATCTGGACGCGCAGAACCTGGATCTCAACACCGCACTGGAGACGCTGGAAGAGGCGATCCGCAAGATCGACCGCGAAACCCGCGGTCGCTTCAAGGACACCTTCGACCGGGTCAATTCCGGCGTCCAGGCGCTATATCCACGCCTGTTCGGCGGTGGTCACGCCTATCTGGAACTCACCGGCGAAGACCTGCTCGACACCGGCGTAACCATCATGGCGCGCCCGCCGGGCAAGCGCGTGTCCAGCATCTCGCTGCTGTCCGGTGGCGAGAAGGCGATGACCGCGGTGGCGCTGGTGTTTGCGATCTTCCAGCTCAATCCCGCGCCGTTCTGCCTGCTCGACGAGGTGGACGCGCCGCTGGACGAAGCCAATGTCGGCCGTCTGGCCAACATGGTGCGGGAAATGAGCGAGAAGGTGCAGTTCCTGTTCGTCAGCCACAACAAGGCGACGATGGAGGCCGCGCGCCAGCTCTCCGGCGTGACCATGCGCGAGCCGGGCGTCAGTCGCTTGGTCAGCGTGGACCTGGAAGAGGCCGCACGTTTGGCGGGTGCGGCATGACGTGCCATGCTTGTCGGAATATCGACACCTGTCACTCTTATGCGGAGGCACGCTGAATGTCCGACATGGCCATGATCCGGATCGGGATCCTGATCGCTGGACTGCTGCTGGTCGCGGCCATCTTCCTATTTGGCCGCCCGAAAAAATCGCCGCAAGGGCGCCGGGTCGACAAGGACGACGGGCAGCCGCGCGAGCGCCGCGAGCCGGTGATTTCCGGCCAGCCTGACGTGGACGGCGACCCGTTCGAACGCAATGAGGGCGCCGAGCAAAGCGAACTGAACCTGGACAATGCCGATGCGGCCGGCGGCAACGATGTCGGCAAGCGTCCCAACCAGGATTTCGACAAGATCGTCTCGCTGTTCGTGGCCGCCAAGGCCGGCCAGGTTCTGCGCGGCGAAGACGTGGTGGTCGCTGCCGAGAAGACCGGGCTGGTGTTCGGTCACATGAATGTCTTCCACCGCCTGGTGGAAGGGCATCCGGAGCGCGGGCCGATCTTCAGCATGGCCAGCATCCTCAAGCCCGGCAGCTTCGACATGGCCAACATCCGCGAGATGCAGACCCCGGCGATTGCGTTCTTCCTCACCTTGCCGGCGCCGATGACCGCGCTGGATGCCTGGGAAAAGATGCTGCCGACCGTGCAGCGCATGGCCGAACTGCTCGACGGCGTGGTGCTGGACGACAGCCGCAATGCGCTGGGCCGCCAGCGCGTGGCGCATATCCGCGACGAACTGCGCGCCTACGATCGCCAGCACCAGGCACCGCCGCTGACCAAGTCACCGCGCTGGTGAGTGCGTGTTGCTTTTAAGTGCGCGCTGCTGGTGATGTGCGTCGGTGGTGATTGCGCACCGCTGGTGATCGAGCGTCGCTGAGTCGGTGATTGCGAGCCATTGACCGTGAACCATCCCGACCGCGAGTCATCCATACGCAGTCTAAGTCGCGACCTGCCGCAGGGCGCGTTCTAGCGTAGAGGTGAACGATGTGGAGCTTGCAGGGCGCGCTGGCGGTGCTGATCTTGCTGGCGGTGTGGGCCATCCTGGCCGCACCGCTGCTATGGATGGTGTCGCGGATTGCGCTGCGTTTGCGCAAAGGCGCGTCGACAAGCCCACATCGCGCGCAATGGAGCTCGATCGGCTTTGCCGCTGCAGTGGCGCTGCTGGTTGCGCCAGTGCCAACGCCCATCATCAGCGTCTTCCCGCCGCACGTGATCGCGCTGTTGGATGCAAGCTACTACGCGCGCATCTTTCAGGGCCCGCCGATGATGCGCCAGCTCCTGGTGTGGAGTGCGGTGTCGATGGCGCTGACGTTTGCGCTCAGCTACGTGTGGATCCGGCGCTTGCTGCGTCCGAATGCTGCCGCGCCTCTTCCAACGTCCACGCGATAGGAAATCAAAGCCCCTCTCCGACGGGAGAGGGGTTGAGGTGAGGGTACGGAGGCGAAGCAGTGGAGCAGTCGGTGATCCAGGTCTGCCGGCGCGTGGCGACGCGCTTGTCATTACAGGTCTTGGCAGATCTCCGAGGCGCACCCTCATCCGCCCCTTCGGGGCACCTTCTCCCGAGGGAAGAAGGGATGGCCCCTCTGTGCTTAGCGATCAGCGCTTGGCCTTGGTAAACGCCTCGCGAAAGCGCAGCATCTCCGCCTCGGTGCCGACGCTCACGCGCACGCGCTTGGGCCAGATCGGCCAGCTGCGGCCGACGATGACGCCCTGTTTCTGCATCGAATCGGCAAACACGCCGGCGTCGCGCTTGACGTCGAGCAGGAAGCAGTTGGCCTGTGTGGGCAGGCAGGTGTAGCCCTTGCTCTTGAGCCAGGCGATGGTGTCGTCGCGCACGCGGGCGTTCTCCGCGCGGCGGGTCTGCACCAGCTGCGGGTCGCGCAGGCTGGCGATGCCGGCGGCCATTGCCGGTACCGACAACGGGTTGCTGCCCAGGCTGGCGAGCTTGGTCTGCAGCCCCGGCGGCGCCAGCGCGGCGCCCAGGCGCAGGCCGGCCATGCCGTAGAGCTTGGAGAAGCTGCGCAGCACGATCAGGTCCTGGCGCTGGCGCACCAGGTCCGCCACGGACGGCTCGTTGCTGTAGTGGATATACGCTTCGTCGACCACCAGCACCGCGCTGGACGGCTTGTTGGCCAGCAGCCACTCGATGTCGGCGCGCGGGGTGATGGCGCCGCTGGCGTTGCCGGGGTTGCACAGGTAGATCAGGCCGGCGGACGGGTCGGCCTTGGCCATCGCCTTGACGTCGTGCGCGCCATCGGCCCGCAGCGGCAGCTTGCGCACCGGCACGCCGCGGGCGGTGGCGCTGTCGATGATCGGGTCGAAGCTCGGGTCGGCCACCACCAGCCCGGCACGTGCCGAGGTGAACAGGCTGCCGGCACGATGCAGTGCGTCCCTGGAACCGGGAAAGAACGCCAGATGGTCGCCGGGCAGTTGCAGCTCGCCGGTCACCAGGTTGCGCAGGTCCTGCTCCATCTCGAACTGATAGCGGCCTGCACGTGCCAGCGAGCGCGTTGCCGCATCCAGTGCGGCGGGCGAGGGGCCGAGCGGATGTTCGTTGAGATTGAGAAACACCGCGCCCGTTGCCGGCGCCACACCGGGCTTGGCCGGCGCAGCCGCACGCTTGCGGGCTGCCTCGGCCGCGGGTGCCAGTCCCAGTGCGGAAACCGCCACGCCGGAGGTGGCAAGGCTGAGAAACGAACGGCGCGAAACGGGCAACGGCACGGTGAGCTCCAGGCGAGCAGGCAAAAGAGGGCGCCACGCTAGCGGGTTTGTGCCTGTCTGCCTATCGGAAAATCGCTGCCGGGCTCGCTGTCGCGCGGTTTGGTCGGTGGTCGGGCCGCACTTGCACACCGGCACGGCCCGTTAGAATGGGCGGCCCAGAGCCAGCCCAGCGATCGTATGACTGTCAGCCCGGATCCCGCTCAGCGCATCGACGCCCTGCGTCGTCGTATCGAGGACGCCAACTACCGCTATCACGTGCTCGACGAGCCGCAGATGGCCGACGTCGACTACGACCGCCTGATGCGCGAACTGGAGGCCCTGGAGGCTGCGCACCCGGAGCTGGCCAGCGCCGATTCGCCGACCCAGCGCGTCGGCCACCTGGCCGCGTCGCGCTTTGCCGAAGTGCGGCATGCCCTGCCGATGCTGTCGTTGGGCAATGCCTTCAGCGATGAAGAGGTGACCGAGTTCGTACGGCGTATCAGCGAGCGGCTGGAGGTGAAACGGCCGGTGTTTTCAGCCGAGCCCAAGCTCGATGGCCTGGCGATCAGCCTGCGCTACGAAAACGGCGAGTTCGTGCAGGGCGCAACGCGGGGCGACGGCGCCACCGGTGAGGATGTCAGCGCCAATCTGCGTACGGTCAAGGCGATTCCGCTGCGCCTGCGTGGCGAAGGCTGGCCGCAGGTACTGGAGGTGCGCGGCGAGGTGTACATGCCGCGCACCGCCTTCGAGACCTACAACGCGCAGATGCGCCTGCAGGGCGGCAAGGTGCTGGCCAATCCGCGCAATGGCGCTGCAGGCTCGCTGCGTCAGCTGGATGCGCGCATCACTGCGCAGCGCCCGCTGAGTTTCTTTGCCTACGGCGTGGGCGAAGTGAGCGAGGGCATGTTGCCGCAGACGCATTCGGCGATCCTGGCGCAGTTGCGCGCGTGGGGTTTGCCGGTCAGCGCCCTGGTGGAGGTGGTGCAGGGCAGCGATGGCCTGTTGGCGTACTACCAACGCGTCGGTGAAGCGCGCGATGGCTTGCCCTTCGATATCGATGGGGTGGTCTACAAGCTCGACGATCTGGCCGGGCAGCGCGAGATGGGTTTTGTCTCGCGCGCGCCGCGCTGGGCGATCGCGCATAAATTTCCGGCGCAGGAGCAGTCCACCACGGTGGAGGCGATCGAGATCCAGATCGGTCGCACCGGGGCCGCCACGCCGGTGGCACGGCTGAAGCCGGTGCATGTGGCCGGGGTGATCGTCACCAACGCCACGCTGCACAACGCCGACCAGATCGCGCGGCTGGATGTGCGCGTGGGCGATACGGTGATCGTGCGGCGTGCCGGCGATGTGATTCCGGAAGTGGCCGGCGTAGTTGCCGAGCAACGGCCGCCCGGCACCCGGCCATGGCAGATGCCCACGCAATGCCCGGTATGCGGGTCGGAGATCGTGCGTGAGGAAGGCGAGGCGGTGTGGCGCTGCTCCGGCGAGCTGACCTGCCCGGCACAGCGCAAGGAAGCGTTCCGGCATTTCGTCTCGCGCCGTGCGATGGATGTCGATGGCCTGGGCGAAAAATTCATCGAGGTGCTGGCCGACAGTGGCGTGGTGCAGGGCGTGGCCGATCTGTACCTGCTCAACGTGGACCAGCTGCTGCAATTGCGCCTGATCAGCACTGCCGAGAGCCCGCATGCGTTCCTGCGCGAGGCGCGCGAGCATCTGGCCAGCGGTGCGTACGGCCAGCTGGAAAACACCGTGGTCGGCATCGGTGTGGACCTGGCCGGCGAGCGCGAGGCGCCGCAAACCTGGCAGGCCGATCTGCTACGTGCCGGGCTGCCGGCGTTCGACTGGAACCGCAAGAAGATCGCCACCAAGTGGGCGGAAAACCTGATCGAGGCGATCGAGCAATCGCGCGATACCACGCTGGAGCGCTTCCTGTTCGCGCTGGGCATCGAGCATGTCGGCGAGAGCACCGCCAAGGCCTTGTCGGCGTGGTTCGGCGATCTGGAATTGATCCGCCATCTGCCGTGGCCGCTGTTCAAGCGCGTGCCCGATATCGGTGGCGAGGTGGCGCGCTCGCTCGGGCACTTCTTCGACCAGCCCGGCAATCAGCAGGCCATCGACGACCTGCTGCAGCGTGGTGTGCGCATCGGCGATGCGCATCCGCCATCGCCCAGGCTGCGCGAGGCGCTGAGCTTTGCCAGCGTGCTGCAGGACATGGATATCCCCAAGGTGACGCCAGTGCGTGCGCAGCAGCTGGCTGCCGCGGTGGCCTCCTTCGATGCGCTGCGCAGCGCCGGGTCCGATGCCTTGTTGCAGGCCGGCGTTCCCGCGCCGGTGGTGGCGTCGCTGCTGCAATGGCTGGAGCGGCCCGAAAATGCGGCCTTGGCAAGCGCTGCGCAACAGGCGATGGAAACGGTGCTGTCGCGTCTGCCCGACGCCGATGTGCAGCAAACCGGCCCGCTCGACGGCCAGACCGTGGTGATCACCGGGACCCTGGCCGCGCTCACACGCGATGCGGCCAAGCAACGGCTGGAAGCGCTGGGCGCCAAGGTCGCCGGCAGCGTCTCCAAGAAAACCGCGTTTCTGGTGGCCGGCGAAGAAGCCGGCTCCAAGCTGGACAAGGCGCAGTCACTGGGCGTGGAGATCTGGGACGAGGCGCGCTTGCTGGCCTTCCTCGGCGAGCACGGCCAGCAACCATGAGTGCGACGCAGGTCGATCTGGACGCGTTGCGGTTGCGCGCGCGGCTCAACGCGCTGATCCGCGATTTCTTCGCCGAGCGCGACGTGCTGGAAGTGGAGACGCCGGTGCTGTCGGAGGCCGGCAATACCGAGCCGAACATCGACAGCTTCAGCACGCGCTTCAGCGGCCATGTCGATGCCGGCGCGCCGGTGCGCTGGTTGCGTACCTCGCCGGAATATCCGCTCAAGCGCCTGCTGGCGGCCGGGGTGGGCGACTGCTACGAGCTGGGGCGGGTGTTCCGCAATGGCGAGGCCGGCGGCCGCCACAATCCCGAGTTCAGCATGCTCGAGTGGTACCGGGTGGGCTGGGACGATCGCGCCCTGGCGCAGGAGACCGTTGCGCTGGTGCGCCGCGCGCTTGCGCTGGTCGGGCGCCAGGCGCAGGTGCAGGTGCTGAGCTATCGCGCGCTGTTCGTGCAGGCGCTGGGTATCGACCCGCTAAGCGATCCGATCGAAACGCTGCGCGCACCGCTGCACGACATCGCGATCGATCCGGATGGCCTGAGCCGCGACGACTGGCTGGATCTGCTGATGACCCATCGCATCCAGCCGGGCTTTGCCAGCGACATGCTGACCGTGGTGCACGACTGGCCGGCCAGCCAATGCGCGTTGGCGCGCATCCGCCGCGACGAGCCGCCGGTGGCCGAGCGCTTCGAGCTGTATCTGGGCGCCTACGAGGTTGCCAATGGGTACCACGAGCTCAACGATGCGCAGGAGCAGCGTGCGCGTTTCATGCGCGACAACGCGGTGCGGGCGGCGCGCGGATTGCCGCAACTACCGGTGGACGAGCGCCTGCTGGCGGTGTTGTCGCAGCTGCCCGATTGCGCGGGAGTTGCGGTCGGTGTGGACCGGCTGTTGATGGCCATGCGTGGAACCACGCAGATTGCCGATGTGTTGGCATTCGCATTCGCAAGCGCCTGACCCCGGCAGCGCCTGTAATGCACTGTGCCTGACGTTGCGGCGCATGGTATGCGCCCGCTGCCATCCCGCTGTCATCGCTACCGTATTGCTATCTTCACATCGATGATGCTCTCATCGTGGCGTCCACGGGGGCGCGGCGCAGAGCGTGTTTGGGTGAGGATTGTCGGCATGAAGTGGCTGATCAGCTTATGCGGTTTGTGGTGCTTGCCGCTGCTGATGCTCGCCGATGCGCGTGCGGCCGATCGCGCATCGGGCGTGGTGCGTTGCGAATCCAAGGACATGGCGCGCGTGCATTGTGCGATGGATACCGAGCACGGCGTCCAGCTGGTACGCCAGCTATCGGAGACAAGTTGCATCCGCGGCAGCGAGTGGGATATCGAACGCGATGGCGTGTGGGTCGAGCAGGGCTGCCGTGCGGAGTTTGCCAGTGCGCGGGTGCCGAGCGCTGCGCAGATGCGTCGCGTGGTGCGCTGCGATTCCAACGGCGGCAAGGTGGTTTGCCCGGTGGTGCTGCGCGGAGCGCCGGTGCGCCTGCTGCGCCAGCGCTCGGTGTGGCCGTGCAAGGAGGGCCGCAGCTGGGGCGCGCGCCGTAACGAAATCTGGGTGTCGCGCGGCTGCGACGGCGAATTCGAGGTCGCGGCCGAGGACGGTTCTGGCTTCGTGGCCATGCCACGTATGGTGACCTGCGAATCGAAGAAGGGCGCACGCCGCACCTGCGGGATCTCGGTAGAGCGTCAGGTACGTGTAGGCCGGCAGATCTCCAAAAAGGAATGCGTGGAAGGCCAGACCTGGGGCTGGAGCCGCGACGGCGTGTGGGTCAACGACGGCTGCCGCGCCGAGTTCATCGTCGACTGATGGACTGACGAAACCGCTGCTCTCCATCGCATAGGTGAGCGTAGCCGGCGCCGCGGTTTAAGTCAGCACGTGACCCAGTTGGTGAGGGTGTCGCGCCCTCGACCAGCTCTGCTTGGAACATCCAGGCCACGCTGAGGCTCAAGCTCTCGGTTGACTTGAATGTGCTTGTTCGGTGCGGATGTGTGGGTGGTGCTGGACCTGGAAGGCAGCGACATGGCGGCGCTGTAGGGGAGCGGGCGATCTGCGACTTGGCTGCAGGGCCCTTGCCCACCCACCATCGCAGGGCACGCCGCAAGTACGTCCATGTAGGCGCTTACGCGGCATCCATGCCGCTTAAGGTCCCGCGACGGTAGGCGGGCAAGGACCAATCGAGATGGTCGGTGTGCAAGGTCAAGAGCAGTGCGTGATGTGCATCGTTGGAGAATGATGGGTCGGCTCAATAGCTCAGTGGTCGATGCATCGAGTCTGCGACTTGGCTGCGGGGCCCTTGCCCGCCCACCATCGCAGGACACGCCGCAAGTACGTCCGTGTAGGCTCTTACGCGGCATCCATGCCGCGTAAGGTCCCGCGACGGTGAGCGGGCAAGGACCAATCGAGATAGTCGGTGTGCACGGTCAAGAGCGGTGCGTGATGTGCATCGTTGGAGAATGATGGGCCGGCTCAATGGCTCAATGGCTCAATGGTCGATGCATCGAGCAAGTAGCTCTTCATTCGACTACCAACCAACTCTCTGGCGAGGGCACCGCGCACTCGACCAGCTCGCCTTGAAACGCCAAGACGACGCTGAAGCTCGAGCTCCCGGTGGTCTTGAGACGTGATTGGACGGGTTGCGGATGCCTCGGTTGTGGAGCGGGCGATTTGCAGCTTGGCTGCAGGGCCTTTGCCCGCCCACCCACCGCCGGACACGCCGCAAGTACGTCCCTGTAGAGGCTTATGCGGCCTCCATGCCGCACAAGGTCCCGTGACGGTGAGCAGCGGGCAAGTGCCAGCCGGGATGGCCGGTGTGCGCGATGCCAGCGGGCTGAGCGATGCGGCCACTGACTGGGCTGCCTGGGCGCCTTACAATGTCCGGATGAACGACAGCGCCCATATCGATTACGCCCGCTACGACCATATCCGCCCGCTGCTGTGGACGGGCGATGCCCTGGAACTGCTCGACCAACGCAAGCTGCCCTTCGTGGTCGAGCACGTGCGTTGCGACACCAGCGACGCGGTGGCCGAGGCGATCCATTCGCTGGCCGTGCGCGGCGCGCCGGCGATCGGCATTGCGGCCGGGTGGGGCGTGGTGCTGGCGGCGCGCGACATCGCTGCCGACGACGGCGGTGCGGCCTTGCAGAAACTCGAGCCGGCGCTGTTGCGGCTCAATGCCGCGCGTCCGACCGCGGTCAACCTGGCCTGGGCGCTAATGCGCATGCGTCGCGTGCTCGGCGCTGCCGGTGCCGACTGGCGCGAGGTGATCGCGCGCCAGGCGCAGGCCATCGCCGACGAAGACCTGGCGGCCAACCGGCATATGGGCGCTCTGGGTGCGTCGTTGATCGAGACCGGCAGCGGCGTGCTGACCCATTGCAATACCGGTTCGCTGGCCACCGCCGGCTTCGGCACCGCGCTGGGCGTGATCCGCGCCGGGGTGGCGCAGCAGCGCATCGCCAAGGTGTTTGCCGGCGAGACCCGGCCGTGGTTGCAGGGCGCGCGCCTGACCGTGTGGGAGCTGCAGCAGGATGGCATCGACGCGACCCTGATCGCCGATTCGGCCGCCGCGCATCTGATGAAGTCCGGTCTGGTGCAGTGGGTCATCGTCGGTGCCGACCGCATCTGCGCCAACGGCGATACCGCCAACAAGATCGGCACCTACCAGCTGGCGATCGCCGCGCGCCACCACGGCGTCAAGTTCATGGTGGTGGCACCGTCGTCCACGGTGGACATGGAGACCGCCAGCGGCGATCAGATCGAGATCGAGCAGCGCGACCCGGGCGAATTGTTCGGGGTCGGCGGCGTGCGCACGGTGGCCGATGGCATCAACGCCTGGAACCCGGTCTTCGACGTCACCCCCGGCAGCCTGATCGATGCGATCGTCACCGAGCGCGGGGTGATCGCGCAGCCGGACCTGGCGCGCATGCAGGCGGCGTTCGGCGGCTGAGGCCAGTGCGGCACGCTATCGCCGCATCGCCCCGCCAAAATCCTGCAAGTGCTTGTTTCTGGCCGGTAAACCGGCGGCATCGTGGTGCCCCTTCGTGATACAATCCGACGCTTGAATCGATCGGCGGGAGCGTGGGGTCGGCAGCCTGTCGTCAGGGCGCCCCTAACGTAGCTTTCCGGCTCGCCCGCCACCTCACTTACGGAACCCGAATGGCAGAAACCGCCAAGGAAATCATCCAGGTCAATCTGGAAGACGAGATGCGCAAGAGCTATCTCGATTACGCGATGAGCGTGATCGTGGGCCGCGCACTCCCCGATGCCCGTGATGGCCTCAAACCCGTGCACCGTCGCGTCCTGTACGCCATGCACGAGCTGGGCGCACACAGCAACAAGGCCTACTTCAAGTCGGCGCGTATCGTCGGCGACGTCATCGGTAAGTACCACCCGCACGGCGACCAGTCGGTGTATGACACCCTGGTGCGCATGGCGCAGCCGTTCTCGCTGCGCTACATGATGGTGGACGGCCAGGGTAACTTCGGTTCGGTCGATGGCGATTCCGCCGCGGCGATGCGTTACACCGAGTCGCGCATGTCGCGGCTGGCGCATGAGCTGATGGCCGACATCGACAAGGAAACCGTCGATTTCCAGCCCAATTACGACGAGAAGGAACAGGAGCCGACGGTCATGCCGACCCGGTTCCCGAGCCTGCTGGTCAACGGCTCGGCCGGTATCGCGGTGGGCATGGCCACCAATATCCCGCCACACAATCTGACCGAGGCGATCAACGCCTGCATCGCCTTGATCGACACGCCGGAGCTGGATGTCGAAGGCCTGATGGAGTACATCCCCGGCCCGGATTTCCCCACCGCCGGCATCATCAACGGCACCGCCGGCATCGCTGCCGGTTACCGCACCGGCCGTGGCCGCGTGCGCATGCGCGCCAAGGCCGATGTGGAAGTGGCCGACAACGGCCGTGAAGCGATCATCGTCACCGAGATTCCGTACCAGGTGAACAAGGCGCGGCTGATCGAGAAGATCGCCGAGCTGGTCAAGGAAAAGAAGCTCGAAGGCATCAGCGAGCTGCGCGACGAGTCCGACAAGGACGGCATGCGCATCTACATCGAGGTCAAGCGCGGCGAGTCGGCCGAGGTCGTGCTCAACAACCTGTATCAACAGACCCAGATGGAGTCGGTGTTCGGCATCAACATGGTGGCGCTGATCGACGGCCGCCCGCAGTTGATGAACCTCAAGCAGATGCTGCAGGCGTTCATCCGCCACCGCCGCGAAGTGGTGACCCGCCGCACCATCTTTGAGCTGCGCAAGGCGCGTGCGCGTGCGCACGTGCTGGAAGGCCTGACCGTCGCGTTGGCCAACATCGACGAGATGATCGAGCTGATCAAGACCTCGGCCAACCCGCAGGAAGCGCGCGAGCGCATGCTGGCCAAGACCTGGGAACCGGGTCTGGTCGGCGCGCTGCTGGGCGCCGCCGGTGCCGAAGCCTCCAAGCCGGAGGATCTGGCCCCGGGCGTGGGCTTGGCCGACGGCTTCTATCAGCTCAGTGAAGTGCAGGCCTCGCAGATTCTGGAAATGCGCCTGCATCGCCTGACCGGGTTGGAACAGGAAAAGCTGACCGACGAGTACAAGCAGTTGCTCGAGGTCATCCAGGGCCTGATCCGCATCCTGGAAAACCCCGACGTGCTGCTGCAGGTGATCCGCGACGAGCTGATCAATATCCGCGAAGAGTACGGCGACGAACGCCGCACCGAGATCCGTCACAGCGAAGAAGATCTGGACATCCTGGACCTGATTTCGCCGGAAGACGTGGTGGTGACGCTCTCGCATGCCGGCTATGCCAAGCGCCAGCCGGTGAGCGCGTATCGTGCGCAGCGCCGGGGTGGCCGTGGCCGGTCTGCGGCGGCGACCAAGGAAGAGGATTTCATCGATCAGCTGTGGCTGGTCAACACGCACGACACGCTGTTGACCTTCACCAGCAGCGGCAAGGTGTTCTGGCTGCCGGTGTACCAGTTGCCGGAAGCCGGCTCCAATGCGCGTGGCCGTCCGATCATCAACTGGATTCCGCTGGACCCCGGCGAGCGTGTGCAGGCGGTGCTGCCGGTGCGCGAGTACGCCGACAACCGCTATGTGTTCTTTGCCACGCGCAACGGCACGGTCAAGAAGACGCCGTTGAGCGAATTCGCGTTCCGCCTGGCACGCGGCAAGATCGCGATCAACCTCGATGAGGGCGATGCGCTGGTGGGTGTTGCCTTGACCGATGGCGATCGCGACGTGTTGTTGTTCGCCTCCAATGGCAAGACCGTGCGTTTCGGCGAATCCACCGTGCGTTCGATGGGCCGTACCGCCACCGGCGTGCGCGGCATCCGTCTGACCAAGGGCGAAGAGGTGGTCAGCCTGATCGTGGCCGAGCGTGCCGGCGGCATCGAGGGCGATGTCGAGGACGACGGTGTCGAGGACGTGGTGGAGAGCACGGACGGTGTTGAGGCGGAGGTGATCGACGTTGCCGAGAGCGACGACATGGCCTACATCCTCACCGCCACCGAGAACGGCTACGGCAAGCGCACCCCGCTGACCGAGTACCCGCGCAAGGGCCGCGGTACGCAGGGCGTGATCGGCATCCAGACCACCGAGCGCAACGGCAAGCTGGTGCGTGCGGTGCTGCTGGGTGCCACCGACGAAGTGCTGCTGATTTCCGATGGCGGTACGCTGGTGCGTACCCGCGGTTCGGAGATCTCGCGCGTGGGTCGCAATACCCAGGGCGTGACCTTGATCCGCCTGTCCAAGGGCGAAAAGTTGCAGGCAGTCGAACGCCTGGACGCCTCGCTGGATGAGGCCGAGGACGTGCTGGACGATGCAGCGGCTGCACCGGCAGCAAGCACAGGCGAGCTGCCACCGACCGACGCGTGATCGCATCTGGCGAGCAACGCAGTTGACGAAAAACGCCGGCGCACAGCCGGCGTTTTTTGTTGCACGCGGTGACATCTGCAACGCAGTGTTTGTCGACGGCGGTCGCAAAGAACGCGGTGTTTTCACCGCGGCGGGTCGAAGGTTGTGGGCGGTGCGGCGGCGTTGCGTCGCCGCAGATCGAAGAGGAACAACTGATGACGACATTGCATCGTCCTTCCCGTCGCGGCCACTGGGCGCTGGCGACGTTGGGAGGCGTGATTGGAGTGCTGGGCGCCGTGCTGCTGGCAGGCGGCGTGTGGCTGGCCGCGCTGGGCGGCTCCTGGTATTACGCGCCTGTGGGCGTGGCCTTGCTGATCGCCGGCGTATTGCTGTTTCGCGGTCGCAATGCGGGCGCGTGGTGGTTTGCCGCAGTGGTGGCGGCGACGTTGCTGTGGACATGGTGGGAATCGGGCAGCGACTACTGGCGTTGGGTACCGCGGCTGGGCTTGATCGTCGGCCTGGCATTCGTGCTGGCGCTGCTGCTGCCGAAGCTGGAGCGCCCGGTGTCGCGTGCGGTATCGCGCAGCGTGGCGGGCGCCTTGGCAGCGGTGTTCGTGGTGGCCTTCGCGCCCGCCTTCGTGCCGTTTGGGATGACCGAGGCCGATGGTGCGCTGGCACACGCCGCCGGCATGGCCGCGGGCCTGGTCAAGCGCAGCGCGTCTGCAGCGCCGGCCGCCTCCGACGGGCAGCCGGGCAATGCGCCTGCCGACGACGACTGGGCCGCGTATGGACGCAGCCAGGCCGGACAGCGCTATTCGCCGTTGCAGCAGATCAATCGCGACAACGTTGCGCAATTGGAGCAGGCCTGGGTCTTCCACACCGGCGACCTGCCGAGCAAGCGCTGGGGTGCGGAAACCACGCCGCTGAAGGTAGGCGACAGCCTGTATCTGTGCACTGCACGCAATCAGGTGATCGCGCTGGATGCCGCAAGTGGCAAGGAGCGTTGGCGCTACGATCCCAAGGTCAAGGACGAGGCGATTCCGTATACGGCCGCCTGCCGTGGTGTGTCGTACTACCAGGTGGCGGCGGCAGCCAACGACGCCGCCGCAGCGGTGGCAGCGGATGCGGCGCCGCTGTGCCGCACGCGCATCATCGAAGGCACGCTGGATGGCCGCCTGATCGCGCTGGATGCGCGTAGCGGCAAGCCGTGCACGGATTTCGGCAACAATGGCCAGGTCGACATCACCGTCGGTATGGGGCAGACGCCGCCGGGCTATGTGTCGATCAATTCGCCGCCCGCCATCGTGCGTGGGGTGGTGGTCACCGGCCATCAGGTGCTGGACGGGCAGAAGCGTTACGAGCCGTCCGGCGTGATCGAAGGCTTCGATGCGGTGACCGGCCAATTGCGCTGGGCCTGGGACATGACCCATCCGGACTGGAACGGCGCGCCGCCGCCGGGCCAGACCTGGACGCGTGGCACGCCGAACATGTGGACCACCGCCGCGGCCGACGAGCAGCTGGGCTATGTGTATCTGCCGATGGGCAACTCCACCGCCGATTACTGGAGCAGCTCGCGCACGCCGCAGGAGAATCGCTATGCGACCTCGCTGGTGACGCTGGATGTCACCACCGGCAAGCCGGTGTGGAATTTCCAGACCACGCATATCGACGCCTGGGATTATGACCTGGGCTCGCAGCCGAGCCTGATCGACTTCCCCAAGGACGGCGTCAACGTGCCGGCGGTGTTGTTGCCGAGCAAGCAGGGCGAGTTGTACGTGCTGGATCGGCGTACCGGCAAGCCGCTGGTGGGCGTGGAAGAACGCGCGGTGCCAGGCGGTGGCGTGGAGCCGCAGATGCGTGCCAAGACCCAGCCATTTTCGCTGTACCACACGCTGCGCAAGCCGGATCTGACCGAGCGCGACATGTGGGGGATGACGCCGATCGATCAGCTGGTGTGCCGCATCCAGTTCCGCAAGGCCAGCTACAAGGGCATCTACACGCCGCCGGAAGCCGACCGCCATTCGATCGAGTATCCCGGCTACAACGGCGGTTCGGATTGGGGCAGCGTGTCGGTGGATCCGCAGCGCGGCGTGATCGTGGCCAACTACAACGACATGCCCAACTACAACCTGCTGGTGCCGCGCGCCAAGGCCGACAAACTGGGCTGGGCGCCGCGCGATGAAGTGCGCGGCGATGCCGGTGGCGCAGAAGGCGCGGGCGATCCGCAGGCCGGTACGCCGTATGCGATCAACGTCAACGCCGGCTGGCGCCTGCCGTTCACCAAGCTGCTGTGCAAGCAGCCGCCGTATGGCGGCATCCGTGCGATCGATCTGGCCAGCGGCAAGACGCTATGGGACCGCCCGTTCGGCAGCGCACGCGGCAATGGTCCGTTCGGCATCCGCTCGGGTCTGCCGATCGAGATCGGCACCCCCAACAACGGCGGTTCGGTGGTGACGGCCGGCGGATTGATCTTCATTGCCGCAGCCACCGACGACCTGATCCGCGCCATCGATCTGGCCACCGGCAAGGAACTGTGGCACGCCAAGCTGCCGGCCGGCGGCCAGGCCAACCCGATGGTCTACGCCTACGGCGGCCGCGAGTACCTGGTGATCATGGCCGGTGGCCACCACTTCATGGAAACGCCCGCTGGCGATGCCGTGGTGGCCTACGCGCTGCCGCAGCAGGCACCGTGATGAACGCGGCAATCAAACCAGCAAGCTGAGGGTTGTCGGCCATCCCCGAGGCCTGAAACGAAAAAGCGCACCGCAAGCGGTGCGCTTTTTTTATCTGCAATCGCATCACAGCAGTCGCTTCATCGGGAAGCGGTCAAACAGCATGCATCTACCTGTTGACCCAACAGAACCCCGCACTCACGCTCTTACGATTCCCGATTCCCGATTCCCGATTCCCGATTCCCGATTCCCGATTCCCGATTCACCCGACGTTAGCCGCAGCCGCATCCTCCATCACCGCATCCCGCACATCCTGCGCCAGCGTGGCCTTGACGATGATCGAGCGGATGGCATCGGTGGCATCCGAGAGCGGCACATCGCTGCTCAGGCGCTGGAAGGTATCGCGGCTGTTGTAGCCGGACCCGTCCTTCAGATAGTGGTCGTACATCGACAGCAGGTCCTGGCAGGCGGTGATCAGCGCCGCGACGTTGCCGCGCAACAAGGCATAGCCGATCTGGTCGAAGCTGTGCAGGCAATCGGCCAGCCAGTGCAGGTCGTAACGGGCAGTGGCCGGTTCCGGCGCAGTGTGGCCGCGGCTGTAGGCGCTGTAGCGGCGCAGGCTGCGTGCCACCCGTGCGACGTGCGCAAACAATGTGCCGATCTCGTTGGCGATATCCAGCCGCTGCACCATCACCATCGGAATCACCTGGCTGTCGGCAGCCGGCGCCTGTTCGGCTGCCGTTTGTTCCTGCTGCTCCAGCGATTGCTTGAGGACGGTGTAGCTGCGTTGCAGCGATTCCAGCTCCAGCACGCTGGCGGCCGCACGCGCCTTCGCCTGCGAGAGCGCAGCCTGGTAGCGGGCAAGACTGTCCTGGGTGCTGGCGAGCTGGCCGGATTCGGCGCGCAGCTGCCGGCCACGCACGAACGCCAGCACGGTGGCAATCAGCGCCCAGAGCGCGAATGCAGGCACCAGGTAGATCAAGATGCCCATGGAGATTCCTCGAAACGTTGCATACCTTGTCGGCCCGCACGCGGCGGACTTGAGGGCAATCGTCGGGAATGTGACCGGCGACGATGCCCTCGCTTGCAACCTAAAGCCGGAAGCTCTCGCGCCCCTGACCAAAGACACGTGGCGGGCGGTATCCCGGCATGCTCGAATCAGCGCACTCGCCAGCCCGGAGCCTTGCATGCGCAGATGGATCGATCGCTGGCCGCCAACACTGCGGCGCGTCCGCTCAGCCGGACTGATCTGCGTCGTGATGTGCGCCACCGCGCATGCTGTGCCAGCCATGCCGTCATCGGCACCCGTGCAGGTGGGTTACAGCGAGGCCACGGACCTGTTTAACCTGCTGGATAACCTGTCGGACTGGTTGCCGGGCTATACGGCGCCCGTCTATCGCAGTTACTTCGAAACCCATGGCGGGCTGGACCCGGCCGATCGTGCAGCCCTTGTGGCCTACGCAGCTTTCCGTCGGCGCACCTCTGGGGTGGCAAAGGACGACGATCTGGAGGTGCTCGACCGTGTGTTTGCGCCAGATGCCACCCGTGAGGTGGATCCTTTCTCCCGGCATTTCCTCGGGAATGCGGGATTCGAGGCGTCAGCGGACGCCGCCATTGCCGAGCAGTCGGCAGACGACCAGGCGATGTTGCGCGCGTATTTTGCCCGCTTCGTTTCGCGCGCCAGGCGCCTGGTCGCCGTTGCACCGCGCTTCGAGCAACAGGCGCGCGAGCTGGGCGAAGAACTGTCCAACCCCGCCGTTTCGCGGCTGGCAGCGCAGATGCGGGCGTTCTTTGCGGTGCCGGAGCCTGCGGTGTTCCAGGCAAGATTCGTCTGGTGGCCGGAGCCGGACACCACCCAGGCCAAGGTACGCGGACGCACCATGCTGCTGTATTCGCAGCATGATGCGCGTGCCGGCACGGCTTCGATGGACTGGGCGCCGATCGTGTTGCATGAATTGAGTCACTACCTGTCTGCGGGGCAGACCTCGGCGCGCAAGCGCATGCTCGCTGCCAACTTCGTGCGGCTGTGTCCGGGTGCGGCCACCTTGCGTAACCCGCTCAACGCGCTGGAAGAGCCGTTGGCGATCTACTGGGGACAGTATCGATTCGAGCAGGCAGTGCGCGGGCGTTCGCTGCCGCCGTCGTCGCAGTGGTATATCCAGGCGGACGCCGATCGCGCGGCGAAGGCGATCGCAGCGGCCTATCCAGCAAGCGGTGCGACACCGGTGCTCGATGACAACGCATTGCTGGCCGCTGCTGCATTGGCCTGCAAGTAGACCGTGATGGAGCTGGAAGCCGCCGGCAGAACGCGGCGGATCGTCGTCGCCTGCTGCGGATGGTGCGCTCACAACCGGTGATGTCCGCGTGCTGCATGCCGACCGCGTGCGGCGTGCACGCGGTCGGCGAAACAGCCGGGGCCGAAAATCCTCAGCCGAGAATGCCCGGCAAATCCAGGCCTTTTTCCTTCGCGCAGTCGGTGGCGATGGCGTAGCCGGCATCGGCGTGGCGCATCACGCCGGTGGCCGGGTCGTTCCAGAGCACGCGCTCCAGGCGTCGGTCGGCCGCCTCGCTGCCATCGCAGACGATGACCATGCCGGCGTGCTGCGAGAAGCCCATGCCGACGCCGCCGCCGTGATGCAGCGATACCCAGGTGGCGCCCGAGGCGGTGTTGAGCAGGGCGTTGAGCAGCGGCCAGTCGGAGACCGCATCCGAGCCGTCGGCCATGGCTTCGGTTTCGCGGTTGGGCGAGGCGACGCTGCCCGAATCCAGATGATCGCGGCCGATCACCACCGGCGCCTTCAATTCACCGCTGCGCACCATCGCATTGAAGGCCAGGCCGAGCCGATGGCGGTCGCCCAGACCGACCCAGCAGATCCGCGCAGGCAGGCCCTGGAAGGCGATCTTTTCGGCAGCCATGTCCAGCCAGCGGTGCAGATGCGCATCGTCGGGAATGAGCTCCTTGACCTTGGCATCGGTCTTGGCGATGTCGTCCGGGTCGCCACTGAGCGCGACCCAGCGGAACGGGCCGATACCGCGACAGAACAGCGGCCGGATGTAGGCGGGCACGAAGCCGGGGAAGTCGAACGCGTTGTCGACGCCTGCTTCTAGTGCCATCTGGCGCAGGTTGTTGCCGTAATCCACGGTGGGCACGCCGAGTGCGTGGAAGGTGAGCATGGCGCGGATGTGGTTGGCCATCGAGTCGCGCGCGGCCGCTTCCACCTCCGTCGGTGCGGACACACGCCTGGCGTCCCATTCCTCCACCGTCCAGCCCTGCGGCAGGTAGCCGTTGATCGGGTCGTGCGCGGAGGTCTGGTCGGTCAGCAGGTCCGGCTTGACCCCGCGTAGCAGCAGTTCGTCCAGCACGTCGGCGACATTGCCGAGCAGGCCGACCGACAGCGGTTTCTTTGCCGTGCACGATTGCTCGATCAGGCGCAGCGCTTCGTCCAGGTCGTCGGTCCAGGTGTCCAGGTAGCCGGTGCGCAGGCGCATGTCGATGCTGGAACGGCGGCATTCCACCGCCAGGCACGAGGCACCGGCCATCACCGCGGCCAGCGGCTGCGCGCCGCCCATGCCGCCCAGGCCACCGGTGAACAGCCACTTGCCGGCCAGGCTGCCGCCGTAATGCTGGCGGCCCATCTCCACGAAGGTTTCGTAGGTGCCTTGCACGATGCCTTGCGCGCCGATGTAGATCCAGCTGCCGGCAGTCATCTGGCCGTACATCGCCAGACCCTTGCGATCGAGCTCGTTGAAATGCTCCCAGCTGGCCCAGCGCGGCACCAGGTTGGAGTTGGCGATCAGCACGCGCGGCGCATCGGCATGCGTGCGGAACACCCCGACCGGCTTGCCGGATTGCACCAGCAGGGTCTGGTCGTCGTCCAGGCGGGTGAGCGCGGCGACGATCGCATCGAAGGACTCCCAATCGCGCGCGGCGCGGCCGATGCCGCCGTAGACCACCAGTTCCTGCGGGCGCTCGGCCACGTCCGGGTCGAGGTTGTTCATCAGCATGCGCAGCGGCGCTTCGGTGAGCCAGCTTTTTGCGGTGAGCATGGTGCCGGTGGCGGCGCGGATGACGCGGGTTGCATCGTGACGGGTCATGCCGGTTTCCTTGCAATCAACGGTGCGCCGCAGGCGGCGTGGTGGCGGAGGAGTGCGCGGTAGCGTTCGCAAACTGCAGGCAGGTCAGCAGGACGTGGCGCAGCACCGCGCGCAGTGCGACCGCATGTGCGGGCAGCCAGGGCGTGGGCCAGGTCTGCGGGGTGATGGTGTCCGGCTCGCGCATATAGCCGCGGCACGCCAGCTCCATCTGCAGCGTATGCACGCCATGCCCGGGCTGCGCGTAATGGCGGGTGATCCAGCCGCCCTTGAAGCGCCCGTTGCGCACGGTGCTCGAGCCGCTGCTGCGGCACAGCTGCTCCACGGCGTCGGCCAGGGCCGGGTCGCAACTGCGCTCGTCGTTGCTGCCGATGTTGAACTGCGGCAGCTCGCCATCGAACAGATGCGGAATATGCGAGCGGATCGAATGCGCGTCGTAGACCACGATGCTGGCGTGCTGCGTGCGCAGGCGCGCGATCTCGGCAGCGAGCGCAGCGTGATAGGGGTCGAACCACTGCGTGCGGCGCCAGGCGATCTGCGCTTGGTCGGGTTCGGCGCCGTCGGCATACAGCGGCTGGTTGTCGAAGGTGGTCAGCGGACACAGGCCGGTGGTGTTCTGGCCCGGGTACAGTGACGCTCCGCTGGGGTCGCGGTTGACGTCGATCACCGAGCGCGAGATGGCGGTGCGCACGGTGGTGGCGCCCAGCGATTGCGCGAAGTCGTACAGCTGATGCACCCACCAATCGGCATCGCGGCGTGCCAGCCAGGGCGAGACGAACTGGTCGACCATCTCGTCGGGCAGCTCGGTGCCCGCATGCGGGAAGCTGAGGATCAACGGCGCATCGCCGCGGTGGATCTCGAGCCAGGGCAGGGCGCTCATCGCGGTGCGCCTTGTGCAGACGCGATCGTCAAGACGTGACGATGTCGCGCCTGCAACAGGTCGGCGCGCGATTCGCAAGCGTGCACCACGGCCTGACGCGCAAGCAGCCCGCGCGCGCGTATTGCCCGCAGTGCACTGCCGTCGCGCAGATGCGCCCTCGGCGGTGACGCGAGACCTTGCGCGTGCGGACACCACGCTGCCGAGATCATTCCAGCGGCGGCGAGATGGCGCGTCATGCGTGCTGCTCCACGCCCGGCAAGGCAATGGCGACCGCCTGCGCGAGTGCGCCCGAGCGCACCAACGCGCTGGCCGCCTGCATGTCGGGATGGAAATAGCGGTCGTCCTGCAGCGTCGGCACCTGCGCGCGCAGCAGGGCGCGTGCGGCTTCCAGCGCGGCGCTGGAGCGCAGCGGCGCATGGAAGTCGCAGCCTTGCACCGCCGCCAGCAGCTCGATGCCGATCACGTGCGCGGCGTTCTCCGCCATCGCCAGCAAACGCCGCGCGCCGTGCGCGGCCATCGACACATGATCTTCCTGATTGGCCGAGGTCGGGATCGAATCGACACTGGCCGGATACGCGCGTTGCTTGTTTTCCGACACCAGCGCCGCAGCAGTGACCTGCGGAATCATGAAACCGGAATTCAGGCCCGGGCGCGGGGTGAGGAACGCCGGCAGGCCCGACAAGGCCGGGTCGACCAGCATCGCAGTGCGGCGTTCGCTGATCGAGCCGATTTCGCAGACCGCCATCGCCAGCATGTCGGCCGCGAAGGCCACCGGCTCGGCGTGGAAGTTGCCGCCGGACAAGGCCTCGCCGGTATCGCTGAACACCAGCGGGTTATCCGAGACGCCATTGGCTTCGATCTCCAGGGTGCATGCGGCCTGACGCATGATGTCCAGCGCCGCGCCCATCACCTGCGGCTGGCAGCGCAGGCAGTACGGATCCTGCACGCGCACATCGCCGAGCCGATGCGATTCGCGGATGCTCGAATCGGCCATCAGCGCGCGCAGTGCCGCAGCGGTGGCGATCTGCCCTGGTTGGCCGCGCAAGGCATGGATGCGCGCATCGAACGGCGTGTCCGAGCCCTTGGCCGCTTCCACCGACAGCGCGCCGGTGACCAGCGCGGCCTGCAGCACGGTTTCGATCTCGAACAGGCCGGCCAATGCGCAGGCGGTGGAGAACTGGGTGCCGTTGAGCAGCGCCAGGCCTTCCTTGGCGCCCAGCACACGCGGTTGCAACTGCGCCTGCGCCAGCGCGTCGGCCGCAGGCAGGCGTCGCCCACTGACGAAGGCTTCGCCGACGCCGATCATCACCGCGGCCAGGTGCGACAGCGGTGCCAGATCGCCGGAGGCACCGACCGAGCCCTGGCACGGCACCACCGGCGTGATGCCCAGGCGCAGCATCGCGTCCAGCAGCGCCAGCGTCTGCGGCTGCACGCCGGAGGCGCCCTGGGCCAGGCTGGTGAGCTTGAGCGCCATCATCAGCCGCACCACCGGCACCGGCGTGGGCTCGCCGACGCCGGCGGCGTGCGAGAGCACGATATTGCGCTGCAGGGTCTGCAGGTCTTCGCGCTCGATGCGCACGCTGGCCAGCTTGCCGAAGCCGGTATTGACGCCATACACCGGCTCGCCGCGCGCCACGATGGCCTCCACCGTCTGCGCGCTGCGCAGCACCGCGGCCGCGCAGGCGTCGTCCAGCACGACGTCGGCGCCGCGATACAGCGCACGCCACTGCGCCAGCGTGACCTGGCCGGGCTGCAAGACAATAGATGCACTCATGACGACTCCGGATTCAGCAGGAATGCCCGCGCCAGACGCGGGCATGAAGAGGGTTGAAGCCCATGCGGTAGACCAGGTCGGCCGGCGCATCAATGTCCCAGATCGCCAGGTCGCAATGCAGGCCGGCGCGCAGCCGGCCGAGTCGCTCGCCGCGCCCGAGCGCGCGTGCGGCTTCGCGGGTGAACCCGGCGATGCACTCGTCCACGGTCATGCGGAACAGCGTGGCGGCCATGTTCATCGCCAGCAGCGGGCTGGTCAGCGGCGAGGTGCCTGGATTGCAGTCGGTGGCCAGGGCCAGCGGCACGCCGGCGGCGCGCAACGCCGCGATCGGCGGCAGCTGGGTGTCGCGGGTGAAATAGAACGCGCCCGGCAACAGCACCGCGACGGTGCCTG
The DNA here is from genome assembly GCF_014199025.1 of Xanthomonas sp. CFBP 8152. Taxonomy (NCBI): domain Bacteria; kingdom Pseudomonadati; phylum Pseudomonadota; class Gammaproteobacteria; order Lysobacterales; family Lysobacteraceae; genus Xanthomonas; species Xanthomonas sp. CFBP 8152. The sequence continues at coordinate 800,846 of NZ_JACHNO010000003.1, forward strand.
CGCCGGCCATTGCGGCAATCCCGGCGTCATCCAGGTATTCGATGTGATCGGCCGACAACGCGCCATGGCGTGCAGCCAGTTGTGCGCCATGCTGGTTGCTCAGTTGCTCGGCATGGATCTTGATGTCCAGGCCGTGTGCCTGCGCGGCGAGGAAGACCTGTTCGGCCTGCGCGAGCGAGAACGCCAGATGCTCGCAGAACACGTCCACCGCCTCGGCAAGGCCTTGCGCGGCAATCGCCGGAATCATCTGCGTGCAGACCGCGTCGATGTAGGTTTGCGCATCGCCGCCCGGCGGCACCGCATGCGCGCCGAGGAAGGTCGGCACCACTTCGACCTTGCGCAGCGCAGCGAGCCGACGTGCCACGCGCAGCTGCTTGGTTTCGTCTTCCAGCGTCAGCCCGTAGCCGGATTTGATTTCCAGCGTGGTCACGCCTTCGGCGAGCATGGCGTCCAGGCGCGGCAGGCTGGCGGCCAGCAGCGCTGCGTCGTCGGCAGCGCGGGTGGCGCGCACCGTGGCCACGATGCCGCCGCCGGCTGCGGCAATCTCGGCATAACTGGCACCGCGCAGGCGTTGCTCGAATTCGTTGGCGCGATTGCCTGCGTACACCAGATGGGTATGGCAATCGATCAGGCCGGGGCTGATCCAGCGGCGCCGGCAATCGTGCGCGGTGCCTGGCTTCAGCGCCGGGGCCTGCGCGGCCGGGCCGGCATAGGTGATGCGGCCGTCCTGGCAGGCCACAACGCCATCGTCCACGATGCCCAGGCCACCATCGACCGCGTCCAGGGTCATCAGCTGTGCGTTGTGCCAGAGGACGTCGCAATGCATGGCGCAGGCTCATGGTGTCTGATATGTATATACAATAGAACCGGCAATCGAGGGTGTCCAGTGGCAGACCAACAGGTGCAGGCGTTGTGGGCAGCGCGGGCTCTCTTGCCCGAAGGCTGGGCGGGCGATGTGCGGATCACGCTGGCGCAGGGGCGTATCGCGTCGGTACAGACCGCCACCACGCCCGCCGCCGACGACAGCCGGGTCGAGTTGCTGCTGCCCGGGCTGGGCAACCTGCACAGCCACGCGTTCCAGCGCGGCATGGCCGGCCTGAGCGAAGTGGGCGGGCGCAGCGGCGACAGTTTCTGGAGCTGGCGCGAGTTGATGTACCGCTTCGTCGACCGGCTCGATCCGGACAGCCTGCAGGCAATCGCCGAACAGGCCTATGTGGAGATGCTCGAAGGCGGCTTCACCCGCGTCGGCGAATTCCATTACCTGCACCACAGCCCCGGCGGCGCGGCGTATGCGCAGGCTGGCGAAATGTCCGGACGCATCGCCGCTGCCGCCGCCAACACCGGCATCGGGCTGACGCTGTTGCCGGTGTTCTATGCGCATTCGGATTTCGGTGGCGTCGCGCCCAGCGCAGCGCAGCGACGTCTGATTTACGACATCGACGGGTTCGCGCGATTGCTGGACGACTGCGCGCGCAGCCTCGAGGTATTGCCGGATGCCGTGCTCGGACTGGCGCCGCATAGCCTGCGCGCAGTCACGCCGGAGCAGCTGGCTGCGTTGGTGCCGCTCACCGATGGCCCGATCCACATCCATATCGCCGAGCAGCAGCGCGAGGTCGAGGCCTGCCTGGCCTGGTCGGGCCAGCGCCCGGTGCAGTGGCTGCACGCCAACGCGCCGGTGGATGCGCGCTGGTGCCTGGTGCATGCCACGCATGTGGACGCGCGCGAGCTGCAGGCCATCGTCGACAGCGGCGCGGTGGTCGGGCTGTGCCCGATCACCGAGGCCAATCTGGGCGACGGCCTGTTCCCGATGCAGGCATTTGCCGCCGCGGGCGGGCGCTTTGGCGTGGGCTCGGATTCGAATGTGTTGATCGACGCGGCCGAAGAACTGCGCTTGCTCGAATACGGCCAGCGTCTGCGACTGCAGGCGCGCAATGTGCTGGCGCGGGCGGGCGCCTCCAGCGGACGTTGGTTGTTCGAGCAGGCCGGCGAGGGCGCGGCGCAGGCGTTGGGCGTTTCCCACTGCGGCATCCGTGTGGGTGCATCGGCCGACCTGCTCGAACTGGACCCGACCCATGCGGCGCTGCTGGCGCGCAGCGACGATGCGCTGCTGGATAGTTGGCTGTTCGCCGCGCGCGGCGGTGCGGTGCGCACCGTCTGGCGCGCCGGGCAAGCGGTGGTGCGCGATGGACGCCATGTGGATCGCGCGCGGATTGCCGCCCGTTTTGCCGGTGTCCTGCGATCGCTGCTGAGCAGTTGAACGGATGCGCGCACAATGCGGGTCTGACCGGAGACCTGTTTTGACCGCCACCCCCACCGCCGCGCCCGGCACCCTGCATCAACGCATCCGGCAGGATCTGGAGCGCCGCATCCACAGTGGCGACTGGCCGCCCGGTCATCGTGTGCCGCCCGAGCACGAACTGATGGCGCAATACGGCTGCTCGCGCATGACCGTGAACAAGGTGCTCGGCCTGCTCGCCGATGCCGGCATGATCGAACGCCGGCGTCGCACCGGCTCATTCGTGGCGCGGCCGCATCCGCATCTGGAGCAGGTCGCGTTGTCGATTCCCGACATCGAAGTCGAAATGACCGCGCGCGGTCACCTCTACCGGTTCTCGCTGTTGTCGCGCCGACTGCGCAACCTGCGCCTGCGCGTGCCGCAGGAGCGTGCCCTGGGCAGCAGCGGCAAGGTGCTGGCGCTGGAAAGCGTGCACCTGGCAGACGGCCGTCCGTTTGCGCTGGAGCAGCGGGTGATCGACACCACCACCGTGCCCGAGGCATCGCTGCAGGCGTTCACCGACGTGGCGCCGGGCAGTTGGTTGTTGCGCAACGTGCCATGGACCCGCGCCGAGCACCGCATCAGCGCCGTCAATGCGGATGCCGCACAAGCGGCACGCCTGCAGGTGGACGATGGCGCCGCATGTCTGGTCATCGATCGCCACACCTGGCGCGGAGATCAGCCGGTCACTTACGTGCGTCAACTGTTCCTGGGCGGATCCTACGACCTGGTGGCGCGCTTCGCGCCGGGAATGCGCTGATCCCAGGCGGGACGGGCAGCGTATGGCTCGATGCGCGAATCAGATCGTCGTGCACTGCCGCCAGCGTACCGGTTCGTCCACGCCGGGGCGCGGATTGAGCTGCACACGCACGGTGCGCAGGTATGGGTAGCGCTGCAGTTCGCGGCAGATCAACGGCCACGCCGCCGCATCGTCAACCGAGCGATCGACCGCCAGCGTCGCCTGGGTGATCCAGATACCGCGCACCAGACCGGGCGTCTGTGCCAGTGCCTTGGACACCTCGCGCTGATAGCCCTGCATGGTCGCCGCATCCGGTTCGGCGCCGGCTGTCAGTGGTGTCGGTGCAGGCAACGCGGCTGATGGCGGCGCTGCCTGCGGCGAGCCTGTGCCCTGCGGTGAAGGTGGCGCAGCGACCGCTGCGGCAACGCGTGGAGCAGCCACCCCTGCTGCTTGCTGCGTGGGCGAGGGCGCAGGCGTCTCTGTCGGTTGCAAGGCCAGCCCCGCAGCCAGCGCCAGGGTCGCCAGTGCTGCACCGGCAATGAGGCTGTGAAGGATCGCGCGACGGCGCGCCATGCCGACCACGCCGGTTTCCACATCGCCCGGCAGATACGGTTTGAGCAAGGGCCACAGGCGCACGCCATCCAGCACTTCGATGGACTGTTTTTCGGCGGCTGCCAACCCTTCGCGTTGCATGCGCCCCTCGGTCACCATCACGCCGCCACCTGCGCCGGCCAGTCGCGCCATCGCGCCCAATTCGTTCACCGCTGCCACGCCGATGCGGTAGCCACGCCCGTGCTTGCAGGCCACCAGGCGCGTGCCTTGCTCGGTCTGCATCATGAAGTCAGCCGTCGGCAGGCCGTCCTGGGGCGCCTGGGTGGGTTGCCAGCCGCGCTGATCCTGCAGCACGCGCAGCACCACGGCTGAAAAGTCGCGCCAGTGCATTGCCGCCAGCGCACGCACGCCTTCACTGGTTTCGTCGGCGCGGCGGCGCACCAGCCACACATAGGCGCACACCCCCAGCCAGAGCAGCAGGAAAGCCACAAGCGCCACAATCCAGGAAGGCATGAGCATCAAGCGAAGGTATGGCACGTGTGACGGAGCGGTACGCCTAGAAGAATCTTTCGCGGCAGGTCCGTCAATGGATCGCGGGCGGCGATGGCACGAGCTGTGATCCAGATAGCGAAAGACCCGCCAGTCCGAAGCCGTGAGGGGAGGGGAGCAAACGGACTTCGTGTTACAGGACTGGCGGGTCCTTCCCGATTGTCTAAAAAATCATGCTGCTTTGCAACATTGTCGAGCTGGCTTATTCATCATCCAACGCAGTGCCGGTCGGACCGGAGCTGCCGCTGGCGGGGCCTGCACCAGTGGTGTCGCTACTGGCGGCCTGCGCCGCCTGATTGGCGGTGCGGTTGGCGCGCTTGGTCGCGGCGGTGTTGGCGCGCACCTGGGCCTTGAGCGATTCCACCTCGCGACGCAGGTTTTCCAGTTCGTCCTGCTCGGGAATGTTGAGCGTGCGCAGCACGCCCTTGACGCGTTCGTCGAAGGCCTTGCCTAGCTTGTCCCAGCCGCGTACAGCGGTGTCACGTGCCTGCTCGAACTGGGTTTCCACCTCTTCGCGCAGCTCATCGACGCTTTCGGCCGCCTTGCGCTGGCCGCTGCGCTCGTACGCCGCGCCTTCGCGCACCAGCGAATCGAACAACTTGCCACCCTCGCTCTGCACCCGTCCCAGTGCACCGAGCCCGGCCAGCCACACCGTCTGCGCCGATTCGCCGAGCCGGCGCGAAATCTGTTCCGCCTGCGCCTGGAAGCCGTGCGCTGCGTCGTCGCGCTTGCCGTTCTGATCGTATCCGGTCGTCATGGAATGCTCCTGTGGGTTGCCAAAGTGACGTTGCCTTCACCCTAGTCCCGGCACTGCATCGGGCAGGTGAAGCACCCTCAGAGCATCCGCCTGCGATGGGCCGCGCGGGTGACTTGTCGCTGAAGCACCGGCGCGGCCAGGCATGGTCGGGCGACCCGGACCAACGGCACCCCGGACCAACGGCACCGCATGCTCAGGCGAGTTTTTCGGCCAGTAGGCGGCGGATCTCCGATTCCACCATCGGTTGCATCGCCGACAAAAGGAAGCCGAGCTCGGCGGTGACATGGACCTGCTGCGGCAGCAGGGCGATCGCCCCATCCACGCCGGCCCGCGCGATGCGCAAGGTATCGCCTTCCCAATGCGAGGCGACGCCGTAGCGATCGGTCAACTTGCGTGCCGCCGCGTCGATCGCTGCGCGGGCCTGGGCCGGCGACAAGGCATGGTCGTGGCGGATATCGATGCTGGACATGGGTTCCATGGGAAAGACGAAAGAAGCGCGCATTGTGCGCATGCGCGGGCCCGGCTCCAAGTGCGGCGCACGCGGGGCGGGCAGCGACGACGCCTCGGTATGGCGCGCGCCGGTCGTTGTTGGCCGCTGCGCGCGGCAAACCTGCTAGTCTGCGGCGGGTGCGCGATCTGCAAGTTCATTTCACCCACCGGCAGCAGCCGGATCATTCCCTCAAACCCGGCGTCCACCGGATCGTCCGCCATGCCTCCGGCAGCGTGCGGGTGGTTGCCGATGCGCAGGGCGCGCTGCTGTTGGCGCAGTTCTGCCTGGATCAGCGCGGGCTGTGGCTGCAGGTGGCCAACGGGATCCGCGGCATCCACGTCAACGGACGTCCGGTACGGCGCATGGCGCTGCTGCGTCCCGGCGACGCCATCTATGCCGACGGCGTGGAGATGCTGCTGCGCAGTGCGCCGTCGAGCGCGCCGGCCAACGATGCTGCAGACGACGATGCCGGCCTGAGCGAGGTGTGCCTGTTGTTGCGCGGGCTGGGCGGCCGCCATCATGGGCGTAGCTTCACGCTGGACCGCTCGCGCCTGGTCGGCAGCGACCCGGCGGCAGACATCGTCATCGACGACCCGGCCTTTGCCGCCCAGCATGCACGTCTGGAACGCCACGGCGACCGCGTGCTGATCCGCGATCTGGGCTCGGAAGAAGGCAGCTGGATCAACGGCGTGCAGGTGCGCGACGGCTGGTTGCAGGCCGGCGACCAGGTCGTGTTCGATGCCCGCCACCGCTTTGTCGTGGAAGTGCCGCGCATCCATCACGGCACCACCTGGGACATCCCCGAGCCGGAGCCGTTGCCGCCATCACGCGCGCCTGGCGAACCGGCGCGTGCGCCGGTCAAGGTCGCGCGCTGGCCATGGCTGCTGCTCAGCGCAGTGTTGCTGGCGGCAGCGTTGAGCGCCTTGCTGTGGTTCGGCGCGCGCTGAGTTTCTTCCAGATCCGCCAGCCCAGCAGCAGCGCCAGAATGCCGGCATACAGCGCCGGTTCGCGGATGTCGGATTTCACCAGCCACCAGAAATGCAGTACCGCCAGCAGCCCGATCGGGTAGATCAGCATGTGCAGGCGGCTCCAGTTGCGCTTGAGCCGCCGCATCCAGCCCTGGGTCGAGGTGATCGCCAGCGGCACCAGCAGCAGCCATGCCGCAAAGCCCACCGTGATGTAGGGACGCTTGAGGATCTCCTCGAAGATCTGCGTCCAGAAGCCGCGCAGATCCAGGCTCAGGTAGGCCGCCAGATGCACGCTGGCGTAGAAGAACGCGTACAGCCCCAGCATGCGCCGGAAGCGGATCAACGTCGCCTGGCCGGTGAGCTGGCGCAATGGCGTGATCGCCAGGGTGATCAACAGCAAGCGCAGCGCCCACAACCCGGTGCGGTGCTCGATCTCGGCCACCGGATCGGCGCCCAGCGCGTCGCTGCCGGTTTGCCATACCTGCCAGAACTGCCAGCCGAGCAAGGCGATCGGCGTCAGCGCGGCGACATGCACCAGGGTCTTGGCGGCGATCAGGGATGCGGAGGTCTTGGCCATGCGATCTCGAAGTAAGGAAACGATGCCGCGCGGGCATGAAACGTAGGAGCGCACCTGGGCGCGACTGGCATGGCCAGCAAAGCCCGTCGCGCCCGGGTGCGCTCCTACGACAGGTCGATATCAGATTGTGTTTCGCCTAGAACCACTTCTTCAGGTCCATGCCCGCGTACAGCGAGGCGACCTGATCCGCGTAGCCGTTGAACGGCGTGGTCGCGACGCGTTCGGCGAACAGCTTGCTGGCGGTGCCGGCGATACGGCGCTCGGTCTTCTGGCTCCAGCGTGGATGATCCACCGCCGGATTGACGTTGGAAAAGAAGCCGTATTCGGAGGGCTGCAGATCGTGCCACGCGGTTTCGGGCATCTTCTCGACAAAGCGGATCTCCACGATCGACTTGATGCTCTTGAAGCCGTACTTCCATGGCACCACCAGCCGCAGCGGCGCGCCGTTCTGCTGCGGCAGCGGCTTGCCGTACAGGCCGGTGGCCAGCAGGGTCAGCGGATGCATCGCTTCGTCGATGCGCAGGCCTTCGCGATACGGCCAGTTGATCGAGCGGTAGCGCACGCCCGGCATCTGCTGGGGATCGGCCAGCGTGGTGAACGCCACATACTTGGCCTTGGAGGTCGGCGCGAAGCGCTTGAGCACCTCGCCCAGTGGCACGCCTGTCCAGGGGATCACCATCGACCAGCCTTCCACGCAGCGCAGCCGGTAGATGCGCTCTTGCGCGCTGATGCCCTTGAGCAACTCGTCCAGCGACAGGCTGCCGGGCCTTTCGCACTCGCCGCTGACCTTCACCGACCACGGCGACAGCTTCAGGGTCTTGGCGGCCTTGGACGGGTCGGTCTTGTCGGTGCCGAACTCGTAGAAGTTGTTGTAGCTGGTGACGTCTTCCAGCCGGGTCAGTTCCTCGGCGGTACGGAAGCCGCTGCGCGCCTGCGCCGGGGTCACCACGGTCTTGGGCGGGGGCGGCGGATCGGCCTCGGCGCAACCGGCCATGCCCAGCGCCGGGGTCAGCGCAAACAGCTGCAGTAGCCGGCGTCGGTCGCGGTAGACGGCCTCATCGGTGATCTCGCTGGACGGCGTCTTCAAGACATCGCGAAGGGACATGGCTCGCTCCTGACAGTGGCTGCTGATGAGAATAGCGGACCACGGTGATGGCGCTGCCGATGATCCAACCAGACCATACGTCGACGCCGGTGAGAAGGATGCACATGCAACTTTTCTGCAACGCTGCCAAGGCCGGTGCGCTGCGGCATACTAGAAGGCTAGCTCGACAAGGTGTGCCATGACACGCGCGTTCAATTTCAGTGCCGGCCCTGCGACATTGCCGGAATCGGTCCTGCGGCAGGCGCAGACAGAGATGGTCGAGTGGAACGGCGTCGGCGCCTCGATCGTGGAAATCAGCCACCGCAGCGGCGATTTCATGGCCGTGGCGGCCGCGGCCGAAGCCGACCTGCGCACCCTGTTGTCGATTCCCGACGACTACGCGGTGCTGTTCACCGCCGGTGGCGCCACCACCATCCAGGCGCTACTGCCGCTGAATTTCGCCGCACCCGGCCAGGCTGCCGACTACGTGATCACCGGCCACTGGGGCAAGACCGCGATCAAGCAGGCGGCCACCTATGTGGATGCGCGCATCGCCGCAGACGGGCAGGCGGGCGGCTTCACCGACATTCCGCCGGTGTCTGGTTGGACCTTGTCGCCGCACTCGGCCTATGTGCACATCACCGCCAACGAGACCATCCACGGCGTCGAATTCCGCGACACGCCGGCCGTGGGCACGTTGCCGCTGTTTGCCGATTTCAGTTCGTCGATCGCCTCCGAGCCGCTGGATGTATCGCGCTACGGGCTGATCTACGCCGGCGCGCAGAAGAATCTGGGCCCGGTCGGTATCTCCGTGCTGATCGTGCGGCGCGACCTGCTCGAACGCGCCGGCCAGCCGCGTGCGGAAATTTTCAACTATGCCTCGCATGCCGCCCGCGATTCGATGCTCAACACGCCGCCGACCTGGAACTGGTATCTGCTCGGACTCACCGTGAAGTGGATGCTGGAGCAGGGCGGGGTGCAGGAGTTCGCCCGCCGCAACGCCGAAAAGGCCGCGCTGATCTATGGCGCGATCGATGGCTCCGGCGGTTTCTACCGCAATCTGGTCAAGCCGGCGGTGCGCTCGCGCATGAACATCCCGTTCTTCCTTGCCGACGAGCAGCTGGATGCGTTGTTCGTCAGCGAATCCAAGGCGGCCGGTCTGCTGGCGCTGAAGGGGCACAAGGCGGTCGGCGGCATTCGCGCTTCGCTCTACAACGCGATGCCGGTGGCGGGCGCGCAGGCGCTGGCGCGTTTCATGCACGACTTCCAGCAGCGTCACGGCTGAATCTTCATTCGACCGCGGCGCATGCCGCGCAGGCGCATGCGCCGTAATTTCAAGGAATGCCGAGCAATGGCTCCCAAGTCCAGCAAGCCCAGTGCCGCCAACGGCGGCAAGACCAAACCGGCAGGCAAGTCTGCCGCCAAGTCCGCTGACAAAGGCGCGATCAAGCCTGCCACGGCTGCGCCGGTGCTGGCCGATGTGCGCGCCAAGATCGACGAGATCGACCGCACCATCCAGGCGTTGATCGCCGAACGCGCCAACTTCGCCCATCAGGTCGGCAAGGCCAAGGGCAAGCTCGCTGCGGCGGTGGATTACTACCGGCCCGAGCGCGAGGCGCAGGTGCTGCGCATGGTGGTGGACCGCAACGAAGGCCCGCTCAGCGATGAAGTGCTGGTGCACGTGTACCGCGAAATCATGTCCGCATGCCTGGCCCAGCAGGAGCCGCTGAAGATCGGCTATCTCGGCCCGGAAGGCACCTTCAGCCAGCAGGCGGTGCTCAAGCACTTCGGCCGTTCGGCAGTCGGCCTGCCGATGGCCACCATCGAGGAAGTATTCCAGGAAGTGGAAGCCGGCAATGCCGATTTCGGCGTGGTGCCAGTGGAGAATTCCGGACAAGGCACCATCCAGGTCACTCTGGACATGTTCCTGACCTCCAATCTGAAAATCTGCGGTGAAGTCGAGCTGCGCGTGCACCAGTACCTGCTCTCGCGCAACGGCCGGCTGGAAGACATCGAGCGCATCTATGCGCATTCGCAGTCGTTTGCGCAGACCGCAGGTTGGCTGCGTTCGCACTTGCCAAAAGTCGAGAAGATCGCCGTCTCCAGCAATGCCGAAGGCGCACGCCGCGCGCGCAATGCCGAAGATGCCGCGGCGATCGGGGGCGAGAGTGCCGCGCATGTGTATGGCCTGAAGAAAGTCATCATGAAGTCGATCGAAGACGACGACGACAACACCACGCGGTTTCTGGTGATCGGCCGGCAGATCTTCCCTACCTCCGGGCATGACCGCACCTCGGTACTGGTGTTCATCCACGACAAGCCGGGTGCGTTGTTCGACGTGCTCAGCCCGTTCGCGCGGCATGGCATCAGCATGAACCGCATCGAGTCGCGTCCCTCGCATCAGGCCAAGTGGGAATACGGCTTCTTCATCGACCTGGCCGGCCACGTGGAAGACGAGGCGATGAAGCAGGCGCTGGCCGAACTGGAAGCGCACTCGGCGCAGATCAAGGTGCTGGGCTCCTACCCGGTCGCCATCCCCTGAGCGCAGGGCGTCCCGCCAGCGCGGTCCCAACTGGCGCGCCGTCACCGGCCGAGGTGACGGCAGCGCCACCACACTCTTCAACACGCATCACCAAACCTGGCGATGCCGCAGCAACCGGATCACACGCATGAGCAGCAGCACACACCACTGGATCGCCCGACAGGGCAGCGCATTGCAGGGCAGCCTGGCCATTCCCGGCGACAAGTCGGTTTCGCACCGCGCGGTGATGTTTGCCGCGCTGGCCGATGGCGTGTCGCAGATCGACGGCTTTCTCGAGGGCGAAGACACGCGCTCCACCGCAGCCATTTTCGCCCAGCTCGGTGTGCGCATCGACACGCCGTCGGCGTCGCAGCGCATCGTGCATGGCGTCGGCGTGGATGGCCTGCAGCCGCCCAGCCAGGCGCTGGACTGTGGCAACGCCGGCACCGGCATGCGTCTGCTTGCCGGCCTGCTGGCGGCGCAGCGTTTCGACAGCGAGTTGGTCGGTGATGCGTCGCTGTCCAAGCGCCCGATGCGGCGCGTGACCGGCCCGCTGGCACAGATGGGCGCGCGCATCGACACGGAAGACGACGGCACGCCGCCGCTGCGTGTGCGCGGCGGTCAGACCTTGCATGGCATCGACTTCGTCTCGCCGGTCGCCAGCGCGCAGGTCAAATCCGCAGTGCTGCTGGCAGGCCTGTATGCGCAGGGCGAGACCTCGGTCAGCGAGCCGCACCCCACACGCGATTACACCGAGCGCATGCTGTCCGCGTTCGGCGTGGAGATCGATTTCTCGCCCGGCAAGGCGCGGCTACGCGGTGGTCAGCGTCTGCGTGCGACCGATATTGCAGTGCCTGCCGATTTTTCGTCGGCCGCGTTCTTCATCGTGGTAGCCAGCATCATTCCCGGCTCGGACGTGCTGCTGCGGGCGGTGGGCCTGAATCCACGTCGCACCGGGTTGCTCGCGGCATTGCGGCTGATGGGCGCGGATATCGCCGAAGAACGTCATGCCGAACATGGCGGCGAGCCGGTGGCCGATCTGCGCGTGCGCTATGCGCCATTGCAGGGCGCGCAGATTCCCGAAGCGCTGGTGCCGGACATGATCGACGAATTCCCGGCGCTGTTCGTGGCTGCCGCTGCCGCAACCGGGCAGACGGTGGTTACCGGCGCTGCCGAACTGCGGGTCAAGGAATCCGACCGCCTTGCGGCCATGGCCACCGGGCTGCGCGCGCTGGGGGTGCAGGTGGACGAAACCCCGGATGGCGCGACCATTCATGGCGGCAGCATCGGCAGCGGTGTGATCGAAAGCCATGGCGACCACCGCATTGCGATGGCGTTTGCCATTGCCGGGCAGCTGTCTACCGGCAGCGTGCGGGTCAACGACGTGGCCAATGTCGCAACCTCGTTCCCGGGCTTTGATAGCTTGGCGCGCGGTGCCGGTTTCGGGCTTGAAACGGCCTGAATAACGAGACAGCTTCGGTAGAAAAACGTGCAGTCCTCAGCGGATGAGGACTGCTCGACCAAATCGTGGTGGCTGAGTAACGCCTGGCGGTCGACGCTCGAATGCCGCATTGCAGCCAGCGCAGCGATGCGGCGATCCAGCTTGGTCGATGATCCCACTTAGCGCTCTGCCGTGAACTCCACCGGCACCTGCACGCTGCTGACGACGGCATGCCCATCGCGGGTGGCCGGCTCGAAACGCCACTGGCGCAAGCTATCCATCACCGCTGCGTCCAGGCGCAGGTCGTTGCTGCCGCTGCGATCGACGATGGTCACATCGCTCACCTGGCCTTGCACATCCAGTTGCAGGCGCGCGGTGCGGCGGCCTTCGATCCCGGCCTGCGCGATGTCCGACGGATACTTCGGCATTGCATTACCCGGCAGCGGAATCGCCTCCTGGGTGCTGATCGGCGCGCGTGCGGGTGGATGCGCGATCATGGTCATCGCACGCGCGCCCTCCGAGGTCGGCAGGATCTGGCGGCTGGCTGCAGGCACGGGACGCGTGTCGGTCGCAAACGATTCGTCGCTGTGTCGGGCCCACCACCAGGTCGGCAGTACTACCAGTACCGCCAGCAGTGTCGCCCACAGCCATGGCGAGGCACCGTCGGCAGTGTCGTCGCGTACGCGGTCGTCAGCGTGCGCGGGCCGATGCGGTAACGCCTGCGTGGGATGTGAAGAGGGATTGGAGATGAAGGACATGGCCGGCCTCCTGGCACATCTTTGGGATGACGTGGCCAGTCTGGTCAGCCTTGCCTGAGGCCCAGCTAAGGCAAGGCACTCAGGAAGGTTTAAATGGCGGTAGACATTCAGCTTGGTCAAGCAAGTCAAGGTCTGGTTCGGCCCGCTTTGTCCGGTTAACGCGCAGTGATGTTCGTCGATTGCAGCAGTTTGGCCGTCGTTGGTCTGCGGTGCGCACGATGCGGCTTATCGGCCCGGCTTTACTGCGCCGGCTTGAACTCGAACGGGATATCCAGACTGCCGGCAATCGGCTGGCCGTTGCGCTGGGCCGGATGGAAGCGCCAGTGACGGACCGCTTCCATCGCGGCGCGATCCAGATCGCGCGAGCCACTGCGTTGGACCAGCGTCACGCCGCCCGGATTGCCTGCTGCGTCCACGTCCACCCGCACCACCACATCGCCGGCATCGCCGCGACGCAATGCGGCCGACGGATAGCGCGGCGGCGGCATCTGGCCCTGCATCGGCACCGGGCGATCTCCACCTGCAGCCGCCGCGGCGTTTGCCGGTGCTGCGTTGCCAGGCGCACCGGCAACCGCGTCTTCCGGCAAGGGCGTCGGCGCGGGCGTGGCTGCTGGCGCGGTTTCCACCAGTGTCGGGGTTTCTTCCGGCGGTTTGGCCTGCGGCATGTCGCTGGCACCGTCCTGGGCCGGCAGCGGCGCGGGCAGCGGCTGGATGTTGTCGTCGGCCTGCGCACCTGCAGCCGGTTGGGCCGGCGAGGCCTTGTAGAAGTCGTCCTTGCGGCCGGTGGCCCACACCAGCAGGAACAGCAGCAGGCCGGCGACGAAGGCGATACCGGCAATTTTCAGGGTGTGGCGGGGCAGACGCAGGACGATCTGACGATCGGATGCAGGGCGGGGCGCGGGCATAGGGCTCACCTGAGGGATCGGGCCAATTCTGGCATAGCGGCGGTGAATCGATCGCAGCAGGTGGCGGAACAGGCGATAATCTCGCGCTTCCTACCGACACACAGACTCCCGATGCTAGATCCGGCCCTGCTTCGTCAACATCCCGCCGACCTTGCCGAGCGCCTGCGCAGCACGCGCAGTTTCTCCCTGGACACTGCGGAACTGGAGTCGCTGGAAAGCGAGCGCAAGCGCATCCAGGTGCGCACGCAGGAACTGCAGAGTCAGCGCAATTCCAAGTCCAAGGCGATCGGTCAGGCCAAGGCCAAAGGCGAGGATGTCACTGTGCTGATGGCCGAAGTGGCCGGTTTCGGCGATGAGCTCAAGGCCTCCGAAGAAGCGCTGGAGGTGATTCGCGCCAAGCTGGAGACCATCGCCCTGGGCCTGCCCAATCTGCCGGCCGACGCTGTGCCGCAGGGCAAGGACGAGAGCGAGAACGTCGAGCAGTCGCGCTGGGGGACGCCGCGCCAGTTCGACTTCCCGGTCAAGGACCATGTGGAACTCGGCGCGCCGCACGGCTGGCTGGACGGCGAGACCGCCGCCAAGTTGTCGGGTGCGCGCTTCACCGTGTTGCGTGGGCCGGTCGCGCGGCTGCACCGCGCGCTGGCGCAATTCATGCTCGACCTGCATGTGGGCGAGCATGGCTACGAAGAAACCAACGTGCCGCTGCTGGTCAATGCCGAGTCGATGCGTGGCACCGGGCAACTGCCCAAGTTCGAGGACGATCTGTTTCAGACCGAAGTGGGCGAGTCGCGCCGCTATCTGATCCCCACCTCCGAAGTACCACTGACCAATATCGTGCGCGACGAAATCATCGATGCTGAACGTCTGCCGCTGCGCATGACCGCACATTCCATGTGCTTCCGCGCCGAAGCCGGCAGCGGTGGCCGCGACACGCGCGGCATGATCCGCCAGCACCAGTTCGAAAAAGTCGAGCTGGTCACCGCCTGCGCGCCGGAACACAGCGACGCCGAACATCAGCGCATGACCCGCTGTGCCGAAGTGGTGCTCGAGAAACTTGGCCTGCCGTATCGCAAGGTGCTGCTGTGCACCGGCGACATGGGCTTCTCTGCGATCAAGACCTACGATCTGGAAGTGTGGCTGCCGTCGCAGGACACCTATCGCGAGATTTCGTCGTGCTCGAACTGCGGCGATTTCCAGGCGCGGCGCATGCAGGCGCGCTGGCGCAATCCGGCCAGCGGCAAGCCGGAGCTGTTGCACACGCTCAACGGCTCGGGCACCGCGGTGGGCCGCGCAATGATCGCGGTGATGGAGAACTACCAGAATGCCGATGGCTCGATCGATGTGCCCGAAGTGCTGCGTCCGTACATGGGCGGGCTCGAGCGGATCGGATAGGAGCGGCCAAGGCACCGGCTGCGCAACGTCCAGGCGGGCGCGGCCGATGCCTGAAATGGGCGTGCGTGCATCCTCATTTTCAATTCCGGGCGGGCAGCCAGTCTCGACTGGCGATTGCCAGCTCCGGCTCGCTCGTTAGCCTTCTTGGGCATGTTGTAGGCGCGGCCGCTCAGCTGCCCAAGTTGCGGTGGGATAGCTGTTGAAAATATTGATCAAGAACGGGGCCGTTACTGGCCCCGTTTGCATTTTCATGGTGCACGGCCTGTTGCGTCGCTTGGAAGACCCTGGCGGATCTTGCGAGCGCTACCTGACGACAGCTGCGCTTGGTGCTACGCGAGCCGCGAAAACGAGGGAGGTCCGAGCGCAAGAGTTCGATGTTCCGGCTGCGCGAAACTACATTTCTGATGTATCAGGTCGTTGCTCTGTTGGAATAAAGGTGATTAAATGTCACTTATCGTTCTATCCATGGATGCATGCGCCATGCACGACCTGAATGACCTGTACTACTTCGCGATGGTGGTGGACCACGGCGGCTTTGCCGCGGCCGAGCGTGCGCTTGGGATCCCCAAATCGCGCTTGAGCCGCCGTATCAGCCAGCTCGAAACCGACCTGGGCGTGCGCCTGTTGCAGCGCTCCACGCGCCGCTTTGCGGTCACCGACGTCGGCACCAGCGTGCATCGGCACGCGCAGACCATGCTGGCCGAAGCCCAGGCCGCGCGCGAAGTGGTGGATCGTCTCAGTGCCGAGCCGCGTGGCCTTGTGCGCGTGAGCGTTCCGGTCTCGCTGGCGCAGATCCAGTTGCCCAAGCTGTTGCCGGAGTTTCTGGCCAAGTATCCCAAGGTGCGGCTGCAACTCAACATCAGCAATCGCCGCGTCGACGTCATCAACGAGGGCTACGACATCGCGCTGCGTGTGCGCTCGCGCCTGGACGACGACGGCAGCCTGGTGATGCGCAGCTTCGGCCAAGTGCAGGAGTTGCTGGTGGCCAGCCCCAAGTATCTGGACCGCGCCGGCCGCCCCAAGGACCCGAGCGAGCTGGCCAACCACACCACCATGAGCACCAGCGAGGACGAAGCGCATCAGCGCTGGGAACTGCACGGCCCCAACGGCGAGATGCGCCGCGTGGACCTGCAGCCGCGTCTGGCCGGTTTCGATTTTCCGCTGCTGCAGTCGATGGCGCGCGATGGCTTCGGCATCACCATGCTGCCGGAAACCGTGTGCGCCCAGGCAGTGCGCAGCGGCGAGCTGGAAGTGGTGCTGCCGCACTGGTCGCTGCCGCAGGGCATCTGCCATGCCGTGTTCGCCTCGCGTCGCGGCCTGTTGCCGGCGGTGCGCGTGTTCATCGACTTCCTGGCCGAACACCTGCCGCAGGAAATCGAGCGCTCGCGTCTGGATTGCGGCGGCAATTGCGCCGAGCTGGCCGAGAAGCTCAAGCTTGCGGCCGCGACCGCACCGCGTCTGGCCGTGGCTGAAGCCGGCTGAGGCTGTGCCTCTGGTCGTGGCCGAAGCCGGCCAAGTGCTGCGCCTGGTCGTCGACGTCGGCACATCAGCGCTGTCGCCTGGCAGCGCTGCGTAATCGAGAACGCTGCGTAACCCGGCAAGCGGAACCGCTTGGCAGAGCTGTGTAGTTCAACAACACGCAGCGCTTAGCAAAGCGCGTCCGGGCATGCGAGAATGCGCGCCCGGGAGCAATCCCGGGTCGATGGCAGCGCGCAATGCGGCGTCCTTCGACATGAGTCACGCGCATCGCGCGTGGCGCAAGCGTGATCACCCGACGCCTTCGGCGGTCACGCAAAGCAGCATCGGAGAGATGGCCGAGCGGTTTAAGGCACCGGTCTTGAAAACCGGCGAAGGGTCAAACCTTCCGTGGGTTCGAATCCCACTCTCTCCGCCAGTCACGTCTAAATTATTGATTCTAATCATTAATTTTTTAGGCGGGTTGATTGGAGGCAGGAAGCATGCAGAGGAAAAACTCGCATGCGTATCCCTCATCATTTGAGCCGGTCTGCCACCGGCCGCTGGTCGTTCGTCCAACGTGTGCCCATCGATTTGCAAACCGTGATGGGCTGCCGGCTTATCAAACGCACCTTGCAAACGAAGGACTTGCCGCAGGCTCACGTGCGTGCGGTCGTGCTGGGCGCGGGCTATGCTCGGCTCTTCGCACAGTTGAAGGATCAACGCGTGACCAAGCTCAGCAAGTCGGACGCGGATCTGCTCATTGCGCGTCTGACGAGCGCAGAAAATCTTCAGGACCTGACGCTCAACCGCACCCGCCAGCCGGATGGGACGGTGACGGAGCAGTGGCAGATCGACAGCCCCAAAGACCTAAAGCTCTATAGGCAGCTGATGGAGCTTGAAGCGATGGCCGGCGCTGCCTTGCAGGCTCGGGCCCACCCGGTTGCCTTGCCAACCATGTTTGGCTCAACGCGTGCTGGCCCAAATAGGCAGTCATCTGCGCCGGCCATCGAGACGATGACGCTGGGCAAAGCCCGTGACGCCTTTCTGGCGACACTCAAGGGCTCGACGCTGCCCAAGACCTACACGATCAAGAAGACCGCCATTGAGGCTCTGGTGAGCTTCCTCGGCGAGAAGGCCAAGGTCCATGCCATTACGCGCTCGGACCTGGCTCGCTGGTATCAGGACATGCGCGAGAAAGGAGCATCTACGCCCACGCTCACCAACAAGCAGAGCTATATCGGCGGGCGAGGAGGCTTTTTCGAATGGGCCATGGCGTCGGGCCATTACCCGAAGGGCGATAACCCTGCGTCCGGCCATGTGAGCTACTCACAGCGAGAAAAGCGCGCCCGTAAGAAGCTGGGCTTCAAGGCATACGACCGTGCACAGATCCAGGCGCTGTTCGCGCCCGAAGCGCTGGCCAAGCTGTCGGAATCGGCCCGCTGGGCCTCGCTCGTTGGACTTTATACCGGTGCCCGGGCCTCTGAGGTCGGCCAGCTTCTTGTCAAGGACGTGTTCGAAGAGGACGGCATCCCATGCATCCGCATCTCCGACGAAGGCGAGCACCAGAAGGTGAAGACTGAAGTGAGCCTTCGCACGGTCCCGCTCCATCCAGAGCTAATCAAGATGGGTTTTCTGAAGTGGGTCGATGGGAAGCGCAAGGTCGGCGAAACGAGGCTGTTCCCGGCTGCCAAGGCCACCGCCGTGAATGGGCAGGGCAACTGGATCACCAAAGCGTTTAGCCGGCACCTGGCAGAGGTGGGGAGGGATTGGGAACCGGCGAAGA
The DNA here is from genome assembly GCF_014199025.1 of Xanthomonas sp. CFBP 8152. Taxonomy (NCBI): domain Bacteria; kingdom Pseudomonadati; phylum Pseudomonadota; class Gammaproteobacteria; order Lysobacterales; family Lysobacteraceae; genus Xanthomonas; species Xanthomonas sp. CFBP 8152. The sequence continues at coordinate 819,095 of NZ_JACHNO010000003.1, forward strand.
GAGGTTTCCATTCGCTCAGGAAGACCTTTATTCAGGAACTCCAGGGGGCTGGAGTGGTATCCGAACTACGTGCGCAGATCGTCGGGCATGAGCTCGATGACGAGCATCATTCAACCTATAGTCGGGAATTCACGGTGAGGGAAAAGTTGCAAGGGTTTCGGTCGATTTCACCCGGGCTGAGTGCAATAAATTACGAGATTGGTAGAGAAGCTTGGTTTTGAGCGAGCGCTGAATGTAAGGGTGCTTTCGTGATCGATAACCAATGGCGCAAGGTGCGCAGGAGTGTGAAATTTCAGAAATGGATAGTTCCGAAGCATATGTTTTTCAGGTCAGTGGCACCGGTCTTCCCGAGACGCCTCCAGTATTGCTTTTGATCGCTCAGGGCTCTGCCAGAATCATGGAGGGGCATGACGACTACGAAAGAATACTTTCGAACTTTTCAGCAGTTAAAAATCGTATAACCAAGAAGAAGCTCTCTGAGTTTGCACCACAGATCTTTGAGGTTATAAGTGTGCGATTCTTCAGTCAGGAAACGGGTCTTGAGGTGATTGAGTTTGCGTCATTTGAGGGCAACAATACGGTCCCCCTGAGGAGCCGCTTTGCTGTAAAAAGAACTGGGCAAGAACTTACTCTTTACTCTAGCCAAAGCTTGACTGCTGCCGCTGGCTGGATGGCTGCGGAGAATAAAAAAATTATCTTCAGGGGCGCTGTCACGCGCCTTGTGGTTTCTGCGCCTCAGAAGAAGAAGACACCAAGAATCTGACGTTGCCTTGCCGTGAGATTTGTAAGGTCGCGATCGCCTCTGGCACTCCTCCCACCGGTTGGTGTTGCCAGAGGCCTTTTCCGTCGATGGTTGTCTCGTCAGACTTGCTTTGCCAATAGGCAATGCACAGTTCAGTCGCCTTGGTTGCTTCGTCCATTGCTTGATCGGCTGGCAATCGTGTCAGGGCCGACAGAAATGATTGGTTCCAAAATGATTCAATGTCCATGGCTTAGGTCTTGGTTAAAGGCTGTTTATACCTCTCTCTGAAGAATCGTCAAGATTAGATCGGATCTTTAGCAGGAGTCTGTGGCCGCTGCCGACAATCCAGTGGATTGTTGCCATGGATAGTCGAGATGACCCGGGTTTGTATTTCTCTAAGCCCCTATCTGTGTCAGCTGTGCATAGACAACGAACAAAAACATGGGCGGCCCACTCAGCACGGCGAAGGCCCCAAGCGCGCCCAGCACGGTCATGGCCCACCACTGCCACCACGCGAAACCCTTGTCTCGCGCCTGGGCCACTCGGGCTTCGGCCGGATAGAGACGAGCCGCCTTCCGGCTTGCGCGTCGGGACAAAAGCAGCCTGACGACGAACCACCATAAGAACCGATTTCGGGTCGTCATGAGCGTGCGGCGGGCGAGGGCGACCTGACTCACCAGCGCGGACCAAGCAGGCTCATCTGGCTTATGCCTCCAGCCTTCTGCTGCCGGCGAAAGCCATGTAGGAATGAACTTCCACCGTTAAAAGGTATTCCTTCCAACGGAGTCCAGCTGTCCAAACATTTCAACGCAAAGATGGAAAGCCCCAGTCAACCAGGGCTAAGGGAGCCGAGCTGCGCTGGCGTCTTGTTAGCTCAGGTCACAGCCACTCGGCTGCGGCCAAGTAGTAGCTGGCAACATCGCCTTGACGTTGGCAGGTGCTGAGATGCCAATCGTGCTGGCGCCAAAGGTGTCTTCTAGCTCGTTGATGCTGACAATGTAGCTGTCCAGCGATCCGAGCGTGGCGCTGTTGGGAATCAGCCAGCTGATGGCCCGCGACCCTCCGCTTGGATTGGCCGTGATGATGGTCTTCCAGAAGAAATCTGGAGTGCGGATGCCGTGGCTTGTTAGGAAGTAATCGTTGGTGGTGTCGCTGTAGACGACTCCGCCATAGATCTGGACGATGGCGATATCGCGGTAACACTCGGCGACTTCTTCTGCCCGCACCCAGATGCCCTGGTTGAAGCTAGCGACCGGAGGAACAATGCATGCAGCCGATGGCAGCCCAGCTGGCGAGTGGTGGTGTTACGCCGCTCCGCGTCCCTGTCGCCATGATGGTGTTATCGAACGGTCTTAACAGGAATTCGCAGGCCTAGCTGCGCAACCGGAGGAGCTGCGGGTTCGCTGTGTCGTCAGCGCGTCTACAAGCATCGCCATGCCGTGTCAGATAACCGCTGAAAACAGCGTCAGAATTTTCTGAATCCGGGGTAGGGGGATTGCCCTTAGCGCCGTCTTTCGTGAGCCATTCCTCATAACGTCAAGAACTTTTCTTTCCACCTCCCGGCTCCTGCGCCAGGAGACAGGCAATGGCGGGTAGTTGACATCGAATTGGCGCCGCGCAACCTTAGTCCCCTGGGGGTATTGGGGAATGACCTCGCGGTCGCGCTTCGCGCACCCTCCGGATTCTTTGAACACGAACACCTGCCAATAGCTTGGCTGGGCATGCGTTGTCATGCCTCGCCTTTGCATGAGCGTAAGTTCGTGGGAGCGAGGAGGTCTACCCGGACCTCGGTCAGCCATCAACTTGGAAAACTGCTATGGAATCGGGCACAAGGCCGCGCCAGATGCGCGCGTTTGGATTGGCATTGGCTGCTTTGGCAGGGTTGTCCCCTGCATTAGGCGCTGCCGAGGATGTCTACGACGACTATGGCAAGCTGATTCAATCCGGAGCGGTGGTTACAAGTCCGGGAGACAAGCTTTTCGGAGACAACATCAACCTCTACACCGGGTCGATGGAAATCACTCAGACCGACGTCGATTTGAAGGGCAACAACGCTCTCCAAGTCCGGATAGGCCGTCGGTTCTCCGTAGGGAGCCCTACAAAGGGGCACTTCAAATTCTGGGATCTCGACATCCCTTACATGCACGGCGTCTTCGGTTTTCCCGGTGGCAACATTGCTCCCGACGGCTGGGTGGTCAACGGGACGAGGGACACGGCTTACAGCCGCTGTAGCCGTTATGAGGTTCCCCCTGCCTTTGAAAATCAAGGTGGCTACTTTGATCCTTCAGAATTTTGGAGGGGAAGTTTTCTTTATCGGCCAGGGAGCGGAGACCAAGAGCTTTTGCAGACCTCAGCTCAGGCTCTGCGGCCGAACGATGGCAGAACCTATCCCATCGTCTTGAAGGATGGTTCTGCTGTCCGCTGCCTGGCGTCGCTCGATGGCGCCAGTGAGTCGGGTGCTCGTGGCGAAGGGTTTGAACTGGTCGATACACAGGGCAGCGTGTATGCGTTCAACCACATGGTTTCGCGCACGTATCCAGCCTTGAGCAAGTCTTCGCCTGTTCCGCAGGCCAGCTCTGTTGGCATGGCGTCTGCCGGCGGGGCGTCGATGACCACCGCAAGCGTCGGTGGAATCGTTCCGATGGTCGCTAACAACTACATCCTGGTTCGCAAGGAGGTCTTGATCTATCCCACGCGAGTGACGGATCGCTTCGGCAATACAGTGGTTTACAACTGGAATCCCGGTGCTCCGTGGCAGCTTCTAAGCATTGTTGCTAGCGATGGACGTCGCATTGACCTGTCGTATGCCGGAGGGAATGGCAACACCATCACCTCCGTGACCACAGGGGGGCGAACCTGGTCTTACGGCTACAGCGACACCCTGGACACAGTGACGCTGCCTGACGGCAGCAGCTGGACCTTTGATCTGGTCGACTTGTCTCTTGCACGCGTAACTTACGGCCAGCCGCCTGGCTGCGACAACATACGTCCTTGGTCGGGTGGCATTAGAGTAGGCAGCATCACTGCTCCCACCGGTGCTCGCAGCGATTACACGATCAATTCCATGCTGATGGGACGGTCGTGGGTGCCCAGGGTTTGCAGGAGAGAAGAGGCATACTCGGACATCCCCTACCAGTTCTATGTCATGGCAGTGACCAGCCGACGCATCACCGGCCCCGGGTTGCCGTCGCAAGGCCTCACCTGGACGTATGACTACGGCACACCAAACAACTGCTGGCAGCCAAGCCCCAACCCTAGCCCCAGCGACCCTGCCAAATACGTCGAGTGCAACGCCGGCTCCCCCATCACTCGAGACATCACAGTTAAAGATCCTGCGGGGCAGAGCACGCGCTATCGATTTGGAAATCGTTACTGGTCCAACGAAGGCTTATTACTCCAGCAGGACTTCGGGTGGAATGGTTCTACAGCCGTGCGGACGCGGATGACCGATTACGGCGCATTTGATGCGGCCCCTTATGCGGCACGGACAATGTATCCAGGCGGGAACTATGGCGACAATACGGTGGCGGCTAGGCAGCGGCCCGTGCGTCAGGTAATCACGATCGACAAGGGCGACCAGTTCGTTTGGCGCGTAGCCGATTGCAGCGGCCAGCCGTGTTTCGACGAGTTCGCAAGGCCAACCCGCATTGAACGTTTCAGTCCCTGGCACAGCCGAACCGACGAAACCACGTATTACGACGAACGCGGCGCTTGGGTCTTGGGACAAACCGCCATTGCTCGCAACATCAACACGGGCATCGCCACCTCTCAGGTTGACTATGGCAGCAATGCGTTGCCCCAGACGGAACGGCGCAATGGGAAGCTGGTTGCAACCTACACCTACAATCCCGATGGAACCCTGGCCCAAGTCAAGGATGGCTTAGGAAACGCAACGACCTTGTCTGGTTGGAAGCGCGGCATCCCTCAAACCGTTGCAAATCCAGACGGCACGGCCAAGTCCGCCTCTGTGGACGACAACGGTTGGATCCGTCAGACCAACGACGAAAATGGCTTCGCCACGACGTATGGCTACGACGGGATGGGGCGGTTGAACGCCACGAATTACCCATCGGGCGACAGCACCGCTTGGAACTCGACTGCACAGGCGTTCGAGCGAGTGGGTGGCGACGAATACGGCATCGGTGCCGGCCATTGGCGCCAGACCGTGACCACTGGAAACGCACAGAAAGTTACCTACTTCGATGCGCTATGGCAGCCGCTACTGACGCGGGAATACGATGCGGCAAACGTCGCGGGAACGCTTCGGGTCAAGCGCTTTGTCTACGACCACGAAGGACGGGCTGTATTTGCTTCCTATCCGAGTGGCAACGAGACCGCCAACACCGGAGTCTGGACAGAGTTCGACGTAGTGGGTCGACCCACGGCCGTATCCCAGGACAGTGAGCAGGGACTGCTGACCACGATCACGCAGTATCTGCCTGGCGCTCAGACCCTGGTCACCAATCCCCGTGGCGCCCAGACGCGGACGGGTTACCAAGTCTTCGATCAACCGGTCTATGACGCACCTGTTTGGGTAATGCTGCCAGAGTCTGCCCGAACCAACATTGCTCGCGATGTTTTCGGCAAGGCGATCAAGATTGAACGAGGCGCGCAATGAAGCAGTGCACGGACGCAATTGGCCAAATGGTGAAGATCGGCACTCTTGGCTCCACTGGCAATTTCAGGGCTCTTCGGACCTTTGGAAGCTGCCTCGTTTTCCTTCTACTCCTCGTGTTGTCCGGATTTGCGCACGCAGCTCGCCAATGTCCAGACGGCAGTCCTGCGGGTAGGGGGAACATTTGTCCGGACGTTCCAGACAACGAGGCCCGCTGGGTGGGCTATAACGTGCCATCTCAGATGGTTGTTGGGCAGACGTATGCGGTCAGCGCGACCTACCAGAACATGGGAAACCAGGTGTGGGGTTCAAGCATCGGACACAAGCTCGGATATGGCGGCAGCTCTGTTCCTGGCAGCCCTTGGGGTATTTCAAGGGTAGAACTGCCAGGTGCTGTCTCGATTGGAAGTAACGTAACCTTCAATTTCAATGTCACCGCGCCACTTACGCCAGGCCAATATTCATTTGCTTGGCGAATGGTGCAGGAGGGAAAAGAGTGGTTCGGAGCGTTTGGAGCTTCATCTATTCAGGTGCTTCCCTCGCTGATCAAAGGCAGCATCGAAAGCGTTACTTACAACGCAATATCTGGCTGGGCCTGTTCAACGTATTTGAACCGCTCGATCGATGTGCATATGTATCTGGGCGGCTCTGCTGGTTCGGGAACCTTCGCTGGAGCCACCGCAGCTACCTTGCCAAGTGATGCTGGTATCGCAAATGCCTGTAGCGCTTCTGGCAGCAACTATCGGTTTTCGTTCCCCATCGATGAGAACTTCATCATCCAGAACGGCGGGAAGTCGATCCACATCCACGGCATATCTCCAGTGGGAGCAGGGAACGACACCATCTCTGGGTCAGGTTCAGTCGCTGTGCCTGCATCGATTATCAAAGGCAACATCGACGGAATCCAGAATGACAACGCCATCGTCGGCTGGGCGTGTTCGACCGGCTTGGCCCGGTCGGTTGATATCCACATGTATACGGGCGGCGCCTATGGAACCGGCAGTCTTGCTGCGATCGGCAGAGCCAACCTCCCCAGTGACGGAGGCATTGCTGGTGCCTGTTCGGCGTCGGGAAGCAATTACCGTTTCTCCATTCCCGTAACCGAGGATCTGATTCGAAGCCACGGCGGAAGGTCCATCTACATCCATGGCCTTTCACCCATCGGTGGCGCAAACAATGTCATCGCGGGTTCCGGGGCAGTGGCGGTGCCGGCATCGGTCGTCAAAGGAAGAATCGATGGCATTGACAACAACAGAGCGATCGTTGGATGGGCGTGCTCGACCAGATTGAGCCAATCCATCGAGGTTCACATGTATGCGGGCGGAGCCGCCGGCAGCGGGACGATGGTAGCAAGTGCAGGGGCGAACCTTCCCAGCGATGGTGGCATTGCCGGAGCATGTGCTGCCTCGGGAAGCAATTATCGTTTTTCTATCCCAATTACCGACGAGCTAATCCGCAGTTACGGCGGAAAGCCGTTTTACATTCACGGTCTGTCACCGGTTGGTGGAGGGAACAACCTCATTGATGGGTCAGGGGCCCTAGCAGTTCCAGCGCTTCAGCGTGGTGCTGCGTTTGCCTCCCAGAACATGCCTGCACAGCTCTCGACGGGCCGTTCTTATAACGGTTCGGTTCGCTTCACCAATACGGGCAACGTCACTTGGCGCCAAGGGCAGGGCTATCGGGCAGTGTTGGTTGGTGATACACGCGGGTGGTCTCCAGGCGAAATCGGCCTGCCGTCGGACGTTCCGCCGGGTGGCAGCGTGGATTTCAATTTCAGCCTCCGGGCACCTTTGGGTGCGGGCGGCTACAACCTGCGTTGGCGGATGCGTGACGGAGCAGGGGATCTGGGCAACGAGTCGAGCAATCACGTTGTGCAGGTGGTTGCCCCGCCACCGGTTGAGCACGGTGTGGGCCTGGCGGCGCGTAGCTACGTCTACGATGCGAATCAGCAGCTGTGCAAAGTGATCGAGCCTGAAAGCGGCGCCACGGTCATGGCCTACGACGCAGCTGGCAACTTGGCTTGGTCGGCCACTGGCCTTGACCTCCCCAGCACGACCAGTTGCGATCTGGATGCGGCTGCTGCCAGTGGCCGACAGGTATTGCGCACCTACGATAGTCGTAATCGCCTCAAGACCCTGCAGTTCCCGGATCGCAACGGCGATCAGAACTGGGACTACACGCCAGATGGCCTTCCTTCTCGCGTAAGCACGGTCAACGAATCGGGCAATACGACAGTCGTCAACGCCTACAACTACACCAAGCGACGGAAGTTGCTGTCTGAGGTGGTTGAGCAGCCAGGCGTCAGTTGGTCATTTGGCTATGATTACGACGCCAACGGAGCCTTGGCGAGCCAAAGGTATCCCACCGGCACAACAGTGACCTATTCGCCGAATGCGCTGGGTCAGCCAACGGCCGTGCGGGACCAGGCTGGAAACAACTACGCCACTGGAATTGCCTACTACCCAAATGGTGCGGCCAGCCAGTTTAATTATGGCAACGGTGTGAATCACTCGCTCGTGCTCAACGGGCGTCAGATGCCCCAGCAAGTGCGGGACAACAACGTTGCGTCGTTCGAGTATCAATACGACGCCAACGGGAACGTCAGCGCGATTTTCGACCAGCAAAGAGGCGCAGGCTTCAACCGCTACATGGGTTATGACGGGCTGGATCGCCTGATGGAAGCAGGGTCTGAGCGGTTTGGTGGAAGCAACTGGAACAACTACACCTACGATGTTTTGGACAACATCCTCACCGCCAAGCTCCCAGGTGTGCGTGAGAACAACTACTGGTATGACTCTAAGAACCGCCTCACCAACATCCTGAGCAATGAAGGGTCCACGACAATCGGCCTGAGCTACGACGTTCAGGGCAACTTGAAGAACAAGAACGGCCAAGCCTACGCGTTCGACTATGGAAATCGTCTGAGAGACGTGACAGGGAAAGAGGCCTATCGCTACGACGCTTATGGACGTCGGGTGTTGTCTGGGGGCTTATCTACCTTGAACATACAAGCGTATAGCCAGGCGGGGCAGCTGCTTTACGCTGAGGTGCGCGGCAAGGGCAACACCGAATACGTCTACCTCAACGGCAGTCTGCTCGCCACGCGCAACGCAGGGGCCATCAAGTTCCAGCACACCGATGCGCTGGGCAGCCCGATCGCAGTGACCGACACGTCCGGGCAGGTTGTAGAGCGGACCGACTACCAGCCCTACGGCAGCCCCATCGGCAAGACGGTCGATGGCATCGGCTACACCGGTCATGCCATGGACGGGGCGACCGGACTGACCTATATGCAGCAGCGCTACTACGACCAAGACTTGGGGCGGTTCCTGAGCGTGGATCCGGTGGCGGCTGACTCGGTGTTGGCGGCTAACTTCAATCGCTACTGGTATGCGAACAACAATCCGTATCGGTTCACTGACCCGGATGGGCGAGACGGTAGACTTTTCTGGTCAGCGCCCGATCGAGTGACCTTTACAGTTCCATGGACGATGACTGGTGTGCCAACATCCAATTTCACGGCTGCCTCCGTCAATGCACAGATTGCTCAAGATTTCTCTGGAACCGTCACTGTAAATGGTGTGAAGGTTACAATGACTGCGCAAGGTGTCTATCAAACAAAGGGGGGCAAAGGCGTCAACGTCGTCAATGTCGTAGCTGATACGGCTAACGTCACTAAAAGCGGGCGCTCCCAAACTAACGCTATCGGCGGAAATAAAGTAACGGTTGGTGCAGGTGGAGTAGATGCGGCAACAACTTTAACAATGTCGCACGAACTTGGTGGCCATTCTGGCGGTGCAGGCGATCAATATGCGGGCGGGGTTGACGCTAACGGAAATACGCTTCCGGCCGATGTCGCAGGTCCCGCTAATGTGATGAAGGATCTATCTGGCCAGCCGGCAAATTCTCAGAGTCTCGGAGAGATCATCAATGCCAAGACCAATGTAAACTCTTGCGATAAAGGCGTAAGCGCGGCGAACGGAGGTTGTTAGTGAACAAATTGTCACTTATCGCAAGCATGGTTGGACTTCTTGGAAGCGGTGTTACAACCGCTTCACCTATAATCCAGGCGCCAGCTGCGCCTCCCTCACGGTGCGAGATTCGTTTGTCGGCATGGTGTATTGCCGAAGGGGCTTACGAAATAAACCGAAAGTTGGCTAACGACTCCGTTCATGACAAGGTCTGGTCTATGCGAGGAAGGCCCAAGCCTGCATCTAAAGTGATTGTTCTTGAACCCAACGGATGCAAAAGTGGGCTTTCGGATACGCTGGAGTTGCTTGAATTTGAACAAGGGGTGCCGTGGGAAAACGGTTCTTGGGATCGAATTCAAGTCAAGCTCAAGTCTGATGGGTCCTGCAATCTGACAATTTTGCTGCCTCCTTATGATGGAGACCCCTTGGAATGGGCATTCTCCAGTGGTTTGCCTCTGATTAGGCCTTGCAAGGACGAAAAGTGCGTTGGTGCGGGTGTTGGGGAGCTAAGGTCTCAATTTGAAAAGAGATATCGCGAGCGGCCGCGATCGTAAGATTTAATGGCGGTTTTCTCGACCCAATACGAAGAGGTGTAATGACCCACCGGTTTCCGCTCAGGTCATGCGGTTAATGTAGCGGTGTAGGCTGCGTCCGGGGTCATCATCTTCAGCGCTTGATGTGGGCGC